>PAUB01000050.1 GCA_002713695.1 Opitutaceae bacterium
CCCATCCCTTGACTTACTCTACACCCTCAACCACTACATCAACCCATCCAGACTAACTGTTTAGGTGGACCAGTTTGGGTAACTCGACCAGGCCTAACTTTCGATAAGCGCATCAATCCTGGTGCGCTTTTTTCGTGCTAGAGTCAGACACAGATACAAAAAAGCCCGCCTTTTCGGGCGGGAATAAATTTATAAAAAAAATCGAGATCGATTAGACTTCGAAAAGCTCTTCAGCCTTGAAAAAACGATTCAGCTCGATGGCTGCGTTCTCATCGCTATCGGAAGCGTGGACGACGTTCTTCATCATCTCCGTTCCAAAATCACCACGGATCGTGCCTTTATCCGCTTTACGCGAATCGGTCGGACCGAGCAGGTCACGAACTTTGGCCACAATTCCCTCACCACGGAGGGCCATCACGATCACAGGACGTGAGCTCATGAATTCTTCGATCTCAGGATAGAAAGGCTTGTCGGCCACATGCGAGTAATGCTTGCGGAGCAGTTCAAGTGTGAGCTGCATCATTTTGCATCCCACGACGGTGAAACCGGCATTTTCAAAGCGACTCAACACTGCGCCGACATGCTTTTGCCCCATACAATCAGGTTTATAGATGACTAATGTATTCTGCATAAAGTAGAACGATTACAATCGGAGGCCCTTTTGGAAAGCCCATTTTTGTCCGAAATACAGATCACGAGAGCACTGACTGGAGCGCGTGCTCTAATCGCTCATGTGTAAAACTGAAACCACTTGACTGCACCACCTGCGGTTTCACCCGCGCACTCGCCAGCAATGCTTCATCTGCCATCTGACCAAACAAGAGCCGCAGCATAAACGCCGGAACTGGCAACACGGCCGGTCGCTTCAATACTCTCGCCAGAGTTTTCGTGAATTCCTCATTGGTTACTGGTTGTGGCGCTACCGCATTCACCGGCCCATGAATCGAGTGCTCCACGATCACATGGTTAATTACCCGCAATAGATCCACTTTGCTGATCCAGCTCATCCATTGTTTGCCCGACCCTAATCGCCCGCCTGCGCCACACTTGAAAGCCGGCAGCATTTTCCCAAGTGCGCCCCCATTACTCGACAACACGATTCCCAATCGAAGCGAGGCAGTCCGCAGACCAGTGCTCTCAACTTCGCGTAAACCTCCCTCCCATTCTCGACACACTTCCGCCAGAAACCCCGTGCCCGATTCGCTGGTTTCATCCAGAAAATCGTCGCCACGGTCCCCATAAAAGCCCGTCGCCGAAGCGCTGATCAATGTTGTTGGTTTCTCCGCGCAACCTCGGATCGCCTCCGTCAAAGTGCGTAGCCCATACACGCGACTCTCGAGAATCAGTCGCTTACGTTTCTCCGTCCATCTCCCCTCGGCCACATTGGCTCCGGCCAAATGGATGATGGTATCAAATCCACTTAGGTCATGGGGGTTCAACTCCCCGTTATCAGGATCCCAGTAGATCGCATCGGCTGCGACTTTACGGGTTCGCACCAGTCGCGCTACCTCATGCCCTTGCTTCCGCAGATATGGCACCAGAGCAGTGCCGATCAATCCCGAAGCACCTGTGACCACAATTTTCATTTCGAATTTCTTAGCTGTTGAAAAGCCGCCAAGGCTTCCTTGCGAGCCGTTGTGTGATCGACGATCGGGTGCGGATACTGATTTCCCAATTCAATCTCTGCAGCTTCCAGCACTTCGGTCGGAGCCTCCCAGGGTCGTTGAATATATTTCGAGCCCAACTTCGCCAGTTCCGGAATCCACTTCCGAACATAGTCACCGTTCTTGTCAAATTTCTCGCCCTGATTCACAGGAGCAAAGATGCGGAAAAATGGCGCCGCATCAGCCCCGCATCCCGCCGTCCACTGCCAACCCAGCGTGTTACTCGCCAAATCGGCATCGACTAACGTATCCCAAAACCATGCCGCTCCCAATGTCCAAGGTAGCCGAAGATGTTTCACCAAAAACGACGCGACGATCATCCGCACGCGATTGTGCATCCATCCGGTATGCCACAGCTCACGCATCCCCGCATCGACAATCGGATACCCCGTCAGCCCCCGTTGCCACGCTCGCAGTTTCGCGCCATCCGGATCGCTCGCCCAAGGGAAACGTTCATAGTCTGCACGCAAAGGTGCATGAGGCGTCTGCGGAAAATGATAGAGCAGATGATGCGCAAATTCCCGCCAGCCTATTTCGCTGAGATACACTTGCTCGCCCTTACTCGTTGGAAACACACCGGTCGCCTCGCTGCGCTTCTGCAGAGCACTCCAGATTTGCTGCGGACTAATCTCACCGAAATGCAAATACGGAGACAGCTGTGAGGTCCCCACGATATGAGGGAAATCGCGCTTCGATTCATATTCATCCACCGCAGATTTCACGAATACCTTTAAGCTCTTCAGTGCGCCCGTTTCGCCCGGTTCCCAATTCTCCGCGAACCCATCGGTCCAGTTAATTAACGGGAGCAACTCCAGATCGTCGAGGCTCTCAGACTTGGGCCATTCATTGGGATGCGGGAGCTTCTTAACTCGCGCAGAAGTATTCTCTGAAATACCCTTGGCCAGACAATGCCGCCAGTAAGGGGTGAAGACCTGAAACGGTCTGCCTTGCTTATTCTCGATCGTGTGCGGTTCAAACAGCAGCGCACCATTGAAGCTCTCTCCCTCAATCTCAAGGTCGCGCAGGCTTTGTTTGATCTGCTTATCTCGCGCGATGATCGCAGGCTCGTAACGTCGATTCCAATACACGGCTTTCGCACCTGTTTCTTCGCACAGCTCCTCGAGCACTTCTCCACTCGCCCCAGCTCGCACGATTAATCGCGAATTCAGCTTGGCGAGTGATTCTCGCAACGAAACCAACGAGTGGTACAGCCACCAACGCGAGGCGCCGCCCGTCTTCCACTCGCCCTCACCAGCTTCATCGTGAATGTAGACAGGTATGATCGGCCCGCCGCCCTCCAACGCTTTTTGCAGAGCTGGGTTATCCTGCAAACGGAGGTCGCGACGAAACCAGTAGAGGATCGGTGGCTTCATCACTGATTAGAGAATGTCATCGTAGAGCTCTAAGTATCCCCCGGCGGCACTCTTCCAACTGAAGTCACGCTTCATCCCGCGTCGCTGCACGGCGGCATATCGTGGTTTGTCGCCATAGAGTTTAAGCGCGCGTAACAGGGCATCACCTAATCCCTCTTTGGTAGGCAAGAACGTCAGACCTGTGCCGCTCTTCGCATCCTTGTCCGCATCGATGACTGTATCAGCCAGTCCGCCGACTTCACTCGTCAAAGGCACCGCGCCATAAGCCTGCGAATACATTTGATTCAAACCACACGGCTCGAATAGCGAAGGCATCACGAAAAAGTCCGAGCCCGCTTCGATCAAATGGCTCATTGCCTCATCGAGCACGAGGCTCATTGCTATCTTATCCGGTGCCTTGGCGACTAGATCGTGCAACGCTTGTTCGTAGCGCTCCTCTCCCTTCCCCAGCACGATCAGGCGGCAGTTGTTTTTCAGGAAAAAGTCCGCGTTATCTAAAAGTAGATCGATGCCCTTTTGTTCCGCTAATCGGCAGACCATCCCGAAGACCGGCCCCTTGAATTTCGGGTCGAGACCGTGCGAGTTGAGCAACGCCTCACGACACTTCGCTTTTCCTTTCAGATCGTCCGCCGAATAGCGCGCAGGTAGCGATGCATCTATGGACGGATTCCAAATCTCGGTATCGATTCCATTGAGCAAACCAACCACGTCATCGGCTCGCGCCTGCACGACTCCATCCAGCCCGCAGCCAAATTCCTCGGTTTGGATTTCCTCGGAATATCGCGGACTGACCGTCGTCACTTGATCGGCGAAAAGAATGCCACCCTTCATGAAACTGATCTGATTATAATACTCCAGACCGTCGATGTTATTCAGTTCTTCAGGCAGATTGGTTCGCGCAAAAATGCTTTCAGAAAACACACCTTGAAATGCGATATTATGAATAGTGAAGACCGTGCGTAGTGCCAAAGTAAGATCGTGGCGACGCTCCGCTACCCGCAGTAAAAGCGGCACGAGTGAGGCCTGCCAATCGTGGCAATGCACGACGTCGGCTTGCAAATCCGTCAAACGCAGCGTATTAACTACACCCTTGGCGAAGAAGATGAACCGTTCGGCATTGTCTTCATAATCACGCTGTCCCGTCCCATACGGATTGCTGCGATCGAAAAACTCGTCACGACAGATCAAGTAGATGTCGAGATTCGGTCGCGGAGAAAATACCTCCACATGACCCGACATGAAATCGTCACCCATCTCGATCTTGAGCCGCAGCTTCCTCGTGGCATGGGCCACATCCGGATGCTCAAGCACCTGCCGATAGCCCGGTAGAAATACCGCGACCTCGTGTTGTTCATCGGCTAGCGCCACGGACAACGCCGCAACGGCATCCGCCAAACCCCCTGTTTTTACATAGGGAAACAATTCACTAGCCACATGGACGATTTTCATCGCCCAACAACTAGCACCATACCTTACTCAATCCAATCCCAAAGCGTCGCCCGAGTGCTTCGCACTGATATATTTACATGAAAATTCGCGAACGCCTGCTCGCCCATCTGCGTGAGGCCCAGTATCGCCCCCAAGGCGAGGCAGATCTTGCCCATAGTTTGGGCCTACCTAAAAAACAACGCGCCATGCTCGCCGCCGAGCTGAGCAAATTGCTTTCGTCCGGTGAAGTCATCACCCACAAGGGCAAGCGCTACAAACTCGCTAAGCAAGCGAGCAAGCAACCGGCTAAACAGTCACTCAAACGCAGTTCCGAAATTACGGGCACGATTCGATTTCGCGCCGCAGGTTCCGCCTTCATCATCCGTGATGATCTACCGGCCGACCAACCCGAACAGACCAACATTCAAATCTCTCCCGAAGATACCGATGTCGCCTTTCATGGTGATCGGGTCGCGATTAAGATTCGCCCTGGCGTCCGCACCAGACGCGAAGGTGAAGTCGCTGGTCGAGTGCTCCGTGTCATCGAACGCGGCCGCGATACGATGGTTGGCAATCTGCGTAAATCCGGATGCCACTGGCTCGTCGTTCCCGACGATCCACGATTCAATTTCGAGGTTCTCGTTAAGGACCCGGCCAGTAGCTCGCTCAAGCCAGCTCCCATTGCCGGCGACAAGGTAGTTGTTCAGTTGGATGAATGGCGAGACCGCCGCGATTCGCTGACAGGCACCCTCACCTCACGTCTTGGTCGCACCCACGAACCTCGCGCGGAGATCCTCGGCGTGTTTGAGAAATACGGACTCGATCCCAATTTCCCCGCAAACGTAGAACGCGAGGCAGCTGAGATCCCTAGTCACGTGCTTCCCGCGCAAATGCGTGGCCGCCTTGATTACCGTGAAGTGCCCACGCTCACGATCGATCCCGACGATGCCAAAGACTTCGATGATGCGATCTCGATTGAAGAGCTTGAAGACGGCGAAACCCGCGTCGGTATCCACATCGCCGATGTGTCCGCTTACGTCAAAGCTGAGTCTCCCCTCGATCGCGAAGCTCAACGTCGCGGCAATTCCACTTACCTTGTGGGCACGGTTATCCCCATGCTGCCTGAGAAACTTTCCAACGGGCTCTGCTCTTTGGTTGAAGGTGAGAACAGGTTGACCAAGGCCGTCTTTCTCCTCTTCGGAAAACACGGAAAGCTCAAGGAGCGCACCTTCGGCAATACAGTGATTCGCAGCCGTAAACGACTCACCTACAAACAGGCCTACGCGTTTCTTTTCGAAGACGATCTCACCAAGATCAAATCGATGCCGCTGCCGCCCAAGCACCAAACCGGATCGACCGGTCGCGCCATCAATCGCATGTCGCTTGATGAGCTCAGTGATATCCAGAAATGGGTGCGTCGCCTGTGGAACCTCGCGTCCGGCCTACGCAAAGCGCGTATGAACAAAGGTAGTCTCGATCTCGACATGCCTGAGACGAAAATTTTCGTCGATCCGGAAGGTTATGCGGATCGTCTGGAGCTCATCGAGAATGATGAAAGCCACCAACTGATCGAAGAGTTCATGCTCGCGGCCAATGAATCCGTCGCGCAACTCACGAAACGCTACAAGCTACCTTCGATCTACCGCGTTCACGACGAGCCTGATGACGAAAAACTCGCCGAGTTGAGGAAACTACTCGCGACTCACGGGATCAAAGTTGGCGATCTCACCAATCGCCAAGAAGCCGTGAAGCTTCTCTTGATCCTCCGCGGCCATCCGCAGGGTTACACTCTGCGCACGCAGTTTTTACGCAGCTTGAAAAAGGCGTGTTACCGCTCCTCGCACGACGGGCATTACGGCCTACACAAGAGCGACTATTCGCATTTCACTTCTCCTATTCGGCGCTACGCCGATCTGGTCGTGCATCGCGTTTTCGACCGCTACCTGATCCAGCATGCCGGTTATCCCGCGCACCATGAAAAGCGTTTGCACTACGACAAAGCGCGGACTGAAAAAATCGCCGAACATCTGTCACTCGCAGAAATCAATAGCCAGGATGCGGAACGTGATTCGGTTAAGATCAAACTGCTCGAGTTCTTCGAACGCGAGCTCACCAAGAAACCGCCCAGCATCTTCCCGGCCATTATTACCGATATTAGGGCTCACGGATTCTTCATCGAGCTCGAGGAATCAATGACCTTCGGCCTCGTCCCCGCTTCCTTGTTGAGTGACGACCATTACACGCTCAGCAACGATGGCTCTTCCATGGTGGGCCGAAAGACCAAGTGCCGCTACAGTATCAACGATCACATCGAGGTCATCGTCGCCAAAGTAGATCGCTTCAAGCGATTGATCGATTTCACCATTGCGAGCGATTTTAAGGCACCGCCCCGAAAAGGGGATCGAAGCCCTCAGTTCCAAAAACCTCTCCGTAAGAGCAAGCCCGCTTCAGCTAAGAAATCAGGTCAAAGAGCTGAAAAGAATTTTGGTAAAAAGTCAGGCAAACCCGGCAAGCCTTTCTCGAAAAAGGGCAAAGGATCAAATAGTGGATCCAACAAGGCTGCTGCGCCCCGCGAGAAATTCGTGCCTCAACGCCTCCGCAAATAGTTGCAGAACCCTCGCGGCTTTTCTTGAGATAGAGCCACGCGTCACTTCTTCACTATGCCATCCGAACCACAGGCTCCCCGCATCCTCGTCATCCGTCGCCGCTATCTCGGCGATCTGGTGTTGCTTGGATCGGTCTTTCGCAACCTACGGCTCAACGAACCTGCCGCCCACATCACCCTACTCTCGGAACGTGCTTTCGCACCGATCGGGAAACTCCATCTCGATGTCGATCAGGTAAAGGTGATCCCCAAGTCGATTGGCGAATGGCTGAAGTTTTGGAGCTGGATGCGCAAAGTCGGTTTCACGCAGGTGCTCGATTTCGATAATACCGATAAGACCGCGATCATCACGAGACTCACCGGCGCGGCCGTCCGCGTGACTTACGATCGCGAGACCAATCCATTTAGGCATCGCTGGATCTACACCGGCAGCGCGAAAGTCTCCAACGACTTCTATACCAGCCAGCACATCACCGAGACTTACCTGAAACTTCTCGAATCCGTCGGCGTTCCTGTAACCAGCCGTGAGATTCGGCTCGTGCCGCGTGAGCAGGATCTGCAAGTCGTCAAAAAATACACTCGCGGGATGGGACCCAAGATCCTCCTTCACCCCGGCAGCCGGAGCCACTTTCGGATCTGGCCCATCGAACGATTCGCTGCGGTCTGCGATTACCTGCAAGATGAACTCAACGCGCAGGTGTTCATCGTCGCGGGCCCCGGCGAGCTGAGCATTGCGAAAGAGATTCAGCAAAAGGCAGAGGGCCATGTCGTGCTGATTATTGAGCACTTCCCGATTGCGCAATTCGCTGCGCTGATCAGTAAGTTCGATCTATTCCTCTGTCACGACAGCGGGCCGATGCATATCGCTGCCGGAGTTGGTGTCCCCGTCGTCGCGCTGTTTGGCTCGCAAAATGCTGAAATTTGGAAACCCGTCGGTGAAGGACACACGATCTTGCAGACCGAGCTGCCCTGCACCTGCCTGCCGGATATGCCCATCCCCTGCGTGAAGAGCGATTCCTACCGCAATTACTGCGTGCGCAAACTCACCGTTGAAGAAGTCTCTGCGGCATTGCACCGCAAACTCAGCGCGTAAAACTGATCGCCATGTCCGAGCTCCCGCATGTGACCATCGCCATCCCGACCTACAATCGGGAAAAATGGCTCGTGGAAACTCTCGCCGGATTGACGACTCAGGATTATCCCGCCGACCGTTTGGAGATTCTGATCATCGACAACAACTCGCCGGATAAGACGCGCGAGCTCGTCGCCTCATTTTTCAGTGCGCCGCATGCGCCCAAGTATTTACTCGAAACCCAACAAGGCGCCAACTTCGCCCGCAACCGCGCTCTCGCCGAAGCGCAGGGCGAGATCATCGTTTACGGTGATGACGATATTTTGATGGGCACGACCTGGCTCCGCGAACTGATGCAGCCTTTCGTCAACGATCCCGATCAGAAGATTGGTGCCGTCGCCGGTGAAGTCGTTCCGGTGTTTCCCGAAGGCTGTCCTGATTGGGTGCGATCATTTCACGATCCACAGGCCTTTCGAGAAGACATAGGCCCGACTTCCACCAAGGATGTGCCCATGAGTGCCAATCTCGCCTTCCGTCGCGACGTGCTGCGCGAACAAGGCGGTTGGGATACGAATGTTGGGCGCAAAGGGAAAAGCGTATTTGGCGGCGAAGAAAACGGCCCGATGCACCGCATGCGCCAAGCCGGATTCGAAGTGTGGTTTGCCCCGCTCGCGTCTGTCGATCACCAGATGCCATCGGGCCGCACCACGATGAACTACGTGAAACGTCACGCCTTCGATTCTGCCTGCTCACGCGTGGTGGGTCGCGTGAACCTCGATCGCGATTCGGGCCGCTCCTCAATCGGTTACCTACTTTCACGCTTCTTGGGCAATATCCTCAAGGCGATTGGCTTCACGCTCGTCGCACTCGTAAATCTGTTGCTCCTCCGTCGCGGAGAAGCCAAGAAGTCACTCATCCGCGCTTGGCGGTCCTGTGGCTACTTGTATCAAATCCCTCAATCGTTGTGGAGTTAACCCCCCCCCTACCACTTTCCGTCGTTATAGTCGCCCGCAATGAAGCGGAGACACTCGCACGTTGCCTCACCAGCGTGAAGGGCTGGGTCTCAGAAATTATCGTCGTGCTCAACGATACGAGTGACGCGAGCGAAACCATCGCTGAAGAACACGGAGCAATTGTCCACCACCGCGAATGGAAAGGCTTTCGTGATTCGAAAAACGAAGCCCTCGATCTCTCCACCCAATCCTGGGCACTCTGTCTCGATGCCGACGAAGAAGTCTCGAATCCTCTGCGTTTCGAAATCGAACGCTTCTTTGCTCATGGCGGCGATCAAAGCCACGTTGGGGCGAAATTCCCGCGTAAAGTGTGGTTCATCGATCGTTGGATCACGCATGGCGATTGGTATCCCGATTACAGCCTACGCCTGATCAAGCGCGAAGCCTCGCGCTGGGGCGGTGATGAATTCGTCCACGAGAAAATGGAATGTAACGGCGCTGTTGCTGTGCTGCGTGGCGATCTTCATCACTACTCCTTTCCCACCCTGTCTGGTCATGTCTCTAAGATAAACCCCTTTGCCGATCTTTTCGTGCAGCAACGTCAGGCCAAAGGCGCCAAGTTTTCAGTTTGCTCGGCGGTCTTCCGCCCTTTCTGGCGATTCTTCCGAGCCTACTTTTTGCGATTCGGGTTCCTCGACGGCTACCCCGGATTTTATATCGCGTGGGCTACGGCGTTTGGCGCCTTCGTTCGTTACAGTCGTTTGTTTGAAGAGGAAAATCAACGTCCCCCCGATGTCTAAAGATCCGTATCAGTTCAGTCGCGTGGCCGAGGAAATGATTGGCGATCTTCGCCGTCTGCCTTTCGAAGAACCGCGTCGTCAACGCAAGCGTTCAACCAAAGATCTCACGACCGTGGTCGAGAAGTTGATGGAGAAATTCAAAGTGGGCCGCGACTCCCCCGAGAACACTATCCGCGAAAACTGGCGCGACCTCGTCGGCCCAGCCAACGCCGCGTATTCAAACCCCGTCAGCATCGAACGCGGCCGCCTCCTCGTCCTCGTCTCCCACGCTGTCGTCCGCAGCGAAATCTTCCACCACCGCGAATCAATCGCCAAAAAAATCCAAGCCCTCCCCGGCTGCAAGGACGTGCGCAATCTGAATATCCGGGCAGGATAACTAGCGCGCATCGATAAAAACATTTTCCTCAATACCCATGACAAATACCCCGCTCGACGCAGCCACCGTCGAACGATATCGCGAAGACGGTTTTATTCTGCACAACGAACCGCTTCTTTCGTCGGAAGACGTGACGGCGATTTACGATGAACTGGCGCCGTATATCGCTGGCGAGGCTACTCTACCCAATGGTCGAGTCGGCGCCGAGAAACAGGATCTGCCTGTCGGGCCGGATAATCCGGTGCGTAAGATTGCTGGGCTAAGTTACTTCCTGCCCTATTTTGAGCAGCTCGCGAAGTCACCCGTGATCGTGGACAAGGTCGAGGTTTTGCTTGGACCCAATATCAAGCTCTACACGGATGAGTATTTCATGAAGAACCCTACCCGTGAAGGCACGCCGTTTGCGCCCTACACCTGGCATCAGGATGCAGTGAACTATCATTTCTTTAATCCTTTCGATGGTTTCATCACCTGCTGGATCGCGCTCAACGAAGCGACGATCGAAAACGGTTGCATGCACATGATCCCGCGAAGTCACACTCACGGTACCGTGGTGGTAAAAGCGCGTGAGCGTTTCGTCGTCCATCCCGCGACGGCCGATCCGATTGCCGCGGAAGTCAAACCGGGCTATGCGGTGTTTCACGACTACCGTTGCTTGAGCGCACCACAGTCTCGCGGACGACTTTGGCCGTGATCCATTTTTTTGTGCGGCGATGGGAATTGCTCAGGACAACATCGAATTTCACCCGACCACCCGAGAGATGCTTGATCTGGTCAACATCCAGCGCAGAGGTCAGTGCCCCGGTATCGATCTTGGCGCGCAAAGTGGTAATCCCCCATTCTGGCAGGGCAATTGATTCTCGCCAGCCAACGAAGATCTTAGAAGAGAGAGGCATATATTTTGTAATGAGAACGCCGTTGTTCAACGTGCAGTCTACATGATCATAAGCTTTTCCATCCACAATCCGCAAGCTCGGTGAGAAAATCAGATGAGTTTTGGAGACGGTAAGACAAGCGGGGACAAGCCTCGACTTGAGTTGATTCTTCATGGGGGAAACAGCCCTCCGAATCACAAGTAAAACAGGTTGAGATTACGCTTGCGCAGAGTCGCACCATTTTTGATTCTGACCTCTTGCGTTAGTGGAAACCCATCGGTTGTGGGTCCCGCCATGGCTGGTTCGGCATCCTGTCGGATTGGAACGGTGACGCTGGCTAAACCGCGATTTCGGTCGTGGAGAGGCTGGAATCACGGAGTTTTCGGACTCCCTACAGTCGTGCAGAATAAATACAAAACCAATGTCAACAGTCTCAAAACCAGAAATCATCGCTGATTTCAAAATTAACGATATGGATACCGGCTCGTCCGAAGTTCAGATCGCGTTGCTTACAGCTCGAATCAATCACTTGACCGAGCATCTGCGCACGCATCGCAAGGACTTTCACTCGCGCCGCGGCCTTCTGCAAATGGCGGCTCGCCGTCGTAAGCTCCTCGACTACGTAAAGCGTCACGATTTAGCGAAATACACCGAGTTGCTGCAGAGACTGAAACTCCGTCGATAATCACTTTGTCACACAGGCGACTCGATACTCGGGTCGCCTGTTGTCTTCCCAGACACCGCGATCGGATCGGGATATTTCCGTTTGTCGCCCTAGCCACAGGCCAAGCGACGCCAAACGGAAATCTCTCGATCCATGAAACGGAGAGACGAAATAGATTTTTTGAAATCCACCCGCAGCGATCAACAAATATATCGCTGCCGCTTCCATCTCCGGAAGCACGGGGCTAGCAGGCCAGTGTCACTGCCCTCCCCTATTTATCCGCGACACTCATCCGAATAGAAAAGTAATGAAACAGAAATATAACGTAACGGTCGCCGAACTCGGTATGACCTTCTCCACGGGCTCGATTGCCCAACTCGCCGGTGGCGCAGTCAATGTCAACGTTGGCGAAACCAACATCATCGTCTCCGCTTGTGCTTCTCGCTCAATGCGTCCTGGACAGGACTTCTTCCCTCTCACCGTAGATTACCGTGAGAAGTATGCTGCCGCGGGTCGTTTCCCCGGTGGTTACTTCAAGCGTGAAGGTCGTCCTTCCGAGAAGGAAATCCTCACCTCGCGTCTCTGCGACCGTCCTTGTCGTCCGCTCTTCCCTGACGGTTTCCTCAATGAGGTTCAAATCATCGGTCAGCTCATGTCTTGCGACATGATCAACGACGCCGACATGTCCATGGTCAACGGTGCTTCCGCTGCTCTCGCGATCTCCGACATACCTTGGGATGGCCCGATCGCTTGTGTGCGTGTTGCCGAAATCGACGACGAATTCGTCGCCAATCCGACCATCGAGCAGATGTTCGAAAGCACTCTCGACCTCGTCTACGTGGGCACCGAAAAGGAAATGCTCATGATCGAAGGTTCCGCCGATCAGATCACGGAAGAGCGCTTCATCGAAGCTCTCGAATTCGGTCAGAAGGCCATCCAGCCTATCATCGTCGCGATCAAGGATCTCGTCGCTCAATGCGGCAAAGAAAAGGCCGTCTTCCCTCTCGTCGTCGCTTCCGACGAAGCCCGTGCCATCATCGAACGCGTCGCTACGCTTGAGAAAGTCAGCGCAGCCATCTTCGGCTTCGAGCGCAATGTCCGCGACGCCAACGTCAAGGCGCTCAAGGCAGAGTGCAAAACTGCTCTCACGGCTGAGCTCGGCGAAGACAAGTTCACTGATGTCGACATCAGTGTCGTCTTTGAAGATCTCCAATCTAAGGCCTACACCCAGACCGTGGTCGAAAGTGACGTCCGTTCCGACAAGCGTGCGGCGAAGGACCTCCGGCCTCTCTCTTCCGAAGTTAGCGTGCTCCCTCGCGTTCACGGTTCCGCGTTGTTCCAACGTGGTGACACGCAGACGATCGCAATCGCGACACTCGGGCCGACAAAGGAGGCTCAACGTCTCGACGCATTAACTGGTGGAGTGACTTCGAAGTCCTTCATGTTGCATTACAACTTCCCTCCATTCTCGGTTGGCGAAGCGGGCCGTTTCATCGGCCCAGGCCGTCGCGAGATTGGTCATGGTGCATTGGCTGAACGTTCGATTGTTCCAGTTCTTCCTCCTGAGGATGTATTCCCCTACTCGATCCGAATCGTATCTGAGATAATGGCTTCCAATGGCTCGACTTCGATGGCTTCCATCTGTGGCGGCTGTCTCGCGCTCATGGATGCTGGTGTGCCTATCATCGCTCCAGTCGCTGGTATCAGCTGCGGTTTGATGACTTCCAATAAAGAAGACGGTTCAATCGATAAATGGACGACCATCACCGATATCCTCGGTGAAGAAGATCATTTCGGTGATATGGACTTCAAGCTCGCTGGCACGACCAAGGGCATCACTGGCTTTCAGCTCGATCTCAAGATCAAGGGGCTGCCATTTGAAATCGCCAAGACCGCGATCTTCCAGGCTCGCGATGCTCGCATCGAGATCCTCAAGTCTATGCTTGAGAGCATCCCTGCTCCTCGCGCCGATCTGTCCGCTTACGCACCGCGTATCCAGACGATCCAAATCAATCCAGAGAAGATCGGCATGCTGATCGGCCCAGGGGGTAAGACCATCCGTCGCATCACTGAAACAACCGGCGCTCAAGTTGACATCTCTGATGACGATTCCGGTAAGGTCTTCATCTACTCGAACAATGCTGATTCCCTAAATCGCGCGTTGTCGGAAATCGACGCCCTCTGCGGTGGCGGTTCCCAAATCGAAGACGGTAAGATCTACAATGGTCGCGTCACTGGCACCAAGGACTTCGGCGCATTCGTCGAATGTCTCCCGGGCAAAGAAGGCCTCGTCCACATCTCCGAACTCGCTGACTTCCGGGTCAAGCGCACTGAGGATGTCGTCAAGGTTGGCGATTCGATCACCGTCAAGTGCATCGGCATCGACGAGCGCTCTGGTAAGGTTCGTCTCTCCCGCAAAGCCGCCATGGCTGAGCAAGAGGCTGAAACCCCAGCTGCAGACGAAGCTCCCGCTGATGCTGCTCCTGAAGCCGATGCTTCTGAAGAGACCAAAGACTGAGCAATCTTAAGTGATTGTCGGGCTTTGTCCCACAACTCTCAAAGCCGTGACGCAAGTCGCGGCTTTTTTGTGTCTGGATGAAAAGTTGAGTTATATTCATACACCCCTTTTCGTCGCCTTTCGTGGATACGCCTAATCATAACAAAGGTCTCCGTTCGGTCGCCATTGTCGAAGCCTTCAAAGACATAATCGTCCTCGTAGCCGGATTGGGCTTACTCACGATTCTCGGCCAAAATGCAGGAAAATTAGCCGATCAATTAGTCAAACAAACCCATCTAAATCCGGCGAGCCATTATCCACGAATTTCCATCGAAACGATGTCGCATCTCGATGATGGCCACCTGCGCTGGTTGGCCGCATTAGCTACGATCTATGCCATCGTCCGATTAGTCGAAGCCTATGGTCTCTGGAACCAAAGACGATGGGCCGAATGGTTAGCCGCCCTCGGCGGGATGATTTATATCCCCTTGGAAATCTACGAACTCTTCCAACGGGTTTCGCTGATTAGCGTGAGTGCACTCCTGATCAATCTCGGGATCGTCTCCTATCTGGTTTGGGTTCTTCAGGAATCCGGATCGCAAAACTCCTCCACTTCAGAAAAGACCTGACAGCTATTCCCGAAACCTAAGACTGCGCGCTTCCATGAAACTTCTCGTCACTAATGACGACGGTATTGATTCCGTCTTTTTACATGAACTCGTTGCTTCGCTTCAACGCGCTGGTCACGAACTCTTCATCGTGGCGCCGGCCAGTGAGCAGAGTTGGAAAGGTGCATCAAAGACGCGTGATCGCGCGGTAAAATCACTCGCCATAGATCGCGGTTTCGGTTGCCCCTCATGGACCGTCGATGGCACTCCTAGCGATTGCGTAAACATCGCATTGGAGCATCTCATCGACGGCGAAGTAGACGGCGTGGTCAGCGGGATCAATGAAGGTTTCAACTGCTCTATCGGCTTCGTGATTGCGAGTGGCACGGTCGCGGGCGCCTGGGAAGGTGCGTTGCATGGTCTTCCCGCCATCGCCGTATCTCAGGATGTTTCCGAGGCAGTTTACGTGAACCTCAAAGAAGAAGGAGGAAAGCCCAACGAAGAGCTCCTTAGCTCCATCAAAATGGCAGCCGATCATACGGCACGATTGGCTGGTGAGCTTTTACCGCAAACGGCGCGAAACAGTTTCACGATCCATAACGTGAATTTCCCTTACCCGTGTTTACCGGAATCGATCGTGAAACGCACCGTGCCCGCTACCATGTTGATGCCGGGCTTCTTCACGGCGGCGGATGCCAATGGCATGCATAAACTCCTCTGGACCGAGGCTAACGACATCTCCCCTCACGAGCCACTGACCGATGTGCGCTGTGTCTCCGAAAAGCACATAAGCCACAGCATCCTGGATTACCGAAAGCTTGGTTACGCCTAAGCAGGTTGGCCTCACTTCACTATAAATCAGCACCCCCACGATTGCATTCAAATGGGAATGTGCTTCATTCTCACTCTTGATGATTGAGGTTGAGAATCTTACGCGCGTCTTTCGCACCTATAAAAAACAACCCGGCTTTTGGGGTGGTGTGAAAGGATTGTTCAAACGCAAATTTGAGGAAACCGCTGCCGCGAAGGATGTTTCCTTCTCGATTAAGGAAGGCGAATTCGTGGGTTTCCTCGGTCCCAACGGTGCGGGTAAAACCACCACCCTCAAAATGCTCTCGGGCTTGATTTATCCTACCAGCGGTAAGGCGACTGTCGCAGGTTTTAATCCCACCAAACGCGAGTCGGCCTACCGTCGCATATTCGCGCTCGTGCTCGGGCAGAAAAATCAACTGTGGTGGGATCTTCCCGCCATCGAGTCTTTCAACCTACTCCGGGCGATCTACGCCATACCTGCTGATCACTTTAAGGAAACCCTCGATGAACTTGTCGACCTGCTCGATGTCCGTCCAAAACTCAATGTGATGGTGCGCGAGCTCTCACTCGGTGAGCGCATGAAAATGGAGCTGATCGCCGCGCTGTTGCACCGACCCCGCGTGCTCTTTCTCGATGAACCCACGATCGGTCTTGATGTGATCTCGCAGAAGTCCGTTCGCAATTTCCTGCGTGAGTATAATCGCAAGAACAAGGTTACCATCCTGCTCACAAGTCACTACATGGCTGACATCAAAGAGCTCTGCGAACGCGTGATCGTGATCCACAAAGGTGAGAAAATCTACGACGGCGCTCTCGATAGTCTCGAAAGTAATTCCGGCACTCGTCAGAAGATCATCACCTTCCTGCCTTCCTTAGAGGCAGGTGGCTCCGAAACCGCACTGACTTTCCCGGCGACGTGGAAATCCCAACACGGCGAAACCACGTATGACGAAGAAGGTAAATTCACTCTCCGCGTGCCGAGCGAAAAAGTCGTCGCCGTTTCTCAGGAAATTCTTACAGCAGGCCCTGTGGCAGATATCACGATTGAGGACATCCCTCTCGAGGATATCATCTCGAAGCTCTTCAACTCGAAGTCTTAGCTCGTCGCCACGATTCGTCTGGTAAGTCTGGCAGACTCCACGCGATTACCCGTTCGCTCATCAGAGCTTCCAATCCGCGTGCAACCGTCAGCGTGGCACGGCGTAAATCATCTGCATTCGGCCGCGCATCGATCGTCACCCACGATAGGCCGTCCGCACTTACCAGCGTTTCACTCAAGTAACCTCTTGAGCATTCGCATGTTTGCAGTTCGCTTCCTTTTGTGTCAGAAAGGCATCAGGCAATAATTTACACTAACATCAGAGAGAGAATCTTTACGTGAATTTTACCAACTCTGCACTCATTCCTGCACTTCTTACCGCTGCCGTGGCCACTGTGATCGCGTTGCTGCTGCATCGGCAGAAACAAGCGACTCTCCTAGAGCGGTTACGCTTACGCGAAGAGGAATCCACGCGCACCACGCAGGAGCTCACCACCATCCGCCAAAGTGAATCCGAACTTCGCACCCAGTTGGCTAAAATAGAGACCGCACTCACCGCGGAACGTGAAGCCCACGAACGGCTTTCCAACGAATTCAAAGCGCTATCCGCCGAAGCCCTCAGCAAGAACAACGATCAGTTCCTCAAGCTCGCGCGTGAATCCTTCTCGAAACTACATCAGCAATCTTCCGACGATCTAGGCAAACGACAGCAGGCCATCGATTCGCTCGTTAAGCCGCTAAAAGAATCGCTGCAAAATGTGCAGGCCAAGATCGGAGAGATCGAAAAATCCCGCGCCGATGCTTACGGCCGACTCTCCGAACAACTAAAGTCGCTTGGCTCCGCCCAGAATCTACTCCAGGCCGAAACCGCTAAACTCTCGACCGCGCTGAGTTCCACCAATACCGCCGGCACTTGGGGCGAACTCCAACTACGTCGCGTCGTCGAGATGTCGGGTATGTCTTCATATTGCGATTTCGATGAACAAGCTAGTGTGAGCACAGATGATAAACGCTTCCGGCCCGATGTAATTGTCAGGCTTCCCGGTGGTCAGCAAATCGTGATCGATGCCAAAGCTCCCAATGATGCCTACCGAGAAGCGGCTAACGCGACTGATCCGAAAGCGCGCGGTGCCTTTCTCGCCACTCATGCCGCTAAAGTTCGTGGCCACATCGATGCGCTTGGTGCCAAAAACTACTGGGAGCAATTCCAACCCTCCCCCGAATTTGTGGTGCTCTTTCTACCCGGCGATCAATTCCTCTCCGGCGCTCTCCAAGTAGACGCGACCCTGATCGATCGCGCCATCACTCGCAAAGTATTGCTCGCCACGCCCGCCACTCTGATCGCACTCCTCAAAGCCGCTGCTTACGGATGGCGCCAAGAAGCTATTTCTAAAAACGCGGAGGAAATTGCCGACTACGGACGTCAACTTTACGACCGAGTTTCCAACTTTGCCGACCACCTCAATAAAGTGGGTCGCGGTCTCGAAAGCGCCAATAAGGCTTACAACTCTGCCGTCGGTTCATTCGGCAATACTCTCCTGCCCGGTGCGCGTCGTTTTGAAGAACTTGGAGCCAAGGGAAATAAAGAGCTGAGCGAACCCAGCAGTGTGGAAACTGCGCCACGCGAGATCACAAAGAATTCCTAAAATGGAAAAGAACCATCCTCTTCCCGAGATCGAAGGAAACTGGCAAGTTATCCGCGCCGAGCTCGGCGGGCAACCGATGCCTGCCGATGCGGCGGAACACGTAGAGCTTCGCTTTTCCGCGCAAAATTATGAAGTCAGATTCGGTGCCGAAGCGACCGATGAAGGCACCTATCAAATCGATCAAAAGGCACCCTTCCTGGAAATCGCCATGACTGGCATGAAGGGAGTCAATGAAGGCAAAACCATTCCTGGAATACTCCAGCTCAAGGGCGATCGGCTGCGGATATGTTACGCCCTAGAAACCGAACAAGCCCCCAGTGATTTTTCTGCTCCCGCCGGCACCTTAAACTATCTGGCCTCCTATCGCCGTAAACCCTAAGCATAGCGATGCCGGAGCCTGATAATTCATTTCGCAAAATCGTCTACCACTTCATTGATGAATTGGCTTGGCCTCATTTGGGCGCACTTGGACTCGTCAGTTTTTTCTTTTTCTTCGCCGCGACCAACGGCCTCCTCAAATTGACCGGACGCGACATCTCTTCGTTCGATTTCCCGGTCGGCCCTGTAATAGGTATATCCTCCGCACTGGCAGTGATAGTGCTTTGCGCAGCGATCAAACTGCGCCCGAAATCGTAAACCGATGCCACTTTGGTATCTTCGATCTGCGATGCCTTCTTAATTGGAATTCGAATCCAGCACCACGGATATGATCTTCAATGTTCGCTCGACCGCGCCCAGGTTTCGCTGATGCCAGTTTTGGGCGGCTGCTGCCATCTGCTCGCGTTGGGTCGAATCCGTCATCAGGGCAGCGGATTTATTAATGAGTTCGGTTTCATCCCCAACCGTCAAGGCCGCGCCTGAATCGACAAGGTCACGTGCGATCGCCCGAAAGTTACCCATTTCGGGGCCAAACAAAATCGGTTTTCCGAGCACTCCTGATTCTACGGGTGTTTGCCCCTCGGTATGAGGCTGCAGACTTTTCCCCACAAAGATCACATCAGCCAATTGCAAGAAAGCGCGCATCTCGCCCGTCGTGTCACCCACCGCAATATCCACTGGTTCAGCGGCGTGCTGTCTTGATCGAAAATTCATCGTGAGACAGCAGTGCCGTAGCTCGGCTTCGATTTCACCGCGACGCTCGGCATGCCTCGGAACAAGCAACAAATTACACGCCACGCCATTGGCGCGAAGTTTTTGTAGAGCTCGCACCAGGGCGATCTCCTCCCCCGGCCAAGTAGAAGAGCCCATCAATACGAGATTCCCTTCGGGCAGGCCCAACTCGCGCTTCAAGCGTGCTTTCGTGTCGTCATCGATCCGGTCGATCTCGACATCGAGTTTGATATTTCCGGTCTCGTTAATTTTCTCATCCGATACACCTAACTCACGAAAACGCTCAGCATCCTGTGGCGAACACGCCAGCACATGCGTAACTCCGCGAAGTAAAGGGCTCACAATGGCCTGAAATCGCATCATCCGGCCAAAGGTTCGATCAGAAAGGCGTGCATTCAAAGCGACCACCGGAACGCTTCGTCTGCGCGCTTGATGGATATGCTCAGGCCAACGTTCGCCCTCAGTTAGAATCACTAGATCCGGTTGCAATCGTTTCCAGGCACGCGAACTAAACGGCGCCCAATCCAAGGGGAAATAGCCGATACCAATCGCAAACTCACCGTAGCGCTCGCGGGCCAATTGATAGCCCGTGCTGGTGGTCGTGGTCAGATAGACCTCGACCGAATCGTCGGCATGCCAGGCGCGCAACATCGGCTCGATCGCGAGCATCTCGCCCACACTCACCGCTTGGATCCAGATACGCTTTTTAGCGGGTGATTTGGCCGGCAGGTAATCCAGCGTTCCTAAGCGCTGCCGAAAGTTTTCCCGGTAACCACCACGTCTGCGCATGCGGGCTAAATAATACGGGGTGCCCAGCAACAACGCGGGGAGAAAGAGGATACGATAAAGCCAGAGCATGGATAGGTGCCACTAGTCCAAATACCCTAACCCTATCTTTCCGAGCTTTTTCCGCGTGATCATTGCACCCGATAGCAGATAAGCATGTCGCCGTGATTCGCCACTGCATTGCCCTCGTCGTCTGCGTTTTAAGTCTATCGCAAGTATTCAGAGGGCTTCCTACCAGTTGGCCTCATGAGCGCAGTGACATTTCTCCTGATCCGGAAATCACTTGGGCCACCCTCCCGAATGGCTTGCGCTATGCGCTCCGTCCCAATGCCGAACCTCCAGGTCGCATTTCCCTGCGATTTCTCGTCCACTTAGGTTCGCTCTACGAACAACTCAATTCCAATACTGGCGGGCCGATTTTCTCTCTCGCTCCCCGCGTGATGACTGGAGGTGACACGCGTTTCGGGGTTCCCAATTATTCAATCCTCTACAGTCGCACGTTGGAGGAATTACGGGAATGGGTAGAACCCGCGTTTAGGCATGGACCGATCGAAGTAAGTATTGTCGGAGATGCAGACTTTCAGACCGCCACCGAGGCGATCTCCAACACGATCGGCGCCCTCCCTACCCGTGAAGATTGCGATCATCGTGAAGCAGATCTAGTCGCCATACCTCGCGCCGAAAAAAACACCAGCGTCAGTTCCATCGACGCAAAACTTGGCCAAGTCGGTGTCGCGTATTATTGGCCGATGCATGAAATTGAAGATATGCGTAAGGAACGTCGGTTCAGTCTTTTTTTTGGGGGGAGGGCGTCGTCGAAGATCGTCTCCGCAAGCGAGTGCGCGAGGAGTTTGGCGCCGCTTATTCTTTGACGACGCATTTCATCAGCATCGATGAATTCCCGCATCAAAATTTCTTCACGACTTACACCGATGTTGAGCCGACACGAGCGAGCGAGATCAGTAAACTGATCCCCGAAGAAATTACTGCGATGCGACGTGTAGGCATCACTAAGGACGAATTCGAACGCACCAAACAACCGTTCCTGGCGCGCCGCAAAGTTCATCTCCGCACCAATCGCTACTGGGGTTATACAGTGTTGCGCGATGCCCAGCAACGTGACGATCGCTTAGCTTCCGTGCGTGATCGTGCGAGTGATTCTGAAGCGATCGAGCAAGCCGAAATCCAAGCACTCCTCGAACGATACTTCGATCTAACCATCGTGTTTAAGTTTCAGACGGTTCGTCAGAAGTATCCGGCAAATCAGTAGCGATCTTCAGATTGAATAACGGCAGGAGGCACAGCAGTCCAATCACAGTTAACCCCAAAACAGCGTAGCCGGCCACATCGTGAACCGTGCCCTCAATCGCTTCGGGGCTCGTATTATAAGCCCAAGCCGTGAGGAATAGACTGCGCAGCAAATTCGTCGCAAATGCGAAGAGCATCGAGATCACCACGAGCGATTTTCTTCAACAGTTTATTCAAAAACACGGTCGCGAGAAACAAGCCCGCAAAGAGACATGCCGTCAGTCAGCGAATACCCGAACAAGCCTCCGCGACGCCAACTGGACCGGTGGGCAACATCAGCACATTACCCTGCTGTTCCACCGGCATCCCGAGCATGTCGAAAACGAAAGAAACCACCGTCACTACATTACGGAGCAGGATGAGACTCAACTGATTCTCCACGACTGAGACCATCGGGGCGGAGACAAACCAAATCATCACCGGAAAAATAAACAATGCGACGAGCGGCACCCGCGCATCTTTCGCGAAACTCGATGAGGCCGCGGAAGGACTTTCCGGGGCATTCGTGATCAAGAGCCCGAACAATAATCCCACCGTGCCAATCGTGATCGCCAGCGTGCCCGGATAAGAGGGCCCGGCACCAGCGCGATAAAACGAACCCAGCAGAAAAAACAGCGCGCCGAATAAGAGGAAACAAGTGATCAAGAATCGCACGATCCACTTGCTCAATCCCGCTGACCGCGGACTGCCCGGAGCCGAACACGCGGCCAACGCTGTTTTGATATTCACCCAACGTTCATTGATCACATACGCGACAAACATCGGGACCAACCAGCCAAAGCTGTAATCTTCCTTTTGGCTCCACCAATGCGATTGATCCCAAGTCACGAAGAGCAAGAATGCACCTCCCAGCAATAACGCCGCCAAAAAGGCGGAAGGCACATTAGCCGTAAGTTGAGACCAGAGTTTTTTCACCGCAAAGGATCGATCTAATCAGGATTTCGATGCAAACGAATCGACAATCAAACTTTGGCAAAGACGAGTGAGGCATTGGTGCCACCAAACCCAAAGCTATTCGCCAAGGCCGCGTGGACTTCCTTCTTCACGGATACGTTGGGAGTAAAGTTCAGTCCCGTTTCAGCGCAGACCGGGTCGATATTTGTCAGATTGATCGTCGGAGGAATGAGGCCCTCATCGATGGATTTAACCGCCGCCAAAGCGCCCATCGAACCAGCACCACCGAGCAGGTGCCCAGTCATCGATTTAACGCCGCTGACATGAAGGCTCTGTTTACTATCTTTAAAGACTTCGGCAATCGCCGCGGCTTCCTCACCATCACCACCAGGAGTCGATGTCGCGTGGGCTGAGACATAACCGACATCTTCACACGCAAGTCCCGAACGATCCATTGCCGCCCGCATCGCGCGCACCGATCCCTCACCTCTCGGAGCCAGCGATGAGAGATGATAAGCGTCTGCAGAAGCGCCGTATCCACGAACTTCGGCGTAGATCTTCGCCCCACGCTTTTTCGCTGCTTCATATTCCTCGAGCACAAAGACCACCGAGCCTTCAGAGAGCACAAATCCATCGCGATTCACATCGTAGGGCCGCGAAGCCGCTTCGGGATCATCATTGCGAGTCGAGAGCGCACGCATTTTCGCAAAAGCGCCCACGGCCAAAGGTGTCACCACGGATTCGGAACCACCCGCGATCATCACATCGACATCGCCACGTGCGATCGCCGCCGAAGCCTCGCCGATTGAGTGCCCACTGGTCGCACAAGCCGAGGCCACACTCATATTGGGTCCACGAAAATTGAGCATCAGGCTGACTTGCCCCGCCAACAGGTTGGGTGCGATTTGGATAATGAAAAAAGGTGATATCTTCCGAAACCCTCCCTCTTTCCAAGTATCATGCATGGCTTCCATTTCCGGTAAACCACCCATGCCCACGCCAAGGCTCACCCCCATGCGGTCGGAATCGAGTTCCGCGCGATGCGCATCCAGCTCGGAATCGATATACGCATCAACCGCCGCACCTGCACCCAAATGCGTGAAGCGCCCAAATTTCTTGATGTCTTTTGGTGATAGCGCCTGCGTTAACGCCGGTCCATCCGCACCACGGGGATAGAGTGGATTGGCCAGCTCCGCAGTCGGATCATAATTCTTAACCTCACCAGCAATCTTTGCAGTGCATTCGGTGGCATCAAAATGCGTAATCGGTCCGATACCACTACGTCCGGCGGCGAGTGAAGCCCACGTTTCCGCGCCGGTATTACCCACAGGGGAAACCGCCCCAAGTCCGGTGACAACGACACGACGAGGAGAACCATAGTTAGGATTATTCATGTAAATGAAGAGTAAGGATAAAGGCGGTGAATGCTGGCGCGGTAAAACCGCAGGGTCTCACAAACCAAAAGACGATTCCCCGCTCGTGCAAACTATTGTGCATTCAGCTAGAAGCTGCGTTTTTCCCATAGAACCAGCAGTGATGAGCTGCTTTGACTTTACAAGACGAAGCCTTTTCTTTGATCACCTTATCTGATGGAGCAACTGCATCCCTACTGGCGCATGGAATATATTGAGGCGCCCCGCTATCCGGACTCTCAACGTCCCTTCACGGACCTTCCGGCCCTCAACGATGATCGCACTGCCCTCATCGTGCATCGCCGTCCACACTCCTATCTGCTGATGAACAGGTTCCCCTACAATGCCGGGCATCTGCTCGCGATCCCCTTTCGTGAAGTCTGCGAACTTGAGGAACTCAACCCTGAAGAACGTGCCGATCTCTTCGAAATCGTGGTTTATGGGAAACGCCTCCTCACGGCCGCGCTAAAGCCAGATGGTTTCAATGTCGGCTTCAATCTTGGCACCGCTGCCGGCGGTAGCATCTCGCATCTCCACGGTCACATCGTGCCACGTTGGAATGGGGATAATAATTTCATGCCCGTGCTCGGGCAAACGCGCACCCTCCCCCAATCGCTCGAAGCCATGTGGGAACGCTTGACCGAAGTCGCGCCCACTCTAGACGCTTAAAAGTCTTGGCCATCAAAACGCTATCATACCCCAATCCGCGCCACCTCAACCAGCTTTACGCCGGTCAGGAGGAAAATCTCGTCCATGCCGAAAAAGTGCTCGGCGTCAGCTTAGTTTCGCGTGAGGCCTGGCTGAAAGTTGAGGGATCAGCCGCAGCGATTAAACTAACGGAAAGTGCATTCGATTTTCTCAATAAGGTGCGCGCTCAGGGGATGTCGATTCGCACGCCTGATTTTGAGCGCATCATCGAAACGTTTGTTCGAGGTGAAGGGGATCAGTTACAGCAACTCGTCACTAACCCTCTCGTCATCCCGACGAATCGAAAGACCATCGTTCCCAAAACGCTCGGCCAGAAACTCTATCTGCAATCGATCCTCAAGCACTCCGTCGTATTTGGTATCGGACCTGCCGGAACGGGAAAAACCTATCTCGCCATTGCAGCTGGCGTCCGCGCTTTACTCAATAATGAGGTAAAGAAAATCATCCTCACGCGACCGGCGGTCGAAGCCGGCGAGGCCCTTGGTTTTCTACCCGGTGATCTGCGCGAAAAAATTCTCCCTTATCTCCGCCCACTCTACGATGCACTCAACGATATGCTCGAAGCTGAGGATATCGAGAGACTGTCCGAAAAGGGTCTCATTGAAATAGCGCCTCTCGCCTATATGCGAGGTCGCACGCTGTCAGATGCGTTCATCATTCTCGACGAAGCGCAAAATACGACGCCCGAACAAATGATGATGTTTCTCACGCGCCTGGGCGAAGAATCCCGCATGGTCATCACTGGTGATATCACCCAAGTCGATCTGGTTCGTTCCAAGCTATCCGGTCTGATCGAAGTCCGTCGCATTCTGGGCCATGTTGACGGGATTGATTTTCACACCTTCAGTGCAGCCGATGTCGTGCGGCATCCTCTAGTCCAAAAAATCATCGAGGCTTACGACAAATACCTGAATCCTATCAGCCCTCAGATGGACGCTTAACCGATGCCTCGCTTCAACATTTTTAAAGACCTTTTTCACGGCCGTAAGTCGCGCCGTTCGGCCGAGCCAGGTGCCATCATGGTGTTTCTGGAAACCAGTCGCTGGATCACCGCCTCTCTCTTTGCGTTTACCGCGATCGCGATCGTCGTGATCAGCTCCGTGCGGCTGAATACAGCCAATATTCCCTTCCTGCCCAACCAGCTCGCCACGACACGTATCACGGCCGCGGTTCCATTTTCCTACGAAAGCACGGAGAAAACCAAAGTCGATCGTGAGCAAATCCTCAATCGCGTGCCGCGGGTTTACCGCCTGGAGACCGAAGCACTCATTCAATTCGAGGAAGCTCTTAACGACCTACAGGATCAAATCATCGCAGCCGAAACCCTCGCTGATTTCGATGAAAACCCGGCGATCGGCATACCTCTCGAAATTGTTACCGCGCTCGAATCCTTCAATGAGCGTGGGCCGTATACAGTCAACCTCGACGACCTCAAACTACTTACCACTGGAGTCTCGACCGAGCGACGAGCCGTCCTGATCGAATCCAGCTTGCACGTGCTTCGGAAAATCTACGCCGACGGCGTCCATGATCATCAACTATCAGGGGGTTCTTCTTCAAATGTCACCGTGCTTCAAGTCGCGCGTGACGATGGCGATATTGGGGTGCGACGCGTGCAATCTCTGGCCGATGCTCTGACCTATCTTCGGATCAATCTTTCCGGTGAGGATGTGCCGCGACCTGTTTCTCTCGCCCTCTTTCGCATCCTCCGAAACGGCGTGGTTCCCAATCTTGTTTTCGATCGCAAAGCCACCGAACTACGCGAACAGACCGCCGTCGCTCGGCTAAAACCCATCGTAGTCAAGGTCATCCAAGGCGAGACCATCATCGAACCAGATACCCGCGTCACGGCCGAGCAATACGAAATGCTCATGGCGCATCGACGTGCGCTCAACGCGAACAAGGACACTCATATCGAGCAACGGTTACACCTATTCGGCCGCATCCTGCTCGTGCTCGCCATGGTGCTTGCGAGTGTCTTCTACGTGCGACTCCAAGATCGGGAAACGTTTAACAGCAATGGACGCCTCGCGCTTCTCGCTCTCGTGGTGATCCTCAACATCAGCATGATCCGGGCGGTTTACTCCCTCGGCTCATTCGGCTTCTTTAT
This sequence comes from Opitutaceae bacterium, assembly GCA_002713695.1. GTDB lineage: Bacteria > Verrucomicrobiota > Verrucomicrobiia > Opitutales > Opitutaceae > Cephaloticoccus. The sequence goes on from PAUB01000050.1 coordinate 26,742, forward strand.
CGAAAATAGTGATTGGGCTTCGACCCTACCCTACGTTGCACTGTCTGCTTTCGCTCCATTGATTGTGGCTATTCTGATCGATGCAGGTTCCGCCATATTCATGGCACTCTTCATCTCAATTTTCACCGGCGTCATTTACGGAAATCGACTCGATATTCTCGTCATCACGTTTCTCGCTTCAACCGTTGCGATCTTTGCAAGCCGTGATGTGCGCAAACGCAGTCGCGTCGTCCGGGCTGCGACCTATGGCGGTTTCACCGTTGCCCTATTTGCCTTCTTGGTCGGCTTCGCAGATCAGCTCCCTCTCACAACATTATCTAAACAATTTGGCGCAGGTCTAGTCTCAGGCGCGTTCTCAGGAATTCTCGTCGTGGGATTGCTTCCAGTTCTCGAAAGTCTCTTCAAACGCACCACCGACATCACTCTGCTCGAGCTCACTGATTACAATCACCCGCTGCTGCGTCTTATGCAGCTCCAAGCTCCAGGCACCTACCATCATTCGCTCATGGTTGCTCAGCTCTCTGAAAATGCGGCCAACGAAATCGGCGCCAACCCACTACTCGCCCGGGTGTGCGCTCTCTATCACGACATCGGTAAGACGGTGAAACCAGAATACTTCATCGAAAACCAACGCAATGGCACCAACCCCCACGATTCTAATAATCCGTCGCTCTCCGCGTTAATTATCAAGAGCCACGTCAAGGAAGGCGTCGACCTCGCGCGTAAGCATCGCCTCCCTCGTGCGATCATCAACGTGATTCGCCAACATCACGGCACGTCGCTCATCCGCTATTTCTACCATCGGGCGGTAACCGATTCTCGCGACAACACCGCTCCTTTCGTCAGTGCGATTCCTCATGGTACGTTGCTCCCCGGCATTAATCCGGCCGATGTCTGCGAAACCACTTACCGTTACGATGGACCAATTCCACGCTTCACCGAAAGTGCAATCATCTCACTCGCAGATAGTGTCGAGGCGGCTTCACGCAGTCTCCGCAAAGTAAGCCCGCAGCATATCGGTGAGTTAATCGATTCCATCTTCCGCCATCACATTGAAGACAAGCAACTCGATGACGCACCGCTCACTTTTGCCCAACTCACCAAAATCAAAGCGAGCTTCAATCACACCATGCTCAACATGCTGCACTCGCGAGTTGAATACCCCAAGGAGAGCAATCCCGACGATGCGCCCAAAGCATGAGTAGCTCACGTCGCATCAGTATCGCGAACCATCACCCAAAGCTTAGGATCAAGCGTCGGGAAATAGAACGAGCCATCACGGCTCTCGATGCCCAAGCAAGTCGCTTTCTCGGCGGATGCCCCGCTGGCGAACTCTCCCTCGTTTTCATGAGCGATCCAGCTCTCGCTCAGATTCACGCCGATTTCTTGGATGATTCCACCGAAACCGACGTGATCACATTTGAAGGCGATCCCGCCCTCAGCACTGCAGGTGAAATCTGCGTATCAGCAGATCGCGCCGCTCACTACGCGGACAGTCATGAGCGTGATTTTTCCGAAGAACTCACCCTTTATCTCATCCACGGCTGGTTGCATCTCGCCGGGTATGATGACCTCGAACCGGCAAAGAAACGACGAATGCGAGCCTCTGAAGCTCGTGCGATGAAAATTCTCTCCACTGAGGGCATCGAACCGGGATTTGTTTTGCGTAAATAATTTTGCGTCCGCGGTTTTCTCGTGTGAGAGTCTGACTTATCCCCATGGCTGAAGACAAATCGAAGATAATCACCTTTCGCAACGCTCTGCTTACTGGGCTTATTTTACTGGCCCCACTGGTGATCAGCTTGTGGGCTCTCAGCCAGATTATCGACATCGTCGGAGGCAACGTGCGGCCTATCTTTGTCGTTTTCCTTCCAGATTTTCTCAAACACGCCTCCCATCTCAATCTCCTCTGGGATGCGCTTTCGACCCTCATCGTCCTCCTGATGGTTGCGCTTCTGGGCTACGTTTCCCGCTATGTTTTCGGTAAATATCTCCTCAGCGTAGGCGAGCGCATGATGCTTGGGATCCCTGGTGTCAGTGCCGTTTACAATACGGTAAAGCAGATTGTGGACACTTTCGGGGCCCAGAAGCGGAATTTGTTCAGCAAGGTGGTCATGATCGAGTTCCCCCGCAAAGACACTTGGGTGATTGCATTTCTCACAAGCGAAGGTCGAGGCGAACCTCAGGCCAAAACCCCGCAAAAAATTTCCACCGTTTTCGTGCCCACCACTCCAAATCCCACCAGCGGGTTTCTTATTCTCGTGCCGGATACTGACATCAAGGAACTCGATATGAGCGTGGGCGATGGTATGAAGCTCATCATCTCAGGTGGCGGTGTCGTTCCCAATTGGCCCGCGGCAACCAGTGGCACTTCGCCCACCGAGAAAATCGAAGAGTAGCCATTCGTGCCCCGTCCATCCCAGCAGGTTGAAGCGTTTGTGCTCCTGAAACGACCGCCCTCCGATTCGTTTCAAAACTACACGGTCTTCTCAGCGGAACACGGCACGTTTCTCGTGCTCCAACGCACTTCCCAAAAGTCCACGCAGCACACCCTCGACCTCTTTGATGAAGCCTCCCTGCTCATCGAAACGTCTAATCAGGGACAAACTTGGTTCGTCAAAGAATCCCAACTTATCACCCGACATTCGGGAATCGGACAAAGCTACCCTGCTCTGCTCCATGCCTCTCATTTCGGCGCTCTGATTGCCCGGAATCATGTCCACGAAGAAAGCCGCGCCCACGTGGCCGCGCTGCTCCGCCAAGCCTTCACCGCATTCGCGAGCGCCGCTCGTCCTAACATCGCGCATTTCAAAGCGCTTTACTGCTTTGCGCGCGACGAAGGTTACCCGATCAAACAGCATTGGATTCCCACTCTCCCCCCGGAAGATCGCCGACAAGTAGCCGAGCTTCTCAACAAACCCCTGAGCCAACAGATCGCAACTGATACCGCTGTCACTCGGCTGCACAATCGACTCGAGGAATACCTGCAGGGTCACACCGAAATTCTGATCGATTGAGCTGATGGAATTCGATCTCGATCAACGCACCGCCTCTTTCAGCGTCGGCGAATTCTCAAACTTCGCCGTCGGCCCCCACAGGTCCGGCAGCAATTTTCAACAAGGAATCTGGCGCGCACAACTTGGCACGCAGTGGCACAACGAAATCCGTCAGCAAGTCATCGCAGAACGAACTAACGCCGAATTCGAAGTCACGATTAGTGGCCAGGTCGTTCATCACGGTTGGACTATATCCCTCAACGGTCGCATCGACCAAATACTCCCCGCGCAGGGTCGCGTCATCTTGCGTGAAATCAAAACTGTCATGCGCGCGCTTCCCGTTGATGATAGTGAACTCCGGCGCGACTACCCGGAATACTTCACGCAGATCGCTACCTATCTCGCGCTCCGCCGCATCGCCGAACCTGATCAAAAATTCAACGCCGAGCTTCTCTTCATCGAAACTGCGAGCGGCCTTGCGCAGACCATTGCGCTCAACCTCTCCGACGAGGCTATCCACCGAGCGCAACTTGAACGCGTCACCGAATTCCTCAATCTCAGACTCCAATCTCGCGAACGTCTCCGAAATCTCAGCTTCAGACCCGCATTCACGACACCTCGCGCCGGACAAGGAACCTCCCGCGCCGACCTCACCGCAGCGTTCGAGAAAAACCCTGCAGTTCTTTTCGAAGCACCCACTGGTTTTGGAAAAACCGGCGTGCTCCTAGAATTCACATTGGAGCAATTACGCTCCGGATATTTCGATCGCGCGCTCTACCTTACCAGCAAGTCAACCGGCCAAATCCAAGTTGTTCATCAGCTGCAGCAGATGACCGGCACTACACCGGAAATAACCACGACAGATCATGGCAACGCAGTGGCTTCATGGCACGTGCGCAATAAGTCTGAGCATTGCGTGAATCATAGCTTTCACTGTGTGCGCGAAAGTTGCTCGTATTTGAAAGACATGGAGGAGCGATGGGCCACCAGTGGACTGGCTCGGTTTTATCGATTGCAAAACCACGCCCGTGATCTGGATACCCTGCGCAACGCCGGACGCGACGCGGGTATTTGCCCCTACGAAATCACTCGAACTGCTCTCGCGTTCAACGACGTCTGGATTGGGGATTACAACTACGTCTTTGCTCCTCGAAATCGCGGGCTCTTTTACGATCAGCCCGGCTTCAATCCAGCGCGCACATTGCTCATTCTCGACGAGGCGCACAATCTCCCCTCACGCGTGGCTGATGCGCTCTCACATCGCGTGCAGGCCAATGAACTTCGGCCGTTACTCGCTGAGCTCGATCATCTGCAAGCCCCCGCTCCGCTGATTCGGGCCTGGGAAAGCTATACGCAATTTCTCAGCGCGCTGCTGCCCATGGATGCCCTACCCCATGCGCTGGAAGACGATCTTATCGACACCCTCGATAAGATAGTAGCTCAACTCTCCTCACAGCCATTGGACTACGCCGCACTGGGCCCGGATTTTAGTGACCAACTCTTGCGCACTCAGGATTTACTTGAATGGCTTCGCAACCATGAGTTGCGCAAACTCCTCTGGTGCCCGCGTGAAGGTGAGCTCTCGTTTACTTGTTTCGATGCCGCTTTGGCCATCGGCGATACCTTGCGAACTTACGGCGGAGTCGTCCTCGCATCGGCCACCCTGAGTCCTTCTGCCGAATTTACCGAAAACATCGGCATGCAACAGGTAAGGGCTATCCCAACCTCATCACTATCGTGGGTCGAAGCGAGCACGCCTTGGCGTGACGAAGCATACGACATCGCGGTCGATGCGCGAATTGATACAAGCTACAAACAACGTCAGCGCCACCTCCCGACTACCGCTCGCACGATTGCGGCATTGCACGAATCCGCCAACAGTCCTGTCGCCATATTTTTCCCCAGTTACGCTTACGCCCATTCTGTGCTTAAAGAACTACACGCCGTTGGAGGCATGTTGAGAGTAGCCATGCAGCCACGGATTCGTGATTTACAGGCTCAAGCGAAGTGGGTCGAAGAATCACTCTTACTCTCCGACACGCTCTTTCTTGTGCTCGGCAGTAGTTTCGCTGAAAGCATCGATCTACTCGGCGGTCGTATTTCCCACGCGATGGTTGTCGGCCCCGCTCTACCCGAAGTAAACGCCGTGCAACACGCCCGGATGGCCGAGCTCGATCGTCAAGGCTGCGACGTTGCCTTTCGACGCGTTTACCAAGTGCCCGGTCTCCAAAAAGTAAATCAAGCCCTCGGCCGTCTCGTGCGCGCCCCCGGCCAACACGCCAAGATCCTCCTCCACTGCCGACGCTTCGCGGATGCCCGCTACGCCAGCCTCCTCGCGAAGGATTACCAATTCGGCACGAATATCGAGAACGACACCGATCTGCAGGACTGGCTGAAGAACTAGCTCCGCTCCTGAACACGTTCATCCCTTTGCTTTTTCACGCTCTAATCACCTTTCCTCTTTACCGGCTTGGGTCGCGCCTTCAAAACCAAGGCTAGTGGCCAAAACAAAAACCCTCGGACCCGACGCTATCAACGCCGCCATCAACCGGCTGGCGGATTCCATTTCCCAACGTCATGCGAAAACCAAGGACTTGATCCTGTTAGGAATCGCCGATGGCGGAATCGAGCTCACCCGTCGTCTTGTCACGAAACTCAAGGTTAAGCACACCGGCACGATCGATATTTCCTTCCATCGCGACGATATCGGGCAAAATCCAATTCCCAAAGAATTCGCCCCCACGATCATGCCATTCGATGTGCACGGGGCGACTGTCATCCTCGTCGACGACGTGCTCTGCTCCGGACGAACTTGTAAAGCAGCTCTCGATGAGCTTTTTGATCATGGACGACCCACCAAGGTTGAACTCGCGGTGCTCGTCGATCGCGGCGGCCGCATGCTTCCCATGGCTGCCGATTACATTGGAATTCCCCTCGAGACTAAGCCGAGCGAGAAAGTCGTGGTGAACCTACACGAAGATGAACTTGCCCAGGATTTCGTTTCGATCGAAACGGAAAAGAAACAACCCAAAACCTGAGATCTAAAAATCCAAATCAGCCATGCCCTGGACGCGCCGCCATCTCCTTACGCTCGAAGAGCTCAGTCTCGACGAGATTGATCAAATCCACAAGACTGCTGCCGCTTTTAAGCGCACGCTAAAGCGCAGCGTCAAGAAAGTGCCCGCCTTGCGCGGCAAGACGATCGTAAATCTCTTCCTTGAACCGAGCACGCGCACACGGATGGCATTCGATATGGCGGCGAAGCGTCTCAGTGCTGATGTGATCTGTCTAGATGGCTCCAAGTCCTCGACGACCAAGGGCGAATCTCTCCGCGATACCGGTGAAACCATTCAGGCTCTCCAAGCCGATATAATCGTGCTCCGGCATTCGGCTCCCGGATCTCCCCTCTATCTTTCCAAGCTACTCAACATCCCGGTCATCAACGCCGGAGATGGTGCCCACGAACATCCGACCCAAGGCTTGCTCGACACCTTCACTATGCGCGAGCGACTTGGTTCGCTCAAGGGCCGCAAGGTCGTGATTCTCGGCGACATTCTCTTCAGTCGTGTCGCGCGATCGAATTTGCACGCCCTTCGTAAACTCGGAGCCAACGTGACCGTCGTTGGACCCTCGACCTTGGTCCCCGAACATTTCAAGGCATTTGGAGCGACCGTCTCCCACGATCTGCGCAGTGCACTCGCCGATGCTGAAGTCGTCATGTTGCTGCGCATCCAACACGAGCGCCAATCCAAGGGTATGTTTCCCTCACTCGGTGAATACACGAGCCTCTTTGGACTCAACAATACTCGCGCCTCCTGGCTGGATCCGAAAGCGATTATCATGCATCCCGGCCCCATCAATCGAGGCGTCGAAATCGATAGCGATCTCGCCGATGGTTCCCGCAGCGTGATTCTCGATCAAGTAACCAACGGCATCGCCGTGCGCATGGCCGTGCTCTACCTCTGCAGCGGCGGCCAACCCGAATTCGTGACCGTCAACTCCTGACCAATATTCTCATGCCTACTCTCTGGATTAAAAACGCCCGAGTCATCGACCCCGCCTCCAAGCGCGATGCCGTCGGCGATCTCTTCGTCAAAAACGGCAAAATTGTCGATTCGCTTTCCGCCACAGACCGCAAGCGTGCCAAGTTGATCGACGCCACGGGACTCGTTGCCTGCCCTGGACTCGTTGATGTGCACGTGCATTTCCGCGAACCCGGCCAGACCCATAAGGAAACGATTAAAACCGGCACCCATGCCGCTGCCGCAGGTGGATTCACCACCGTGGTCTGCATGCCCAACACCTCTCCTCCCGCCAGCTCGACGGGCACGATTCAATATATCAAAGACGCGATCAAACGCGACGCCGTCGTGAATGTTTACCCGACCGGTTGCATCACGGTCGATATGAAGGGCGAAGCGTTGGCCCCCATTGGCTCACTGAAGAAAGCCGGAGTCGTCGCCATCACAGACGACGGAGATTGCGTTCAATCGAATGAGCTCATGCGTCGCGCCTGCGAATACGCGAAGATGTTCGATCTGCCTCTCATGGATCACTGTCAGGATCATTCCATGACCGCTGGCGCAGTGATGAATGAAGGCGAAGTCTCCGCGCGACTCGGCCTCCAAGGTTGGCCCAACGCCGCCGAAGATCTCATCGTTGCACGGAACATCATTCTCTCGACCTACACGGGGGCGCATATCCACATGCAGCACATCTCCTCGAAAAATGCCGTCGAGCTGCTTCGTCGCGCGAAGGCCCGTAAGATCAACGTGACGGCCGAGGCGATGCCTCACCATATGGCGCTGACCGATGAATCGCTCGCGACCTACGACACGCATTTCAAAATGAACCCACCTCTGCGCACGGAGGAAGATCGCCAGGCTCTCATCGAAGGCGTCAAGGATGGCACTATCGACATCGTGGCGACCGATCACGCGCCGCATACGAATTACGAAAAGGATATGGAGTTTGATTATGCACCGAACGGCATCATCGGCCTAGAAACCGCGCTCCCCGTCACACTCGGCGTGCTGGTGCGCGAAGCGAAGATGAAGCTCCCTCGCGTCATCGATTTAATGACACGGCTTCCTGCAAAGTTATTTAACCTTCCCGCCGGAACTCTCGCGACCGATGCCGCCGCTGATATTTGCCTCTTCGATCCAAAGGAAAAATGGACCTATGACGCCCCGGCCGGATTTAGCAAATCAGCCAACTCTCCTTGGGATGGCGAAACGCTCACGGGCCGCATTAAAACTACGATTGTGAACGGTCGCGTGGTTTTCAACGGCAAGCGCATAGTTTGAGTCGCGTGCAGTTGACGTTGCGCCGGCGTTGATTTTCCGCCGCACTCGTGACAATGCCCACTGATTATACAGCTGCTGTTACTACCGTCGAACTGCTCTTACTCATGAGCGGCTGCTATTTGCTGTGGAAGTATGGGCTCAGTAAAACCGCTCTCGAGCAAGCAACTGCTGCGAAGAAATTATTTCCCGAGTGGGATCTAAGCCTCACGACGTTTTTGCTGTTTATGTGGATGATTTTTTGCGGAGGCCTCCTGAGCCAATCACTGCTCTCGCTGACGATCGATAAGGAGGAATTGGCCAATACGGACATGCTCCTCGCCGCCGGCGCGGCATTTCACGGTGGCATGCTCCTTGGCATCCTGATTTTCAACCACTTCTTTGATCGTATTCCTTCCCGCAGCCCTCAGAGATTCTCGGCGTTTCGCAAAGCCATTTTCGGAGCTGTTACGGTCCTAATCGTGCTCCCTTCACTGACCGCAGTCGGCCTCGTTTGGCAGCAATTGCTTGAATCAATGGGCGTGGTGATCGAGCAGCAGGATCTGGTCGAGATTTTCGCCGAAGAAGATTCACCCCGACTACTCATCATGATGACATTGTTGGCGATTACAGTAGCTCCCGTGACCGAAGAAATGATTTTTCGCGGAGGCATTTTTCGATACATGCGCACTCGCACCCCACGTTGGGTCGCTCTACTTGTGCCCGCGCTACTCTTTGGCGCCTTACACGCTAATCTCGCGAGCTTCGTCCCTCTCGTCGTGCTCGGGATCATTCTCGCACTGGCCTACGAACGCACCGGCAGCATCACCGTGCCCATCGTTGCCCATGGCCTGTTCAATCTCCATACGATCGCATTGATCATGAGCGGCGTGACCGCATGATTTCATGTCGTTGTTCACACGCAAGAGATCGGAGTCCGTCGCTTCCCTCGGTGAAACCGCGCTGATCACGGATATCCGCCGTTGGCTGGGCTCTGCGGCTCCCGAATCACCCCACGGCATGGGCGATGATTGCGCGCAACTGCCAATTTCTTTTGAGCAGCAACTGATCACTGTCGACCCCGTGGTTTATGGGAGACATTTCGATGATGAGATCGCACCACGCCATGTCGGGGCAAAACTGCTTAAACGCAATCTCAGCGACATCGCCGCCATGGGCGGTCAACCCACTGCCGCCGTCATCGCACTCACCCTCGACCCACTCACCAAGCTCGCGTGGCTAGAAGCATTCTACCGCGGCCTCGCCGCTTGCGCCCGCAAATACCAGGTCAAGATCGTTGGTGGTGATATCGCTCAGGCTCATAACCACTTCTCGGCGAGTCTCACCCTGCTCGGAAGGGCTATTACGAAACGCGTGCTTACCCGTCAAGGTGCGCGAATCGGAGATTCGCTCTACGTCACCGGTCGTCTGGGCGGCAGCCTCAACAGTGGCCACCATTATCGATTTAAACCACGATTAGACGAAGGAGCCTGGTTGGCCCAACAACACGAAGTCTTAGCGATGATGGATCTCAGCGATGGGCTCGGTAAGGACCTGCGATCAATCACGCCTGATGACGCACGTGCCCAGCTCGATCAAAACGCACTCCCTTTGAATAAAGGATGTGATGTGCGAGCTGCTCTCTCTGACGGTGAAGACTACGAGCTCCTCTTCGCGGTCTCTGGCCGCACCAAGCACGAAACCTTTCTAAGCAAATGGCGCCAGCAATTCCCTCGTGTCACTCTTTCTCGCATCGGCGAATTGGTTTCCGCCCACGAAGTCAAGGACTCCTCACTCAACCTGGAATGCTATTTTGGTTATGAGCATCTCCGATAAACTGCGTCGCGGAATGACCACTGCGTCGGCCGAAGAAACTGAAACTCTGGCGGCTGAATTTGCGGCTGAACTACCGCCCAATACTACCCTCGCTCTTCACGGTGATCTTGGTGTCGGTAAAACCACTTTCGTGCGCGGACTCGCTTGCGGGCTTGGCATTAGCGGCGATGTTAACAGTCCGACATTTTCGATCTACACCCTATATCGTGGCGCGCGCACTCTCGTGCATCTCGACGCGTATCGATTAGAGAGCTCACAAGAGATCGACGATCTACTCTTGGAAGATTTCCTGACCACTCCCTACTGCCTAGCGATTGAGTGGCCTGAGAAGATCGCCTCCTGGGTGCCGAAGACTGCAGTGCATCTCGAGCTCGGAATCACTCCGGACGAGAGGCATACTATCAGACTGCGTGACTAATAATCAGTCCTTCTGAGGAGGTGTCTCTTTATCCTCAGAAACAACTGGCTCGCTTGCGGCAGGAGCTGAAGCCTCCGGTTTCTTTTCCGGTTCCACCACTTCCGACGCTGGCGCCGCCTCTTCCACTGGAGCGGTTTCGGCTGCCGATGCAGGTTCTTCTGCTGGAGTTGTCTCTTTTTCAGGAATGGAAACTTCAACCGGAGCGATTTCGGCCACGGGCGCTGCTTGTTCCCCAGGAGCGGTTTCGGCCACAGGAGACTCTTCTTTTGCCGGCTGCTCAGGTTTCGATTCCTTGATCGGCTTCGTTTTCACAAGTGGGACGGCCTCGGCAGGTTTCTCCGGGAAGTTTTCGGGATCGTGTTCTTCAACCACTTTCTTCTTCGCTTCCGGAATTGGAGGCGCCGCAAATAGGCGACCATCGATAAACTCAGTCACATAACCTTCCATCACAAGCCAGCGAAGATCGCCTTGCATGCTGGTAAATTTGGCCTTCTGCGAATCAGTCACGACGACTTCGGGTGCAGTTTCGCCTTCTTTGGCCTCGGGCGCAGGGAGTTCAATTCCCGCAAACTTCAAAGTCAACTCGCTCACCTTGACCATCGGGTTGGCTTCGATGAAGGAAATCAATTCGCCAATGCTATCGGCAAAGGTCTGCTCGGGCACCCGGAATTTCCGTTTCACCGCGCAAACGTAAGAAATGCCCTTCGAGCCCTTCTTGAAAATCGTGAAATGCTCGCGACGTAAACGACCACGCAATCCATTCGCTGTATCTAGAGGGAAATAGCGTTGGCGATCGAGAGCCCCACGCGCCGCGCGACGAATCTCGCTGTCGGGCATCGATTCGAGCAAGCGACCATGGAAACGCACCGTTTCGACCGTGCGGATAATCTGCTGACGCGCATTGGAGAGCAGGTGCAGACGTGCATCCTCAATCGTATCGAAGGTCAGACCAGCTGGTGCTTCTTCAGCAGCAGGCTCTTCGAAGGCAGGTGCCTCTGCTTCTGCCTTAACTTCGTCCGTCGCAGCGGGAGTTTCCTCCGACGCAATCGCTTCAACTGGAGCTTCCAAGACTTCAACTTCAGCTGTCGCTTCTACGGGTGTTTCTTCGACTGGTTTTTCTTCCGGAGCGACTTCCTCCTTGGCGGCGAGAGCAGCCTCTTCAGAGCGGGCGGGCTTCGCCGCTTCCTCAGTCTTCCACGTTAAGCGAACGACCTTCTTCATCTGCTCCGTCCATTGCGTGACCACTTCGGGATCGCGGACAGATTCGATGCGATTACGGAATGCCTCGATCGACATTCCTTTCATCTTCGTCGCGACGTGCTGCTGCACGAATTGATTGTAGCGATGATAATTCGGTGGCCCGAGCAACGCGCCCGTGATGCCACATTTGTTAATCACCTGGAAATTGCCGGTTGGAGCATCGACTTCGACTTCTTCTGAGGTGAAGAACTTATCCAGATGTTTCGTCATCACATGATTGACGACTTCCTCTTCGCTTTCAAAAGGCATGCCGTCGGGCACGGAGACATAGAACGGCTTCTTATCCTTGCCGCCATCCTTGTCTCGACGTGCGAGCACGACAATGAACCGATCTTCTTTGGCGACGACCGTCTTTGCGATTTCAAAGAGTTCGATTGTGCGGCAAGAGCCTCGAATTGTTTTTGCCAAAGCATCGAAGCTATTGTCTTCGGGATAGAAACTCGCGGAAAAATAAGGGCTGTCGTAAGGACCTTGGAATTGCTGAGCAGGACGACCGCCGCCATGTTGGCCTTCGCCACGACCACCACTCGGCGCATCGCGACGCGGGCGACGATCACCACCGCCCCGACGTTCTCCGCCACCGGGGTTGCCACCGCCCTCAGGCATACGGAAACCACGACGGTCGCGACGCGGATCACCGCGATCATCACCACGCGGACGTTTCCCCTTCGGCTGCGTATCGGACGGCGAGGATTTATCCTGCGTCCATTGCGTGCCGAAGTTGAAATCCTGCAGTTGGTTAAGGTCTAGTTTATTGAAATCCTTTTTAGGATTTTCTGGCGTAGCTTTGTCGTCCATGGAGGCGAAGCGGATGGGTCAAATCCGCGTAGGTTTACTTGGTGTTCTGATCTGAGGTTAAGGTCGGCGAGAGTGTCCACGCTAGCACAGGCATGACGCAAGCGATTTCATGACGTCTAAATTACAGTCGCACCGATGGTAAAACCACGTATTTGCGCGCTAATATCTGCGCTCCGCCGCATCAGAAAGAGGCGCACGATACTGATAGCCTGGCTCCGACTCCTGACGGCGTAAAATCCCGCCGATCTGTCGCCATGTCGCGATCAATCCATTTGGCGATGGCGGCAAATCGTGCTCAATCGCCTCGTGGAGGCGTTTCAGATGATAACAAGGCACCGCTGCATACATATGATGCTCCGTGTGGTAATTCATCTGCCAGTAAAGAAAACGGAACACCGGGTTGAGTATAATCGTGCGGCAGCACAGTCGAAAATCCGGCACATTGTCCTGCAAGCCCACGTGCTGCGTGTTGTTGCAGAGGAAGAAAAGCCACCCACCATAAAAGGGGGCTAATGTTGTCAACACGGGTAACATCCACCAACCCATCGCCACCGAAACTGCGAAAATCAGACCATGCCCAATCAGCAAGGTGCGGGCCCAACGCACCGGCGGAATCCGCAATTGAGGACCATCTGGCGGATAGCAGTAGAGCTCCCATGGAGTCTCCATTTTCCCGCGAGCAATTCGAATCGTGTATTTAATGTGCCACCAGAGACTGGTGAAGTTCACAAAGCCCTGCTGGTAGAAATGTTTTTTCAAGATCTTCACCGGCAACACCACTTCCTGATCGTCGGGTGGATGCAAGGTATGGCGATGATGACGCTGATGGCTCGCGATAAAAACCTCGAAGTTGATCCAACCTAGAAAGGAAATCACTCGAAGGAAAAACGCGTTAAGTGCCTTCGTTTTAAATACCGTGCCATGCTCCAGCTCATGCATGCCATTGGTGTGAAAACTGGAGACCATTCCATGCAAAAAAACGAGCATTACCGTGACTGGCCACGGCCACCCTTGGGTCCATGAAAAGTAGGCTAAGCACCCTGTGCTTGCTACGATCACCAAGAAGCCACCGGTCTGCACCAATCCGAGCCAATCACTCCTCTTATGTAGTTGTTTAAACAGCTCGGAAGATATCGGAGAGCGATACCAATCTATCACTGGAGGTGTTCGCTTTTCTGACATGTCACCTTGGCCGTAAGTCTTCACTCTAACCAATGCAAGTTTGTTAATAAAATCCTGCCGTAGAGGGCCTTCAATTGAGCAGGGCCGTGCCATGCGTAGCTCGCTCTTCGAGCGAAAGTGGTGCTCAGGAAGGAGCCTCAGCTATCAGAACCAAGCAGCGCTTCAATTGGAGACACCAAACTAGTTACAATTTTGGCCCATTTGTGATCAGGGGGCTAGAATGCATTCCAAAGTCATTTCATTGGTGCCATGCGGTTCCTATAGTTATGCGGGAGATGTCTACCTAGTCTGTAAAGGGTTCGGGCTCCAATGACGAGAGCGCCAGTGCTTGGTCGTCTTCATTTCATTCAATGTCATCCAGCTTATCACTGATGTCGTGCAGGTCTTGACGGATGTGTTGCCGGTTTTCGCGATCGTCCCATCCTCAGCCGTTGGAGAACCGAAAAAAAGTTGTGTATTTTATTTCTTGTTATTAGTTAATAACTTTATTGAAACAGGTTATTGTATGCTCAAAAAATTCACCGCAGCCGACTTTTGCTTCTTGGGAGCGTCATTCGCTACCATCATTGTCTCTAAGATTTTATACCTCTATGGTTATAAAGAAGATGCAATTTTCGTGGGGCTTTGGACGCCCTCTATAATGGCATTCGCAATTTATCTTAGGGTCATCGCGAGCTCAAAATAATGCCTGCTTACATTCCATATTTTGCAGCACTAATTTTTATCGTTTTTGGTATTGGTTTCTATTTGGCGCTACTGAATTTTAGAAAATGGAGCGACAAGGAAGAGTCTGAGTATGAAGCGCGAAGTAATAAGGACCAAACACTGAAGTAGATTCGTGCCTCAACGCAGTTCCCATCTTGGCTTCTGCCATAAAGGAGTTTTAGCAAGTGTTCCGGGCCCAATCAACCCCGTCCTCTGAAAGCACGCGTAGTTGAATATTGCGAGGGCGCCAGCAGTTGAGCCTGCTGGCTTTTTGCTGGGGATATATAAAAAAGAAAGACCAAATCGCCCATAAGTTTTTTAAGGAATACGGAAAGAAGTAGGAACGTGAGCATTGGCTGAATGGCCACATTTCAGGAGATATTTATGGAAATCTGACCAATTTTAACAGAGAACGTGGCGATACAAGGACTCCCTCCCACTTATTCTATGTATGAAGCCTCAAGGGACGTTTAGGTGCCCCCGAGGTTCTATCACCTCACTAAGTTGAGGGGGATGGGCCTTCAGAAGGGCCTTAAACGCCCGTATTGGGCCATCTGCCCCCTATGCGTCCCCTGCCTTACCTTTAACTATGAAAATGGTGCTCAGGAAGGGACTCGAACCCTTACACCTTTCGGCACACGCCCCTCAAGCGTGCGTGTCTACCAATTCCACCACCTGAGCATTTAATAGAGAGGAAGGCGGAATAAGAGCAATCGACCGCCGCTTGTAAAGCCCTGAAATAAACATTACCGCAAATCACCACTTCGCGACCAGTTCAGCGACGATCAGCCAACCCGCGAGCAAGCTCTGCAGCAAAAAATGGTCCGCGGTAAATCAGGCCCGTGTAAAGCTGAACCAAGGTTGCACCGGCATCCAATTTCTCTGATGCGCTCTCCGTATCGGTGATGCCACCAGCCCCGATGATCGGCAGCCGTCCATTCGTAGCCCTTGAGATATAACTAATGATCTGGGTCGAATGATTCCGTAGTGGCTTACCGCTCAATCCCCCTGCTTGTCCGACATTACCAAAGGGACCGGAGCGATCCAAAGTCGTGTTGGTGGCGATGATGCCATCGAGTCCGAATTCCGCGATCACTTCCAGCACCACATCGATCTGCGGAAAAGTCAGATCCGGAGCAATTTTCAACAAGAGTGGCTTAGAGCTCTTACCCGCGACCTCATCTCGCGCGCGATTCGCTTCCGATACAGCGCTCAGCAATTCACGCAACCGACCCTCGTCCTGCAATTTCCTAAGGTCGGGTGTATTGGGACTGCTCACATTTAACACGAGATAGTCGGCATGATCAGCCAAACGCGCAAAGCTACCCAGATAGTCGTTCACGGCCTGATCAAGTGAAGCGACCTTTGACTTACCTAAATTAATGCCAAGCGGGATTCGCCGTTCACTTGGTTTGGCCTGCTTAGCTAATCGAGCAGCGATGGAGTCCGCTCCATCATTATTAAAGCCCAGGCGATTGATCACCGCTTCATGTTCTGGAAAGCGAAAAACTCGAGGGCGCTCATTACCCGGCTGGCGCAGCATCGTCGCTGTGCCGATTTCAACATGACCAAATCCCAGCGCGGCTGCCGCTGGCCAAGCGCGAGCATTCTTATCGAATCCCGCCGCCAATCCCACGCGATTAGGGAATTTCAAACCCAGACATTCCACCGGTCGCGCGCCCATGCCAGATGAGGCGCCATTAACCTTTTCCAGCAGTCGACACAACGGGCTGACCCGACCCAATAAGGCCAAGCTATCCACCGCAATTTCATGCGCATGCTCAGCATTCAGCCGAAATAAAAATGGTCTAACTAGCCTCTCGTAAAAGTGCCCCATGGAGCGCGACAGTGTAAGCGGTCGAAAAAAAATCAAGTGCGACGACGCTAAATGATTGCCGTGGGGGTATTTCGCACCCGAAAAAGCGCTTGCAACGTCGGAAATCTTTTCTGCTTGTTTTCTCTTATCCCGACAGCACGCTCCGCGCAAATACCCAACCATTATGGCCAAAGCTACAACTACTCTTGATTGGTGCATTGTTCGCCTCGGCGATGATCACAATTGGTGGATCTCTGAAACCAGTGATCCCGTCCGCTGGGATGTCGATGGTCTCAGCATTACGGACCCCCGCCAAGTCGATCACCTCATCGAAATAGTCGAGCCTCTCCGTGACTACGGATTCGATCAGGATCTCTTCGAATCTGCCTTCATCCTCTTCCGAATCGATAAGGAAGAGAAAAATGGCGGTGTGCGTCTTAAACGAGTGAAAGACTCGCTCTTCGATTCAGATGATAAGCTTTTCGCTTTAGCTGATACTCTCGATGAGGAAAACGGCCCCTACGCCGATCTGCTCGATCACCTCACTCGCTGCCGCGTAAAAATGCTTAACGATCTCATTGAGTTCGAAAGCAAGCTAACCGTCGATGAAGTTGAAGACGAACTTCGCGAAGCGCAAAACGCCGATTTCATCGAAGGCAACGCCGTCCATACCTTCAACGAACTCAACAGCATCCTCGATTACGTGCCAGAAGGTTATGAAGCCGACGAGGACAACGAGGACAAAGACCCCGACGACGAGGATAACGAGGACATCCCCGATCTCGACGCTGAAGAGGAGGAGAAACTCAAGAACGACCAATCCCTCAAATGGGATGGCGATGATGAAGAGGAGGACAACTCAAAAGAAAGTAAGTCGGAAAAACCCAAAAAGGCTCCTGAGCGGCGCAGCAAGAAACGCAGCTAAACTAACCTTCTATTCAATATTTCAAAAGACGGTCCTCGGGCCGTCTTTTTTTGTGCAAAAACCAAAAGGTGAACTGACCATACCACCCCGTCATATCCGGGAAGATTGCCTTTTCCACCAGATGCATGTGGTGGGAGAAAGTATGGTTTCCAATCTACGTGTTCGTGCTTTCCCTTTCCTCGCCGCTTGGCTCGTGTTTCAGACCGCTTGCAGCACCGATGATGTTAGCAAGACGAATCCGACTATACCCGCCGCCAACACCGCCGCACAATTACGAGCCGGAGACAGTCTCACCGTTTCCGTGCAAAGCGTGCCGGAGCCCGGGCTCAGTTCGGTGCAAATCGACCGCGAAGGATTCATCTCACTTCCCTACATTGGCACCGTAGTCGCGGCTGGCGCGACTACTTGAGAAGCTTCGCCATTTCCTTGGCGAAGTAAGTCAGAATCAAATCCGCTCCTGCGCGTTTAATCGCGAGCAGCGATTCGTGACGAACCTTGTCGTAATCGAGCCAACCCAATTTAGCGGCAGCGTGAATCTGCGAGTATTCACCTGACACCTGATAGGCTGCGACCGGTTTATCTGAAAAGTCGCGAATCTCCCGAATGATATCCAGATAAGTTCCCGCTGGTTTCACCATGATGATGTCAGCTCCCTCTTCTAAATCGAGTGTCGCCTCCCCCATCGCTTCGCGGCGATTAGCGGGATTGAGCTGATAGGTCGCTTTGCTGAGCACATTGGTCCCCGCGGCCTTCGCACTGCCGACCGCATCACGAAAAGGACCGTAGTAGGCAGAATTGAACTTCGCCGAATACGCCATGATGCCCGTGTTCTCAAAATCTTCGTCGTCCAGCGATTCGCGAATCGCGCCGATCCGCCCATCCATCATATCCGAAGGCGCCACGATATCGACTCCAGCCTGAGCATGCAGCACTGCCATATCGCAGAGAATGCCCACCGTGCGATCGTTATCCACATCGTCCTTGGCGGCGGTCAGCACGCCATCATGACCATGAGTAGTGAAAGGATCGAGCGCGACATCAGTCGTGATCATCAACTCCGGCACCGCCTTCTTCACTGCTCGCACCGCGCGTAAGATCAATCCATCCTCATCAAGGGCTTTCGAGCCCTCCGCATTCTTGAACTTCGCATCGAGTTTTGGAAACAACGCCACCGCCGGCACGCCGAGTTTATGCAACGCGCGACACTCTTTCACCAGGTCTCGAATATTCAACCGACTCACGCCCGGCATGGATTTAACCGGCTCTGGTTCCCCTTTTCCATCGATCACAAAAAGGGGTGCGATGAAATCCGCGGGACGCAATATCGTCTCCTCCAACATCGCACGGATCGTGGCATTACGGCGCAACCGCCGGGGACGTTGAGGTAAATCTAGCTTGAAGTTGTCAGACATAGGCAAAATGTTATCTGCTATTACGCACGCCATGCCGTTGGTCACCACACATTTTTGCACTCAAACGCGTCACACCACCACGACGCGAACTACCTGTTGCGGTTGTTGATTCACCGCCGGGTTCTGTTCAAGACGAAGAACCCTGCCCTCCGAAGCCTTGGCATAGTAGGGCGTTTCGCAAAAATCCCCTTTCCGCTGAGGCGGGAAACCTGTTAGCCAACCTCTTTCCGTTTATTCATGGCCCTTAAACTCTACGATTCTCTCACCCGCAGTTTAAAAGAACTCACGCCGTCGCACGCCGATGGCGTCTTCCGTTTCTACAACTGTGGCCCGACTGTTTACGCCTCCGCTCACATCGGCAATTTCCGCACGTTTATCGTCAACGATGTGATCCGTCGCCTGCTCGAACTCGAATTCGGCACGGTCAAGATCAAGCACGTCCGCAATCTCACCGACGTTGATGATAAGACCATCAAGCGCTCGCGCGAAGAGGGCCGTTCATTGGCCGACGTCACCAAGCAATGGACCGAGAAATTCTGGTCTGATTGCAAGGTTCTCAACTGCCTCGATCCTCATGAACAGCCGACCGCGACTGGCCACATCAAAGAGCAGGTCAACATGATCGAAGTCCTCATGGAGAAAGGTAACGCCTATCGCGGTGCCGATGGCTCGGTGTATTTCAAAATCGATTCCTTTCCCGGATATGGTGCCCTTTCCCGCATTAAGGAACGCGAACTCAAGATCACCGACGATGCTGCTGACTCTGACCACAAGGATTCCGTCTCCGACTTTGCACTCTGGAAAGCTTACAAGCCCGCCGAAGATGGCGATGTGAAATGGCCGAGCCCGCAAGGCGATGGCGAAGGCCGCCCCGGCTGGCACATCGAGTGCAGTGCGATGATTAAAAAGCATCTTGGCGATACCATCGATCTTCATACCGGCGGCGTGGATCTACTCTTCCCGCATCATGAAAATGAGATCGCCCAAAGCCAATGCTGCAACGGCACGTCCATGGCCAACCATTGGTATCACGGCGAACATCTCCTCGTGAACGGAAAGAAAATGTCCAAGAGCGACGGCACCTTCTACACGGTCGATGACATCATCGCCAAAGGTTACTCTGCCGCCGCCCTTCGCTATGCGCTCCTCGTCGGCCATCCACGCAAACAACTCAACTTCACCCTCGATTCGCTCCACGCTGCCGAGAAAGCGATCAAGACCTTGCGCAACTATCGCGCGGCTCTTCCTGCCATCGGAGGCAATCCGGAGGCGTTCGCAGAGGCGTTCAAGGCTCTCGACGACGATCTCAACACTCCCGGAGCCCTCGGTGCAATCTTCACAATCATCAATCGCGGAAACGAAGGTGTCGATCAGACTGCCTTTGATCGCGTGATCTTTGCCTTCGGTCTTGATCTCAGTGAAACAGCTGCACCTGAAGTCAGTATCCCAGACGACATCACAGCTCTCGCCGAAAAGCGCTGGGCCGCCAAACAGTCCAAAGACTGGGCTGCTGCCGATGCGCTCCGCGCCGAACTCACTGAAGCCGGTTGGTCGATGCTTGATCGCAAAGAAAGCTACTCCCTCGAACCACTCAAAAAGTAACTGCGGTCGACAATTTGAAATCCGCGTTCCAAAGTCCAAAATCTCTCATGCCCATGTCACCCTTAGAAGAAATCCGCCACTCGTGTTCGCACGTATTGGCGTCCGCCGTGCTCCGTCTGTTCCCTGACGCTAAACTCGATATCGGACCTCCGACCGACACTGGCTTCTATTACGACATCGATATGGACAAGGCTCTCGTCACCGACGATCTCGAAAGGATCGAAGCGGAGATGAAGAAGATCGCGAAAGAGAATCAATCTTTTCGCCGCAAGGAAGTCTCGCGCGAAGAAGCGGCGCAGATCATCACTGAACGTGGACAAGAGCGTTACAAGCTCGGTCGCCTCGCGGATATTCCCGAAGGCGAAGCCATTTCATTTTACGAGAATGGGGAGTTCATGGATCTCTGTGCCGGCACCCACGTGCGCTACTCCGCCAAGCTGAAAGCGTTTAAGCTCCTTTCAATCGCGGGTGCTTATCACCGTGGGGACGAAAAGAACAAACAGCTCCAGCGCATCTACGGCACCGCGTTCGCGTCTAAGGACGAACTCGCCGAATACCTCGAACAACTCGAACAGGCCAAGGCGCGCGATCACCGCAAGATCGGCAAAGACCTCAAACTCTTTCACATCGACGAAGAGGTAGGCCAAGGCCTCATTCTCTGGACCCCCAACGGTTCGATCATTCGCCAGGAGTTGCAGAACTTCATCTCCGGTGAGCTTACCAAGCAGGGCTACCAACAAGTCTTCACCCCGCATATCGGCAAGCTCGAGCTCTACAAGACCAGTGGTCACTTCCCTTATTACAAAGACTCGCAATTCCCGCCTGTCGTAGAACGTGAATTCCTAGAGCGCTTGAAGGGTGAAGGTTGCACCTGCGCAGAACTCTCGAATCGCGTCGAAGCGGTTTCCCCAAACCTCGCGGCAGCGATCAATAAACGCACCGGCACTGAGACAATCACTGAGGCGGACACGCTTCCGCAGGAACAAATCGTCGATGGCTTCATGTTAAAGCCGATGAATTGCCCGCATCACATCAAGCTCTTCGATTCGCAACCGCATAGCTATCGTGACCTGCCCGTGCGTCTCGCAGAGTTTGGCACCGTTTATCGCTGGGAACAATCCGGTGAACTCAGCGGCATGACTCGCGTCCGCGGTTTCACGCAGGACGACGCCCATCTCTTCTGCACAGAAGAACAGGTAGCGGAGGAAATCATCGGTTGCCTCACCCTCGTCAAAACCGTGCTCACCACTTTGGGTATGTCGGACTACCGCGTGCGCGTGGGCCTGCGCAATCCCGACTCAACGAAATACACTGGCGATTCCGCCAATTGGGATAAAGCCGAACAAGCCTGTCGCGATGCGGCACAAACTCTCGATGTGCCTTTCACCGAAGAGCCCGGCGAGGCCGCGTTCTACGGCCCGAAGATCGATTTTGTGGTCAAGGACGTGATTGGTCGCGAATGGCAGCTCGGCACTGTGCAGGTGGATTACAACCTCCCCGTGCGTTTCGATCTCACCTACATCGGTGCGGACAACGAGAAGCATCGCCCCGTCATGATTCACCGTGCGCCGTTTGGCTCGATGGAACGATTCTGCGGTGTGCTGATCGAACACTTCGGTGGCGACTTCCCGCTGTGGCTCGCGCCTGAGCAAGTGCGCGTGCTGCCGATCAGCGATAAGGTCATGGACTCCGCTGAAGAGGTGTTGAAGCAACTCAAAGCTGCCGGCCTCCGCGCAGGCATCGACACGCATAGCGATAAACTCGGCGCGAAGATTCGTCGCGGCGAACTCGACAAGATCCCTTACACGCTCGTGCTCGGCGCGAAGGAAGCGGAAATCGCCAGCGTCTCCGTGCGTTCGCGCGCTAAGGGCGACGAAGGTGTTCTTAAAGTCGCCGATGTGATTACTCGTTTCCAAAACGAGATTTCCACGCGGTCACTTGCGGTGAAGTCTGAAAGTAAGTAATTGTCTCAAATCAAAACTATTATGAGTCACTACACATTCACTGATCAGTTCCGGGCCATATATGATAAGGGCTTGGAGCTCTACGCCAACGGCCAGCGTGGACCCGAAACGTTCTTCGACAAAACAGACACGGCCTTTCTCGCCGCCAACGGTATTACCGCCCAGCACCTCTACGATTACGTTGAAGACGCGAACAATTACGACGATCCCACCTATGAACGTGCGCTCGGGATCGAACTGGTGCGTCGCGACTACTTTCTCAACATTCAGAAAGGAAAAAAAAGTAAGGTCACCACAGATTCCGACTCATGGCCCGAGAAGTCCGATGAGATCAACGGCATCGCCTGGCTCCCCCGCATCCTCCCCAAGGCCCGTGCTAAGCTCCGTGGTGAACTGCCCGCTTCGATGATGTATTCCTGCGGCGGCGATCGACTCTTCTTCACGACCAACGATATCGAGCCCTCTGAGTTCCTCGCTCTGATCTGGCGTCACCTCGACGACGATCAAGCGATCATCGATTGGGTCATCAGGCGGTCTGGCTCGAAGGCATAATTCGCCAGAGGAGTTTAACCATAAAGCTCACCAAGAACACAAAGGTTGATCAGGGTGCTCCAGTTGATCTATCCAAAACAGGTCCAAGCTCTGCCTCGCTGAGTCGGCCCGTTTCCCAAATTTCTGCCCTCCACATTTGAAATTCCGGCAATTCCACGTTCACAGTAGCATTCCTTGCCCATCATTTTCGGGTTCGATGTCGAGAAACGCCGCATAGCGCTTTTCCCAATCGTCAAGCTTCTTGAGGTAATACGTTGCATCGTAGGGAGCCTGCAACGCATCATAGCTGTCGAGCGGTCGCGCGCGCTGCCAATCGCTGGTCTGCCCTTTTTCTCGAGGTAAAATATAGTAGCTCACGCGCTCACCCATCTTGGGTTGCGGTAACATCTTAAGTGCAACTTCAAGCGAGGCGCGACGTGGTTTCCCACCAGCCGCAATATTCCGCTGATAGTTATCCGGATTCTGACTGAGCATCTCGCTCTTCGCCAATTGATCGACCGGCATCTTGTAATCATGAATGCGTTGACGGAAATCCTTCAACAATTCCTCGGGCGCTTCGGTGACGGCACCGAGCAGATATTGGATGAGTCGATCCGAGAGTTGCTTGAGATAAGGCTCAATCCCACGTGATCTCAAAGCACTTCCTCGCAGCGTGATCTTTCCTCCATTGTAGAGCGCGTAGTTCTTCGCCTTGTAGCAGAACATTGCGTCATACCTTCCGTCGTATTCGAGCTCGATTCCTTTCGGCAAAACTCTGCCCATTTTTGCCAGCAGGGCTTTCGGCTGTTCGAAATAGGCTTCCGAAGAGAGATAGATTCCATCCGTATCCGCTTCGAGCACCGTGCAACCGAGACGATCGAATTCTTCGATCAAAGCCTGCAACAAATCGCGCCCCTGTTTGGTGACTTCCGCGGCGAGGTCCCCATCTCCAAACCGCGCGCCACTAAATCCGAGGTAGCCGTAAAACGAATTGATTAGGATCTTAAACGTCGTTTGCCGCGCCTGATATTCCGCGCGCAGTGATTCATCCTCCGAGGTCCGCGCGAGTTGTTTATATTTCAGGCGATACTCCCGGAGCTTCCCCAGCAGCGGAATAAACACGCCCAGCGAATCGCTCTTGGGATTACGATTCATGTTGAGCAGAAGGCTCGGATACAGCGACGCCACATCAAAATGAAGCACCTGTTTAAAGACACCTTCCTGAAAACTCTTCGTGTAGCCGCCCTCAAACGCCAACATCTCCTGTGGAAGCGCCACGGCCTGACGTGCGTGGTAATACTCCTCGAGAAACAGCAGATCAACCTTCGTCGAAGTGCCCCGCAGACAAGCCTCCTGCAGTGTAATCGGAAAGGCTTTTCCCTGCTCGAAATAAGTCGGCAGCAACACATCCGCAACGTCCGCCGTTTCGCGTAGATCATCCTCCAAGTAAGAGCAGAATCTATCTTGATCCTTCCGATAACAATCCGCGATCTTACTCCCTTCGATGTAAGTGCGTTCGGCGCCCTCTTCGCTCGTCACCCCGAAATAGACCGCGACATCCTTGAGGCCATATGCGTTCATCTCGCGAGTCGTGATATCGTAGAGCTGCACCAGCAGGTAGGTATCAACGACCGTGCGGCCCGGCAGATCGCAACGCGGGTAATCGATCCAACGTTCTGCGATCTTCATGCGACTATTCCTAAAAATCGCATTCTCCCCAAAGCGCCCCCATGCGCAAGGCACCTTGTGACGTCGGCAACGATGGCGCAGAAAATCCAAATCGAACTTAAATATATTATGCCCTTCGATCACATCGGGATCGATTTCAGCTAAAGCCGTATTGAGTTCGAGCAGCAGTTCCTTTTCCGCTTCATCCGTCTCTTCGCTCAAGACCAGCAGACGATTCTCGCCCCCGACCCGCAGGCCAATCGCCAACACGCGATCACCGGCCTTTTTCGCATCACTGAAGCCGCCATCTTCGGAATCAGTTTCAATATCCAATTGGCAGCGACGCACCTCAGCAAAAGACATCTCGGCAAACAAACGCGCCTTCTGCTGCATTAGAAACTGCGCTTCCATTGGCCGCAGCACATCCGTCCATCCCGATTGCTTGGCTACCTTGAGGAAGCCTTTGAAATCTTCTAATGAATCCGCGTGTGCAAGTAGCGACAAGGGCCCATCGCCCTTCAAGTCTTCAATCGTAATTCCACTGATCGCTTTATCCGTTGGATTATCGCTCAGCCAGAGAAATGGTCGAAACTCCGCTGCCTCTTCTCGGCTTTTCCCCGCGGCATTGCGCCAAGAAACGTGCGCTCGCCCCTCTTTATCAATCCAGACGCCACAAATTGAGTCGCTCATCAGCAGACCGGATTAGAACGGCTGCACATAAACCATCGCTAAGGCCAGTGCAGTGAGCCCGAGAGCCAAGCGGATCCAGAGCGAAGCGTGTTCACGCTTGCGGTAGGCGATCCCAGTCAACGCAGCGAGACCGAGCCAGCAAACAATCTTTACGACGGCCCAAGTGCCTTGAAAATCATACATCGCCTGCCACATGCGAACGCCTGTGAGCAGCACGAGCAATCCCGTGATACCACTCCACATGAGTGTTTTCTTACGGGTCTCAGGAGCGCCGGCGCAGGCGTAGAAAATCGTGCCCACTGCAGCGACTGCCGAGAGGACGTGGATAAGGTGCAGGGCGTTGGATTCTTGGATGCTCATGTGGTTGAAAAGTAAAATAACACCCCGCCTGTGCCGTATGCCTCAAGGGCTCAAGTCCTCTTTAAGTATAAGTGGGCACCTCCTCCGCAGCGTTTGCTTTCCGATTTACGGCCTAGCAGCTTCCGCGACGTTCTTAGCTCCCGTAATGTAGCAAAGGCGAAGAGCTGTTTAATAAGGCACCTCGAACACTGCAGGGTGAAGAATCGAACCTAGCTCGCATCCGAACCGCGTCAAATGCGAATCAAGATTTCGACTCACCCATTTCCAGGTCCTGGATTATCAACTCCTGCAACGTCGCCAAGAAGATGTAGCAGAGAAACACATTGCGGCGCGATTTCGGCAACTCGTTCATCGCCACATCCGCGCTCTCCAACATCGCATCATCGAGATCCGGCAAGCGTTCCGAACGCAGCCGCAAGCGCACCGCTGCGCAGGCCCGAATCACACGATCCGCGGTATCTTCATCGAGTTGGATCGCGCCATCGCGAAAAAACTCTTCGTCAAATAGCCTCAGCAGAAATTCCAGATCGGCATTTTGCTCTCGCTGGAGATCCTTCACCCAGGCCTCCCGAATCACCTCATCCAGATCATCGATCTTCAACGGCACCGCAAGATTCTTCGACAGGCTGTTGGCCATTTCACGAATCACATCGAGCAGTGGCGCGACCACGGACACACTTAGTCTAACTTCAATCCGTTTCATCGCGTTCTAAAACAGCTGAGAGATGCCATTGGTGTAAGGTGTTGGCGTAGGCTTCGGCCGGTTCGCGCTCACCACTCCACACGATCGAGCGACCGTTCTCGTGCACTTCGAGCATATGCTTGCGCGCCTTCGTATCATCAAAACCGAAGATCTTGCGCAAGACCATGACGACATAAGACATCAGGTTCACCGGATCGTTGATCACGATCACGTGCCAGAGTCCCGCCAAACGGATTTCCGTTTCGATGGCGAGTTCCGGTGCAGAACTTGTTCTGGCCTCTACTCCGATCATGCTTTCGTTGCGGCTGCTTTGACTGCCTCGGCCAACACGGTTTCTGCTTCTTCGATAGCTACTTTCTGCACTTTTTTTTCAGCGCGCCATTTCATCTCCACGATGCCTTCTCTCAAACCACGGCCACCGACCGTAATCCGCAGAGGAATCCCGATCAGATCTGCGTCCTTGAATTTAAAACCAGGGCGTTCTTCGCGATCATCGATCAACACATCCGCACCCGCGGCTTCGGCTGCGGTAGCGAGTTTCTTCGCGACGGCGGAAGCTTTCTCATCCTGAGGATCGAGCAACGTCACCAGCACTTGGAATGGCGCTGCATTCCATGGCCAGATGATCCCATTGTCATCACGACTCTGCTCGATGATCGCCTGCATGGTGCGGCTAATGCCGATGCCGTAGCAGCCCATCACCATGTGGTGCGACTGCTTATCCGCATCGGTGTAAACCGCGTTACAGTTTTTAGAGAATTTTGTGCCGAGCACGAAGACGTGCCCCACTTCGATTCCGCGACGGCTCTTGAGCGGTTGTCCGGAAAAAGGATCGGGCTCCCCTGCTCCGACGCGACGGAAGTCGCCAAACTTCGTGATCGCGAGGTCGCGCGTCACATTTACGTTGCGCACGTGCACGCCACGTTTGTTCGCACCGGTCACACCGTTACTGATCAGTTTGATCGCCTCATCAGCAAACACGCCGACGAGTGCGGCTTCGTCTTTGATCGTGCCCTTGATCGCACCGAGGCTGCCAGGCTTGGCGCCCATCACTGCCACGATTTCATCGAAAGTCGCCGGACGCGTGACCTCGAATCCGAGGCTACTCAATTTCGCTTCTTCCAGCTCATCGCAGCCGCGCATGATCACGATGAAAAGCTTGTCGTCGCCGACATAGACTAAGGTCTTAAACTGCGCATCCGCCGGCACATTGTAAGGTTCGCTAGCCAACGCTTTGATCGTATTCGTATTGGGGGTATCAAATTCTTCCATCGCGCCAACCGGTTCTGCCACCACGACATCCTTTGGCACGAGACCGCTCGTCGCCTTTTCACGATTCGCAGCGTAACCGCTCTCCTCGCAATAGATGATGTCATCATCGCCAATCTCGGCAGGCACCATAAATTCGTGCGAGTAATCGCCGCCCATAATGCCCGTATCGGCTTCGACGGCGATCGCGAAAACCCCCAGACGCTTAAAGAAAGCCGCGTAGGCATCCTTCATCTTGTGGTAGTTCACCACGGCGCCTTCCTGATCCGCATCGAACGAATACGCATCCATCATCACAAACTCACGCGCACGCATCAGCCCGTAACGTGGACGGATCTCATTCCGGAACTTGGTGGCGATTTGATAAAAATTCTTCGGCAAATCCCGATAGCTCGTCAGCTCGTTTTTAATCAACGGCGTGACTACCTCCTCGTGAGTTGGTCCGAGCACAAATTCAGGATCATCGGATAGCATCTGCCCATCGCCGGCATGATCGGCGCGATACATGATTTCACGCGTCGCGTTCCAACGTGGACCATTTTTCCAATTCTCAGCGGGATGTAAATGCGGCATCCATAGCTCAATCCCGCCTGCGCGATCCATTTCCTGTCGGCAAATCTCGGTGATCTTGCGCATCACGCGTTGCCCGAGCGGCATGTAGGTGTAAAGCCCCCCGCCTAGTTTACGCACCAGTCCGGCTCGCATCAAAAGCTGATGCGAAGCGATTTCGGCATCCGCCGGGCTTTCCTTAAGAGTGGGAATAAAAAACTGGGACCAAAATTTCATGGAGAGCGGCAACGAAACACCACCCACGCTCTGGAGCAATTTTATTTGCGCATTCTCCTCTCAGCGCGTTACTCGGCTTTCGCCATGCCTAAGCTCCCCGGCCCTCCCTCCAAACCTTGGTCCATGAAATGGATCGCCCTCGCCATCATTCTATTCATGGCGGGCTACACCGCGGTTACGCTCCAATACCGGAAGCCGAACAAGGCCTACGAACCGTTTAACGACATGAAAGAGCGCGGCCAGACTCGCAATCTCCTCACCGCTGGTTATCAACGCATTCCCGTGCGCATCGACCGACCCACCAACCCGCATCGCCACGAATCCACCGTCGACGCCAAAACCATCCCCGGCGACATCCCGCATACATTGCGCGAAAGCCTGTTCGACCAGCCGGTTATGGCCGATTCCTACGATCAGCTTAATGCCGGCGTGCATGCCAATACGCTAATGCCCTATATTCTCTCTGTGCAATCGGTCACCGCGGATCTCAAGCAACAGACCACTGCGGCCTACGTTTATGTGCGGGGAGATCGCATTTTCATCATTCCCGAGATCGAAAAACTCGAAGGCGGCCTCCTTACCCGACGCCGCGACAACACCATGCGCCTGATTATCCCCGGCGGTGCCTTCAAACCCGGCGACTATCAAGTGACCCTCGCCGGAGCTAAATCCTCGCTCACCTGGGCCTTGCAAGTGCATTGACGCGAAGCACTTCTTCCATAAGAACCGCGGACACGAAAATGTCATCTGATCAAGAACAGGCCCCTCCGGCCGCGGGCACTGCTGCTCACGCGACCACCATCAAACCCACGGATCTCCGTGGGATCTTGAAATACGTGCCCCGCTTCCAAGGTCAGATCTTCGTCATCGCACTCGATGGTTCGATTATCGCCGACGATAATTTCAGTAACCTGCTCGTCGATATTGCCGTCCTCCGGAGTCTCGGGATCAAAGTCGTCCTCGTGCACGGCGTGGGACGCCAACTCAAAGACCTCTCCGAACTATGCAACATTCCGATCTCGGATGTGCATGGCGATGGCGTCACCGATGCTGCCACCCTCGACCTCGCGATCCGGGCTTCATCCCGCGTCTCGCATCTCATGCTCGAAGGCCTCGCGCAAAACGATCTCAAGGGCGTCATCACCAACAGTGTCCGCGCCCTCCCCACCGGCATCATCAAAGGAGTCGATCAGGAATTGACGGGCCGCGTGGATCGGATCGATCGCGATTTTATTCTCACCTTGATCAACGATCAGGTGATTCCTGTCATCTCGCCTCTTGCTTTCGGAGCAGACGGTAAATCGCTCCGCGTGAATTCCGATCTACTCGCCTCCGAACTCGCCGATGCCCTCGACGCGACCAAAATCATTTACCTCACCCGCCAGGCCGGTCTCACGATCAAAGAAGCCGTGCGCCCGCAGATTTCGGTAGAGGTGCTGCGCAAGCAATTGGCCGATGCCCCTGAGGAAGTCGCCGATCAATGCCGCAGCAAAGCACGCTATGCCGTCCGTGCGATTGATAATGGCACGCCCCGCGTGCACCTCGTCGATGGCCGGATATTCGATGGCCTACTTAACGAAATTTTCTCCAACGAAGGTGTCGGCACGCTGATCTACGGCAACGATTACCAGCAGATCCGCAAAGCCACCCAGCACGACGTTCCCTTCGTGTTCAGCCTCACGCGAGCTGCGGTCAAACAGGACGCCCTCCTGCACCGCACCCTCCAATCGATTGAGGAAAACATCGAACAGTTCTACGTGTTCGAAATCGATGAAAACATCATCGCCTGCGTGCATTTGATTACCTTTGACGATACTCCTGCCATCGCGGAGATCGGATCACTCTTCGTCCTGCCACTTTATCACAAACGTGGCATCGGCAAGAAGATGGTCGATTACGCCTGCCTCCAAGCCAAGGAACAAGGCGCTCAAACAATCGTCGCCCTCTCGACTCAGAATTTCGGCTTCTTCACCAAAGCCTGCGGTTTCAGCGAATCCGACAAGTCGGTGCTCCCCGCTCCGCGTCTAGCGACCTACGAAACCAACGGCCGCAACGCTAAGGTCCTCAGCAAAGAATTGTAGGGCTGGATCGCCGATCCCGCCTTCAGGTAAGGTCTGATCTCCGAGCAGACCCTATTTGATCACTGAGCTGAGAGGCAGATAAGGTTTAAACGCGGAGGACGCGGAGAGTCGGACTGTTAAACCACGAAACACACTAAATACACGAAAAGGGATTATTCTGATTTCGTGTATTTCGTTGCAGTAACTGCCTTTCATTAAGTCGGTCTGCATTAGTGCCCATAAGCGCAGATCAACGGTTTAAAACTCCGTATTCTGCATTCTACCTTCATCCTTCTAACTTTCAGTGTGGATCGCTGCGCGATTCCACTTACAGTTTCCCCATGACTCTTCGGATCGGCTGCGCTCAATACACGGCAATCAACGGCGACGCATCGGCCAATCTCGCGACGATCAGCCGTCTCGCTGAACAAGCCACCGCTGACAACGTCTCTCTGCTCGTTCTGCCCGAATTGGGTGTCACCGGCTACGGGAAACCCGACATGGTGGCCGCAGCCGCCGAACCGATTCCCGGTCCGATCAGCCAACAGTTGAGCGCGATTGCGCGTGAACATCGCTTAGCAATTGCCGGCTGCATCGCCGAAAAAAACGAACAGACCGGACTCAAGCACAACACAATGCTTCTTCACGATGAGGACGGCATGGAGATCCTGCGCTACCGCAAAGTGCATCTGTGGGACACCGAGAAATCATGGGCCACTCCCGGCACCGGATTCCCTGTCGCCACGTTACAAGACACTCAAATCGGCATGATCGTTTGCTACGACAGTCGCTTTCCGGAATCAGTTCGTTCCCTCGCTAAAAACGGCGCCCAACTCGCCCTCTCCTGCGCAGCCTGGTTTGGTCCTGATGAAGAATGGGAACTCGCCCTCCGGTCCCGTGCCATGGACAACGGCATCTTCGTCGCTGGTTCCGTCCTCCTCGGCCCACATTTCCGCGGCGTCGCTCTCATCGCCAATCCCCATGGCAAAATCCTCGCACAGGGAAAACCTGGCGAAGATTCCGTTGTCATCGCTAACATCGATCTCGATGTGATGAAAGAGTTTCACGTCCGCGTGCCGTTGCTTGAGCATCTGAAACCTAATAGCTACAACAATAATTAATCCTTGGAAGTCGCAACATTTGAAGATGATCTACTTAAACTGAAGGCATTCTCGCAACGCCTAGAGGAATTTATTGCTGTCGAACATGATTACATTGAGGGCAGCCTAGTAGTTGCGTTGAGCTCAAAATATGGCTCAGGAAAAAGCACTTTCCTTAAAATGTGGATCCATGTGTTACTATTTGCGGTTTAGTCCAATTCACAGCGGATGGCTATCATACGAACAACCCTCCTAATTCGCGCTCTTTTCTGAAAGTAAGTCGCCCAGCCCATCTGTTGGAAACCAGTTCCCCCATTACATGACACCAAGAATATTCCAACGCCTAGTCCGCGAAGATGAATACGCAATGTTCTCCGCTCTTAA
Organism: Opitutaceae bacterium; assembly: GCA_002713695.1. Lineage (GTDB taxonomy): Bacteria > Verrucomicrobiota > Verrucomicrobiia > Opitutales > Opitutaceae > Cephaloticoccus. Next base: position 58,489 of record PAUB01000050.1, read on the forward strand.
TTAGTTACTTTTTCGGGCGCATATTGAAAAGATCTGGGGCTGGCATGAAGCATGGCAAAAAGACAAGTTTTCAAAAAGTTGAAAGTGCTGTGATACGCACCTGCTTCTGGCAGGAGACCAAGCCGCGGGTTATGTTCAAGTGCTTCACGCAGCCGATTTTCTTTACGTCAAAAGCCTAGGATTGATTCCACGCTACCAACGCAAAGGAGCGGGCAAACAGATTATGCAGGGACTGATGTCGGAAGCTAAGAGACTCAACCTGCCAATTAAACTATCAGTATTCACAGCAAACTCGGCAGCGGAAAAGTTCTACGTAAGTTCAGGTTTCAGGAAACTGGAGAGAGACGATTGGTTTCAGTCCATGATCTGGAATGGCGAGAAAAGTGGTCGAGGTGATGTTCCTGCGGTTTAGTCCAGTTTACAGCGGATGATTATCATGCGAACTGGCCTATCTGCTTTGCGCTCTTTGCGAGCTTAGCGGTTAATCCATCCCCTAGTTTGTGCGCGTCTGCCGTAAACGATCCAAGAACACTGCGGCGATGATCACCAAGCCGATGATGATTTCCTGGAAATACGTTGGCCAACCCATCTGTTGAGAACCGTTGCGGAGCACGGCCATAATCAGCGCCCCGATCATCGAACCGAGCACGGTCCCTACTCCACCATGCAAACTCGCACCGCCGATAATGACTGCCGCAATGATATCGAGCTCGACGCCAATCGCGACTGTCGGATCGCCCTGCCTCAGACGCGACAATTGCATCAGCCCCGCGAGCCCAAAGAAGCAGCCCGCGAGCACGTAGATGTAGATTTTGTTTCGCACCGTCGCCACGCCGCATAACCGCGCCGTGGCTTCATTGGAACCAATCGCAAAGATGTGCCGACCAAAAACCGTGCGTCGTAACATGATCGCGGTAAGCACCGCCAATCCCACTGCGACCCATGCACCAGCCGGGAGCGTTTTATCGAAAGGATTAAGCGTCGTCATCCAACTGTTGAGTGGCGAGGTGTCGTAATTGACCGTCTCATTATTCGCGAGCCACTTGGCTACCCCGCGTGCGATACCCAGCGTGCCGAGCGTGATGATAAACGGAGTCACGCGCAGACCTGCAATCGCCAGACCATTAAACAGCCCGATCAGCCCACCCGCCGCGATCACTCCAAGCACCACCGCTACGAGCGGCCATTCCTGCTGAATCAACAACGCTCCAACCACACTCGTAAACGCGATCACCGAACCGACACTCAGATCGATCCCGCCACTGATGATGATCAACGTCATCCCCAGCGCGCCGATTGCCACGATCACCGTCTGCGTGAGCACGATCTTGAAGTTCGCGAAGCTCAGAAAATATTCACGCACCTCGCTATCAATCGAGAACAGTCCAACTACGAGCAGGAGACCAAGAAATGGTCCGAATTTGGAGAGGATATTTTTCATGTATGAAATTACGGAAATGCGAGAGAGGCGCGAAATAAACTTCCCAATCCTGACGTGGAAAGCTGGAAATTAGGAACTAAGGCATCGGGCTGGATAGACCGTTTCTTCATTCTAGTTTGCATCTGTGTCATCTGTGCAATCTGTGGTTATACATTCTTTGGAGCCATGGTCTTCCTGAAACCAATCCGAAGGTATTCTTCCAGCCATTCCAGTATCCCACATTCAATATCTGTCTTGGATTCATCATTTCACATTCGTGGTTTCGGCTCCGATGGCGGCAGACATGAGCGTTTCTTCAGTCCATTCATCTCTGGCCCGTATCTCGACGACTTCGTTGCGGCGCATCACGGCGATGCGGTCACAGAGACCGAATAGTTCCGGCAGATAGGAACTCACTACGACTACGGAGCGCCCTTCATCGGCGAGTTTCGCGATCAGGTCGTAGATCTGCGCCTTGCTGCCGACATCGATGCCTCGAGTGGGTTCATCGAGGAGAAAGACTTGCGAGGGATATTCGAGCAGACGAGCGATGGCTACTTTTTGCTGATTGCCCCCAGAGAGCTCGCCGACCGTTTGATCGCCGCTTTGCGCTTTGATACCAACTTCACGAATCCATTTATCGGCAGCCTCACCGGTGCGACTCAGGGAGAGAATCCCACCTCGTGAGAGTTTAGCGTATTTCGGGAGCGCGATGTTTTCCGCGATCGTAAGCGGCAACATGAGACCTTCCTCCTTGCGATCCTCGCTGAGGAAGCCGACGCCCTCGCGCCAACGATTCGCGGGGTTGGTGTGAATCGAAACATCCGCATCCAACCCAAAGGCGCGCCGGATCAGTTCCGTGCGGCCCGCACCGATCAATCCCGCCAATCCGAGAATCTCACCTTTGCGAATCGAAATACCCTCACCGATTGCGAAGGCTTTATCGCCAATCGCAGGGGTGCGTTGCGGGTATAGCTCTGTGACCTCGCGGCCGACCATCAGACGCACGATCTCATCATGTCCCGTGTCAGAGAACTGACCACTGCCCACGTTCTGCCCATCTTTGAGCACTATAAACATCTGCGCGACCTTCCGCACTTCTTCGAGGAAGTGGCTAATGTAAATCACGCTCACATCCTGCTCCTGCAATTGGCGCACTACCGTAAATAGCCGTTCGGTGTCTTCCTTTGTCAGACTACTAGTGGGCTCATCCATGATCAGAACCCGTGGTTCCGTAAGCAGCGCCCGCGCGATCTCAACGATCTGCTGCCCAGCAATGGAAAATGTGGCGACGGGTTTTTCGATATCGAGATGCTCATGCGCCAATCGGCCTAGAACAGCTCGCGCCTGCTCGCGGGCTTTCTTTTGATCCAGCCAGCCCCAACGATGGGGTTCATCACCCAGCACGATGTTTTCCCACACACTCAGATGAGGCGCGAGGCTGAGCTCCTGATAGATCATCGCCACGCCATGACGTTTCGCATCAAGCGTATCCGTCGGCAAATAGGTCGCGCCTTCCAATTCCATTGTGCCCGCGTCCGGGACGATCACGCCGCTAAGCACTTTCATCAGCGTGCTCTTGCCCGCCCCATTTTCCCCGATCAGCGCATGCACCTCTCCTGCGCCGACTTCGAGCGAAACCTTATCCAAAGCCTGGGTAGCGCCAAAAGCTTTGCTGATGCCATTGAGGCGAAGTCTCGGAGATTCGGGGTTAATCATACAAATGAGGGGGACCGCGAAAATACTCACGTCGAATCTCTTTTGTCGATTCATCGATTACCCAGAGTCTACTCGGCCGAATTGCTTATCAAATTTGGGCTGGTCAAAGCTCCCGCACGGTCAATCGTTGGCGACTATGTCTGATACCCCTGAGAGCCGCTTTCTGTCTGGTAGCCAAAGGCGGGTAGTCGGCTTCGCGCTCACCATGCTGGCGCTGCTCGGCACCGCCGCATTGTTTATCATCGGGTTCGTCGTTCTGGGACGTATGGCCTCCTTCTTTTCTGGCGTGCTTTGGCCCCTCGCCTGCGCCGGCGTGCTCGCGTTGATTTTGCGTCCCGTCGTGGAAATCGCGGAGCACAAACTAAAGATCCGACGATTGGCCGCGGTGATTGTGCTCTACGGGTTGTTCATCATCGCACTCGCCGGAGTGCTCGTGCTGCTGGTGCCGCCGGTCGTCGATCAGGTTTTAGACTTCATCGCCTATGCACCGACGCTCTGGGATAATATTTGGGCCTATGGCACGCGCGTCTATCCCGAGTGGATCGCGATGATCCAACATCAGCTCGATAATCCGGCTGTTCGCAAAATCGTCGATGGCTTAACGGGCGAAATGAATGCTCTCGTCTCACACGCCCTACCGTCGCTGAAAGCCGCTGGTGTCGGTGCCCTCGGCGCCGTCGCCTTCGTCGCCCATCTCGCGATCGTGCCGATCTACTTGTTTTTCTTTCTGCTCTCACGCAGCGCGCCAACCAGTAATCTCCCCGATCATCTGAGCTTCCTCAGCAAATCCGTGCGCGAAGACATTCTCTTTTTGCTGAATGAATTCATCGCCATCGTGGTTTCGTTTTTCCGCGGGCAACTGCTCATCGGTCTGATCATGGGTTGCTTATTTGCGTTGGGCTTCACTCTGGTCGGGCTGAAATTTGGTCTCGCGATTGGACTCGCCCTCGGAGTGCTCAACATCATCCCGTATCTCGGCACGATGATCGGATTGGCCGTCGCCCTGCCCTTGGCCTTTTTTCAACCCGAAGGTGGCTGGCAACTCCTCGGCATGGTCGTCGCGGTGCAGATCCTCGTGCAGAATATTGAGGGATGGTATCTCACACCCAAGATCATGGGCGATCGCACCGGGCTCCATCCCGTCACGATCATCGTCGCGATCTTCTTCTGGGGCACCGCATTTGGCGGCGTGCTCGGTATGCTTTTCGCGATTCCGTTGACCGCGTTTTTCGTGACGCTTTGGCGTCTCTTGAGTAAGAAGTATTTTTCTGAAGAAGTCGCGCCAACCGAGATCGAATCTGCTCCCGTTTCGTAGCGCATCATGGCTTGGGAGGTGTATTTAAAGAAAGGCCTCTGCCTGCCGCAAATCGGCTGGTGGATGGATGCTCAATTCTCCGCCCAGCGCTCTGTCGTCACCCATGCGCATTCTGATCACGTCGGACGACATAAGGAGCTAATTTGTTCCGCGCCCACGGCTCAGCTCATGCGCGAGCGACTTCGCGGTAAACGAATCGAACACGTGCTCCCCTACGGCAAAGCCGAAGCGATTACGGAGGATACTTCGATCACGCTGCATCCCGCCGGGCACATTCTGGGATCGAGTCTCGTGGAGTTGAACAACGAAAACGGCACCTTACTTTACACCGGCGATTTCAAACTGCGGCGCGGCTGGGCTGCCGAACCCTGTGCCACCCCGCAGGCCGATCTGCTGATCATGGAGACGACCTTCGGTCTGCCGTGTTATGATTTTCCAGACGAAGAAAAAGTGCGCGCCGAGATCGTGGCATTTTGTCGGGAGTCACTGGCCGAGGGACGCAACCCCGTGCTGTTTTGCTACAGCTTGGGCAAAACACAGGAAGTGCTCGCCGCGCTCGCGCCCGAAGGATTGCCCGTGATGCTGCATCCCGCCGCGATGCGACTGACCAAAATCTACGAAAAATTCGGCGTGAAGTTTCCCACCTATCGTGAATTCAAAAAAGGCGAATCGGATGGGCATATCATCATCTGCCCACCTCCACATCAAAAGAACGGCATCCTGAAACATATCCCGGCGCGACGCACCGCCATCGTTTCGGGTTGGGCGCTGGATTCCGGCGCGATCTACCGCTTCAAATGCGATGCGGCTTTTCCGCTTTCCGATCACGCCGATTATCCCGACCTGATAAAGTTTGTGGATCAAGTGAAGCCCAAGCGTGTCCTTACGCTGCATGGTTACGCCAACGAGTTTGCCCGCACGCTTCGAGAACGAGGTTACGAAGCATTCGCCATCGGCAAAGAAAACCAACTCGACCTCGATCTCGGTGCCCTAACCTCGCATTGACGGTTCGAGATTCGAGACTAGCTTAACCCACCTCGCTCATGTTCCGCTTCCTCCTCAAAGCATTCCCCACCCTCAGTCTGCTCGCACTAGGGTTTATGCTGAGTCAGACGGCATCCGTCGCCGAAGTGCCCTTGCGTGATGGAGAAAAAATGAAGTTTCGCGTGAGCTGGGGCATTTTTCGCCATGCTGGTGAACTCACCATCGAAGCGAACCGGGTAACCGCCCAGGATACTGATCATCTGCGCATCACCACGACCGCCGCCTCTGATGGAATCGTCAAAGTATTCTACCCCTTTGTCGCAACCAGTGAGGCCTATTTCGATCCGATCACCGGCCTTCTCCTGCACGCCAATGATGTCAGTGAGAAAAAAAATGAAGTCACCCGCCAAACATTGACACTCGATTATGAACAGCGGATCGCCGCATACGTGAATGAGACCGATCCGGAGAAAAGCACGGATATCAAAATGCCGGAGGGCAATCCGATGGACTTGATGATGAGTCTGGTGCAAACCCGCGACTGGGATATGAAACCGGGCGACAAACGCGACGCTCTCATTCTTTTCGATGATGAATTTTACGAACTGACCATTTACGCAGATCGGTATGAAAAGCTCCGCACGAGCTATGGAAAATTCAAGACCCTCGTCTTGATTCCCAAGATGGAGAAGACGGAACCGAAGGGGATGTTTAAGCGCGGTTCGACGGTTGAACTCTGGCTCTCGCAAGAGCAGCAACGACTTCCGGTAAAAATCGAAGTAAAAATGAAGGTCGGTGTAGGGATCATGACTCTAATCGAGCACCAGCAGGCAGAGCCGCTGAACGAGGTCCATAGACCGAAACCCGAGGAATTGACCGCGGATGAATCCCTGAAATCCGGGATTAGCAGCAACTAATCACGTTCCCTATCGCGTGTGCTCATCAGTCGGATTTCACGCTCCTAGCCCCGCAGAGTGATCTATTTTCGATTCTACGAATTTGAGTCATGACTTTTCCGTAACGGGACGCATTGCCTGATGGGCTGTGAATGCAATAACAGTCAAGGGTGGGAAACCTAGTTTACTAAGAAACAATCTGAGGCTCTGCCTTTTAGATGGCGTGACTGCGATACCACTCACCCTGCTGAGTCAGCCGGGCAATATTGTGCTCGCGGCGCTCTTGACGGGGATATTCAACATGCCGGCTCGGACCTATGGCGTGATCGTCGCCCTGCCGTTTGTTTTCAACTTCCTGCAGGTGCTGCTGACGCCGCTCCTGGCCCAGAGACTCGATGCGCAGCGGCTATGCGTGACCTGTGGTTGGTTGCATTGCGCCGGTTGGATTTTTCTGACGGCCGCGTTGCCCTTTATTCCGGCGGGAGATCCTGTCGCGGCCAAGTGGGTTTTCATCGTCGGTTTCTCAATCATCTCTCTCGCGTCTTCCATCAATGGCGTGGCGTGGAATGGTTGGATGCAGGACGTCGTGCCCACCCGTTTACGGGGAAAATATTTCGGTGTGCGCAATCGATTACTCTACGTATCGATGATCGCGTTTCTGTTGAGCGTATCCGGCCTGCTTTCCTTAATGAAAGGCTCGCTCATCGCTTATGTGATCCTGTTCGGCGGAGCGATCGTGCTGCGAATCTTCTCGGTGCTCTGGCAACAAAAGATGACCTCCCATACGAGTCACAATCCCGCCATCGCCCAGCTCCCCTGACAGGAACAGGTGCGAAATGTCCGGAATAATCCGGCCCTCGTGCGATTCATTACCTTCGCCGCGCTCATGGGGTTCACGATCAATCTATTTGGCCCCTTCTTACCCGTCTTCATGTATGAGCAACTCCATATCACTGTGGCCAAAGCGAATTGGATCCTGCGCTTCGGCCCATTGGGAGCAGCAGTCGCCTTTCCCGCCTGGGGCAAGTTATCCGACAAATATGGCAATATCCCGACGGCCATCGTGGCGCTCGCGCTCTGGCAGGTCTTCGCCCTGATTCTCTGCTTCGTGGATACGGGGAACATCTGGCTGTTCTATATCGTCTCGATCTCTGGCGGCCTCTTTAGTACCGGCTATGGTATCGGCATTTTCAGCCTTCTGCTAAAACTCATGCCTCCCGACTCACGCACGATGGGCATCGCGTTGTTTGTCTCCATCTCCTGTTTGGCCGCGGCGGTCGCGCCTCCGCTGGGTGGCTTTATCATTACTTGGGCCAAAGCTCAGGGCTATAATCCACTCACGATCTACCACTTCGCGTTTCTCTCCGCACCCGTCTTCAGCATGCTGAGCTGTTTAGTGCTTCGAAAAGTGCCCGAAGAAAAACGTGGCTGAATCACCGAAGTCGTCGGCGCGATGCGCAACGTGCGCACAGTGGCCTCACTTTTCGGACTGTCGTTTTTGGTGAATCAGGTTTTTGCTCGAGGCGGTATTCGTCGCAGGCGATCCTTTTTCCGATGAGTCTCTCTACCTCTATTTATACGCTAACCGGCAACCTCCTCGCCGAACGCACGCTCGAATACGATACGTGGGAAATCGGCAAAACCGAGCGGGCCACCCGAGAATCGTTCCACACCCGCGGCAAGGGAGTAAACGTGAGCAACATGCTCGCGCGACTGGACACAGACAGCACCGCCTTAATCTTCGCGGGGGGAGCCTCCGGAGCTGAAAGCGAAGCCTGGTTACGCCAGCGAGGAATCACTTATCGCAATTTCGAAACGAAGCAGGCCGCGCGCACCGGCACGGTGATCTGGAGCGAGCAGCAAGCCGAAACGACTTTCCTCGGTCCCAATGCCACGCCCGACGCCGATGCGATCAACGCGTGCGCGCATTTCCTCCGCAATCTTCCCGACGGACAAGTGCTCGCCCTCTGCGGGAGTTTCCCGGGATGGAGCGACCACGACTACACTCCCCTGCGAGCGGAAATCGAACGTTGGGCCCGGCGCGGCCTACTCTATGTCGATGCCTACGGTCCTCCGTTGCAGGATATCGTGTCACTCCCCATCGAACTCATCAAAATCAACCGGCAGGAGTTTGATGCATTCTACTCCGAGGAGGAACGCGCTCAGTCAGTCGAATCGCGCTTGCGAACGGCCGCTGAGAAATGGGACGTGAAGAACTGGGTCATCTCCAACGGTCCCGATTCGGTCTGGATGACCGCAAATGAAAGCGACCCCATCGAATTCACTCCACCGAAGATTACGGAAATCTCTCCCACCGGCTCCGGAGATGTGCTCTTCGCGGTGATTTTACATGGATTGCTGGCTCTGCAGTTACCGCTCGCCAAAGCAGTCGAAGCGGCTTTGCCCTATGCCTCTGCGAATGCCGCTCACCAGGGAGTCGCTGATTTTGAGATCCCACCGCCGCTCTGAACGAGTCGTATTTAGTCGAGGTGATTAGTCTAAAATCACCTTCTCGAAGCCATCATTCCGTGCAATGCACCGAAACCTCCTTTTCTCCCAAATAAATCCTTGCTTTCAACGACCCGAAACTGCTCTATCTCCACTTTATTTATGAAAGCGACTATCAAAACCCAAGGCCAACAGTTCACTGTCACCGAGGGCGACATCCTAATTGTTAACCGTTATAAGGACACAGAAGCTGGTGCTACTGTGGAGATTAAGGACGTTCTGGCGGCCGGAGAAGGTGAAGCCTTCAAGGTCGGCACCCCTCTGCTTGATGGCGCATCCGTCTCGGCCAAAGTGCTTGAAAACAAGCGCGGAAAAAAGGTCGTCGTTTTCAAGAAAAAGAAACGTAAGGGCTATGTTCGCAAGCGCGGCCATCGTCAGGAACTGTCTGTCATTAAAATTGAGACTATCACAGCTTAAGGAGATTATACGTCATGGCGCATAAAAAAGGTCAGGGAACTTCAAACAACGGTCGCGACAGCAAGTCCAAGCGACTTGGGGTAAAACATTTCGGTGGTGAATCCGTCATCGCAGGCAACATCATCGTTCGTCAGCGCGGCTCTAAATTCCACCCCGGTAAGAATGTCGGCGTCGGACGTGATTGGACACTCTTCGCCCTCACAGACGGCGTCGTGACCTTCGACAAGTCGAAGCGCAGCGTCGCAGTCCTCTAAACGAAACGTTTGTTTTCACTTTCAAACGCAGCCTAATATCAGGCTGCGTTTTTTGTTGCCCGGAAACTTCCCCTTCCCATGTCACCGGAGAAATTATCCCAACTTCGTCGTCAACGAGAGCTCGTTCAACAGCATCTCGATTGGCTCGATGCGGAAATCGTAACTCACTCCGAAGGGCAATCTATCCCGCTTGAACGCGAAGAGCCCCTCGCAGCGGCGCTTGATCCCGTCGATCCCGCACGAGCAGAGAACACCGGTTCGGTCATGCAGCCGAATCCGCTTAAATCGAGCACGGAAGCTAAGCGCGGGTGCCTGATCCTATTCTTCATCGTCATCGGAATACTCGCCGCGACTTTGGTGGGAATCTATTTTTGGAAATACCGTGATCGCCCCTTACTCTTCCCCGAAAAAGCAGCAGACGCGAGCTACTCGCGTTCCATCACTGGTTAACGCGTTCACCAAATCAGTTGTCATGGCGAGGAGTATAGCGACATGGCCATCCACGATTTAAAAAATACGACCGGAATGGGTAGTCGTGGATTGCCGCAGTCGTGCCGCTAGCGGCACTCCTTCGCAATGACAGTCACTTTATCACAAGCCGTTGGGAATAATACGCTCACTTACCCGACCAGGCGTGCCAGACATCGTCGGTGAATCGCATCGTGCGCACCCCGGTCTCGAAATCCGTTAAACGCACTGGAGCATCCTCTCGGATCGAGTCAACAAAATCGGCTTCAACTCGCCATGCTTGCTTCAGCGCCTCATCGATCACGACCGGCGTTTCTACGCCGCTCGCATCTGTTTCCCACATTTCTGCAGTAAAGATACTGATGCGAAGACTGCGCTCGGAGCCGTGTATACGGATCTCCTCGCGGGACGGTCCACGCTCGACACCGCTTAAATGCATGATCAATCGCGCGCCCTGCTCGTAACGACCCAGGACCGTAAGGCTTTCGGGAATCTTGACCTCACCCATGGAGCCATCGGATCGCAAACGCTGCGGCGTGTGAATCGCGGCATTCGCGCATTCCACCTTCACATCGGCTTGCATCCAGCGAAGCACGGCTTCGTAAAAAATACCGAGTGCCATGGTGTTGTAACCACTTAACTCGAAATCCTGTCGCCACGTCATCGGAGTCGACGCATCCGCATTGCCACTCGTGGTATGAGTCACACAGATTTCTCGAATATCGCCCAGATGTCCCGAAGTGATCTTCTCCCTAATCGTTTGATCCAAGGGCAACGTCATGGGTGAAGGCACCACCTGAGCCACCAGATCGGAATATTTGCGAGAAGCGGCCAGCATCTCTTCGGCTTCGGTGAGATTACGTGCCATTCGCGCTTCGGTGAGAACGTGTTTCCCCTTGGATAGCGCCGCGCAGGTGATCTCAGCATGAAGATAAGGCCAGGTGCCGATGCAAATTGCATCTACTTCGGGATCTGCCACGACCATCTGCCAACTATCCGCAATCCGCGGAATTCCAAATTTATCCGCAACGCGCTGGGAGGATTCACGCGATCGATTGGCTACGACCACGACTTCGACTCCGTCAATCGCCTGAAATCCGGGAATGTGCATCGTGCGGGTATTTTGCCCCGCACCGATCAGTCCAATTCTTAGAATGTCCGACATCACGCTTATTTGGTTACGGCGGGATAGCTGCCCAACCATTTGACGACCGGGCAGAATTTTTTCAATTCGGCCAAGGCTTCTTTCATTGCCGGATCGTCGAAATGACCGGTCACATCAATGAAGAAGAAATAGTCCCAAGGCCGCTTCTTGCTCGGGCGCGATTCGATCTTGGAAAGATTCACCCCACGTTCCGCCAAAGGCATAAGCATCTTCAACAACGCGCCGGAATGCGACGCCGCTTCATCCCCCAACGACACAAGGAAACTCGTAATATCTTTTCCTCCACCCACGGGTCCGGAAGGCTTGCGGCCAATCACGAAAAAGCGCGTGGTGTTGTCGGCCTTGTCCTGAATATTTTTCATCACGACCGGAACGCCGTAGTGCTCACCCGCGAGTTGACCAGCGACGGCAGCCACCCCTTTTTCGTCACGCGCGATTTGCACGGCCCGGGAAGTGCTCGACGATTCGATGAGCTGCGCATGCGGTAAGTGACGCTGCAACCAATGGCGACATTGCGCCAAAGCCTGATCCTTCGAATAAACCTTGGTGATTGCTTCAAGAGGAGAATTTGAAATTAACGCATGGGTGATTTCGGTGTAGATCTGCGCGACAATCTTCAGATCGCTCTCGACGAAACTGTCCAGCGCTTCGCGAACCGAACCTTCGGTGGAATTTTCAATCGGGATCACCGCGTAATCGGCCTCACCTTTTTCGACCGCGGTAAAGATATCACTCACGGTCGACATCGCATGATAATCAACGCTCGCCCCAAATTTCTTGATTGCGGCCGCATGAGTGTTCGTTGCTTCGGGACCAAGGTAAGCGATCAGCAAGGGTTTTTCCAAAGCGATCGCAGCCGACATCAACTCACGATAAATCGCCTGCAACGCTTCGTTGCGGACCGGCCCTTTGTTTAATGCGCTGACTTTTCGCAGCACCGCATCTTCACGCTCGGGCACATAAATATCACCGCCGGTGCTGCGTTTGATTTTGCCGATCTCGGCAGCTAATTCCAAACGCTGATTAATGATTTCAACCAGTTGAGAATCGAGTGCATCGATCTTATCACGTATTGGGCCCAGTTCCATATCAGGAGTTTTTAGAGTCTTCTTCTGAAGTAGCCATCTCATTCTCAGGCGCGACCACTTCGGGTGATTCGGCTGCAACCGGTTCAGCTTCCGCAAGATCCTCCGGAACTTCCGGTGTCTCCTCTGCAGGAACGACTGCCTTGGAATCGTGATGCTCCACACTTACTCCTTCGAGGTTCGGGGTATCCCCTTCGCCCTCTTCGAGCGGTAATCCCATCTCCGCATCGCCCGAGGGTTGCGGCGGATCCATTGCATCCTGCAGCCACTGGTCAATCTGCTTGTTCGACAACACACCCGAAGCGGGAAGTTCATCGAGAGACTTGATCCCGGAGAATTCGAGGAATTGATCGGTCGTGCCGTATTGAATCGGACGCCCCGGCGTATCGGCGCGGCCTACGATATAAACCAACTCACGTTCGAGGAGTTTACTGATACCGGCATCGGCAGAAACACCACGGATCGTTTCGAGTTCGCCGCGAGTCACGGGTTGGCGATAAGCTACGATCGCGAGTGTTTCCAGTGATGAGCGGCTCAATTTCAAAGGTGGAGGATCGTTGCGCAGCACGCGAATCCAACGCGCATAGCGAGGATGTGTCATCAAACGATAGCCCTGCGGACCCTCGATCAGCACCAGATCATCGCCTTCGGTGCGCATTTCATCCTGAAGAGTTTCCATCGCTTCCCGAATTTGAGCAGCAGTCACGAGAGTCGGAACATCGCCGTAAAGTTCGAGATCTTCGGCATCATCCACTTCGATCTCGGCGACTTCTTCACCGGTAATCTCAGCCGGCTCGGCCTGAGCTTCGGTGCCTTCTGTCGCAGCAACAGGCTTCTTTTCCGCGGCTTCATGAAAGCGGGTGAACAAACCTTGGATGTCCTTGATCGACAAGGGCTGGCTCGATGAGAAGAGGAGCGCTCGGAGCACTTTTTTCAGATTAAAGTCCATGCGAATATAGGGTCATGAGTGAATGAGGTGCGACCAAGGTGAAGCAATCCCTAAAGTATTACTCAGCCATGGAATAGGAGAATGACTCCTATTCTGGACATGCGGCTTGCCCGACGTGACGCGGTATGGTTCTTTTTGAGCCATTATCATGAGTGCCGATAAGCCTAAATCCACCCTTCGTAAATACTCTTCAGTCGTCGTCGACGGCAATGATCGCGCCCCCGCCAGATCCATGCTGCGTGCAGTCGGTTTCACCGATGATGATTTCAAAAAGCCACAGATCGCAGTCGCCTCCTCGCCCAGCGACATGACGCCCTGCAATGTGCATCTCGGAGAGCTGAGTGATCGCGCCCGTAAAGGCGTCTCCAATGCCGGTGGTAAACCCGTCTATTTCAACACTATCACGGTAACAGATGGCATCAGCATGGGCACCAAGGGCATGCGCTACAGCTTGGTTTCCCGTGAAGTCATCGCCGATTCGATCGAGACCGCCATTGCCGCCGAAGGTTTCGACGGATTAGTCGCGATTGGCGGCTGCGATAAAAACATGCCCGGAGCGATGATCGCGATCGCGCGACTCAACCGCGCGGCGGTCTTCATATACGGTGGCACCATTCTTCCCGGTTTCACCCCTGGTGATTGCGATCAGGAAAAACCGCTCGATATTGTATCAGTCTTTGAGGCCGTCGGGAAACACGCCAAGGGCGAGCTTGATCAGGCTGCTCTAAAAGCCGTGGAAGAATCGGCCATTCCCGGACCCGGATCATGCGGCGGCATGTATACGGCCAACACCATGGCCTCGGCCATAGAAGCACTCGGCATGAGTCTGCCCAACAGCAGTGCCCAATTAGCGGTCAGCGAAGATAAACGCCTCGATTGCGAACGCGCCGGAGCCGCCGTCATGGTGATGCTCGAAAAAGGAATCACTCCACGGGATATCATGACACGCGAGGCCTTCGAAAATGCGATCGTCACCTGTCTCGCATTGGGCGGATCGACCAATCTCATTCTCCACCTTCTAGCCATCGCCCACGCCGCCGAAGTAGATCTCACGTTGAACGACTTTAAGGAAATTGGTGAACGTGTGCCCCTACTGGCTGATCTGAAGCCTTTCGGCAAATACAACATGAGCCACCTGATTCGCGTCGGCGGGATTCGTCCCCTCATGAAGATGCTCCTCGATCGTGGGATGCTGCACGGCGATTGTCTCACCGTTTCCGGCGAGACTCTGGCAGAATCGCTCAAGGATGTTCCTCCCTATGGCGAATACCCGACCGAACAGGATATTATCCATCCATGGGATCAGCCGATCAAACCGGAGACACATTTACGCGTCCTCCACGGTAACCTCGCGCCCACTGGTGCAGTCGGAAAAATCACGGGTAAAGAAGGACTCTATTTCAAAGGCACTGCGAAAGTTTACGAAGGCGAAGAAGATGCGCTCATCGGCATTCTTGCCGGCGATGTCGTCAAAGGCGATGTGGTTGTGATTCGCAATGAAGGTCCGGTCGGCGGCCCCGGCATGCGTGAGATGCTTTCACCTACCAGTGCGGTTGCTGGTCGCGGACTCATTAAGGATGTCGCCCTCATCACCGATGGCCGATTCTCCGGTGGCTCCCACGGATTTGACGTTGGCCACATCACCCCAGAGGCGGCCAATGGCGGCCCGATTGGGATCGTGCAGAACGGCGACACTATCGAAATCGACGCGGTAAAAAACACGATTTCGTTGCTCATTCCCGACGTGGAATATGAAAGCCGGATGGCCGCGTATCAGCCGCGTCCGCCCACTGAGACGCGTGGCGTGCTCGCGAAATACGCCAAGCTCGTTGCCAGTGCTTCCGAAGGTGCTGTGACCGACAAGAATCTATAAAAGTAAACCCTATCTCCATGTCCTGGTCTCGCTTCAAAACTCACTATTACCAAAATTCGGATCTCGGGCTTGGGCTCGATATCAGTCGCATCCCCTTCCCCGATGATTTTCTGGGCAAGATGGAAGCACCCATGCAAAAGGCCTTCGCTGATATGGCCGCGCTCGAACAAGGCGCCATCGCCAATCCCGATGAGAATCGCATGGTCGGCCATTACTGGTTACGCGCTCCCGAGCTCGCGCCCACTGATGAACTCCGTAGCGCCATTCAGGACACGCTCGCCGACATCAAAAATTTCGCGCAGCAAATCCACTCCGGTGAAATCAAGACCGCGAGCGGCCAAAAATTCACTCATGTGCTCGTTGTGGGAATCGGCGGTTCAGCCCTCGGGCCTCAACTTGTGAACCACGCGCTGGGGCAACCGAGTGCAGACAAAATGACGGTTTCGTTTTTCGACAACACCGATCCCGATGGCATGGACTACGTGCTGGATAGCTTGTCGGGCAAACTTGCCGAAACACTCGTCGTCGTGGTTTCGAAATCGGGAGGCACGGTGGAAACACGCAACGGCATGCTCGAATCCGCCGCGGCCTTCAAAGCCGCCGGGATAGATCATGCCAAACACTTTGTTGCCGTCACTGGCGCCGGTTCGAAACTCGATCAAATCGCCAAAGGCGAAGGTTGGCTCAAGGACTTCCCCATGTGGGATTGGGTTGGCGGCCGCACCTCGGAATTGTGTGCGGTCGGTCTCCTTCCCGCTGCTCTCCAAGGGCTCGATATTGATGAGATGCTTGCGGGTGCGAATGAGATGGACGCGGTCACCCGCTCCACCAACACAAAGGAGAATCCTGCTGCACTACTCGCGCTCATGTGGCATTTCGCGACCGATGGTCGCGGTAGCAAAGACATGGTTGTCCTTCCTTATAAAGACCGCCTGCTGCTCTTTTCACGTTATTTACAACAACTCGTCATGGAGTCGCTCGGCAAAGAGCTCGATCTCGATGGCAACGTCGTGAATCAGGGCATCGCCGTTTACGGAAACAAAGGCTCGACCGATCAGCACGCTTACGTGCAACAGCTCCGCGAAGGTGTCAGCAATTTCTTCGTGACGTTTATCGAAGTGCTCAAGGATCGCTCCGGTGATTCGATGCAAGTCGAGGACGGCGTGACCACCGGTGATTACCTGCAGGGCTTCTATCTCGGCACCCGTGATGCTCTGAGCGAAAAGGATCGCTCTTCGATCACGATTACGATCGACGAAGTCTCACCCCGCACGCTAGGCATGTTGATCGCGCTGTATGAGCGTGTGGTCGGGCTCTACGCCTCCCTCATCAACATCAACGCCTACCACCAACCGGGCGTCGAGGCGGGCAAGAAAGCCGCGACGGGTGTCATCGACCTACTCGGTAAACTCAAAGCCGCTTTGGCCGAAAGTTCCGGAACCGCCGAGCAACTCGCGCAGAAAGCAGACGGCTGTCCCGAACTCAGCTTCAAGATTCTCGAACATCTCGCGGCCAATGGCAGTATTGGCAAAGAAGCTCGCGAGCCATGTTTTGATTCGATCTACACGGCCAAATGATCCGAGGTTTTCACTTTGCATATCCGCATTGAAGAAACAGAACTAAGCGCAGCACGGTGAAAAATCTCTCGGTCATTATTACTCTCCTTAACGTGATCGCTGCGGCGATTCTCGGCGGCCTCTACTGGCGCAGTTCGAGTGAGAAGTCCCGCCTAGAACTCGCTCTCAGTTCGGCTCAATCACAGAACCAAGCGCTCACCGCGAACCTCGCCACTTCTCTGGAGCTGACTGAACAGCAGCAAGCGCAACTCCACGAGCTTGATGCCGACCTGGGCGAAACGAAAATATCACTCACCTCGACTCGCACGAACTTGATCATTCTCCAACGCGAGATCGAAGAACTGGAGAAGAACCTGGCCGAATCCAAGGAGACGCAACGCAACCTCCGCGGCGAAGTCGCTTCGCTCACGGCAGCGCTGGCCCAAGCTCGCGCCTCGGAAGCTTCCCCTGAAACCATCGCTTCCTACCGTCAAGCGATCAGCGATCTCGAGCAGCAACTCGCTACGCTCCAGTCTCCTGCGTCGCAGACTCCGGCCATTCCCGTCCTCACCACCCACCGCAGTCGTAGCACGCGCGTCGTCAGCGTTGGACCGTCCAATGCGTTCGTCGTGCTTAACTACGGTGCGAGCTACGGCGCGCTTCCTTCTCAACAAATGGACATTCGCCGTGGAACCAAGCAGCTCGCCACGGTTCAAATCAGTGACGTGCGGGAGAATTATTCCATTGCGCAAGTCCGTCCAGATTCTTTGCGTGACACCCTATAAAAGGGCGATTTCGCCACCTTAACACCTTAAGTATTATGAAACACACCAAGACACGAATCATTGCCCTCTTGCTTATCTTTGTCGGAGCTTTCCTCGTCGGTTGCACGACCCGGGGAAGCAAAGGTTCTTCAATTCCATGGGGACGGCCGGCTGATTTTGAAGGTGAAATCCCCGGACTCACACCGCAGTGATACTGATCCCTGCTCCCCAATCCGGCTTCGGCCGGATTTTTTGTTGGCATGCCTGACTCCACGCAAAACTCCTCCCTCCAAGCCCAACCGGGCCACCTTTACGTCGTGGCGACGCCGATCGGGAATCTCGCTGATATCACCGCACGCGCCAAGACCATCCTCGGCCAAGTAGACATCATTGCTTGCGAAGACACGCGCACGACCGGCGGTCTGCTCAAACGTCTCGAGATCGCTCCCCCAACACTATCGGCCTACCACGATCACAACGAAATCGAAGCCGCGGAGAAGCTCGCCGATCAACTCCGTGCGGGCAAATCTGTCGCCATCGTTAGCGATGCGGGCACACCGGCAATCAGCGACCCCGGTTTCAGGCTCGTTCGCGCCTGCCGCAAAGCTGACCTTCCCGTGATTCCCGTGCCGGGCGCCAATGCCGTCGCGACCGTGCTGAGCGCGAGCGGGCTTCCGACCAACGGATTTCTCTTTGCAGGATTCCTCCCCCCGAAGAGCGCCGTGCGCACTCGCTTTTTCGAGAAATACCAGGAGTTCGATTACACAATCGTTCTCTACGAAAGTTGCCACCGGATCGAGAAAGCCGTCGCTGAAATCGTCGCCACCTTGGGTGAAAATCGTATCATCGGTGTGGCCAAAGAAGTGACGAAACTTCACGAGAAATTTCTAATTGGCCCGGCAGGCGAAGTTCAGGTCAAACTCGCTCAGACCAGCCGCAAGGGTGAATTCGTCCTCCTGATCGCTCCCGCAACATTCGAACTCTAACGAGCATGCCCTCCGTCGCGGTCATAGATATCGGTAGCAATTCGATCAAAATCCTGATCGTCGCACGCGGCGAGCATGGCGAGTTTGCACCCCTGCTATCCGAAACGATCGAGGCGCGAATCAGTGAGGGAATTAGCCATGACAATCCGTACTTGAGTGAAGCAGGCATGCGCCGCGGCTTGAGCGCCATCCGTGAGCTCATCGCCCTCTCTATTCCCTGCAATCCAGATCACCTGCAACTCGTGGCGACCAGTGCGGTGCGCGACGCCAGTAATCGGGAAGCCTTTCAAGACGCTACGTTTGAGGCCACTGGCCATCGCATCAAAATCCTCAGCGGAACCGAGGAGGCGAATCTCATTGGCAAAGGCATTACCTGCGATCCGGCGTTAACCGATCTTCACGATTTTCAACTCTTCGATTTGGGTGGCGGCAGTCTCGAATGTCTCAGTTTCGCAAACCGTCGAATCGATCGCGCTGAGAGTTTCCAATTGGGCTGCGTGCGACTCTTCGAAAAATTCATCACCGATCGCAATTCGCCGCTGGGCGCGAGTGAGCTTCAGAATATTTACGATTTTAGTCTAAAGACTTTGCGCGAATGTGACTGGCCGCAATCGCCCGCGACCACCCACGCCATCGGCACCGGTGGCACCCTCGCCACGGTTCGCGCCATCACGGCAGAAAGAAATCGGCAATCTTTCGAAGACGGCTCACCTATTCTGACCATCGCCGAAATCCAGACTCTGCGCGATGAGCTCGCATCGCTCTCCCTGGAAGCGCGACAGCACATTCCCGGATTGCCACCAGCTCGCGCCGACGTTTTTCCGACCGCGCTCACCACCCTGCTAGCCGTCGCCGCTCATGGCGGATTTTCCGCCTACCACCATTCGCTTTACAATCTCCGTTACGGAGTCGCGGCCGAATTACTGGCGGGCTGAATTCGCAGGACGCATTTTTCCAGCGTAACGTTGACCGACCAACGTGCGACGTAATCCGAGGGATGGGGCAAGCCATCCTGAGTGTAGCAATTATGCGGCACGATAGGATACTCGAGCACCGAGTCAGCCGAGGCACCCCAGTTCAAGCCGCGCCATTGGAAGCTCTGCTCACTCCGGACCAAACGTGAAGGCGACAGGGTTTCCTCACGACCGTTGATCGCAATGGTCTCTCCCGGTTGAAACGCCAGCATCAGGGCGAATTCATAATGCGCATGAGAGCTGCACTTGGTCGTTTGCACGGCTACTTCACATGCGCCATCGTGGAGTGACAACTCCACTTCCACCTCGTCTTCACCAAAGCCATAGCAGACCACCGCCGACTGCGGTCCCGTCTGCTGCCCTCTCGCACGATCGGGCACATAAGCCCGCCCCTGATCCACGCGACGCAGTGTAGAAAACCGCGGCATAAATTTACTGTTCCCCGTGCCGACCAGATAACCGGCCTCCGCATGCCACAGCTCAATAAAATTTTGGCTGTCCAAGACAAACCGGTTAGCCGTCCACTCGGGAACGATTTGCCAACTCGCGAATCCAACCCATTTCTCATCCTGAACCTTCGCCACTGGCAGGGTGCCCGACACGTCTGGCTGCTTATTCTCAACAACTACGTCGGACCGAAATAACCATTCGCAACTGGAAGCCAAAAACGCGACTTGCTGGGCCCCGTTGTCATTGACCCCATATTCCTGCAAGTAACCCCGCATCGAACGCATCCCCAACATGGCCAGCTCCTGCCCTTTGGGGGAATGGATAAATCCCGGCGGAAAAAATGCCACCGGCTTCTTATGATAACGCATGCGCACATCCGGCGTGATCGCATCGGACCCGTCCGGCAGTTTGAAATACCCATGAAACCCAATCGCCTTCTCCACCGCCCGATGTGCGGCTTCGTTGCCGGCAAGTTCGGCAAAAATCGAAACCGCGTGAGCCGTGACGCACGAGTAGCCTACGACAATCCCTTGCCCTTCCGGCCAATAGCCATCGGCTGATTGATAAGGCAGCACCCAGTTCACGATAAAATCATGCCCGTAGCGGCTCCACTCGCTTTGGGAAAAATAGTTCCCGGCCCGATAAAACAACAACCCGTGCCAAGTTTCGTGGTTACCTGGAAAATGCGTCGGCGGCTTGGCATACCGCTGCAAAAAGTGCCGGTGGAGCACATCCGTCCCACCCTGCACCACGATCCGCAAACGCGCTCGCATTTCCACTGTGCCCAGCCCGTCACGTTCGACCAGCTCCAGTGCGCAAAGCAGATAGTAAATCATCCACTCCCCGGTGTGCGCCCCCCAGTCGCGCCCTCGAGAATAATGAGGAGTGCGAAATTCGTGGTCGGTAATCGACAGGCAGTAAGCGATATTTTTCAGCGCAAGGGCGCGGCAAGATTCGCGTTCTGAATCCTTCAAGCCGGGCACATCTCCCTGTGAAAGCAGAAGCAGCGCGTAGCTCGCAAACTAGTTGTAAAACGAGGGACCTTCGGCATCCGGCCAATCGATTAGATCCAAGTCCATGCTGCCTGATGAACCGAAATGCGGTGCCAGCACGCGAAACCATTCCGCCATCAAAGCGCTGGTCTCAAGACGTAATTCATCGAGGGTGATTGGATCAGTGTTCACGGACATGAGATTGATGCAGACTTCTTGATTGAGGAGTGACTTCTGCGGCCGAGCACTATTGGACTGCCCGCTTCTGCGACCGGGTCACTCCGCGTAATCCCTCTAAGACCGCCTCGAAGTCATCTGGGACCGGAGCACGAAGATCCATTTCCTCGCCGCTAATCGGATGCTTTAAAACCAGATGTTCGGCATGCAGCATCACGCGTTCAGGCTGCAGTGTCATCTTAGGAATGGGCTTCCAACCATAGACAGTATCACCGAGCAAAATGTGCCCGAGTGATTTCATGTGCACGCGAATCTGGTGCGTGCGACCGGTGTGAATCGTGCAACGCACCAACGTCGATAGTTCTTCAAAAGTCTCCCCAACCTCCCAATCCGTGCGCGCGTGCTTCCCTTTCTTTTCGTCTTGGACGACCGCCATTTTGTGTCGCTGCCCGGGATTACGGCCAATCGGTCGATCGATGATGCCACTCAGCAATTCAGGCTTCCCCATCACTAGTGTGAGATACTCTTTGTGAGTGGTCCGCGCGGCAAATTGAGCGGAGAGTCCGCGATGAGCTTCATCCGTTTTGGCTGCCACGATCACACCCGACGTTTCCCGATCAAGGCGGTGCACGATCCCCGGCCGCTCCACTCCACCGACTCCGCTCAACTGCCCGGCACAATGAGCCAAGAGCGCATGCACGAGAGTATCTTCCGCTGTCCCCGCGCCGGGATGCACGACCATGCCCGGAGCTTTGTTAATCGCCAGAAAGTGTTCATCCTCGAATAGAATCTCGAGGGGAATATCAACGGCTTTGATTTCCGAAGAGATGATTTCGGGCATGGAAAACTCGATCACGTCACCACCGACCACGTTGCGATTCCGCTTAATTGGACGACCATTCATCGTCACGAGTCCCGCATCGAAGGCGCGATGAAAGGCGACTCGGCTATGTTCCGGAAACGAATACGCGAGTGACTTGTCTGCTCGCACCAGCATCACGCCAGAGGGCACGGTGTAAGTTTGCTTTTCCATCACGCTTCCAAGGTCGCGATTTCGTCTAGATAAGCCACGCGCTTATCCTCAGATATATCGGCTACTCTCCAACCATTGCGGGCAATTTGGGCGAGTTCTGCTCGGGTGAAATTCAGTTCCGCCGCGAGCGTTGTATATTCCTCGTTGATCGTATTCGCGAAGCAAAGCGGATCATCTGTGCTCACCGTGCAATTGATCCCTGCCTCCATCAACTTGCGGATGGGATGCTCCGCGATCGAAGGCACGACTTGCAAGCCCACGTTACTGATCGGGCACATATCAAAAGTCACCGCGCGCTCTGCGGCTAAGGCGACGACCTCGGAATCTTCAATCGCACGCACGCCGTGTTGAATCCGAGTCACGCCCAGTTCCTCGATCGCTTCGCGCACTCGCTGGGCACCATCAAACTCACCGGCGTGGCACTTGGTCACCTTTCCTACTTCACGTAAGCGTTGCCAGACTTCGGCGGTCCCCGACTCGGTCTTCATCAATTCGAAACCGTGCAAATCGATCCCCGACAGATGTTCCCAGGTGTGGAGTTCATCAATCGTGGGTCGCAGATCTCCGGTTAAATCACTGCGCAACATTCCGGTGAACACGCGCACCTCGAGCTCGGCGGGTGCTGCGCTGCGAATCGCATCGATGATCTCCGGTCCGGGCACGTTGATAAAGCCCGTGACCTGCAGATGAAAACTCGTCTCCACGTAGCGCACGTTTTGCTCCAGATGACGCGCAAAGATCACTTTACACGCTTCGTGATAGCTCTCGGCATTCGTGAACCACGGCAGCGCATTATCGAGCAGGATGCTTTCGAAATCGGGAAACGTCGCATAGCGATAACTACGCTCACGAAAAGGTGGATTCGCCGGGTATTGCTCCGGACGCCAGTCGTGCAGCAGATCGTAAGGTAGCGCGCCCTCGATATGCAGATGCGTCTCCGTCTTTGGGAGCGATTGGATGAATGCCTCCATCACTTCGACTTACCTAAAAGATACTCCCGATTCAACTTGTGCAGCGACTTCGGTAGAAACACGCCATCCTTCCGGATCAGCTTATCATCAAACCAAATTTCTCCACCGCCATATTCAGGACGTTGAATGCAAACCATATCCCAGTGCACCTGCGACTTGTTGCCATTGTCGGCCTCGCCGTAGGCCTGACCCGGGGTAAAATGGAAGGAACCCGCGATCTTCTCATCGAAAAGAATATCGCGCATCGGATCGAGAATGTGAGGATTGAAGCCCAACGCGAATTCGCCGATGTAGCGTGCGCCCGGATCGCTATCGAGAATCTCATTCAAGCGCTTCGTATTCGAAGAAGTCGCCTCGACCACTTTGCCTTTCTTAAACGCGAGCCGGATATTGTCGAACGACGATCCGAGATACACCGTCGGCGCATTGTATTGCACGTGGCCTTCGACCGACGTCTTGATCGGACATGAGAACACCTCGCCATCGGGAATGTTGCGTAATCCGCCGCAAGGCACGGCGCCGATGTCTTTAATCGAGAAACGCAGATCGGTGCCCGGTCCTTTGATGTGAACGCGATCCGTCTTCTTCATCAAATCCGCCAGCACCTTCATCCCCGCGCGCATGCGCTTGTAATCAAGGGTGCACACGCGGAAGTAGAAATCTTCAAATGCTTCGGTGCTCATCGCCGCCTGTTGCGCCATCGCCGCGGTCGGCCAACGCAGCACCACCCACTTCGTCTTATTCACCCGATAATTAAGGACCGGCTTCATCAGACGACTAATCATCTGCACGCGATCCGCTGGGACATCGGAAGCTTCGAAGATATTGTCAGATCCACGCAGTGCGATGTAGGCATCCATCTTCTGCATGCGCATCTCTTCGACCTTCGCATGCGATTCAAACTGAGCTTCCTCCGCCCCCATGGTGAGCTCACGCGTGATTCGAGCACGGTGCAATTGCACATAAGGATGCGCCCCCCGACGTCGCGCCGCGCGCACCAAGGCAATCACCATCGCATCCGGCACATCAAACGCATCGATCAAGACGCGCTCACCCTTTTTAAGTTCAGTGGAAAACCCAGTCAGCCCATCGGCCAACTCATGGAATCGAGGATCAATAATCATGCTCCCACAATCCGCGGGAGTCGCTTGCTCGCAAGGCAATATGACAAAGCTCAGCGTCCATGTCCTCAGTCAGAAGGCTCAGTCCAAAAATTGGCCGCTATCAATTTCGATGATACTTACTCTTTCTTCGAAAGAAACGGTGCGCGCGAGCCATTCTGCGGGAAGCAGAGACGACTGACGGCTTCGTCGAAATCGGACGCACCACGGAGGATTTCGATTTCCAGACGCAGGTAGTAAAGTGGTCGATCCCACTCGCGCCCTTCGTTAATGCGCACGGCATCTTTCTCCGTGGTGATGATGCAATCGGCATCTTCTTTGCGCGCGAGTGCTTCCAGTTCCTCGAAGTCATCTTCGCCGTAGCGGTAGTGATCGAGGTAGCGTTCGCGTCCCACAATTTTCGCGCCGAGGTCGCGCAAGAATTTTTCGAAACTTTCCGGCGTGGCGATTCCGCAAAAGGCCACCACCCGCCGTCCTTTGAGAAAGTCCAAGGTCTGCCGTTCTTCAGACTCGAATCGCTGGAGATACTTGGGCTTGTGCGCGCACTCGATCGCATCGACTCCGGGATTGTGCTTCTGGATCAAGGCTTCGAGTTCCTGATCACGTTCGCCATTCGATTTCGTGAGAAAGACATAAGAGGCGCGTTTCAGATGCTTGATCGGCTCGCGCAGGATGCCACGCGGCAACAAGTGACCATTGCCAAATGGATTCGTCTTATCGACCAGCAGCAGATTGAGCTGTCCTTTGAGCGGGAGATATTGAAATCCGTCATCGAGCACAAGGGTGTCGCAACCAAACTCTTTAATCGCATACGCGCCGGATTTCACCCGGTTCTTATCCACGAGCACGATCACACCAGGGAGGTTCTTCGCCAACATATACGGTTCATCGCCGGATTGTTCGCTATCGAGCAGCACGTTTTTCCCGTCGCTCACGATTCTCGGCGGCGGTTCCTGCCCATGCGTGAGCGACCACCACCATTTTTTCCAGATCGGTGGCGCCTTGCTTTTATAACCACGACTGAGAATCGCGACTTTGCGGCCCCGATCATGAAGCGCGCGGGCAAATTTCTCCACGACTGGCGTCTTCCCCGTGCCGCCGACGGTCAGATTTCCCACCACGACCACAAGACAACCCAAGGGCTGATCGTGAAGAATCCGGTGTTTATAGAGCCAGAATCGTAGCTGGGCGATGCCGCTGAACAGATAAGACATCAGTTGCAGAAACACCCCATAGATCGCCGCACCGGTATCCGCACGCCGCCCAAGAATCACATCAATGGTGTAGAGCTCAAGAGCGTTGGATTTTTTCTTCAGCCAGGAAGACATGCGCGACTGTCATCAATGGAGGTTGACGAGCAATTTGGGAAGCCGCTTTCGTGTTAATTCACACTTTTTTACTTTTATGAGCTACAAACTATTCATTCCCGGTCCGATCGACGTCTCGGAGAAAACGCTTCGCGCGATGACGCAAGCCCCCATCGGCCACCGCAGTCCCGACTTTGTCGCTCTCTACGAATCCGTGCAGCCGGATCTGCAGGCCCTCTTCTACACGAAGGATCCTGTTTACCTTTCGACCAGCAGCGCATGGGGCGTGATGGAAGGCTCCATCCGCAATGTCGTGCACAAGAAGGTGCTCAATTGCATGAACGGTGCATTTTCCGACAAATGGCACGATGTCTCGCTACGCTGCGGCAAAGCGGCGGGCGCGTTGCAATTCGATTGGGGCCAGCCTGTCGATCCCGAAGCCGTGCGACGCGAGCTCGCCACCGGCGAATACGACGCAATCACATTCATTCACAATGAAACCTCGACGGGCACGATGAGCGATATCGCCGCCATCATGGCGGTCGTGCGCGAATTTCCCGAAGTGATCTCAATCGTGGATACGGTCAGCTCGTTCAGCGTTGTGCCGATCAAGAAGGATGAGCTGGGAATCGATGTCCTGCTCACCGGTTCGCAAAAGGCGCTTGCGCTGCCTCCGGGCATGTCGATTTTTTCCGTTTCTGATCGCGCCCGCGAACGTGCTGCGACCATGCGGGATCGCGGTTACTATTTCGATTTTATCGAATTTCAGAAGAACCACGAGAAAGGTATGACCCCGAGCACGCCGATCATTCCGTTGATCTATGCCCTGCGTTCCAAGCTCGAAGACATCATGGCTGAGGGTATCGAAAAACGCTACGCGCGCCACGCGCGGCTTAATCAGACCGTGCGCTCGTGGGTTCTCGCGAAAGGATTCACCCTCTTCCCTGAGGAGCAAAACGGCTCAATCTCGCTGAACTGCTTCAACAATAACCTGGAAATCGATCTGCCGACCCTGAACAAGGTTCTCAAGGATAAGCACCACCTCGTAATCGATGGCGGCTACGGCAAATTAAAGGGCAAAGCGTTCCGTATTTCTAATATGGGCGACGAAACCGACGAGACCATCGCCAAGCTTCTCTCCGCCCTCGAAAGCGCGCTCACCGAAGTTGGAAATTTTAACTGATTGATTAGCTTATAGTTATACTACCTGAGAAGGGTGCCCGAAAAAACTAGGGCTTGTCATGCTCGGCATCATCCCCTTACGGGTCGCCACACATGAAGTCCCTTATCATCGCTGAGAAACCCTCCGTCGCCACTGATTTGGCCCGTGTTCTCGCTAAAATCCCCAAGAAAGGAGAGCATTACGAGAATGACGAATTCGTCATCTCTTCCGCCGTGGGCCATCTCGTCGAATTGAAGATGCCGGAGGATATTGATAAGAAGAAATACGGTTTTTGGCGCCTCGCCGAGCTACCGATCATCCCAAAGAAATTCGATCTGAAACCCATCGAGAGCTCCAAAGACCGTTACGGTAAGATCAAGAAGCTCCTCGCCCGCAAAGATATTGATCAAGTAATTAACGCCTGTGATGCCGGACGCGAAGGTGAGCTGATCTTCGATAACATCTACCAACTCACGAAGTGCAAAAAGCCCGTCAAACGCGCTTGGATGCAAACGATGACGCCGACTGGTATTAAGACTGCGTTCGCCAATCTTCGTGATGGTGAAGCGATGGCAGGCCTCAGTGAGGCCGCGCGATCGCGGAGCGAAAGCGATTGGCTTATCGGCATCAATGGCACCCGCGCGCTAACCAAGCGTATGTTTGGCTCACGGGCCGGTAATGTCGCCTCTGTCGGTCGCGTGCAGACACCTACGCTCGCGCTGCTCTACAACCGCGAGCAGGAGATCAAAAATTTCAAACCCCAGGACTACTGGCGTATCACCGCCCAGTTCGAAGTCGCGCAAGGTGGTTACGAAGGGGTTTATCAGAAGCCGAATTTCAAGAAATCCAAAGATAACGATCACGACCGGATTGATCGCATCTGGGAGAAAGCCACGGCCGACGAAATCATGGCGGCGTGTTCCGGTCAGCCTGCTGCCAACGTGACCGACCAGAAGAAAGCGAGCACTCAGAGTTCCCCTCGTCTTTACGATCTCACCACTTTGCAACGCGAGGCCAACAACCGCTATGGCCTTCCCGCGCGCCGCACCTTGCAAATCGCGCAGGCGCTTTACGAGAAGCATAAAATGATCACCTATCCGCGAACCGATTCGCGGGCTCTTCCGGAAGATTACATCCCGACTTGTCGCGAAACATTGCAACACCTCACTGGTAATCTCGCGCCCCACGCGACCAAGGTGATGGATTCCGACTGGCTGAAACCGAATAAACGTATCTTTAACAACGCGAAAATCTCCGATCACTTCGCGATTATTCCCACTCCTCACGAGGCCAAGAAACTCGATGACATGGAGGCCAAGGTATTCGACATGATCGCACGTCGATTCGTGGCGACCTTTTATCCCTCTGCCGAGTTTGATGTGACCACTCGCATCAGCGAAGTCGCCTCTCACCGTTTCAAAACAGAGGGTAAGGTGCTCACCTCTCCCGGTTGGCTCGCCGTTTACGGCCGCACCTCTGTCGATGAGGAGAAGCCCGACGCCAAAGACTCGAAGGCTCTTCCCGCGCTCAGCGATGCCGATGGTTCTCCGGCCAACGCCAAGACCAGCGAAGTCGAACTCCACGCCGAGGCTACCCGTCCGCCCCCACGTTACAGTGAAGCGACTTTACTTTCAGCCATGGAAGGTGCGGGCAAACTGATCGATGACGACGAACTCGCCGAAGCCATGAAAGAGCGCGGTCTCGGCACTCCCGCTACCCGAGCCGATACAATCGACGGCCTCATCAATCAGAAGTATCTCGATCGCGAGCAACGCGAGCTCATCCCCACACCGAAGGCCGAACAGGTGATGGAGTTTCTCGTCGCCGTTAAAGCCGAGGCACTGACCAGTCCCACGATGACCGGCGAATGGGAATTCAAGCTCCGCCAGATGGAGCATAGCAAATTCGCCCGGAAAGATTTCATGAAGGAAATTGTCGATCAGACATCTGCCATCATCGAAAACGTGAAGACCTTTGAGGAAGACGAGTCTAAGGCCCGACGCACAGACATTGTCTCTCCTACTGATAATCAGCCTCTGCTCGAAACGCTTCGTGCCTACAAATCGCAGGACGGACTCCTCGCCGTTTACAAGATTGTTGGTGGTCGAAAAATGGAAGAAGCCGAGATCAAGGAGCTCGTCGAAAAACGCAAAATCGGTCCACTCGATGGATTCGTTTCGGCCCGCACTCGCTCACGTTTCTCCGCCCTCCTCCAACTCGTTTACGACACCGAAAAAGAGAAATGGAAAACCGAGTTTGATTTCGGTGACAAGGTGGACATCAACAGCCTCGAACCCATCTGGACCGATGAAAAAACCGGAGCCGAACTCTGCGAGGCCGGCCCGAATTTTCTTCTCCGGGAAAAGAAAAATGGCGAGTGGAAGCAGACCTTCCGCGTCGGCAAGCTGATGTGCCAAAAAGAGATCACGCCGGAGCACGCAATCCAATTAGTTTCCAAAGGAAAGACCGCTCTGATCGAGGGTTTCATCTCCAAAAAAGGTCGTCCCTTCGACGCCTTTATCAAGCGTAACGATGCTCGGATCGCGTGGGAGTTCCCTCCCCGTAAGCCCCGTATCGGCAAGGATGGTAAACCAATCGTCCGCAAAACCAAAGCGCCACCAGATCTTTCCAAGGCCAAGTCGCTCGGCGAAAGCACCCTCCATCATGGAGAAATCGTGGAAGTCGATGGCACGTATTACGTGCGCAAGCCGGATCAGGAAAATCGCTCCGTCTTCAAGATCACCAAGGAACTCTGTAAAAAAGAGCTCCCGCTCGAAGAAGTGCAGAAACTCCTGACCGAAGGAAAGACAAGCTTGATCGAAGGCTTCGTTTCCAAACGCGGTTCCGAATTCAGCGCCTACCTCGTATTGGCACCGAAAAAGGACAAAGCCGACTTTGAATTCCCGCCTCGGTGAAGCGGGAATAGGGTGAGCATCGCAATCGATGCGAATCCGAAGGATAGTCTGAGTCGGGCGCCCTATGGGCGACGAGGACTACAATTTCCTCATAATAGGAGGAAACATGGCGAACTCCAAAGGAGTGAGTCCCAGAGGGATGACTAGTGACCAAGAATCCACTTACGGTCAGTTCACTAATCAATGTTTCTTCCCCGCTAGGCAGCAAGGGATGAGTTTGGGAACAAGACAGCAGGATGTTAGTGATGACGCGCTTGAAAGCATGTCTATTAGCACGCTTTAGTTACGTTACAATTGAGTGATGATTGAAGGGATTACGGACTATTCACTTGTCCGAATCACCAGACATACGCTAGATTACGTCCTTCATGATCGTAACAACTAAGCAGCTCTTCGACCACGCCTACGGCAAGTATGCAGTCGGTGCCTATAATATCAATAATGCCGAACAAACCATGGGTCTGTTTCAAGGGTGCATCGATTCCAAAGCGCCCTTCATTATTCAAATTTCCAAGGGAGCGCGGAAATACACCAACAAGCTCATGCTTGAATCCATCATCCGTGCTGCGGGTGAGATCTTTCCTGATGCGATTTTCGCTGTCCATCTCGACCATGGTGACGAGGAAACCTGCTACGAGTGCATCGAGTCCGGTTTCTACAGTTCAGTTATGATCGATGCCTCTCATGAGAGCTTCGAAGAGAATGTGGCCATTACCAAGCGCGTAACCGATGCAGCACACGCCAAAGGCATCTCTGTCGAAGCTGAGCTCGGTATGCTCGGTGGTGTGGAAGAAGATATCGTCGTGGAAGAAGGGAATGCCTGTCTGACCGATCCAGCTGAAGCAGAAGAGTTCGTCAAGCTCACCGGTTGCGATTCCCTTGCTTGCGCCATCGGGACCTCACACGGCGCCTTCAAGTTCAAGGGCAAACAATCGCTGCACTTCGATGTGCTGGAGCAGATCCGTGATCGTCTTCCCAACTACCCTCTCGTCATGCATGGCTCCTCATCAGTTCCTCAGGATGAAGTGGCCAAAATCAATGCGGCCGGAGGCGAGATCGCTGGTTCGATGGGCGTTGACGTGAAGGAATATCTACCCGCAGCCAAACGTGGTGTCACCAAAGTCAACATCGATACCGATGGCCGTCTCGTCTGGACCCGTGTCCACCGCGAGCACTTCCGTGATAATCCTCAGGACTTTGATTTCCGACCTGCCGGTAAAGTATTCATGGCCGAATACGCGAAATTTATCGCCAGCCGCAATGAGCTTCTCGGTAGCGCCGGACAGCTCGATGCGTTGCGCGAAAGCCTCGCCAAGTAAGGAAACCAAATCTATTTTTCATCGGGCGTCTTCCTCGGGAGACGCCCTTTTTGTTTTAGCGATTGTCATTGCGAGAGAGTGCCGCTGAGCGGCACGAACGCGGCAATCCACGCTTGGGTAGATGAGACCAAAATATGATGCCTAGATTGCCGCGTCGCTCCGCGACTCGCAATGACAGCATACGGTTCCTACCTCATCCACCACTCAATCGACGCACGATTTCAAATACGAAGAGGCAACCGAAGAGGATTAGTGAGAGCATTAGCAGCACATTGGTGAGTCGACCGTTCTTAAGCTCGCCCATCCACTCACGGCGATTGTTGAGTAGCAATAAGACCGAGGCGAGAAACGGCATGAAAAAAGCCCCGGCAATCGCGTAAAGAATCACAATCGCAACCGGTCGATGCCAGAACTGCAGCAGAAGTGGCGGGAAAGCCAGATAGACGAGAAACCAACGGTAGGCAGGCGTAAGATTCAGCCCCTGCTCTCGCGCCTCCATTGCATCTGACGCACGCCCGAGCGTCGCGACACTATCCGCAAACAGATAGGGCACGCCCTGCCACACTCCGAGCATCGAAGTGAAAACCGCGCACCAAAAACCGATCAGGAAACACATTTGCCCGATGGGGCCGAGTAAAACGGCTAATTGATCAGCCAAAGCCAGAATCAACGCACTGCCCGAGGCATCCGCAGGTTTTGCCGTCGCCGCGATCACCACCACCGCGATGCCAAAGATTCCGGTTAATGCATAAGCAGAAAGCAGATCCCAGATTGTTCGCCGATGCATGACCTTGCCACGCCATCCTTTTTCCCGAATCCAATAGCCGTAGCAGAGTAAGGTCACACTGCCTCCTACTCCGCCCATCACCCCCAACAGTAAGGTCGCAGAACCAGTGGGCACTGACGGCCAAACCAATCCTCGCATCATTTCAACCAGAGGAGGATTCACCAACACCGCACATACCACCACGAGCACAAACATGAGGCCCATCAGAACCTTCATCACTTTCTCAAACGCCTGATAACGTCCCAGTTTGACTAAAGTAAACGCGGCCACCGCATGGATGCCACTCCACGCCGCCAAGGGGATCGGGATTTGAGGAAACAATGCCTTCGCCGCGACCCCACACGAGGCCATCAGTGCTGCCGCCACCAGAAATCCCCAGAACACAAGATAGACCAAAAAGTAGCCACCCACCCATTTCGGTAAACGGGTGCCCCAGCCTTCGATCAGCGTCGTGCCCGTCGCCAACTGCCAACGCGAGATCCCTTCATTGAGCACGGCCTTGAAGAGTGCTCCCAAGGCCACCGCCCACAACACGGCCAGACCGAATTTCTGTCCAGCCACGGCTGCGGCGATCAAATCGCCAGCACCCACTCCGGTAGCCGCGACCACAAAACCTGGTCCAAGACTACGCCACCACGCGGCTGATGGTTTTCCTTCGGGGGTCGGATCGGCCATGCTCAGAGCAAGCCATGATCAGGCTGAAATACAAGCTCCTCGGTCGAGAGTTCAGATAAATTCCTTGTATCAATTACGATTCTGTTTCGCACTTGAGTCCTGTTGACGGATTCCACCCTGAGGAACCATCACCGATCTCGTTTGTCATCCACTCACGTGTCTCGCCCCACTGCTCTAACCTCTCCAGACGATTCCCCGTTGGTAAAACTGGCGATGGCGGGCGATCAAACAGCCTTCGGCGAATTGATGAGGATGCATCATGAACGCACCTTCCGTCTCGTCTATTCGGTCGTGCGACATGAGCAGGATGCCCGCGATGTCTGCCAGGAAGTTTGGCTGACGGTCTGGAAGCAGTTACCAAGTTTCCGTGGCGACGCCCGCTTCACCACTTGGCTGCATTCCATTGCGGTGCGGCGATCACTTGATCATCTCCGCAAACGGAAACGTTGGTATGATCGGTTTATTCCTTTCTCCAAAGGTGACGAAACGAATACCGTCACCTTCGAACCGATTGCTATCGATGCGACACCAAACGATGATCCTCGGCAGGAACGAATCGATCAAGTGCGCCGGGCTCTCGACACTCTCCCCCCCAAACAACGCGCCGTCCTCGCCCTCCGTGAAATCGAAGGTCTCTCTTACGAAGAAATCTCTGCGACGATCAAAATCCCCACTGGCACTGTGATGTCACGTATTTATCATGCTCGCCGAATCTTGGCGAAAAAACTAGGAGCCTCATCATGAAACTCACCCGCATCATCCTGTTTCTCGTCCTCTATATCGGAGCCGCGACATTGCACGCGACCGCCGCGGACACCAATCAGGTTCAAGCCATCCTGATCGCCGCTTCCAATGAATCAGGCCGCACCGATTCACGCCTGTCTCGCTACGAGCCCACCTTGAAACGTATCCTGCGGTTTGAGAGCTATCGTTTTCGCGGCCAAGGAGCTACCTCTCTTGCACCCGGCAAATCCGGACACATCTCATTGGGCGATGGTCAAAGCCTCGAACTCACAGCCGAAAACAGCGGCAATCGTGGCGTGCGTATTCGTGTGGTTTGGGATAAAAATGGACGCACCCTTATGAAGACCGGACTCACTCTTCGCCCCGGGATTCCCGCGGTGCTCGGAGGTCCCAGCACCGGTAAACGCGGCGAAGTTTATGCCGTGATTCTAACGGCACAATGATCTATTAACCTCTACCTGTCTGGTATTTAGGAATAATTATCCAAATAATTGAATAAAAGCACCACGAGTGACGTCATAAGAAGTGAACCCATAAAATAGGAGTTAATATGAAAAAAATCGCCCTGTTCTCACTTCTCGCCCTCGCAGTTATGATCGTTGCGCCCCGACCCGCTTATGCGGGAGATAAAGGACTGGCAATTCTCGGTGGCGTAATCGGCGGTCTAATCATTGCAGATGCGCTTGATGGAGATAGCCACCACCACACCTCGGTTCATGTCAGCCATCGCGACGGTTACTGGCGCGACGTTCCTTACGATGTTTGGATCGAAGGCAGGTGGGTCATCAGTAATCGCCACCATCGCTACTACGTAGAAGGTCATTACGAGACTCGTGTCCGTAAGGTTTGGGTGTCTACTCACAGTAGAGATCGTCGCTATTCTTATCGCGATAGAAGCTATGATCGTCGCCACGACAGCCGTCGTCACGATTCGAAACACCATCGCCATTACGATCGCTGCGGCCACCGTTAATTGCGCCCACCTTTTCTCGTCATGAATTGCCAAACTGCCCAAGATGAACTTCTACGCGTCGCTGATGACGGTCTCGCTGCCACGCAGCAGACCGCTCTCAAAGCACACGTGGAATCTTGTGCGACATGCCAGCAATACGCAGAAAGCTTAAATTCTCTTTCCGAGCTTCTCCAGCATGACGCGAAATCAGTTTCCGTGCCGGACGCCGATCAAATGTGGAGAGACATCAGCGCACGGCTTAACACTGCCGAAAAGCAGCAGTCAAAATCGCGAACAATCGCCCCGATCATTTGGCTCACCGCACCGCTAGCAGCCGCGGCGGCACTAGCCTTCACATTTATTCCGCATCAAAGCGACGAGACAGCTCCCGCCATCGCTGGTAATAATATTGTGCAGGTGGATTACGTGGAGATCGAAGATCCCGATTCCACGGCCATGGTTTACGTCGATAAGGAAAGCGGTTGGCTCGTGGTCTGGGCTGACGATCCTTCGGTGAATAGCGGTTAGCTAAGCCGATCCTACTTTCTCCCGCGTGGATTTGAATCTGCGCGGTGCCAACGAAACGAAGGGTCTAATGGTTTGGCTGGAGGCGCTGACGGATTAGCGGACCGCGCCGCTGCTTCGCGTAACTTGTCTTTCTTACTTTTGCGCTTCCCCTTCACCCCGCCGGTTCCTTCCGGCTTCGGAATGTCGGTTTCAACCGGTTCAAATCCTTCAATCTGTTCACGTGGGATCTGGCGTTGATTACGTTTCTCAATCAGCCGGAAATGCGCATGCGTTTCCGCGCTCACAAAACTCACGGCCACACCAGTCTCACCGGCACGCGCTGTGCGGCCAATCCGATGCGTATAATCCACGGCGGAACGTGGCAGGTCGTAATTCACCACCGCAGGTAATTGCACAACATCGATCCCACGAGCCGCCAGATCTGTCGCCACGAGCACCTGTATTTTCGAAGATTGAAAATCAGCCAAAGCTCTCGTGCGGGCGCCTTGGCTCAATTCACCATTCAGCGCGCCAGCCTCGATCCCTGCCCGTCGCAATTTATCCGCGATATGTTCAGTCGCATACTTTGTGGCCACAAAAACCAACACGCGCGACCAGCCATTTGATTTAATCAAATTAACCAACAGTTGAGTGCGCCGCGGCACATCCACTTCAATCGCCTGCTCTAGAATATCCGGCGCCGATTCCGTCGAGTCTTCGATCTCGATGCGCACAGGGTCACTGAGAATTGCCTCAGCGAGAGTCGTCACCGCATCGGGGAATGTCGCTGAAAAAAGTAAGTTCTGCCGTTGACGAGGAAGCATCTCAAGAATGCGTCCAAGCTCATCTGAAAACCCCAAATCGAGCAATCGATCCGCCTCGTCGAGGACGAGAAGGGAAACGGTCGAAAGGTTAAATGCATTTTTCTCGACCAGATCCAGCAACCTGCCCGGAGTCGCCACCACCACATCGGCCCGCCCTCGTAGCTTCATCATCTGCGGGTTGATCGACACTCCCCCATACACGGTCACGATCTTCAACGATTTCGGAAGGTGGCGGGCATACTCCTTGATAGTTGAGCCCACTTGAGCCGCGAGTTCACGAGTCGGCACCAGAATCAGCACCCCGCGAGGTGAACTCGCTTGAGGCTCGGCAAAGTTTTGCAGAATCGGCAGCGCGAATGCGGCTGTCTTACCGGATCCCGTCTGCGCTTGGGCCCAAACATCTCGCCCCCACAAGACCGCGGGAATGGCTTTTGATTGGACGGGTGTAGGCGTGAAGTGTTCACGCTCTTCCAAGACCCGAAGCAAGGGAACTCCCAGCCCCAGTTCAGCAAAGGCGTTCATTAAAGTGACACTTCGATTGTCTCACCGTTAAACGCCACTAGATCTCCCGCGCACACTTTCTTTCGCTTCTGCGTCTCGACTTCGCCGTTGAGCAGCACGAGTCCCTCACTGATAACGTACTTGGCTGCACCACCGCTATCGATGAGTCCGGCAAACTTAATGAGCTGGCAGAGCTCTATCGGCTCAGCCTTGATCGTAATTACTCTAGCGGGCAGGTCGGACATAATTGGTTCTTATTTTTTCGGAGTGACTAGACGAATACCGCCATTCGCGATCATGATCCGGCGCGCTTTGAACAAGGTGCCAATCGCCTGCTTAAACGCCTTCTTGCTCATGCCAAACACTTCGCGGATTTCTTCCGGCGAGCTCTTGTCGTCATATGGCATCTCACCTCCGGCCGCTTCGAGTGACTCCATAATGTCGCCTTGATAATCGTTGATCCGAAGATGACCTGAACGATCGAGGCCGAGATCAATTTTACCATCTTCCCGCACCATGCGGATGTAACCCTTCATCCTTTGCCCCATCTTCAACTCTCCCGCGACTTCCGCGCGATAGAGCAATCCCGTGTGGGCGTTATTCACAATCGCTTTAAAGCCTAAGGGTGTAGCACCGATGATGAGCAAATCCACCTCCTCTCCTTCGTGATAATTCGGCGTCGTCAGATCTAGATGTCGGCTAATGCGTGCAGAGGCGACGAGCCGATCCGTTCTTTGGTCGAGCAGCACCGCAACAACCACCCAATAACCGATTTCGAGGCCTTCTTTCTGTTCACGAATCGGAAGCAATAAGTCCTTGGCCAGCCCCCAATCAAGAAAGCAGCCCACGCGTGGATTCATCCCGACAACGCGCAACGAGGCAAACTGTCCGACCATCGCCAGTGGATACTCCGTCGTGGCCACAAGGCGATCTTCAGAATCGCGATAAAGAAACACGTCCACAATCTCTCCCGGACGCGATCCACGCGGAATATATTTTCCGGGCAAGAGGATTTCACCCAGCTCCTCGCCATCGAGGTAATAACCCGAATCTGTTTCATACAGAATGGTCAGACGATTGCGTTGTCCGATCACAGCCATGCGTATATATCCCGTTCAATCATGCTACGGTTCATGGCAGCCATGGAAATTGGTTCGCGTCAGGTTTCCTTTTCTCCCGTTGCGCGCTGTGAAACTCCTTCGCCTCGTCGCTCATGTAATATAGCATGGTCGCATTACCCGCCAGCTCTTGCAGACCGCTTTGTCCGTCAACATCGGCGTTAAAAGCACTCTTTAAACAGCGGATCGCAAGCGGACTGTTCTGGAGAATTTCACGCCCCCACTTCACGCCTTCGTCTTCCAGATCAGCCACCGGCACGACTTTGTTAACCATGCCCATCTCTTCGGCTTCCTTCGCGCTATACTGGCGACAGAGATACCAGATCTCGCGGGCTTTTTTTTGTCCGACAATCCGTGCGAGATAACTGGAGCCAAAGCCGCCGTCGAAACTCCCCATTTTCGGACCTACCTGCCCGAAAACACCATTGTCCGCGGCAATCGTAAGATCGCAGACCAAGTGCAACACATGACCTCCCCCGATCGCGTATCCCGCCACCAACGCGATCACGACTTTGGGCATGGAGCGAATCAGTTTCTGTAGATCAAGGACGTTCAGGCGCGGCACGCCATCACCACCGACATAACCCGCATGACCGCGCACACTTTGATCCCCCCCAGCGCAAAATGCATATTTGCCGTCTGTATGCGGTCCCGCACCCGTTAGCAATACGACACCAATAGACTGGTCTTCACGAGCATCACAGAAGGCTTCAAACAGCTGCGAAACGGTTTCAGGACGAAACGCGTTTCTCTTTTCCGGACGGTTAATCGTGATCCGCGCGATCCCCTTGGTCTTGTGATAGAGAATATCAGAATACTCTTTTACGGTTTTCCATTCAGTAGGCATAGCGAACGGCAATCAAGATGGGGATTGGCGGCAACCTCAATCACTTTACCTTCATGGAGTGGGTCATCTTTCTCCTTGGAGAATGGTATCGGGCTGACAATGTGAGCCCCGATGCAATCTCACGATGCCAGAAAACAGAACTTAGCCTGGAAAGGCTTAGCCATTGGCGCACTGGGCGTCGTGTTTGGCGATATCGGAACCAGCCCTCTTTACACTATTCGCGAGTGTATGGCGGTGCTCCCACCGGCGGAACAATCCACCGCGATCCTCGGCGTGCTCTCCCTCGTCTTTTGGTCCCTCATCCTAGTCGTCAGCATCAAATATACGATCGTGGTCCTGCGCGCCGATAACAACGGCGAAGGGGGTATTTTTACTCTGCTTTCTCTCAGCCGCATCGACAAATTAGCGAAAGGCAGACTCACCTTTGGAGTGGTGCTTGTCTTAATCGGCGCCGCGATGCTGTTGGGCGAAGCCATCATCACGCCAGCGATCACGGTGCTTTCGGCCACGGAAGGATTACAACTTATCTGGCCTGGCGTCTCTCACCTGATCGTTCCGATCGCTTGTGTAATCTTGGTGGGAATTTTCGCGTATCAATATCAAGGCACCAAGTTCATCGGGCGCATATTTGGACCGGTCATGCTGGTCTGGTTTTTCGTGCTCGGCACCCTCGGACTCTGGCACCTCGTGCAAACGCCCCTCGTTCTCACTGCTCTTAACCCGCTTCATGGCGTTCATCTTCTGCAACATCACACGAAGGAAGCCTCAGTGTTACTGGGCTCAGTCATCCTCGCGGTCACGGGTGTCGAAGCGCTTTACGCCGACATGGGGCACTTCGGACGCAAAGCCATTATGGTCAGTTGGTATGGAGTGGTTCTACCCGGGTTAACTCTCAACTACTTTGGGCAAGGCGCCTACGTGTTATCTCATCCGGGACATGTCGAAAATCCGTTTCTCGCTTTGGCTCCGGAAGGACCGCTGCGTTACGGATTACTGGCCCTGTCATTTGTCGCCGCCGTCGTGGCTAGCCAGGCGCTGATCTCCGGGGCTTATTCACTGGTGAGACAGGCCGTGCAGCTGGGTTACTTTCCACGCCTAACCGTCAGGCACACCAATGCTGAACAATCGGGCCAAATCTATCTCCCTCTCGTCAACGTCACTCTGGCGCTCGGATCGATCGCCATGGTGATCGGTTTCAAATCGAGTTCCGCTCTCGCCGCCGCTTACGGCATCGCCGTGACCGCCACAATGATTGTGACCACCCTCACGTTATTTGTCGTCATGCGCCGAGCTTGGAAATGGTCACTCTGGCAAGCGGTGCCACTCTGCGCATTATTCCTCTCGATCGATGTGATCTTCTTTTCCTCGAATCTGCATAAACTCTTCGATGGCGGTTGGCTCCCCATCACCATCGCGATTGGCGTCCTCGCAATCATGACGACTTGGAAGAAGGGCAAACAGGCCATCATGAAGCGCGTCTATGCGAATGAAATCACTGAGGACGAACTCAACAACATCGCGTCCAGCAAGCATATCACTCGCGTGAAAGGCACGGGTGTATTCATGGCGGGAAACCCCCATGGCACACCGCTAGTGCTACTCCATCATGTCAAAGCGAATAAGGTGCTCCAAGAGACCGTAGTGCTTCTCAGCGTATTGACCGAAGATGCCCCTTATGTTTTCTCTGACCAGCGGGTGACCGTAACTGAAATCGGACACGGTGTCTGGCGAGTCGTTGGGCGTTACGGTTACATGGAATCCCCCGATGTTGAAGGGATCATCGGTCAGGTTACCAAGCTCGGGGTTGATCTTAACCCCTCGTCCGTGACCTATTATTTCAACCGTGAAATGATTATCACAGGAGGCGACACACCGATGTTTGAATGGCAAAAACACTTCTACGGCTTCCTGAGCCGAAATGCCCGCCAAGCCCGTGACTACTATAACCTGCCCCCTACGCAGATCATCGAAGTCGGTTTACCAATCCAACTCTAGCACGACGCGCTAAGTGCTACCGCTAATCAAGTCAGCTTCGCAGCGGACTGCGCGAACAGCTTCTTGCGGAAAGCGGCGTCGCGCTTACGATCCGTCGTGATTTCTAGAACTCGAAATCCCTGCGAAGGCAGCTCTGAGACTAATTTACTCAAATGCGCGAGATCGCGCACGGCGATATGCTCGACCTGATGGCCTGCGCAGAGTGTAGCAAAATTCACTGACTGCGGCGTCGCAAAGAACTCCTCGAAGGGCGGATCAAACTTAGCGACCGGCAAGTGTTCGAAAATGCCACCACCGTTATTGTTGATCAACACAACCGTGAGCGAACCGACGAGCTTATCGCGGAGCAGCAACCCGTTGCTATCATGCAGAAAAGCGAGATCACCCGTTAGCAATACACTTGGCTTATTGCCGTGAGCCACTCCGAGAGCGGTTGATAGCGTGCCGTCGATTCCATTGGCGCCACGATTGAAATACATCTGCATGCCTCTGCCTGAAACGGGCCAGAAGTATTCGACATCGCGAATCGCCATGCTGCTGGCGATATACATCGGAGTTCCTTCGGGA
The DNA here is from genome assembly GCA_002713695.1 of Opitutaceae bacterium. GTDB lineage: Bacteria > Verrucomicrobiota > Verrucomicrobiia > Opitutales > Opitutaceae > Cephaloticoccus. Next base: position 98,786 of record PAUB01000050.1, read on the forward strand.
AGTGCGCGTGCCAAGGCAGGAGCGATATCTCCTTCAAAGTTTTCATGAGTTCGCTCGGTTTCACTTAGAGCACTTGCCATCGCCTTATCCGCCTCTTGCCAGAGTTCAGCATAAGATGTGTCGGCAGGCTTCTTCGGATTACTCGCGAGCGTTTCCACGGGCACTCGCATGTGCCGCGTGCGGCCATGCAGACAATCGCGATTATCCATTCGCTCCGTCACCAGAACGATTTCCGCCCCACTCTGCTCCAACCATCCGCGTAACACTTTACTCGTCGGCCAGCTGCCAAGACACAGCACGTAACGCGGCACGAGATCACGCGCCTTCTTTTCGTTTCTAAGGATCGTATCGTAGCTACCCACCACCACGGCTTCATTCGTGGGGAAATGCCGCAAAGGTGAAACGCCATCGGCGAGAACTGGCCAGCCCAAGCTCACGCTAAGTTCACTGAGGATCTCAGCGTAACGCACCGGATCACGGCTCATCTCAGGACCAGCCACGATTAACCCGCGCGACGTCGTGGGGCGTTGCCAAACCTTGCTTTCGCTCATCCCGGTAAATCCCGAAGGTTCGAGATGCACAAAGAACGCTTCGTCGATCTCAGTTTTCATCGCAGCCGCCGCACCATTCTCAATTGGCACAAGCGGATCCCGGAAAGGCACGTTCAGATGCGCAACACCCGGTTGCGGCAGCGATGTTCGCTCCGCCGCATGCGAAACGGTTTGTCGCAAATAACACAGCAGATCGAGTGATGCTCCTGGCAACGCGAGTTCGTGATAGAAAGCCACGTAGTCGCCGTAGATCTTTTGCTGATCAATCGTCTGCCCCGAGGCACAGGCGCGCATCTCTGGCGGACGATCCGCGGTCAAAACCAACAGCGGAACCCCGCCTTCCGAGGCTTCGATGATTGCGGGCAAATAATTCGCGGCGGCCGAACCGGAAGTGCAGACTAAGACAACGGGGCGGCCACTCTGCCGCGCTAAACCCAAAGCGAAAAATGCGGCTGATCGTTCATCGAGCACCGGCACCGTTTCGATTCCCTCATGCGCCGCGAAGGCCATCGTCAGCGGAGTCGATCGCGAGCCGGGTGACGCCACGACTTGGACAACACCGACGCGCGCCAATGTCTCTGCGATCACGCTCGCCCAGAGTGTATTCTCATTCCGTAAGTCGATCGAAAGTGAGCTCATGATTCAAACAGAGCCTCCTCCATCGCCTTGAATTTGAGCTCCGTTTCCGCGAGTTCCTTTTCCGGCTCAGAACCCTCCACGATTCCCGCCCCAGCATAGAGTCGCGCTTTCTTACCTTCGATTAACGCAGATCGCAGGCCGACGAAAAATTCTCCATTCCCACGACTATCAATCCAGCCTAATGCACCAGCATAAAGACCACGGGCAAAATGCTCCGTCGATTGGATGCCGGTGAGAGCGGCCTCGCGTGGCACACCACCGACCGCCGGAGTAGGATGCAGATGAGAAATAATATCCAGCAAGCGCACGCCGACCGGCATGGCCGTCTTAATCGGCGTGTGCAGATGCTGAACATTAGCGAGCTGACGTAACTTCGGCTTCTCAGGATAGCTCAATTGCAGCCCCATGGGTTGGATGCGGCGCAAAATCGAATCGAGCACGAGCCGATGCTCACGCTGATCCTTCGCACTATTCTGCAACGCTTCACCCAAAGCTTGATCTTCCTCTTCAGTCGCGCCGCGTTTGGTCGAACCGGCCAACGCTTCAGTCGTCAGCATCCCCCCGTAGCCGCGCACCAATCTTTCGGGACTCGCGCCGATAAAACTCGGCCCCTTCCCATTCGCCACAGAGAACGCAAAACACTCAGGAAACTTTTTCCGCAATCCATCCAAAGCACGCAATGGATCCATCTCCTGATCCGCCACCAGATCCTTCGCTCGCGCCAGAACAATCTTATCAAATTCACCCGCCCCGATCCGCTCAACCATGCGCTGCACAGACTCACGATAATGCTCAGGACTACTCACCTCGCTCATCGTAATGCGTGGGCTCTCACCCTCTGCGGTGAACATCTTTTCAGCATATGAGAATTCGCCAAACTTGGAGTGCGCGCGCCATACCTTTTCCGCAACCGCAGCGACATCAGTATCTTCATCGATCAGCAGATTGGCGACGGCCACCGTGCGTTTACCTTTGGTCGCCACTTGCCAACGTGGCACAAAAATACTTGCGGAGGGAAATGCTAGATCCGAAGGCACTTCGTCAAAGAACGAAAACGCGGTGAAGAAATGCGGCCCCGCGAACGGCACGCCCTGATCGCCGACAATGATCGCATTGGCCAGCACGTCGTCGACGAAGGCCTGACACTCTTCAAAGCGTGACGGACCGCTACAGGTGAATTCGAGCACCGCTTCAGCTCCGGCGATTGCGAGATGATCGGCCGGACGTTCGACATAGAAATGCCGTTCGTCGGACTCAAAGATTGAAGCCAAGACGGCCAGCGGATCGAGCGAATCTACTTCCAGCGAAATGCTGACTAACTGTTGGCGGTGAAACTGGCGCGCTGGTTCCTGACACTTTTCCAGAAAACTGCGGAGTGCCTCCGAGCTCTGGTTTTCGGTAGGATCTAGCGAAACGAGGTTCACGATTAGACAGAGTTTTTATCAGCAGCCTGAATTCGAGGGAAAAGCACGAGGCTCTTGTCGACCGGACGATCAGCTAGACGGCCATCCCACGCGAGCTCATCGCTCCACACTTCACCCGGCGTATGGCCAAGCACGCCATAAATTTTCTCCGTCACTCCGGGCGTTACCGGTTGCAGCAAGGTCGCGGCCAGTCGCAGCGATTCAGCCATCGTCGCCAGTGCGGTGCGCAACAAGACATGATCAGCTTCTTCAGTGGATTTGCCTAACTTCCATGGCGCGCGTTTCTCAATGTAAGCGTTGGTCGCAGTCACGAAAGACATCGTGCGTTCAAGCGCAGTGTTGAATTGGAACTTTGTCCAAAGATCCGTGACCTCGGCCTGGGTGCTCGCCCAGAGCTGCTTCAATTCGGTCTCAGGTTCTTCGTCCGGCCCCGCAGTCGGAATCTTCGCATCGGCGAATCGATTGGTCATGTTGAGCGTGCGGTTCACGAGATTGCCAAGGTTGTTGGCGAGTTCGGAATTATAGCGGGCTTGGAATTGCGTATCAGAGAAATCGCTATCCTGCCCTACCGTCATTTCACGCATCATGAAATAGCGCATCGCATCCGCTCCGTATTGATCAACGAACGCAATCGGCTCCACGGCATTGCCCGTGCTTTTCGACATCTTGTCGCCATTGGTCGACCACCAACCGTGGGCGATGATTCCACCCGGAAGCTCGATGCCCGCAGCCTTGAGCATAATCAGCCAATAAACCGCGTGAGGAGGCACGAGAATATCTTTGCCGATCACGTGGTAAGCAGGTGGCCAGACACCGGGCTTATCCGCCACGGCTGAATAGTAATTCACCAACGCATCGAACCACACATAGGTCACATAGTTCTCATCGAAAGGAAACGGGATCCCCCATTCCAAGCGTTCCTTGGGACGTGAGATGCAAAGATCGTTGATCGGCTCTTTCAGGAATTCCAGCACTTGCTTCTGACGGAATTTAGGAAAGATGAAGTTTTCATTTTCCGTGAGGAAATCGATCAGCCACTGCTGATAATTTTTCAGCTTAAAGAAGTAGTTCGATTCGGTGATCTCGGAAACTTCGCCGAAAATCTCGGGCCAGGTGCCATCTTCGTTGCGATCCTTATTCTGTAAGAACTGCTCTTGTCGCGTGGAGTAATAACCCTGATATTCAGCTTGGTAGATTTCACCCTTATCGAACAGCTGCTGCAGAATCGCGCGCACGACTTTCTTATGCCGCTCCTCTGTGGTGCGGATAAAATCGTTATTCGTGATGTTAAGCTTCGGCAGAATCGCCTGAAACTCCGCGCTCGTTTGATCGCAGAATTCCTGAGGAGGAATACCTTTTTTCTGCGCGCTTTGCTGCACTTTCTGGCCGTGTTCGTCGACGCCGGTCAAAAAATACACGTCGTCTCCCATCATTCGCCGGATACGGGCAATAACGTCCGTCAGCACCTTTTCGTAGGCGTGGCCTAGGTGTGGCAAACCGTTTACATAGTCGATCGCAGTTGTGATGTAGAATGACTTCATAGCAGAGCCATATAACCAAAACGCCCAGTCGGCAAATGTCGAAAGTTTTGCTAAAAGTTCGTCACCACGAAAATCGGTTTACCTGCACCGCTCCTGCGTTCATCGTTTCCTCGACTCCCCTTTCGATGTCCAGCTATGCCCGCCTCATCGGTCTCGTGGTCTTAATCATCCTCTTTTTCTTTGCGACTGCCTTCGTCTCGCAAGGCTAGCTGCATCACGAGCACCTACAAGCGCAGGACGAATCCACGGAAACACTCCCGCGAACAGTTTCGAGCCGCATGGCGGCTCATTGACACAAGTTCCAGTGATTCGATTTAGGAGCAGTTCCCCCGCCTCAGCTCACTCATCGACGTGACCATCACTCTGCAGCCTGCTGATCTCGAGCTTCCAGCGGTGCCAAAAGGAAGCGTAGCATTCCACGAAATACTGCTAGGCTCATCCCTGTAATAAGATAATCACGCTAACATCGTCTATCAACTTCTACGTGTCGCGCTGTTGGCGCTGCTCTATAGACGCACCTGGGGCCTGTTGCTCGCTGGAGCGCTCATCGCGGTATTTTCCTTCATCATACTTGGTATGCTTTCGGGCCGTCGCCCAGCAGGCAGTAGCGGCAGTCGAGGACCATGGGCGATGGTTAGATCCGAGATGCATAGCATGGAACACATCGCCAAGACTTCGGTTGATCGTTGGACTCAGATCGCCAAAGAACGCGACAACCGCGAGCGCATTGAAGAGAACCTTAACCTCACGCAGCAGCTTCAAGCCCAAGTGTTCGATGAAAAATCCGGCTCAGGCGCGATCTGCACGACGATGTAATTCTATCGCTTTACGCCGTGAGACTCATTCTTGAAGTCACACGTGTTATATTGGAAACTGATCCGGACACAGCATATCAACAGACTCAGCAATGCCTTGATCAACTCAACGCCAGCATCCGCGATGTGCGTGGATACATCGAATGGCCTTCCGGAAAAATTGCGGAAAAGTAATTTCCAATCTGCGCTTAAAAGACTGGCGGCCGATTTGGAAGCCGCACACGAAGTCGAATGGAAACAAATCATCGATGAGGAATCCGCTAGTGTTCTCAGTGCCGATCAAACGACCGAAGCCCTGCAAATCACGTGCGAGGCAATCAATAATACACTACGACATGGTGGCGAGAATGAGATCACCGCCTGCATCGAAACTATTCGGAAGTAGACCTGTTGATCAGTAATAATGAGCACGGTTTTCACGCCGACCAGACCTCCGGCGAAGGTCATGGGCTCACCAATATGCAAGGTCACGCTAGCCAAATTGGTGCCACGTTGCGCATCGACAGTTCCAGCGAAACCGGCACAGGTATTGTGGTCACTTTTACGTTCAGCCCGGTTACTTAATGAACACAGCCACCCAATCCGATTTACAGCTACTCATAGTAGACGACAGCGAAGTCGTGCTAAAGGGCTTGCGCGCGCTTCTCGATGCTGCGGCCGAATTCACCATAATTGGAGAAGCGGCGAATGTAAAATCAGCCGTGGCCATCAGCCGCGAGCTAAACTCGATATCATCTTACTTGATATCCATATTCCCGATGGCACGGGTCTCGATGCCTGTCGGCGAATTCTTCGCCGCAGCCCCGACTCCCGCATCCTCGTGCTAACCTCGGAAGCGGATGAGCGCCTCGCGATCAAGCCATTCGCGCCGGAGCCCACGGCTACCTTCTCAAAGAAATCAACGCCCAAGCCCTCATCCAAGCCATCAGCGACGTGGCTGAGGTGAAATCCATTTTCGGCCCAACCGTGACTGCCGCGTGATGGAGATGGTCAAATCGAATGGACAAGGTGAAAACACTCCCCCTTCCACCCTATCACCCCGAGGAGCAACGAGTGCTTCCTCTCATCGCAGAGGGGCCAACGAACAAGGAAGTCGCTACCCAATCGGGATTGGCTGAGTAAACGGATAAAATTGTGAAAGCACCGTATTTGAGAAACTGCAAGTCAGCCGTAGATCAAAGGCTACCGCACTCTACGCACGGCATATAAATCGACACAAACATCCATTTGAACGACCAAGGGCACCTTCCCTCTGGGTATTTCGATGGTATTAGTTTTTCGACCAAGTGATCACCGCTTTCTGCGCTTGGAAAATGCATCGGATAAAGCTCTCCTGACTTTCTCAGGATTCTAGTTCACTTCCTGTTACACCACCAACTCACAAGCTCCGCCCACGCCTTCGCGCGGTGGCTAAGCTTTTGTTTGGTCTCAGCGGATAGCATTCCCAACGTCTGGCTGTATCCCTGCGGTATAAAAAAAGGGTCATAGCCAAAGCCCTCGGTGCCTTGAGTTTCATCCGCTAAAGTCCCTTCGCATTTAGCCTCGAAATGGAACTCCTGATTGTCGGGTGAAAGCAAAATTAGCACGCAAACATAATGCGCACCCCGTTGCTCCCTCGGCACGTCATGCATACACATGACCAGTTTTGCCAAGTTTGCTTGATCATCACTCTCCTCACCGGCGAAGTAGGCAGACTCGACTCCAGGTGCGCCTTCCAAAGCATCCACACAGATGCCGCTATCATCCGCCAAAGCCCACGATCCGCTGGGCAAGAGGGCTTTTAGGGCGAGTGCCTTTTTACGCGCATTGCCCACGAACGTGCCGGTATCCTCGACCACTTTGGGCATCCCGCCGACCTCTGCGGCTGAAAGCACTTCAAACTTGAGGTCAGTGTCTCTGACTAGTTCCTGTAGTTCCCTAATCTTGTGCGAATTACCCGAGGCTAAATACAGTTTCGTCAACATGAAATTCATCAGGATATGCCATCCGCCCACGCGTCAACACATCCGCTCCCAATATCTCATGACGCACCGAATCCATACGGATCGCGTGAGCTATCTTTTCAGTCCGTAGGCCACTCATCACAGGTTTAGCTCTATCATCGGCAAAAAACATTGGAGCCCGGTAAGCGAACATGTAATCAATCTGCCGATCCCTCATCAATTCACTGAGCAACCGAGAGCCACCTTCAAAATACACACCCGTAATTTTTTCTTCGGCGCATTTGAGGCGAAAATCTTTGAGCCCCACTCGATGCGTTTGAGTCGGTAATCTCCAAACTTTTACTCCAAGATCTTCTAGCTTCCGCACATAGCCCACTCCGGCATGAGGGGTCGTCACGACGATGGTCCTGTCGCGGTAGTCATCCGTATAAAGCGCGGGCATATTCCGATCATCCACCGTGCTCAGAAGCCCATCGAAAACGAACCTCCAAGGACACCACTCGTCTTCGCCCTCTCTGCGTGCGGTCAGACGCGGATTATCATCCTTCACCGTGCCGGCTCCGACCGCAATCGCAGGGAAGAGGCGTCGCCACTTCATCACATCCGCTCGCGATAGCTCGCTCGTGATCCACTGGGAATCGCCCGTGCGACACGCGATACGACCATCCAGAGTCGTCGCAGTTTTAACCGCGAGGATGGGTTCGTTTCGCGAAATCCAATGGTTGAAGATCAGATTTAGATCAGTGCAATCCTCTGCGAGAACGCCATCGATCACTTCAATTCCTGCATCACGTAGCACTTGTAAGCCTTTACCCGCATGATCTGGATTCGGGTCAATAGCACCCACGACAACACGTGAAATTTCTGCTTCAATAATAGCTTTCACGCATGCCCCCGTGCGACCGTGTGTCGAACAGGGCTCCATGGTCGTGTAGAGTGTCGATTTGGAACCTGGTGGCTTTCCTCGTGCTAGCAGCGCCAATCTCTCGGCATGTGCTCCCCCATCGGGTGCCGTAGCACCTTCGCCGACAATTTTACCCTCTTCGACCAACACGGCGCCCACCATGGGATTGGGATGCGTGGTGCCCCAGACGCTCTGCGCTAATTCTAGCGCGCGTCGCATATATTTCTCGTGCTCAGGGGCGGACATGGGAGTTATTCGTTCGTTCTTCCTTGACCGTCGTCACCGGACCATGTCCGGGATAAACGATCGTCTTTAGAGGTAATGTGTAGATTTGCTCGCGGATAGCACGCTCAAGTTGCTCAAAATCACCACCGGGCAGATCCGTGCGCCCGATACTCGCCTTGAAAAGAGCATCACCCACAAATGCCGCTCCAGTTTCAGAAAAATAGAAAAGCACATTACCAGGACAATGCCCCGGCACGTGTCGCACCTCAACCTGAGCACCAAGCGCTTCCAGTTTTTCACTCTGTTCAACCCATTGATCCACCGACACAGGCTCCAGTTTCAATTTATCCTCCATGAAGCGATTCATCACCTCAGGTGTTTCGATCAGCATCTTATCGTCGGCATGAGCGATGACGCGCGCTCCGGTCTCTCGCACCACTTCCGCCGCACCCTGCGTATGATCCCAGTGGCCGTGAGTGATCCAAAGCTCCTTTAATTCGCACTTCTCGGCCTCGAGGATCGGTTGCACCTTCGCCCAGACCTCTCCGGGCGCATCAATCAGCACGGCCTCCCCGCGCTCTGGATTGGTCAATAAGTAGGCATTGGTCTGAATCAAACCAGAGGGACGCACATGTAAATTCATCGCCAATCAGTCCAAGCCACTCGGCCCAATCCGCGCAATCGTGAAAATTGCCCTTCACCTTTACCCGCTGACTTGGTAACCCGTTCTTCTTATGCCATCGCTCAAGTTCGCAGTTCTTGCCGGAGACTATATTGGTCCTGAAGTTATGCCCGCCGCTTTACGGGTGCTGAAACACGTCGCCGATCAAGAAAACATCTCACTCGATTACACCGAAGCTGATGTCGGCGGCTGCGCGATCGATCGCCAAGGTGAGGCCCTTCCTGCCTCCACGATTAAAGTCTGCGAAGAGGCAGATGCGATTCTCTTTGGTTCCGTCGGCGGCCCGCAGTGGGAAAACTTGCCGACCAAAGAACAGCCCGAGCGTGCCGCCCTTTTGCCCATCCGCAAACACTTCACCCTCTTTGCGAATATTCGCCCTGGGCTGCTCTATCCCGAACTCACCGATGCCTCTCCTCTTAAGAGCAACCGAATTCTAGACGGGATTGACATCGTCTGTATTCGCGAACTCACGGGCGGTGTTTATTTCGGTCAGCCTAAAAGCACCACGACACTAGCCGACGGTGATATCGAAGCCATCGACACGATGGTTTACCGCAAAAGCGAAATCGAACGCATTACCGAAGTCGCCATCACCGCCGCTCGGGCTCGCGGGAAAATGCTTTGCTCCGTCGATAAAGCCAATGTGCTCGAGACATCCGTCCTCTGGCGCAAAACGGTGATCGATTACGTCGCGAAGCATGCTCCCGAAATCGCATTGACCCACATGTATGTGGACAACGCCGCCATGCAGCTGGCACGCGACCCCAACCAATTCGATGTTTTCCTCACCGAAAACATGTTCGGCGATATTCTCTCCGACGAGATGGCCGTCATCTGCGGTTCACTTGGCATGCTCTCATCCGCATCGCTCGGGGCGAAGAGCAATTCGCTCGGCAATCCCTTCGGCCTTTACGAACCTGGTGGTGGCACCGCTCCCGATATCGCGGGTAAGAACCTCGCCAATCCCTGCGCTCAAATCCTGTCTGCTGCTCTCATGCTCCGCTATAGTTTCGGGTTAGACGCTATCGCGACACGCATCGAAGCCGCCGTGCGTAAAACAGTCACGTCCGGCACCCGCACTGGCGACATCGCCTTCGGACAAGCCTCCGTCGGCACCACCGAGATGACCGACGCCATCATCGCTAATTTATAAACACTGGCAGTTACTTCTGCCAATACGTGTTGTTTTCTACACACTACTAGCTACTCGATACTCACTACTTCCTGTCCATGACCTCCGCCGAGATTCGCCAGTCCTTCCTAGATTTCTTTGCTCAGCAAGGCCACTCCGTTGTGCCCTCTGCCCCGCTATTGCCGGATTCTCCGGGATTGCTGTTCACTAATGCAGGAATGAATCAGTTCGTCCCGATCTTTCTCGGCGACAAACAACCCGACCTCTCAAAATGGGCCGGTGCGATTCCAGCTCAGGATACAAGGGCCACCGATACGCAAAAATGCATTCGAGCCGGTGGTAAACATAACGACCTAGAAGATGTTGGATTCGATACTTACCACCACACGTTTTTCGAGATGCTCGGCAATTGGTCCTTCGGCGATTACTTCAAAAACGAATCCATCGTTTGGGGTTGGGAACTACTGACGAAGGTCTGGGGCATTCCTCCTAAACGACTTTTCGCGACTGTCTATTCTCCCGAAAAAGCCTCGGGAGATCCTTCTGAATTCGATCAGGAAGCTTACGACATCTGGGTTGAAATTTTCAAACAGAAAGGCCTCGATCCCGACGTTCATATCGTCAACGGAAACAAGGATGATAATTTTTGGATGATGGGTGATACCGGTCCTTGTGGACCTTGCTCGGAAGTGCATTTCAATCTGCAACCCGATGACGCAGAAGGTCCGGGACGTGAGGCCGTCAATCAGGATAGCCCGCGCTGCATCGAAATCTGGAATCTCGTTTTCATCCAATACAACGCCAATGCTGACGGCACATTCTCCCCGCTCGCAGCTAAGCATGTGGACACGGGCATGGGATTCGAACGCGTCGCGGGCATTTATGCCACTACCCACGGTTTTAAAGACTTTAGTAAAGAGCCTTCCAACTACGCTGCTGATGTCTTCGCTCCAACCTTCGCGAAGATCACCGAACTCTCTGGAAAAACTTATACTGCAACCGTCCCAAGCAAGCGGGAAGGACTAACTGAACAGGAAAACATCGACGTCGCATTTCGCGTGCTTGCTGACCACGCGCGCTGTGTTTCCTCGGCGATCGCCGATAGCATTATGCCGGGAAGCGATGGTCGTAATTACGTCATCCGTCGCATTCTACGTCGCGGTATTCTCTACGGAAACAAACTCGGGCTTAAGCCCGGTTTCTTTGAGCAACTCGTCGATCCCGTCGTTGAATCACTCGGGGCCGTTTTCCCCGAACTCGTCGCACAAAAGAAACTCATCAAGCGGGTCATACGCAGCGAAGAAGAGAGTTTTGGTCGGACGCTGGAAAACGGACTCAATCAGTTTCAATCGGCTGTGGATCAAAATGCAGAATCCAAGGTTGTCGCCGGCAGTCAGGCCTTCCTGCTCTACGACACCTTCGGCTTTCCCTTAGACATGACTCAGCTACTCGCGACTGAACGCGGACTTACCGTAGATGTTGTCGGCTTTGAAGCTGCCATGGAAAAGCAACGCGAGCGAGGTCGCGCGGCGCAAAAGAAAGAAATTCTCGTCGCGGCGAAAGAAGGTGAAACTAGCGATTTACAGCCCACCACGTTTGTCGGTTACACCGAGACCAACGCGCCGGCCGAACTGATCGATATCGTTTCAGCAGACGAAGACACCTTTCTGGTCTTCGATCAGACTCCTTTCTATGCAGAAATGGGTGGACAAGCTAGCGACATTGGCACCGCGCTGATCGATCACAAACTCGTGATGATCACCGATACGGTAAAAGACAAAGCAGGTCGCTTCCTGCATAAGATCGATGCCGATTCGCCAACAGTTGAAACCGGCAGCAAAGCCGAACTCTCGGTAAACCTCGTGCGACGGCGTTCGATATCCCGGCACCATTCCGCGGCTCACTTGATTCACTGGGCCTTGCGAAAAGTGCTCGGCACCCATGTCCGGCAGGCCGGCACGTCGAAAACCCCTGATCGGATGCGTTTCGATTTCTCTCACTTTGAAGCAGTCACTCACGCGCAGCTGCAGGAAATCGAGCAATTCGTAAACGAAAAGGTAATCGATAATGCAGCCGTTGATACTTACGAAACCGAGTTCGATAAAAAACCGGAAGATACCCTCGCCTTCTTCGGTGATAAATACGGCAACATCGTGCGCGTAGTCGATATCGGCGGATACAGTCGCGAGCTCTGCGGCGGCACCCATGTAACGACGACGGGCGAAATCGGCCTCATTAAGATCGCCGCCGAGATGGCCATCGCAGCGGGCACTCGCCGGATCGAAGCCGTCGCCGGACAGGCCGCCTACGATTTTGTTACACACCATGATGATGTGCTCAAAGCCATCGGCACGAAACTCAACGCAGGGCCGCTCGATGTCGTGAAGAAATTCGACGCCCTCTTGGCCCATCAAAAAGATATCGAATTTAAGCTGAAGGCCTTCACGCAAAAAGCATCCGCTGGTCACGCTGATGAATTGATCGCTGCCGCAAAAGAGAAGGACGGGCTGAAGTTCATCTCAGCAGTTCTTGAAGTCGACTCTCCCAACGATCTACGTAAACTCGGTTCTCAAATCATCAGTAATCTTGGCGAAGGCGTGGTGACGCTCGGAGCGGCTTTTGATGATAAAGCTACTGTGGTCGCGTTCTGTTCTCCTGCCGCGATCCAAGCTGGCCATCAGGCCGGAAAGATCGTCTCAGAGGCAGCTTCGCAAATCGGCGGCAAAGGCGGCGGAAAACCTGATTTCGCAATGGGTGGCGGCAAGGAACCCACTAAGCTCAAAAGCGCCCTGGGGATTGCCTAAGCTTCGGTTCAATTTGTCGCCCAACAGATAGCCCTTTGATCCCTTTCTCGCAAAATCGAAAGCTCACGCGAGCCCACATCTGATTTAATTTATATGGCACTCTTCTGGTATTAAGTTTATTGACCGGATCTTGCAGCAATCTCTTCCCGAAAAGAATGGACTAAGCTCAAGACACCACGCGACAACGTCCGCAACAACTGGCGCATTAACCCCGTCCAACAGTCGCCTGCCCTTAAATGGAATGGGCTATCGTTCAGATCGAAAATTTCAGCTTCAAACTACAGGTAGCAAGAGAAGTGATGCGAGCAGCCAAGGATCAATGGGAAAGGATTCCCCGAGGCTTTGTTCCAAAACTCAGCATCAATCTAATTGCGACGCCAACTCTGGCCGAGTTCAAGCTGGAACATTCACGTTCACAACTTACCCTCCCTCTGGCTGATCTCGTTTAAACTCTTTTAAAGAAATGACGATTCATGCATCAACATGGTCGCCGTTTTTCGTTTCCGAACATTTCATCGAATGAGTTGCGGATGAGTAGGCCTTCGCTTTTTACTATCTCCATGTCGCTACTACCGACTGGAGAACAAACATTCACTTGCATCCTCGCATTTAACAGCTCGAACATGCTGGCAGTTCGAAAGTTGGGGAGTAAAGCCGGTATAGCTTTCATGGGCAACGATCTCGGCCTGGCCTCTGGGCGACTCGCAACAGCTTTTCCCGAACACACATCCCCAACTAAGTATTTTCAGGCGATATCGCCTAATGGAACCTACGAAGTCTACTTCACTCAAGTTCCGGGTCATACGGATGATCGCGAAATTTGGTTCAGCTCCTTGGAAGAGCTGGCGAAAAAGCCAGCACAACTTTCTCCAGCACTAGCTTCTATTCTTGAGCAACTTGATCCTTATCTGATCCATATCCCCTACCTTCATATTCGAGAGAATGATTTCATTTACAAATTTCGGCCGGAGAATGAGCGCAATGCCGCGATTTATGCTAGAGACTCCGTTTCCAGTGCGCTCTACCAATCAAAACTCTGCTCGGTTATAAAAACCCTCGCGCGCACTAATGAGCGAACCGCGGCTAAGCCGGTTTCTTTGGACTTCGGGCCAATCAATTATCATATTCCTAGTCATTTTGGATTTTGTCTTGGAGTCAAAAATGCGATCGAACGGGCCTACGAAACACTTGCCGCAAATTCAGATCGACGCGTCTTCATGCTGTCTGAACTGATTCACAATCCCTATGTGAATAATGATTTAATACGACGCGGATTACGATATCTGCAGACAGATAAAGGCGTCCCCTACAGTATCCACGGCATCCTTACACATCTCGCTCCAGAGGACGAGCTACTATGGGACACGCTCACTCCACATGATATTGTCATCATACCCGCATTCGGTGCCACTGATGAGAATAAGCGTCGATTAGTTCGAAAGGGTATCTCAGTGTGCCAATACGATGCCACTTGCATGCTCGTGGAAAAGGTTTGGAAAACCGCGCGCACTTACGGTCGCAAAGGCTATACAGTTATCATTCATGGCAAAGCCGAACACGAGGAGACCAAGGCCACCTTCTCAAACACACGTCGCTACGCACCTGCGATAATCGTTCGCGATCTCGAAGAAGCACGAATACTCGGGCAAATTATTGCCTCTAAAGATCCCGAGCAACGAGCGAAATTCTATGAGACATTTACAGGAAAATTCACCCCTGACTTCGATATAGATAAACACTTAGAGCGCGTCGCGGTCGTCAATCAGACCACCCTCCTCGTCAACGAAACCCGGAGCATTATAGACCATCTGCGTGATACCTACGCGAGCATACATGGTGCCGAAGATACTGAAAGAGTTGGGGGGAGCGGTCGCACCGACACCCTCTGCTACGCCACCCAAGTCAATCAGGACGCGTTAGCCAAGGCCTTGGATCAACCTTTGGACGCTGCCTTCGTGATCGGCGGAAAAAATTCATCCAACACCTACCAACTCTACCGACTCTGTGAGCAAATTTTAGGACAGAGGGCATTCTTTATTCAATCCGAAGACGACATAGTTTCAACAGACCACGTGCAGCACTACATTTTCCCTACAGCACGTGAAGGAAGACCACAAGGCAAAACAGTGGCACGACCGCTCTGGAATTCAGATAGTACCTTCTCAACTAAACGGGTATTAATAACTGGCGGGGCTTCCTGTCCGGATGGGATCATCCAACAGGTCATCAACCGCCTCAACGCGCTCTTCCCAGATGATTCATTACGCCCGCTTGATATCATCATCGATGAGCTTTCAGCGCTACTCCCGAAGTAAGAATGCTGGCCTCATCTTCTTAAAACGCCCCAACCTAGTCACGTGCGTTTCCAAAGATGTTTGAATCTTGATTAAAATTTGAAGTTCAAGCCACCGCGGAAACCTTGCAGACGAGACAAATCAATATCCAGCTCATAGCTGGAAGACTGCTCGGTGATATACTGAGTGTAGGAACCAGCCGTCTGGTAAAATGCGCCCAAGTAAAATCCTGAATATTCGGAAAGCAAATATTCCAAGCCAGCATCTGCATAGTATCCGGTCATATTTTCCGCCGTGGTGCTGCTTACCTGATCTCTTACTGTAGCCCCTATATCCGCCGCTGTGGTGGCCACTTCAAAATCGCGATTCACTGAGTAGGTGGAACCGGAATGAACCAGAACAGGACCACCGCTCACAGTAAACCGCAGTTTGTCGGTAATTTGCACCCGGAAAGTTGGCCCTACCCGCAATGTCAAATAATGCCCACGCAGTTTCGAGAAGCTGCTGACCTGCGAATCGTTACTCGTATTCGTTTCGGTTCGGCTATCCGGACTCCGGCCCAATAATACGGTAGTTTCGGTTCGGTCTCCATTAAAATCAAACTCGTAGGAAGGGGCCTCATATGGCGCTGATTCTGGAATCGTCTGACCAGCCAAAGAATACACATCCGTGATCGTCTTGATATCAGCCATCACATTCCCTCGAACGCTGTCCTGAATACCGTTTAAGCTGACTCCTGCCGTAATCATCCATTCGATGCGATTGCCGATTTTACCTAAATCTCGTGAGACCACCAACTCCGCACCCAAACTCAATCCCTGATCACTATTCTTGGTCGTCCCACCAGTAGTCTGAGCCGAATATTCGTGAAACGCGATATCTGCGCCATTATTAATGATCTGGCGACCATCGTCGAAAGCCCAGTTGTTTGTCTTGTTATCGGTAGATCCATTACGTGTATCGAGAAAAACGCTCCCATCATGATAGCCGCGCACAACATCAGTGCTTGTAGCATCTTGCAGTTGAGAAAATGACGTCATAAATCCATTTCCTCTGAACGCTGTTTTAGCACCGGAAAGGCCACGAAAGCCCAAGTTCATGTTAAACTTTGGTTCAATGTAGTAATCGTCCAAATCGAAATTTGGAATTTCATCCTCGGGGCTACCACGCCCAGCACCAAAACAGATTGAGGTAAGACCGAGGAATAAGAGTAAATAGCGATGCATTAGGTATAAGTGTGTCAACTGTGTGACGGGCATTTTCTAAAAAGGTTTTCCAGAATTTGAGACCTGACCAAACGAGTCAATCGGATTGCAGGTAATTTTCGAAGGTTCTGCCGCCTCAAATTTGTCCGTAAATTCATCAAATTCAGCCTTGGTTGCTTTTTCTGCTGACAAAGCCTTGGCCGCCTCCGAATTGATTTCCGCTTGTTTCTGTTTCAAGCGTTCTTCCAGCGCCGCTAATCCTTCGGCTTGGTGCTCCAGCTCAGTCTCTTTCTCCTGCTGTGACTGCACTTTTTCAAAAAGCTTGTTCTCACTCTCTTCTAGAAAAACCTCGCGGTCTCTCAGCTGTTGTTTCGATTCTTTCAGTGCTTCTTCCTGCTGATCTAATTCAGCTTTCAACTTCTCCATGGCTTCCTGCTCTTCTTTACTGATCGCAGCTTTTACCGGTGTTTGTCTGGAAGCAGCCTTGAGCATGTTCTCACGCGCCTGCAAGAGAGCCTCACCTTCAGCCAAATCACGCTCCTTCTTGGTGATGCGATCTTCAGACTTGCTCACGATACGTTCCCGTTCAGCGAGCATGGACTCAAGTTGACGCAGGTTTTTCTCTAATTCCTGCATCCAACCGTTATCGATCGACTTTGCTTCACCCCAAGGAGTCATCGTCGCCGATACGATTTCCTTGATCTATTGTCGCGCAGCAGTCGAGGCCTCGGAAACATCAAACGGCGAATGGGTCTGTGCGCGTCTCCTCCGAGGCTTCAATGCGGGTGCGGCTGGCGTTTTCGTGAGAAACTTGATCGGGCTAACCGGTTTCACATGCATTCGGATTACTTTCCAAATAGGCGTGAAATCGCCCCAAACAGACCGCCCTTTTTTCCGGACGCGGAATCGGTGGTTTTCACATCTGTGAGTGAACCGATAATTTCTGGAACCTATGTCTCATCCTCTTCATTACCCAACACAATCAATTGGCGTGCAAGCGGAGACCCTTCGTTGAGACTTCTATGCACTGCTTTCCACTCGTCAGCAAAATATCCCAATGCAGCCTGCACTCGAACCAGATCTCCCTTTGTCTGGGCCAGACATTCGAAAAGATGCAACCCCCTGTCACCGACACGAAACGGCAAGACCTCGCGAAGCCCATTCTCGTCAACGTGAGAAAGCACATTGAGGAGCTTTCTGAAATCGCCTCCAACAATCACATTCTGCGACATGTTTTGCTCAAATCGGGCAAACTCTCCAATCGTCGTCAGCTTCTCCAAATTACAAAAATCACGTGTGTCGCTATCCAAAGCTGTCAGCATAATCGGGAAATCCTCAGTAATTTCCAATTTGGCCATATTTTTAATCAGCTGATTATCTTTTTCCGCACTTTGCTAAGTGTGTTCGAGCATCTCACCAAAAGGATCATCAAACGAAAGCGTGTCCTTGAGAATCGAAATTAGGAGTCCTTCCTTATCCGGATAGCCCTTCATCACCAGCAAGTCCTTCACCTCATCGAGCGTGAGATCAATATATATAGAAGGCTTTCTTCTTTCCCTTTTATGGGCCAGTCCGGTCCTTCTAAGTTTTGAGCCAAGCTACTCAAGGCCGTGTCCACCATGATGGACGATGCAAAGGAGGTTGCACCTCGTCACAATCTTGGGCAGTGTAATTTTCTTAGATTCGGACATGAGAATACGGGTTTGTTTAGTCAGCGCCTTGTCGGATCAGTTCACTCGCCAGGCGGCGATAATCGGTCAGCACATTCTCTTGAGTGGAATCTGCAGAGTCTTGTGAGAGTAACACGACCGGCATACCGAGCGTCACAGCTCTCCGCACGACCATTGCATCACGGATTTGAGTTTCGTAGATTTTCGCCGTGGGCGCTACTCGCTTAGCCGAGCGAAATTGATTCAAGCGAAGTTGCATTCTCATCTTTCGAACTTCGATATCAATCCCAGTTTTAATAGAGTTAAACACCACGCCTTGGACTTGAGCCGCGGATCCCATAGCAGCATCCCGGAAGCTGGCTGATAATTAATGAAACTTACCCAACTTATCGACGAGTAAGGTAAATCCGATCAAACTCAGAGCATTGGGATTTGAAGGCACGTTAATCTCGTGGCTGGAAAAATACCGCATTGCGAGGCCCGCAAAATATTCGGGAACAATCGAAAAGATAAAATCGTATTCATCTTCAATCGCGGACAACTGCTCTTGCAAGTGGAGATAATGCGGGCGTTCAGGGTCGCCTCGATATTCGGCTTCGAGATCGCCAAAGTTAAAATCAGTCGGCACGAGACCCAAGCCAGAGACCACTTTCTGCCCTGTCTTATCTTCAACCATACGCCCCATACGATATCTTCCATGTGTGCACTACCCGGGTCGAAAATCATATAAATCACCCCTTCCCAAAGTCGTTGATTTTATTCCATAGATCTAAAGGTAACAACCTAATACTCGCATTCGATTGGGTATCCAAATCGGAGAGCAGCACCTCCTTGCCTAGCTCAGCCAAGCTGGCTGCTGTATTGACGATCAACAATACCTTGCCGACACCACCCTTGTAATTGATGAAACTTATTTTAAGGCCCATGATTATTGGGTGCAGATAGGCAGAGTCGCACCTAAGCTAGATGTTTACTTACCTCCTGCTCGCGATTCAAAAATATGTTCATTCATTTTGACGCTTTATTTGCACCGATTTTACTTATGACCAAGTCACACTTTCTCGATCAAATCCTCACGCAACTCCAAGCTGAGTTCGCGATACAAACCAAGGCCGCGCAACTCGCCCACGATGAAGCCACCAGCGAGGAAAGCCGACCCCAGAGTAAATACGATACCCACGGTCAAGAAGCGGCCTACCTCGCAGAAGGCCAAGCCCGACTCGCGGGTGAAGCCAGCGAATCAATCAAAGCCTACCAAAGCTGCGATTTCCCTGACTACCAGCCGACCGATCCCATTTCAATCGGAGCGCTCGTGGCGATAAGTTCCTCAGAGCAAACGACCCGTTTTCTGCTTGGCCCGAAAGCTGGCGGTCTAGAGCTCACGGATCTGCAGAATAATCCCGTTAATCTCATCACACCTCAATCCCCCCTCGGCCGACAACTCATCGGCAAGCGAGTGGGAGATAGCGTTTCCCTTCCGGCGAAAGTTAGTAGTATTCAAACGATCACCGACGTGCAGTAGACACTTCGGTGAGTTTTGGCCCCAGTGGTCTCAACTCAACCGTTGAGCCTGAAGATGATCGGCACTGCCATGCGAAATTGAACCACGCGACCGTGACGACGGCCCGGTTCGAATCTCCACTTGGAGACTGCCCGAAGCGCTGCCTCTTCAAACCGACGATCCGTGCGATTGATCAAATAAGGCGCGTTCACGTGCCATGCCCAGCTTCATCAACTGTGAAGCCTAAGAATACACGGCCTTCGATTCCGTGAATCTTGGCCTCACCGGGATAAATCGGCGAAGTCTGCACGATGGCACGGGGACTGGAATCCAGCATCCCTGATGTAATCAGTGACCCTGTTCTGAAGACTCCCTCCACAGCTCCGTCGATCAAACCTCTGATACCTGATTTGATCTGAGTCATCTTCTGATGCGAAACCGCTTCGAAGGGTTCTACAGGTATCGTGAAAGATTTATGCGGCACCGGCTGGGTAAAGTCGAGCAGGGACACATTTTAGCATCCGGATCATCCTGAATCTGCTCAGTGGGTTTTTCACCAATGCTGGATTCCACCAGCTCTGGGAAATCTACAATTTCGATCGTAGTCGGCATATCATCAATAAATCCTGGGCAAGCAAGGATCTCGCCACGTTGGACTGCTTCTGGTGTGCCTTCGAATCCAAACAATAAAGCCGCGTGTAAGACCGACGCGGCGGCAATGGGTAGCGCGTATTTTTTGTTCATGTTGTGCTCCTATTTAAGGGTTCAACATGACTACGGTCCGCCAGCCGCTTTCTTAGAAAATCAGAGCGCGTTTTCTAGCTAGCAGACCACTTGAAAACCACAGTAGAATAAGGCGGCAGCACTAAGTTGACCGATTGGTCATGCCCATCAGCCGCGATCTGCTCGGAGGTGACCGCGCCTCCGTTGCCCAATCCACTGCCTCCATAATATTCGCTATTGGTATTCAGCAATTCCTGCCATTCACCCGACTGCGGCACTCCGATCCGATAATTCTCCCGAGAAATTGGGGTAAAGTGCCCCACGACAAGCAGAAGTTCTTTTGCGACTTCGTCTTTACGCAAATAAGCAATCACACTCGCTTCGTTATCGTAACAAGCGATCCATTGAAATCCCTCTGGGTTCAGATCATTGTCAACCAGCACGGGTTCATTGCGATAAAGCCCGTTTAGATCCTTCACCAACATCCTCACCCCTTCGTGATCCGGATACTGACATAAATGCCAATCCAGACTCTTTCGGTAATCCCACTCATGCGATTGCGCGAATTCGCATCCCATGAAAAGTGATTTTTTGCCCGGCCACATCCACATGTGAGCATAGAGTGCACGGAGATTAGCAGCCTTTTCCGGCACATGCCACGCCCCCATTTTGAAGAGCATCGAGGCTTTTCCATGCACGACTTCGTCATGCGAAAATACCGTCACAAAATTTTCCGAATACTGGTAGAGCATCCCGAATGTCAGTTCGCTGTGATGCCATTTTCGGTGCACAGATTCCTTGCCGAAGTAGCTCAACGTGTCGTGCATCCAGCCCATGTTCCACTTGAAATCGAAACCTAGTCCGCCCTCTTTCACCGGCTTCGAAACCCTAGGAAAAGACGTCGATTCTTCAGCAATCGTCAGCACACCCGGATAATAACGGTGCACCAGATCGTTCGTGTAGCGCAGAAACTCGATTGCCTCCAAGTTTTCACGCCCTCCAAATTCGTTCGGCACCCACTCCCCTGCCTTACGGGAGTAATCCAAGTAGAGCATCGAGGCCACCGCATCCACCCGCAGACCGTCGAGATGATAACGGTCGAGCCACGCGAGCGCATTACCCGCCAAAAAGCTCCGCACCTCGCTGCGTCCATAATTGAAGATCAACGTTCCCCAATCCATGTGCGCGCCCTTACAGGGATCAGCATGTTCGTAGAGATGCGTGCCATCAAAACTCGCAAGTGCGAAATCATCGCGGGGAAAATGGGCCGGCACCCAATCCAGGATCACACCGATATCGTGTTGGTGCAGATAATCCACAAACCACGCGAAATCTTCCGGTGAGCCAAACCGATGCGTCGGCGCGTAGAAGCCGGTGACTTGATATCCCCATGAACCCTCAAACGGATATTCCGCGAGCGGCATCACTTCGATATGCGTGAAACCCATCTCGGTCACGTATTCAGCCAACTGCGGCGCGAGCTCGCGATAGGTTAGCATCCTTTCGCCGTTCTCCCCTGCTCGCTTCCACGAATTCAGGTGCACTTCGTAAATAGAAATAGGGCGATCTGGTTTTCCCGCGCCAGCTTCACGACGCGCGAGCCAATCGGCATCGTTCCAAACAAACCCTGTCGTGTCACACACAATCGAAGCATTGTGAGGCGGTGCTTCAAATGCCGTGCCATACGGATCTGTTTTCGCGTGAACATGGCCCGCTTGATCACGGATCAAAAATTTATAGAGCTCACCACTAGCCAAACTCGGAATAAACAACTCCCACACGCCCGATACCCCGAGAAATCGCATCGGATGGTAGCGCCCATCCCACTGATTAAAATTTCCGCCCACTGAAACCTGCGACGCGTTTGGGGCCCATACGGCAAAAGCGACGCCCGCTACTCCATTCATCGTGCGCTGGTGCGCGCCGAGTTTTTCGTAAACGCGGTGGGCCGTGCCCTCATTAAACAAATATAAATCCTGCTCACCGATGCTCGGTAAAAACGTATAAGGATCTTCGTAAATTCGACTTTCACCATCGGCCGCGGTCACCTCGAAATCGTAATCGAAAACCTCTTTTACTCCCTCAACAAATACTTCAAACACACCAGCCTTATGCAGGCGGATCATGGGCCAGTATTGAGCACCATCGCGACTTCGGACCACGCATTCATTCGCGTTCTGGATGATACAACGCACTACCACTCCCTTTTTCTTCTTCTGAGTGCAAAGATGCATCCCCAGCACATCGTGGGGCTGAGCAGCCTGAGCATGCAACAAGGCGTTAAGTTCTAGTCGAGAAATGATCATATAAAAGGGAGAGCCCCCTGTTGAAGCCAGATCGACAGAGACGCCCCTGATCGTCAATTCGACAACGTGCCGAATTACGCGCTATTCGCACCTAGGAATGCAAAAATGAAGCTTACCTCTTCAAGGGCTTGCCTGGGTACTCTACCCAGCCTATGCTCCGCTTAGTGTTACGTTGTCTTAAATTTCTGTTTGGCTTTGCCCTGCTGATCCCCGCTTTTGGACAGGAAGACCCAATCGCCAACGCTGAACTCTCTGCTCTCACTACTTCGCTCGATCCAGACACCAACGCCGTCACGTTCACGGGGGATGCCCGTCTAATCAACGGCAATGCGGTTCTTGAAGCCGACGAGATTCGATATTTTACCGGCAGCAATCTCGCTATTGCCACCGGCAATGTGCGACTAACCGACGGCGCTGATCGCATCCTCGCGGAAAAAATCACTTTTAATCGCGGCGATCTGTCCTTCACCGGCAAAAACGTGCGTGCAGGGCGTTATCCACTTTATATGTCCGGCGATAGCGTTGCTGGAACAGTCAGTGAGATCACGATCACCAATGCGCAATTCAGTGGCCTCGAGCCTGCATTTTACCACCCCTCCTTCAGCGCCAAGTCACTCACCTACTTGATGGGAGAAGAAGTCTCCGCAGATTCACCGCGCGTCGGATTCGGGGACATTCGCCCACTCACTCTCCCTCAGATTTCCCAGCTCCTCGATGTCCCCCTCGTCTCATATATCTCGATGAGAGGTGGTTTCCGTTCTTCGCTGGGTGCTTACGCAGAGGCCCAAGTGCACATTCCAGTCGGCAATGGCATCAAAATTGGTGGACTACTCGGCGGCTACTCGGCGCGAGGTATCATGGCCGGTCCTTCGGCGGATTATAAAATTATTCATGATGATGGACGCGAAATCATCGGAAACTTAAATACTGGGTTCATCCATGATTACGGCGATAAATTCACCGACCTACTCGGAAGACCAGTCCCCGAGAATCGCGGTTACGCTAAGTGGTGGCACGCACAGGATATCACCGAGGATCTGCGCATCACCGCAAAACTGAACTACTGGTGCGATTCCGAGATCCTCCGCGATTTCCGCCCGCGCGACTTCTTTGACGTCCAAGCTCCCGACAACTATCTGCAAGCCGTTTATACCGGATCAAACTACCTCGTCACAGCATTCACGCGAGTCGCACCCAATGACTTTCATCGGGTGCAAGAACGCCTGCCGGAGATCCACTTCGATTGGCTCCCCCAAATCATTGGCAACGGCATCTATGAACGCTTCCAAGCGAGTTTTGCAGCATTACGCGAAGACTCATTAGGAAACATTGGTCCCACCCTCCGCAGTAATCGATTAGA
This sequence comes from Opitutaceae bacterium, assembly GCA_002713695.1. GTDB lineage: Bacteria > Verrucomicrobiota > Verrucomicrobiia > Opitutales > Opitutaceae > Cephaloticoccus. Next base: position 122,505 of record PAUB01000050.1, read on the forward strand.
CAGCTACTATGCCGTGAGCAAAACTTTCAGCCACGAAGACTGGTTTAGCTTTACTCCCATCGTCGCTGGTCGTGTGACACATTACAGTCGAGCAACCGGAGGCAAAGGTAGTTACACTCGAAGTCTCGGAGAAGTAGGCTTCGATCTCTCCGTGCGCACATCGTCGGTTTCCGACTACCAAAACAAGACCTGGAAGATCAACGGTATCCGCCACCTCTTCACCCCGCGCCTCTCCTACCGTTACGTGACCGAAGCGGATAAAGGGCGCGCCTACATCCCATCGATTGATCGCCTGACCTTCCGCACCTACCTGCCCCCGATCGGACTCGGTGACACCCGCAATATCGACGACCTCGGTCCAGCCAATGTGCTGCGCCTTGGATTCGATAACACCTGGCAAACCCGTAATCCCGAATACGGCTCACGCGATCTACTCGTCTTCAACCTCGCGACCGATTTCCATTTCGATCGCCTTCCTGGCCAGCGCACGGCATCCGATATTCACAACTTTATCGCCTTCACTGCCGCGCCATGGCTGCAGTTCGATGTTTACCAACGAGTGACTCCTCAGGAATTTACGCTGCAGGAGTTAAACACCAGCCTCTCTATATTCGATGGGGATGCTTGGTCGATTCGATTCTCCAACCATGCATTACGCAACGAGATCGAAGAATACATTCTGCAAACCGACGTGCGGCTCAATGAAGCTTACGAAGTGCTCGCCAAGCTTCATTACGACACCCGCAAGAATCGCTTCAATGAACAGGCCTACGGTCTCCGCCAAAATCTCGGCAACCTCTGGAGTCTGGAATACCTCGTCACGATCTTCGACGGTCCACGTCGCGAGAGCGATTTTGGATTCAGCGTCGCGGTGGAAGTGATTGGTTTTTGATCGCAGCCGCGTTCAGATCATCATCCCAGCGTAGAATTCATTCAACGCCGCTTCGACAATTTCCAAGGAGGCCCCCTGACGATGCGGGCCGAGGTATCTTAAAAACGGCACGACATGATTAGAACCTGTCGCCACCTCGCGCACGAAAAGACGCCCCAGTGGTCCCGTTGCGTCCAAATAGCCGCTTTCAGTAAAACGGCGCACAGCTGCATCAACATCGTATTTTATCGCGCGGTGATCCACTCGCCAGTGACCTTGGATATCCTGTGTGAGCACACAAAATTTCGCCTGCGGACAGCCATCCAAAGACAAGCCGACTGCACCCGTCGTCACGATGCGTTTCCCCCGCCAATCACGAGTTGAGCAGATATGATTGTGCGAACGAATGATCAGTGAGTCGTCCACCCCCGCAAACATCTCATCGAGATATTCGATCGGAGTGTGCGGCAGCACTGAATCAGAATCGCGGCGCGCCGAGGCATGCACGATCAGCAATCCCGGTGCAGCCGGCGACTGCCACGAAGTCGGTAAGGCTGCAATCTCCTTGATCTGCTCATCACTCATCGAATTGCGCGTATATTGGAGCGGTCCAAACTGCGGCGTCGCCCACAGAGGATCGGCGCGTTCCGTGCCGTAATCGAAAACGTAGCGCTCGTGATTCCCTCGCAAAACGGGACAACCTATTTGCTTCACCCGCTCCCAGCAGGCGGCGGAATCCGGACCGCCATCAACCACATCACCACTCACCACGATCTGATCCGGCTGCAACGTATCGAGCGCCTCCAGAACCGCCTCAAGAGCGGGAAGGTTTCCGTGGATGTCAGCTATGACTGCTATACGCATAAACCGATCTGAATAAATTTGTGACGCGAGTGCACGCCATTCGTCGATTTTTCTCTCATTCCGCTCACAACATCTGGCTGGCCATCGGATCGATCAATCCCATCCGAGTAGCGAATGTGTGAGCAATACTAGCGGCGGCATTATTCGCTCGATCTGCACCCTCGCCCTCAAAGTTCTCCTTCACTGTCTCTTTGAACAACTCCAACCAGCGTTCGAAATACTCTTTTCCCACTGGCAAAACCGCATGCAGTGGAAACGGCCGACCATTGTAGCCCGCCTTCCCCAGAATCATTCCGTTCCAAAACGCATACATCTTAGGCAGATGATGCTCCCAGTCCACCTTCGCCACATCCGAGAAAATCGGATCGAGCAGCGTATCCTCGCGCACTTTGTTGTAAAACGTATCCACCAACACACGGACATCGGCTTCGGTTGTAATATCTGGCATCACTCCGAGTGATCGCCGAACCCAGGATTAGCAAGTGAGAGAAATCTCGTGAGCTTGATCCAACTCAAATTCAACGGCTTTTCTTTCGGCCTCCACTTGATTTCCCGTAAGTCGTCTTTGATTTGGGCTTCGCTGCTTTCTTATAATCACCCGAATGCAGAGCCTCGACTTGATCGCGCAAGACAGCCGCTCGCTCAAATTCCAATTTACCCGAAGCGGTAATCATCTCTGCTTCCAGTTCGGCGATCACTGCTTTCACATCCTCCAGTGATTCCTCGACCATCACCTCATCTTTCTCCCCTGTGCCATCATAGATATGCAAACTTACCTGGGCAGTCCGCTGAACACTGCGCGGTGTGATGCCATGCTCCTTATTATGGGCCATCTGCTTTTCACGACGGTAGTTCACCGTTTCTGTCGTGCGGCGAATTGAATCAGTCACCTTATCGGCGTAAAAGATCACGCGACCCTTTTCATGTCGTGCAGCGCGACCTGCGGTTTGCGTGAGACTTGTTTCGCTCCGCAGAAAGCCTTCTTTATCCGCATCGAGAATCGCGACTAGCGCGACTTCGGGTAAGTCCAACCCTTCGCGCAGAAGATTGATCCCCACGAGCACATCAAAATTTCCTAAGCGCAGATTCCTCAGAATCTCTACACGCTCGATCACATCGATATCACTGTGCAGGTATTCGACCCGAATCTTAGCTTCCCTAAGATAGCTCGTGATATCTTCCGAGAGCCGCTTGGTCAACGTGGTCACTAAGACGCGTTCCTTCGCCGCTACCGCGCGATTGATCTCGCCGATCAAATCCTCCACTTGCCCCTTAGTCGACTTCAGTTCGATTACGGGATCCAACAACCCCGTGGGTCGGATCAACTGCTCGGCGATGACGGCCGAGGCATCCAATTCATACGCCGCCGGAGTCGCGGAGACAAACAGGGTCTGCCCCGTAATCTGACGAAATTCTTCGAAGCGTTGGGGGCGATTATCCAAGGCCGAGGGTAACCGGAATCCGAAATCCACCAAGTTCTGTTTACGCGCTTTATCGCCATTGGACATGCCGCCGATCTGGGGCACAGTCGCGTGACTCTCATCGAGCATTACTAGCTTATCATCGGGGAAAAAATCGATCAGACAACTGGGTCGATCACCCGTCTTGCGACCACTAAGGTGAAGTGAGTAGTTCTCGATCCCATTGCAGAACCCCATTTCCTGTAGCATCTCCAAATCATAATTTGTGCGCATCCGCACCCGTTGTGCTTCGAGCAGCATTCCATTTTTCTCAAAATACGCCACGCGTTCATCAAGTTCGGCTTTAATCTTCGCGATCGCGGGATCGAGTTTACCCTTCGTCGTCACATACTGACTCGCCGGATAGAGATCGAATTGATCGAGCGGCCGAATCACGGTGCCAGTCAACGGATCGAATTCGCTGATCGCTTCCACATCATCCCCGAAAAACTCTACCCGCAACCCCTGCTCGGAATACGCCGGCATGATATCGACCACATCGCCCCGCACGCGAAAGCAGCCTCGCTTCAACTCATAGTCGTTTCGCTCGTAAATGTTGTCCACGAGTTTTTCCAAGAGGACATTGCGCCCGAGCGACTCACCCTTGCGAATTGCGATCCGCATATCGGTAAAGTCCTCTGGTGAGCCCAAACCATAAATACACGACACACTAGCCACCACGATCACATCGCGTCGCGAGACCAGCGAACTCGTCGCGGCGATTCGCAGCCGCTCGATCTCTTCGTTAATCGAGGAGTCTTTTTCGATAAATGTATCACTCGAGGCGATGTAAGCCTCCGGCTGGTAGTAATCGTAATAACTCACGAAATACTCCACCGCGTTGTTCGGGAAAAACCCCTTAAACTCCGAGTAGAGTTGTGCCGCCAACGTCTTGTTGTGCGACATGATCAAGGTGGGACGATCGCACTGCGCGATCACATTGGCCATCGTGAATGTCTTCCCCGAGCCCGTAACTCCGAGCAAAGTCTGATCGCGGTTCCCCTCTTTGATCGAAGCGACTAGCTTCTCAATCGCTTGGGGTTGATCGCCCTTGGGCTCGTAGTCAGACTTAAGATCGAACAACATGTCAGTCAATTAGGTTTCGCAAATCGTCGATTTCCAATTCGTCCAAACGATGCACCACGCGATCTGTCATGGTGAGTTCATTAGCAGGATGAGTGGTCGACACTCCGACGACCTTCATGCCGCCAGCTCGCGCCGCTTCAATCCCTGCCATCGCGTCTTCAAAGACAATGCAGTGCTGCGGCGAACAACCGGTTTTGGTGGCTGCTTTCAGAAAGACTTCCGGATCAGGTTTCCCTTGGGAAACATCTTCCGCCGTCACGTTCCCACCAAAGAGTCCCTCGAATCCCAGCACGCCCATGATCGTATCGATATTGGCGCGATGCGTGGAGGATCCCACGCAACTAGGAATACCCGCCGCTTTCAAACGCTGTAGAAACTCCGCGACTCCGGGCAGTGCCACCAATCCTTTCTCCATGACAACCTCCCGATACAGCGCCTCCTTTCGTAAGGACAACTGGTGGATCTCGTCGGTGTCCTCGGTCCACTTCAGAAGCGTTGGGATGATCCACTCATTTTTACGTCCGAATCCCACAGTAAAGTGATCCGATGGCAGCACCTTACCTTCTTCCTCCGCGAGCCGTTCCCAGCTCTCTTCATGTTGTTGCGACGAGTCGATGATAACCCCGTCCCAATCAAATATAATCCCCAGCGGTGATGTCGTTTGGCTCACAAACCAAAGACTTTGAGCACACCACTCCAGAGGCCAGCCCAGAACTTACGAATCGGCCTCATCTCGTCATCCGACGGAATCTGCTGGCAGAGGAAAACGCCCTCTCCGGCGAATAGATCATCAAACAGTGGATTCATCCCGCGGTAGTAGCCCCAAAACGTCTCTGCCCTCACCGGCCGATAATCTAGATTCGGTGTAAACCCGATGATCGAATTCTGATTCGCACGTCGCGCCTGCGTTTTCTCGCCCGCGTTCTTCGTGAGCACTTCAGCCCGCACTCCGCGACTCCCTGCCACGATCAGCCGGCAAGGCCCGACAAATTCGAAAAAGCGAAACTGTAACGTCACCCAAGCCTGCCAACGAAACAACTGCCAATGCCGTCGAATCTTCACTCGCGTATCAGCCGAGGCGATCGCGCCCACGAGAAAGCTCGGCCGAAGAATCAGCGAGCTCCCTTCCACCAAATTTATCACCGCCAGTTCGATATACGGATTAGCCTGATTCGATAACGTCACGCGCTGATTAGTCTCATCTTCCGCCGATTTCATTTCGACCAATTCTGTGAGCCCACTCGCGAGACAGGTAAAAGGCATCCGCCAATCAAATAGAAACCGAGTCTTCTTTTGTAGGCCCTCATCCGAAGCCTGCAGGAAACGTTCTTTAATCCACAGCCTCTCACCAGTCTGCAGCGGGATATCCAACGCAACGCGACTCGGCGAAGTTTCCGGCATCTCCTTGCACTGATCAGACAGTCGCACGGGACGACCCCGAATGATCGTCGGCGCGATTCCGTAATACATAAAACCCTTCACGACGGATGGCCCCAGCAGATAGAACGCGACCGCGCCCAGCAACCACCACCGGATTTTCAACCACGCGGCTTCCAAGTAGTGCAGCACCTTAGATTGTTGCTGATCGATTTTGACCAGCCGTGCTTCGGTGCGACCCAGCGCTATTTCTAGTCCTTCTCGTTCCCAAGTCGTTCGGTCAAATTTCTCCTGTAACACCGCGATCCTTTGCTCCGCCCCTGTTCGCACTCCAATCATCTTTTCTTTCTGCGCGAGATTTGCCACCTGCTGCTCCGGGTTTCCAATCAGCCGATCCCAAGTGCTCTCCAGAGATTCGAGCTTCGCGATGATCTTTTCCGTCTTCGTGACCAATTCGCCTTCGGTCTCGATCTGCGCAGTGAGTAAATCGAGACGCTCATCCACATCGTCGAGCGCCCCATGGATTTTCTCACGCTCCCCATTCAGCGCACGCACAATCTCGTTTCGCTGAAGATCGAAATCCACATTGTCCTTCAGAAACATCCAGACGCCGTAAGATGCTAAAGCCAGCACGCCGATCAAAACGACTGCAGATACTTTCTGAAAAAGCCAGCGTAAGAATATCAGCAAGGATACCATAAGTTCACCGATCTGGTAGCGACCAGAACACCTTGTGATGGAAGCAAAGACACGAGCAATGCCAATTGCTTAATCCAAGGAGATTCCTCATCGTGACCACTATAACAGCAAGGTGTTCCTCACCACGCTCCCTCAACCCCTTCGATCCGCATGTCAAAAGTCATCGTTTCCTCTCTTTACGATTCGGCCGTCTTCAAAATGGCATGAAGACAATTCGATACCGCGGCTGATGCGATCAATCTCCCCGAGCACATTCGTGATCGCACGAAATACCCTCGGCCTTGCATGGCAGTCGCTCTGGCCATTAGTCGCGACGACGGTTCGGTGACCGTATTTGAAGGTTACCGCGTCCAACACAATGTCTCGACCGGTCCTTCCAAGGGCGGCATCCGGTTTCATCAAGACGTGACGATTGGAAAAGTCGCCGCCCTTTCGATGTGGATGAGCTGGAAATGCTCGCTAGTCGATCTACTCTACGGCGTTGCTAAGGGCGGTGTGATCGTCAATCCCACCCAACTTTCTCCCCGAGAACTCGAACGTCTATCGCGGCGTTACATGCAGGAGATGATCAATTTCTTCGGTCCTCAATTAGACATTCCAGCACCCGATCTTGGCACCAACGAGCAGATCATGGGCTGGATGATGGACACGTATTTCACCCATGTCGGGCACAACGAACCAGGTGTCGTCACGGGAAAACCCATCTCCCTCGGCGGATCGCAAGGTCGGCGCGAAGCCACCGGCGCCGGCGTCGCCTATTTGATCGGCAAGTATCTCGAAGATTTGAAGATCTCCATCTCCCAATCGACTGTGGCCATTCAGGGCTTTGGTAATGTGGGGAGTGAAGCGCACGTGCCCTGGTGGGTTGCGGAGCGAAGGTCATCGCGATCTCCGATTACACCGGCGCCATCTACGATCCCAAAGGCATCGATATTGAAAAAGCCTGCGCCTACCTTCGCTACGCGCGAACTTTGGAGGATTACCACCTCGGTGAACACATCACCAATGAACAGCTCCTAGAGTTGAAATGCACGGTTCTGCTGTCGGCCGCTCTAGAGCGCGTTATCACCAAAGACAACGCTCCTAAACTTCAGTGCCGGATCATCGCCGAGCCGCCAACGGCCCGACAACCAATGCGGCTGATCACCTTATCGCGAAGCGGGGCGATATCGAGATCATCCCCGATGTGATCTGCAATGCCGACGGTGTGATTGTCTCGTATTTTGAATGGCTCAGAACATGCAGAATTACTACTGGGATCGCGACGAGGTGATTCGCAAGCTCTTCGTCATTCTCGATAAAGCCAAAGATGCCGTGAAGTTCCAAAAACGTAAATTCAAGTTCAGTCGACGTCTCGCAGCGTTGACTCTCGGAATCGAGCGCGTGGCCAACGCGAAGGAAAGTCGCGGATTATTCCCCTGAGGCCTTGCTCCCGCTTTGGGGTTTCTCTGTTCTCTTCGCTACATGCAATCACCCATCGGCGGACCACGATTTTGGCGCAGGCTTGTAAGCCGGTGGTGGCAACCCACTACCCGGATGCAACGCGAGTGGGAACAACGTGCCCAAAGCGATGCCTTCGGCTATATCGGCCGCGGTTATGCCGAAACCGACGCTAAGTTTTGGTCTTCCGGAGAAACCGACCTCGCTGATCATATCCTCCGAGATATCGATCTGAAGCCCTCCGCTTCCGCAGTCGAAATCGGCTGCGGCGTGGGTCGCCTTGTGCGCCCTCTGTCCCAACGTGTCGCTCAAGCCACAGGGGTGGATATCGCTCCGGGGATGATTTCCCGCGGACGCGAACTACTGATCGATCTCCCCAACGCACATCTCCACGCCACCGATGGCTCGCTCGAAGTCCTCGAAGACAAGTCTCAGGATTTCGTGTTCTCGTTTGTTGTTTTCCAGCACATCCCCTCGAAACAAGCCATCACCCGATACATTCAGGAAACCGCTCGCGTCTTGAAACCCGGCGGCGTTTTTAAATTCCAAGTCGATGGGCGTGAGCGTCCATTCTGGAAAGGCGCCGACACTTGGCTCGGTGTTTGGTTCAAGTCTGCCGAAATTAAACAGATCCTCACCGATGCAGGTTTCAGCATTGTCGATACGTGGGGCGAAGCGACGCAGTATTATTGGCTCACCACGCAACTTAACACCACCGCAACATCGGCCGCGCTCGCAACTGCCCATCCTCCCGTCTGGCGTGATACCGCGCTCCATGAACTATTAGAGCGATTAGGCAAATCTTCAGGCGATGCCATCTCTTTGATAAAAACAGGACGCCGATGTCTACGTGATTACACCAGACAGTTCCAACAAATCCATCGTCACACCACCCCAGAAGAATTTATCGAGGCAATGTTTCTCACGATCCTCAATCGCGAGGTGGATCCAGCCGGGCGAGAGTTTTATTTGCGCCAGATTTCGGAACAGGTTTCACGTCCCTACATCATCGATTGCCTGTTATGTTCAGCAGAGCTGCGCGCACTCGTGCGCGTGTGAATCACATTACAAAAGAAGAAATACAGTCCCTACGATGACCGTCGGGATCAACGATCCTAACAAGAGTCCCACCGGTGAAACTCCGTCCTCAAAGTGACGTTGCAAAATCGACTGACCAGCCGGATTAGGGGCATTGGCGATCACGGTTAATCCACCGCCGGCCACCGCACCCTTCACTACTGCCAGTTTCAATTCATCGGTAAGTTCAGGCACTAATGTCGCTAAATAAGTGATTAGTGCATTATCGTTGAAGGCCGTCAGAACCGTTGCCCCCACGAAAAGTGGCACCTTACCTAATGAACCAAGCACAGGCTCGATCCACCAGCCTTGTAGGCCGCCGTGAATAACCAATCCCGCCAGAAAGAATCCCACTAGCATGGGCATGCGTAGTTCGACTTTGCTTTGGTGGTGCGCCGTAGCCTGCGCAAAAGCGAGAAAGAACAAAAAGCCTCCAACCACCAAGGCAGGATGATGCGCCATCCCGACGGTAAAGGCCAGAAACAGGAGATGCACTGCGGTCACCCAAGCAGGTATCGGTTCTTCGGCCCGTTTGCGAGTTGGGGTTTCCGCTTTGAGCGCAAAAAGCTCTTTTTTGAAGATCAGTAAATACGTCCCTGTCGCCAACAAGATACCCAGGGCTGATTTAAGCCCGAAATGCGTCATCATGTAAGCCATATCCCAACCCCAAGCTCCTGCTACCATCAACACCGGCGGTGCGGCAAAGTGCGTCAACGTGCCCCCGATCGAGATATTTACAAAGAGCAGCCCGATCGTGCCATACTTCAGTCGGTTACTCGGTTTGAGCGCGTAGAACTGACTCGCCAATAACAGCGCAGCGATCGTCATCGCCGCCGGCTCAGTGATAAACGAGCCCATGAGCGGCGCGATTATCAGAATACTCAGCCACCACGCGACCGGAGTCCCCTTGCCAATTTGAGCGAAAAAGCGCAGGCAACGTTCAGCCAATTTCAACACGGGCCGCGTCGAAGCCAACGTCATGATGATGACCACGAAGATTGCTTCGTTAAAGTTCACATCCTCCCCTATGTAGTGGATCGCAGTATCCAGCCCCTTATTCCAACCGATCGCGATAAAGAGCACGAAAGCCCAAATACCAAAGACCGCTTCGATCTCGCCCATAAAATGCAACGTTTGCCCCCAGAAGCTCACCCCGTCGGGCTGATCATTTCCATCATTATCAGTTTCCTGAATCCGCTTTTTTAATCGAACCGCGTGACGCTCCTCGATGACATGCGACCAATGTCGAATCCGAGCCGTCATAAACGTGTGCAAGACAGCAAGCGCGAAGATCACCGTCACGAAGACATTAAAAGGCTCCTCACTGGCTCGATGCTTAATCACCTCAACGATGCCCGCATCCACCGCCACTGGCGTGTAGCCATCGAGCGGCATCGGAAACAGTTCCACTGGAGCGGGCGATGAGGCTTTACCCCCTGCCGCCCATAGGTGAGGACAAACAGTTAGAGCAAGCCACAGACAAAGATAACGAGGTAAACGTGTAGTCATGGAAGTAATACAGAAAGTTCGGAAAGACTGTGAATAAAATGTGCTGTGCTCGACTTAACCTTGGGACGTTGGACGTATCGGCCGAATCCGACAAACAGATCGACGACGTTTTTTGTCTCTAGGTCACTAATCCCATCTCCCACCATTACGATGTGATCCGGTGAAAGTTCGCTTTTCAAATGCAAGATTCGTGCCGGTTTACCGCCGTTCTTGGTTGTAGGGTAGCTTCGATCATAATCGGCATAATTTCCCGATTCGTCAAATTGCAGCGCCACTCCTTCGATTCGCGTAATTCCCAAATACTCAGCCAATGGTTCGATAGCTTGTGTAAAGCCCGCACTCAGAATCATCGGAGTCCATCCCATCGCCTTTACCTCCTTAATCGTGGCCAGCGCTGTCGGCTCGATTTGATCGAGATACATCTGCGCGACCGTGGCCACCTCCGCGAAGGTCGGCCGAATAATTTCTAGCCGACGACCAAACACTTCCTCAATAGAAGTCTGCCCACCCATCGCCGCATACGTCATCGCTTCAATCTCGGCAAAACAATCCGGTCCACGCAGCCGCGCCAATTCATCCACTCCCTCAATCGCACTTAATGTGCTGTCGCAGTCGAATAAGATCAGGTTGTGGAAAGACACGGGTCTAAGGAGCCATCTCGCCTACTCCATCGGCAACAAAAAAGGCCCGCCTTTACAGGCGGACCTTAAAATTTATGCCACAAGTCTCGAATCGCTTACTTGCGACCGCGCTTGAACTTATTGGTGAACTTCTCGACGCGACCAGCGGTATCGACGAGACGCTTCTCACCAGTGTAGGCGGGATGCGAGTCCATCGAGACTTCCCGAAGGATCATATAATAATCTTCGCCATTGATCTTCTCTTGACGTGCAGACGTCAGCGTAGACCGAGTTAAGAATTGCTTGCCCGTAGCCACGTCTTGGAAACAGACGTTGTTGAGAGTGGGATGAATATGAGCTTTCACGGAAATAGTTGGTTTAGTGCCTTACCCCTGACGCGCCTTGAAGCGGGGATTAGTCTTGTTGATCACGTAGATACGACCCTTGCGGCGAACAACCTGACAATCAGGGTGACGCTTCTTGGCCGATTTAATGGAGGAGACGACTTTCATAAAGAGCCAGAAAACAGAGAGCTAGCCTCTGACTGTCAACCGAAATTCGGGCAAAAATCAGCAATGGGAGAGTTTAGACTGTCATCGCGAGCCTGACGCATGAAGGCGTGGCGGATCCACCCATATAGATTGCCGCGTGATTCGCTCCTCGCGTTCCTCGCAATGACAAACGATAACGGATCAGTTCAGCGCCGGATCATCCGGCTCATCGGCCAGTAAACGCCATTCCACGCTCTGCGACCCAAGGACATCGCGCCATAAAGTCTCATCCTGTTCATGCGTAATGAGATCGGGGGGTAATTCAGCCACCACCCACGTATTTCGATCTAATTCTGTCTCCAACTGCCCTCCCGTCCATCCAGCATATCCAAGAAAAGCGCGAACCGTCATTCCCTCGCTCAAACATTCCGACGCTTTATCCGGCTCGATCCCGAAGTGCATCCGGAATCCATCCGGCTGAGATTCCCACGCCACGAGGATCAATTGCCTATCTTGCACGGGTCCCCCGTGAAAAACCGGCACCGTCGCGAGCGGGCCCAAGGCAAAATCGCCAGTCAGGCTCCCCAATTTCTTGTCCGCAGGCCGATTAAGCATCACGCCCATGGCGCCATCTTTGTCGTGAACTGACATCAGAATCACCGCGCGGTGAAAATTCCCATCGTTCATCGCCGGATGAGCCAACAGCAGAGTTCCCGCCACGATGTCCTTGCTTTTCGTATGTGTGCGATGTCGTTCCATGGTTTCTTACAATTTTAAAATGTGCACGCCAGCTTCCTCCATCAAAGGGGCCACCAACGGATCGTTCTTATAATCGTCTCGATAGCGAATTTCCGCAATGCCTGCTGCCGCCATAATTTTTGCACAATTAATGCACGGGAAATGCGTCACGTAAGCCACACAACCCTCGACTGAACTGCCCCTTCGCGCCGCATCTGCCACCGCATTTTGCTCGGCGTGGACCGTCGATTGCTCATGCCCCTCGCGCATCATCGAAACGTGGGGACTCCCAGGCAGGTGCCCATTGTAGCCCGCCGCCACCAACCTGTTTTTGCGATCTCCGCCCGTGACGATCGCACAGCCCACCTTGAGACGCTCACAACTCGAACGCGTCGAAAGGAGCATCGCCGTAGCCATAAAATACTGGTCCCAAGTCGGCCGTTGGGGAAACTGCTCCGCCGCGACGGCGATCAAATCAATTGGGTTTTTCGAGTCGTTCATGTTAAATCGCTAGCACTGTGGACAAGCTGAAGCGGCTGAGCAACCTTTCCTCTCCATGAGGTCATGCATTCTGCAAGCCGAGCTCCTCGATTCCCTGCCGCCGGATCATCCCGACGCCCTGCACAACCGGCGCGACTTGCGATTGACCAACGCTCTCATGGGCAACTCCCGCTGGTTTCAGCGCCCGTAGTTGCCGCCTAGGACATGATTGAAATCAGGAAGAGTATCTTGCCTTGAAAAGCCCCGTAGTTCGCTCCGAATAGTCCCATGCCCACATTGTCCGATCTCGTCACCTACTGTGATAGCCGCACCCGCCGCACTGCATTCGTCGATTTCCCCGGCGCCTGCAATGGTCTGCAACTCGCCAATGATGGTCGCGTCACTAAGATCGGAGCCGCCGTCGATGCTGGGGTGATTCCATTTCAAGCCGCCGCCGCCGCCGGGATCGATTACCTGATCGTCCACCACGGCATGTATTGGGATATGCCACGCCCCATCACCGGTCGCGTCTACGAGCGCGTCTCTACTTTGATGAAGGCCAACTGCGCCCTCTACTCCAATCACCTCCCGCTCGATGCCCATCCAGAGATCGGCAACAACGCACTCTTCGCCAAGCAACTCGGCCTCACCGGCACCCGTGGTTTCATCGCGAATCAAGGCGGAGACATCGGCCTGATCTGCGCCAACTCCACCCCGCGCGATCAACTCCGAGCTAAACTCGAAAGCCTCTACTCCAACGTCATCGTCATCGAATACGGCTCGGAGACCCCTCGCGAAGTCGCGTTCTGTTCCGGAGGCGGATCAAGCGCGCTGAGCGATCTAGTTAAGACCGATGTCGACACCCTCTTCACCGGCGAACTGCGCGAAGAACACTTCAACCTCGCCCAAGAGGAAAAGCTCAACCTCTACCTCTGCGGCCACTACGCCACCGAAGTCCATGCCGTGCAGGCCCTCGCCATCGAGCTCTCCGAGAAATTCGATCTCCCCTGGGAATTCATCGCCACCGAAAACCCGCTCTGATTAACCCCTCTGTCATTGCGAGGAGCGACGCGACGCGGAAATCCACATCCACTCTTCGTTCACGTTTACCAGTTCGTTACTCGCATCCTCTTTTCACCGCATTCAATCCCGAAATTTTCAACCACAGATTTCGTAGATAATACAGGATTCCAATCCCTACTCCTCTGCCTTTATCCAGATTGTATCTATGCTATCAGTGGTAAAAAAATGCCTTTCTGATCTAATTCGAAAAACCCGCTCCCTAAAAACACTCTTTCCACTTTCGTGTATTTCGTGTGTTTCTTAGTCACCCACTCATGAAAAAAATCGCCATCCTTCACGGCCCCAATCTCGATCGCCTCGGCAAACGCGAGCCCGACGTCTACGGCTACGCCACGCTCAAGGATCTTGAGAAGATGATCCGTGCCGAAGCCAAAGCGTGCGGCTACTCCCCCACCTTCTTTCAATCCAATCACGAAGGCGCGCTCATCGATAAGATCCACGCGCTCACCGATCGCGGCGTGGATGCGTTTATCGTAAACTTCGGTGCGTATTCGCACACCAGTATCGCTTTGTGCGATGCGCTTTCCGCTTCCGGTAAACCCGCGATCGAAGTCCACATTTCCAACATCAAGAAACGCGAAAAATTTCGTCACACCTCAATGACCGCTGGAGCCTGCAAATCGATGATATCAGGCAAAGGTTTTTCCGGTTACATCGAAGCGTTGAAACGATTGCCCAAATACCTGTGAGCGAATCCGCCCTTTCCTCCGCTGAGGAATTACCCTGGCTCGTCTGCCACACGAAACCGCGTTGCGAGAAAAAGTTCGCGGCCCTGATGAAGGCCGAAGGATTCGAGCACTACTTGCCTACCGTCGAGAGCGTTCGTGCATACGCGAAGCAGACCAAGCGCTTCACCAAACCGCTCTTCCCGAGCTACGTGTTTGCCTGCGTGCCCTCCGAATTGAAGACGCGGGTCTATCAACAGGATCTCCTAGCGCGAGCGATCAAAGTGATCGATGTGAAATCGTTTCTCGCCCAGATCGAAGAGGTCAAAAAGATCGTCGCCTCCGGTTTCGAACTTAGCCTCAAACCACTTCTGACTAAAGGTCGCGAAGTAAAAGTATCTGGCGGTCCGCTGAACGGATTAACTGGATCCGTGGATAATCCCGACGATCCCAAAGGCGTTCTCATTTCAGTCGATGTTTTACAGCAAGGCCTGCTCGTCTACGTGCCCCCGGCCAACTTGACGGTGTTACCCTAAGCACCCCAAACAAGCCATGCGGCCTTAGCCGCGTGCATCACGGCGCATGTCACCAATGCGGCTGCAATATCGTCGGCCACGACTCCCCAGCCTCCTGGTAAACTTTGCAGCCAGCCGATTCCTCCGGGTTTCCAGATATCGAACAATCGGAATAAACCGAAACCGATCAGGAAGACCGCCCAGGCGGGGAGCGGATCGATCAGAGCGGGCCAGCCTAAAAAGCACAGTGGGATCGCGACAAACTCATCGAGGATCACTTCGCCGGGATCACGGCGGCCCATGCGAAATTCCGCTTCGCCACAGATCGCCACAGCCACGTAGGTGCCAATCGCACTCATGATCAACGTGCCGAGCACGCCGTAGCTTCCAGCGAAGAACACGGTGAAATACATCAAGCCAGCCACGGAGCCCCAAGTGCCGGGCGCGGGTAGTTTCGTGCCAATCGGCCCGAGGGTAGCGCAGTTGACCAGCGTTGTAGTCGATAGAAACCGTGGCCAAGTAGGTTGCTTCAACGTCATAGTTTCAATCCTTCACCACGTAACCGTGCTTCCGGTAATACGTCCATCCCGAGGTAATCGTCATGATGGCAGAAAGCACGAACAGGCCGAGTCCCACCACATGCACTCCACGGGTGAGCGCGATGTCGCCTACATCACCGAAATCCGTCGCAAACATGCGCCAACCGAGGAGCCATCCGATCGCGTTCATCTGCAGAAAGGTCTTAAACTTCCCGCCGACATCAGCCTCAACGACCACGTTCTTACTCGCCGCGACCATGCGCAGTCCAGAAATCAGGAATTCCCGGCTGAGAATACACAACACCAGCATCATCGCTGTGATGCGGTATTCCTCGAAATAGCCTCCATTAACCAAGGCGATCATGAGACCGACGATCATCACTTTATCGATCACCGCATCCATGAACCGCCCAAAGGTGGATACCTGTCCGCTTTCACGGGCGATTTTACCATCTAGCCAATCGGATAATGCCGCTGCGATATAAAGCCAGAAGGCCAGCGTCGCTGACCATCGGAAATCCGCATACATTAACGCAACGATGACAAACATCGCTGGGAATCGGGAGATCGTTAGAATGTTGGGTAAATTGAGTTGCAAAGAGACTGCGAAAAACGCATGACCCACGCCTAAATGCAATCTTGGAAACACCTTAAAGAAGGCGGCGAATCAAAAAAGACGTTCGCTTGATACTCCATAATACCCTTACTTCTCGCCAGACCATGCGCCATTGCATCTATCCAGGCACCTTTGATCCCATCACTTACGGCCACATCGACGTGCTCGCGCGCGCCGCCAAGCTCTTTGATCGCGTGACGGTAGCCATCGCCGAGAACGTTGGTAAAGAACCGCTATTCACTCCCGAACAACGGAAACAAATGGCAGAAGAGAGCATCACTGATCTCAGTAATGTCTCCGTGACAACCTTTGGCGGACTCTTGGTGGATTTTGCCGTAGAGCAAGAGGCCCATGCGATTATCCGCGGGTTGCGTGCGCTCTCCGATTTCGAGTTCGAATTCAACATGGCGTTGATGAATCGACACCTTAAGCCCGATCTTGAAACGATCTTTGTGATGCCCGCTGAGCAATTCAGCTACACGAGCTCAACGATCGTGAAGCAGGTGGCCAGGTATGGCGGTGACATCAGCAATTTTGTCCCCCCAGTAGTAGTGACTGCATTGAAAGAAGTGATCCACTGATCCGCTAAGGTTGGCCTCCAAGTAAATATTTCGAAAAGCGGTTACCTTCCCCTGCCCCGCACGTCTTATAGTCGATCCCAGTTTGTAAATATTTCATATCCCCACAAATTCATGGCCAAAGCGCGCTCCTATAAACGTTACGTCTTCGTCCTCCTGCTTATCGCCATTTTTGCCGTGTATTGGCTGGTGATTCGCTCCGACGCTCAACGATCCCCCATCTTCACCACCACACAGCTGACCAAAGGTGACATCAGCCAGGACATCACGGCCAGTGGCTCGCTGGAGCCAGTCACCTCAATCGAAGTAGGCAGTCAGGTCTCAGGCCTAATCACGGAAGTGCTGGTCGATTTCAATTCACCCGTCACCAAAGGTCAGCTCATCGCGAAGATCGATCCGGCCTCTTATGATCAACGCCTGCGCCAATCGGAGGCCGAACTCGCTTCAGCCGTCGCCAGTCATACTCTCGTGGGACTCAATACCACCCGCACCCGAGATCTGCGCATGAGAAATCTCGTTACCCAACAAGAACTCGACCAAGCCGAAGCCGCGCTAGCTCAAGCCTCAGCAGCCTTACAGATCCGCCAAGCCTTGGTCGAAAACGCGAAAGTCGATCTCTCGCGTTGCTTCATCTATGCACCGGTCAACGGCATCGTGTTGGATCGAAAAATCGATGTCGGCAAAACCGTCGCCGCGAGCCTCAACGCCCCCACACTTTTCGTGATCGCCGAAGATCTGGAGAAAATGCAGATCAATGCGGCCATCTCCGAAGCCGATATCGGCGCAGTGCTCGAAGGCCAGTTGGCAAACTTCACAGTCGATGCTTTTCCAAATCGGGAATATGGCGGTCGCGTCGTGCAAATCCGGAATTCACCGGCAATTCAATCCAATGTCGTCACCTACGAAACCATCATCGCGGTGCGCAATGTGGACAAAACGCTCAAGCCCGGGATGACCGCCAATGTTTCTGTGATCGTCGCCAGCCGGAATGATATTTTTCGCATCGCCAATAGTGCACTTCGCGTGCGCATGCCGAAGTCACTATTACCCATTGTAGAGTCGGATTTCACGAAACCTGCATCCGCTAGTTCTGAGGAGCCCCAACAAGCCACACGCGAGCAATTTATGAAACTCATGCAAGATGCCGGATTCGAACGTGGCGCTGGCCCACCCTCCGCCGAAGTGCGCGCGCGCCTCGTAGCTTTGGCCAAAGAACGCGGCATCAAACTCCCCGAACGCAGTGCTCGCGGGGGACGCGGAAATCAAGCCAGTAGCGCACCAGCCGAAGAAACTACACGCACGGTTTTCAAACTCGCTGGCACAGCGGAGAAACCCGAAGTCATTCCGGTAACAGTGAAGCTCGGCATCACCGATGGGAGCGCCACCGAAGTCATCCAAGGTCTCACCGAAGATGACGTGATTATTACCAGTGCCCTCATCCCCGATGGCGGTGCGGATGCCAAGGCCACAACCAATCCTTTCGCCAGCAATATGCGGCGTGGAAGGTAAACGGTTTCAACGTTTCGCGTCATGAGCTCCGTCGTTCAATTACAGAACATCCACAAGATTTACGATTCCGGTGAGGTCAAAGTGCACGCCGTGCGCGATGTATCCCTCGAGCTCAGCACCGGTGAATTCATGGCCGTAATGGGGGCCAGTGGATCGGGAAAGTCTACCCTCATGAATCTCATCGGCTGCCTCGATCGCCCGACTGAAGGTAGCTATCATTTAGATGGGGTGAATATCGCCGATCTTGATCGCAATGAACTCGCCGATCTGCGTAACCAGAAACTCGGTTTCGTCTTCCAAGGGTTCAATCTGCTCAGCCGCACCACCGCATTAGAAAACGTAGAGCTACCGATGTTTTACGGCCAAGAGCAGGTGTCCACCAAAGTCATGCGCGAACGAGCCATGCATGCTCTGGATATCGTCAACCTCACAGATCGTGCGGGCCATTTCCCGAGCCAGCTTTCCGGCGGACAACAACAGCGTGTCGCCATTGCCCGAGCGCTCGTCAACGAACCGCAGATCCTCGTCGCCGACGAGCCGACTGGTAATCTCGACAGCAAAACTTCCGTCGAGATTCTCGGTGTGTTTCAGAAACTCAATGATGCGGGGATCACCATTCTCATGGTTACCCATGAGCTCGACATCGCCCAATTCTGCAAACGCAACCTGATCATGCGGGATGGCCGGGTCGTCAGCAATGAGTTGGTCGCCAAGCGCTCCAAAGCCCCCGTTGAGATGCAACGCCTCCTCAAAGCCGAGGCAGAAGCCAAACTCACTGAAATGACCTAACCATGCGCATCAGCTCTACCTTCGTCATTTCGCTTCGTGCCCTCCGTCGCAATATCATGCGTTCGGCGCTCACGGCGTTGGGCATCATCATCGGTGTCGCCGCCGTAATCGCGATGGTGAGCATCGGCAATGGTGCGAAGAACCAGATCGAATCGCAAATCGCGAGTTTGGGCCAAAACGTGATTATCATTTTCCCCGGCAGTCGCACCAGTGGTGGAGCCCGGAGCGGATGGGGTTCGAGCAGCAGCCTGACACCCGAGGATGCCACGGCGCTTGTGAACGAGGTCCCGGGCGTAGTCGCCGCCAGTCCCGAGATCCGCGATCGCTCGCAAGTCCTCGCCAACGGCAGCAATTGGAATACTCAAATCCAAGGTGAGAGCCCGGAGTATCTCGACATCAGACTTTGGGAACTAAATGACGGCACCATGTTCACTGAACGTGATGTGAAAGGTTTCTCAAAAGTAGCCGTCATCGGCCAGACCGTCGCCAATCAGCTTTTCATCAACGAAGATCCTGTCGGCCAAACCCTCCGCATTCGAAATATCCCTTTCAAGATTCTCGGCGTGCTAAAACCGAAGGGCTTCAACTTCTTCGGCCAAGATCAGGACGACGTCGTGATCATCCCCTATACGAGTCATCTCAAACGCGTCGCGCGACGCCAAAGACTCAACTCGATTATCGTCCAAGCCATCTCGCCCGAAGCGATTCCCCAAATCCAGCAAGGCATCACCGATCTGCTGCAACAACGTCGGAAAGGACGTGAACCCGATTTCACCGTCCGCAACCAAATTGAACTGGCCGAGGCCGCCACAGCTACGTCCAAGACCATGACTAGCCTGCTCGGTGCCATCGCCGGAGTTTCACTCATCGTCGGTGGTATCGGCATCATGAATATCATGCTCGTGAGCGTAACCGAACGCACCCGCGAGATCGGCATCCGCATGTCCATCGGCGCTCATGGTAGCGAGATTCTCCTGCAGTTTCTAACCGAAGCTGTGCTCATCAGCGCGCTGGGGGGCACCATTGGAATCGCCTTGGGCATCAGTGCCTCCGAAATCATGTCTCGGGTTAACGGTTGGCCTACGCTCATCTCACCCACCGCGATATTCGTTTCCTTCGCGGTCAGCGCCGCCGTCGGAGTGTTCTTCGGTTACTATCCAGCCCGAAAAGCCGCCCAACTGGATCCGATCGAAGCCCTACGCTACGAGTAAACCTGCGAAACAGGTTTGCCGTGAGGCCAGCACCCATTAGGCAGATAGCGTGCATCGCATCTATCTCCTGATTGCCTCGCTCTTCCTGTCCACCTATCCGCTGATGGTTAGCGCAGCATCCTCGGATACATTTGCCGAGGCGCTCGCGCTCTACAAGGCACACGACTATGGAGAAGCCCGCGTCGCGTTTCAGTATATCGTTTACGCCAATCCAGACGACGCTGCGGCGCGACATCATCTCGGTCGCATCGCGATGAAAAGTAATTCCACCGAAGATGCCGTCGAGCACTTCGAAAAGTCTACCCAACTCGATCCGACCAATTCCGATTACTTTGCCGAACTCGGTGAAGCCTGTGGCCTCGCCGCGGATAAATCGACGGTCCTCGGCCAAATCAAATTCGCCAAGAAATGCCGAGCCGCTCTAGAGCGAGCCGTTGAGCTCGCGCCGGACAATCTCGAGGCGCGACGTGGTCTCGTGGATTTTTACCGCCAAGCCCCCTCGTTTCTCGGAGGAGGTGTGATGAAAGCCTACACGCAAGCCGAGACGATCCGCGACCAAGACCTGAATCTTGGCACCTTAATTCTGGGGCAACTTTACGTCGCCGATCGTCGGTTCGCTGAAGCCACGACCCTCTTCCAAGAATTGTGTGCGGCTGAACCCACGAACTACCTCGCGCATTATTCGATCGGGCGCATCGCCGCCGAAAGTGGTGAGCAACTCGTCCTCGGTGAATCGCATCTGCTTCGCTGCCTGAAACTCACCCCCGGAAAAGACGAGCCTTCCCACGCCGCCGTCCATTGGCGCCTCGGAAACATTGAGCAGCGACGAAAAAATACCGACGCGGCCCAAGCCGCTTACGAGGCATCACTCCAGCTAGATCCGCAATTTGCCCGCTCTGCTAAATCCCTCGCCGAGCTATAATGAATCTCTCACCCGACGAAATCAGTCGCTTCCAACAAAACGGATTCCTCGGCCCCATCCGCTCATTCACTGGCGAAGAGATCGAGAACCCCCTCGCTCCTCTCGATGCTATCCTTGCCGACAAGGAACCGACGCATCATCGCCACTTGAACGTCCGCCCCTTTACAATCTTTGCACGTCACCTGAAATCGTCCAGCGGATCGTCAGCCTCCTTGGACCCGACATCATGCTGTGGTCATCCAACTTTTTCGTAAAACAACCGTGCTCTTATGAGACGCCTTGGCATCAGGATCAGAACAATGGCGGACCGTCCGTGCTGGAGCCTCCTTTGAATACCTCCATCTGGATGGCCCTCGATGACTGCTTGATCGAGAACAGCTGCATCAAATTCGTCGCCGGGTCTCACCTCACCACTGTGAATCATGAACCGCCCTCCGATGGTCATTATTTCGGCTTGGCCGACACCAGCAGTTTCGATCTCGATAGCGCGATCAACATGGAGCTATGCAAGGGCGAATTTGTGATCTTCATCGACCGCGTTTTAGACGCTGCCGAACCCTACACCTCCGACAAACGTCACGCTGGTATCGCCATGCGCTTCACCACCCCATTCGTCAAAATACTCCGCCCCGTCAAAGGCATGATCGTCAGCGGCGAGGACCGGTTCGGCTTCAATGACATCGTGACGCCTCCGTCAGTCTCATAACACATAGAGGCTCCTCTTAGGTGCCGCGCGAACTTGGCTTGCTTCCGCCTCTCAGGCCGTTGTCCTGAAACCTTTAATGACCGTGCAGTCGCCCATCGTCGAATTCAAGTCAGTCACCAAGTCTTATGGTGACAGTCCGCTGGTTCTCGATGGAATCGATTTTACGGCTGAGGCTGGGGAGTTCATCAGCCTGATTGGTCCGAGTGGTTGCGGAAAATCCACCCTGCTACGACTGATCGCCGACCTGAGCCCGGTCACGAGCGGATCGCTCAACATCGCAGGCCGCACAGCCGAAGCCAAAGCGTCCGAACTAGCTTTCGTTTTTCAAGAGCCCACGCTTCTCCCTTGGCAGACAGTCGCGCACAATGTCGAGCTGCCACAAAAGCTGCGCGACATGCCCGCCAAGGAACGCGCCACTAGTCGCGACCGCGCACTGCAGCTCGTGCATCTCGAAGATCGGGGCGACGCGTATCCACGGCAGCTATCAGGCGGACAGAAGATGCGCGTATCCATCGCCCGCGCTCTCACGCTCGATCCGAAGATTCTCCTACTAGACGAACCATTCGGCGCGCTCGATGAGATGACCCGTGAGCGACTGAATGAAGAACTCCTCAGCATTCGCCATCAACAATCGTGGACCGCATTTTTCGTGACTCACTCGGTGGCCGAAGCGGTATTTCTTTCCAATCGGATTTTCATCATGAGCGCGAATCCCGGAAAGATTGCTCACGAGATCAAGATTGATTTGCCCCACCCGCGCACCAGTGACACGCGCTTTTCGCGTCCCTATCAGGCTCTCGTCGCTGAGGTTTCCAAATTACTACGCTCCGTGGAGGAATCCAGATCATGAGACGCGCGCTCACCAACATCCTTCTGCCTGCCGCAACTGGTGCGGTGATGATCGCAATCTGGTATGCGATTCGGTATGGGCTATCGGAAGACTTCAAGTTTCTGCTCCCTACCCCCGATGAAATCATCGGATCGCTCGACGCCAACTGGAATATCCTCTGCCGTGCCGTTTACAACACCAGTCAGGGAGCGCTCCTCGGGTTCGGCTTAGCCATTGTCTTGAGTTCGCTACTCGCACTCTTCATGTCGTTGTCCTCTTTGGTGCGCATCAGTTTGTATCCTTATTTGATGATTCTCCAGATGACGCCGATCATCATCTTTGCCCCCATTTTGATTCTCTGGGTCGGGCCCGGACTGAAGAGTGTCGTCATCATCACGTTTCTGATCTGCTTCTTTCCGCTGGTGGTAAACACCACGCAGGGGTTGATCTCCGCAGATCGCAATCTGGTCGAACTCTTCAAAATGTATCGTGCCTCGCGTTGGCAGGAAATCAAGCTACTCCGCATTCCTGCCGCGCTCCCCTATTTTTTTACGGGACTTCGCATCGCTGCGGTGCTCGCGCCAATCGGTGCGCTCGTCGGCGATTATACTGCCGGTAGTTCAGCGGGAAATGGCGCTGGGCTCGGATTTCAGTCACTCATTTACAGCAGTCAGGCAAAATACCCTGCACTTTTTGCTACGGCGGCGGTCACGTGTATTCTAGGTTTTGTTTTCGTGGCAGTCGTGCTCAGCCTGAGCTGGTTCGCACTACACAAATGGCACGATTCTTATCAACGCACCGATACTTAACTCCATGAAAACGATTCGACACCTTCCCCTCGCCGCAGCGTTTATAGCAGCGATCACTGTTCACGCCGAACCACTCAAGGTCACCGTGCAACTCGATTGGTTCGCTGAACCGGAACACGGTGGTTTTTATCAAGCTCAAGCCAAAGGATACTTCGCGGAAGAAGGTCTCGAGATAACCCTTATCCCCGGTGGGCCCAACGCTTTCGTCATGCCCAAAGTCGCCACGGGCAAAGCGGACATCGGCCAAGCCGATAGCACCAGCACGCTTCTGCAACAAGCCGAAGGCCTGCCCGTGATTCAATTCGCCGCCGTTTTCCAAGATGATCCTTCCGGTCTACTCGTGAATGCGAATAGCGACATTCACACCTTTGCCGATCTTGAAGGGAAGACGATCGTCGCGCGTCCAGAATGGGCGTTTCTCGAATTCTTGAGGAAGAAGCTCGGCCTCAATTTCACGCTCGTGCCGACCAACTTCTCGATCGAGCCACTGCTCGGCGATAAGGAAGGCATTCTACAAGGCTACTACATCGCAGAGCCCTATCACGTCGTGAAAGCAGGCGGAAAGAAACCGCGTTTCCTCGGCTCATGGGAAGTCGATTTTCGCGCTTACGCGGTGCTCGTGACCAGTAAACGTTTTGCCCGTCAGCACTCGGAAGAACTCAAAGCATTTCTCCGCGCTTACATCAAAGGCTGGCGCGATTACCTCGAGGGCGATCCGACTGGAGCCCATGCTCTGATGAAAGCGGCCCACCCCAGCAATACCGATGAATTCATGATGGCTTCGCGCCAGCTTATCATCGATGGCAAATTGGTCACCGGTCGTGACGCCAACGGTGGCCCTGATCTCATCGGCCGACTCGATCCGGATCGCTATGCCAAACAAATCGCACAGCTCGAGGAACTCGAAATCCTCAAAAAGGGTAAAGTCACCGTCGAAAAAGCGATGACCCCCCAGTATCTCCCCTGATCCCGTTTCACTTCGCAACTTCCCATGCCCGCTCCTCAGCTCCTAAAATTCATCGCCCTACTCGATACAACTCTCGCTGAGGGCAGCTTGGAAAAACTCACGCTCGGCAAACCATGCGGTGAGGATGAGACGTTGAAGAAACTCATGGTGCGTCCCGTCCAACTGAAGACTGGCCCGCACTACAGCTTCGTCTATCGGCATGCCACGCGAGATATCACCAAGAACCACACACCAGCTCGCGCCATCGAAGAAATCACCAGCGCACTTGGTCGCGATTTTCTCGATGCCCATCTCTTCACGCCCACGCAGCACGCCCAACTTGAAACCAAACCCGACGGCACCGCTCGGTTGAAAATCACAAACACCGAACCGAAAGAGAAATCGCCCACCACTAAAACACCCGCAGTGAAATCGCACGATAAAGAGCGGCATTACGTGATCCCCGCCGATGCGCCATGGCTCCGGATGCTTGGCATCACCAACGATCACGGGTATCCTCGAGAGAACAAAGCGGACAAATTTCGGCAGATCCAAAAGTTCGCCGAACTGATCACCCATCTCGCGGCCGAAACGGAACTCCCCACGGAACGTCTCTTGCAGATCGCCGATATGGGATGCGGTAAAGGTTATCTCACTTTCGCAGTCGCCGCTCTCTTCGGTGAAAGCGCGCAAGTTCACGGCATCGAACGTCGCGCCGACCTCGTCGATCTAAACAACCGCCATGCGATAGAATGCGGTTTCCCCAATCTCAAGTTTTCCGTTGGAGACATCAGCGACCAACCGGTTGCTGATCTCGACGTCCTAATCGCTCTCCACGCCTGCGACACCGCGACCGATGATGCACTCGCCGCCGGGATCGCCGCGGAGGCTCCCCTCCTGATCGTATCACCCTGCTGCCAAAAAGAACTTCGCAAGCAACTGACCGCGCCACCCGTTCTGCACGACGCGCTCCAGCATGGTATTTTCCAGGAGCGGCAGGCTGAATTCGTCACGGATGCGATGCGCGCGCAACTCCTCGAATGGTCCGGCTATCGCACCAAGGTATTCGAATTCATTTCGACCGAGCACACCGCCAAAAACCTCATGATCGCGGCCGTGAAAGAACGCCCGGCAGGTGATCCTAAAATTGCCACTCGCATCCGAGAGTTCGCGACATTTTATGGGATTACGCAGCACCACCTAGCCCAGCGCCTCTCTTTCGATCTTAACTCCACTCAATCATGAAAACGCTCCTCCTTCTGATCACCCTCGTCACGGCGACTCCATTGTTGGCGACCAACTTCAGCCACCGCACGATGGCGGAGAATGTGGTCAACGCGATCAGTGGTCCCGATGTGCTGCAGAGTAGCGTGAAACAAGCGCTTGATCCGTTTCTTCGCCAATTGAGCCGGGATGGTATGCCGGAAGAACTCATCGCCGAAGTGCGTCAGGCCTTTCTCGATTGGCTCGAACAGGACATCATTTGGGATGAGATCTCACCCGAGATCGTCGCCACGTTTACCGACCAATTTACCGCTGAAGAACTGAGCGAGATCGTGAAGTTTACCGCTACTTCAGCCGGAAAGAAATTCCTCCTCACCCTGCCCGAGCTGACGAAACGGGGAAACAAGCTGCGCGAGGATTATGCGAAATCGAAGCAGCCTCAATTGATGGAGCGCATCCAACCGATCATCGCCCGCTACGAAGCGAAACTTGAAGCCGAAGCGGCGAAGTAACGATGAAGTGGACTGAGCTCGATTGGCCTGCCTTGGATCGTTTACGCGAGGGTTTTCTGAATGGAGGTGCCGCACACGGCCCCTACTGGAAAACCACCTCGGCCCTCGCCAGCTACGATTTGACTTATGGTGAGCGTATCGGCTGGAAGTGGGATCAAGTATTGCGCGAGCTGCGCATGAAAAACTGGTCTCCGAAAAGTCGCACCATCGTAGATTGGGGCTGTGGCAGCGGGATCGCGTCGCGTCGGGTGATTTCCTTTTTCGGCGCCGAGCATTTCGATTCGCTCCTCCTTTGGGATCACGAACCCGTGGCGACGCAATACGCCGAATCCATCGCGCGGCGCGACTACCCTAATCTTGAAGTCAGCGGCGCGACTCCCGGATTCCTCAACGGCGATTCGCCTGTCGGGTTTTTGATCATCAGCCATGTACTCAATGAGTTATCCCCGGAAGCTCTCGAATCGTTACGCAAGCTCATCGCTCGCGCCGAATCAGTGATCTGGGTTGAGCCCAGCACCTCTGATGTGAGTCGGGTTCTGGGTGATATTCGCGATATGTTGCTCGATCCATTTACCGTGGTCGCTCCCTGCACTCACCAGCAGAGCTGTCCTGTGCTGGCCGAAGGCAATGAGCGCGATTGGTGTCATTTCTTCGCACCACCGCCATCCGAAATCTTTTCCGATCCCGATTGGGTAAAGTTCGGCCAACGCGCGGGCATCGATCTGCGCAGCTTGCCTTACAGTTTTCTCGTCCTCGATCGTGAACAGAAAACCACCGACACGAGTCTCTCTCGGATTCTCGGACGCACCAAGCAATTCAAGCCCTACACGCGATTTCTTAATTGCGACCAACACGGTCTCGAATTTGTCACTCTACCCAAACGCGGTAATCCTGCTCTCTACAAACAACTCGATCGCAACAAAAGCCCTCTCATCTATCGCTGGACGCGTGAGAACGGAACGATCACAAACGGTTCAGCCCTAAAACTAGAAGACTGATGCTCATATCCCATCCAATCATGCGCCTAGGCTTATTCATTTTCTTCCTCGTATCTTTCACTGCCGCCTGCGGAGGTCCCGTTCGCGAGGTCGCTCCGATCAGCTACACGCTACGCTTTCCGGAAGCGTTGAACCACTACATGGAAGTCGAGGCCGACATCCCTACCCTGGGCGCCGATCAGCTTGAACTGTTCATGCCAGTGTGGACTCCCGGTTCTTACCTGATTCGGGAATACGCCCGCAACATCGACCGGATCGATGCGACCACCGTCAAAGGCAATTCCATCGATATCACGAAGACGACCAAGAATCGTTGGGTCGTAAACAGTGCTGGCCTCGATCGCGTCCGCGTCACCTACCGACTCTACGGCTGGGAAATTAACGTGCGCTCAAATTGGATCGAAGGTGACTTCGCGATGATCAACGGCGCGCCCACCTACCTCTCTGTCGTCGATAACTATCAGCAGCGCCCCTACCAGGTTCACGTCGAATTGCCGGACGGCTGGGCGGGTTCCTACACCGCTCTCCAAACGACGGATCGCCCGAATTCCTACTTTGCTCCCGATTTCGATACTCTGATCGATAGTCCGCTCCTCGCCGGATCGCCTCAAGTCGACAGTGTGGATATCAATGGCGTGCCGCTCTATCTCGTCACGCTCGGCGGGGCTGGCGTTTGGGATAATGATCGCGCTCTGCGTAACGTCGCGGCGGTTGCGAAAACCCAGCAGGAATTCTGGGGCCACTATCCGAGCGATAAACCGTATTACATTTTCAATCTTCTCACGGGCTTCCGCGGGGGTCTTGAGCACAAAGACGGCTTCGTGATGACGGGCGATCGTTGGTATTCCAGCACGCGTGGCGGTATCGGCTCGTGGCTCTCACTCGTCAGCCACGAATACTTCCATTTATGGAACGGCAAACGACTGCGCCCGGTTCAGCTCGGACCGTTCGATTACGAACATGAAGCTTTCACCCGCTCGCTCTGGGTCGTCGAAGGCATTACCAGCTACTACCAGCATATTCTACTTCGCCGGGCTGGATTTTCGACCCGCGAGAGCTATCTGGGGACGGCGAGTAATCTCATCCGTTCGGTTGAAAACACTCCTGGTCGTCTCGTCCAATCAATGAGCGATTCCTCATTCGATAGTTGGATCAAAGCCTACCGTCCCGACGAAAATTCAAGCAACACCCGGATCAGCTATTATGGCGGCGGTTCCGTGGTGGGGCTGCTGCTCGATGCGGAAGTCCGACGGGTGAGCAATGACACCCAATCACTCGATGATGTTATGCGTCTGGCCTACGAACGCTACAGCGGGGAACGCGGTTACACCGAAGCAGAATTTATCGCTCTCACCAGCGAAGTTGCCGGCAGCGATATGGCCCCGTGGTTCAAACGCGTCGTGCAGACTCCCAGCCAACACGATTATCAGCCGATGCTCGATTGGTATGGTCTGGAATTCGAGGAAGCCAAAGAACCTGAGCCCAAAATGCTCCCCAACGGTTTGGAGCCACCCGACGCCCCCGGCGGCTGGCTCGGTGCTGATCTCAAAGTCTCTGGCGGCAAGACCATGGTTACACGGGTTCTGACTGGAACCCCAGCCTATGCCGCAGGCCTTTATGTGAAAGACGAGCTGATTGCCGTGAATGGCTTTCGAATCGAGAAAGCCATTGCTTCTCACCTCCGCCCCTTCCTTGCCGGCACTACCGTCGAACTTCTAATTTCCCGTCGCGGCGAGTTGATTACTCTTCCCGCCACCTTGGCTGAGAAACCAAATAAATCCTGGAAGTTGATTATCCGAAAGGATGCCACTCCCGAGCAAACCGCTCATCTGGAATCATGGCTCGGAACGGATGAGGTCGAATCTAAGCCCGACGAATCTTAACCCTATTTGTCATTGCGAGGAGCCCATCAGCGCGACGCCTTGTCCGCCATAGCCTTGGCGACGGCGGAGGCAATCCATCACGATAATCGTCACCCACAACCAGCAACATAGTCGGCGATGATTCCGCCGAATGAGCCGTTGGTGAAGAACACCACGAGCTGGGGTTCTTTCAAATTTTTGCTCTGTTCGCGCAGAGTTGCTAACAACGCGTCGTGGGTCGGTGCGGTGTGACCGTGCACGTCCTTGGTTTTTAGAAACTCAATCGTGCCCTCGATATCGAAGCGTTCATTCGGCTTCATCGTCTCGGCGCGCGAGATCGCTCCGATGTAAACCTCATCAGCGAGCGCCAGTGCTTTCATAAACCCGTCCTGCATGATGCTCGTGCGCGAGGTGTTGCTGCGTGGTTCAAACGCCGCGTGAATCCGGTGCTGGGGATACTGAGCGCGGAGTGATCGCAGGATCTCGGCGAGCGCCGTGGGATGATGCGCAAAGTCTTCGATCACAGTTAGCTTTGATGTGGCGATGTGAACTTCCTGCCGACGCTTCACGCCACGAAATTTCGCGAACGCGCTCAAGTCCAACTTGGCCGCGTCTGATTCTGATCTGATCACACGCGCAAAGCCTTCTTCCGAATTTTCTAAATCGGTCAGCAATGAAAGTTGCGCGGCGGTTGCGGCCATCGCGGCGTTGCGCGCGTTATAGATCCCGGCATGAGGCCACTCGATCTGCGCCCAGCTCTCGCCCTTCCAAGTCAACTTGAAGCGAGCACCTTGGGTGCTCTCCTCAAAGTTCGTAATACGAACATTGTTGTTCTCGCCGGTGCCGACGCGGATCACGCGCGTCCACGACATCTCGCCGAGCGCCGCGAGATTCGCATCATCACCATTCATCACGATCCAGCCATTGCGTGGCACGATGCGCGTGAAGTGGCGAAAGGTGCGCTGCACATCAGTGAGATCGCGGAAGATGTCGGCGTGATCGAATTCGAGATTATTCAAGACCGCGACATGCGGAGCGTAATGGATAAATTTACTACGCTTGTCGAAGAAGGCGCTGTCGTATTCGTCGCCTTCGATCACGAAGGGATCAGAGGTCGCGCCTAAGTGATTCCCCGTCGGCGGATCGAGCGGCACGCCGCCGATCAGGTAGCCGGGATCGCGACCTGGGGAACGCAGCAGATGAGCGGTCAACGCCGTGGTCGTGGTTTTACCGTGCGTCCCCGCAATCACGATATTGCGACGGCCCTTCAGCACGAAGCCCGAAAGAAACGCCGGCAGTGAAGTGAACTCCAGGGCGCGGGTTTCGAGCAGCCACTCCACCTCCACATGTCCGCGTGACATGGCATTTCCAATCACCACCAGATCCGGGGCGAGTTGAGCCAATCGCTCGACATCATAGCCCTCGTGCACCCTGATTCCGGCCTCAGCCAAAACCGTGCTCATCGGCGGATAGACGCCTGCATCGCTTCCGATCACGTCATGCCCAGCCGCCCGCGCCAGTAAGGCCGCATTGCCCATCGCGGACCCGCCGATTCCCATGAAATAGATCTTCATCATTACCGGATGACATCCTTTTCATTTAGAAACGCATGGCGAGTCTCGACTCATCGAATCGATTCCCTAGTTTGTCGTAATGCAAATCCCCCTGTTGCCGGCAATCCACCGCCGAGATCGTTAGCACTCACAGGAGCTTGCTGCCTGACGGTAGGGCCAGACCTCCGGGCGGGCCGCTTGGAAATCGGCCCCTACCACAACCCAACCAACCTAAAAGTTCTAAACTCTTTCTTCTAAATTTAGCCTTCCCGCTTCCCCATTATGCCCACTCCATCAACCGTCCTTTCTCATCAGACTATTTATCACGACGATGAATACTATTCCGCCTGGCCTGCTCTGATCCGCGCTGGAAACGGCGATCTGCTCGTCTCGTTTACCCGCACGCGTCAGCATCTCTATCCTTCCGGCGAACTCGTCACCGTGCGCTCGACCGACAATGGCGAGACTTGGTCCGAACCGGTCGTCGCTTACCGCACGCAGATTGATGATCGCGAAAACGGGCTGACAGTGCTCCCCGATGGACGCATCGTCATGCATATCTGGTCCACGCATTGGAAAGCCGAGAAATACCGTAACCTTGCTCCCGGTTCCTATCCTCAGAAAATCCTCGATGCGTGGATCAAACAAGTAGACGATCCTGCTTACATCGCGGCCGAGAATCTTCAGGGCGGTTGGACCATCATTTCGAGCGATCACGGTCATACTTGGTCGGAGCCTCAACGCGGTCCCGACAGCGTCCACGGCGGAATCACTCTGCAAAATGGCTCTCTGCTCATCGCCTCGTATCGCCACACCCCCGATCACGCCGCGATCTACGGCACGCCTGATCCCGAGCAACCGTGGACCAAACTCGCCGACATCAAATGTCCACTCACCGAAACCCATCGCTTCGGCGAACCGCACATCACGCAACTCCCCTCCGGTCGCGTCGTCGTCATGTGTCGCTTCACCGCGAGAGCCTACGACGACACGCGCGAAGACCTAACGCTCTGGCAGACCTATTCCGATGACAACGGCCATACCTGGTCCGAACCCGAACGCACGCCCATGCTCGGCTTCCCTCCACACTTAACCGTGCTCAGCGATGGCCGCACCGTCTGCACTTACGGCCGCCGCTGCAAACCGTTTGGCGAACGCGCCTGCATCAGCAACGACGGCACCACGTGGGACCTCGCCAACGAAATCACCCTCCGCGATGACAACGAAAGCTACGATCTCGGCTACCCCGCCTCCATCGAAACCGCCCCCGGAGAAATCCTCAGCGTCTATTATCAGAAACCCAAGTTAGATCCCGACGATAAGCATAAATACAAAGTCGGTATCTTCGCGACTAAATGGCGCGTGAGCGAAAACTGAATCTAACACTACCTCTTCGATTAACTATTCAGCACTCACCGTATAAATGTATATTCGAGATAATGATGGTAAAATTGTGGATTCGGAATTTAGCCTCGGAACAATTCGGGGAACGCCCTGCGTAATTGTCGAAAGCAGTGGAGGTTCAAACCCCAAGGCCGGGGTTAAGCGATGCAATCCTGAATACAATAAATTTCTAAATATATTGTTTCAGCGAATCGGAAACGCTGGAGCACAGATTACTCAGATTTTATTGGACTCAAGTAAAGTATCATGATTACCGTTCGAGAGCCGAATTGTGCAACTCGATCGAGAATATCCAATCGATATCACAAATCTCGATATAGATGCGTTCCGCCGCACGATTGGCTGGATAGTTGCCACAATGCATCGAAGCCCAGATGCGAAAACTGGCGGAAACGCTCAAAAGAAGATATGTATCTGCATTGATAAAATCATTCTTCCTGATGATCTAGTGAAGGAAAACGAAGATCAGCATTCAGGTGATAATCACGATGAACATACTCCCGGATTAAGCACGACAGAACGCGAGTATTTACAAAAGGCACGTATTGGACAAGGGGATTTCAGAAACAAGCTATTGAATCTATTTAGTTCAAAGTGCCCAGTTACAGGGATTGAAAATCCAGACCTACTAATCGCATCTCACATTAAACCATGGAATACTTGCACGAATAAGGAGAGGCTAGAACCCAACAATGGTATTCTATTATCCGCTTTATTGGATCGGTTATTCGATAAGGGACTGATAACTTTTGATTCTAACGGCAGCATTGTCGGTTCCAAGACACTCGGATATGAAGATCGCCTCAGGTGTGGCTTAGAAAATCTCGCGCAAATATCCCTCTCTAAAGAAGCGGAGGAATACATGGGCTATCATCGTTTGCTAGTGTTTCGAGATCGTTCAAAACTGAATCGCCATAAACGCCAACTATTAGATCCACAATTCATCACGGTGAATACGGATCAATCTTGAAAGGCATCTTAGGGGGATGCGACTGTCTCAAAGGCTTAGCCATTCCCTCACGACAGACTCACCGGATCGACATCGATCACTTGGATCATGTCGTCGGGCCAGGCGAAGTCGGCGCGGAGTTTGGAGATCAGGGGAATCACTTTCGAAACGTTGTGGGTGAAATACCAGAGCTGCCAGCGGTAGGCGTCTTTGATTTTTTCAATCGGTGACGGTGACGGACCGCGCAGTTCCACTTTATCGCCGAGCTCCTTTTCGATCAGGCGCGCCCACTGTTCGGCGAAGAATTGGAGTTTTTCGGGATTGGGCCCCCGAAAGAGATGGTGAATGAGATGGCGATACGGCGGGTAATGAAAATCGCGACGCAACTTGAGCTCAGTTTCACTAAATCCCTCATAATCCGCCTGGCGGGAAAACTGAATCGCTTCGGCCTGCGGGGTGAAGGTTTGCACGACCACTTCACCAGCTTGATCCCCTCGACCCGCCCGACCGGCTACTTGCACGAGCAATTGGAAGGTGCGTTCATTGGCACGAAAGTCTGGGATGTGCATCGAGATATCCGCATCGATCAATCCCACCAAAGTGACGTTTGGAAAATCGAGCCCCTTTCCGATCATCTGCGTGCCCACGAGCACATCGATCTTCCCGGCACGAAACTCAGCGAGCACTTCACGGAAACGATTCTTCTTTTTCATCGTATCCGTATCCATGCGCTCGATTCGAGCGCGCGGCACGACTCGGCGCACCGCCTCTTCCACGCGTTGAGTGCCCAGCCCGCGCCAGCGAATCTTGGGCGAGCGACATTCGGGACATGTCACCGGAGCGGATTTCTCTGCCCCACAGAGATGGCACTTCAACATCTCATCCTTGCGATGATAGGTGAGCGTGATGCTGCAGTGCTCACACTCTTCCAAGTGACCGCATTCCGTGCAGAGCATCGAAGAGGAATAGCCGCGTCGATTGATAAACAGGATCGTCTGCTCACGCTTCTCGAATCGATCCTGCATCGCTTGCGTGAGACGCTGGGAAATCGTGGTCATGCCGCGTGCGCGCATGATTTCCACGCGCATATCCACCACATCGATAAAGGGTAATTTGCGCGAATCCACGCGCTGTTTCAATTCGAGCAGGCCATACTTGCCCGCCTTTGAATTCGCATAACTTTCCAGCGAGGGCGTCGCCGATCCGAGCAGGCAGTGAGCGTCGTTGAGCTTCGCGCGAAAGACCGCTACGTCGCGTCCGTGGTAGCGTGGCGTCTCGTCCTGCTTATAGGCGGGTTCGTGTTCTTCATCGACCACGATCAGCTTCAAATTATTCACAGGCGCAAATACCGCCGAACGTGCCCCCACCACGACTCGCGCCTCCCCCGCGGCCAATGCGAGCCAACCGTCCAACCGCTCGCCCTCGCTGAGGTGGCTGTGCCAGACCACGCATTTGTTGCCCGGTGCAATCGCTTCCAACCGTGAACGCAATCGAGCCACCGTCTGTGGGGTCAACGCAACTTCGGGCACGAGAAACATCACGCCGCCACCTGTCTTCAACACTTCCTCAATCGCGTGTAAATACACCTCCGTCTTTCCGGAACCCGTCACGCCGTGCAGCAGGTTCACCCCGAATCGATTTTTCGCCACTTCGGTTTCGATGCGGTCCACGGCTACACGCTGTTCCTCGTTCAAGATCGGCGGTTTCGCGATGACGTGTTCGCCCTTGGCCCAATCATCCTGGTAGGCCTCGCGCACGACCCGTCGCGCCTCCTCTCGCAACGTCCCTTTCTTCACCAGTGCATTGGAAACCGCGGCGGTGAGATTGAGCCGTCGCAAGACCAGCCCCTTGTTTTGCGGACGGTATTGCTGTTCAAGAAAGCGATACAGTTGCGCCTGCTTCGGCGCGCGTTTCGCCAGCGCCTCCAGATCGTCAGGCGCAAGCTTCTCGGCGACACTGAGCAGCTTCTCTTCCTTAATGCCCGCACCACTGCGCACTGCCGCGGGAATCATCGTTTCGATAATCCCATCGAGTGACGCCGCGTAATAAACCGACATCCATTTCGCCAATTTCAGCAGATCAGGCGTAAGCGCCGGGAACGGATGCACGACCTGAGCAATCGTTTTAAGACGATCGAGCGGAAAATCTTTCGGCTCACCTATATGCCCCACCACGCCCAATCGCAGACGATTCACCACCGGAATCCGCACCAGTGAGCCCATCTGCACAGTCCCCTCCAAAGTCTTCGGCACGCGATAATGCAGAAGTTTGTCGAAACCGGCCAATGGATGCACACCCACGATCATGGTGCAGAATCACGCCGACGTCCCCTCGCCTTGGCAAACCTGAACGGTGAATAGCACGGGAATCACACGTTTGTCATTGCGAGGAGGCCGCAAAGGGAAACGACGCGGCAATCCACGATCACCAGCTGTTTACGTTTGCCGATATTCGTGGGTTGCTTCGCCCACCAAGAGCGTCTCGCAATGACAGAAACGCTCGAAACCACGAACTGGTTGACAGTTTCGCGCCTGATTCAAACAATTTCCCCGTGAGTAACGACGCCTCCCGTGAAAAGTATCTCCAATACCTGACCCAAAAGGGGCTGCGCGTGACCAATCAACGCATTGCGATTTACGACGCTGCTTTTGAGCAGAAAGAGCACTTCACCGCTGAGCAGCTCCTTGATTACGCCCGTGTGATCGACGATTCCGTCTCGCGCGCCACGGTTTACCGCAGTCTGCCCATCATGACAGAGAGCGGCATCCTCCGCGAAGTGGACATCGGTTCCGGCGAGAAATTCTATCTGCCGATCACCAACAACACGACTCAAGTCGCGCAGGTCGTCTGCGTGGATTGCGACAAGATCTTCGAGATCAGCGCTCCTTTCATGGAATGGTATGGCAGCACCGTCTCCTCCAAGCTCGGCCTCACTCCAATTTCCCAGCGCCTGCAAGTCAGCGCGCATTGTGACTCGTTGCGATTACCCGGCACCTGCCCGCGCCGCGGTTAAGTTTCGCAATGGATAAGACCAGCGACCAGGAATTTGAGATGACCTTCTTCGAGTCGGTCCTCAAGCGCTCGCCGGATTACACCGAAGTCATGGAAATCCTCGGCGGGCTCTACACCAAGCATGGTCGCATTTCCGATGGCTTGAAGATGGATCGTAAGCTCGTGCGCTATTTGCCGGAGAATGCCACCGCCCATTACAATCTCGCCTGCAGTCTCGCCCTTTCGAAACGCAAAGCCGATGCGCTCAAATCACTGCGTCGCGCCATCGAACTCGGCTATCAGGATATTGAGTGGCTCATGCAGGACTCCGATCTCACCGCGCTCAAAGAGCATCCCGATTTCGACGCGGTCATCGCGCCCATCGCTAGCAAAAAGTGATGACAGTTCGGCGTCGTGTTTTCACCACGAAGGACACCAAGAGCACTAAGATCGAGCTATCCGATTGGGATTAACCGCTTAGGGCGCAAAGAACGCTAAGAGTATAAAGTGGATTGGTTTTCTTCGCGGCCTTCGCGCTCTTCGCGGTAATAATCAGGTCGCGAAACCTCCATTGATAACAGCGCTCAATTCAACCCAAAGATCAGCTCCAACACACGATCCAGGTCATCGGCCGGAACGAGTTTGCCTCGGCGGGTGACGACCAGACGTCGAGAGCGGTCGGCACGATCAAGGGACTCGTTTGCTTGAATCACCTTCACTTCGTCGGGACGCATACCGGCGACGGCTTCCGCATCAAGCGCCTTCCATGTTACGGGGAGCCCGTTCCAAGTAAAGCCGATCTCCCAACCTTTGATCAGCATGGGGGCATGGAGTTTAACTAACGAGGGATAGCGTTCCAGAAAATCAGGGCGGCGCATCGTGGCGATTTGCACGGTCGCCACAATCGGCAGGTCGGCCAGATAGTCTTCGATGTTAACCACCTCGCCCTCTCGGTATTGCTCGTAGAAATCAAGTGGATCGAAACCAATGAGGTTCATTCCGTTGTAAACACCATGATCGTTGGCGCTGCCGAATTCTTTTCGATCATACCACGATTGAAAGTTATCCGTCATGCGCAGGCCCATCTCAAAATGCAGATGCGCGCGACTCCGTGGGATCGTGTAGGTGGCACTCCGGCCCATGATGCCGATCGTCTGCCCGTGCGACACCGATGAGCCTTCACGAATGGAATCATCGATTCTCGCGAGATGCGCGTAGAGCGTATAGATCGCGGGAATCACGTTGGGATGCTCAATAACGATATACCGACCATAACTGCTCTTGCCCGAAATCGGATTGATATGGCGGACGACCCCATCCATCGCCGCGAACACCGGATCGGTGGCCTCGCCCCGTCGGCGCGATTCAACCGGTCTGATGTCCAGCCCCTCGTGATATTGACTTCCGTTGCTGCGCACTCCTCCGAAACCACCCGAGGCAGGATCACCAGAACCAGCGTGCTGCAAAAATGTATCGCTGTGCCTCCCTTCCGCAAAAGCCGTGCTCGGCGTGGGCCAGCTCAACTCGACGGGTGGAGCCGCGAGGGTGGCGCTGACGGACACACTCAGACCAAACAGGTAAATCAGCACATGAGACCAAAAGCGTTTACGGTTTGATATGTCATTGCGAGGAGTCGCGCAGCGACGCGGCAATCCACGATGAACGATGGTTGCCCAAATGGGAATTCGTGGATTGCCGCGTCGGCCTGCGGACTCCTCGCAATGACATTTCATGACAGAAAACAACCTCATCCGCGACGCTCCACCTCTTCTTGAATTTTCATCGTGGTAGCATTCAGGTTTTCCACCAGATCGGGCAAGGATGCATCCGGCACTTCTAAGAAAATAAACAAGGTCCCCGCTTCCAAAGGCCGATCGATCATCCTCGCGCCGAGTGTTTCACCATTGATCACGACAACGAGGCGTCGACCGATGTTGCTCGCAGTCAATCGGTAGAGATCGCGATTCGCAGCGGGCGACAATTGAAATAACAAGCAGCGCCCCATGGCCACCTCTGCTTCGACGACTCGCCGAATATCAAACTCTGTGATCACCGGTTTCGGAGCTACTCGTAGCGACACTCTGCTAATTGGCAACACGACCTGGATCGCGCCTTTGGTCGAATCCGACTCGATCATGAAACGCGCGACTGAGGTGTGCTCCAACTCATCCGATCGCGTCTGGCACCCTGCGCTCATCAGCAGCAGGCCAACCAATCCGAACAGGATGAAACGACGGGTGTTTATCATGTGATTGAGAGAGTGTCTTCGAAAGCTTCCATCATTTCCAGCCCAACTGAATCTGCCAGTAACCGACCTTTGCCCGTGAGTCTCACATTCGCTCCATTTTGTTCCGCCAAGCCTCCGGCGATCAACTGCATCAGCCGCTGATCGACCTCATCCCAAGATGCTTCGGGCGCGCGTTGCTTCCAATGCGGAACATCAACTCCGGCATTCATGCGCAGTCCGAAGATGAAGGCATCTTCCGCGAGCTGAGTTGGCGTGAGTTCCAATCGATCCTCGTTCATGCGAACGCCTCGCGCGATCTGTTCGTGCCAGTGCGCGAGATCAGCCAGATTACCCCCACGCCAGCCATCGTGCTGCGAAGCGGCTGAGGGGCCAAGCCCGACCCATTCGTGCATGCGCCACGTATTGAGATTATGGCGGCATTGGTGATCAGGTCGGGAGAAGTTCGCGACTTCGTATTGCGCGTATCCCGCAGCTTCCAATTGAGCCCACGTGGATTCGTAGAGTCGCGCCTCGTGCTCCGGATCGAGTTTCACGCGGCCCTCAGAGAGTTTTACCCAAAGCGCCGTATCTTCCTCAAAAGTAAGGCAATAAGTCGAAAGATGATCAGGCGCCAATCGCACGGCTTCCGCGACATCGGCCGACCATTCCGCGGCAGTTTGGCCCGGTAACGCAAACATCAGATCGAGATTCACGCTCTGAAACTCCGCGGTCTGCACCCGATCGTAAGCGCGGTAAACCTGTGCCAAGGAGTGTTGGCGACCGAGCGCATCGAGCAATTCAGGCTGAAAACTCTGCACGCCCATCGAGATACGGGTGACGCCAATCTCCTTCAGCGCGGCCAATCGCGCCTCCGTCACCGAAGCGGGCGCCATTTCCACCGACCACTCGTAGTTGGAATCGAGTCCTTGCTCGTGAACGAGTTCGCCGATTTGCCGAATCGTGTTGGGTGAAAGCAGGCCAGGAGTACCTCCGCCCCAGAAAACCGTGGAGAGTTTGCGCGGCCAATTGATCATCGCCGCCTCGGTGCGCACACCCTGAAGGAACTTATCCACATCATCTGCGGTCGGTTTCACCTGATAAAACGCGCAAAAATCGCAAGTTGAGGCGCAAAACGGTACGTGGATATAAAGACCGAGCGGTTCTGTGCTTGTAGCTTTGACTTGCGCTGACTCCATGTCATTCATTACTAAAGCTCTCTAACTGACCGGTTTCACTCGAAAACCAATGCAAATCTCACGCCCCTCCATCATGAAGAAACTTTTCTTCTGGCTCACATCACTTCTTGCCCTTTCGCTGCTCACAGGCTGCGAGGCGCTTAAGATTACCAACCTCACGCCTACTTCCTATCCGGAAAACCCGTCACGGATCTACACGATCACGTTGCGCGTTGACCTCAATGATAAGGATATCGTTCCAGGTAGCGTAGATCCCCGCCTGATTATCGATGGTAAAAACTACGAGATGGCGAAAAGCGCCACCGGTCCCGGTCTTTACGAATACGATTACCGACTCCCCAACGGGCAGGCCGCCCTCGCCTACTACTTCATCGTAAAGTATAAGATCGCGTTTATTCAGCGCGAAGAGCCGCGCGAGGTTTACTCGGAACTCACTCGCGTGAATATCGCCAGCCGCTACGTGCTCTCGCTGGAGACCAATCGTGGCCCCGTCGGCGCCCGTGTTTCACTCCTCGGCCGTGGATTCACTCCGCAAGACGCCATCTACTTCGACAGCCAGCCGATTCGCACCCAATACGATTCGTCCACGTCGCTCAGCTTTTTCGTTCCGCCCCTAGCTTCAGGTCGCAACTACGCCGTTACGATGGGAAGCACCAGCGGGCAAACTTCAGTCGGAACCTTCCGGATTGATTCCAGCACCCTTTCGGTTGCGCCGCAGTCATTGATCCTGCGCACAGGTGAATCACAAAGTCTCACTTTCACGATCGCCAATCCCGCACCAGCTGGAGGCCTCCTCCTCGATGTAACGACGGATGTTCCTGAAAGCGTAATCATGCCTGAGGTCGTCGTTCCCGCCGGTCAGACCATGGTCACGGTGACAGTTCAAGGCGGCCATCCTGCCAGCGGAAACCTTTACCTCCAAGGCTTCGGCACAGGAGAAGTTACGGTTCCCGTGAGCGTTTCGAACTAAGTCGATTCGATCAGTTTATTTTCCTTAAGGGCGGGCCTGATTGCCCGCCCTTTTTATAGCCACACCCAGACATGCAAGACCTCGTCCAACACCCCGCATTCATTCCCGCCCTAGTCACGCTCGGATTCCTCGCCACAAATCTCTGGGTCTTTTTCCGGCGTGAATGGGAAAGCAATCACCGCAAAGCGGATTACGCGGAGATCAACTATCCATCGGACACTCCCTCCCTCCTGAGCTGGCGAATCTCCAGACAACGGCTCTACCCGAAAATCATTTGGAATAAATCGCCTTCGCATTGGCAAGTAATGAAAGATGGCCACGTCATCGAAACGGTTCCCGGTCATGCCCCCGTAGTGACACTCAGTGATGACTATTACACCGGAAAAGATGGCAAACCGCTGACTGATTCCGTGCAAAGTTGCACCTTGCGACCTCTACCGGCCGGGATTGGTCGTGATGTCATCCTCCAATTCACTCCCATAAGCCGCCAATATTACCTCGATGGTGGGATGCATTTCCCCACTGACATATTCCAGACCAAAAGCAGTATCCCGACCGGAAATTTCAAGCGGCATGCGGTGAGCGATTGGGTCGACGATTACAGCTACATCGATCGGGCCACGCTCGTTGAAATCGATCGGATGATTAGCGATGAAATGCATATCGCCGATACCGATAACCAGCTCACTCGGATGGAGAAGATCATGCACTACATGCGCGTGCAATTGGCCGATGCGGGGGGGATTCCGAAAAATGATTTCCGTTGGAAGAATCCGTTTCAGATATTCAACGAAATGCGTCACGGCACCGGTAAGGGTTGGTGCACGCAAAACGCCCAGATATTCACCCTATTCGCCAATCGTGCAGGCGTAGCCACACGCTTCGTCTACTGCCACACTGTGCAAAGCAATCAGTTCATTTACGATGGCCATTCTTGGACCGAATCGTATATCGAAGAACAAAATCGCTGGGTTTATTCCGATCCCATGAAGGCCCTCGTCGGCGTGTTTGATCGCCAAGGACTGGCCCTCAATACGGCGGACGTATTTCAGCTCACACAATACAAGACCTACGATGGCATTCATGCCCGCATCTTCCGCAACTGGTGCTGGAAGGATTTGCCGATCGAGGCGGATCCCAACACTGCCATAGACGTGCCATTCGAACTGGTGACCTTCACCCCCGAAAAACAATTCACCCCTCACGCGATCATCAAATACAGACGACCACCCAACATCGAAGACATCCGCGACATGTATTCAATGTGGTTCACCAGCTGGAGTTTCGCCTGGTCTAATTTTACGCGCTACTTGTGGCACTACGATCTCGCCTACTCCAATATGCCGACCAAGGGAGAATTTGTCTACCGACTACGCCAAAGCCTCTTCGTCGGCCTAATCGTCTCAGCCGTCTGGTTGGTCTGCGCGAGCTAGTCGCCAAACTCTAGCGTCACCATGATCGGTCGGTGATCACTGGCAGCCTCGACATCGACTCCATCGAAGATCCGAGCCTCTCTTCCCTTCACCGAATCGTAGAGCCCGAGGGAAACCAAGGCGTGATCGACTCGTGAATAGGTATCGGTGCGGTGGTAATGGTAAGTCCAATGGTCACCCCGTGAATCTTTAGCGGACAGTAATCTGCTGATGACATGCGATCCGCGTTTCTTCATGTAGCGCACCGAAGCACTGCGCTTCACATCATTGAAATCGCCCATGATCAGATAGTGCGTTTTCTCAGGATCGGGGAATCTCTTCTGGATAAAATTGCGAATCGCTGTCGCTTCACCGGCACGACGTTTAACCGAATCGGGATCATCTTTGCGATCGGCATAGCGGCTTTTCAGATGCATTGACCAAAGCGTTACCTCGCCTTCAGGCGTTTCAAAAACAGCTTCAAGCAAACCACGCTTCACGACTTCACGGCCCTCGAAATATTTGAAATCTAGATCAGCATGTGTCTGCACGCGAAGCCACGGTTGCTTCGAGAGCATCGCCACATGCCTGACCTCATCTTTCGCTTCGGCCAAATGCGCATACGGATAATCGAGGCCTTCGGATCGCAGATCGCGCTGCAGCTCATTTAGGTATGATCGCGGCCCCATTTCCTGCAGCACAATCACATCCGCATCCATGTGCGCGATCACTCCACGCAGAGCGGCTTTGGCTTTTTCGGATTTCGGATAGTCCCGACGATAACCCACCGCCGTCACCCGATTCGTCGCGGTGTAATTCTCAACATTGTAGGTCGCGAGAGTCAGCTCGCTGCCCGACGCGACTGAAATCGCCAGACAACCAAGAACCAACCCTGCAAACCTTCGGTTCAAATCATTCCGTGTTTTGCAGCGCTCTTTCGCGCTCCACGAGCGTGGGATGGGAATAGTAAAACGCACTGAACCACGGATGCGGCGTCAGATTACTGAGATTTTTCTGCGCGAGCTTGCGAAGCGCTCCTGACAATGGCTCGCCACTCTTCATCGCGTCGCGAGCAAAGGTATCGGCCTCATATTCGTGTTTGCGGGAAAAGAAATTTCCAATCGGAGAGAACCAAAACGTCACTGCACCGCTCAATAGGCCGAACAGCAACAGGGATGGCGCGATCTCACCCAGCGGAAGCCCGAATGCAGGGTTAAACCAAGTGCTGTTTGCCAGCCACGCGATTAATGCGAATCCGCCCAAGAGCATGGCAGCGGAAATCGCAATCATTTTGGGGATATGCCCACAGCGGTAATGCCCAATTTCGTGCGCCAGCACCGCTTCGAGTTCTTCCTCACTCAATTGGTTCATCAAAGTATCGTAGAGCACGATCCGGCGGTAAAGGCCGAAGCCGGTAAAGAACGCGTTCGAATGTCCCGATCGCTTTGATCCATCCATCACTTGAATGGCCTGCGCCTTGAATCCCGTGCGATCTCCCAATGCCAGCAACCGATCGCGCAACTCCCCTTCAGGCAAAGGCGTCAGCTTGTTAAACAGCGGCAAGATCAATTTCGGGTAGAGCACCAGCATCAGTAGTTGGAACCCAAACAGCACCCCAAAACCCCACAACCACCATGATTGGCCCACCCAATTCACCAGCGAAAGCAGCACCCAGATGAGCGCGTAGCCGAGCACCATCATCAAAGCGAATCCCTTCAGCTTATCGCTCACCCACAGCCCAGGGGTGCTCTTGTTAAATCCGAATTTCTCCTCCAGTCGGAATTGTGCCCACCATTCAAATGGCAGCGACGGAATTGAAAGCAGCACCCCGATGACCAGAATAAACAAGGTGCGATTCCAAACCGCATCTGTGTTTCCCCAGCTTACCATCTGTCCGAAAACCCATGGTAGCACCCCGCCGAAAACCACGAGCACCAAGACCAGAGTATCATAAAATTCGGACAACTGCTCGAAGCGCGACTGCTCCAAAGTGTAAGAAACCGATTTCTTATAAGTCGGTTCATCCATGATCGCGGCGACGGCAGGTGGAGCCTGATCGGCATTGCGCCGCACTTCGGCTCGATTGAGAGCAGACAATATCCACTCCCCAACCAAACGCAGCAGAATCAAACCAGCGACAATCCATAACACAGGTGACATTCGCCCAGTGCATGCAAAATCCTCCGAGTCGCGAGCCCAAAGATTAGTTGAAATGCCCCGATCGGTTCGCATCTTGAACACGTGAAAGCTAAAGACGCTAAGCCCTCATTCGAGGACGCCCTGACCAAACTTGAAGCCATCGTCGAATCGATGGAAGCTGGCGATGTGCCTCTGGCTGATCTCCTCGCCAAATTCGAGGAAGGCAATCATCTCCTTAAAACCTGCGAATCGCGGCTCAAATCGGCGGAGTTGAAAATAGAAGAACTCAAGAAATCCAAAGACAGGATATCTTTTTCTAAGTTTGAGACTGGCGACGAAGACTAATTTTTGGCCTGCTTGCTTTTTACGTTAATGAACGACTCTTCTTTCGTCCCTTCTGACAACCTACTTTCCGGCATCTCAGGCCCAGATCATGTCAAAGCCTTGACCCCCGAGCAACTGCCTGCACTCGCTCAGGAAATCCGCGATGAGATCATCGCCGTCACCTCAGCTACCGGTGGTCATGTGGGACCGAATCTAGGCGTGGTAGAACTCTCGATCGCGCTGCACCGTATTTTCGAGACACCCACGGATCAATTCGTATTCGACGTTTCCCATCAGGGTTACATCCATAAGCTGCTCACTGGGCGCAATGGGGAAACCTTCCGCAAACTTCGCCAAACCGGCGGCGCGAGCGGCTTCCTCTATCGCAGTGAAAGCAAACATGATGCGTTTGGCGCGGGCCACGCCGGCACTGCGTTATCCGCGGCTTTGGGGATGGCTACTGCCCGCGACCTCAAAGGCACGGATGAACATGTCGTAGCGGTCTGTGGCGACGCGGCGTTTACCTGCGGTGTCACGATGGAGGCACTCAACAATGTCGTCGCTTCGACCAAGCGACTCATCGTCATCCTCAATGATAACCAGTGGTCGATCGCCAAAAACGTCGGCGCGATGGCTAAATATCTCAATCGCCTGAGCACCAACCCGACTTACAATAAAGTTCATCACGATCTGGAAAAGTTCTTCAAAGGTCT
The DNA here is from genome assembly GCA_002713695.1 of Opitutaceae bacterium. GTDB lineage: Bacteria > Verrucomicrobiota > Verrucomicrobiia > Opitutales > Opitutaceae > Cephaloticoccus. The sequence goes on from PAUB01000050.1 coordinate 167,408, forward strand.
GCCAGGGGGAGAAGACATGAACCGTGTCTATATGAAGTGGAAACGCGAGACGAAGGACTTCTTCGTCGAGTCCAGTCTCTTCGAGAAATTCGGCCTGCGCTATCTAGGCCCCATTGACGGCCACGATATCGAAGAGCTCGAAAAGAATCTGGAATTCGCCAAACAATGCGACACTCCGATCCTGATTCACGTCATCACCAAGAAAGGCAAAGGGCTTCAGGCCGCGATTGAACGTCCGGAAAAATTTCACGGCGCGAGCCCCTACGATGCGGAAACCGGTGAGAGCCGCAAATCGGATGCGCCCATTGCAACGAACTATCAAGATGTTTTCGGCCACGCACTCACCCGATTTGCCACTCAGGACTCAAATATCGTCGGGATCACGGGAGCCATGCCTAGCGGCACCGGACTTTGCCATCTGGCAGAAGCGCTTCCAGAGCAGTTTTTCGATGTCGGAATCGCCGAAGAACACGCCGTGCTCTTCGCCGCCGGTCTTGCGACCAAAGGCATCCGCCCTGTCGTCGGCATCTATTCTACTTTCCTGCAACGCGCTTACGATCAGATCATCCACGATGTTTGCCTGCAAAATCTGCCAGTCACATTCTGCATGGATCGCGCGGGACTGTCCGCCAACGACGGTCCTACCCATCACGGATTATTCGATTTATCTTATCTGCGTTGTGTGCCCAATGCCGTGGTCATGCAGCCCAAGGATGAAGACGAACTCGTCGATATGTTGCACTCATGCATCAACCACGCTGGCCCAGCATTCATTCGCTATCCACGTGGAGCTGGAGTCGGAGTTACGATCAAAGATGAACCCGCAGTCATCCCTTTCGGACAAGCTGAAGTGCTTCGCGAAGGCACGCAGATACAAATCTGGGCACTAGGTCCCATGGTTGATCTCGCGCTTAAACTCGCCGAGCAAATCGGCAACGAAGAAGGAATTTCAGTCGGCGTCGTGAACGCACGTTTCGCTAAGCCACTCGACAAGACTCTCCTGCTAAAACAGACCAAATTCTCGCCTCTGATCGTCACCATGGAAGATCACGTGATCACCGGTGGTTTCGGCAGCGCGGTCATCGAGACTTTGCAAGAATCCAATACGTTGATTTCGGTCGAGCGCATTGGCTGGCCGGATAAGTTCGTCGAACACGGCAGTAGCATCGACATCCTCCGCGAAGCCTACGACCTCTCCCCAGACGCTATTCGTGCCCGCATTCTCAAGCGCTGGAGCCAAACCGAGAAACCCGTCATCGCTGAAGCGTGATCAAGGGTCTGATCTAATCTGCTTTCAGATGAACGACTCTTCGGAACAGGAAAAACCGAAATTCATCTACAAGCCGAAGTGCTTCGAGACAATCAATAAGCCAGCATCTCAAGATGATACACCGCCACCGAGCGTGCACGAAATCTTGGCGCAGAACCGAAAGGAAGAGGCCAAACACGAAAAGCCTCTCGTTCTGAACAAGAAGCCTACGCGTAAAAGAAAAGACTATGTGATATCGCTCATCTTGGGAAACGGTTTGATCTGTGGGGCAATGGCCCTCCTGCCCAATATCGCCATGCTAGTCTATGGCCTTTCAGGTGTGGTTCTCTAACCATCGGACTCTCTTGGATCATGTGGGCCGTCATGAGCGACTACTAGAGTATTACTTCTATCTAAGCCTAATCCCTGCAACCGTGATTTCGTAGGTTGCTCCTGAAGTGCTAACGATGGCGAGAGCGCTGGTCGTCAATCCAGCGACCTCCATTTCTTCGGCCTGATTAATGGCGATCAAATCGCCACCGACGTTCGCGATTTCGGTATCGCCCTCTCGTTTGCTTATTACTTCCGGTGATTTATGCCCCGGATAACTCGGCGCGAGAATCACACCGAGATTACGTTTGGAATCATATGCGGTCGGCGTGAAGCGGAGATGGTATTGATTATGCCATTGATTGTTAGGCTTCCCCTTCCCTGGCGGAGGATCCCAACCTTCGCTCACAGTAATAAACGACTCATGCTGATAGAGAAAAACCCCATCGAGAGTGCTATCCTCACGGGTGATCTTAAAGCGTTTCTGGTCATCGCTCACTACAAACTTATTCCACGAATGGATATTCCATTGCACCGATGAAGTAACTTCTGGCTGAGCAATAAACTCATCGACGAGCACGAAGTAATTCTGCGATTTCACGAAGATCACGTGGCGACGACAGCGCTGCGCTTGGAGACGATAGCTCAAATCGGCGTTGCCCTGGAAATACGCCAGATGCTCGTTCTCAAAATGCGCTTCCACATAGCCGCGTGATTCCAGCGAACGCATCAACTGTGAGGCATCTGAAAGAGTCACGCAGTTGTTAGCCTTCGTGTGCCAAACCCAATGAGCATGATGCGCCGAACCATAACCGCCGTAATATCCAGAAGGCATGGCCATGACCTTGCCGCCCACATGGATGATAAAATCATTATTATTCGCATGCGAATGGCTGAAAGAGCCGAACGGAGAAGATCGAAAAATAAACGCCACATCATCATGCTGCTGAACCATCCCGGTGCGAACAGACGCCCAACCAGCTGCTGGAAAAACATGACTCACTTTTTCTTCATTTGAGTCGTCCACTTCGGAAGAATTCGTCTCCGAAATAGGCGGCACGAGAAACAAGGTCGGGTTTACCCTGCCCATGAATCGTTCACTCGGTGTTTTCTCCGAAAGAGCTGCTTCGCGTCTAAATTCAGCCACGTAGGGCAGAAACTCGGGGCTGTTAGTTTCACGCGCGATGAGCTCCGAAAGATCAGCGTTTACGACCCAGGTTATTTCCCAACGCTCAGAGTGATCCCCAAAGCCCATCCATTCCGCATAGGCCGGGAACACCGCTTGTTTCCAACGCGCGTAGTTCTTCCAAAACGGACGCTTATAAAGATCAATACCTGTTCCTTTCTTCAGAATCGTGGCAAACCGACTCATGATTGAAACATAGGGATTACTGTAGGAAATGCCCTCAGACCACGCCCCATCATCACCAGCCCAGACCGGCCAAATGCCGCACAAAACCGGCCGCAACCACTCCAACCATTTGCGCGCTTCCGGAATGTGATCGTGAAAGACAAAGGCGAGTTGCGCGAGGAAGACAATTTCCCGACCTGCATGTGAATCAAAGCGAGTAATTCCGTAGCACCCTTGATCATGCATATGCTCAAAGGTAAGTTCGCCCCGACGCCGGTATAGTTCGATGACGGATGCTCGTTCTTCATCCGTAAAGAGATCCCAAACCCAATCACAAGCGACGGGGCCATTCCAGATAACCGACATGTGCGCTTCGTCATTGTGACCTAAGTAAGATGAACCCTTGGGGTCCCATTTGCAGATACTCGAAATACGCTCACAGGCAGCCCGACCATAGGTCTCATTTCCTGTCGCTAAGTAGGCGAGACCGAGCACCTCAGCACCTTTCATGAAACGTCGCGTGCCCCACATCGTGGGATACCAAATTTTCCAGAAAGCCGCGTAATCGATTTTGCGATCCGGCAGAAATGCCGGTTCGTCAATCTCCTGAGATTGCGCGAGCAGCGATTCCGCATCCTCAATCAGAACCTCCAGTTCATCCTGTCGCGTAGTTTCCAGGGAGCTTTGTAAATCATCTCGTTCTTCGGGCCGAATTTGGATTCGAGGATGCGCCGCTGGCAATCGCACCAACCATTCATCAACTTGCGGCACTTCGAGAGTAACCGCACCTTCATCGATGCAGAATTCGAAGACCTCAGAAGTCGCTTCACCCGCTGTCCATTTCCACCAATAGCTTCCGGCTGGAAATGCTTTCTCCGGTAGAAACACCGGGTCCTGCAATCCAGTAACATTGTGGATCAATTCGCGAAAATCAGGATCTGCTGCGATCAAGAGATTATACCCACCATGATCACCAACGGAGATCGTTTGATAGACCGGAGGATGAGTCCCGGAGATGTGAATGGTCACTTCACCCGGCGATGGCTTCCAGGCGAAGACCGGAGGGTTTGTCTGGGGCTGGCTCCGATCCCGAGGTTGGCGCGGATCGATATGAGGATGCGGATGACGGGATTCTTTCATGGGATATTACTGGGATCGGATGGCTGTGCTATGCGTAGCACGCTACGCGAGCGAAGCATGGTGCGGGCGGCGAGAGTCGAACCCGCCTCTCATGCTTGGGAAGCACGCATAATAGCCGATATACTACGCCCGCAATCTGAAGAGTTGTTTACAGCGAAAAAGTCCAATACCCGCAATCACGAATAGCCGCGCCGTCCATCCAGAGCGCTCTTCAGTGTCACAGAATCGGCATAGAGAACTCCACCGCCACTCGGCAGCCCAAAACCAATTCGACTCACTTCAATCTCTCGTTCTTTGGGCAACTGCTCGGTCAAATAGTGGCAGGTCGCTTCACCCTCAACATCGTTGGACAAGGCGAGAATCAGTTCCTTGATTTCGCCGTTTTCTAAACGAGATATAAGCGAGGCAAAATTAAGGTCATCGGGGCCGACACCATGAATTGGTGACAGTTTACCGTGCAGCACATGGTAGCCTCCGCGATAGGCTGCGCTACGTTCAAGCGCGACCAGATCAGGAACGTGCTCTACCACACAAACCTGCGAATGGTCCCGACGCTCGTCGACACAAATCGCGCAGTGTTCGTCTTCTGCGAGATTGCCGCAACGCGAGCAGCGGTGAACCGCTTGCGCCGCATCTTGCATCGCGGCGACTAATGATTGCAGCCGCGCGGGTTTCTCGACGAGCAGATGCAGCGCGATGCGCTCCGAAGAACGATATCCCACTCCAGGCAACTGCTTGAGTTGCTTTTGGAGTTTCTCAAATGCGGGGGTCATGGAATTTTGGAATTCAGAATTTCGATTTTGGATTTTGGATTTATTCAATCCGATCCGCACCTCTGAGCAGACCTGCTGCTCTTAGCCTCACATGAAGCCGGGCATCTGGAAGGCTGAGGTCACTTTCTGCATCTCAGTATCGTTGTATTCCTTAGATTGATTCGCCGCATCCTGCACCGCGAGGAGCAGTGTTTCGGAGATCAACTTGGGATCTTCCTTCAGCAATTCGGGATCCATCTCAAGGGACAGAAATTTACCGTTGCCGTTGATCTTGATTTTCACAGCACCACCGCCACTGGTGACGTCGATTTCTTTGGCATCGAGCTCGGTCTGAAGAGCTTCGACACCGCGCTGCATTTTCTGTGCTTGTTTGAGTAATTTACCTACACCGACCATAATTATATTGAGTTAAAAACCTGAGATTGGCTCGCGCCTCGTAATGGCTGCAAGGCTAGAGTGCGGCGAGGATGGCTTCGTAGCCTGCTCGGTAATCAGGAAACTCCGGACGCCAGCCAACCATTTCCTTGATCTTGCGATTAACAATCACCCGATCAGGCACAACGCGACGGCGCACACTAGGAAGTTCAGGATCGAAAACCGGACAAGGCAATTGCAGCCGCGAGGCCAACCACTCCGCGAGTTCACGCTTAGTCACAGGGGAATCGTCGGAGACATTGAACACTTCGTTTAGCAATTCATCGGGCGCGCTGAATGTAGACCAGATCGCACGACAGATGTCATCACGATGAATCAGGTTGATTCGATGATCACCTCGCCCCGCCAAAGCACCACCGGCGCGAATTTGATTTAGCACATGATGGCGGCCTGGACCGTAAATACCGGCGAGTCGCAAAATAAAACACCGCGTAAATGCGTCCGATTCACGGGCAAGTTTCTCTGCATCCAACAGTCGTGCTGTGCGCTCATTACCGGTGCCCGTTTCATCTGACTCGGAAACTTCTGCTCCATCGTCTTGCGGATAGATTGATGTGCTTCCCGTGTAAACGAAGCTGCCAACCTCTCTGTGCTTTGCCCATTCGATCACTGAACGCATTCCATCCACATAGCTATGTTGATAACCCTCCACACCGCCGCCGCCAGAGCTCACGGAGTTAAGCACAAAATCAACGTTGCCTGCTATCTTGGGATGCCACCCATAGTTCGCCAAATCTCCTTCGATCACCTCAATCCCATCTTCTCGCAAATACTCTGCTTTCTCTAGATTGCGCTTGAGAGCCGTCACACGCATGCCACGAGCGACTCCCTGCCGCGCGAGCTCTCCGCCCACATAACCGGCCCCAAAAACGACGAGGTGCTTTTTATCAAAAAAACGGTGCGTAGAAGGTGACATTTGTTTCCCATGAAAGCCATGTCCAAGGTTCTCGCAATCCTCGCTGAAGGTTTTGAAGAAATCGAAGCGATCACCCCTATCGATCTACTCCGCCGAGCCGGGGTCGAAGTGACGCTCGCCGCTTTGGAGGACGGCAAGCACGTTACAGGTAAAATGGGGATCACCCTTCATGCCGATGCCAACCTCAGCGATCTAAACTCGGATGATTACGACTGCGTATTCCTTCCCGGCGGACCAGGGGTGAAACATCTTCGTGCCAGCGATAGAGTGATCGAAATCGTTCTCAAACAACATGCTAGCAAAAGATTACTCGCCGCGATCTGTGCAGCCCCAACGGTTTTGCACGATGCGGGAGTGCTCACAGACAAGCGCTATACAGCGCATTTTTCAGTAGGCAACGAACTCGCTGCGATCCTCTCGAACGAAAAAGTGATGCTTGATGGAAATGTGCTCACCTCACGAGGTGCCGGCACGGCGCTGGAATTCGGCTTAGTCCTAGTTGAGCAGCTAGTTGGCGATTCCAAATCTAAAGAGGTCAGCGACTCAATTTGCGTGTAAAACTGCATAGTTATCAACAGACTTGCGCAACTGTAGTGAATCCTTAGCGTTTACTTAATATAGGGCTTTATACCTATACCCATTCAATGGGTAAACCTACCCCAATCCAGTCACGTGAGTCGCTTACGAGAAGAAGCGAAGGGGCGAAGCCTTAACCTATGTGCGGTATCGTAGGAATCGTCGGAACGAACCAATCTCCAGCATCTCGCGCTGAAGTGGTTGAGAGGATGAAAACAGCCATGCTCCATCGTGGAATAGACTCCAATTCATAGAACCTATGCTCTTTGATCGTCTGATTCAGATGAGTAGTCACAAAGGAATAATCCTCCGCTGGCCGTGTAGCTGTGAAGCTGTAGGAATCGCGGCCAATGGTTCCAGTTATCAAGGATTACGCCGACGTATTCGGGCACAACTGCGAGCGATAGATCGCATACTTCTACCCAACTTGTGGTTATAGCAGCCATCAATCATTTTCCAGCAACTCGCCTATATGAATTCAAAAGATACTAATTACGACTTCGCCATCATCGGCGGTGGTTCTGCTGGGTTCAACGCTGCCAGAGTCAGCACAGAACAAGGTATGAAAACCGCTGTCATCGATGGCGCTCAAGAATTGGGAGGACTGTGTATCCTTCGTGGTTGCATGCCCTCCAAAACTCTACTCTACGCTGCCGATGTGCTTCATCATGCGAAAATGGGCAGGAAATTCGGTCTCACCATCCCACAAGCTCGCGCTAATATGAAAGCGGTCCACGCCCGCAAACGGGAAATCATCGGAGACTTCGCCTCACATCGCCAGAAGCAGATCAAAAACGCCAAATTCGATCTCCATCAACACAGGGCCCGTTTCATTGATAAGCATACTGTTGAACTCAGTAACGGGACTAAACTGCGAGCTAAGAAATTCCTGATCGGCACCGGGTCTTCTGTTAGCACTCCTGATATCCCTGGTCTTCGGGAAGCCAATTTCTGGACCAGCGATGAGGTGCTGAATTTAGATTTCATTCCGAAAAGCGTCATCGTGCTAGGCGGTGGCATCGTCGCATGCGAGCTGACCCAATTCCTCAACCGCATCGGATCGCGTGTGATCCAGATACAGCGAAGCAAGCACATCCTGCGTGACCACTCACTCGAAGCCGCCGAGGTGGTCGAGAAGGCATTTAGTGATGAAGGCATTGAACTGTTTACCGGAACCGAGCTACGGGAAGTAAAACAAACAGCTCAGGGCTTTAGCGTAAAGTTTAAGCATAAGGATAAAATCATCACACGGCGCTCAGCCCACGGATTTAATGCCTTGGGACGTTCGCCCAACACAGCTAATCTGCAGCTAGAAGCAGCAGGCGTGAATACCAGAAGCAGTGGGCAAATCATCACGAATCGCTGGCAGCAAACAACAGCAGCACATATCTATGCGGCAGGTGATTGCTCAGGCCCCCATGAAATCGTGCACGTAGCTATTCAACAAGGTGAACTCGCCGCCAGGCACGCCCACGGGATTCGTAAATTGAAACCCATAGATTACGACCTGCTGCTGGGAGTCGTCTTCACCGATCCTCAGCTCGCGACAATCGGAAAAAACGAGTCTCAATTGAAAGCCGAAAGCATCCCCTACCTCGCCAAATCCTACCCTTTCGATGATCACGGGAAATCGATACTCATGGAGGCCAAATATGGCTACGTGAAGGTATTCGCAGAACCCAGCAAAGGGCGAATCCTCGGTGCCGAAATTGTCGGGAAAGACGCCGGCGAACTCATCCATTGCTTCACCACTCCACTCGCCATGAGAGCAACCGTATTAGATATGCTGCGCGCTCCTTGGTATCACCCTACGTTAGCTGAGATTATCACTTATCCGCTGGAAGATATTGCTGAAAAAATATCGTCCGCCTAATATGTCCAATTCTCTGCTGACGCTCATAGCCAATTCATTCATCGGACGCTTTCTCGTTCGGGTTAAGAGTGGCGTCGCCAAAGGAGCACGATGGTCACTCTACCTATGGACCTCCTATTGGAGGGGAACGCATGAAGCCGAGGAGCAAGAGCAGATGCCCAGATTATTTGAAAACTGGAAGGGACTCCACGTCTGGGATCTCGGCAGCCACTATGGCATCTACGCTGTGGGTTTAGGACTGCGAATTGCTCCCACGGGTTCAGCAGCTGCCTTTGAGCCAAACCCTCTTAGCTTTTCACGGCTGAAACTTCATGTCGCTCGCAATAAATTAGATCACGTTTACATATTCCCCTGCGTCGTAAGTGATAGCCATGGGCAACAGCGCATGTTTTATTATGAAGGGATGGAAACCACGAGTTCGCACCTCGCCTATGAGAATAAAACTTGAAACGAAACTATCGAAACGGCGGATGTCGCCACGGTGCGACTCGACGATCTCGTCGCGGGTGAGAAAATATCTCCTCCTGATTTCATCAAAGTTGATGTCGAGGGGCATGGCCACAAGGCACTATCAGGAGCTAAGGATACAATACGAAAACACCGCCCTACACTTGTAATCGGTATGCATAGCCAAGACGAAATAGATGGGATCATGGAAATCCTGCCTCCACTTCACTACAAAATAGCTTCGATTGATAGCACTGCACCAAAAACACCGACAGCTAACTACGATTACATCTTCAAACCAACCGTTATAGAGTGAGCTCCACGCTTTACCATTCACCCTAACTCCACTGGCTCTATTTTCATGCAAAACTACCAAGTCCCTACTTTCCTTAACGAACTGCTCCAGGCGAAGTCTCCTTCGGGATATGAGTCGGAAGCTCAAACGGTCTTTGATCGGCATGTTAAACCTGCCACCGATGCCTACACGAATGACCCTATGGGGAATCGGATTGCGACTCTAAACCCTGAAGGCGATCCCGTGCTCATGCTCGCGGGACATCTCGATGAACTCGGACTCATCATCACCTATATCAACGAACAAGGATTTCTCTATTTCGACACCATTGGTGGTCATGATCTGACAGTGGTTTCCGGACGGCGCGTCATTATTCAAACGGCCAATGGCCCCGTGGTCGGAGTTACCGGCAAACGTGCGATTCACCTTATGACTCCTGAGGACCGCAAGAAAGTCCCCGAGAAACACGAAATGTGGATCGACATTGCTGTCGCCGATAAAGCCGAAGCGCACGAGCGAGTAGCCCTCGGCGATGTCGCTACCTACGATCATGAGCTGCAACTCATCAACGGCAGTGTCGGTGCCGCTCGCGCCTTCGACAACAAGGCCGGTGCCTACATCGTGGGGGAAACATTGATTCGACTCTCCAAGGAAAAGGCCAACCTCGCCGCCAAGCTCGTCTGTGCAGGGACTTCCCAGGAAGAGATCGGAGTGCGTGGTGCGACTACGGCAGCCCATGCAGTTAATCCGCACATCGCGGTGGCAATCGATGTCGGTCATGCCACCGATCACCCTGATTGCGATAATCGTAAGTATGGCGAAACGAAACTCGGTGGCGGCCCCATCATTTGTCGTGGCGCTAACATCAACCCAAAGATCTATCAACGTCTCCTCGATGCCGCTAAAAAAGCTGGGGGCCCTTATCAACTCGAAGCTGACCCTCGCCCTACCGGCACAGATGCCCGTGCAATCCAGACGGCACGCGGCGGTGTTGCTACCGGATTAATCAGTGTGCCATTGCGCTACATGCATACGCCAAGCGAAATGGTCGATCTTGAGGATATCGAGCGCACCATCCTCCTCTTAGTTGAATTCGCGAAGTCTCTCGAAAAAGGGGACTACGCTCACTGGTAAATTTAATTACTCATCCAACAAAAAGCCCCGCAGTTAATCGCGGGGCTTTTTTGTTGGCAGAGGCTCTTGGATTACGCGGCGTCTTTTCGAGCCTGAACTTTCTTCGTGCGACGAATCGTGGGGCGACGTTTTCCTGCCACCGCCGCGGCATCAATCACTACTTCCTCTACATCGTCGCGTTGCGGAATTTCATACATCACTTCGAGCATGATAGTCTCCATGATCGAGCGAAGAGCTCTGGCTCCCGTCTTCAAATCAACGGCCTTCTGAGCGATCCCTTTGATCGCGTCAGGCGTAAAGCGCAGTCGCACGCCATCCATTGCAAACAGTTTAGTATATTGCTTAACAATGGCGTTCTTCGTGTTGAGCAAAACCTTCTCCAGATCCTTAATCGATAATTGATCTAGCACCGAGATCACCGGCAAGCGGCCGATAAATTCGGGGATCATTCCAAAACGCACCAGATCTTCCGGCGCGATCTCTTTCATCAATTGCTCGGCCGTCAGGGCTTCTTCCTGGCGAGTCGCAGCTGAGGCAAAGCCCAACGAATTGTGACCACGACGTCGTTTAACAATATCATCCAGTCCGGCAAAGGCCCCCCCGCAAATGAACAGGATGTTGGCTGTGTTGATCTGAACATACTCCTGATTGGGATGCTTACGTCCGCCCTGAGGTGGCACATTGCAAACCGAACCTTCCAAAATTTTCAGCAGTCCCTGTTGCACACCTTCCCCGGAAACATCTCGGGTAATCGAAACGTTCTCCGTCTTGCGCCCGATCTTATCGATTTCATCCACATAGATGATCCCGCATTCAGCTCGTTTCACATCGTAGTTCGCATTTTGCAGAAGACGCAGGACAATATTTTCCACGTCATCGCCAACATAACCGGCCTCGGTTAAAGTCGTGGCATCGGCAATGGCAAAGGGCACATCGAGCACACGGGCCAATGAACGGGCCAATAGTGTTTTCCCTGTGCCAGTTGGACCAGCCAGCAGGATATTACTCTTCTCCACTTCAACATCGCTAAACTCAGGTGAGAGCTCGACGCCATCGCTCGCGGGTTGGTGAGCATCAAAGTTGAGTCGCTTGTAGTGGTTGTAGACCGCCACCGAAAGCACCTTCTTGGCGTGATCTTGCCCGATCACGAAATCATCCAGAGTCTTCTTTATATCGCTTGGCATGATTAAGCGAAACGCTGGTTTGCTTTCACCATCTGTCTCTTCCGGTGCCTTTACCTCGCGGTCGATAATCGTCTTACAAACGTTCACGCACGCGTCGCAAATATACACACCAGGTCCTGCGATAATCTTCTTCACCTCAGTCTGCGATTTACCACAGAAAGAACAGAGGGTCATGCGTGAGGATTTAGCCATGGCGTAAAGTCGTTAGATTCGCGGTAAATGTCGATCTATCGCTATCGGTCTCAAGCAGCTGGTTGGACCGAGATATTTTCAGCTTCCTTGGTAGATTCCACCACATGATCAACGAGTCCATATTCCTTGGCCTCGAGAGCACTCATATAGTTGTCGCGATCCGAATCCTTCTGGACTTGCTCGGGATCTTTGCCGGTGTGCTTCGCGATTACCTCGCTGAGCGTTTTGCGCCATTGAAGAATCTCACGTGCCGCGATGGTGATGTCAGCCGCTTGGCCTCCCGCACCACCCGAAGGTTGATGAATCATCATCCGGCTGTTTGGCAGGGCGAAGCGTTTACCCTTCGTTCCTGCCGCGAGCAATACCGTGCTCATGCTGGCCGCCATGCCTACACAGTAAGTAACGATGTCACATTGGAGAAAATTCATCGTGTCGTAGATGGCCATACCACCTGTCACGACACCACCAGGTGAATTGATGTAGAGTTGGATATCCTTCTTGGGATCTTCCATCTGCAGAAAGAACATCTGCGCGATCACGAGATTGGCGACCGTGTCATCAATCGGCGTGCCGATAAAAATGATACGATCCTTCAACAATCGTGAATAGATATCCATCGATCGCTCACCGCGACCGGTATTTTCTAGGACAATAGGGACGTAATAGCTCACTGGTTATTCCTGGGATTTATGCCTTCGGTTCAACTATAGTCACCGTAGCCTTAGAAACGAGGAAATCAACTGCCTTGTCGAAAATGATGGATTGCTGCACCGACTGAAGCGCGTCGCGATTCTTCGAAAGTTCCTTCACCAGTTGATCCGGCTTCTGCTGCGTGCGCATCGCTTCACGTTGAATGAAGCCATTGATATCGTTCTCATCGACCTGAAGTTTTTCCGCTTCGGCGATTTTGGCCAAGGCGAGCTGCATCTTCACTCTACCAACAGCTGCCTTTTTCGCATTCTCGGTGAGTTCATTCTTATCCTTCTCGAACTGATCCTGAGGCATACCCCGACGCATGTTCTCTTCGATAAACTGGCGGAGCACATTTTGCGTCTCGGTTTCGACCAATGATTCAGGGGCATCAAACTTTAGTTCGGCCAACATCGCCTCGTTAACCTGGCGACGCTGCTCGGAGATATTACGCTGCTCCTTCTGCATCTTGATATTATTACGCACGTTGGTCTTTAGGCCCTCGAGATCATCAGCTTGGTTCGCTTTGAAAAAGGCTTCGTCTAAAGTAGGCATCACACGTTCGCGAATTTCCTGCACTTCCACGGCGTAGGTAGCTTTCTTACCCGCCAGATCAGGTGCAGCTCCAAACTCAGCAGGGAACTCGATTTCCACATCCTTTTTGTCGCCAGCTTTAAGACCAGCGAGGTGTTTACCCAAGCCCGGGATCACGCCTTCGTGTTCGCCTTCAACCTCTTCCCATGTTTGTGGGACTTTACCATAGATTTGCTTGTCCGGAACGAGTTCAGCGATCGCCTTGCCATCAATCGCACCTTCGTAAGAGAGTTTCACATAATCGCTCTTTTGGCCTTCACGTTCAGCGACATTAAATTCTGAACGCTCGCCACGTAGCTGATCGATCGCCTTTTCGACCTCATCCTCAGTCGCGTCAGTCGAAGTGATTTCTGTTTTCAGCCCCTTATATTCGGGCAACTCAAATTCCGGGCGCACATCGACCGTGATTGTGATTGCGGCAGACAAACCTGCCTCGATCGTGCCCGGCTCAACATTCACGATGTTGAGAACATCAAGCTTATGCTCTTCCAGGGCCTCACGGTAAGCCTTCGAGGTGACCTTCTGCTTGAACTCCTCAGCGATATCCTTGGCGAAACGCTTGGCGATCATCGCTGCTGGAGCCTTTCCAGGGCGAAACCCAGGGATGCGTGCTTGCTTGGTAAACTCCTTCAACACGGCTTGGTGCTCGGTATCGACTTCGCTCTTATCGAGCGTGGCGACGAGGCTCTTACGGGTATCGGAGATGGAATTTAGTTGGACGTTCACAGATTTCAGATGACGAGATTAATATAAAGAATTGGTCACCCTACTCCTCCCCCCTACCCGGTCAATGATGGATTCTGCGCGCTTGCAGCAACCCGCCTCGCGACCTTTGATAGAGCCCTATGCCCAGTCTGAGGCAACTCCTTGATACCCACTCATCTCTCCTGTTTCTTGATGCCGCTTCCAGCCGTATCCAAGTCGGCCTGATTTCGCGCAAGCACGACCCGCGCTGGGCCTCAGCCGATACCGAGGCGGGCACCGGTATTTTCTCATGTATCGATCAGCTTGCCATCAACCCCACCAACGTATCTGCGATCATCTTCTGCGCTGGCCCCGGCTCTATTCTAGGGATTCGCACTTCAGCCATGGCCATTCGGACATGGAACGTGCTTTCGCCACGCGCGACCTATTCTTATCACAGCCTCGAACTCGTCGCTGCGGCCCTCAAAGGCTCGGAAGTCTGTATAATCGCCGATGCGCGACGAGAGCGCTGGCACTGCCAAGCTCGCGGAGAACCAATTCGACAAGTCGAAGCCACCGAGTTACCCGGCCGTCTCTTGATTCCCGAAGGATTCCGTCATTGGTCTGCTTTACCGGAAAACACCACGACGACATCTTACGATCTCGCAGAGCTCCTGCCCAAAGTGGGCGACGACCCGTTATTCACGCCGACAGATAATCCCGATGCCTATCTGCACACCGAACCCAGCTATAAACAATGGGTGCCACAAATTCATCGTACGCCATGAGCTCGGATCACATCACCCCAATTCCTCATCGCTGCTGGGCCGAAATCGATCTGGCAGCTTTGGAGCGGAACTTAAAGTCGATCCGTGCCTCCCTCCCGGCATCGATGAAATACGTCGCGGTCGTCAAAGCCGATGCCTACGGCCACGGCCTCCATCAGGCAGCTGCACGCATGATGCACTCTGGTGCCGATCTGTTTGCCGTGGCCAACGTCTCCGAAGCGATATCCCTCCGCGAACTCGGGCCCGATTGGCCCATATTATTACTCAGTCCTCTGCTACCAGAAGAGGATCGTTTTCTAACTGAATACAAACTCGCGGCGACACTTTCGACCGAAGATGAAATCGCTCGCTTTGCCGCAGTTGGCAAAAGCTGCGGCGAGCCTATCTCCGTGCATCTTAAAATTGATACCGGCATGGGACGGCTCGGTGTCTGGCATGTGAACGCACCTGCGCTCTACGCGAAAATCATCGCTAATTCCCACTTGCAGCTCGCAGGTATTTTTACGCACTTCGCGAGCCCCGAGGACATCGCTTTCACCGATGAACAGCGGCGACTGTTTCTGCACGCGCTGGATCGCTGCGAAGGAATTTCCCTCAACGAGATATTCGTGCACGCCGACAATAGCGCAGGCATCGCCTCCATGCCAGAAGAGAGCCCGTTTAATGCGGTGCGAGTCGGCTTACTCCAATTCGGCATCCTCCCGCATTCACATTCTCTACTCGCGGCGGTAAACCCTCAACCCGTGTTTAGTTTTCGCACCCGCGTCGGCGTCGTAAAGCAGCTCCCTTCCGGAACAACCATCAGCTACGGTCGCACCCATACATTAGTGCGAGATTCAACGATTGCCGTGCTCTGTGCGGGTTATGGTGATGGCATCCCGCGCGCCGCCAGCAATCGCGCAGAAGTCCTCATTCATGGTCAACGCTGCCCCTTGCTTGGTCGCGTGACGATGGATCAGACCATCGTCGATGTTACCGACAATCCAAACGTCATCTGTGGCGATGAAGCGGTATTGGTCGGCCAGCAACAAGGCGCTGAGATTAGTATTACTGAGTTCAGCGAATGGGCCGAGACGATCCCTTGGGAGACCCTCTGTTCGGTCACTAAACGCGTCCCTCGCCTCTACCGGACTCCCCTCGGCATCTGATATAATCTTGCGCGGTCTTTCGCTGTCCAAAACTTTAGTTACACCCCACTGCGAGCCCCATGCCTACCCTAACATCAAGCACCCGGCGTGAATTCTTACGCCTCACCGGACAAGGCTTGGGATTGGCAGCGCTCGCGGGATTTACGCCTAAACTTTTACCCCGCCCCTCCTTCCTCTCTCCGAATACAACCAACGAACAGATCCTCGTTGTGATCCATCTCGCGGGAGGCAATGATGGTCTCAATACGTTAATCCCTTACGCCGACGATCGCTACTATCGTTTACGACCCAGAATAGCTATCCCGGCGGCAAAGGCATTTAAGCTGGATGAGTCATTCGCGTTACACCCGGCCTGCGGAGGATTGCGCGACTTATATAACAACGGTCAGCTCTCCGTCATTCAAAATGTCGGTTACGAAAAACCCAATCGCACTCACTTCGGATCGAGTCGGATATGGGCCAGGGCCAGCTTAGAGAACGACGGCATGCAGACCGGTTGGCTGGGACGTTACCTAGACAATCAACAGAAAGCCTCCGCCACCAGCACAGCCCCAGCGGCCATCCATTTTTCGTCTCAGACACCTCTGGCTTTAAGTGGAAAACAAAATCATCGCATCGCCCGATACGACGCTGCGAACCAATCATTCAGTTTCTCTTCTGTGACCACTGTATCGTCAACATTAGGCGAACGTGATATGCGGCAATTCGTTCGCCCAGATGCGCACGCAGGAAACTACCCTCCGACACCATTTGGCACGAACCTCCGAACCACGGCGCAAATGATCAGTAACGGTCTGCCTACAAAAATCTACCACCTCACTTTGAATGGGTTCGATACCCATAGCCATCAGGCCACGCCTCACGAAAATGTGCTCCATGACCTCTCCGAGAGTCTCGCAGCATTTCAGAGCGATCTTCGTAATCGGCAGATTGATGATAAGGTTCTGACAGCCGCGTTTTCGGAATTCGGTCGCCGCGCTTCCGAGAATGCGACTCGAGGCACTGATCATGGCACCGCCGGTCCCATGTTTGTGCTCGGATCATCGACCAAAGGTGGCATTTACGGCACAACACCTTCTCTGGAAATCGCCCCATACGAAGACCTCGTGCCCACGACAGACTTCCGCCAAGTCTACGCGACCTTGCTAGAAAATTGGCTGCATACACCTGCCGCGCTCATGCTAAGTCGAACGTCCGCCAAACTCCCTATTCTCTAACGAGAATCAACGACCGATTCCAGATACACGGAATCCGATATCCACTAGTTTCGCGTGATCGAGAATATTGCGACCATCGAAGATAAAGGCGGGCTTCGACATCGATCCATATATCTTCTCGAAATCTAAATCCTTGAATTCATCCCACTCCGTAAGGATAGCAATTGCATGCGCACCTTCCGAAGCGGCGTAAGCCGATTCGACAACGGAGAGATGATCATTCTTTTCGTCACCGAGGACATCCTTGCGAATCTCATCAGCCGGCACCTTCGGATCATAGACCGTCACGGCAGCTTGTTCAGCCAGTAAATCGCGACAGACCGAAATCGCGGCTGATTCACGGGTATCATTAGTGTCTTTCTTAAAGGCAAAACCCAGCACCGCGATTTTCTTGTCCGCCACGGTATTGAACAACGAGCCGACGATCTTCGCTGCAAAACGATGTTTCTGCCAATCGTTCATCTTCACGACGCCTTCCCAATAAGCCGCAACCTCTGGTAAGCCGAAGTGATCACAAAGATAGACAAGATTAAGAATATCTTTCTGGAAACAAGAGCCACCAAATCCCACCGAGGCCTTCAGGAATTTTGGTCCGATCCGACTGTCTTTACCAATCGCGTTGGCCACTTCGTCGACATTCGCACCGGTAGCTTCACACAGCGCAGATATCGAATTAATCGAAGAAATACGCTGCGCCAAAAATGCATTCGCCACCAACTTAGAAAGTTCTGAAGACCAGAGATTGGTCCGGATGATCTGCTCATCCGGCACCCACCGTCCATAGACACTCGCCAATGTTTCGATTGCCTTTTGCCCCCCATCGGTAAGTTCTCCACCGATCAGCACGCGGTCTGGCGCAAGTAGATCCTCAACCGCAGTCCCTTCGGCCAAAAACTCTGGATTGGAAAGCACTTGGAACTCTACCCCATCAGAATTTTCCGCAAGTATCTGTTTAATCGTCTCAGCCGTTTTCACAGGGATGGTCGATTTCTCGACGATGATTTTCGGTGTCGTCGCCACTTCGGCAATCGTGCGGGCGACCGATTCGATGAAACGTAAATCCGCTGCGCGCCCTGCGCCCACCCCATAAGTTTTCGTCGGAGTATTCACAGCGACAAATATGATATCTGCTGCGCGGATGCCTTCATGAACATCCGACGAGAAGATCAGGTTTTTACCGCGACGCTCTTTGACGATCTCGTCCAGCCTCGGTTCGTAAATCGGGAGGGTATCTGAATTCCAAGCAGCAATCCGCTCTTCATTCAAGTCGACCACCTTTACTTCGATATCGTGGGCCTTGTAGGCGATCATCGCCATGGTTGGACCGCCTACGTAACCAGCACCTATACAACAGATTTTCATAGATAAAAGGTGACCCTGTCCTGCCTTGCTGCGGAATCCAAGGTCGTTTTTAGCTGCGATTACTCACGGCTACTTTTGCAAACCGACATCCAGCCTCGCGCAGATCATCCTCTGAGAGCACACCATAACTCAATCGCACAAAATTCTTCGCAGCATCATCTCCGAAACATAGCTCGCCGGGCACATAAAGCACTCCTTCTTCGATGCAGCTTTGGCAAAACTTGCTATCGAGCCCCGTATCCACTCCCGACGGAGCCTCTAGCCAGAGATAGAGACCTCCTTCAGGCACCTGCCATTTCCAACCCGAAGCAAGTATGCCTTCATCACGCAGAGTTTCGTCCAGCACTCTCATTTTGTGCTGATACTTAGGACGAATCACTGCGAGCTGAAGTGACAGCCCTCCATCAGACAACACCTCCTCAAGAATAGACTGATTAAAATGGGCGGTTCCAAAATCTTGGTGCCCTTTCGTGTGGAGCATTTTATCCAACCACTCGCGATGCGAACAATAGCCATAGCCAATTTTAAGCCCCGACGCGAAGGTTTTGGTTAAAGTCGAAAGATAGAGTTTAGGGAAATCTTGCCATGCATCGATCCCAACCACACTCGGCACAGCCGAAGCGTTTTCAAAATAGAGATCCCGATAGGCCGCATCCTCGATCACCGGCAAGACTACCTCTGCTCGCTTTAGCACTTCCGAGATCCCGATCTTTTCAGCCAGCGACAAACTCCGACTGGATGGATTAGAGTAATAGCTCACGAAATAGACTGCTTTAAGACGCGTAATTTCGCCGGAGTTTTTAAGCCCATCGATCAACGTTCCAAAACCCTCCTCGTCGACCACCCCATCAGCATCTACCGGGATTGATCGCGCCTGCACGCCCATCCCCTTGAGCATTTCTAAATACACGAAGTAGCTGGGGCGATCGACGAGGACAATATCTCCCGGATCACAGAGCACTTGCATCGCTAAATAGAGCGCTTGCTGCGATCCATTAGTCACAAAGAACTCATCGTCGATTGCAGCATCGGCGAGAGCCGGCTCCCATTTTCTAAAATGCTCCGCCAACAAAGTGCGTAATCCAGGGCGCCCCTGATTTGTTCCATATTGGAGCGCTTCTTTGTCTTTCTTGCCCGCGATCCGCGATACAGCCTCTACGACCATCCCTGAGGGCAAAGTAGCGTTATCCGTAAACCCTGCTGCGAGCGACAACAGTTTCGGCTTCTCTAATGCCGTCGACATCAGACGGGCGATCGTCGGCCATCGAGCGCGTCGTCCTAGTGCTGAGAATTTACAGGTCGGTTCCATGGATATTAAGACGAAAAAGGCGCGGTTATTAACAACCACGCCTTTGTTTCAAAAGTATTGTCGATCAGGCGGGTGAAGGAGATGGAGCACTATCAGTCGAAAGCCCCTCAGATTCCGGCTTTTGTTCCTCCTTGCTTTCTACCTCTTCCTTATCTTCGGGTTTTAACGGAGGAGGCACGGTGATCACAGGAGAGCAAAGCTCACCGAACTCGATGATCTCGTTCACGTGCTTGCCTTCGATCGTTTCGAATTCGAGCAAAGCCTCAGCGATCTTATCCAAAGCGTCCCGACGTTCCGTCAGAATATCGGTCGCGCGCTGATATTGCTCGTTAATGATCCGATGAACCTCGGAATCAATTTTGCGCGCCGTGTCTTCGGAAATGTGGTCATTGCGAGTAATCTCACGTCCGAGAAAAACAGCGTCTTGGTTTTCACCGTAGGCTACCATTCCGAGATCACTCATCCCCCAGTCACAGACCATCGAGCGTGCAGTTTTAGTCACCTGCTTGATATCACCGGCAGCACCGTTCGAAATATCTTCGAAGACCAATTCTTCGGCGATCCGGCCACCCAGCCCCATCGCAATCATATTAAGCAAACGCTTTTTGTGATAGCTGAGTAATTCCTTCCGTGGAAAATACATCGCCATGCCCAACGCGTTTCCGCGGGGAAGGATCGTTACTTTATGAACCGGCAACCATTCATCGTTGAGTAAGGCTCCGATCAAGGCATGCCCTGCTTCGTGGAAAGCGGTCATCTTCTTCTCGTCTTCGTCCATCGCCCGGCGGCGTTCACGACCGTAGAGAATTTTCTCCCGCGCTTCCTCGATATCTTTGGCATCAATAGATTCCTTATCACGGCGAGCGGCATGAAGAGCGGACTCATTCAATAGATTAGCCAACTCAGCACCGGACAATCCGGCCGTGGCTCGTGCGATCACAGCCAGATCTACATCATCACGCAGGCTGATCTTTCTAGCATGCACGCGTAGGATTTGCTCGCGGCCAACCAAGTCGGGTAAATCGACATGTATTTGTCGGTCAAAACGGCCAGGTCGCAACAACGCGCTGTCGAGCACATCAGGGCGATTCGTCGCCGCGATAATGATCACGCCCTCGGTCGTATCGAAACCATCCATCTCGACCAAGAGAGAGTTGAGCGTCTGTTCGCGTTCATCATTGCCGCCGCCGACACCTGCTCCGCGCTGACGACCAACGGCATCGATTTCATCAATAAAAATCAGACAAGGCGCACTCTTGCGGCCTTGCTCAAACATATCGCGCACGCGGCTCGCGCCCACGCCAACAAACATCTCCACGAAATCGGAACCCGAAATCGAGAAAAACGGCACATCAGCCTCACCCGCCACCGCTTTAGCCAACAGCGTCTTACCCGTTCCTGGAGGTCCCACCATCAGGAAGCCTTTGGGAATACGTCCGCCCATCTTGGTGAATTTCTTCGGATCGCGTAAAAACTGCACGACCTCACCCACCTCTTCCTTGGCTTCATCACAGCCAGCCACATCGGCAAACATTACCTTAGCCTGATCGCGTTGGAGCAACTTCGCCTTGCTCTTACCGAAGCTCATCGCGCCTTTGCCCGCATTGCGAAGCTGACGCACGAAGAGGAAGTAGAGCAGTCCTATGATCAGGATAAATGGGATCAAGTTAGCAGCCAATTGGCTCCAAATTGTCGTGGACGGTTGCTCTGAGAAAATTTCCGCCTTTTGCAGACGTTCCATGTTCGCATCAGTCAAACGACCGACTGACCGAAATTTGGTCTCCTCCGTTCCGCTATCTACATTGACCGTGCGGGCCTCTTTCAATTCACCCGTGATTACGGCCCAATCGCGACCGCCGGTAGGATCCGCTTTGATCAGTCCCTCACGGATGCCACCTTGATCAGCAAGTGCTAACACCTGCTGCATTTTCAGATTAACAGGTGGGTTCAAGCGCCCAGGTGTCCAAAGGAACAGCAGCACGAGAGCCGCCACAACTGCGAACCAGATCAACAGCACTTTCGGTTGAAAGCGGTCTGGCGGCAGGTTTTTTAAAGGGCGGCGTTTATTTTTAGGATCTGAATCGGACATGTATAAAGAGTGACTAAGGGATTAAGCTGGATGTTCCCGTTTAATAAGTCAATTAACCGACCACCTTTATGACCGACGTTACCGGCTCCGCCGACTATCCGCCGATTCATACGAGAGCACTCGCCTTCTGATTAGCGCAAAGCCCTCCCTACCAAGACTCTGGCGAGTCGATTCACCTGATCGCACCCGCTCCAATAATTGCTCGAAAGCTTGCCGTGAAAGCTCCCACACATTCGGTTGCGCACCGAGCCAACGATACAATATCCGACGCAATACCGCCACCGGCACGTCTTTCAACTCAACCAAACGCAACTTCCCTGATGGCATCTTCGTATAGATCTGCTCAGCCCAGTATTCGAGAGCCGTATCATCTTCCTCAATGAGTTTACGCGACAGTGCAGCCCCCACCAAGGCATCACGTCCCGATGCTTTTACCCAAGCTGGCAACACCACATTACGGACCCGATTGCGGAAATATTCATCCCCATGATTGGACGCATCTTCTCGCCACGGCAATTTCGCGGTTCGCAGAGCAGCTTCAATTTCGGTTCGCTGCAAATTGAGCAACGGCCGCACATTCACCCGACCTTGCGGCATGCGTTGAACCGGCCGCGGTGCAGCAAGACCACCCGCCCCGCTCCCACGCGACAAGCGCATCAACATCGTTTCGGCGACATCATTTTGCTGATGTCCAAGCCACAAACCCTTCGCGCCCACTCGACGCATATTACGATCGATGTAAGCAAACCGCAACTCGCGTGCCTCTGCTTCACTCGCGACCTTTTGCATCGCGCGACGTCGGCCCACCCACAGCGGAATCGAAAGAGTCGCACATAGTTCGCGGCAAAACTTCTCGTCCACATCCGAAGCGCGACCACGCAAGCGATGATTAAAGTGAACCGCCTGCAAACGATCACGATTCTCCGGCCAAAGAGCCCAAATCGACACGAGCAAGGCCACCGAATCGGCACCTCCCGAAAGTGCGACCACGCGCTTATTTCCACGCCTCTCTAACTTCGCCCATTTTAGAACAGTCGGATGCAAAACCTCACTTGGCAACAATTCACCCAGCAGCTCAGCCCGTCGAATCAATGTGGCTGGCTGCAGTTTCATGAATCAGCACTCCAATCTCTAGGCGCGAGCTATCCGCTGAAGCTCACGTATTCTTTCCCAAAATAAGGCACCAATGCGGCCGGGAGTTTCACTCGTCCATCCGCTTGCAGATTGTTTTCTAAAAGCGCCGCGAGCACCCGAGGCACGGCCAGACCAGAACCATTCAGCGTGTGCAACAGCTCAGGTTTACCCGTCTCTGCATTGCGATAACGAATCTGCGCACGACGCGCCTGAAACGCTTCAAAATTACTACAACTGGATACTTCCAGCCATCGCTTCTGTCCGGCCGACCATACTTCCAGATCGTATTGCTTCGTCTGGGTGAATCCCATGTCGCCGCTACACATCAGGAGCACGCGATACGGCAATTCCAACTTCTGCAACAGCGACTCCGCATCGCCGCGTAGCTTGTCCAATTCGACATAGCTCTGCGAAGGATGAACCCATTTCAACAATTCAACCTTGTCGAATTGATGCAGACGATTCAGCCCCCGCACATCCTTGCCGTAGCTCCCCGCTTCGCGCCGAAAACATGGAGTATAAGCGCAACGCTGCACCGGCAACGCCGATTCATCGATGATCTCTTCACGGAAAAAATTCGTGAGCGGCACTTCCGCGGTGGGCACCGCGTAGAGCTGTTCCAAGGTCTCATACATCTGCCCTTCTTTATCTGGGAGTTGCCCCGTCGCGGTCGCGCTCTCGGCATTCACCATGATCGGAGGGCTCACTTCCGTGTAACCTTTCTGGGAATTTTCTTCCAAAAAGAAATTCAACAGCGCGCGAACTAAACGCGATCCCTCACCCACAAAGAACGGGAAACCCGCGCCAGTGACTTTCGCCCCACGGCCAAAATCGAACAACTTTTCAAAATCGTGGATTTCCCAATGCGAGACTGCATGCGGAAACTCTGCCTCGTGATCACCATGATGCGACAACACCACATTGTCCTCTTCGAATCGACCTTCCGGCACCGATTCGTGCGGGAGGTTAGGAAGCGTCATTAGAGCTTGTTTCCACTTGATCTCAGTCTCCTTGAGCAAAGCATCCTTTTCCTTTACCTCGGCGGACACCGCTTTCATCTCCTGCACTTTGGCGATAAATTCCGGCGAACCTTTCGGCAGTTTAGCCATCTCGCCATTCGCCGCCTTTTGCTTCGCCCGAGAATTTTCGACCTCGGTGATCAGTGTGCGCCAGCGATCATCGATCGCGATGACCGCATCGACATCCACATCAGAATGTTTTTTCACAATCGCTGCCCGCACGAGGTCGGGCGATTCCCGTAATAATTTCGGATCTAACATGAGATAAAATCTGGTTTAATGTTCTAAGCGCTTTTCCGCTTTCATAAATCGATCATAAACTACCTTCGCCTGTAGCAGTTTCAAATTACCCGCCGCGGCCTGAATCACTTCAGTATGGCACGTTTTGTTTGCATAAGGTCCGTAAAGCGCAGGATCCGTAGGACCGAAAATACCGATCGTATTCACGCCCATGGCCGCAGCGAGATGCATCGGCCCACTATCATTGGCGATCACCCAGGAAGCCTGTTGAATCAGCGAAGGCAGATCATCGATATCCGTTTTGCCCGTAAGATTTAAGAAACGCGACGAAGCGACCCCACGTGACGTCACAAATTTGTTCCCGACCCAGACCACTCTACGCTTCTTCGGCGAAGCCAAGAGACGTTTACTGAGCTGGCGAAAAGCACCCCACTTCTTCTCAGCACGGCGGCTATCGGGAAAAATAACGATCGGCTTGACCACATCATCGTGGCCTTCGAATTTCAGTTCATAATCTTTACTCTTAAACTTCAGTGCTCCGCGAAGCTCCGGTTTCACCTTAAAGACCGGACAGAACTGCAGGAGAATATCGAGCGCATGGCTGCGACGGCCTGATTCAGGTAATGGCACCTTCTCATCGTAAAACATCTCCGACATTTCCCGGGAATCGCTGCGCCCAACCTTAAAATCGCTGCGAGTGCGCGAAATCATTAGCCCCGTGCGCAAGAGGCCTTGCATATCGAAAACATAATCAAATTTCGTGCGACGCACTTCCTTCATCATTCGCAGGAAACCTTTCGTGCCGCCGTTGCGTTCGAAAATGTAAACCTGATCGACGACATCACTCGCCTCAACGATCGGGGCGAATACCTCGCGCGAGATCCATGAAATGCGGAGGCCTTTAAGTTGCGATTTCAGCGAAGTCGCGACCTGCAAAGCGTGAATAATGTCCCCCAGGGACGAAGGTTTGATGATAAGAAGTTCTACCATGATGAAAGGAAGCGTCGAAAATCTACTTTTGACCACGAGGCTGCAACCTTTCATGGAGTTTCCTAGTGAAAAACAAACGCTAATCCGCCTTCCACGTGTCAAAACTACTTCTGCAAACTCTCGGTTGGTCTCTCGCTCACACTCCTGAGCTCATCCTTCGCGCCATTTCTGGTGCTATCGGATGGTGTGTTTATCTATTTCGCAAACGCACGTTTCTCTCCAATCTTCACCACGCGTTTCCGGAAAAACCTCCTGAGAAACATCGCGAATTGGCACGAGAAAGTGCCCGTCGCTTGATCGAAACTGGTCTGCTCTCCCTCGCGACACCTTTCCTGAACAAGACCCGCTTAAAAACAATCGTCACAGGTGCGCCTAGTTTTCACACCGCTGTCGCGAAGCAACTCGCAGATCCCGAACCTGTGATGCTCGCGACCGCGCACATGGCTTACTGGGAAGTTCTGGCCTCCATGCCCTTGGTCACTAAAGGAGCTTTCCCCGAGATGGGTGCGATTTTTCGCCCCATGGACAACCCCTCGCTTGATGCTTGGGTCAAAAGCACTCGTGAGCGATACGGCATCAATATGCTTTCACGTAAGGAAGGCTTTCAGGAAGCACTTCGAATGATGCGTCGAAAGGGAATGATCGGTCTGCTTTTCGATCAGAATGCCGGATTACAAGGCGCCCTCTCGACCCTCTTCGGGCGCGTCTGCTCGACTAGTGAGCTGTCCGGTCTGCTTACGCATAAATTCAATGCGCGCGTCTACGCGATGTATTCTGAAAGACTGGGTTTCTGGCGGGTGCGTTTGCACTGGGATCCCCTCTCCTTGGAAAACTCAACCGCTGGAGTCACCCTCGGTCTTAATCACTGGCTAGAAAACAAACTCACCGAATCGGACAACTTCTGCGCATCGTGGCTCTGGGCTCATGAACGCTGGAAAAATCAGGATATTCCCAACAAACGACTGCGGCTAGAAGCCAAGCGTAACTTGATCGCCGAAGACCTCGTTATCCACGGAATCGACAAGCTCCCTCAACGCACCCGTATTTGTATCCGCCTGCCCAACTGGCTAGGCGATGTCGTCATGGCTCTTCCTCTTCTCCGTGCTATTCGCGCCAGTCGCCCCGATGCCGAAATCACGCTCGTCGCCAAACCTGCTTTTCATTCGTTATTAGAATCTCGGAATATCGCCGAGCACCTCATCGCGATACCAGCCAAGGGATTTGGCTACTTCACCACGTTCTGGAAACTGCGTAACCGTTTCCCCGATTGCTATCTGCTCTTCACTAACTCTCTCCGTGGCGACCTCGAAGCGTGGCTCACGGGTAGCCCGCAACGTTTCGGAATTTTACGGTCAGACAAGCGTCGCCCTCTGCTCACTCATCACTACGAAGTGCCTGCCGATTTTGATGAGCGGAAGAATCATCAACTCACGCTTTGGACTCATTTTCTCGAACACTTTGGCCTAAATGCTTCCGCTGAACTTTCCCCGCTTAACCAACTCGCCACCAACTCCACGCTCACGATCGGCCTAATCGCCGGTTCCGAAAACAATCCCGAGAAACGCTGGCCCGTCGGCCATTGGTGCGAATTGATCAATCAGCTCCCGAAGGAAGCGCGCATCATTCTATTCGGCACCGATACCGATCGAACCATCACCGATGAAATCAGCGCACGAGTTGATCGCCCCGTCGAGAATCTCGCAGGCCGAACCAAACTACCGGAATACTGCGAGTTGCTTACCAACTGCTCGCTCCTGATCACTAATGATACTGGCGGTATGCATCTGGCCAACGCTCTCGGCACACCGCTAATCGCACTATTTGGCCCCACCAATCCGATTCGAACCGGCCCCGTCTTCTCAGGCTTCACGCGAATCCTCCAGCCACTCGATTGCGCCGCTGAAGGAGGATCGAGTCTGAACGATCTCAAGCCAGAGCAAGTTCTCGCCGCGACTCAGGCTATCCTCACTCCTAAGGGTGATTCAGAATAGCGTTGCCCGCCCCCATCACGGGCGGCCAGTTTTCGTCCGTCATAACTATGCCTCTGCTTTCAGTTAAAGACCTTCGCACTTATTTCCACACCCGCAGCGGAGTCTACCGAGCCGTCGATGGAGTAAGCTTCGATCTCGAACGCGGCGAAACCTTAGGAATCGTCGGCGAATCCGGCTCCGGCAAATCGGTGACCTGCTATTCGTTGATGGGACTCATCCCGCAACCTCCCGGACGAATCGAAAGCGGCTCGGCTGTATTCGATGGAGTCGACCTTCTGAATTGTAGCCCACGCCAATCGCGCGCCATCCGTGGAAAACGCATATCGATGATCTTCCAAGATCCGATGACCTCGCTGAATCCCTACATGCGAATCTCCGATCAACTCATCGAACCGTTAATGATTCACGAGGACATCACTAAAAAAGAGGCCATCAAACGCGGACTCGAAGCCCTTGAGTCCGTTGGCATCAACGATGCGGAAAAACGCATACACTACTACCCTCACGAATTTTCCGGTGGCATGCGCCAACGCGTGATGATTGCCATGGCACTGATTACAAAGCCCGAGCTCCTCATCGCCGACGAACCTACCACGGCCCTCGATGTGACCGTGCAGGCGCAGTTCCTTGAGCTCATCAAAAAGATGCAGCAGGAAATTGGCATGGGCGTGATCTTTATCACCCATGATCTCGGCGTCGTTTCCGGACTCTGTGATCGCGTTCAGGTGATGTATGCCGGTCGCGTTGTCGAATCGGCCGACACCCACTCGTTGTTCCACGATGCCAAGCACCCCTACACCCGAGCGCTGCAACGCTCCATCCCCTCGCTGCAGGAAAAAGGTAAAAAGCTATTCACGATTCTCGGAATGCCGCCCGATCTTTCAAAACCGCTCGCCGGTTGTTCCTTCGCCGCTCGATGCGAACACGCCACCGACCTGTGTCACGCTAGCGATCCTCAGTTATCTGAAATCGATGTCACCCATAGCCAGGCCTGCTTACGAATCCAAGCAGGCGAAATCTGATCACCTACAATCATGGCCGATTCCTTTCTTCATCTCACCGACGTTAAAACCCACTTCCCTATCCACGATGGGTTTCTGTTCAAGAAGCAGAGCGGCACGGTCAAAGCGGTCGATGGAGTTAATCTGGAAATCAAACGCGGCGAAGTGCTCGGTCTCGTCGGCGAGTCCGGTTGCGGCAAATCCACTCTCGCGCGCACCATCATGCAATTGGTGCCGACCACCGCTGGCACCGTGGTCCTCGAAGGCAAAAACCTGACCACCGGCACGGCCAATGAGATTCAGGATATGCGCCACGATATGCAGATGGTCTTCCAAGATCCTTACGCGTCGCTAAATCCACGCATGACCGTATTCGCGACTCTCGCTGAGCCTTTGATCGTTCATGGGATCTGCAAAGCATCAGAAGCGACTGAGCATGTGGCCGAGCTGATGGAAACTGTGGGGCTCGCGTCGCGCTTCATGCAAAAATACCCGCATGAGTTTTCCGGTGGCCAACGCCAACGCATCGCGATCGCCCGGGCACTCGCTCTCAAACCCAAGATCATCATCGCCGATGAACCGGTCTCCGCGCTCGATGTTTCGATTCAGGCGCAGATTCTCAATTTGCTCTCCGAGCTCTGCCGCAAGATGAACCTCGCGCTGATCTTTATCGCGCACGATCTCTCGGTCGTTAAGCACATCTCGGATCGGGTCGCCGTGATGTATCTGGGCCGGATCGTCGAGCTAGGCTCGGCCTTCGATGTGATCGAAAACCCTCATCATCCTTACACGCGAGCACTCGTCAGCGCGATCCCCACCCCTGATCCCGCAGCAGAACGGAATCGCCAACGCATCGTGCTAGCTGGCGATCCTCCTTCGCCGATCAACCCTCCTGCTGGTTGCGCTTTTCATCCTCGATGCCAATATGCGCAGGGCCATTGCAAAGGTTCCGTGCCGCCTCTGGCCGCGTGGAAATCTCGCGAAGTCGCCTGCCTCCGCAGCGAAGAGATTTAATCTTCCAACAGTTTCGTCTGCCGCAACGCTTCGTAGCATGTGATTGCAGCCGCCGAAGAGAGATTCAGTGAACGTAGATCCGAATTCCCGTGTGGAATCGTGAGGCGCTGCGAATCGCCAATTTCATCGTGCAGCCACTCCGGCGCTCCCGATCCCTCGTTACCGAAAACCAACCCATCGCCATCCGCGTATTCTGCCTGCCAAAAAGATTGAGTCGCTTTGGTCGTCAACAACCACAAACGCTTCGGCCCTTTATCACTCGCATTAAACGCAGCCCAATCATCGTGCTCGTGCACATCGAGCTTCTGCCAGTAATCCATCCCCGCGCGACGTAGATTGCGGTCATTTATCTCAAAGCCCAGTGGGTGAATAAGATGCAAGCGTGAACAGGAAAGTGCACATAACCGACCGATGTTTCCTGTATTGGGCGCGATTTGCGGTTGATAAAGCACTACATGTAGCATTTTTTTAACTAAGCGATTTATATGGGCGCTGACAAGCCGACCTCTACCTAAATTTCTATATAAAATTATCTCACCCCACACCGTGCTCAGTTTTCAGTAAAAAGCCGTCGTCATTATCGACGACGAAAAATCCTACGGTGATCTTCTTTAACAGCTCCTAATCGATAATCTCGATTGCCCGGTGCTCACCTACAGCAATCCCCAGGATGCTCTCGAAGCCCTACCCCAATTAAATGTCGGCGTAGTCGTGACAGACTTTTTCATGCCCGATCTAAACGGCGTGCAATTCATTCGTCGCGCCGCTCCCAATCTTCCCGGTGTCGCGTTCATCATGATCACGGGACACACCTTGAAGTTATCAGACGAATCGTTCGACGACATACCCACCCTCAAAGCAATCGTTTCGAAACCATTTAAGTGGAAGGAACTCTGCGATCTCGTTCTAGAGCATTGGCCGGACGCGGATTCCCGCCCCCAAGCCTCAACCTGATCGCAAGCCGGTATTGTCGACCTGCAAGATCAAGGCGTCGCATTCCAAACCCTGATCGGTCAACGCCGCACGCATCGCGCTCAGCACAGCCTCATCAGCCTCGCGTCGACACACGCACATGACACTAGAACCACTCCCACTCAGCCAACCGGTCAACGCACCTGCTTTCATGCCCGCCGCGATCGCATCGGAGGCACCGGCGATTCCAGGCAGACGGTAAGGCTCGTGCATGAAATCACTGACTGCACCTTTCAACTGATCGTAATCCCTTGTCGCCATCGCAGCGACGAGATACGTGGCACTATTGATACTGCGCACCGCATCAAAATAAGGCAACGTTTCCGGCAAAGTGCCACGCGAGCTCTCCGTTGATACTTCAATCAGTGGTGAAGCGACGACGAAGACGAGTTCCTCCGGCACTTCGATTCGTACCGTGTCGATATATGCACCCGTCTGCGGATCAGATCGCGCCACACAGAAACCACCCAAAATACTCGCAGCCGCGTTATCAGGATGCCCCTCCAATTCCGTGACCATCGCCACGATTTGTTTTCGCGAAAGCTTCGTTTCTTCCAGTGCATCAAGCGCCGCGATGATGCCCGCGCGCACCGTGACACTTGAACCCAGCCCACGCGCGGATGGCACCTCGCCATCAATTTGATAAGTGAAACCGAAGGCCGTCTGGCTAACCGTCTTGAAATATAACTTCGCCGCCGCCATTACCATTTCCTGAGCTCGCACATCACTCTCGCGCATCGGTCGCGGTTCGGAGCCATATGCCAATCGCGACACCATCACCGCATTGCTCACATTCACGGCCATGCCAAGCGTATCGAAACCGGCGCCGCAATTCGAAGTGCTCCCCGGCACCCTGATCGTGACTGACTTGCGCAGGTTCATCGGTTGCGGCCCTTCATTTCCATTTCGATATCACGATTAATTTCTTTTTTCCGCAACGTGTCCCGTTTATCGTAAAGTTTCTTACCCGTGCAGAGTCCTACCTCGACCTTCACGAGAGCGTCCTTAAAATACATTCGCAGCGGAATCAGCGCGCGACCACCAGCCTCCAGAGCGTGCTGAATCTTGCGGATCTGATGCTTGTGCAAAAGTAATTTACGAATGCGTTTCGCATCATGATTCGCGATATTGCCAAACGCATATTGCTCGATGTGCGCATTCATAAGCCAAAGTTCTCCTTTTTCGAAGCGACCAAAAGCATCATTGATCTGTGCGCGACCCGCCCGAATCGACTTCACTTCAGTGCCCTTGAGCGCGATACCCGCTTCGAAGCGCTCATCCACAAAGAAGTCCCGCAGCGCCTTGGCGTTGCGCACCTCATTGTAACGGGTGGCTTTTTTCTTCGCGGACATAGGGTTCTCAGATTAAGGACACAAAAAAGCGGCTCCAGCAATCGCGGGGCCGCCTGTAATCGCAACTTTATGCGATTCAATTAGGCCTCCGCCATCTCGTAGCTAATCTTTCCTTCGATGACCTCACGCAAAGCGACATCTTCTGACGAGAGCTTTTCGAGGGACTCCACCAACGGGCGATTGCCGCGTCTCAATTGCTTCACACGACGTGAAACCACGTTGATGAGTAAGTTGGCGTCTGGAATAACAGTAAGGGCTTCTTTGATGTAGTCGTCTCTCATAGGTAAGCAATTGGCTGAGATGTAACCGCTGATAGGTAGGTCAACCCCCACCCGCGTCAAGGGCTTAATTGCCACTTGCCTGCACTCTTCATCCGACAAACCTTCGCACCATGCTCATCGCTTGGACCACAGTTGCTTCGCGTAACGATGCCAAGAAACTCGCTGAATCCACCATCATAGCAGGTTTAGCGGTCTGCGTGCAGGTCGAAGGGCCGATCACCTCGGTCTATCGTTGAGAAGGTCGCGTCGAGCAAAGCACGGAGTTTCGGCTGAGGTTTAAGCTGCTCGACCAGCAATCTGCTGCACATTGAATCCCATGTTTTGGCTCAACATCCCTACGATGTTCCCGAGTGGATTGTGGTGCCCGTGAGTCAAATTGGTGAAAAATACTTGTCATGGGCCCTAGCGGGCTCTAATTCATCTCCCCTTTAGCAGCTCAACTCACTTAGATTTACCGTCATGTCGCAGCACAAAAGCCTCCAAGGTCCTAAAGGACTCGTAGTCAAACGCAACGTCCTCAAACGCTTCGAACGCGTTGAGCTTCTCCGCAAACGCGGACAGTGGAAAGAAGGCGATCGCGTTCAAGGTCTCCGCAAAACGACGCCTGACGTCTAAGCGACCTCACACATTTTACTTTTGGGCAGGTTTCTTTCGAGATCTGCCCTTTTTTGTGATTACTCCCCAATAGCTCATGAAATTACTCTACCATCTCCGTATCGCGATCATCGGCTTCATCATGGGCGCGGCCGATCTGGTCCCCGGCGTCTCTGGGGGGACGATCGCCTTCATCAGCGGTATTTACGAACGCCTGCTCAACAGCATCAAGAGTTTCGACCTCAATATGCTGAAGCTCCTGCTTCGTGGGCAGTTTCGTGACGTCTGGGATCGGATTCCGGTTGCGTTCTTTGTCGCTCTAGGCCTAGGGTTCGCCACCGCGATCCTGAGCTTATCCCACGTGTTGAGTGGTTTCTTCGGATCACATCCGGTGGAGCTCTGGTCTTTCTTCTTCGGTCTCGTGCTGGGATCAATCGTTCTCCTGATCCGAGAGACGTGGATCTGGAAACCAACCGATTTCACGGCCTTCGCTGTCGCCGCCATCGCCACCTACTGGCTGGTTGGAATGCAGGCCTTCCAAACCCCATCGAGTTCACTCTTTCTCTTCTTCGCTGGGGCCATCGCCATCTGCGCCATGATCCTTCCGGGTATTTCCGGTTCTTACCTGCTCCTCATCATGGGAAAATATCAGCAAATCCTCGAAGCGATCAATAATCGTGATTTCGTTTCCATGGCCATCTTCGGTGCAGGTATCGTCGTGGGCATCCTCTCCTTCGTTCGCATCGTCAGCTGGCTCCTCAATCGTTGGCGTCAAATCACCCTCATCACATTGACGGGCATCATGGCGGGCGCGCTTCGCACCGTTTGGCCCTGGAAGGAAGTGCTTACCACACGCATCAACAGCAAGGGCGAGGAAGTGCCACTGACTCAGATCAACATTTCTCCCGTCGACGGCAGCCTCGGCATGGCCGTGCTATTTCTCATCGTAGGACTCATCGTCGTGGTCGGCATTAGCCACCTCAATCCCAATCAATCCGGCAAAAAGACGCAGGACTGATCGGAGACCTCCTCCCCCAAGTCACATGCATACTCCCGCTCTTATGCGTGTGTGCTGCTGAGTTCATGATGAGATCGCCACTGCAAGCTCACCTCAGATAGCGTCCGCGATCTAAACTACCACACTGTCATGAAAATCGGGATCATCGGCACCGGAAGCGTCGCCACCAAAAACTATCTCCCCTTCCTCGCGGCTCACGACGACGTCTCGTTGTGCTACTACAATCGAACGAAGACCAAAGCATCGGAGTGTGCCGAGCAATTCGGAGGCCAAGTATTCGACACGATTACCGATCTGGTCGCGTGGGAACCAGATAGCGTTTTCGTTTTAACGAATGAGCAACATCGAGCCGATGTGCTTCGTGAGCTCCTGCCGCTCGGCACACGGCGTGTGTTTTGCGAAAAGCCTTTAGTCGCTTCAGCCGGACAAGCTGCGGTGAGCGAGGCTGATTTCTTTACTGCGCAATCCCTGATGCAGACCGCCGACAAACAGGGCGTCTCTATGGCGATGATCTTCAACTACCGATTCTTCCTACAAGTGCAGCGCGCCCTGAAGCTACGGAACGAACTGAATCTAGGTGAGCTACAGCAAGTTTCAGCGATCACTCACTACGTCTGTTGGAGTCATGTGATTGATCTAATCCACCACTTCGCTGGTGATATCCTCGAGGTGTCTGCACTGGAAGGCAGAAACCTCCACCGCGGCGCCGATATGGAGGCACGCGACCTAAGCGCTGCTCTAAATTTCACGAGCGGAGCCACCGGCACACTCCTCGGCAGTGCGGCAATCGACTTCGATTTTGATCTCTTTGAGCTCACCATGATCCACGAACGCGGACGGATTCGTCTTTATGATCTTGATGGCGATTTGGACATCATGGATACGACTTCGAGCACGAGTGAAACTTTGCGACTATCGCCAGACAAAAGCCGTTGGGGCCAATACGACGCCTCCTTCGCCGCCTCGATCAATGCCTACCTGGAGAGCATTCGTCTCAAACAAGCACCGCCCATTCCCGGTCTCGCCGGATTAAAGGAGCTTCAAGTCGAAGCAGCTCTGCGGCGCTCCATCGCTGAAAAACGACCTGTGATCTTAGGCCAGGACTTCCCCCTCAATCCCGTCAAAGAAGCCTGATATGCAACACGTAGTTTTAAACGGCGGCTCACAAGTCAGCATCGAATCAGCGCCCGATCCAACCCCTGATCCCGGCGAAGTCGTTCTGCGCATGCGCTGCTCCGCGCTCTGCGGTAGTGAGATGAAGGACTATTACAGAAAAGGTGTCGCCAACAGCAACGATGGGCACGAAGCCGTCGGCGTTGTCGAAACGATTGGACCAGATGTCACGCGAGTCGCAGTTGGTGATCGTGTCGGCATCAGCGCCGTCGCGGGATGTGGCCGACGTGACTGCGAACCCTGCAATCACGGACAATCTACCTGGTGTTCTGATTTCCAGATCTTCACCGGTGCTCACGCCGAGCTATTCAAGACTTCTGAAACCGCCTGCTTGCAGGTGCCGGAACACATCTTCGACGACATCGCGGTCTTACTCACCGGCGATGGATTGGGCGTGCCTTATCACACCGGCCAAAAACTTGGCGACACCTCCAATCGCACGATCGCGATATTCGGCGCAGGCCCAGTGGGCTTAAGCAATATCATGGTGCAGCATTTCTACGGAGCTCGCGTCATCGCAATCGACATCTCCGAATATCGCCTCGAACAAGCGCGACTCTTAGGAGCCGACACCCTCATTGATGCCCGTAATGCAGATGCCGTGGCAAAGGTTCACGAGTGGTCATCAGGTGGAGTCGATATCGCCATCGA
The DNA here is from genome assembly GCA_002713695.1 of Opitutaceae bacterium. Taxonomy (GTDB): domain Bacteria; phylum Verrucomicrobiota; class Verrucomicrobiia; order Opitutales; family Opitutaceae; genus Cephaloticoccus. The sequence goes on from PAUB01000050.1 coordinate 202,614, forward strand.
ATGCGCCGGCAATCCGAAGACTCTCAAGCAATGCTTCGACGCTGTTCGCCCCAACGGTATCGTGATGATCAACGGCGAACAATCCGCCGTCGAGTTGTCACCCAGCGAAGATTTTATCCGCCGCGATATCACCGCCATCGGCTCATGGTATTATCAGATCGGAGAATACCCGAGCATGCTAAAACTCTACCAAGACGGACTACCTCTCGAAGATCTCATCTCCCACCGTATGCCTTTCACCGATGCCGCCGAAGGATTCGCCCTCATGGCCAAAGGAGAATCCGCTAAAGTCATTCTGGAGTATCCTCAATCCTAGCCCCGAGCCTTGCCCTCAGTAATCCAGCCTACTTAATCGTGATCCCTCCTCAATAATCTTACCTAATCATGCGAGCCATCATCATAGGCGCCGGACGCGGCAGCCGCCTCATGCCCACCACGGCCAACCAACCCAAGTGCTTTGCGCGCGTCCAAGATCGCCGCATTCTCGACTGGTCACTCAGCGCGTTGGCCGACAACGGAATTGACGATATTTGCTTCATCGGCGGCTACCAGATCGACAAGGTCCGTGCGGATTATCCCAATTTCACCTTCCGGCACAACGCAGACTGGGAGAACAATAACATCCTCCTCTCGCTCATGCACGCGGAGGATCTCATGTATGAGCAGTTCATCTGCTGTTATTCGGATATCCTCTTCTCGTCGAATCTCATCGCAGGACTCCTCGCTTCCGAGCAGGATATCACACTGGCCGTCGACGTCGGTTGGGAAGAACGCTACCAACATCGCACTCAACACCCTCCCGACGACGCCGAGAAACTTTCCGGAGCCAACGGCTCCGTGACTCGAGTGCATCGCGGCATGGACGCCGACGACGCGCACGGCGAATACACGGGTATCGCAAAATTTTCTTCGGCTGGAGCCTCCCTGCTCAAAGAGCACTTCAACCGCTGCAAGGAGCTATACGCAGGCAAGCCGTTTCGCGAAGCCAAGGTTTTTGAGAAGTCCTACAAGATCCTGCTATTTCAGGAAATGCTAGAGGCGGGCGTGGCCATGTACCACACCGACACCGCTGGCGAATATCTTGAAATCGACACGCAGGAAGACTTCGAACTCGCCCAGATTCAGTGGACGGGTTGAGCCAAACCTTTCACCCATTCTTCTAAACCAGACCGCCAACCCAATCCATGTCCGAAAACAAACTCTTTCCCGCCTCCGTCATTGGCTCCATGCCACGATCAGACTTCGTCAAAGACCTCGTTCTCGGCGATGCCGAAATCTCTCCTGAAGAATACAATAAACGAATAGATGCCGCCGTGCGCTACATCGTCTCCGTGCAGGAACAGGCCGGAGTCGACGTGCTCAACGACGGGGAATGGCGCCGCAAATCCTACATCGGCGTGATTGCCGAACTGGCCCACGGTTTCGAACTCAGCCGTGCCGACGACGGCCGCCCTTGGACTGTGGTGACTGGAAAAGTCGAATCCAAGAACCCTGGCTTCATCTCACGCGAAGTCGAATTCGTCCGCGACATCACCACCCGGCAGATTAAAGCCACGCTCCCCTCGCCCGCGCTACTTGGCGAGCGCATGTGGGACCCTGAGCTCTCCAAAGCGGCTTATCCGACCCGAGAGGATTTCGCCCGCGCCTGCGTGCCCATTCTTCGCCAAGAGATCGAATTACTCAAAGAAGCAGGTGCTTCGATTATCCAAATCGACGACCCACATCTCTGCCTGTTCGTCGATCCACAGGTTCGCTGCCAGCACGACAATCCTGATCTTGCCGCCGACTTTGCCGCCGATGTCGTCAACGAATTGATCGAGGGCTTCGAAGGACTGAAGTTTGCCGAGCATCTTTGCCGTCGTGCCGGCGCGCGCGCCCGTGGTGAGGCATCTCATGCCGGTGGTTTTGACGCCATCATCAATCAACTCAACCGCCTCAAGGTGCATCACATCACCATGGAATTCACCACCCCCGGTGCCGGCGATTTCGAAGTGCTCAAACAACTGCGCGACGATTTTGAAATTGGCCTCGGCTGCGTCGATGTGACGCCCGGCAAGATCGACTCTCCCGAAACCATTGCTGCCCGTGTTCGCGAAGCGGCCAAATATATCGCCCCTGAACGCATCACGCTGAATCCAGACTGTGGATTCGCCCCCGGCTCAGGCGCCGTCGTGCCAATCGATGAGGCCTACAGGAAGCTGCAGAACGAAGTGAAAGCCGCTGAAATTCTCCGCTCAGAGTTTTCTTAAAAGCGGGCTAGCCGAGCCGTAGCCCGAACTTGCGTGGGGTGACTTGTCACGCCGTAACCTTGGTGAAGGCGGAAGGCATGGCCGTGCCATGCGAAGCTCGCTCTGCGAGCGTAGCATGGTGCTCCCGCCGGGAGTCGAACCCAGATCAATGGCTTCGGAGGCCACTGCACTATCCATTGTGCTACAGGAGCGGAGGAGCACCTATGACTAGGCGCAGATAAGCGGGCTTCAAGCAGTTTCCGCAATCAAGCGCTGATGCTTAGATATGAATCGCTTCACCAGTGGTCGCGGCCGCCGCTTCCATCACGGCTTCGCTCAGAGTCGGATGTGCATGAATCGTATGGTGAATCTCTTCAACGGTCGCTTCCATGCCAATCGCCAGACCGTATTCGGCGATCAGTTCAGTCGCTTCCGAACCCACGATGTGAGCGCCATAGATTTCAGCCGTCTTCGCATCAGCGATGACTTTCACGAAGCCTTCGCTTTCGTCAGACGCGACCGCCTTGCCTGATGCGGTAAAAGGGAACTTGCCGATCATGTAATCGAGATTCTTTTCCTTCGCGGCCTGTTCGGTGAGACCGATGCTACCGACCTGCGGTTGGCAATACGTGCAGCCCGGGAACGTCGTCACGCGCTTAGCCTTCGAGTGATAGAACATACCATTGACGGCGTTGATCCCTTCGTAAGTCGCCACATGAGCCAACCAAGGCGGACCAATTATATCGCCGGCAGCGTAAACACCTTTCACGCTGGTTTGATAATCGTCGCCTACCTTCAGGTAACCGCGCTCCAACTCAGGTTTCAGATTCGCTGCGAGCGCACCTTCGAGATTAGGCGTCACACCAATAGCCGAAAGTAAAACATCCGCTTCAATCGTGGTCTTGTTATCACCAGCCACTAAATCGAGCGTTACAGATTTTTTGCCGACTTTAAAATTCTCACACTTCGTATCCACATGGACCTCAATCCCCTGCTTCTCGAATGATTTATGCAGGAGCTTGGATACATCGGCGTCTTCAACCGGAAGCATCTGAGGTAGCATTTCGACCAAGGTCACTTTCGCGCCAAGCGCGTTATAGAAATAGGCAAACTCCACGCCAATCGCTCCGGCGCCCACGATGACGATTGATTTCGGCATTTTGGTGTTCGCAAGCGCTTCCCGTGAGGTCATCACGCGTTCTCCATCGTATTCGAGATCAGCGATCCGGCGCATCTTACAGCCTGTGGCGAGCAACACGTTTTTCGTGGTCAAAAACTTTCCCTTCTCCTTCCCTTCTGTAATCGAAACCATCCCGGGGGCACTGACCTGCCCAAGACCCACAACGTAATCGACCTTGTTCTTCTTAAACAAAAATTCGATCCCCTTGGCCATCTGACCGGCCACCGTGCGCGAGCGGCCCATGATCTTTTCAAAATCAAACGAGACGCCTTCTGCGCTCAGTCCATAATTCTCGGCTTTCTTAAATTTCTGGTAGAGCTCAGCGCTCTTCAGCAAGGCCTTAGTCGGGATACAGCCCCAGTTCAGACACGTGCCACCTGCGCGTTCGGATTCGACGCAGGCTACCTTCTTGCCCAACTGCCCAGCGCGGATTGCCGCTGCGTAGCCCGCAGGTCCGCCTCCGATTACTACAAGATCGTATTCAATAGATTCAGCCATGATGAGTATATGCTAGGTGTTAAAGGAACACCGTCAATGCACCACCAAAGGTGGTCAAATTGAAAACCCCTTTCACCCTCTCGCCGACTGCTCGATCAGATATCGATTACGTCTTTCGTATTCGCTTTGCCTCTATGCCGACCACCACGTGAATCGCGACCTCCCGGCGGGCGCTTAAACAACTGGCTCGCCAGAAAGTTAGTCACACTCACGATAAGAGAGCCCCAGAAAGCCGATCCAAATCCGGCCACGTTAAACCCATTCACCAATTCACCGACCAGTAAAAACAACAAGGCGTTGATCAACACCACTCCCAGCCCCATCGTGAGCACAATGAACGGCAACGTGAAGAGCACCAAGAGCGGTTTTAGAATCGCATTCAGGAAGCTGAGCAGGAGCACCACGATAAACAGCGTCATGCCATCTTGGCAGTGGAGACCATCGACTAAGCGCGTTGCGATAGTGACACCCATGGCCATGATCAGCCAACGCACGAGTAATTGCAGAAATGGGGAATTCATGAACGGGAGATAGCCTGTTCACCGTCCTCCATCATCGCAAATGAAAATCCTCATTTTCCAAGACTACCTCCGCAGTGGCGGCACCGAACGGCAATCGGTGTTTCTTGCTACCGCGTTTGCTAAAGAAGGACACGAAACGAGCCTCACCACTTTCCGTCCAGGTGGCCCGCTCGCCTCAACGATTGCGCCCGAGGTCACACACCACGTGCTTCAACCTTTCGACACTCGCTGCGATTGGTTTGCGCCCGGGCTATGCAGCTACATCGAGGAAAACCCCGCCGATATTATCCTGTGCATGGGCCGCATGGCTAATTGCTACGGGCAAGGCATCATGAAAGAGGTGCAAGATCGTTGGCCTAACACTGCCGTAATCGGCACCATGCGCACCGGCAAACCACTCCCCTGGCTTTTTCGGTTTTCGCTCAAGCATGTCCATCACATCGTCGCTAATAGTCGCGCGGCTAAAAGCCATCTCGAAACACGCTATTCGATCGACCCGACCAAGATCAGTGTGGTCGCCAACTCACTCGTATTTACGGAACCACCCAGCGCAGATATCCGCAGTCAGCTTCGAGCCACTCATGGCGCTGATGAGAACACTACTGTGTTGCTCGATGTCGCGATGTTTCGCCCTGAGAAAAATCAACGCGCGCTAATCGAAATCGCTGCGAAGCTCCCCGCGGACTTCCCTTGGCAATTGTGGCTTGTGGGCGATGGTGCAGCACTCGAATCGTGCAAGACCTTGGCTCAAAAACTCGCTGTCACTGATCGTGTGAAATTTCACGGCCTCCGAAGCAATCCCACGCCCTACTATGCGGCCGCCGATCTCGCGGTGCATGCCTCGCAGAGCGAATCGCTATCCAATTTTCTTATCGAAGCCCAAGCCCACGGACTCCCCGCAATCGCCTACGCCACGCAAGGTGTCGACGAATGTTTTCTGCCTGATGACACCGGGATATCGATTCCACTGGGCGAACAAGCCCCATTCCGAGACGCGATCCAACAGCTCGCGTCTCCCGATGAGGCGCGACGAGAACGTGCTCGCACTTTCGCCCACAATTCCTTCGATCCGCGGAAGCAGGTAAAGGCCTACCTCGATTTATTCGCCCGCTTAACCAGCAGCTAAACCATGACGAACAAACAACGCACCGATCTGATCGAACGTCATATTCGCAAGCACCGCTATTCAGATTTGCGCACGCTGGCCACGCGCTTTGGCAGTTCGCTTTCCACCGTTCGCCGCGCTCTCGATTCGCTCGAAGAAAAAGGTGTTGTGCAGCGTCACCATGGCGGAGCGTCTCTAATCGAAACCGATGAAGTGGCGCAAGAATACGATTTCATCGCGCGCAATTTACGTAATCCCGACGAGAAATTTGTCATCGCGAGTCTCGTCGCGAAGCAGATCCAACCCGGCATGACCGTGATTCTCGATGGCGGCAGCACTACTTATGCGGTTGCCCGCCTACTCGTCGATAAGCGCCTACAGGTCATCACCAACTCTCTCCCCATCGCCAGTCTGTTCAGCGATGTCGGCAGCGTGGAGACCATCGTAATTGGCGGCACGGTCTACAATCGATTGGGCGTCGCGCTCGGTCCGATGTGCGAAGAATTCTTCTCCCAAGTGCACGCCGACGTCGCCGTGCTGGGCGGTGCAGGTATCACGGAAAGCGGCATCTGGAACCACAACGCCCTGATCGTCGCCGCTCAGCGTAAAATGATCCAAGCCTCCGAACGCTGCGTGTTCGCTCTCGATAAATCCAAATTCGGGCGCAAAGCGCTCAATCTCACGACTCCCTTCGACGAAAGCTTCACCATCATCACCGACAACAAACCAAACGTGCCAGTGACCAAAGCCATCAGCACCGCAAAGGCTAAGCTGATCCTAGCGAAGAAATAGCATCTCGCGCGGCCTCTCCTGACAACAGTATGTCAGAAAGCCGCTGGTCTTTCTCCACGAGTTGCATTCACGCTGACACCGTTCTTTGTAGTTCCGTGACCACACCGCGCTCATCCAAAACACCTCAATGTGTCCGCCTCCGTGGCGTCAGACAGAATAACCTCAAAGGCTTCGATATCGATCTGCCTCTGAGGCGCTACATTGCCGTCACCGGATTGAGCGGAACGGGAAAATCGTCACTGGTTTTCGATACGCTTCACGCCGAGGGACAACGCCGCTACGTCGAAACGTTCAGCGCCTACACCCGCCAGTTTCTCGACCTGCTCGATAAGCCTAAAGTCGATTCCATCGAGAACATCCGACCCTCGATTGCGATTCAGCAAAGCAACACCGTAAAGACCTCGCGCTCGACGGTCGGCACGATGACGGAACTCACCGATTTTTTCAAAGTGTGGTTCAGCCATGTGTCCGCTTGCTTCGATCCTGAAACCGGCGAGCCAGTCGAAGACGACACTGCTCTCACGATCTGGGATAAGACGGTGCTGAGCTATCCGGATCAGACTCTCCTGCTCTGCTTTACGATTATCCGGCCGGCCAAGATTAAATGGGCGGAAATTTTCAAGAACCTGCTGCAACAAGGCTATGTGCGCGTGCTGGCCAATAAGCGCATTCACAAGCTAGCCGATCTTTCCGCGAAGCCGCCAAAGGAATTCTCCGACACTTTTCACGTCGTCCAGGATCGCGTGAGCATTACCTCAGCAAATCGCAGCCGCTTTATCGAAGCAGTCGAAGCGGCCATGCATTACGGACAAGGCCAGGTGCAACTCTACGTTCACCAGCGAAACGAATCGAAAGCAGATTCGTTTTCTGATGCCGGGCGCTATTCGCGCGGGCTTCACTCTCCGAAGACCGGGCGCACCTTCCGCGCCGCGACTCCCGCACTTTTCTCCTTCAATTCCCCGCTCGGCGCCTGCCCGAAATGTCGGGGATTTGGCCGCGTAATCGACATCGACTACCGCCTCGCCCTGCCCGATCAATCGCTCTCGATCGACGAGGGCGTGATCAAATGTTGGGAGAGTGATGTCTACGGCGAATCCAAAAAAGACCTGAAGGTTTTCACAAAGAAGAAAAAGATTCCGACCAACGTTTCCTTCGCGTCGCTCACAGAAGAACAGCGCGATTTCGTCATCAACGGCGAACCCGGTTATAGTGAAAACAGTGATAAGACCTGGCCCGAGTATTGGTATGGCGTGAAAGGCTTTTTCGATTGGCTCGAAAAGAACACCTACAAGATGCACGTGCGCGTCTTCCTCTCTCGCTACCGCACTTACAACACATGCCCGGAATGTAACGGCACGAGATTGCAGCCCGAAGCCCTTTGCTGGAAATGGAACGGCTATTCGCTGCCCCAACTCTACCAACTCCCTGTCGGCGAGTTGCTCAATCTGGTCGCGGCGTCCTCGCTTAAAGACGACGATCCTCAAACCACCATCGCCTACGAATCCATTGTCACGCGACTGCGTTATCTGGATCAGGTAGGTCTCGGCTATCTGACAATGGATCGCACCTCGCGCACACTATCCGGCGGCGAGGTCCAACGCGTAAATCTCACGAGCTGCTTGGGCACATCGTTGGTGGATACTCTTTTCGTGCTCGATGAACCCAGTGTCGGGTTGCACCCGCGCGACATCGATCGACTGATCGACATCATTCGCACGCTCACTGACACCGGAAACACTCTCGTCGTTGTCGAACATGATGAAGCGATGATCAAAGCCGCCGATCATATCATCGAAGTCGGGCCCGAACCCGGCTCTCGCGGCGGGCATATCGTCTATCAAGGCAGTGTCACGGGACTGAATCATTCTGAGAAAAGTATCACCGGCGCATATTTCTCTGGTCGCGAAAGCGTGGAGACACCCGCTATTCGTCGAAAGGTTCCGAAGCGTCACCCAGCACTGCATTTCCGCAACGTCACCAAGCACAATATTGAGAAGCTATCGTTTAGCATTCCGGTTGGCAGATTCGTTTGCCTTAGTGGTGTTTCAGGATCGGGTAAATCCACTCTCCTCGACAACGTCATACATCAAGGACTGAGCGCGCATCAGAACCTCATCACCGGAGATCCCGCTATGATTGAGTCGATTCACTGCGATCAGCAGTTTTCCGAAATCGTGCTCGTAGATCAATCACCGCTCTCGCGAACCCCACGTTCCAACCCCGCTCTCTATTGCGAAGCGTGGGATGCTATTCGCAACCTCTTCGCCGCTACCCCAGAAGCACAGCAAGCAGGGTTCACTCATACGAGCTTTTCATTCAACAGCGGCGAGGGGCGATGCTATCATTGCCAAGGACTCGGCTACGAGAAAGTGGAGATGCAATTTCTCTCCGACGTTTATGTGCCCTGTCCTGTTTGCGAAGGACAGCGATTCAAACCCGAAGTGCTCGCGATTCGTTGGCAGGATAAATCCATTGCCGATCTCCTCGCCACGTGTATCTCAGACGCGCGTAAACTCTTTGCCGAACAACCGAACATCGCGAAAAAACTGCTATCGCTCGATTCGGTTGGTCTGGGCTACCTCACCCTCGGACAACCGCTTAACACCTTGTCCGGTGGCGAATCGCAGCGCCTTAAACTCGTGCGCTATCTTAGTAACATCTCGAACGACTCGAGCACAGATGAAACCACAACCGACCCCGCGCTGCTCCTCCTCGACGAGCCCACTACCGGACTCCATCGCCATGATGTGAAACGCCTGCTGTCAGTGCTTCAAGCTCTCGTGAATTGCGGGCACAGCTTGATCATAATCGAACACAACCTCGATGTGCTTAAATCAGCGGATTGGATTATCGAAATCGGTCCTGAAGCTGGTTCAGATGGCGGCAAAATTGTCGCCGAAGGAACTCCCGAAGACATCCTGAAGACCGCCACCGAAACCGCCCCTTTCCTCCAACAGGCCATTCACGGAGGTCAGCTCTCATTTAACGAACCAGCTGAACGTCTGGTCGCGGAATCACAAGCGACCTATACAAGTAACGGCGCGACGAAAATCGCTCCACGCAGTGATGTGCTGACGATCACCGGAGCACGGGAAAACAATCTTAAGAACGTCACCCTCGAGATTCCCCATCATCAATTATCAGTCGTTACAGGCGTATCAGGATCAGGTAAATCCACCCTCGCGTTCGATATCGTCTTTGCAGAAGGCCAGCGTCGCTTCATGGAATCAATGTCGCCTTATGCGCGGCAATTCGTTGAACAGCTTCCGCGCCCATCGATCGATCGCCTAACGGGCATCCCTCCGACCGTCGCGATCGAGCAACGTGTGACACGCGGCTCCCGCAAGTCGACCGTCGCGACGATTACCGAGGTCGCGCAATACCTACGCCTACTCTACGCCCGCATGGGTGTTCAGCATCACCCTGATACGGATCATGCCGTCGAGGCACTATCGCCAGCCCAGCTTCGCAAACTGCTCACGCGGGTGCTCGCCACGCCCAAAGCGAAACGAGCCAAACATCTCTATCTCTGCGCCCCGTTGATTCGCGGACGAAAGGGCCACCATCAACCTATTGCCACTTGGATCGCTCAGCAGGGCTACGAGTTAATGCGGGCTGATGGTCAACTCCTCGCCGCTGAAGCGTTCGCGAAACTCGATCGTTATCGTGAACACGACATTGAGGTCGTAGTCGCCGATCTGAAAAAGAGCGATCAGGTTGCAGAAGATCTCAAGACCGCGCTTCGACTCGGCAAGGGGTCATGTTTTGTGCTCGATCCCAAAGGTGGAATTCTCTCGTGGTTTTCAACCACGCGCACCGATATCGAATCGGGTGAATCTTTCCCCGAGCTCGATCCGAAACATTTTTCGTTCAACTCACCTCGCGGCTGGTGTCCGTCCTGCCGTGGCCACGGACGAATCTTTCCATGGATGCTAGAACCGGAAGACAAGAATGCCGATCCGATCGCACGACTACGCGCGTTTGGCGTCGATAGTGCGGAGAATGTTTCTAACCAAGGCTCCCCTTGCCCCGATTGCGAGGGCACGCGAATCAATCGAATTTCTCGTGCAGTCAAACTTCACCTGAAGGGCAAGCAACCCGCGATATCCTTACCCGAGCTTCTCAGCTGCACCTCCGATGAATTGCTCACGCGACTCCATCAACTCCTACTCGATCAACGCGGCAAACTGATCACGCAAGACATCGTGCCGCAAATCGAGGAGCGTCTGAAATTTCTCGACCACGTGGGTCTCGGTTACCTCTCGCTGGACCGGCCCACCGAGACACTTTCCGGTGGCGAGGCCCAACGTATCCGGCTCGCCGCCCAGCTCGGTTCCAATCTATCCGGCGTGCTCTACGTGCTCGATGAGCCCAGCATTGGACTCCACGCAAAAGACAATGATCGACTGATCGAGACTCTGCAAACGCTGCGTGCCAAAGGAAATACGCTGCTCGTCGTCGAACACGACGGCGCACTGATGGAACGAGCCGATCGCATCATCGATCTGGGTCCTGACGCAGGTATTCACGGAGGCGAACTGCTCGCCGAAGGCACTCCAGAACAAATCAAACGCAGTGCCAAATCACTGACAGGACTATTCCTCAAAAAGGGCATCAACCATCCCCTTCGAGGCACTTATCGGGATCTGCCCAAGCGACCTGAGAAGAAAACCAAGAGTAACGATTGGCTCGAATTGAAAGGCGCGAATTTCCGTAACCTCCGCAACATCAACCTGCGCTTGCCCAAGGCTCGCCTCATCATGGTCGCGGGGCCAAGTGGCGCTGGTAAGTCTACCCTCTTCCGCGACGTGCTTCACCCCGCCGTCACCCATGCGATCACATCCCAAAAGAACCGTCTCACCGGGAAAGCATTTGTTCGTAATACGAACTTTCAGGAATTCGGAAGCTCGGTAGCCGCGGAACCTTTCACCGAGTTAAGCGGCGCAGCTGGTTTCAAATCCGTGATCGAAGTCGACCAGGCTCCCATCGGGAAAACCCCACGTTCCACTCCCGCAACCTATCTCGGCATCTTCGATTTGATCAGGCAGTTCTTCTCTTCGCTGCCTGAATCGAAAATACGCGGCTACACCGCCACACGTTTCTCGTTCAATACTGCTGAGGGGCGCTGTGAATCCTGCAAAGGCGCGGGCCGCATCAAACTCGAAATGGCCTTCATGCCCAATACGTTTCTCCCGTGCGATGATTGCAGCGAAATGCGTTATGGACCGGAACTCTCCGAAATCACATGGAAAGGCAAAACTATCGGCGAAGTGCTTCAGCTCACATTTGATGAGGCCGTCACGTTCTTCGATTTTCATTCGCAACTCACTCAGGTCTGCCAGCTCATGGCAGATTGCGGTTTAGGTTATCTCACCTTGGGGCAAAGTTCGCCCACTCTCTCGGGTGGCGAAGCCCAGCGGTTGAAACTCGTGACCGAGCTCGCGCGAGGCCTGGCTACTTACATGGAGCGCTCGCGTGGCATCCAACCACGCAATCTCTACTTGCTCGAAGAACCCACGATCGGTCTGCATCTGAGCGACTGCGTAAAATTAATCCACGTGCTTCATTCGCTCGTCGAACAGGGACACACGGTGGTCGTGATCGAGCATCATTTGGATTTGATCGCCGAAGCCGATTACGTGGTCGAGCTAGGGCCCGAAGGGGGACCCGGTGGCGGCAAGTTACTCTATCAGGGAAATCTCGAAGGACTGCGCAAAATCATAGCGAGCCCCACGGCCCCTTACCTGCGTAAACTACTTGGCGATTAATCAACTCGCCTGGAACACGCGGCTATCATGATCGGCGACGGCATCTCGCGACCTCCATTCGCTTGAGCCAATCGGGACCGGAGTAAACCGCGACCTCTGTGCTTGCCCAGAGGTGAATCTGAGAAAAATTCACTTTGCGCTTTTCCCGAGACCCGCCGTGGCGTTCACTGGTGGCTTTCTTTACATGAATACTACCATCTCAGCTATCACAGCACGTGAAATTATCGACTCCCGCGGCAACCCCACGGTGGAAGTTGATGTCCATCTCAACGGAGGCGCCCTCGGTCGCGCCGCAGTTCCATCCGGAGCCAGCACCGGCGAACACGAAGCGATCGAGCTTCGTGATGGCGACAAAAGCCGATTCCTCGGCAAAGGCGTTCAAAAAGCCGTCGATAACGTCGAAGGCCTCATCGCCCCCGAGCTCGTCGGTCTCGATGCCTGCGATCAACTCACTATCGACAAGACGATGCTCGCCCTCGATGGCACGCCCAACAAAGGCAAGCTCGGAGCCAACGCCATGCTCGGTGTCTCTCTCGCCGTCGCTCACGCGGCTGCCGATGCCCTGGGTCTCCCCCTCTACAAATACATCGGTGGCCCCAACGCTAAGGTGCTTCCTGTTCCGATGATGAATGTGATCAACGGGGGTTCGCATTCCGACGCCCCGATCGCGTTCCAAGAATTCATGATCCGCCCGGTCGGCGCCGCGACCTTCAGCGAAGCGATTCGTATGGGTGCCGAGTGTTTCCACAGTCTCAAAAAAGTGCTTCACGATCGTAAACTCAGCACCGCAGTCGGTGACGAAGGTGGTTTCGCTCCTAAGTTCGAAGGCACAGAAGACGCCCTCGACACTCTGAGCAAGGCGGTCGAAGCAGCTGGTTATACGGTCGGCAAAGACATCACATTCGCGCTCGATTGCGCATCCTCTGAATTCTTCAGCAATGGGGTTTACGATTACTCCAAATTCGAAGGCGAAGGCGGTGCCAAGCGCAACTCCGCTGAACAAGCAGCCTACCTCAAGGAGCTCTCCGAAAAGTATCCGATCGATTCCATCGAAGACGGTTGCGACGAAAACGACTGGGATGGCTGGAAAGCCCTCACCGACGCAATCGGCGACAAGGTCCAACTCGTCGGTGACGATCTCTTTGTGACCAACGTGAAGTTCCTCCAGAAGGGAATCGATCTTGGCGTGGCCAACTCGATTCTCGTGAAGGTCAACCAGATCGGCACCCTCACCGAAACACTCGAAGCCATCGAGCTCGGCAAGGTAAACGGTTACAACTCCGTGATCTCTCACCGCTCCGGTGAAACTGAAGACACCACTATCGCCGATATCGCTGTCGCGACCAATGCGGGCCAAATCAAGACAGGTTCGATGAGCCGTTCTGATCGTATCGCGAAATACAACCAGCTCCTTCGGATCGAGGAAGAGCTCGGTGATAACGCGATCTACGCCGGAACTCTCTAAGCAGGATTCCTTTTTATAAAAGCCGGTTCTTTGGGACCGGCTTTTTTGTGTCTCTTCACACTGCAAGCTTACCCTCGACACGACTTGGCTCATTTGCCCAACTTACCTTCATGAAACGACCGCTGCTTTTCATCCTCGTCGCGTCACTCCTTTTACCCACATTCGCGTTGGCTAAAACCGAGACAGAAGACGCCGCACGCGATGAACGTGTGAAGGCCCGACTCGCCGAGCATACCAAAACAAAGCGAGACGCCGCTCGTGCCAAATACGTTAAACAAGAGGCAAAAGATGATGATAAGGTTGCTGCGAATACGGCCGAGAAGGAAGTCACTGTCATTCAAGACTTCGTGGTCAACAGCCGACGAATCAGCGATCTCGATATCGAGATCAAGAAACTGAACAAGAAAATCGTCCGCTACAGTAAGCGTATCAAACGCACTGATCTGGACAAGACTCTCAACAGTGGCGATAACCCAAAAATTCTCAATATCTTCGGCGGGAATACCGCCAATCAACGCGAAGCCATCGCCTACGAACGCGTTTCCTTAATGGAGGCCGAACGCGACATTCTTGAGGCGATGAAATACGTGCAGACGCATCAGAAAGACAAGCAGCTGAAAAAGCAGCTAAATGCCATCCGCACGATGATCACGCAGCTCGAAAGCAACCTGCTATAAATGCAGAAACCACTCGGGCAGCCCGACGAAACACTCGCCGCGGGTGAAGAGATCGTATTTCGATTTCTTCAGATCAACGATACGCATTACCAGACGGACGCCCTCCAGCCTCCGCCTCTCAATTTCCAGGGCTCCAATCGTCGGGCCGAATGGCTATGCGAAGCACTGCGACGAGGTGACTTCATCCCTCCCGTCGATTTCCTCTTACACGTCGGCGATTTGGTAAACACTGCTTACGAATCTGAGTTCGCCGCGATCAAACACCTGTTGGATCGCACTGGCATTCCCTATCACACGACGGTTGGAAACCACGACAATCACAACCTCGAGGGAGACTCGGAAAAGGAGGCGCCCTACCGCCAAATTATCGGTGATCAGTTTCACTACACATTTACGCATAAGGGGCTGGGCTTCGTCGTCGCCAACAACTCAGGATCGGCCACTCCGGAACTCACCGCCCAGGCCATCGATGATCGAGAACGACATCTCCGCTCACATCTGGAATCACACGTGGATCGTCCCGTTATCATCGCCTGCCACATCCCCGTTGTGCCAATGAGAGAAGAGGCGGTCCTGAAAAGCAGCTTTGATATTCCGACCTACAAAGTCGCCGAACCGGGCATGTTGAATATCATCGAAGAGCACCGAGATCACGTCTCCGCCGTGCTAGGCGGCCACCTTCACCTCTCAGGTCTCGTGCGACAAAATGGGATCAACCACATCGATGTAAGCGGCACCGCAGGTTACCCGCACGATATCGCTCTGCACACGGTCACCCGCGAGGCGCTCATCACAAAGCTCATCGCCCTCCCCGACGAACTCCACGATCCAAGCACCAACATCCACGGCAAACCATTTCAGGATAAGAACTTCACCGATTCCAATCATCTCGATCATAGCACCTATCTACGAGGTCACGTCGATGAACGAACGGTGCGAACCGCACTGAAATTGCCACTGCGAGCCTGACCTCTAACTCAAGGCTTTCCTTCGCTGGGCAACTATGTCCATCTGTGAGGTTTTTCATGTCCGCCACTCAGGAAATCGACCGCCGCCGCACCTTTGCCATCATATCTCATCCTGATGCGGGTAAAACCACGTTGACCGAGAAATTTCTTCTCTACGGCAACGCGATCCATCTGGCGGGTGCCGTCAAGGACCGCAAAAACGCTCGCGCGACGGCATCTGATTGGATGGATATCGAAAAACAGCGCGGTATTTCGATCTCATCGACCGTCCTCCAATTCGATTACGAAGGTTGCGCCGTCAATCTGCTCGATACTCCCGGTCACAAAGACTTTTCAGAAGATACTTATCGCGTGCTCACCGCCGTCGATGCGGCACTCATGGTAATTGATACTGCCAAGGGCGTTGAAGCGCAGACCCGCAAACTATTCGAAGTCTGTCGTCGTCGTGGCGTGCCGATCTTCACGTTTATGAACAAGTGCGATCGTCCCATGCGCGACCCCTTGGAACTGCTCGACGAATTGGAAAGCGTGCTCGGCCTGCAAGCCTCACCTGTCATTTGGCCACTCGGCAATGGCCCCACTTTTAAAGGCGTTTTTGATCGCAGTAAAAAACAAGTTCACCTCTTCGATCGCGTGCCCGGCGGCGCGTTTGAGGCTCCGGTGAAAGTATCCTCGATTGAAGATGCTGCAGTGCGCGAAAAGCTCGATGACTACGCCTACGGGCAAGTCACCGAACAACTAGAGATGCTTAATGGCGCTGGTCATCCCTTTGATCTCGGTGCGATTCACGCCGGTGAACAAACTCCCGTCTATTTCGGTTCGGCGATTAACAATTTTGGGATCGAACTCCTGCTCAACGGATTCCTGCACCATTCTGTGCCACCGGCACCACGCACATCAGTAAGCGTCACTGTGCCCGGCCTACCCGCGCCGACCGAAGCACGCGAAATCCCCGTGACGTATGAAAAATTCTCCGGTTTCGTTTTCAAAATTCAGGCCAACATGGATCCGCGTCACCGCGATCGCATCGCATTCATCCGCGTATGTTCAGGCAAATTTACCCGCGACATGCTCGTCACGCACCAGCGCACGGGCAAAACCATCCGCCTCTCTTCTGCCCATAGACTCTTCGGGCAAGATCGCGAGACAGTCGACCTAGCATGGCCCGGCGATGTAATCGGACTCGTTGGCCACAGCGAGTTTGGCATCGGCGATACGCTCACCGAAGATCGCACGATTAATTACGACGAGATCCCACGGTTCCCTTCCGAAGTGTTTTCTTACATCTCCAATCCCACTCCGGCCGATTCCAAAAAATATCGAGCGGGTCTGGATCAGCTCCTACAGGAAGGCGTGGTCCAATCTTTCCATGCGCGTAACGCCCCACCCGGCGCGACCTTGCTCGCGGCAGTCGGCACGTTGCAATTCGAAGTCGTGCAACATCGTCTCAAAGGCGAATACAAAGCCGAATCCAATCTCGTGGCATCACCATGGACTCTCCTCCGCTGGCTGGAGCCACATCCAAGCCTCGAAGACCCGTCATCCATCGTCGTCGCGAGTGGCGTGAGTTTCGGCACCGATAAGTTCGAGCATCCCATCGTCCTCTTCCCTAACGAATGGTCGATGAACTACTTCGCCGAAAAGAACCCTGAGCTCAAAATGCACGAGCAACCCCTCGAGTTGGCGACCTGATGCCATTTTCTCTCGCGAATTGATCCTTTTAATTTCTCCTTGAAGCACATGAGTTTTCTGCGGCTTTCTCTAGTGAGTGGCTTGTTTGTGACTTTGGCTGCAGGGATTATTCCTTCAGTTGCAGCCCAAAAACCTGCTTACAAGGGTGCGATCGTCGTCGATGCGTTGAGCGGGAAAGTTTTGTTCGAGGACAATCCAGATCTCGTCAATCCACCGGCCAGTATCACGAAGCTGATGACGTTTCTGATTGTCCACGATCAGCTCTCCAGCGGTGCCCTCAACTTGCAAACCGAAGTTCCTGTGAGCGCGGCCAGTTCACGGATCGGCGGCACTCAGGTTTGGCTCAAGCACGGCGAATCGTTTTCCGTCGAAGAGATGCTTTACGCACTGATGATTCAATCAGCCAACGATTGCGCCCATGCCCTCGCGTCATTAATTGGCGGCACTCCCGACGAGTTTGTCGAAATGATGAATGCTCGCGCGCGGCAACTGGGAATGACCAACACTACCTTTCGCAGTCCGCACGGTCTTCCTACTTCAAATCGTAGAATCGCGGATGGAGATCTGACCAGCCCTCGCGACCTCTCACTCTTGAGTCGACATCTTTTGCTTCATACCGATGTGCTGAAATATTCGTCAATCAAAGTCCGAGATTTTCGGACCGATGCAACCAAGGGCCGGATCGTGATGCGAAACCACAATCACCTATTGGAACGTCTAGCCGGAGTCGATGGACTCAAGACCGGTTATACCCGTGGAGCCGGTTTCTGTCTGGCCGCAACCGCTTCACGCAATGGACGCCGTGTAATCGCAGTGAGCATGGGGTCTCCTTCCGGAAAGGTCCGCGACCTCAAGATGGCCGAGCTGCTTGCGAAAGGTTTTGCTAACCTCCCCGCCATTGATTCACCGCTCTCAGTTGCCCCTCTTGCCTCGCCAGTCCTATCCGCGAATCAATCTCCGATTCAAATGGCACCACCCGAACGGAACGTAATGCAAGAGGAAGACGCTGCACTAGAGGATGACTCTCCGCCTGTCATCATCTTTAAGATCCGTGATCTCTAATACCCCAACTAGGATCAGTGTTTCATCAGCAGGAACATCAATCCCAAGACGACGAAAATGGCGCCAAGCAGACCTGATTCCCATTTCTCAAAATAGCGCAGTTTCAGTTTCTCGAAACCGATTAGCGTGAGCCATGTGAAGACCGTCATTCCCGCGAGTGTGGCCACCGCGAGAATCAGACTGAGAATGATAAATCCAGTCCATCCGAACTGCACCGCAGAGAGATAGACTGGCAGGAAAGCTTCGCAGGGTGAAAGTGTGAGCATTAGGAACAAGCCACTGATCGCTGGCCAATCACCCGCACTGATCGAAGCGAGGCGACTGTCCTTCAATTCGTGCTCCCAGTGACTCCCATGTTCGTGCTCATCGCCACAGTGTTCATCTGCATGGTGGTGGCTACCAGGCATAGCGTGATGGCAAATCCCAGTGCCCCGTAGTTGCCGCCACAGATAATAGAGGCCGATCGCTATAAGCACTGCACCTGAGACGGGCGCAAACGCATGCCCGATTTCCTCATCAAGTTGAAACCCCAACCATGCGATCAGCAATCCGAGCAACGTTGTCAAAGCCACATGCCCCAGTCCCGAAAATAAGGCCACGGCCATCGTGCGCCCCCGGGACCATCCACGAGCTCTGGACACTAAAACAAAGGGCAGCCAATGCGTGGGAATCGCCGCATGGAAAAAAGCCACGGTAAACCCGGTGGCGGCGATGGTAGTGAGAAGAGTCGAATTCATGCGGATACGGCACGCTCAATGAGCGGAGCCTTCGAAGTCGCACTATATCAAAGTCGTCAACCCCCTCGAATTACGCCAAGTGAACTCACTTAGCACCCCTGCTTCTTTCGGCACTCGACTCGTGAATAGGTTTTTCAACCTGCGCTCTCTGTGTTTCCTTGTTAACTCGTATGAACGTCGATTCCTCCGCTGTCCGCTCCTACCTACTCGATCTCCAATCGCGTATTTGCTCAGCATTGGAGGCTGAGGATGGCACCGCGAAATTTGGGAGCGATTCGTGGGAACGCCCCGAAGGCGGCGGCGGTCTTTCGAGAATTCTCGCAGATAGCGATGTCTTTGAAAAAGCAGGCGTCGGATTCTCACACGTCACTGGCACCAAACTGCCTCCTTCAGCCACCGCTCATCGTCCGGAACTCGTGGGTAAAACTTGGGAAGCGCTTGGCGTATCCCTCGTGATCCATCCCCGTAATCCGCACGTGCCGACCAGCCATGCCAATGTGCGCTTCTTCATCGCCGACGCGGATGGCCCCAATCCTATTTGGTGGTTTGGTGGCGGATTCGATCTGACGCCCTACTACGGCTACGAAGAAGATGCGGTGCATTGGCACTGCACCGCTCGTGATGCGGTCGCGCCTTTCGGCGATGATATTTATCCACGTTTCAAAAAGTGGTGCGACGAGTATTTCTTTCTCAAACATCGCAATGAACCTCGCGGAATCGGCGGACTCTTCTTCGACGATTTCAACGAACTCGATTTTGAACAAAGTTTCGCGCTCATGCGTAACGTGGGCGATGCGTTCATCCCTGCTTACCAGCCCATCGTCACAAAACGTAAAGCAACGGCCTACGGTGATGCAGAGCGTAAATTTCAGCTCTATCGAAGGGGACGTTATGTGGAGTTCAACCTCGTCTGGGACCGTGGCACCCACTTCGGATTGCAAAGCGGTGGTCGCACCGAATCGATTCTCATGAGTCTCCCACCACTCGTAAGTTGGGAATACAACTGGACACCCGATCCCGGCAGCCGCGAAGCCGAACTCTACGATACTTTTCTAAAACCACGCGATTGGTTAACACAGGGATAGCATATTCCCTCCAACTACTCGCTACCCACTACTCTCGACTCGCTACGTATTCTAATGACTTCCCGCGAAAGATTTCTCCAAGCCTGCGGCTGTGCACCACTCGACCGTCCTCCGATCTGGATCATGCGCCAAGCCGGTCGCTACCTGCCCGAGTATCGCGCACTGAAAGCGAAGTCGTCGTTCTTGGAAATGGTCAAAACGCCGGACCTTGCGACCGAGGTTACCTTGCAGCCTCTGAAACGTTTCGATCTCGATGCGGCGATACTATTTTCCGACATCCTCGTCATCCCCGAAGCCCTCGGGCAAGGTTATCATTTTCGAGATGAAGGCGGCATTGCGATGGACTACCGTTTAGAAAACAAAGCGCAGATCGAAGCGCTCGCGTCGGCCGATTCCGTTCCGGAAAAGCTCGCCTACGTCGGCGCTGCTTTGAAGCAGATCAAAGGCGAGATCGGCGACACGAAAGCACTCCTCGGCTTCGGAGGTTCTCCGTGGACTCTAGCGACCTACATGCTCGAAGGTGGGAGCTCATCGGATTTTGCACGGAGCAAAGAACTGTTCTACACGGATCGTGCGACGTTTGATGCCTTGCTCGAAAAAATCAGTGATTCACTGATCACCTATTTAAAGATGCAGATCGCGGCTGGAGCCGATGCGATTCAGATTTTTGATTCATGGGGTGGCATTATCGCCGGCCCCGATTATGAAGCCGCATCGCTGCAATGGATCCGACGCATCATCGCCGCCCTCCCCGCTGATTTTCCGATTATTCTCTATGCCAAAGGCACCGCACCGCATCTCACTGATCAGGCCTTTAGCGGCGCCAAAGTGTTGAGTGTCGATTGGACCTGCGACCTCTCCATCGTTCGGCAAACGTTGCCTGACAACGTCGCGGTGCAGGGCAACTTCGATCCGGTGCTCATGACCACGACCCCGGAAATCGTGACGCGTGAGGCTAAGCGATTACTCGAATCCATGCGCGGCACCAACGGACATATTTTTAATCTCGGTCATGGTATTACACCTCAGGCCAAGATCGAGTGCATGGAAGCACTCGTCGATACCGTTACCCACTGGTCTTAACCTATCCGCAAAATGCCCGCTGCCACTAAATCGATTGCAGTTCTCGGAGCCGGAATCACCGGCCTGACTGCTGCGCATCGTTTAGACAAGCAGGGCCACCGGGTCCGCGTTTTTGAGCAGCAGAATCGCATCGGTGGCGCCGTGGGCACCGACATTATCGACGGATGGCTCTGCGAACGCGGTCCCAATTCCATGCTCGCGAACGATCCGGCGATCATGGCCTTAATCGACGAATTGGGATTGAGCGAGGAATACGTGAAAGCCAATTCGACGGCTCGGAAGCGCTATCTCGTTAAATGGGGCATGCCGATGGCGACCCCCAGCTCACCGGTTTCGCTGATCACCACACCTTTATTTTCCTTCGGCGCAAAGAGGCGCTTGATCACCGAACTCTTTCAACGCCCGAGACAACATCCCGACGATGTAAGTTTAGGCCAGTTCGTTGAGGATCACTTCGGTCGTGAGATCGTCGATTACGCGCTCAACCCTTTGATCGGTGGCGTCTATGCTGGCGATCCCTCGCAGCTTTCCGCGCAGCATGCCTTTCCCACGTTGTGGGAAGCCGAAAAGAGTCATGGCTCGATCATTCGAGCCATGATCGCGAAGATGTCGAAACGCGGAAAAAGTAAGAAACCGAAAACACCACGTGTCGGGATCATTTCATTTAAACACGGTTTGCAGACATTGACCAATGCCCTCGCGGCCCGTCTGCCCAGCGACGCGTTGAGTCTAAATACGGAAGTCACACAAATAACCCGCGACGGTTCGTGGCACGTGACTTGGAAACACGACGGAAGTGAACACACCGAGACATTCGAT
Organism: Opitutaceae bacterium; assembly: GCA_002713695.1. Taxonomy (GTDB): domain Bacteria; phylum Verrucomicrobiota; class Verrucomicrobiia; order Opitutales; family Opitutaceae; genus Cephaloticoccus. Next base: position 224,294 of record PAUB01000050.1, read on the forward strand.
ATGGTTGTGTCGGCATTGCCCGCATCCGGTTTGGCGAATTTGCAAGTAGGCTCATCGAATGATCATCCTCTCGAGGTGCTGCAGGAAGTGCTCCATCCGCCGGTCGATTCGTTAGTCTTGGGTTACCGATGCAAGCAAATCGCGCATGCGCTTGATGGTTTCGGCATGCTGGTGCCGGAGATCGAAAAGCGATCAGTGCTGGGCGTGCTCTTTTCATCGAGCTTATTTGCCGGGCGCGCGCCTGATGGCCACGCCTCGCTGACCGTAATGGTCGGAGGCACCCGCCAACCCGAGCTGACCGGTCTCGACACCGATGAGTTGTTGCGACGGATCCAGCCTGATTTGAGCGCTATGCTGGGAGTCGAAGGCGAACCCGTCTTCCGACGGCACCAATCGTGGCCACGGGCAATCCCGCAATACAATCTCGGCCATGGGCGTTTTCTCGATGCGATTGCAGCCTGCGAAGAGCAAAATCAGGGTCTTTTCATTGGTGGACAGGTGCGAGACGGCATCGCCCTGCCAGCCTGTATTTCAGCAGGGGAAAAGCTAGCGGCTCGCGCCACAGAATCGTAACCTGGCTTTCACTTGACTCAACTCAAGGGGCACCTACCCTTCCGCGCTTCTAATCCGTATGGCCCAAGACCTGAAAAACACCCTCCTTTTGCCAAAAACCGAATTCCCGATGAGGGCAAATTTGGTCAAGCGTGAGCCTTCGCGAATTACTCACTGGGAGAAACTGGATCTCTACGCCGCGATCCAGAAAAACCGCGCCGAGAGTGAGAAGACATTCGTCCTCCACGATGGCCCTCCTTTCACCAACGGCGATGTGCATATCGGCACCGCGTTGAACAAGACGCTCAAGGACATCGTCAATCGCTTCAAATCGATGGAGGGCTACCGCACGCCTTACGTGCCGGGCTGGGATTGTCACGGTCTACCGATCGAACAAAAGGTCGTTCAAGAAATCCGCGAACAGAAGCTCGACCTCACTACGGCAGAAGTGAGAGCGCGTTGTGATGCTTTTTCCGAAAAATGGATCGAGACCCAAAAATCCCAATTCAAGCGCGTCGGTGTCCTCGCCGATTGGGACAACGAATACAAAACGAAATCCCCTCAATTCGAAGCCGAGATTCTGCGCAACTTCGCTTCATTTGCAGATCAAGACATCGTCTTCCGCAGTAAGAAACCTGTTTACTGGTCGATCCCCTTCGAGACTGCTTTGGCTGAAGCCGAGATCGAATACAAGGATCACACCGCGATTGCGATCTGGGTGAAGTTCACGGTTCCCACTGAGGAAGCCACGAAATTCAACCTGCCGAGCGACAAGCCTCTCTCCATTGTCATCTGGACGACCACGCCTTGGACGATACCGGCCAACATGGCAATCGCCCTGCATGCCAACGTTGATTACGTCGTCGCCGATCTCGGCGAAGAGCGAATCCTCGTCGCGGGTGAGCTGCTCGAATCCGTCGCCACAGCTGTGAAGCTCGAAAGCACTCCTCCTGTGGTTCACACCGTGAAAGGTGCCGACCTTGAGAAGCTCGCGCTTCGCCATCCCTTTATTGATCGCGCTTCGCCAGTCGTGCTCGCCGATTACGTGACGACCGAGAGTGGCACCGGTTGCGTGCACACAGCTCCCGGCCACGGTGGCGATGACTATGTGACAGGTCTCAAAAACGGTCTCGATATCTACTGCCCTGTCGCCGACGACGGCACCTACCTCGACGACGGACAAATCCCGGCCGATCTAGTCGGCCTGTCTTGTCTCGAATGCGTTGAAGACCTCAAAGCCAAGAAGCCAGCCGTTGCGAATATCGCAGTGCTCAAGAAGCTGTCCGAGAACAACGCTCTGCTCGCCAAGCAGAAGTATGTGCATAGCTACCCACATTGCTGGCGTTCGAAGACTCCGATCATTTTCCGCGCAGTCGATCAGTGGTTTGTTACACTCGACAAGGCTGGGCACCGCGGCAAAGCACTCTCCGAAATCACCAAGATCGCTGAGAACCACGGTTGGATCCCGGCTTGGGGTGAAGCCCGCATCCGCGGCGCAGTTGAATCGCGTCCTGATTGGTGCATCAGCCGTCAGCGCACTTGGGGTGTTCCTATCCCCGCCTTTTTCGACGCCGATAAAAAAGCTTACCTCGATGGAGACGTCACGCGTGCAGTTGCAGACAAGATAGCAACCCTCGGTAGCAACGCGTGGTATGATCTGCCCGCATCTGAGATTCTTGATGGAATCAAACTCCCCGCAGACTGGCCCGCCGCGAGCGAGCTCACTTGCGGTCGCGACACACTCGATGTGTGGATCGATTCCGGTTCGAGCCACTCCGCGGTATTAAAGCAAAGCCAAGGTAATACGCGTTGGCCCGCCGACCTCTATTTGGAAGGCAGCGATCAACATCGCGGCTGGTTCCAATCATCGCTTTGGACCGGCGTGATCGCTCATGGCAGCGCTCCATACAAGGCCGTGCTCACCCACGGTTTCATCGTTGATAAGGATCGTCAGAAAATCTCGAAGAGCAGCACTTACCAGAAGCCGCAGACCTCAGAGGCCTATATTTCGCAATACGGCGCGGACGTTATCCGTCTTTGGATCGCGTCGCAAGATTTCCGTGACGACATACCGGTCGATGACGAGATTCTGAAAAACGTCGGAGAGTCCTATCGACTTATCCGCAACACGCTTAGATTCCAACTTTCCAATCTGTTCGATTTCAATTTTGCCGCACATGGCATTGCAATCGCCGATCTCGATGTGCTCGACCGCTGGGCGTTGCAGCAAACTGCCAAGTTGATCAAGGAGTGCACGACAGCCTATCAGAACTACGAGTTCCATCGGGTCTATCAGCTCTGTAATCAGTTCTGCTCCGTTACGCTTTCGGCCACGTATCATGATATCCTCAAAGATCGCCTCTACACGCTGGGCGCAAGTCAGCCGCAACGGCGTTCTTCTCAGACCGCCATCCACCATATCTTTGATGCGCTCGTGAAACTATTGGCTCCCCTGCTCTGTTTCACCGCTGATGAAGCGTGGAGCTATCGGACTTCTGGCGAAGAATACATCGACGATTCTGTCCACCTTCAGGACTGGCCCGGCGCTCCCGAAGAGTGGTCCGACGAAACGATCGCTGCAGACTTTGGGGTGCTCCTTCGTGTGCGTTCCCTCGTAAATGAGCGGATCGAACCCGCGCGTCAGGCCGGCACCATCGGCAAATCTCTCGATGCTTCGATCACGTTGCAGCTCGCGTCTGACGATCCGGCCTATGCGGCTTTGGCCAAGCATCTCGAATTTCTACCCGAACTGTTCATCGTGTCTCAAGTAACTCTCGATGTCAAACCAGACACCGTTCTCGATGTCAGTGTGAGCACTGGTAGCGAATCCGGACTGCAACGCTGCCCGCGCTGTTGGCGCTGGGTTTCTGAACTGCTCGATGCAACAGAAGGTGAAAACACCTGTCCTCGTTGCACCACCGCCCTCAATTCTTAGTTTTATTTACCAACCCCTGATTCCCCATGGCTAAAGCAAAAAAGAAAACTCCCGCCAAAAAGTCCTCGGCCAAGAAGAAAGCTTCGCCCAAGAAAGCCGTCGCGAAAGCACCTGCTAAAAAGAAAGCGGTGAAGAAACCTATCGCGCAGAAGAAATCAGCACCGGCCACAAAGGCTCCGGCGAAGAAGTCGCCAGTCAAAAAGAAGCCCGCTGCGAAGAGCAAAGCTGTGAGTAAATCTAAAGCCAAACCAGCCGCGAAGAAGAAGGCTGTGGTTAAAGCTAAGACCAAACCGGCGACTAAAAATA
>PAUB01000051.1 GCA_002713695.1 Opitutaceae bacterium
CCGCGAACGGCTGCGGCTGCTGTGCGCGGGCACGCTCGCCGACTGCCACCACCACCACGTAGTAAGGAAAAAAAAGGCACTCGACTTTCGTCGCGACACACTTTTCTTCTGCTGTGTTTTTGTTTCGTTGTTTTGTTTACAAAAACACCCTGTCCCACAACTCTCGCCGAGGGCCTCGTGCATTACCACCACCACCACACCCTGCCTTCTCTTGTCCTGCCTCTGCTCTCTCTCTCTCGCTGCTCCCCGGCCTTTTTTTTTCAATGTCCTCGCCGTTGCCACACCACCCAAAGAAGCGCCCTCACTCGGACACGCTGTGCCTGCAGCCCGTCACGTGGGAGGAGACATTTGCGGAGACAATAGAAAAAGCATGGAAGGCGCAAACGGATGCCGCACGGAAGGAGCAGCATGCCCACGATATGCAGAAAGCAGGGATAGGAGAGTATGCCAAAGGCCTGGCAAAAAGACGAAAAGAAGAAGCAGAAGCTAAAGTAAAGAACGCTGAAGAAGAGAGGCAACGAAAAGTGCAGGCGTTTCGCCGCCTCCAGCGATTGAGACAGGTCAATGCAAAGTACAACCAGCAGCAACAGGCGAACGCAGACAACGCCAAGAAACAAACACAGGCCGAGATAGAGGCACAAAGAACCAAGGAGAGGAAAGAGAACGAGGAGACACTACTCGCGACAAAAGCGGAAGATGATGTGGAACAAAGCATGTGGGCCGAGTTGCTGGGAGGCAATTCGGATATGACAACAGCGGCAGATGCGGACGGAAGAGTGTGGAAAAAGATGCTGGCAGGTAAAACTGAAGGAGCAAAGGAGCAGGCCGATAAGGTGTTGAGACTGCTAGAAACAGTAAAAGAAGCAGAAAAAGCAGCCCAGGCGGGTGGGAAGGGGGGGAGTGAGTGAGTGAGTGCAGGGGGATGAGGGAGGGGTGACAGGCGAGCCCCGTAACTTTTGTACACTGTGTCTCCGGCCGACGCCCGCCCGACCCGCCCCACCCGGCCGACCTCCGACCGCCGCGACTCACTGCGCGCGCGCGCGCTCGTCGTGCCAGGCACTGTGCCAGGCACGTATCTGCAACAACAAAAAAAGGCGATATATTTTTTTTTAAAAATGACTTTATTATTGCACCATTTCCCCCCCCCCCCCAAATCCGCATCACTATTTCGCCCGGCAGCCGAATCGAGTGGGTGCCTTTACGAGCACGACTACTCTACGACGACATCGTACAGTACATCCCACACGCCTGCGCTTTCAACAAACATGTCCCAACACACGACACCGCGCGGTGACGCGCGTGTCACCCGACAGGACTCATCGACGAGCGCGCTGTCCGAGTGCTCAACAATCGTCGCCATGCAAATCTCCTCCTGTGGGTTCGGTTTGCTGCGAAACAGCTGGCCACGGTTCTTTTGCATCTTGCCATGCAGCCTCAGCACCACCTTACCGAAGCTGCACTTGCCGATCAACAACTTGTCGTCGTCCTCGTCCGACTCCAACTCGTCCTGTGGTGCATCCTGTGGCAGCGGCGGCGGAGGTGCTGTCTTCTCTCGTGATGCCCCCGCCACCTCCTCGTCCTCTCCCTCGTCCTCTCCCTCAGTGTGGTAATCATCACCACTCTCGTCCTCGCCCTCCTCGCCCTCCTCGCCCTCCTCGCCCTCCTCCGCAGTGTCATAATCATCACCACTCTCCTCCTCGCCCTCCTCGCCCTCCTCGCCCTCCTCCGCAGTGTCATAATCATCACCACTCTCGTCCTCGCCCGACTCGTCGTCGGGCACCACGACCACATCATGCAGCTCCACAGTGCTCCAGTCGGAGTCGCCGACGAGTGTTATCAGCTTCCATTCCACCTGGCAGTCGCCCTCCTCGTTCACCTGCACGGTGCACTGCACGTACGACGTGCTTTTCTCGACGATGCGGCTGCTCGATGGCTGCTGGCCTTTGCAGTGGACCACCTTCGCTCTCGTGTCGAAGTTGATGTAGGCGGCCTCCATGTCCGGGCAGAAGGTCACTCCGAGCAGCGCAAGGTCGGTGTCGGGAAGCAGCCGCAGAAGCAGCGTGCCACCGTCGCCGTCGGTCGCACGCAGCGTGCTGCCCTCAGGAATGTCGGTGACGCCTTCCACCTCAACAGTCGCCTTCTCCAGAAGGGAACACTGCTGCTTGTGCCCAGCCGGGCGTCGCCAGTGTTCCACTTCGCACTTGCCGTTGTCGCAGTAAAAAGCGAGCTTGCAGCTTTCGCATTTGTTGGGCAAACCAACAAGAAGCTCGTTGCAACACGCACAGTGCTTGGGGTCGATGTGGTCCAGGAAGACACAAGAGGAAGCGACCTGGTGCGTCAACGGCGCCCCGCCCATGTTGTAAACGGAGTAGCTGTGCTCTGAGAAGACTGCCTTCGGGGTGTCGTGCGAGTCGTGCGAGTAGCAGTTGTTGAACATTTGATCACCAAGCGTTTGGGTGTCTGTCTGTGTGTCTGTGTGTCTGTGTGTCGGTGTCACACTGTTGCTGTTGCTGCTGCTGTGAGGAGACACTGTTTTTGTAAAAAAAAGAGAAGAATCGTATCTGCCCTCGCCCGGGTGTGTCGTCGCGCACGCTTCCAGATACGCGCCAGGCACTATGCCAGGCACGTATCTGCAACAAAAAAAAATGTGGTGACGACGACCCATATTACTCGGAGGCCGAGTACAAATCCACTGTCAAACGAAATACTGATGCAGACTGTCAAACGGTATAGGAAGCAAGTAATAAAGTCACTTTAAAAAAAGAAGACGTCTATAGGGCAGTGACCGGTCTCTCAGTCCGCCGCCGCCGCCGCCTCCTTCGCTTGCTCCTCGTCCTCCTCGTCCTCCTCGTCTGTGTCCGAGGAGACGAAGAAGGGGGCGCAGTGCGCGCGCAGCACTCGCTCGACGTCGAGCGGCTCGCGCGCGAGGGCCATCTGCCGCCACATGGTGTCGGCTTTCATCGCCCGCTCGGCGTTGCGCAGCGTCTGGAGCAGCGCGGCGACCAGCAGCGGCGAAGGCGACGTCGCCGCCGCCGTGGTGGCGGTGGTGGTGACGAAGGTGTCGGGCGACGGCAGCTTCAGCAGCTCGGTCTGGGTGACCAGGCCGTCGTCGCCGAGCCGAGGCACCGCCACGTCGGAGAGGCGGATGAGCAGCTCGCTCAGCGCGTTGGGCACCCGCTCGTAAGCGACGCCCAGCACGCTGCCCGCCAGCGCTCGAGCGAGCGGAGCGGACGCCCGCTCCCAAATCTGCAGCAGCTCGGCGTCCTTCGCAGGAGAGGAGGAGGAGGAGCCGCCGCCGCTGCCTCCGAAGCGGCTCGGCACTTCGAAAGCGCGCCGCAGCAGCCGCGCTCGCTCTTTGGGCTCCCACCACCGCCGCTCCCCGCCGCTGCTGCGGGGAGCTCCGGCCTCCGCGGGGCCGCCACCGCACCACGCGTCGAGGGCGCTCTGCTTGGCCGGGTAGTCGGTCGACTCGAGGTCGAAGCGCAGCGGGCGCTCGTGCCAGCGGTTGTGCGCCACGTCGCTCCACTCGCACACCAGCACTCGGTCGTACTCGGCCGCCAGGCGGGCGTGCAGGTGGCCGAGACACGCGCCTTCGAGCTCCGCGGCCGCGCTCTCCCGCACCGCCACCGCCCGCCGCCGGTTGCTCAGCAGCAGGCAGTACTTGCCCTCGCCGAGTCCGCCGGCCGCGTCCGGCAGCACTCGAGTCCGCACCCTCACCACGCACGGCCTCAGCGCACCAAGCGACTGCTCCTCGTCCGCTGCTGCCGGCGGCGGCGGCGGCTGCGCAGTGAGCCACACCGAGCGGCGTGCTCGCTCCGCCGTCGAGTCGTCGTCGCCGTGCCGGTGGTGCCGGTGGTGCCGGTGGTAGTCCGCCCGCACCGCCAAGCGGCCGCGCACGAACCCGGCGAGCGTGGTGCACGGCTGGGTGAAGGCGTCCCAGGCGCCGGCGTGCGTCGTGTCCTCCTCCGCCAGCCGCAGCAGCCCGGTGCGCCGGCACACGCGCTCCGTCCACTCGGCCGGCTGCGAACCGGAGCACAGCAGCAGCTCGCGCAGCGCGTCCACGCTCCTCACTCGAAACTCGGTCAGGCCGATGTCCACCGCGCACGCGGCGACTCCTCGAAGGGCGAACGGCCGCGCGGGCACGCCACCGAACAGCAGCAGCGGCGGGAAGCACGGCGGGCGGTGGTGCCGCACGAACGCGTCGGTCGCGTGCACCGAGAGCGGGAAAGGGTGGCCCCTGTCCCTGTTCCACTGCTCGGAGAGCAAGAAGAACCTCACCACCGACGCCGAAATCCGCTTCTGCACCGTTTCGGGCAGGACTTGCAGGCGCAGCTCCCCTGCTGCACCGCCACCACCACCACCCCCTTCGTTCTCCGTCTCGAGCAGCAGCTGGTCTTTGCTCTGCAGACCGACCACCCGGCCGACGATGCGCGGCCTGCCGCGGCGGCGGCGACGAGTGCCGTGCTGTTGTTGTGCCGCCGCCCCTGCGCTCGCTTCCTCTCCCTCCTGTGTAGCAGGCGGCGGCTGCGGCAGCGGCTCCTCGTCGCTCCACGTGAAAAAGGTGTACGGCAGCAGAGCGTACGTCCGCACCCACTCCCCGCCACCACTGTCGGCGCCGCCGCCGCCGGCATCAGCCGCCAACCGGCCTCCTCGCGCCGCCTTCCGCGTGCCGTCCCGTTCCTTGACCCAGTCCAGGAAGAGCCGCTCCTGCTCGGGGCACGACGCCACGTTGGTGCTGAGCATCACCGAGTAGTGCTCGTAGGCCGGGTTCCGCGCACCCGCCTGGCTCTTGGAGAAGAGACACAGGCTGACGTTCCTCTTCGGGTTGTCGCCCAGGTGGTAGCAGACGCCCGCCACCGCGTGCAACACGGCCGCACCGACCAGCAGTGCCGGTGGTGGCGGCGGTGGTGAGCGGCACCCGCCGCCGCCACAGCACGCTCGCAAGAGGCGCAGCTCTTGGGAGAAGCTGTGGTGCGCCTCCCCGAGCTTCTGTCGTGCTCGGTGCCGGGCGTTGAGTGCGCGCGCTCGCTCGAGCAGCGCGTCGCTCGGCGCCCGCCCACCGTTCACCAGCCACACGTCGAGCACCGCGCGCGAGTCGTTGGCTTTGGCGCACGTCACGAGGAACGGGCTCAGGCGGCACGTGTGCGAGGTGCGCCGGTACGCTTCCCGCACCAGCGCGTGCAGGTCGGCGTACTCGCCGCCGCCTCCACCTTCTTCCTGCCAATCCACGCAGTGCGTGAGCAGCCACGCCGCGTCGTGGCGCAGCTGCGTCGCCGCGGCCGAGGCTGCTGTGGTGGAGCCGCCACTGTCGGCCCAGCCACTGTACTCGACCGCCGACACGTCCTCCTCGTCCATGGCGAGTGCGATCGTCGACCGCACCGTGTCCGCGCGCACGCCGCCGCCGCCGCCACACACCACCTGCTGCAGCAGAGAGTCCGAGTCGGTGGCCGAGACACGGCACTCCGTCTCCTCTCTGTCGTCGCCAGCGGCGCCGGCCGACTGCCGCTGCGCAGTCACGAGCAGCAAGTGCTCCGCGAACTGGCCGTCGCAGCATACTCTCATTATTTGCTCGAGATTGAGTGAAGAATGGGGCCGCGAGCGGTTGAAGTAGCACGTCCAAACTCAGAATTGTGTGCGTAGGAGAGGAGGCGGCGGAGGAAGACCCGGCCCGGGTCTTCCTCCGCCGTAACTTTTGTACACTGTGTGGTCGGGCGACTCGGGTGCCGAGCCTCGGTGCCGAACCCGACCACCGGTGTGACGCTCACTGTTGCTCGTGCTTGCGCACGACCCCGGGCCCACCACAGATACATACGATCCGCTTTACAAAAACGAGCGCTCCCACAACCCACGCTCGACTCACCCAGGACAAGGCACCGTGTTCCGACACGCTTTCTATTGACACACGGAACACCCGAACCTCTCTCTCTCTCTCTCTCTCTCACCTTTGCTCTTCCCGATGAACGACAAACTGAACATGCGAAGATTGCTGCAAGCGCACATGGAGCCCTACCACATGGCAAACTACCCGACCTGCACCGGATCGGTCGCCAAGAATACCGCGCTCGAGCTGGTGTGTGACGCGACCACCGAAGACACCCCGCCCAAGGACGCGAAGGCTCTGATGACCTTGGCGCTGAATATGATGTACTCCATGCTCCATCACTTCCATAGCCTCAACGGCCACAAGAAGAGCAAGAAGAAAAAGCCCACCGCCACTTTGCGACAGGAGGACTTGCTGATGCAGGTGGCGGCGAAGCTGCGGCAGGCGGTGCTGCAAAGCGGTGGCGACGGGGACGACGACGAGCCGATGTGGCAGAAGCTGCAGACGCTGATGCACAAAGTGATCGACGAGAACACCCGTGACTTGGAGGCAGCGCGCAAGCTGGTGCAGAAGGTGATGGGTGGTGACAGGGAGCTGCGTATCCGCCTGTCCGAAGACACGACGAGCGAGAAGGACCGGTGCTTCTGGCCGATCATGTGGGTCTGCCACGAAGTGGCGGACGAGATGAGGACGCGGCAAGTCGCCAAAGAAGTGGCCGCACGGGCGAAGGAGGCGCAGGAGAAGCGGGTAGCAGCACGGGAAGAGAAGAACAGGAAAGAAGAGGAGATGAAGCGGACAGGGGAGTGGCAAGCGCATAAAAGAGCCAAGCGGGAGGCAGAAAAGAAGAGGAAGATGGGCGACGAGAACTACGAGCTGCAGCAGGAGAAGTCTGAGCTGAAGGAGACGGTGCAGAGGCAGGCCAAGAAGCTGAAGGAGACGCAGCAGGCACTGCAGCGAGTGACGGAGGAGAAGCAGGTGCTGGAGGTGGCTGCACAGGTGCAGTCGGCAGGCAGTTTGGAGGTGCTGAAGGGTAGCATGGAGCAGGTGTCGACCATTGTGCTTGCGGAGTGTGACAAAATCATCGCTGCGGAAAAAAAGAGGAGGAGGGAGAACAAGAAGAGAGAGCGGGAGGCTGCACAGGCTGAGCAGCAGGCCAAGCAGCAGGCCAAGCAGCAGGCCGAGCAGCCGGCCGAGCAGCCGGCCGAGCAGCCGGCCGAGCAGCAGGCCGAGCAGCAGGCCGAGCAGCAGGCTGAGCAGCAGGCCGAGCAGCAGGCCGAGCAGCAGGCTGAGGAGTGAGGGTGGCCAGCAAGCGCACGAGCAACACGTGTGCGAAGGGATGAGGGGGGGTGGGGTGAGGCAGAGTGAGACACAGTGAGACAATACAGCGAGTCAGACACAGTGAGACAATACAGCGAGCGACTGGCCGGCGTTGCTCGACAACTCTTGTGTGTTTAGGAACACCACGAGGGGTGGAATGCACGATTTTAAAAAAATATGCCAACAAAAAAAACGCAGACTGTGTGGGGTGTGACAGAGACATGGTGTCGTGTGGGTGGGGGTGTAGTTTTCTCCCACCCACCCACCAACTGCTGCCAGATACATACGATTCTCTTTACAAAAACGAGCACCCCCAACCCCGAAACACAGCCCACCATGTACCCAGCAACACAGAGCACGGAGACACACACAGACACGTTTGCCGGAACAGAGAACAAGCGATCGACAGCGAAGATGACAAACAAGAACGACGAGCCGAACAAGAAACGAGTGCAGCAAGCAGGCAAGGGCAAGCCGAAGAGGCCCAAGAGCAAGTCGACGAAAGAGGCGGATGCATTCATCGAGGCCCTGGTTCTGACGACGCACACTGCCATCAAGCTGAGTAAATGTGAAGCGGGGATCATGCTGGAACATCTGAGGGACGTGTGTTGCGACAAGTACGGTGTGCTGCTACCCGGCTCAGAGGAGCAGATGCGGGAACTTTTTGTGCCCGAGCTCAAGAAGCTCATCGCGAGAACGAACATCGCTCGCGCCGAGTGCACTCTCACGAAAGAAGGGGCGACGAACGAGGACTGCACGGATACGGTGCGGCTCGTTTTCGCGCAGTTGCTGCAGTGCGTGCAGAAGGACCCCGCGGCGACTTCCCGTGTCGACAAGGAGCTGGCCTTGCTGAAACACACCCTGGGACAGCAGGCGCAGCACGCAAACGTGTCCGAGCAGTTCGAGCAGGTACGGGTCTTTTTGGATGAGGAGAAGTCCAAGCGGATGCGGATGCTCCCTGTGGACACGGACGGGCAGCGCGAGTCTGAGAAGACGCTGCAGAAGGTGAAGCAGGAGCACGAGTGGGCAGAAGAGCAGGTGGGGCACGCGCAGGAACAGCTGGAGATGACGACGGAAGAGCTGCAGAAGGCTGTGGCGGCGGCCAAGGACGGAGTGACCGAGAAAGTGACACAAGCAGTGGAGGATGCCAAGAGGCACAAACAGGCGGCGGAAGTGGCGTTGCAGAGCGCACAGGAGAACCAGGCAAGAAAGGCTGCGGAAGTGCAGGCGGCCGAGAAGACCGCGGAGGAGACAGCAACGTGGTCGGCCGAGAAGTGGAAGGAGGAGGAGCAGAAAGAGCTGATCAAAGCGCTGAAGGGTGCGGGTCTGATGCGCGGCGACGGCACGGTGGATATGGTGTCGTGGGTCGTGTACGAGCTGTGCGGCTGGCAGCAGGTCGAGCTGCGAGAAAAGGAGAGGGAGCAGGAGAGGAAGAAGCGGAAGAAACGAGAGAACGAACAAGCCAAGGCGGACAAGGTGGAGACGCAGCTGCAAGCGATCAAGACCACGAAGAAGCAATTGGACAAGGCGGAAGGGGAGCGCGATCAGCTGAAGGAGAGCGCGCAGAAGAACAAAGAGGGGATACGCGCTATGCTGGTGTCGATGGCAAGGAACTTCCCAGAAGCATGGGATGAGGCGGCGAGGCAGGTTGGTGAAGAGAGGAAGGCGGAGAAGGAGGAGAAGAGACAGGCAAAGAAGAGGAAGGGGGAGGAGCAGGGGGAGGAGCAGGGTGAGGAGCAGGGTGAGGAGCAGGGCGAGGAGCAGGGCGAGGAGCAGGGTGAGGAGACAAAGAAGAGGAAGGTGGAGGAGCAGGAAGAGGCGGCGGCTGAGGTGTGAGTGGGGAGGGTGGGGGGGGGAGAGAAGAAGAGACGCAAGAAGAGTTGAGAGTGGACAGTACGGACTTGTTGAACAAAAAAGCAAAAACTGACAGAGAGAGAGAACACAAAAAGAACGACACGCACTGGTTTTTGTTTCACTGTTGAGTAAATGCAGGTAATAAACTATTATCAGTAGTTGGTAAAGTGCGACAGGACCGCCGGCGCGACCAGGCAGAGCAGGAACGTGCAGGCGTGCGAGACCAGCCGGCTGCTGACCGACAGCACGGACAGCATCCACACGAGGGCGATCGCGGTCGCGGCCGAGAACAGCGAGAGCAGCTGAGCGCTCAACTGCTCTCTGGCCACGAACAGCACGACGGCCACCCAAGAGACGACCAGGAGCGTGCCTTGCACTCGGTCGGGCGTGCCGAAGACGCAGTGCAGAGCCGGCAACGCCACGTGCGCCGCACCGACCGCGAGCATCGTCCCGACCACCGTGAGCCTGTACTCCCACTCTGCTGCCGCCACCGCCACTGCCACAGCCTCATCTGTTGCTTCGCCGCCGCCGCCACACTCGACGGACGAAGAGGAGGCGGGCGCTTCGGCCGTTGACCACAGCTGCGCGAGCAGCAGCATCAGCCCGACGCAGATGCACTTGAGCGAGATTTTGACGGTGATCCGGCACATGACTCGGAGCAGGTGGTGCTTTTTCACGTGCTGCAGCAGCTCCTCCGAGTCGCGCAGCAGGCCGCCGCCGCTGGCGAGCGAAAAGACGCCGCCTCCCGCCGCCAAGTGCAGCGTGGCAGTCGCGGCTTCCGTGGTGGTGGCGGAGGCGGAGGCAGAGGCGGCAGCGAGCTCCGCCAAGTACACGAAGCCGGTGGCCGAGCCGAGCAGCAGAGCCACCGACGTCCATCTCTGTGCGGGAGTCGCCGAGTGAGCGTCCGGCAGCAGCGCGAGCAGCGGGCTGAGCAGCAGCTCCCCGAGCCAGACCAGACTGCACACGTGCACCACCGCGGCCACCGCCGCGGCCGCCGTCGACGGCGGCGGCGAAGACGACGACCCTCCTTTGTCGTCGCCGGCGTCATCGAAGCGGCCGTGCAGGGCGATCGACCGCACCCGCTCGCAGTACGTCGGCATGTCCTCCTTCTCTCTCTTGCTTTTTTTTTTCTCTGGTGCTTTTCCCCCCCCCCCGTCCCTGCTCTCTCCCGCGTGGCTCTCGTCTCGGAGCCACCCTGCGGACGACGCTCGCTCCACATTTATATTTTCACCCGCCAACAGTTTCTTTAAAAAGTCGGGAAGAGCGGAGCCCCCCCGCTCCCACCGACCGTCCTCGTTGCACGCACCGGGCCCTCACGAATGGCGACGTGCGTGCGGTGCAAGCGCCAGTTCGCGGGCAGAGCGCTCGAGTGTCGAGCGCACGTGGGCAACAGCGTCGGGGGCGTGTGGTCCTGCTGCGGAGCGGACGACCGCTGCACCGGAGCCGAGGGGTGCGTGCGCGCGCAGCACACCACGTGCGTGCACAAACGCACGGCCGGCACCGACACGAGCTGCTTCGTGAAGAAGGTGGAGTGGGACGTCGCCCGGTTCGGGCTGCCGACCAGGCTCAGCGTGTACCGCGAGCTGGGCATCTGGGAAGAGGGCCGGTGGGTGTGGTGCGAGACGGAGACGGAAAAGAAGCAGGCGTGGCGCTGCACGCCGCGGCGACGCCGCCGATCCACGGAGCACGACGGAGCGGACGGAGACAACTACGTGGCAGCACCAGAGGAGCTGCTGCTGGTGACGACTTCCGACGAGCACGGTGTGGCCGACCGCCGAGTGCTCAGCACCACCGACCGCACCGAGGCGCCGATGAGCCTCACCAGCGGCTGCCGCAAGCGCAAGCGGCTCGAGCGCGGGCAGCTGCTGGTGAACGAGCTCGACGTGCGAGCGGTGCGTGACGAGAGGACGGCAGCGTGAGAGGTGCACACACGAGCGCGCTCCGCCCTCCCTCTGCTACACTGTCGACGACGACGCCTCCTTCTGCTGCTGCTGCCTTGTCTCCTCCTCCCCCTCCTGCTCCTTGGCGTGCGCGGCGCACCGCGCGCACGCGCAGTTCATCTGCAGGCCGGGCAGGTGGGCGTACGCCGGCCGGTGGGTGAAGCACTGCACGCACGAGTCGAACCACGCCAGCGACACCACGCAGTGCACGCTCGCCTGGATGAAGTCGGCGTGTCGCGGGTAGAGCAGCCCTCCGAACAGGTAGTAGGCCACCGCCGCGTAGACGTAGGAGCACGCCACGAAAGCTTTGGTGCCTCGAGGCAGCGTGTCCGTCCGCAGCGCCCACACCAGGCACCCGGTGCCGGTCGAGTGCGCCACCACCCGGTCCATCAGCTGGAAGCCGGCGGTGGCGTAGTTGGCCCAGCTGGCCGCCTGCACCAGCAGGGAAGGCAGAGCGAGCAGCGCTCTGCGCCGCCACGAAGCCCGCACTCGGGCGGCCACTATCTGCGCGGCCACCGCCAGCACGCCGAAGGAGCTCGAGGACACGAAGTTCAGGCCGTTGCGCATCGCTCCTCCCAGGGAGCCGAGTGCGGGCCGGACTTGGTTATAGTGAGTATTCGCAGGAAACAGGGCAGACAGGTCGTCGCACGACTCGAACACGCAAGGCAAGCGAGCCACCACCGAGCAGGTTTCGTGTCCCGTCGCCGTCAATTCTGCTACCATGGTACCCAACGAGCACTACGCCATCCACTACCACCGCCGCCGCTAGGCTCGGGCCACTTGTTGCTCCGGCTGTGGTGGCGACCGCTCTTTCAATCCCAACGCCTCGGCGATCGCGTCTTCCAAGTTGTAACCGTACTCGATTCGCAAGACGGTCGTCTCCAGACTCTGCCACCTCTGGTTTTGAAGAAGTATCATGTCTGTGTCGTTGGTCGGCTGCCAAACCTCCTCGTTGGTATAGAACCAGCGTGCCCACCTGGAATCGACTGTGTGCACGTAACACACGAAGTAAAAACACACCATGTCGTACACTTTGGCGAGCTCGATCCTTGTCTCGTACGGCAACTCGTCAAAGTTCTGTCGAGACTTCTGTGTGAGACGGTTGTGCTCGTAGTAATCTGTGTACGCGTTGTTTATTTTGGTTTGCATGTCGAACAGATACAGCGTGCCCAGTCGGCCGCAGATACTGCGCCCGTCGTCCAGCTCGTCGAACCGCAGTCTGAGCTCCAGTCCTGGTACTTCCCTTCCGTCGGTCTGCAGCACCATGTCCGTTCGGCGAGCGAAGCCCCAGTCGATCGGCACGGCGTGGCGAACGCCGTCGACGAGCACGCAGCACATGTTGTCGGTTTTCGAGTCGCAGTGCACGACGCCCTGGTCGTGAGCGGCCCGCAGCATGGTCTTGCACGTGGAGAAGTCGATACTTTGCACCGACTCGTTGGAAATCGGGACCAAGCCGGTCATGATGAAGTGTGTCGTGAACTTGTACGCGCCATTCATCCAGCCCTCGGGAAGCTTCTCCCGAAGATTGTTGTGGTCTTCTTCCATCTCCACTCGAAACGCTGTCTTGCCAAGCTTTGGCGTTTTATCAAAACCCGAATCGATGTAGAAATGCACGAGCTGCGGTACCACACTCGTCGACCTCCTGGCGGAGGTCTTCTCTTTGTTGTACACGATGCTCAGGAGCCAGCCCGTTTCGATGCCTTTGATTCGCTCTTTCACTCGCGCGTCGGTCAGTCCTTCGCTGCACTCCTTGTAAAAGTAGTTGGCGGTATGAAGCTCGTGTATGTCGCGAACGAAAGTCTCTGTCACGTACTGTATATCAACATTCTCTGACTCCACGAGCTCCCCCTTCAGCACGACCAGCGACTCGAGAGCGCTGCTCTCGTTCTTATTCAACAGGCCCATCAATGTCTTGGAGGAACCTTTGTTCGGCAGCGGTGTCAGATGATTCGACGTTATCGTGTTAACGTCAAACCCGTTCACGATACGCTGCGCAGCAGCGTGCTGCGCGCTGCTGTGCGGCAGCACGTCACCCGGCCGAGTTTGTTGCTGCAACTGTGCAACCCGACCGACCGGCACGAAAGCCGGCGCGACTGAGCCGCCATCGCCACTCTCGCCGCCACCGTGGCCGCCTGCACTGAGTGCGCGGAGCTCGGCTCTGCACGCGAGCATCGTACCCTTCCTCGTCGGCCGAAGCGACTGGGTGGTGTTGTTGTTTGTTTTTTTTTTGTTCGACGCCTCAATATATATTGCGACATAAGCGACCGACGCAACAAAACATCGACCACCCCCCCCCACCTCATCGAGAATGTGCGACGTCGGCTACTTCGCCGACCAGTTCGGAGCGTGCACCATCCCTCTGCCCGACCCGGCGCACTGCCTCGACTGGAACTGCACCGCGAGCAACGGGCGCGTCGCGGGGGCCGGAGCGGCCGCCCACCTCTTCGACGACCACCACCACCACCACCAAACGACGAACCTGCTGCCTCTCGAGATCGGCATCGTGCTCGGTGCAGTGGTGAACGCGGTCGCGATCGTGCTCATGCTCTGCCTGCTTCTCGCGCCCGCCGCCGCCGCTCCCGTGGCCGCCGCCGACAGCACCGCCACCAAACACCGGCAGAAGCGCAGAGCCGCAGCCGACGGCGACGAGGCCGAACAGCCGCTGCTGCAGGCGGTGGACACGGCCATCACGGCCATCGAGTGGACCGGCAACACCGCGCACACGGTCGATTTGGTTCCGCTGCGAGTCTGGAGAGAGGAGTTTCCGACCCTCGCGGGGCTCGAGCAGCTGCGGCTGACCGACCGTGAGCAGCTGCTCGCCGCGCTGCACAGCATACGCGCGCGGAGAGCGGGCAGCAGAAGCCGCCGGCACCAGTGAGCCCCGCTCGCTCTGTCGCCTGCACGCGCGACAAACTGAATTAGAAAACAACCGTCGTATAAATGCCAGCCGCGTCGCGGCAAACTGCGCTCGTGGGTCGTCGTGTCGCCACAGTCGAAACAAAAAGAGAGAGAGAGCGAGAGAGAGAAGCACACACACACACACAACCACACAAAAAAAAAACAATGTCGGCCGCACGCGACGACTCGAGGTCGGTGTGCGTGGGCGTGCTCAAGCGGCGGCGGGGCGCACCCCGAGCGCAGCTGTGCCGCTTGGCCGAGATCAGGGACACCGAGCTGCGCCGCAAAGCGCTCAGGGAGTTTGCCGAGAGCGCTCTGGTGTTCGGGCTCCGGTCGGACATGGTGGCCGGACACGTGATACGCACCGGCACCACGCCGAGCACGGACCGCACCACGCTGAGCTGCGTGTTTGTGAGAGAGGCGACCGGCGACGACGGTGACAGAGCGGTGCCCGTCTTTTGCGAAGCGGCGCTGCCTTCGCCACTCCCACAGTCCCTGCTGCCGGACGCCTTCGACGCGCTGGTCGTCTGCCGGATGCACAACAACCTCCTCCTCACGAAAAAAGCCAACAACGACGGAGCGCAGCGGGCTCGTCTCGGCAGCAGTGCCTTGGGCGACCTGCGAGTGTGCTGGCCGCGAGGGCAACGCAGGCTGTGCCTGCTCGACCCGAACACCGGCCGGACTTTCCTCACCCGAGCGACCGCTGCGGACTTGGCGGCCTCGCTGCCGCTGCCCGCCGCGGGCGAAAGCAACCAGCAGCCCCAGCAGCCGAGGCTGAAGCTGCTGCAGGCGTGCGTGTCGGAGCTCGGGCCGAGCGGCGGCGAAGACGCCGAAGACGAGCGGTGGCAGAGCGAGCTGCGAGAGCGGCTGCGCCGAGACACCCGCGACGCGCGGGAGACCAGCGCCGCGCTGCGAGAGCTGCGCCACGCGCTGCTCGCCCCGGGCGCAAACACCTGCTTCGCCGAGTACGACGCCGAGTACGCGGAAGCGCTGCGCTACATGCACAACCTCGGCACGGTCGCCCCCGCCCCTGCCCCTGCCCCGGCCGCCGCCGGCGCCGAGCAGGAGCGCTTCGCGGCGGCGCTGTTCGAGGAGACGAAGGCGCTGTACGTGCGCTCGATCGCCCACGAGCTGCCGTCCGGCAACGAAGGCGAAGGCGGCGCCGCCTTCGCCGACGCGCCGACCTTCGAGGACAAGCTGCGAGTCGCGCGCACGGACGAGTCGGTGCCGGGCGGCGCCGGCGCGGTGGTCAGTGCTGCACCGGTCGCCACCGGAGCCTCGGCCAGCGGCGGCGCCGCCCGGCTGCTGCGCTGGTACATGCGCACGCACGCCAGGCTGCAGCGCCGGTTCCAGTCGGTGCTGTGAAACAGAGAGACAGAGAGAGACAGAGAAACAGAGAGCGACAGAGAGCGACAGAGAGCGACAGAGAGCGACAGAGAGAGACAGAGAGAGAAAACGAAACTTTGTGCGTCGCATCAGAGCACTCACAGTATATATATATGTATGCTGTACGCGCACGTGTGTCGTCAGTCGCAGACAAGACGAGACCGACCGACAGACTGCCTGACCCCAAGCGGCGACACGTGTGCGCGTGTGTGCGTGCGAGACGGACATGATGCCGTGAGCACGCGCGAACGCACGAACCGCTGTGGCAACAACAACAACAACAACGACAACAACAAATGGGCCTGCGCGCTGTCCTCGACGAACTGAGCAGAGGGGAGCGCCAAGTCGGCGCGCTCCCCGTTGGTGTGCTGGCCGACACTTTCACACCTCCGACACCAGAACAAATTCAGGACATCACAGAGCAAGTTGTGGAGAACACCAGAAAACATGTAGAATCGTGGGCCTCTGGATGGGTCCCTGAGTGGACCTCTTTTTGGCACGGGGACATCGACAAAGTAAAAGGAGGACACACGCAAGCGCAGCTCGACTACGTGTTCCACCAAGAGACGTTTTTGCAACAGTTCATGGAAATGGTCGTGGAGCTGGATTTGAAGGCCAAAGCCCTTGAATCTTTGAGGCGTAACCCGAGTAGCAGCGATCCGGTGAAACTCCTGCAGGAACTGCGGACGGACCTAGTCAAAAACTACATAACACTCACGAAAAAACCTGAGCTGCTGTGGAAATACGTCAACAAACTGGAGGAAAAACTCCAAAGAGTGCAAAGAGACCCAATTCTCAAACTGATGTGGGAAAGGCAGCGGAAAATGGTAGAAGAGTGGAACTTCGAGCAAGTGCAGATTATGAAAAAGGTTGAAGCTAGATGCAGAGAAGAAGACAGTGTGCAGTGGAAGCGGGTGCTTGAGGCCACAGAGGATGCTGCCAGCAAATCTTCGGAGGGCGGGGCTCGTGTCTCGGACCAGCACGGGACAGGAGAGCTCCCACAGCTAACTCACCATCGCGGGCAAGCTGCTGTTGATGGCCGTCCCGGTGGCAACCGCAACGAGGGAGCGGAAGAGGCAGGCAGCACCGACCCTCCCGTACATGATTCGAACACGAATGTTGTCAGACGGGGCACGCGCACGGTTGGATGGGTATTCACCACGACACTCTCCGTGACCACACATTCAATGCGGTGGGTGTTGGAAATGATCCGGTTGATATTCGGACGTGTGTGGAAATATAGTGTTTTCTTGGCCTTCTTTGTGTTTTTGTACTCGCAGTGCCACGATAAACTAGGATGGCCTGCCCTCCCTGGATTGTTCGACTGGTCCAATATGGAGTTACACAGTGGCTGGTCGAGGACGATCCCCTCACAGACGACGCAGACCCAAGTGTTCCTCACCAATTTTTCATCAGAGTCAACGGAGTATACCATGTCCATCACGAACCAAGACGGCTGGGATAGGCTGCGTGAATGTCCTGACGTCACCCTGAAGACGCAAGAGCAGATTAGCATATCTGCGAACCAGCCTGTCACGTACGAAGACCCACCCTATTCTGCACCAGGTACCAATGTCAGCAACCTCACTCTGCCCGCACCGCCGCAGCGGAACTTACTCACAAAGGCGATGGTGCGTGTGGGCGATTACATTGTCCGCAAGGGACGCACGGAATCCGAAGTCCAGTCGAGTGTGTCCTTAAGAGGGCAGCAGTGGTCCCTGCGCAAAATGGACAAGCTGACGGATGCGAAAGAGCTCGTCGAGACGACTTGGGTGGCGCTGTTCGCGCCAATGCACTTTACATTTACGAAAACCCTATCGCCGGGTGTAGGGTTGCGTTCAAACGACTTCCTGCAAAGCTTCTATGAGACGATTTCCTCGATCATACAGGGAGACGTCTCTGAAACTCCACCCAACAAAGACAAAAAAGACAAAAAGGCTTTGGAGTCCAGGAGGCTGGCGGAGAAAATGTGCGAGCTTGGTGCTTTGAAGGGAAAGTTCGAAAACTACAGAATAGGACAGAAACCACCGGAGAATCACGAAACAGACGAGGAATGGAAGCAGCTGACGTTGATAGACACACACCCCGATGAGACGTACACGTTGAACATGCTCAACCGTCAACTATTCAATTTGAACGGACTGGTGGAGATGTTCGATGAAATGAGTAAGGTGACGCCTGCTCTAAGCGCCAGTGTCGAAGATCAAACAGCCTTCCAACATCTCATCAACTCCGTGACCAAGGCCTGGTGGGATAGGGGTGTGCCCGACCCAGTCAGTCAGGTGCAGAAAGCCCTGAAAAGACACAATGACAACAAAATAATGAAACTCAACCAAGAAAACTTGAAGATCCTGTACCAATTCAGGACGCAGCTGTTAGCGACCAACCGTGTGGCAGGAAACACGAAGTGGTGGCTGGAGAATATACTGCTGCTGCGACAGCGCGGCAACGCAACGAGCGACCGGGTGCCGCCAGACAACCACATCTTCATGCTACCACCGATACAAGTTCACGGTGACAAACTGACACACAGGTACACAAACGTCGGTACAGTGCGCAAGGTGGTCGAGTCCTTCACGTCCAAAATCAGTGTCGAAGCTTTGGAATATCTGATCAAAGTCGCTGAAGGTGTACGGGTGTTTCACAGAACCGTGCTGTACGACCACATCAAGATACTGGAATCAACTCTGGAGGAATACAGGGAGATCGTCAAAAACATCGTGTCGGAGATGGACACGCTGGAGAAAAAAGTGAAGGACGACAAAGATCAACAGGCGCAGCTGCTCACCGTCAGAAACCTGCTGCGGCGCATGGGCGACGTCAAGACCGGCTTTGTACCAGCTTCGGACCAAACACGAGAGGACTACGACCTCACAAACGAGCTAACTTCTGTCATCACCACCACCGATGGCCTGGGCGCCACCACCATTGCAGACGGGTTGCTAAACATGACGTTGGGCTTGCAGATGCTCCTAGGAATACGTAGCGAACTGGAAAACGAGTCCGCTCCTGCCGCCGCACAGATCGGTCCTCCTCCAGAGGGAGAAACACCTGCCGCTCCTGGCCTACTACAGATCGGTCCTCCTCCAGAGGGAGAAACACCTGCCGCTCCTGGCCTACTACAGATCGGTCCTCCTCCAGCCAAGAACGGAGTTGCGTTCTTGGTGGGCATCCGTGCTCGCCTGCGCACGTTGTGCCGAACACCGACCGCGACGGCCGCCGCAGCCGTGCTGGTCGCCGAGCGGCGCGCGCCGCTGAGGACGCTGTCGAGCGGCGGTGCGCGCCCGTGAACGATTTCGGGCAATAACTCCGACAACAACTGACCCTTTTATACTGTCTTACCGTGGTTGACCGATTCAAAAGACGTGTAAAGATAGTTGGTTAACAGCTTATAAAAAAAATACACACACAGACACGCGCTCACTCAGCGGCCGACGGCCACGAGACAGTTCTGAATGCGGTCCATGGTGTACAGGTCCAGCTGCTTGGTGCGCTTGTGAGACAGCAAA
Organism: Opitutaceae bacterium; assembly: GCA_002713695.1. GTDB lineage: Bacteria > Verrucomicrobiota > Verrucomicrobiia > Opitutales > Opitutaceae > Cephaloticoccus. The sequence goes on from PAUB01000051.1 coordinate 18,726, forward strand.
ATGTCCTCCAAGTCCTCGCTCAGGTAGGGCAGAGCGTAGGCATGGTCGTTGGTCGCCTCGGTCCAGAGCTGCCGCCACTCCTTCTGGTAGAGGCAGAAGTAGGCGAGCATGGTCGCCTCCTCGGTGACGTCGTCGTTGCACGCCGCGTGGAAGTGCACCAGCACAGGGAGCGTGGCCAGCCAATGTTTGGTGTTGCGGTAGCTCTTGCTGGAGGTGTTGTTGACGTATTCGAACTTGCCTAGTCGCCTGCACACGATCGCCCACCGGCCGGAGTCGATCCTCGGCGAGCGCTCTCTGAACCGCACTATCGAGCACACTCGGTAGTCCTCCTCGTCCTCCTCCTGCGTGCTGTAGCGGCGCAAGCAGCGGTCCGCTACGAGGTCGTGCTCGATGTGCGCGCAGCAGTAGAGCAGCAGCGACAGGTTGGTCGCGAACTTGCGAGCCACGCACGTCTGCAGAAACACCGTCCAGCTGCTGCTCCCCGCCGCCGCCGCCGCCGTGTCGCCGCCCTCGCCGGCAGTGGCGGCCACGGCCGTGGCGGTCCGGACGACACACTCGTTGCGGCTCTCTTTCGTGGCGACAGCGAGCCGAGCTCGCTGTGCGGCACGTAAAGGCACGTCGTACACTCTGCACAGCAGCGAGCTGCTCCCGTGCCGAGACACGCGCAGCAACCCGGTGAGCATGCAGCACTCGGAGAGCATGGCGGTGTCCGCGTCCACGGACCGGTACACCCTGTCAGAGATCTGCACGATCGGCTGCGACACCCACTCGGCCAGCTCCAAACCGCCGCTGGTGATCTGCTGCGCCACTCTGCGCAGCACCCGGTCGCCACCCAGACCTTTCACCAGGAACAGCTTACACAGCTCCTCGGTGTGGTGTACACCCAAAGTCTCCGCCCTGCACTTGGTCTGCTTTACGAAAGACCGCAGCAGCGGCAGGCGGACGTTGCTGTGCAGCGTGTCCTTCTCGGTGTCCACCGGCATGTGCAAACAAGACAGCACTGTGACCCAAGACACCCACTCCGACATCGGCAGACTGGCGTCGCAGAAAGCCATCCACTCGGCCGTTGCAGCGGTCGAACACTGCTGCTGCGCCGGCTGCTCCGGCTGCTCTTCTGCAAACGGCACGAAGGCTGCACCGCCCTTCGGTGGCTTGCTCCCACCACCACCTGCCAACAAAGACCGAAACCGCCACTCGCCGCAGGTCTCCGCACACAGCAGCCGGCCGGTGCTCGGCGACTTCTGCGGGTCGTCGTCCGCCTGCGACTGCTTCGGCACGACCATGCGCTGCAACTGCTCCTCGGTGCTGGTGAGGTGGCACGCCAAAAACAGAGCACACAGCTTTGCGGGCTCGAGCAAACTGCCCTCCTCAGGGTGCAGCAACTGCGCGTGAGCGGCCAAGTTGCACAGGTCCCGGCAGCACGTGGGTCGCTCGTCAGAATGTTGTGTTGCGGACATATTTGAGGAAACACGCTGCGTGCGCTGGGTGTCTCTCCCGGGGAAGAGAGCGTGTTCATATACAGCCATGAGCGACGCATTGAGCACGGAGTTCGCCGTGACACCGGTGACGGAGGAGGAGGAGCTCATCTTCCGGCGAATCCTGTCCATCTACGGCCGGTTCACGCAACAGGACCACCGACGCCACCTGCACAACCCGCGCCTACACGTCATGCCAGGGCACTCCAGCAAGCGCAACATTGGCATCTCCGGCTACACGATGAACGTGCTCGACAGCGACCCGCTGCTCCCGGACATCGTGAACGAGCGGCTCTTCACCGGCGTCACCAGAGTGCGGCTCATGCCCGCTCGCCACATGTCCGCCAAGGACTTGAACCAGAGCCTGTTTGTGTCGCGGGCGAACGAGTTCGACGAGTGCGTGCGGGAGATCAAGAACGTGCCGAAGCACCTGCAGCTCTCCCTGGCGCACTTCCCAGGCTACAGCGAGAGCAAGAAGAGCGGCACCAAAAGGGAGCAGAAGAGCTGGGAGTGCTGCTTGGACAGCGGTGCCGCGTTCGTCGGCGTGTACGCGGCGGTCGTCGAGCACGAGACCAGCGGGTACCCGGAGACGCAGTTCCACGCGGTGGTCAGAGCAGGCTGCGGCCTGGCCAGCAAGCAGCTCTACACGGAACTGCAGCAGAACCTGAGCTCGAGCTCGAAGACCATGTCGGTGAAGCAGTACTTTCAAGACGAGCGAGTGTGCTGGGCCGCCGACGCCGCCGCCAGAAACCGTCTCCGGATACTAGCCAGAGTGGCTGGCGTGTTCGGGTGCGAAGTGCAGCTCGCGGCCGACGACACGGCCTGCGTGCAGCAGCCAGGCAGCGACGGCGGCAGCTGTCGCCACTACGACGAAAAGCTGGGCACGATGTTTGTGCAGCAGCAGGAACGCCGCTTCAACCAGATGCACGGTTTGCCGGACGACGGAGCGCAGAAGCTGCAGAAGCTCAACGACATAAACAACCGACACATACAGGCTCCAGCGCACCGAGCTCGAGCCTGCCTGCAGCAGCTCGAGGCGCAGGGCGAAAGCAGCGCTCGAAACTCGACCATCGGTGCGACCAAGTCGCGCCTGGTGCAAGAAATCGACAGATTAGCGGAGGAGCAGCTGCTGAGACACCACAGCGAGGTGCCGCTGACGAGCTCGCTCGGACGGGAATTTGACGACTCCGACACCGACTCCGACAGCGACTCCGACGCCTTTTCCTCGGACAAAGACACGGCTGCCAACTTCCACCCCCAACAGGCCGACCCGTGCTGCCACCGGAGCGACGACGACGAGGAGGACGAGGAGGAGGAGGACGAGGAGGAAGACACAGAGGAGTCGCACAGAAGGTCGAGCGTGGCGACTCGTGCCGCACGACACCACCACCAAGTGTACATGGTAAACAAGGGCGGCGCGCACGACTACTCCGTGCAGTTCGCCGCTCCCATGCCCGACAACCCACGGGTGTGGACCGTGTACAACAACTGCACTTCTTGCCACAACCTCACCCACGGCGTCTTGGTGTGCGTGTCGCCGTTCGGCGGGCTGAGGTGGAGCTTGGGGCCGGGGCGAGGAGGAGCCGGCGGCTGGCGCAACCCGACCAACGCTTTCCCTGCACACACGGGCCCCGTGCTCAACGGAGTGCAGATCGCGCAGGCGTACGACCAAGCCTACCACGACCACCAGCTCCGGCGGATCCTGCACGACACCACACCGAGCAACTGCCGGGTCTCGTGGGACGGGCACGACGAGGACGACGGGGGCGGCGGGGGCAGTCAGTTCAGCCACCGCACGTGGCACGGCGCCTACCGCCCGATGGACACCGTCTTCAAGCACGCCTGCAACGGCCTCGGCCAAAAGCAAGTCTGGGGCTGCGTCACGATGGTGCCCGTGCTAGTCAAGATAGTCTCGAGCAGCAAAAACCTGCTGCCCACCTGCCTGCTGTGAAAGAGCACAGGGGAAGGGACTGTGTCGGCTGACGTGCATATGATTTCTCTACAAAAACGTACCGTCCCACAAACCCACGGACGGCCCAGTCGGACCACTGTGTAAAAGAGCGCACACGACCCGACAAGAGGCGACAAAGTAAAAAAACACGATGAGCGGCGGCAGCGATATCACCAAGGTAGACGAGAAGGAGAATCGTTTTGCTCTGGCAGCGGCCGCTTCTGCAGGTGATGTTGTAGAGACGAGTGAACTGATGAAGACAGGAGTGAACATCAACGCTCGCAACAAGTATGGGTTCACTGCTCTGATACTTGCATCTTTCGGAGGTCATGTCGAGCTGGTGCAGGATCTGCTCAAGAAAAAGGCAGACCCGGATCAGAGAGGCAGGTGGGGTTCCACTGCTCTGATGCTGGCAGCCAAACAGGGCCACACCTCAGTGGCAAGCGCCTTGGTGAATGCAGGCGCGACCACAGATTGCAGAGACGGACAAGGCCGTACTGCTCTGGCAATGGGAGCGGCGTATGGCCACGTTGACATGGTGGGTCTGCTGCTCAAGGCAAAGGCCACGGTCCACTACATGGACAACGGCGGGTGCACTGCTCTGATGCGTGCAGCCAAGCAAGGCCACCATGCAGCAGTGTGCCTTCTGCTAGAAGCGGGGGCAGCCCCCGACCACGACCAAGAGAAAACTGGTTGCACCGCTCTGCACTATGCGGCTGAGAACGGCCACGAGAGAGTGGTGTGCGTGTTGGTGGAGGCAGGGGCATCTCTTACGCGCACATGGGAGAGTAGCAATGCTCTGCACTTGGCAGCGGAAAACAACCAAGAGGAGGTAGTGGTAGTGCTGTTGGAGAAAGGGGCAGCGGTTGACGAAAAAACAAGTGGGGGCGACACTGCTCTGCACTTGGCAGCTCTTTATGACTGCGATAAAGTGATACCTGTACTGCTAGAAGGAGGCGCGGTCATCGACTGCGCGCGTGGCGACGGTGCCACTGCTCTGCACGTGGCTGCCGAACAAGGCCACGAAGCAGCGGTGAAGGAGCTGCTGCGAGGAGGAGCGGACGTCAAGCACGGCCGTGGATGGGGCTGCACTGCTCTGCACGGTGCGGCGGAGAAGGGCCACAACAAGGTAGCAAAGCTGCTGCTGGAGGCAAGGGCGGACGTCCTCCAAGCCGACGACGAAGACTGGACCGCCCTCGAGCTGTCGTGCAAAAACGGCCACTTGGAAATGACGCAGCTGCTGATCGCGCACGGAGCCGATCGGTCCGGTTCCGAAGAGTGGGAGTACGACGACCACAACGTGGCACCGGAAGTCGCAGCGAAGATCACGGCCTGGCTTCGAAGCACGGTACAGTGGTGCAGCCGAGTGCACTACTCGCCGTGGCTGACCGCGAGCCGCGTGCGTCAACTGCTGCGGGACGGCGCCGACCTGCACGCCCGCGCCGCGCCCGGCGCGCCCACTCCGCTCCAGGTGGTTTTTTCGGATCCGACCTTCCGTGCGCTGCCCTCGTGCAAGCTGGTGGAGCTCGCGTCCAAGCCGTGGAGCAGCGACAACCACTGCCTCTTCCCCGAAGCGAGCCGCGAGTACGCGCGGCAACTCGCCTTCCTGGCCTTCAGGCTGCGCCGCGACCACGGGCACCGCGTCTTCTGGGTCCTCGACTGGGGCGAGATCCTCCTGCCGCTGCTCGTCACACGCCAAGGACCGTAGCGTGCGCCGGTCGCAGAAAGAAAAAAAAATGAGGCTGGAACTTCGTTAGAGACAGTGTTGCTACTCAGGAAACAGGGGAAAAAAACAGTGTGTTTCTGTGACTGTTCAGTTATCGCTCGTCACTAGAGAATGAAACCGCGTCGTCCTCAGTTCCAGACTGACGCGGCTTCGTCCGCTTGTCTGTATTATTGACCGGTGTGTGTGTTGGGCCCTCCACACCACCACCAATTTCGGTGACAAAATGAGGCAGCAGCGCGCGTGCGATGTCGTATCGGTGGCCAGCCATGCGGTCGTGCGCGAGCGTCGTCCGCACCGTCTGTTCGTAGAATGCATCGTCGTCGGACAGTTGCTCGTCCGCGATCGCGCGCTCCACGAAACACCGACACAGCATGCACACGTACACTCCGCAGTTGCACCCGTCTCGTTGCTCGATGTGTTGCCAGCATGCCGACCAACGAGGAGGTGTCGTCCCAGCCTTCTTGTCTTCTCTGGCCTGGTATATAGTGTCTATGCCGTGTGTCATGTGGTCGATTTGTCCACCAGGCGCATTGGCGGCGTTCGGTCGTATGAGAACCGGGTTGTTCTCGTTCAGCACGAGGTTGTTCCACCAGTTTTTGAACGCTTTGAGCTCAGTAGTTCTGTCGCCTCGCAGGAAGTCGTAACCCCAAATGACGTGCTCTTGTGGACGAATCTCGACCGTTATCCAGTGACTGTTACTACCAACGTTCACTGGAAACAGGATCGACTCACAGTCGAACAGGCCCTTCTGTTCTGTCTTTGCATCCGAGTCCGCATGGTCGAGAAGGCTCTTGAAAGTGAACCTCCTTACATTTGCTTTGTCGTTCGTGTAACTCGGCAGCTCTTCTGTCCAGTACCTGTCGCAATCTGCCTTGTTCGTCCACGTCATTGGTTTCGTGTCGTGTAACAAGATGCTCCGGGACACCTGTGTACTGCTGACGAGAAACACACTGTCGTGATTACGTCCGCCACCGCCACCGCCCGGTCCACCACGTACTCTTGTCACGGAGCGACTGATTGGCGTGTATGTACCGAGTGACCTCCCCGCCTGCAGCCGCAGCTGCAGCACCTGCAAGTACGCAGTAATGATGTCGTCGTTCAGCCACGCTTCGTGGTAAAGCAATCGACCACACATGTGCAGCGGCGTTAAACCAACGCCACCACTTTCGAGCGGCTGGATCGTACGGCTTGGCTTCGTGTACGGTGTGTTCTCTGGTCTTTCGCATATTTCATGCCAGTTTGGAGTGATCTCCAAGGGAGCGAGCTCGGCACACCTTTCGAAGACTTGGATCTGTGGACGAGACAGCAATTGCAAACGTCCAAACACCCGCAGCACCTGCGCGTACACGCAGAACTTGGAGTCCGCGTCCTGCATCGCTCCCGTGCACAGCAGCCGCAGTCGCCGCCGAATCGGCGACGGTGGTGAGCGGCACTGCTCACCGTCGCCGCTGCTTTGGACTCTCGTCGCGACCCACATTCGCACAGCACAACAGACGTGCTGTGCCGTGCTACTAATACTGTACGAAAAGCAAATCCGACGGATGATGCTCTTGCGCTCTCTCTCTCTCTCTCTTCTCTTCTCTCTTCTGTCTTCTCTCTCTATTAGTTTTTGGGTTTGCTGTTGTTGTTTGTCACCGTCCGGGGGTCGCTGGCGTCGGCGGCGGCAGCATCAGGAACGAGCGGAGGCAAGTTCTGCCGAATCTGCGGCTGTTGCTGTGTGCCGCCACCCACGGCCCGCTCGACGTCGCCAGCAGCGACACCCTGCTGCTGCTGCTGCTGCTGCGACGACGACGACTCGGCCGCGGGCAAGGCGAAGGAAGAGTAGGCTCGGGGGGCAACAGCTGCTGCGGCGGTGCTCTGTGTGTTCTCCCCGCCCTTCTGCTGCTTCTTCTTCTGCCCCTCCCCCGCCTTGCCGCCACCGCCGAACACGGAACCCATAGAGCTCACCATGTTCCGCACCTTGTCGGCCAGCGGGTTGGCTTGCACTCTCATGTTCGGATCGAACATCACGTACTGGATGCACAGCACCATCACCTCCATCAGCAGCAGGTAGAAGAACAGGAGCTCGATGAAGCACACCACCGCGTACGCCGAACCACCCCCGAGAACGTCGAGGTCGATCGCGCGCTTCCAAGCGTACGGAGTAGTGCCGAGCGCGCCGCCCGCTTTGCCGCAGTCGCCGGATGCGGGCACGCACACCAGGAAGGAGTGCATGAACACGTCCATGTGGAACTGCTTCGCGCCCACCACGCTCAGGCCGTTCACGGTCGCGCCGGGCGGAGACCAGCCGGGAAAAGCGCCGCTGGCCGCCACCCGAAACAGCGTGGTGAGCAGCTGCGTGCACATGATGAGCAGCACGAACACCATCTTGGTGACACTGGGGCCTCGGTGCACGGTCACCGAGTTGCTGCCGTCGCCCATCGACCCGAGCATCTGCGAGTCCAGCTTAAACGTCGCTGCGAACAGCGCAAACAGCATAAAAGCGGTGAGGGTCATGCTCAAAGACAGGAAATCGGTGTTCTCGGTGGCCGCGCACTTCGGCGTTTTGTCCCTCGTCCGCAGCCTGAGCGAGACCGTCTCGCCGGCGTCGCTCGTCGACTCCGTCGTCGTCATGTTGGTCTGCGCCTCGATCAGCCGCCGGATGCTCTCGTCGCAGTTGCACGCCGCGTTCACTGAACTGCACTGGTCGGCGACTCGCTCGAAAGGACACGAGTGGAAGTCCATGTACTCGATCCAGTCGCACGCCGACACCACGACCTCGCTCTCGCTCCCGTCGCCGTCGTTGATGTACACAGGACACAGGTGCCCCCAGCTCCCCGAAGCCGAGCTGCTTGTCAGCACAAAGCACACTATAGTGTACACGGCCATGCATAGCAGCCGGATCCACTGCGCCCACACCTGCACATTCCGCAACGCCATCGCCGTCGACATTGTGTTTTTTTGCTTTGCCCGCTCTCTCTCTCCCGCCACCCTTATTTTTTTAATGTCACGAACCACGCTAATACGTGAAATATATACACACGTAAGTCTGAATCCATGCACATGCGCTCACTCGCAACGCCACAACAACCGAAGACGCGTGCACACACACACACACGAAAAGTTTCAGCCGTCTGATTTCTCTTCTGTCTCCTGTATGATCTGTTTGCCGACCCGCAGCACCGAGTTCGTCCAGCCGGCGTACTGTGTGATGCTGCAGGTCTTGGTCGCCTCGCCGCACGGACTCGGCAGCCCGAGAAAGAACTGCTCGTGTCGTTTGAACTCGTTGAGCGAGGTTCTGACGTCGTCCTGCAGCTGCTTCACCTCCTGCACCAGCTGCTGCAACCCTTCCTTGCTCGTGTCCTCGTAGTTGTGCAAGGCGTCGAACAGCTCGGCCTGCTGCTTGCTCACGCGTTTGCCGTGCGACACGAACTGCCTTCGCAGCAGCGACATTTTGGCGTTGCTGTGCGTCTTTTTCTTGACGCGCGACATCGGTGGCGCCGGTGGAGCGCCGGTGGAGCGCCGGTGGAGCGCCATCGGCGCTTATAGCTTAACGACGATTTCTATTTTGCGCCCGGTCAGCTTCAATCGCCACTGCCTCCTCGTGTCTCGAGGCGGGCCGCAGCGAACTCTGCCCCCCGCGCTGTAGTCCCTGTTGGATCTCGGAGTTTCGACTCCGCACCTCGCGCTGTTGTGCTCCGGGCTGCCGCAGCGTGAGCACTGGCTCAGAGGGTTACCAGTCGGCCTCTTTACCCCCTTGTGCCACTTAATCGGGCACCGATTCACCACCTTTTGTTTCTTCTTCTTCTCATTTGTGTTTGGTTGCTCGTGGCGCCGTTTTTTTTGTTTGCTGGCTCCGCTGCACATCGCCGCGGCTCCCGCGCAGTCTCCGTGTCGACTCGCACGCAATGCTCGCTTGTGGGTACCCTTTTTCCCCTCGACTGAATCATATTTGTACCAAGAGCACATATATATCTCTCTACCGAACACACACACACACACACACACACTCACGGAGGCGCGTCGGCCCGATGCGCAAGCGCGAGAGGCTGCCTCTCTTCCCGTCCACGGCGGCGGCCACCGACTCAAACGAGCAAAGCGAAGCGCGTATCGTGCCGCAACACACGGCCAACAGTGGCGGCGACGCGCTGGCGACAGCAGTGCTCGTGCTGCAGGCGTTGACCCTCGCGCTGTGCGTGTCGCTGTTCGTCGCACTCCTTGTGGGCGTGTTTGTGGACACCGAGCCGGCCAGAGAGGAGGTGCTGAGCTGGGTGCTTTCGGTGTTCTCGGTGGACGAGGAGAGCTGGGTGTGGCGGCTCGCGGCCGGGCGCACGTTCTTCGTGTTTGCGGACGGCGGCACGCATCTGCTGAGCGCGAGCGTCGCGTTGCACGAGGCGGACGGAGCGGCGGTGGGCAGCTTGCTGTTCGTGGCGGGCGGCAAGCCGCTGCCTTCCGACCGGTGGATGCCGTGCGACGGCCGCCTGTTGGAGCGCGCACGCCACCCTCTGCTCGCGGCCACGGCGTCGTCGTGGTGGCAGCAACCCGGTCAACCACACAGCAGCGACGACCATGGCAGCAACGTCACTCACTTCGCGCTCCCGAACACCGTCGACGTGGAAGTGCGCATGGGAAGCGACTACGCGCGAGTCGCAGAGCACACGCAGACGCAGCTCACCGCAGCGCACCTGCCGCCGCACACGCACAAATTCGACGTCGACGTGCAGAGCAGCGTGCTGTCGTTCGAGCACACTCACGTGGTGGAAGCGGAGCTGCGCCCGGGCGGCGAGCACGTGCACGCGGCGCCCGATACGCTGCAGGCGTCCGACGCGCGTACGGTGTGGACGACGGCACCGCACTCGCACGGCTTCCAGTGCGAGCTGAGCGACGAGGGCCACGGCCACCCGATGCGCCAGCAAGTCTTCACGCACACCAGCACGCAAGACCCGGCGGCCGGCGAGCACGGCATGGTCTCGCGCACGTTCGTGAACGTCGACAGCCGGGAGTCGTCTGTGCCCGGCGCCCGCGACGGAGAATGGAACGTGCCGGTGCTGCAGTACAGCCAGTCGGTCGACGAGATGCAAGGGTGTCTGGACGAGACGTCGGCGGTGGAGCTCTCCCACATCCACGACGTCCTCGGCGACAAGCTGAGCAGGCTGCATCCGTTCCGAGGCACGATCGACTCCTACACGGAGACCGGCCAGGCGTACCGACCGCTCGGAGCGAGCGACGACGACCAGACTCACCAGTTCGCGCACGCGCACCGAGTGGAGCGCACGGACACGACCGTCCGTCCTGCTCAGCAGCGGCACTCCCACCGACTGCACGGCCGGAGTCTGTTCGACAAACCGGCAGAGTCGTGCGCGGAGCACTCGCACGACGTCCACATCCAGCAGCTGCCGCCGTCGCCGCAGCAGCTGCAAGAGGAGTCCGCTGGTACATACATACCGACGACGCAACCGTACGTGCACGTCGGCTGCTTCGTCCGCTACCGATAAAGGGGGGAAAATAAAATGATCGCCTCCCAAAGCCGCGTGCCGGCGACCGCCGTGAGCTGCGTGCGGCGCACGGTCTCCGTGCTGACTTGGGTGGTGGCGTGCATGGTGTTCGTCGGCACGTACGTGGTGCTGGAGAGCAACTCCAGAAGAGGCGGAGTGCTGTTCCCGAGCCGGCTGCTGAGCGGCGGTGCCGCCGCCGCTCGCCGTGGCGAGCACACAGAGAGAGTGCCGGTCGGCACGCTGCGCAGCGTGCTCACACGCCACGGAGCGGCCGACGACATCACCCGCTTCGAGTCGCTGACCTTCAACGGCCTGCCGGCGAGCTTCGAGACGCACTGGCTCCCCTGCGACGGCCGCGAGCTCGCGCGCGCGGCCTACCCGGAGCTCTTCGCCGCGCTCGGCACCACCTACTGCGACCAAGCCGAGGGAGAGCAAGAAGGGGCAGAGGCACCGCAGCACTGGAGCTGCGACGACCACACTTTTCGGCTGCCGGACACCAGAGGCCGAGCGCTGTCCACGCGCTCGGATTTGGTGCGAGTCGGCGCATACGGCGGGCGGGCGACGGTGAGTGCCCGAGTGCCGCACCACGAACACGGCACCGCGAAAGTGGAGCACAGCCGCGTCGAGCTGAGCGGCAGCTGCGCACCGAACACGCATCGCCACACGTTCGACGCGGCGACGGGACACGAGAAGGGCGTCGACGGTGCGTCCACCACGACGAACGGCCACACGCACGCCGCGACGTGCACCGGCACGGTCGTCGGCTTGACGGCCGGAGTGCACGCGGCCCACAACCACGGCGCGCCGAACGTCACCGTGCACCGACACGAGTCGACCCACACCCACAGACACAAGTGCCCGATGGTGGCGATACCGCTCGTCGGCTTCGTGCGGCACGACCTTGTCGAGCCGAGCGCGCGCTGCGAGACGAACTGCAATCGGTGCCGAGCCTCCTCCTGCGGGCACCGGACGCTGGCCAGATACATCTCGTGGGATCCGGAAACCGAGGGCGACATACTGCCAGGCTTCGCCAAAGTGGACGACACGGCCGCGTACGAGACTCCGAGCAGCGCGACGTCGGGAGGCAGCGCGGACTACGCCAGCGAGCCTCACCACGACCCGGCGGACCACCCGTACGGCTCGGAGCACAAGGCGCGCGCCGACGGGGCCCACGTGCACACCTTCAAGCGGTACGAGAACGAACCTGCCGGCGACCACACCCACCGCATCCGGCTGCCGGTCGATCCGCAAGAGGAGCACTCGGCACAGACCGTGCCCCACACGCACGAGATCGCCGACAGCCGGCTGCGGCCCGACACGATCGAGTTCAGGCCGCATTCCCACGCGCCGGTCGCGAGCGTCACCACCGACACGGACTCGCCGGCCGCACCCGTCGGCGTAGAACTCAACCGACGCGATATTCGTGTATCGTACTTTATAAAGACACGGTCGCACTGAGAGACGCACACTCGGTACGGAAGACTTTTACTCGGTTGCTCGCTTACACGCACGCGCGCACACATGAGACCGAGCGGCTTGCCGGGCCACTGCTGCTGCTCGATCGTGTCGCTCTGTTTTGCGCTCGCGGCGTGGGTGCTCGCGCTGAGCGGCCTCGACGTGTCCAGCTCGCTGCTCGCCGTCTTCGAGTCGGTGCAGATCGTGCACGGCCTCGACTGCGTGAGCCAGCCGGTCGGCACGCTCAGGACCGCCGACCAACTGGTGGAGTCGGCGGTGCTCGGAGCGGCCGACTCGCCAAACAGCGACTGGATGCCGTGCGACGGCCGACACCTGTCCGTCGGCAAGTACGCCGAGCTGCACGCCGTCGTCGGCGACGTGTTCTGCGGCATCGACGACGGCGCGGAGCCTTGCCCGGACGGCTACTTTGCGCTGCCCAACGGCAGCTCGCCGCGGGCGACGGTCGGCAAGCGGCACAGAGACGACCGTGCGATCGGGGCGGACAGCGCGGACCGCACGCTGCTGACCAACGCCGGCGTGCACGCTCACGAGTACTCGGTGCAGGTGGCCGACTCCGCTCCCGAGTGCGAGCACACGCACGCCCTTGAGAGCGTGGCATTAGATTCTGCGGAGTGGTTCCACGCGCACCGAGTGGAGGCCTCGCTGACCACCGACTCGGCGGGCGGCGGCCACACCCACCGAGACTACCCGGTGTGCGAGGATGGAGTCGACGCTCCCTACGAGTGCCGACCGCGCAGGCACACCGAGTGGGCCGGCGGGCACACGCACAAGTATCGCAAGTACGACACCGAAGACTTTGTGAAGGACACGCCGTACAAGTTCAAGAACGCCGAGCCGTGCGCCCGCGACCAAGGCATCAGGGACGGTGCGACCAACATGTACCTCATGGCGCGCTGGGTGTCGGACGCGCTGCCGTTCGGCCCAGCGAACACGGTGTCCGACGCCATCGGCTTCTTGGACGCCGTGCGAGACACTGCTGGCGGATGCGAGGACTGCGGCGGCGGGCTGCCCTGCCCGGACAACATCAACGCGCCGGACGTCGTCGCTGGCTCCGAAGTGAGCGACTCCTGCTTCCCGACACCGAGCGTGTCGCTGCCGCCGCAGAGCTTCCAAGACGTGTCCTTCCCGGAAGCGACCGTCGCTGCCGACATGCGCCGCAACGTGCTGGAGCTCGTGCGGCGCAGCGAAACCATGCTGCGAGCGCTGCAGTACGGCTACCGAAACAGCACCGTGACCGCGCAAGGCGCGCGCACGGCCGGCAAAGCGCTGGGCACGAGCGTCGCCGCCACCAAGCAGCTGTACTCCGCGTACACGCGAGCGGTCGACAAGAGCTCCAAGGACAAGAAGAAGGAGAAGAAGGAGAAGAACAGACGGAACAACCAAATGCGGCGCTTGGAGCTTCGTGCGACACGCACCGAGCGCGCCGCGCATCGAGCGGTCGTGCGAGCGCTGTTCGGCCCACCCGCGGGCCTCGAGTGCCTGAACGATTTTCCGGCCGAAACGAGCTGCCCGAGCGACCGCGCTCGCCACGTGGAGTCGTGTTCCGTGCCAGAACAAGCCACGCGAGACTGGGACGGGTGGAAAGACGCCGACTCGCTCGCGTGCGAAGAGAGAGAGACGAAGACGTGCAACGAGGCCTTCAACCACAAGTGCTGCGACTGCATCGGCAACGCGTGCTGCGACGTGTTCGAGGAGAAGACCGAGGACTGCATCAGCGGCCACACGTACGCCAACTACTGGAAGGACAAGGCCTGCAACGAGCTCTGCGGCGCGGCCAGCGGCGGCGAGGACTGCTGCGCCGCGTACAAGTGGAAGACGGCCACGTGCATCAACGGCCACGTGTACGGCGACGCGTACGCGGACGCGGCCTGCAACCAGAAGTGCGGAGCGGCCAGCGGCGGCGAGAACTGCTGCGAGCGGTGGCAGCAACGGACGGTCGAGTGCAAAGACGGTCACGTGTATGGCAACTACTGGGCCGACAAGGCCTGCAACGAGCTCTGTGGCGCAGCCAGTGGCTTCGAGGCATGCTGCAAGCGGTGGTGGTACAACGAAGTGTGCGTGCTTGGGTGGTGCGAGTCCATCCGAGGCAGCTGCAGAGAGTGGAAGACGGTGAGCTACGCGAGCGACACCTGCGAAGAGTGGAAGACGGCGGGCTACCACAGCACCACCTGCGAAGAGTGGAAGACGGCGTCGTACGAGAGCACCGAGTGCCAGACGTGGAAGCAGGCCACGTGGGAGAGCGACACCTGCGCAACGTGGAAGACGTGCGCGGGAGACTGTACTCGGCGAGGCAAAGTCTACACCAGCGACGTGGAGTACTGCGGCTGCTCGGTGTGCTTCCCCAACGCCCATCCGCACCAACACAAGCACAACCTGGACTACTTTGCCGACACGGCGGGCGCCATCGCCGACGACGTGGGCACGTCGCTCGACACGTACGGCTCCGAGTTCATGGACTGTCTGATGGGGCCAGGCGACGAGAAGTACATACCCGGCTACTGCATTGTCGACGCCGCCATCCAAACCGACGCCGAGCTCAACGACCAAGGCGGAGGATTCGGGTGCAAGCGCGGCACGGCCATCATCAGCGACATCCACACGGAACCGACCGTGAACGAGACCCTGGACGCCATGGTGCCGCCTTCGCCGGGCTCCAACCGCCCGGTGCACGACCTCGTGACCTACTTGGACGACTGGCTCTTCGTCGAGAACCACACGATACGCGGCGGCTTCGACGCGAGTCGCTACCTGCCGACCGCCGACATATGTCCGACCGACGTACGCTGCGACTGGGTGCCGACGTCGGACGCGTCGGAGCTGGACGATCTGCCGAATCTGCCCAACCCGCCCGGAAGTTCGACACCGGACACGGGGGCAGGCGGCGCGTGTGTGCCCAAGTCGACCTGGAACGAACTCGGTTCCAGCGAACGCAAGTGCGACACGTACTCGCACGAGTCGGCGCTCGGCGCTCTGCGGAGTCGGCTCGCCGTGCCATCCACGTCGCAGACTCCACAGTACTCGACCAAACACACCCACCAATGCGAAGCCTCGGTGGAGGAGCACCAGTGGTGGCACAAGCACGACGTGTTCGGCTCGTGCTCGCCGATGGGAGCGGGCGGAGCGCACGTGCACGAGGCCGACGAGGCGACCACCCGCACGGAGAGCGAGCTGGCGGCCGGCTCGCACCAAGAAGCGCCCTGCGAGCACACCCACCGCCTGCGGGCGACGGTCGAGCCGCCCGACCACACGACGACACCGCAGCAGGAACTGGACACCCCCCCGCCTCTCGTCGCGCTCCCGACCTACATCCGAGTCGCCGGCTGCGTGGTCTTCTGAGCGAAGGGCGAGGAGGGCGGTGGGAGGGAGGAAGGGGCGAGAGGAGTCTCTGGTTTTTTTTGCTGCCGTGCGGAGATATTTAGAGACGCGTCGGCGGGGATCACACGGACGCCGACGACCACCACAACAGAAACAATGGGGCAGTGCGTGGGGAAAGGCCTGTACAAGGTGAGGGCGAGGGCGCTGGCCAAGCGCTTCGGCTACCAGCCGGCGCCGGACTTGCCGGAGAGCATGCACAGGCTGGCCGAGACGGTGGACCTGCTGCTGAGCAAGGAGGACAACATGGTGGTGCGAGTGGAGGAGCAGAAGGCCGCGGTGCGCAAGTTTCTGCAGAGCAACGACAGGCGCAAAGCCGCCGCCGCCCTGAAGCGGCTGAAGCTGCTCGAGATCAGCCTCAACAAGACGACCAGCATGCGCATCGGAGTGGAGGCCCACAGGGACAACCTCAGCGAAGCCAACGTGAACATGGACGTGGCCGACGCGCTCTCCTCCTCCGCGAAAGCGATGAGGGCCACTTTCGGCAGCGGCAGCAAAGAAGCCTCCAGCTTGGTCTCGGTGGAGAAGCTGGTGGACGACATGCACGAGTCCATGCAGGACTGCAGCGAGATCTCGCAGCTGCTCAGCGAGCCGCTGCAGGCCGGCATGGAGGACTTGGAGGAGTTCGACGCGGACGCCGAGCTCAGGGAGTTCGCCCGCACGGAAGGCATCGAAACCGCCGCGGTCGTGAAAGCCACTCCCGTCGCGCTGCCTTCCGTGCCCTCCCAAGCCGTGGCGGCGGGCAGCGCGGGCGCCGCCACGGCCGCCGCGACCGAACGCCGCGAAGAATCGCGCAGCGTCCACTGAACGCTTCGTCCGCGGCGGACGAATCGTGCGCGCATGTTTTTGTTTTCGAACACACTATACACGAGGAGCAAGGAACGAGAAACGAGAAACGGGGAACGAGAAACACACACGAGAACCCATGGAACACATGGAACACATGGAACACACGGAACACACCCGCGAGGAGCTGCGCGCGCTGGCCACCGGCGGAAACGGTACAAGCTTCTTTGGCAGCTTATTTGGTGGCAAAAGCACACCACGGACACGACAAGCGATGCTCGACGAGCTGCGTGGGCTCGTGGAAGCAGAAAACAGCCCAGACTGGGTGGTGGATAAAAAGTGGCCAGACGATACAAACGATCAATTCTTCAATCCACCGTGGGTAGCGAACGTGTTGCGTGTGCTGGGGTACAAGAACCACGCCAGGGGGGGCGAGTTCCCCAGATTGGCGAGGTATCTATACGTTCAAATGAACCACCACGTAGTACCCGTGCACCGCCGCGAGTCCCCACAACTCACCGACGATGAGCTGTGCACCGGTCTTTTGCTGTGTCGCGACTTTTTGGAAGCCGTCAACCAACTGCAAACGCACCTACGCTACAGCATGGTCAGTAGAATCGAGTACAAGTGGCGCACAGTCGAGGCGGCGTGGGTGAAGTTGGGCAAACACGAACTCACCGCCTCGCACCTGCACGCGCTCTATAACGCAGATACAGCGAGCGAGTATGCGGAACAATCGCACGAAGATGTTAAGGACTATTACACGCCGTTCATAGACGCACAAGTCAAAGAATCATACGATTGGACATTTGTCCTCATAAAGAATGGTGAGTATTTCGACCCCGCCGACTGGAAATTCGCCGCAGGGAACGTGTCCAGAAGCTGGGACGACATAGAGCGGGACATGCAGCTGCAGCAGCAGCAGAACAAACCCCAAGGCGGAAGGTGATTCTCGACCTCCGCGGCTCCGGCGCTGGAATAACGCGAGCTTTACCCCCCCCCCCCCCCCCCCGGCGCGCACACATACGCGCCG
>PAUB01000008.1 GCA_002713695.1 Opitutaceae bacterium
GCGCCCCTTCTGATTTGCGCTTGTCTGTGTGCCCCCCCCCCCCTCGTTTGCAGTCCCGTTACGGCGTGACCCCGACGATGATGGTCATGCCGCCGTGCGCAAAGCTAGATTCGAACACGCCACTAACACTCCCGTACGGGAAGGGGCGGACTCTGCGCACTCTCATAAAGGCTAACATTACCAAAAACCTGCCTCCCCGCCTCTCTTGTCCGCAGGCAGCTCGGCCTCTACATGACGCTGGCCCCTGAGGAGAAGACCCTCTACGCCGTCGGTGGCCCCAAGGCACAGGCCGAGTTTGACGCGGGCCTACAGGGCTTTGCGACGCGCGCTTTCCGTGGCCTTGGTGTGGTCATGTCGGAGCCGGTGTGCGACTTGGCCAGGGGCGGTGGCAAGAGTGGTAGGGAGACTCTCCGGACTGCGAGCTCAGCCCCGCGTGTTACGAATCTCATGCTCACAGTTCGAGGTCTCCGACGACGCCGACGCCGTCCAAATGCTCACGCGCTCGAGCCAGGTTGGCGAGTTTTACGTCATGGGACCCCCCCCCGACCGCCCGCCCGAGGGCGCGAAGGGCTTCATGGACATACTGATCTACAACGAGGAGTCGGACCGCCACGTGCGCATCACCTGGGATCAGGCCCTCAAGGCCACGCTCGCGTCAAATGCCGCAGGTGATGGAGAAGGGACGGTCCCCTGCGATATCGACGGTTGGCTGGCGAATGCCAGGCTCCTCAACGCTGCCAACAAAGATTGTTCGTCGAATAACCTCAACTTAGTCTACCCGACGAACGCGGCAAACAAGAAGGCTTACATTGTCGTCGCGCGGCCGTTCATCGAGCACCTGATGCACTCGGCGGTCGTCGCCGTCGCCGGCCGCGACACCGGGGCGACGCTCTTTGGCCCGGCCGGTGTGTGTTCTCGTTCCACACCCAAACCATTGACCTTCCTCAAAGGCACCCCTTGTCGCATCGTCTGACATGTACTCTGTGTCTGCGTTCGCAGACATGCAGATCTCGGCCAACACCCAGGTCAAGACGATCGAGGGGTGAGTGGCGCCGCAGCACTCACCGGCGACGCGTAGCATCGTTTTGGTTCCCAGTGTTGTTGGCCTGTGGAGTCGACACGTTTTCTGTGTGCACAGGCACTACACTGGCCACTTCAAGTCGGTCGTCACCAAGCCGCAGGCAAGCTTGCACAGTACACGTACACACACACAATCGTCCTGCTGAAAGAGCATCTCACACAATCTCACAACTTGTGTGTGTGATTTCCAGAACGTCTTCGTCCTTCGCGACATCTCCTGCGCTGGCTACGTCGCGGGCGGCGGCACCGACTTCTTCACACTCAGCAAGAATGGCTCGATGGAGGAGCCGAGTAATGCTTCGAAGAAAATCATGGAGCGCCTCTCGTTTGCCAATGAGACGAGCGCCAAGTACCCTTCCATGCTCGCTTTCCCGATGAGCGAGAGTCAGTACGATTCCGGGGAAATGGACACCGTGATGTCGATCACCTCCCGCCTGCTCCCGTGGGAGGTCAGCATGGCCGGTGGTGGCACTCACGAGTCCTTCCCCGGAGGCGAAGAGGCATACAAATCATACAAGACTGCGTTAAATCTTCACCAGGTCCACTACGGCGAAGACATGCGCGCCCAGGAGAACATGGAGTACATTTCGCAAGGTATATGTCTCTCTGATTCGAACCATTTGGTGTTCATCACGAGCAGATGTGCGCAGCCGCGAAGCACGATGAGCAGCCGACTGGACGGGCTATGGACTCGGCGTCTTCTGGGAGCATGCTAACAACCAGCAGCTCTTGATCCACCCAGTCAAAATAGCTAACAAACTGCTTTGTGTGCGTGCACAGGCTCAGTCAACAACTCCCTCTGCTTCCTCGGTCCCCATCGCAAGTACAATCCATTCTCCAATTCTGCCAAAGAGCTTGTCCCGGGCCAGGGTGAGTTTCCACAGTCGACCTCTCGCCACCCTGTTGGAACGCAAGGACCCTCTCTCTCCTACATACACACACTGAGTCTGACATCACGGACCCTTTGCCGCCTCTGTAGGCCACTGGGGCCCGGATGCTATTCCTGGCGACGCTCGCTGGCGCCGGGGAGAGGCGGTCAGCCTCAAGAGCGCACGTGAGAGCATGGTATCCCTCGAAGTGGCCGCCTCGTCGATGCTTGCCTTCGGGTCGGCAAAGTCGTCGTAAGTGTGGTGATATCCTCTGGTCAAGACTACTGCCCCCCTCTGGTCTCGACCGTATGAGCCAATCACCACCGAAGAAGAAAAGGAAATAATAGGGAATTCGCTCGTTTGTGTGTGTTTCGCGTCGGTCATTGTCGTTAATTAACTAATTCGGTTCAGAACTGTCACTTTTAGCTGAGCAACTGCCGCACAAACAATCGACCAGGTGCCCCCCCCCCCTTCCTAGAGGCTAGCTGCTAAGAACGAACGCTAACGTAGTAAACCGACCTTTGTGGGTGACGTGCTAGACTGGAGAGTGTACCTACCCGGGATAAGAATGGCGGAACAACAGAGTCTGATATGTAACGATCTGTTTAATCTTTTTGACGATCACGTACTGAGCACCGCCGCCGTCCGCAAGCGGCGGCGGGAAGAGTTGGCGCTGAAAGGATCGATCGAGGAGATTGTATTGGAGACACCCACGGGCGTTGCTGCGGATGGAAGTGGAATTACCGGGTCGTCGGCCGGGGAAGGAGCTGCGGAGGCTTACGGCACTCGGTTTGCTAGCGACGAGTTTTCCGGGGATACACACTTGCGAACTCTCAAGACCCTTCTCAAAGAGGTCGACAAACGCGGCTTCGAGCGTTCGAGTCAGCAAGTCGAGTTTCACGACGCCTTCATGGCCGCCACAGCTCGGGTTCTCTTCAAAGAAGATTGGTCACTGCACCGCCCCGCGATTTGCTCCAAGTACGAATGGCCTGCCGACTTTGGTGGAGAGGTCATGATTTCGACCCCACGGTATGGTAGCGCTCAGCAGATTCTAGAGACATATGGTAGTTTAGGTTCTACAATCTGCCCACTGGACCACCGGTCACTTCCTCTTTTTGTTCACAGACGCTTTGGAAAGACGTTTGCTGTCGCGATTTTTGTCGCGTGTTTGTCGCTCTCGCTTGGTCTCGAGACTGTAATCTTCTCACCGGCGCGTCGCGCGAGTCGAAAGATCTTGGAGCGCGTGGTTGAGTAAGATTTGCTTCGAATCAAATCCCACACGCAATGCCTGGCAACAGCTCGGAATGTCCATGCACAGGTTCATAAGGCTCGTCGACTGTAGCGATCGGATCATCGAGTGCGCCCCACCCCCGAATCCCTTACCCCAGTTCGCCCCCACGCGTGCAGCTTAAATTTTGCACTGTGTGTGATGGTTGCGATTCCTATGTTGCTCACAGGTACAACATGGTACGCCGCGAGTTGCATCCAACGACCGCGAATGGTCGGGTCTATTGTCTTACCCACCCGACGTGCTTGTTATGTAGGAAGCGTGCCGCATCAAGAGTTTTAATGGCAAGAACAGCTTGATTCGGAGCTTCCCGTGAGCTTCCGCATGCACAGGGAGGGAAGGGGGGGGGTGTTTGATTCTGTCACAGCAGAGGCTTAAATTAGGCCTCTGTATTGTGGCCTTACTCCGCCCCTCCCCCTGTCTCACATCACCGCAGGTCGAAAGTTGGGGTCAGGACCGCCGCCGTAGAGCATGCAGGGTGCGCACACATAGGGGTAGTTGGGTGGTACGGGAAGAGCAGATTCAGTCAGACTTGCAGCCAGAGAGAGAGACCGCTATCTCCGTATTCAACTGGATTACACTCACTCAAACCAGGTAAGTGCACAATCGTCTCGCCTGCCCATGCCTCTTGCTGCCGTCACAGCGCCCGTCGCCTCTGCCTTGTCCCCACTCATCGTCGTCAAGCAGTTTGGGACTCTCGTGGCGCCGTGGTTCCCGCCGGAACGAAGCATTCGCTGCGGCTGCATCGAGAGTCGTGTTTTTCTAGACGTCAAGGATGTGCTAGAGATTGCGATACCCTCCCTGAGCGCACGGAAGGCGCTGTACCTCGCATGGTTTTCTAAGGACAACGTCGATTCAACTCACGCGAGGTTTTGCGTCGACAAGACGCACTGGAGACACGTGCAGTGGGGCAACATGAGAGAGGGGGGGCATCGCTTCAACGTCGCGGGATCGCTCTATCTGCTTCTTCCGATCCTCCGCGCAGTCAACGATGATGCTTCGAAGAAGCTCGCCGACGAGATTGAATCTAGAGTTGGGATGGGCCTTGACTTGGCAGTGCACGGCAAGGCGGACGCCGAGACGCCGCCTACTACTACGGTTCCGGACCCCTCCCCGTTGGCAGGGGAGGTGGCCGAGATGAAGCAAACACTGACTTCAATTTCAAATCGTATCCACCGCTTCGAAACGCACGTATTCTCCGATGACACCGGTGATACTACTACTTCTAGGATCAGCGGTATCGGTCCTAAGCGCCCACGCGAGAGCAGTGGAGACGAGGAGAGGTGCACACGCGCAAGGTACGAGGCGGAATTAGCAAGGGCCAACTTCGAGCGAGACTATCCCGATCAGGCCTATGCCTCCAAATTTAGAGTGATACGCGAACAGATTGTCTTAGCCATCAGTGATGGCAACACACAATTGCGGGATACACTTGTAGCAAAGCTCTCGGATATCGTGACGTCATTATGAGATAGCACTGTATACACCAAGAGTGCTGAAATGAGCAATTTACAGTCCCTTGTTCTTCTTCTTCTCGTCACACTGCAGAGACAGAAAGGATGTGTTTTTGAGAGGATGTCGCATGCCGTGTAGCACTTGACCGAGAACCTGCTTCTTCTTCTCCTTCTTCTCACGACGTCGGCGAGGGCGGCATGGGAAGAGGGGGCATCGGAGGAGGGGGTGAGAGAGTAATTTCCGGGGTAGTGAGGAAGAATCGAGTGTTGGTGAAGGGCCTCTGGTAGGCGTCCATGAGCGAGCCGTAGACAAGAAATCCCACCACCAGAACATCGAGAAGCACTAAAAGGACGTGCTTGCCCGTGTCGATCCATTCAGCGCGATGGTCTGTTTCCGTGACCCTCCAAATTTGCACAAAAAGGTAGACAATGCTGTACCCGATTAATGCCACGAGACAGAAGAACAAGATGTTGCTCTCGATTGGTGAATTCTTGGCCGAAGTGAGGAGGTCAATGAAAACAATCAGGATTAACGCCCCGCCACCGAGGAGAAGGATAACATTTACAATCTGGACGGTCAAATTATCCTCCTTCTTCGGTGTCTCATAGACAAGGAGCTTGCTAAGGGTAAAGGCCAGCATGCCAAACACAAAGAGCATCACTATCACTCCACGGCCTTGGAGAATGTCGCCCACGCCGAGAGGAAGCATGTTGTAGAGCGCAAAGAAGGCGAGCGGGCCGGTGATCATCGTCCCGGCGAAGCGAATCAAATCGAGGCTGACCTCAAGCTCTGTCTTCATGGCAATCAGCTTGTCCTTCGCTTCGTTCTCGTCCTTCGTCATCTTCAGATTATATTTGTACGTACTGTACGCCTTTTCGATACGTTGGGCCGTCATTGCGGTCACAAAGGACGTCAGTCCCAGGATGGTGATTCCATAGGAGACATTGTTGCTCGGGGGTGCGGTGGAGCTGAGCAGGTACAGCGCACACCACACGAATGCAGCACCGAAGACGGCGCTCTCGACGCGGTAGAGCATCCGGGGGAATTCCACGTAGGCGAGGTCTACACCAAAATACTTCTTGGATAAACTCTCAACAGACGCGGCGCCAGTCGCGGCGCCAGTCGTGTAGTAGGCGGCGCCCGACAACTTTTGGAAGTTCATGACGTGGTTTCTAAATGATGCCTCTTTCTTGTCCTTCTCTACTATCGATAGTAGATCTGGCTAATGCTCCGTTAGCTCATAGAAGGGCTACATTTGTTTTTGACCAGCTAGTCAAATGTCCTCATGAAACGTCCTCTAAGCTACGGTGTGGTATTTGCCAACTCAGGGCTTGCGATAGATAGACGATATCATGTGCTTGCGTTTGCCTCCTCTACAGAGAGCACCTCTGGGCCTTCTATGATTATGAGTTGCGCCCCTCTCATGCGGTTAATATTTGCGCTCCACGACTGTTGGAGCGCAGTCCCGCCCAGCATATTCTCCAACGAAGGGTCACACTTTGCAAAACGAACAGCAACTATACAACGTCCCACGTCGCGCAGACTCGTTTCCGTGTCTACGTTTATGCTGTTGCCAATTGACAGTGCAAGGGCAGCGCCGACCTCGGCCAAAGTCGCCTCTCCGTCTGTGATTCGCAGTTTCAGATAACACACGCGCCGAGTCACGTCGTTTGCCATGTCCACTGACCGCACAATCGGCGAAAGCCTCGCGGCTCTGTACTCGGTCACCGTCCGCCCCGTCACGACAAATGCGATCGCCATGCCGACCGTCGCGATGCACCAAATCACCCCCACGGCGACTATCCAGGGGCCGAGGCACGCGCGCCGCTGGGGAAGCGCAGGTGGCTCGGCAATGGAAATTGCGTGCGCGTCTTCCATGTGATACGCGCCTCCATATTTCTGAAGTGTAGGACCCATAGACTCTACTGCGATTGCGCAAGGGCGGTGGTTTGACCCCCGGGTCTGTTCAATTCCCCGAGACGCCAGATCGTTTAGCACAAACGTTATTCTCTGGGACATTCCCGAGTCTCTAAATGCTGATCACGACGAATTTCCACCCTAGCGCTGCAGCCTCAATAGTGCAATAATGCGGTCTCGTGTCACCGTCGCCCGACACAGCGCGCCCGTCTCGCTGCTAGCACTGTTCATGTCGGAGGTGGTGGTTGTGTAAGCCGTTGAGCGCGCCCACGCAAATAGCTCCGGATCGGTCAGCTCCAACATGGCCAGCGCTCCGCCAAGCTCCCAAAAGAGTTCGCGAACATCTACGCTCATCACTGTCTCGCCTCGGAGGATTCCCAATATTATCGGAATCGTCTTACAGACCACCTCGTCGTACCGCATCAGTGTGTTCGCAAGAGTGCTGTTACCGGGCCTTTTAGAAATCCCTTTGAAATCAAGATTGCTAGTAATGACCTTCTGCAGCCCGGGTGTAAAGTACAACTCTCTGTCAGCAGCAGAATCAAGGCCGACTTGATAATTTCCGTTCCACGGGACAGTGTCTATCCTCGTTAGCAGGGCGAGTGCCTCCTCTACAATGGCAGAGGGCGCAGTATCGCCAAGCGGAGGCGGGACGGCAGGCGGGGGCGGAGGCGGAGTGGAAGGCGGAGGTTGAGGCGGGACGGCAGGCGGGGGCGGAGGCGGAGGTTGAGGCGGAGGTTGAGGCGGGACGGCAGGCGGAGGCGGAGGTTGAGGCGGGACGGCAGGCGGGGGCGGAGGCGGAGTGGAAGGCGGAGGTTGAGGCAGGACGGCAGGCGGAGGCGGAGGTTGAGTAGTACCACCTTCTGGGGGGGGTGGCGATGCAAACTGCAGCGCCGGAATGAGGTTAAGGCTCTCATCAATGCTGCTCCCAATGGCGGAATTGTTGTGTCGGGCCCTCAAGAAGGAAGCTCTCCAGAACTCGACGTGGAGATTGACGGTGGTCGTACTGGGCGATGGATTGGTGTCTATCGTCCGTCCGAGGTAGTAGGCTCCAATAAGCCACTTCAAATTACCATGCGCAAGCATTCTGACATTTGATCTCTCGGGCATGCTCGGGGTTGGCACAACACCGCTTCGGATTGGCCTTGACCCCGTCATTTGCGCGACCTCGTTATCATCAAGAAGGTGAGAACTGAAAGCAATCCATTGCAGACCGTCTGGGGTCACCACGAGGCCTAAGTAAAGGCTCTCCCCGACGAGTGGTCGTTCTGTGAATATATTCCGAATATCTTGAGGACCTTGTAATGCAACAATAATGTCAGTGTTGGAGACACCAATTTCGTCAACGTTCGTCTGGTCGTCAAACACCTTAAGCACTCCGTCGAGCCTCCAACGGCTCAAGATCTCAATCTGGGATGCAAGAGTATTACTGGCCCACAAAAGCTCGGTGTTTACCGTTTCCAAAGAGGCGACAGTAGAGATGCGATTAACCCCACCGCTCGCAACTGAAGGCACATCAGCCGCCACGAAAACCAAAGTGTTGTGTACTGGACGCTGCAAGGCCCGAGAGTCCCGGCTTGGGCAGAGTCTGTCGTAGCTGTCAGCTGTAATCGTTCGAGGATAGACGATGGTAGCGTTACTCTTCTTGTGTCCTTGGCTGCTGGTCGGAAGGACATCCGGTGCTCTTAGAGCGACTCCGCGGTTGAGGGGGGCTTCGAGGCGAGGTGATTGCAATGCCGCCACGACGTTAGCACGGTCCTGCTCGGTGCGGTAACCAGTAAGCTGTTCGTACCCTCTCTTCAACTCTACGGCGGTTGCCATTGTCCACTACTAAGGTCGTTTTAACACATTAAATGATTAGCGAGCCTCTGAGACCGCAGTCGAAGGAGATCCCGGAACGCTTTGGCACTAGAAGGGACTGGGACGGGGGATAGCAGCCCTAGCCTTATCGAGACCACACCACACAGGGATAGACATCCTCCAAACCCACTCGGCTAGCAATTTGTCTGGGTTTCCCGGTAGTCTTCTCTATCACCAGTAACTTTTGCGCGGGGGGTGCGGGGGAGAAGCTTGTGAGATTAGTGCCGTTTAACCCTGAGAAGGAAAGGGGTGGTGAAAGAATGAGCGCATACCTTGAGCTGACAGTTTCGAAGGCAGAGGCACCATTGGAGGACGCCACCCTCACACGGGGAACGACGCTGGGCGCCGCGTGTGCAAGATATCATACGCTGCTATCGACTACAGGGGCCAATTTCCACACCCGTGTGTTCCTCACAGAAAGGCCTCAGACGATTAAACTGCCTCTCCCCTCGGCCGTCTGGCGTGGATCTCACTTTGAGATATCCGACCGGGCTCAGATGCTTGCGTCTGTTACGCGTCTTGGTGCAAGTATAAACGCAACCCTTTGTTCCACCGTATCTGGACAGGTGGCTTACCCCATTCAACTGCTTCTGACAGACAACGCCCCCACCGGCATCATCCCGCTGACATACCCCAATTGGGACGAGATTTCCTCAGCCATAGGTGTTCGCCAGGTACGTGTGGTCGACGAAAACTCGAGGCCGCACGTAGTGAAGTTTACAGATGATACCAAACAAAACGCCGTGGGAAAAGCTGTCGAACAGATTATGCTCGATATCTACAATTCGGCGTGGGAGCGGAGGCAAATCTTGGTCTCGCCATTTGCTCCATCCCTGACTAAGTCTGTAATGCGTGTTCCGTATGGCCACAACGCTACTGGTTACAGTCTCTGCGCAGAGGTTGTTGGCAAAAAGCCCTCGCTGTCAAATGCAGCCATGGAGGGGGTCCTGAAAGCGGCAATCGAAATTGAGTTTGGCGACTCTACTGAGAATTACAAAGAGTTTCTCGACAACGGTCATCGGGGTATGAAAGCCGCAAAGTACGCAGAGAACGTCGTATCGGCTCTGAGCACCTTGACGGCCGCCTTGATACCATACAGGGCCGACGGAAGGACTGTGTTTCTTCCATCACAGCTACAGACCTTTCCCGCAGAAAGTTGGTCGGCCGAGGCCACGGCGGCACCAATCTCTGCCGACGACTGCGACGGGAGCGCGGCAAACATCACATCCTTCGTTCATCAAGTTCGTCGGATTTTTGAGCCCGGGAGCCCTCCCGAGAATCAGTCATCCTATCCGTATCTCTACGCGCTTCACCGGACTCTCGCTCACTACGAGGTCGGCATAGCCATTCTGGGTGCAAATGCAGCCAACGCTGATGCCGCGGACCAAGGTAAGACACACCTCGCAGGGCATGCAATGGCTTTGTTTATCCCTCGCCTCCATCTGGTGCACGCCCTCGACCGGGGCGCCAGATCTCGAGCGGATACTTTGCAGACAAAGCAGCAAGCCGAGGGGCTCGCTGATCCGAATGAAACTGGTGCGGTACAGGTGGCTATGTCGCACCCAGCGGACGACATTGCCAAGATTACCGAAGCGCACATAATGGCGCTGTACGGTACCGATGACGCCATCCCGCACGACGAGCTCGAGCTCAAGATCATTCGTTCTGGCGCGGAGTCGATTTCAGAGCACGGGCATCTCTTTGCCACACTCCAGCCTCTAGCCGGCGAGGGCACGAGCGCCGCGCAGTCGCGACTATACACAAAAGACGGCGTCGCGAGGGCGAAGCGAGCCCGCGACAGCAAGCACTCGATGCAAATCGCCGAGCTTCTGTCACCGTCTGTCGCGTCAGTCGTCAAGGCACTTGACGCTGGCGAAGACGACCAGCATATGTTTTACAGACAGTTCGTGGAGCTGATCTTCGATACCAGCTCCCCTCTGATGAAAAGTACCGCGTTGCTCCACAGGGAAAAGGCTCACTGCCAGGTGGTGCTCGTGTCAACCACGACCGACGGGAAGGTGATTCAGGCAGGGGTTACGCCCAAACAGCTTGCCACGGGGGACTTTGCTGCGATTCCACTGTACACGGTCGACGAGGCCCAAAACACGACTCTACAGAAGTCCCTTGCTGAAGTCCAGCAAAACACGCTTGGGCGCAGCTCAGTGCCGCTTAAGCTCGGAAAGGAGGAGACACAGATCCTTGCTTCGGCAAAGGAGATCGTCGAGGGACTCAACCGCCGTTTTAGCGTCAATACCCCGTCCGAAAATGCTATTGCACTCGACGTCGTGATCCCATTCGCAGCGCTCGCTCACAACCGTCGTGCGGTAAAGGGCGTGTCGGATCTGATCTTGATGGCGCTACCACCTAATACCGCGGGGGTTGCAACATGGACGCCTATTGATGAGCTCGCTACCGGATCCGACGGGAGCAACGCCGGTGCGTTTGTGTCGCTTCAGCTGTCAGTTGACCCCCAGCAATGCGGAGTTCTCGCCTGAATACTGAGACGGAGCAGATTAGTACAAAACAAACTGACCCAGTTGGAAGAAGAAGAGCACACACAGCTAGACACGCCTAGAGGCTTAGACAGTCTGTCAAAAACCATGAGTAACAGGCCGACCCAGAAGTTTGGGATTGACGCTCACCCGGGATCTGTGTACACGGGTGAGGTGGTGCACGTAGATCACTCTCACCGCGTGATGCCAGCCACCCCCCCACTTAGTAGTAAACGACCCAGTGACTCCACCGAGGTGTTTGAAGACGGGGGCGACGAGCTCGGGTTTGACGAGCTCACCAAGGGACAGCTCACGAGCCTCATGCAGATGAAGACCAAGAAGGCCCGTCTCTGGGCAAAGATCAAGGCCAAGAAGGCCCAGATTGAGCTCAACAAGCAGAGCATCAAGAACACCACGTTCAAGATAGGAAATGATGTCAAGGGGAAAACCGACAAGCGTCAGGAGCAATTAAAAAAATGGAATGAAGCGAATGAGACGCTCGCAAAAGACATTGAGGACTTGAAGGCTGAATACGACAAGCTCTAGAGACGGACAGACGTGATAGTCTTTTAGCAGTCCAGAGCCACAGGCTGAACCCTCCGATCTGGCATCTCAACGTTTCTAAAAACCCATTTCAATATTCTCCCCTTCCTTCTCCGTCCTTGCCATGCTGATTCTTTTGCACACAAGTTCGCTTGCGAACGTGAACCTTCACCGGGACGCCCCTCCCGTCAAATGGCTGATAATAGACCTCTCCGCGCTCCAGCCTCTTGCGCCCCCCTTCCCCTTCCTCGTTGGAGTTTGAGAGAAACTTGGAGGAGATCAGAAAGGGCTCTGAATCGGCTGTCAAGTGCCGGAGACGAGGATCGACGGGGGATACTCGGACAATAAACTTGGAATGCTTAGGGATTGCGAGATTGCTAGTGCATGAGCCTCTCGCTTTGAACGGGAATGCCACGCTGCCCTCGTTCATAACCCTGCGGTACGCCGCGGTCAATTTGAGCGCGTCGTCGTCAACTGTCCTCAGATACTCGGGCGGCTCTAGTAGCTGCGTGAGAGGAGGATAGCATCCATTTGAGAGTGGTTTCTCAAACGTTTTGTCACCCACGCCGACCGGCACAACATTTGCTCCGTAATCGTCTGTATGCGCGAAGAGAAGGCGCATTTCGAACGACAGCGATCTGAGGGGCGTATTGCCTTCTGGTAGCGTCGAATTGAACAGGTCGAGGACATGGCGCTCAGTGACAATGTGATTCGGATGCTTCTTGTTGACCAGCATGGCCTTTACACACACCTTTTTGCAGGTTTCGAGCACCCATACGTGCTCTCCATGAGCATTCTGATAAAGCACATGCGGAAAACTTGCTAGTCCATCGACTCCATACGTCGTGAGTCCCAACCGCGTGGCTTTGCAGGGTCCCGACGGAACAAAATGCTGTCCATTTGTGTGCTTTCTTGTAAACGGCACGCACAACTCAAAGTCTTCAAGCGGATTGACAGGGCGCGTCGCACCGGCTGCTGCTGTCGAGAACAGAGAGGCCTCCAAATGCAGGTCGATTTTCGCGCCGGCGAGATCAGAAATCCTGGACAGAAGGCCAATCGCCTTGTAGGCTTTCTCTACAAGAGCGTTGTACTCGTCGTCGTCACACCGGTAAGGGAGCGAGGGGAGGACTATAGGGTACGTGTGCGCGGAAGGACGACCGGTCGCGCTCGTACTATTGGCTTCTTTTTCTTCTTGAACGTCGTGGCTCTGGGGCGCTGCTTCTGGCGCTGCCTCTGAGTCTTCGCTCTGGTCTTGCGACGCTTCGCTGCCGCTGTCATTGCTGTCTGAATCCGAGTGCTCACTGGACATCAGTGTTGGTGCCGGACGCCAATCCCACCGGTTTGTGGGTCGGGACTTGTCCGTTGTTTGTAAACAGTACCACTCGGGTACACCAAAGCTTCTTGAGCCCCAATACGTTAATATCTCACATGGAAGATCACAGCGCGCGTCCCGGGCCATCGACCAGTCTAACCGCGCTCACCCGCTTGGACACAACCCGGAACGCTGCAACGCTTGACGAACGACCGGGCTCTGTTGAAACCACTGTGCTCCCTACAATCTGCAGTGGGAGACGGGAGACTTTTTGCTAACGTTTGGTCTTTTTGGCATTGGGCTCCACCAAGCTTGCGAGCAGCTCAGCCATATTGGCTGCGACGCGGTCACTAAAGCTGCCGCGAGAAGGTACACCTAGACCGATTCGGGCCCTTTGCACTATCTTGCAGGCAGCAACTGAAGTGAGCACGGGGTCATTAGGATCCCATTCCGGGTGATTCTCGAAGAGCGTTTGCATCTCCTTTGGTACCAAGAAGAGATTGTGTAACCACAAATTGTGGTTCTCGCGATCAAACAGGTGGAGGATAATGTCATAGTTCGTGTTGTGGTCAGGGCAGGGTTGCATACGTGTGTTGGTGCCGGGTGGTCGCCTGGATGGAATGTGTGTGTGTTTGGAGCCTTTAATTCTGCGTCTACAAGCCTCCCAACCCACGGCGGGTACTTGTGCGCGCCAGGGTCACCGCCAAGCGCACGCCCAAACACACACCACCACCTAGCGTAGAGACCTCGGGAAGTTATCGATTGCCTGTATGCCGTGAGTGCTTTCTCCGGCCTACTCGTCATCGGAAAAGTCGTAGAGATTATCTTCTTGCTGAGTGCCGGGTGGCGCCGGCCACCCTTTCTTGAGACACATGCGTTTCAGTCGCATCTGCCCCCGCTTTCTTCTTTCGATGTCGCGATCCACGTCGTCCATGTACTTACTCCTCTCGTCTTCATTGTCGTCGTCCTGAGAGCTGGGGGGGGAGCTATGCGCACTCTCGTCTCCACTCTCGTCTCCACTTTCTATTTCACTGTCGTACGGCGTCCCGGGCACAGAATCGTGACCCATGCCCTCGGGATCCTCGACGTAGCCGGGGGAGAGACGATGCGCACTCTCGTCTTCACTCCCGTCTTTGCTTTCTATTTCACTGTCGTGCGGCGTCCCGGGATCCTCGACGTGGCTGGGGTGGAGACTGTCCGCTTGGAGGCCCTCTTCGTCATAGTCCGAGGCATCGGCACCGCGCTTGGGGCGCTTTGCGGATCGATCTCCGTCTGAGCCACGCTCGGGTGCTCCGACAGAGAGGCTCAGTTTGTGCAAGCTCGGAAGCATTGTTCCGTCTAGAGGGGTGCACTGCGCACTGTGTGTGCGTCGCTAGAATAGCGCTGACGTTGGACGCGTTGGGAGGTCGTTGCGCCATTGCGCAGCATAGCAGATAGGATGTCGTCGGTGCGTCCAAAGCAGGATGTTCCAGATGCGACTCCCGTTAGGTGGCGCTGGAACATCTCGCGTGATGATCTGGCAGGGCAGTTGCGCCGCTTGAAGTTGGGCGAGCGGCGCAACGCCAATGTTGGAGTCGATGGTGAATCCAGTAATAAGAGGCAAAAGACGTGGTACAAAGATGATGATGATGATGATTTCGATGTCGTTGATTTCGACATAGAGGAGAAAGTATCACAAATTGTGCAATTGATAAATTCTGAGGAAGACGAAGAGAAAGTGAACAATGGCATCTTGAGAATCCTAAGCATAGAGACATTGAGCCACACGGCTCGACAACTGTTCAATCGATTGGTATGGAACATGAGGATGATCGTCAAGAGTGGGAGGAGGGGGGTGCTTGACGATAACACCTTCAAAAGTTTGAAGAATTCAATAAAAAATGGAGACCTCAAAGGAAAAGGGCTCGAACAAATATTGAACGAGCTGGATGAAAAATTTCCGGGCGTAGACCCCGTCGGCAACACGAGCAAGGTGGT
Source organism: Opitutaceae bacterium (assembly GCA_002713695.1). Lineage (GTDB taxonomy): Bacteria > Verrucomicrobiota > Verrucomicrobiia > Opitutales > Opitutaceae > Cephaloticoccus. Next base: position 14,794 of record PAUB01000008.1, read on the forward strand.
GGGGCGTTTGAGCCTCCGTGAGAACGGACACGAGAAGCATGAGTTTCTGGTGGCATATTCATCTGCGAGTGTAAGGAGTTGGGGGTACAAATGGACCTCAGAGACCGAGGTAAAGCGAGATTTCTTGCAAGCATACAATGAACTCGCCGATGAACGCAAAGGGGCAGACCAGGATGGCAAGGGGTGGGTGGTCGAGGTGATGGAACGGACAGGGAGGCTGGGGGATGCTCAGAGGCAGTACAAGGTAAAATGCACGGTGTGGGAAGATCGTGTGCCGTCTCAACAAAAGACTCATTGGATTTCTTACGATCTACTCGTAGAAGGAGCCAAAACGATGGCCGACACATTCGAAGGGGTTCGGATGGAAGAGGACGACGAAGAGGACGAGGAAGACGGAGAAGACAGAGACGGAATGCGAGCACCGGTGTCTGCGTTGAGGTGGGATATGACGAGCGGATCGCCGCGCCTGTCGCTGCGCCTTGCAATCACGAAATTTGCAATTAACCAACCGTGGACGATCGAAGCGTTGACCGAGTACGCACTGACGAAGAAGTGGGGATTGATGACGCTGATGCCCCCTGCTTTTCTGGAAGGGCGTGCCCTGCCTTCAGACGAAATGGATCAGCTGGGTGAAGACCTCTTCAAGTGCAAGTATACGACCAAGGAGGCGATGCGCCGCGCGTGGCAAGCGTCCAAGTCGCGAGGAGTGGGTGCGAACGAGGTTGCGGCGGGGGCGGAGGAGGAAGAGGAAGAGAATGAGGAGGGGGGGGAAGAGGAGGACGAGGAGGAGGACGAGGAGGAAGAGGAGTTCGATAGATGGATACGAGAGCAAAAAGCGGACGAGGCTGACGACGCGAAGACAAAGTGGAACATCAGGCAGGGTGTTCTGAGTCGGGAGTTGATTGTGGTGGAGCGACAGATCAAGGCGCTGAAGGTTCTGAAGCTGCTGAGAGAACAAAAGCAAGGTATTATAAATGAAAATGGCAAGATTAATCGAGATGCGTTAGAGAACGACGTTGGTGATGTGGACGTGGTCGAGCTGCTGAGAGAATGGGCGGGAGATTCCAACTGGCCAAGGCTGTTGACAAAACCACCGCTGCGTCTGCCTGCAATCAATGATTTCTACGGCTCTGGTCGGTCTGCAATGGGAAGGGCGTGGTTGGATCTGTTGCGTCAGATTCACAAGGAAAATATTGAGAAACTTGGGCACGTTGAAATATGGGGTTCGGCGTACGGTCCTTCGTGGCCTAAGAAGGCGACACCGAGAAACACGCCGCCGGATCACGTCGTCCCCGTGAGATGGTTTGAGTTCGGGACGAAGCTGTTGCTAGAGTGCCATCGTCCGGAGCACATGCCCGCGGTGGTGATGTCTGTACTGTCACACAACAGCGCCAAACTGGATTCTGCTCTCGGTGTGTTCTCGGCTCACCGAGTGGATTCGAGCAAAGGTCAGGGAGTGTGGAGCCCGCCGAAGGACGACGTCACCATAGAGAAGAAGGCGATGCTCGCAAAGACGGTGGCGTGGATATGGCTGCTCTACCCGTTGATATCGGACAGGAAGTCTACGGTTGGCATTGGAGCGTATTCGCGGTCCACTGGATGTTCATGGTACGCGGCGGCGTGGAGAGAGCAGGAGGCAGGAGGAGTCTTCAAAAAGATGGTAAGTCGCAGAGCAACGGCGTACGAACGCCGTGTGAACATTCTCACGTCAAGCATGAATCGATGGCGCGTGCAAAACCCCTTTGTTTTTAACGAGGGGGGGGAAGAAGTGCTGGACTCGGACGCCGTGGAGCTTTTGCAGAAGCGGTTCGACGGAGTCGACTTGCTCTCAAAGCTCGTGGACGAAGCTCTGCAGAACTCGGTGACGGGCGCACCGCAGTAAAACGCGGAGCGTCCTCCTCTTCCTCTTCGTCATAGTCAGAGCCTTGGTGCGCTTTGTGGATCGATCTCCGTCTGAGCACGAATTAAAAATCTCCCACCCCTCGCAGATTACTGCCACCCTCGCCTCGGGTTCCACGAGCGTTCCACCACCCCATTTCTACAGACACGGTATGTCCGTTTGGCACCCCGAGCTTTAGTGCTCATGGTGCGAGGAGAAAACGGGCGAATCGCGGTTAGAACAGTCGATCACTGGGGTTGACGTTATTATCTCCGCGAGGAGATGGATTTTTGAGGCGGTTTCGCTGAAAGTTACATTTGTAACACGGAAAGTTACATTTGTCACACGCTTGGTGTGAACAGTCGCCTCTGAAGCTGTGAACAAAACCCCCGATGTAAAACTTTTCGTCAACCCGCATACCCATCGGTTTCAATAAAGACTTCCAAAATTGGAAGGTCGATCGTCTTTTTATTTTTCCATCCATTTTTGGATACCATTTTCGAAACCGGTGGATATGCGGGTTGACGAAAAGTTTTACATCGGGGGTTTTGTTCACAGCTTCAGAGGAGACTGTTCACACCAAGCGTGTGACAAATGTAACTTTCCGTGTTACAAATGTAATTTCTCGCCAAACCACCCGAAATACGCACCTCGCACACGAGATTGCGGTGTGCGCCCTTGACAAGTGTTCCATCTAAGCTTTGTACGTCATCTTGCCCCAGCCATTGCGCTGCCCGTGCTTCCACACGCCATCGTAAACCGCGCCGTCCTTCCAAGTGTACTTGCCCTTGCCATCTGGCTCCCCGTAATAAAACCCACCCTCGTAAACGTCGCCGTTGCTGTACGTCATCTTGCCCGCGTAAATGCCACTGTCTGCGAAAATTATCTTGCCGTGGCCACACTTCTGCCCGTCCTTCCACTCGCCCTCGTAAACGTCGCCGCTTGCGTATGTCTCCTTGCCTCGGCCACTTTTCTTGTTGTACTTCCACTCACCCTCGTAAACGTCGCCGCTTGCGTATGTCTCCTTGCCTCGGCCACTTTTCTTGTTCTCCTCCCACTCGCCCTCGTAAACGGTTACGGCGCAATCGCCGTGACCGTTTACGATTTCGTCTGCTTCCAGCATTCTGGCTGGCTGGGATGTGTGTGTGTGTGCTGCGTGCCGGGGTTTCTGTTCAATGGTGGGGACAGCCGGGGTGCCCTTAGCAATAGCGTTCTGGGTTGGGCCCCTGTCAGGCGTCCACCGCACACGGGCTATCTCCTAAGTGCCGAAGGGCCGGATTCGGCTCTTCGACCCTAAAGTGATACTGTACGTGGTGGTATTTGCCACCACCGGCACCATTCCCAAAGGAATCGTGCCGCCGTTCGTTCGCATTCCATGCATAGCGAGGCGCGATGGAACGCGAGGTCCTCGTCCGTCAAGAGGGCGTAGACGTTGCAAGGGTCGTTGTCCTGGTGTCCGAACTCCACACGTTCGACCTTTACGGTGTTACTCCTCATGTCTATCGAGTTCAGTGAGAGCGTCACGCCCGTCGCCGACACAGGCACGCTGCCCTCCCCCCTCCTCCCTAGGGGCACAAACCCAACCTTCACTTTGACGACGGGTACTCCTTGCGAAGGACCCGTAAGAGCTCGTCCATGTCAACAAAGGCCTTCCTGTAACCTGCATTCTGCATCCGAACGCACATTTCAGCCATCACAGTGTTGTAGTTATTGAGCAGCATTTCTGGCTCGGGGTCGTCCACCTCTCTGACAAACCTGAGAGCCCTGCACACGAGATTGTCGTCTTCTACATAGTGACAGGTCTGGAAGTGGGGGCTCATGATGCTGAACTGGGCATTGCCAACTGTAGAGTCTTTCATCCACGTCTGGCAGAATGACTTGATGCCGATTCCCACGCTCTTCGGCGACCATTCTGCCATCCTAAGGCTGGCCATCGTATCCATCGCTTCCACGAGGCGCTCGAAGAAGAGTACAATGTGATTATACTTCGTCTGCTCGTCATCAGTAAGGATGTTACCTGATTGATCAGTTTTTTCTAGGTTGATCATAAAACCCCCATCCTGGTGTTTCTTGAGCTTTTTTAGAAACTGTCGAAAGACAGCTTCCAGCATATGGTCGCGTTCTTTGATGTAGTCCGACAGAAGGGTCATGGTGGAGTAATCGCTTTCGTAGAACAAGTTGATTCGATCCCCGTGTTTAGTATTAGACCGCAAGATTCCATTCGCACCGAACGAAGTACTCATCAGGGGGATGTTTAGGTCTTCTACAATTGCGAAATTGTATAACGAGACTCTGTTGTCGTAGAGCTCCTTCTCGTCGGCCTTCCGGGTCAGGACAGTCCGCTTAGGCGTGTACTTAGGCGTCTTGGTATCGTCGGCCCCAATAAAGTTAAATTTATTCGCTGTTTCCTCATCAGCTTTGGTAAGGAGCGGAGAAAACGTACCGTTCGTCATGTCTCTCTCCGCAGCCTGTGCCTTCTTGTAAAGCTCGTGCCTCTCGTCGGTGTGAGGCACAAAGCTGAGCTTTTTTATGCGTTCTTGCTCCTGCACGGAAACCCGTGCCCTCGACTGGTGCGCCCATAAAATCACAAAAGGGCTATCAACATCTGTCACAGTGTCTTTCGAAGAATTCAGCTCTGCGAGATTAGGAACCATGGTTCACTTCTTCTGGGGTGTACGTCCTTATGTAAATTTGGGTCTTACCAGCTGGCCGCCAAGACCAACTGCCGGGGGCTCGGGAAGCGTGCGCTGCTGGTCGATACATGTAGTTGGGTGGGGGGGGGGTCGACCCGGGACCGGCGTAAGACGAGCGTGGAGGCCGTTAGAATGATCGATAGCCGAGGGCGCACGTGGTTAGCTCGCGGATCAGATGGACTTTTAAGGCGGTTTCACTGGAAGTTACATTTGTAACAAGAAAAGTTACATTTGTCACACGCCTGGTGTGA
>PAUB01000009.1 GCA_002713695.1 Opitutaceae bacterium
TCCCTGACAACACCACGCTCGTCGTCCCTGACAACACCACGCTCGTCGTCCCTGACAACACCACGCTCGTCGTCGTCCCTGACGCCACCCTCGGCACCACCCTTGCTGGTTTTGTGGACGAGGTGCCACCTTGTCTACAAGACACGAGCAAGGACCCGAGGGTTCCTCAGGTGAGCACTATGGTGCACATCGTCACCGTCGATGAGGAGGAGGAGGAGGAGGAGAACACACAAGCCCCGACCGTGTCGATGTACAAACAACAGCTCATGCACCCCACCGGAACAGGCAGCGAGAAGAAAAGCACGCTCGGCAGCAAGTGCATCGTGACGTTCCGTCGCTGTGGACACGTCGTGCTGGTCGTCGAATGCAGCGGTGGTGCGTGTGTCACGTTCAAGTACACGGTCAGCGGCGTCTACAGTGAGGAACAGACGAAACGGTATATCGCGGACCTGCTCGGGCTCGAAGGTGTGGGAAACATCCACTTTTGCTCGGACGACACCCGCGATCCTCGGCTGCAAAAAGACCACACCCGCTCGTACACCGTCGATTCGCGATGCGATCCCGACTTGCTGCCAAGGGTGTTGGAGAGTAACGAGTTCAGTGCTCACGCGGCGGCCGAGTTCGAGCCTGAATGGCATGAGTTGGGCTCCTTGCACACACACAACACGCGCGTGGTCTTCACGCACAAGGCCCGCACGATACAGGCACTCAGCGCACGACACGCCCAGATCATGCGTATGATGCAGAGCACGTGGGAGTTTCTGTGCCGCAAGACACCACAGACGGAGCGGATGTATCGGCGGCAGGTGCGTGCGCAGGAACCGTTTCCCATAAGGTACAAAGAAGTGTCGCCGGAAGAAGGAGAAGAACAGACGCACGAAAGGAAAGTGGTGTGGGCGCCCTTCAAACTGCCACAGACACGACAGCAGCCACAGCAGCTCGAGAGGCACGTCGTGGTGCAGAGTGGTGACGAGTACCCCAACACGGAGTGTTTGGTGAAGCAGCACATTCCTGCAGACGGCGCAGAGGAGTGCACAGTGTCGCTGCAACCGGATTTCAAGGAGCTGGTGGACCTGCACGCTCACACGAGTACGGTGTTGGGGAAGAGCATTGCGGAGGGAACGCTGTACGTGCGAGCGGGTTCTGGCCAAGAGCAGCGTGTGTGGACAGTCAAGGTGTACTGTGGCAAACAGACGACCCCGCACGCAGAGGGCCAAGTCGGCGTGAACACCATGGCCCTGCTCAAGTACCCGACGATGGGGGAGTTGAGGGAATACCTGGACAAGAGGCACCGCGGGTGGTACGAGGGCGATTTTCTAACGGAGACGGTTAAAAGAATAGACAGCGATGGGAAGGAGCACGAGGTAGGAGACGACACGTTGGTGGCAGAGCTGCCGAACTGCCTGCTGCGAGTAGGGAACTGTGGCGCCGATGGCAGCGGCTGTGTCGTGAACACGCGAGCGGGCGACGACTGTCTCTCGTCGTGCACGTGGAAGTGCACACCGGGTGCAACAACGCACACGGTCTTCCTCATCCAGAGCGGACTGGAGGGTGAGGTGAGCCAGACGGCGTGCTGGGGAAACAACCAGGTGCACGCGGGCTTCGAGTGGAGCCGAGAGAACGATACGGTACTGCGTATGATGCGGGAGTGGCTCGCCGCCACTCCGGACAACGCCAGGGCAGTGCTGCAGTATCTGGAGAGAGTGCTACGCATCAGGGAGTCACAAACGGACCGGAGGCGGAGGATGAGGGATATCAAAACAGCGCTGGGTTTGCTGAAAGGGGGCACAGCAGGTGAGGAGAGTATGTTCCTGAAAGTGAAAGAATTGTGGAGAGAGAGTTTCAGCGGACAGGTGGTGGTGGTGCCCGGGCAGCAGGGGTCGGAGAAGGAGATGAGTGACGTAAGGCACTGGGACAAGCTCCACACGCAGCTAACACAGCACATGGAAGCAAAAGTCACGATCGATGAGTGGTACGTGGCGGTGTGTGTCGTCGCCGTGCTCGCCAACGACCCGGACCACCCCGAGCTTCGGCCCTCGGCCAAAGTTGTGACCGACGTGCTCGCCGGCGGCGGCGGCGGCTCCTCGGTGCTGTGGTTCGTGCTGCCTCCGCCTTCCGCCACGCCCGCTTTCCGTGGCCAGCTGTGCACGGTGACCAAGCTGTTCGAGTATCTGCTCGTGTGGATGGAAAGAGCTCTGCGTGTGGGGGAGAGCGAGGTGCTGGAGCTGGTGCGGCCGGCGAGCAAGCCACCGGGCAGCGAAATCCTCGAGGGGCTGTACGACAAGCTGCGGGCGCTGGAGCTCTGTGTGAGCAACAACCGCATCGTTGTTATGCAACCGCATTGCTGTGGGGGAGCCGTCTTTGACAAAAAAGGCGAACTCGTAGCGAATGGGAAGCCGGTAAGGATGCACAAACAGAGAGAGAAAGAATCGACCGGTCGATTCTCGGAGGTGCGGTCTGTGCTCATAGAGTATGTGCGAGAGAACGCACCAGGGCTTGTGAGATCGGTTGTGTTGCACGGCACCGAGGAGCAAAAGCAATCCATGCGGTGCATGGGGCGGCTGCTGTGCGCCGCTTCGTCGTGTGGAGGGGAGCAGGAGGAAGAGAAGCAGAACGAGCCCTTCGCCTTGGACGCGGACTCACCTCAACTGCTGACACAACTGGCCACGATCGCCATGACACTCTCGGGTGTGGTGGTAGACGACGACCTCGTCGACTTGCTGTCGGAAATCTTGGCCACCATGCGCGAATTGGAATCGCACGACGTGTACGTGGCGGAACAACAAGTCCTGGCGATACTGAAGAAAACCGAAGGCCATGTGCCGAAGAGTACCTCGGCAGCGAACGACCACTACACTGTGTTGAAAGTGATGGCTCCTTACGCGTTCGCACTGGCTGCTTTGGTCGGGTGGGGTGGCCGTCTGGTGGAGATGTGGAATGCAAACAGCCAGGAGGATGCAGTGGTGAAGTTTGGCTCGTACTATGTGGGGGTGGAGCAGTGGGAGGCAATGGAGAAGGCAGAAGCCGTCGCGTTTTTCACAGCACAGGCGGTACGGTTTGTGGCCACGGACAGAAAGTTGGTTATGGTGTCACCCGCGCTGCATGCGATGAACCACGTCAACGTGAAAAGGTGGGAGTTGTGCGAGCTTGAAAACGAGGGAGTGGGCGAGATACGGCATAAAATGGAGCAGCTACGCAACGCTCGAGTGGAATGTGCATCGTCACTGCTCCCGTTTCATGAGGAGAAGAAGAAGCTGCAAACACATGTCGTGTCCGACCAGCGTGAGCAGCAGCGGAAAGAGCGGGAGTTCGTTCAGCGTTACGATGCGAAAAGGAAAGATGTGAGAACGGAGGTGAATGAGATCAATGGCGAATTAGCACCGCTGAAGGCGGAGTTGAAAGCCTTGCGTGCGCAGGAAACCGAGGATGCAGCGGCGACTCGCCGCCTCACCACACCAGATGAGTCGCCCGAGGTGCAAGCAAGAGTGAGGGGGAGCATCATCATAATCAATCCTGGAGAGAATCAGCTGTTGTTGTCGCCAGGGAGAGCTGTTACTGAGCTGAAGCTGATGCATATCAAAGACCGCAAGAGAACAGAGAAAGGGACAGTGAAGAGTGTGACGACGCAGACGGTAGGGGAAACGACAACGGTGTATGTGACATGGACAACGGAGGAGAGCGACGAGAAGACGTCGACGATGGCGGAACTAGGGGAGATGGATCTGTCTATCTCGTGCAACGGACACCAAGCGTCTCGTGGGAATGATGCGAGCGAGGAGTGCGCGAGAGTCATGCGCGAACACTTTGGTACGCCGTGCGAGACACCGGCAGGCCTGCTCTGTTGGCATATGGAGGAGAAGGTGGTGGTGGTGGTGCTGAGTGGGAGAACCTTGGGCTTCGTGGGCCGAAACAGCAAGGGAATGGCCTACATATACGCACCGCAGCAACGGGTGAAAACGAACAAGGGGGAGAAAAAAACACAGGCGGGGGCGTTCGTGATTGCGGAGACACCAGAGGCCATAGACGAAACAATCGAGAACACGAAGAAAACAACGCACAATCGTGACAGCTGGGGTCGGCTGGTGGGCTGCCGGGGGCAGAGTGGGTGGATCAGCAGCATGGATGCGTCGCTTGCGACGTATGTCGGCCGGGTGCCGAAACAGACAAATGCGTCGCCTCCTCCACGCTTCCCCCGCACCTGTGCTTTTCTACAAAAGACGCTGATGGAGGGGGAGCACAGCGACGACGACGACGAAAACGCCGCGAGTCCAATGGAGACGTCGGCGCGCACAAGCACCGACACGGCCGCTTCCTCGTCCGCGGTCACGGCGGTCGTCGCCGTGTCTGGAAACATCACCACCGACCTCCGAAGGGCAGAAGAACGAGCAAAGCACACGAGCATCAAGGACACCGCAGAGATATTCCGCGAAGAGCTGCAGGGGAAAAAACGCTCGTGCCAAGATATGTACAATGAGAATTGCGATCTGACGACACCGTACAAGCTGGTGCACCGGAGCAAGCGAAGGAGGCATCGGCATGTCGTCCAGCAGGCGTTTGAGTTTTTAGAGCACGTGGAGGAGAATTATGCGTTTCTCGGCCGTGCTGAGTGAAATATGTAGATCTTTAGACCATTAGATGTTTAGAACGGCAGAACGTCAACAAAAAAAACACAGGACGACCGTGTGCGACAAAATGACTGACTATGTTTTTTTGTCGGTGAATACGATTGGTGAAAGTATTGTGACTGCATGTGTATATACATACCAACAACACGCACGCACGCACACGTCGAGTGGTGGGTCGTGCGCGTCTCACAGCGCACGATGCACTCGGAAACTCCCGGCGACGGAAACATGTTGTGTCCACAGACTCAGCCCGCCGACGACTCCCATTGGCTGGTGGAGCTGTCGCCCGACCTGATGCAGCTGTTGCTGTCGCATGTAACAGGCACCGGTGACGGCACCAGTGTACAAAAGCGGGAGCATTCGGAGAAAACTTTCAAAGACATTCGCTGTACGATGGCGGGCGACGTGGCGATAATGACGATGCTGTGCCATCGACTGGAAGTGCCCGGGTTCGGAAACAACGACCTACACGGGAAGCTTCTCGAGCTCGATGTATCCAAGAACTACGGATTTCGGGACTGGGACCCGGCAAAGAACGAGGAACACAAGGTGGGGTCGTGCTGGGAAAATCCGAATGGTTCCGTGGGCCGCCAAACTCAGAAGATGAAGTGGCGCATGATCGTCGTCGTACACGGGCCCGACACGTACCTGTGCGCACACTTTCGACCGGAGAAGGAGGAGGAGGAGGAGACGAGGGCCCCGAAAAGAAAAAGAGGCGACGGTGGTGGTGGTGGTGGCAGCGGCGGCGGCGGCAAAGAGACTGTGGTGGTGGCGGGGAAAACGGTGTCGACCGAGTTTCAAGGGGTGGCCGTCTTGCTGGACAACGACGCCGACGCCGCCTTGACGGTGCGCAAGAACCTGCCGTTTTTGCTGTCGGTCGCGCGAGTGTACGCCGGCGACTTGACGACGCTGCCGCAAGAAACGAGACAGAAGCTCGCCGACGAGCACGAGAGACTGGCGCGGCTCCGAGAGAGGCTGCGTGACGCAGTGGTACAACACCAAGAGAAGAAGCCGCAGCTCGACCCGCGACACGTCGTCGAGCGGCGCAACGACGACGCTGTGAGTGCCGTGGTGAGCTTCTCGATGGTATGTAAGAGGGCGTACCGGACGCTGAGTCTGGCAGAGTACATGAAAACCCCGAAGAAGGCCACGTCGATGACGTCCGGGCTGTGGCTGCGCCTGATGCCGGCGCTGCAACAAAACAAGCAACTGCGCAACCTGAAAGGGTGCGAGAAATGGGGTCCGGCCGACTTGGCAACGTACAACACGCAGTGGCGGGTGCAGTGGCCCGCCTGCATCGACGGCTACAGCCACAGGCAGATTGGTTTGGGGTTCAGCGAGCGAGAGCAGGAGAACAACACTTGGGTGTACAACGTGGGTCGGGCCAAAACCCCGAACGCACCGTCGCACTGCTGCCGCAGCTACCTCTACTTGAGCATGGTGCTGTCGTACCCGCCATGGGTGGTGGTGGCGGGCGGACTGCAGGAACACAGGAAGCAGCTCGCCGCGCTCGCCGCCCACATTGCGGAACGAGCGTTACAGGAAGAGGCACGGAAGGTGTTCGACTTGTCGACTCCAAAGTCGATGGACGCCACTCGCGCGATGTATTTTGAATGGTACGACAAGGCGATGCAGAACCAAATGGCGGTCGATCACCGATTCGAGCTCGTGCAGATCCTGCCGTACCAAGGAACTCGCGTGGTGACGAAGACGACGCTGCAGCGCACCGTCGAGGACATGCACTACCAGCATACGATCTTCCAACAAACCAAATCGTCGTCGCATCCGCACCCTCACCAACACATCGAACCAATATCTGCGTTCCAACAGTACTTGTACCCGGACGTGGCACAGGGAGTGCCGCCGCCGCTGCTGCTGCAACATCAGCCACTGCCACCACACCAAGCACCCCAAGTGCTGCTGCTGCCGCCTCACTACCAGTGAGCACAGCACGTGTCCAAAAAAACACAAACAGACATGTGGGTGCTCACGAGCACACGAGGCAAGGGAGCGGCAGAGTACGTGTGCTACGACTACCACGTGAAAGACGGACAGCAGCAGGGTATCATGTTTTTCAAAGCCTACTGGCGCGTAGACGAGGAGAGTGGTGTCGTGACTCTCCTCCCCGCTTATGCCGAGCACGCCGGCAGAACTGTGTCGAATGAGGTGCTGCTTCGAGTGCCCATGAACGAAGAGGCGCTGCGCATCCTCATGAACCAGGTGTACCTGGGCGAAAACGTGCCAGTGCACATGAGGGTGGGAGAGGACCCGGTGGAGGAGACAAAGATGTTCCTGCAACAGCAGCAACCCAAATTCTGGGCGCTACTGCAGCTGCAAGGAGAGAACAACGGCAAAAAGGTGCACCCCCACACCGAGGAGTACCGGGAGGCGGTGGCTTTGGAGAGGACTCGAACCGCTGAGGCGCTGGGGATCGTGGCGGCAAGCAGCGGCAAGCGCAAGCACAACAACACGGGCGCCGTGGAAGACGACAACGTACAGGCAGCGGCGGCGCCGCTGCCTGCGAACGCCATCAAACAGAAGGTAAGGGAGCGGGTGGGCCCCGAAAGACGCCGGGCAGCACACGCGGCGAACTTGCGCCAGCAAGGACAGGAGCAGAAAGAGAATGTCAGAGGGGCCATTCGGGCCATTTTTGCGTGCATTCTGCAGCCTAAGACCACCGAGTGTGCTCGGAACGAGACCACCCCTACGTCCCTCACCTTCGTCCCCGTGCGGAACACGGACGTCTTGCCACCGGGAGTGTTCAGCAAGAACACGCGGCTTCAGGACGAAGTGTGGCCGACACTGGAAGGCTGCAGCGAGGAGCAGCGGCAAGTGTGCAAGAACCTTGTGGTGGGCGAAATCGTCTACGATCTGCATGGCGGGTCGCAGCTCTCCAAGGGCGCCGTCGTGGTGTCCGGGGACGTGCACGTGCCGGGTAGCGACGGCGGTGGCCAGAAGACGCAAAGCATCTACGACTTCATGTGCAACACGACGGTACAAAGCCTGCTGCGCGATGAGCTCTCGCAGCACTTTGACTCCTCGGGAGTAGCCATCAGGAACGCGCACCACGGCCGCTCCCCCGCCTCGTCGAGCGCGTCGAGAGGCCTGTCCATCGAAAAAATGCTTGCGCTCGTCTTGTCCTGGGGGGGCGGGGGCACGAAGTAGCCACGGGCAGAAAGACGCTGTAGCGTGTTGGTCGTGATCACTGTTTTCTAAACCAATAGAGGATATAAACACGGTCGTCGACGCATACGTCGCTCACGCGGACTATGACTAAACCGACTTGCACGGTACAGAAACTGCCGGACATGTACCACGTTTGAGTCGTAAGCAGACTATCGAAACTAAACAGATCGCCACGCAGCACAGCAGCAGGGCCGAGCGTCGGAGGCACTCCTCGGTGTACAACGCCTGCGCCGCATGGGTGTCCGCCAGCGCTTCGTCCGGCTCGTCCGCCTGTGCCGGTCGGGTAAAAAGACCGGGTGCTCAGAAACAAACGCGCATTCGTATTTATTGTCGGGCGAGCGTTTGTCCCTCGGGAGCTTGCGACGGCGTCAGCCGGAGAGAGAGAGAAAGCGAGAGAAAGCGTCGTCGAGGCGGCTTGTGAAAAAACAACCCTCAAGTGTCCAGCTCATAAACGCTCTCGTGGTGGTGAAACCTTTTTCTTCCCGCGAGCAGCTTCTTCCCCTTCATTTGTGCAAAAAAAACTTCCACACAGCCGCCTCGACGACGCTTTCTCGCTTTCTCTCTCTCGCTCTCTCGTTCCTTCCTTCGTTCCTTCCTTCTTTCGGACGTGGTGGAACGCGCGCGCGCGCGACGAACGACGACGACAACGACGACTCCACGCAGTGCTCTTTTTTGCACACATACAACCTCAGAAACAAAAAAACGAACGTGCGCACAACAGACACGCAGTTCGTAACCCCGTCGGTCGCAATCCCCCCCCCATCACGAGTTCTGTGTCGGGTCGTAGTCGGTTCGTTGCTCGCGTGAGCGCGCGCGCTCACGCCAGCCGAAAGAAGAGAGAGAGAGAGGCAGAGAAAGCCAGGAGACACACCCAAAAAAAGAGGGTGCCAGAGAACTCGATCCACACCCGAAACACAACCGAACTGAACGGAAGACGAGACTCGCTGCCTCTCGGTTTTGACACTCCAGTAAAGTCATTAAAAAAAACGGTCTCTCTCTGTCTCTCTTTCTGTTGTCCGTGCATATATACTGCTTTGAACGCGACGAGTGACGGGAACACGGCACCGCCCTGTGTCCAGTGTGAGACACATGCGGCGACGGGAACAGTCGCTGCCCGCGCTCTGTGTCGGCACAGTGCAGGGGTTTGAGACCGAGACACCCCCTTGGCTTGGTGTGCAAGCAGGAGTGGACAGTCCAGGGGAAGGTGTTGCAGTGCCTTACGTGCGATCCGTGTGTCGTCAGACGATGCAGATGCTGAAAGCCCTCACTCTGGACGACTTACGGGAGAGCGGGCCACAGGTCGCCGAACGGCTTGGTCAGTACGCGCATGTTCTGACTTTGGCTGCCCCTCACATCGGCGGCACAAACAAGCACCTCTCTCGCGTGCGACGTCAGCTTCCGTCTGGACACGAAGCTCCGCGCCCCACGACAGAGCAAGCGGTGCAGAAGTTACAAAACACAACCATCCCACATCTTAACGATCTGAAAGAATTTGTGCAGAATACGGAGGAGTGGACGGAGCAGGATTTTAAACAGATGTTCCTGTGGAACACGCCAGACCAACTGAAGAACATTTGCTACCATCTCGATCTCTTCCGGATCAAACTAACCCGCTATTCGTTGCCGGGTATCAACAACTCCGTGACGTGGTGGGATCTGGTGCTGGGAGCGGGTGACATGCTGAAGCAAGCGATGGAACACTTTGTGGAAGGCTGGCATACTCTACCGCATCTGCGCTGGATGAATGGAGAGGGGGTTGACAGGCGCCTCCCGCTGGTGGAGGAACACCACAAGCATCTTCTCGATATCATTCAGACGAACCCCGTCGATCCCACACTCCAAAGGGCAGCACGTGCAGTTTCGGGCGCCCTTCACGGTCTGATTGAGTGTTTGAGCGATCTCTGGAGTCCACAGTCAGAAATAGCCGAGCATGCGAACCGCGTCCTTGAGAGTGTGACCGCGCTGGATCAAGTTGGACCGGTCTTAGGGTCGGCAAATCCGTCAGAGCGGCGACCACTTCAAAGCAAGCGTGCGCGTGTGTGAACAGAGAGAGAGAGACAGAGAGAGACCCAGGAGGTCTCCCGCTGCGCACGCACGCACGCACGCGCACCGCGTCCGGAATGCGGAGCCTCGGAGTGCTGGCGTGCGTCGAGAAGGCGATCGGCAAGCGCCGCGCGCCGCCGAGCGCGCGCAGGCGGTGCTCCAGCACGGCCGCCCTCGGGCTCAGAGTGGAGCGGGAAGTCGCCGAGTGGACGGGCGTGGCGAGCGGCGACGCTCGGGCGACGGTGTACGCGAACGGCAAGAAGAAGCCGTACGCGCGCCTGCACCGCTTCACTCGGGCCGTGCTGGAGCTGCTCGAGCAGGAGCAGCTGGTGCTCACCCGCTCCCAGCACCCGGTGCGAGACACTGTCGTCGGTGTGCACACCAAGCTCGACTTCGTGGCGAAGAGCGACCGGACAGGGGAGACCGTGGTGCTGGAGCTCAAGACGGGCATGGACAAGCACACGAAAACGGAGCGCGACGTCGTCCTCTCCTCGACGGAGCAGATGCCCGACACGCCGCTGTCCAGGGCCATGCTGCAGGCGGGGGTGGGAGGCATGCTGTACGAGCGCACTCGGCCGCCCGACCAGACCACGCTGCTCCGCATGTGGAACCCGGCGGGCACAGCCGCCGCCAGCACCGCTGGTGCTGGCGGCGGCGGCGGCGGCTCGCATGAGGGAGCGTCGCCCGCGTGCGGCACGCTGCACGTGGCCGTGAAAGTGGCGACCATCGTGGTCAACAGCAAGCACCGCGGCGCCAAGATCCACCACCAGACGCCGCTGTGGCGCCGCCGAACCGAGCTGCTCTACCGCAAGATCGCCGCGGTCCGCGCCGCCGACCGCCGGCGAGAAGACTGTGGCGCCGTCGACGGCGCCTCCGTGCAGTGAGCGTCGCGCCGGAGGCCGCTTTCCGGACCGAGCGCCCGACCACCCGGTCGCGGACGACACAGTGTACAAAAGTTACGGAGACTGAGAGCGGCCACCGATCGACCGACCGACCGACCGCTGTTTTCGCTCGCTCGCGCTCTCTCTGTCTGTCTCTCGCGCGCTAATACGATGTGTTACAAAAACCAGGAACCCCGTCGTTTCACCATCCACTCCTCCCGCACGAACAAACCCGAACGGGCGAGCGACTGCCGCCGTCGCCTTGTTTCTTTGCTACGAAACATTGAAGCACAATGGACACCCGATCGCCGTCGGCACCACTGTGCCAGCACTTCTCGTCGCAAAAGCGACACGACCTGGTGTCCCACATGTTTCAGTGCAAAGACGACGACTGTTGTGTGGTAGACGACCGTCCAGGAAAGCGGATACAGACGTGCGAAGGATGGAAGCGAGCCGTGCGCAACTGGGCAGAGCATATGGGCAGCTGCCGGCAGCCTCGGCAGTGCCCTAGGTGCAGCCAGATGTCGCGCTCTTTGCTCCTCCAGCGTGTGGCTGTGCACACGGCGAGCGAACACCCAGCCTGCAGACCGTGCGTGTGGAGTTTGCTCAACCTGAAACACCAACCCGAGCCGGTGAGACGGTACTACCTCCGCATGTACCCGTGGCTGAAACAGATGGCAGCAGAAGAGACAGCAGAAGAGAGGCAGGAGCAGCCGGGTCCGGTTGAGTTAACAAGTAGCGAGTAAAAAAATGGCGTAGCCTGTGTGTGTGTGTGTGTGTGTGAGACAGCCTGTGTGGTTCTGTTAGGCGGCCACGAGTCATGTTGTATTAACGTGGCGTCCTACTGCTAGACGATAGACGCGGAGCACGCATTGTGTGGACGGAAAACTAAACAGACTGAACAGACTAAACAACCTAAAGACTAAACAACCTAAACAAAACTACAAACAATACAAAGAGAAAGAGGAAGATAAAAAGAAAGAGAGAGAGAGAAAGGATAAAAAAGAAGAACCAGCCACGCTCGTCGGAAAAAGCGATGTTCTCGGACGCGCCGCGGTGGGGGTGGTGCGCGTTTGCGGCGCACAGCGGGCTGCGCGGGTGGGTGAGCGTCGCGCTCAACGCGTGGTACAAGGAGTTCTACGACATGGTGAGCGGCAAGACCATCGAGAGGGACTCGGTGGTGGCCAAGCTGCTGGAGTTCGGGTGGCTGGTCTTGCCGCTGCTGGTGTGCGAGCCGCTGCTGGTCTTCTGCAAGAACCGCTGGGGCTTGGCTTGGCGACTCAACCTGGTGAAGCGGCTGCTCGGCCTCAAGAGGAGCAACCGAGGGCAGGTGGTGGTCGCGCAGATCTCCGTGTGGAACGTGGAAGGGTCCTCGCAGCGCATCCAGGAGGACTCGCTGCGCCTGGTGAAGGGAGTCACCCGCCTGCTCGGCATCGGGCTCGACAGCGCCACCAACTTGGCTCTGTTCAGCGGCGTGCTCTGGCAGACCAAGCTGTGCAGCCCATGGGGGAGCAGCAGCAGCAGCAGCAGGAGCGACACCAACGGCGGCGGTGATCCGCAGGAGCCGACGGCCGGGTGGCTGTACCTGGTGTGCGTGACGAGCTGCGTGTTCGGGCTGTGGGTGAGCTGGTGCCTGGGCAGCCGCCTGGTCGTGCTGGAGAACGCCAACCAGCGAATCGAGGCCTCCTTCCGCAAGCTGCTGCTGCGCCTGGAGTGCGCGGCCGACGAGACGTCCGCGATCGAGATGCAGCCGATGTGCGACGACGACAACACAAACGGCGAGCGGTCGTCGACCCGAGACTGCGCCTCCGCGGCGTCGGCACAGGCCGCGCCGTTCGAGGAGATCAGTCTGCTCAGCACGCACGAGATGTGGACTTCGGTCCTGGGAGCGGTGGCGCAGGTCCTGCGCCACGTGCAGGACAACTACCGGCACCTGTACAAGTGCTGGGTGCGGCTCTCCTGCTTCTTGGGCGTCTTCGAGCAGACCATGGTCATCTTGCCTTACGTGCTGGTCAGCCCTTGGCTGGTCGGGTCCGACCAGCGGGACACCGCCGACGCGTGCGCCGTGACTCTAGGCACGATGGTCGCGACCAGCAACTGCTTCCAGAAAGTCTTCCAGAGCCTGAACTCGATCTCCGACCACATGGTGGACTTGACGGAGCTCCGCTCCGTCGTGCTGCGGTTACAAATATTCGAAGCTCGGCGTATTTAACATCTGCAGCAGCTCGCCACCATCGAAGCGGGATGCAGATGGGGTGAGACGCGGAAGAAAGCAACAACAACAAAAAACCAGAAGAAAGGAGGAAAGACAGAAGAAAGGAAGGACGCAGCGACGACGACATGGCCGACCAAGCATGGTGGCTGCACAAGCTGCTGCATTCGGTGCTGAACGACGAGCAGACGGTGCTGCGGGTGGTGAAGTACGTTTGCCGAGGCTGGCTGCTGCAGTACGACGACATCCAAACGTGCATCTCCGTCTTCTTCGCGGACGTCTACTTTGCGCCCATCGAGCTGATGCTGACGGAGGAGCACATCGGCCTGTGGCCGAAAGTGAACAGCCTGCTGGCGCTCAACCTGCACGACCTCTTCGACCCGACGCAGCTCGCGCACATCCGAGACGTGCCGAAGCAGGCCGGGTCGCTCTTTTCGCTGCAGGTCGGAGTCGTCGCCGACCGGCCGATGTGGACCAAGTGCACGGTCAACAGGGAGCTCGACGAGAGCACCGGCGACCGCCTGCAGCTGCTGCGGGCGTTCGTCAAGACGATGGTGGAGGAAGTCACGACCAGCTACGAGAAGGAGGACAGCACGTGCACGCACGTGCTGCGGCAGCTGCGGCTGTCGCTGATGGGCGGCATCAGCGCCGCACGGCACGTGCACTCCTGCGAAATGGCGTGCCGGCTGCGGCTGCTCGACGCGACCCACGCCGCGCTGAGCAAACAGACCCACACCACACCCGAAGTCTTCGAAAGCATGTGGGACTCGATCACCAGAGACGTCGCCGTGGCCAGAGGGGTCGCGGCGGCCGCAGCTGCGGCCGCCGCCGCCGCTGGCAGCGCTCCGTAACTTTTGTACACTGTGCCCGAGCCCGAGGGTCCGCCCGACCGGAGGTCGCCGAACGGGCTCGGACCCGCGCGCTCACTGTCGTCGGCTCGGGGCCCGCCCCGAGCCGACGACGTAATAACCTACCCACTCAACAAATAAGCATACGCCGACCCGGGCCTCGCTGCTCCTCCGTGCCCACCACCACCACCGTGCACGCGGCCACTCGACATGCGGGTGTCGAGCGCGGCCGCGGGGGAGGACGCTCCGCTGGACAGAGGGGCGGAGACGCCGGCGCCGCCGCACGGCAACCCGCTGTGGGTCGCGCGCCGAGACGCGCCGCACGGAGCTTTCCTGGTGGTCGCAGGCGACGACACCGAGAGCGACGACGACGACACTGCGGGCAGCGAGGGCGAGGGCGGCAGCGGCGGCGACCGTTTCCTGTTCCGCATGAGCTTCAGCGACTGCGGAGTGGACGACAACAGTGCGTTCATGAGCATCCACCAGCCGCCCCCAGATTCGGAAAAGAAGCCGAAGCACATGTGGAATCCGAGACTGCTGCACTCTCCGCAGCTGTCGCCCTCCGCCGCTCCGCCCACCAACCAGCACCGCAAGCTGTTCCTGTACTGGCTGCGCCAGAAGCGCAGGAGGGACGAGACCCGCTTCGACGAGGACGACGACAACGAAGGCCTGCCGCACCTGCCGGCCGGCACCGTGCTGGTGCCGCACGTGTTCGAGAAAACCAAGCGCATCCCGCGCTTCCCCGACTTGCCCAAGAACGTGAACACGGTGGACGAGCCGGTGTCCACCCTGAGCGCGTGCGCGCTGCTGGCCTTGCGGACGTCACCGGCGCTGCGTCTGGTCGAGGCGTCCGACCTGCACCCGGTGATGAATTCGTACAAGAGGAGCACAGACACCGCCAGCATGCGCCCCTACGCATCGACGGGAGTGTGCCTCGTGCGCTACGAGGCAAAGGACGAGGTCGCGACTTCCGCTGCGGCCGAAGCAATACGATCACCACGAGGTGACGGGACCGACACAAACGAGGAGAGCGACGAGGACGGCGACGAACGAGACCGAGTCCGCCGCCCCGGCACACGGTTCGAACGCAGCAGCAGCAGCAGACGCTCGACCTGGGCCACCGCTTCCCTGGCCTCGCCCCCTCCACGCAAGCGCAAAAAGGAATGACCAACACGCACATGCAAGACGAAATGACGTGCCTTCTCTTTCGCCTGGCGAAAGACGGTCAAAAGTTGACAGACGCCCATATCGTCCAGTGGTTGGGACAGCATCGCACGCCGCGACCGGTCGGGCAAGATGCCAAACACGGACAGCCGCGCACGAGCGAGACGCCCCTTCCGGCGTCTCGTGTCGTCACCGCCACCACATCGCAACACCACAGCTCCCGCCCTCACTCGACTGAGTGAGAGGAGGAACCACACGGACCATGCCGGTCCACGTGTGTGTACATACGATTCCTACAAGAAAAACAAAGCCCGTCTGTCCCCTCTCTCGGTCGGTGCGTCCGTGTCGCCGCCTCTCGCTCCTTCGCGGAAACATGGACGGGGTGCGCTCCAACACCACCAGCGTCCCAAAGTCGGACCAGTACTTCGAAGAGTTCAAAGGCAACAAGTACGACGTGCGCGTGGGGTTGCGCACGCGCAAGGTCGTGATCCGGCCGTCGGGCAAGTCGCTGTCGCGCGTCCCTTGGCGAGCACCGGCCGACTACCTGCACTCGCTCCGACAAGATACGGATCTGAGTCCGGCCAACGTGTGCGACGAGGAGCGGCGAGTGGTCTCCGCTCTGATCGAAGCGGCCAAGCACATGGGCAGCAAACAGACCGGTGGGGCGGTCCTCGACGCGATCGAACTGCTGTACGACGACACGTCCGGCCGGGGCGCGCTGCAGGCCGAAGCGCTCGCGGCGTCGACGCCGGCCGCCTCCCGAGTCTTGCAGCAGAAGCTGCTGTACAACCGCAACAAAAACCCGAGAAAAAGAACAAAAACGGCTAGCAAAAGCGCCACAGCTGCCGCCTCGGCCGACGCCGCCGCCGCTGACGAGCGGGCCGGCAAGAAAACCAAACCAAACCAAACAACCGGCTGACGAAACCGACACAGCTGCACACAAAAGGAAAAAAAGTCACTCGTGTTACTGAAACGAGAGAGAGCATGTGTTGTATATGATTATATGTCCGTATATACACAACGTGCGTACCACCGTGACACAACGGCCACGTAGAGAGCGACCGGCATTGTTTTTTTTTGGAGAGCCGGCGCCACCACCGCCCCCCCCCCCCCCCAAAAAAAAACCAAAAAAAAAAAA
>PAUB01000010.1 GCA_002713695.1 Opitutaceae bacterium
CATCGTTGCATGGTGCTCTGGCTGGCAGGCGGCGGCGCACGCGGCTAGCGGGGGCGCCGCGGTTTTTCAATGTGACCAACGTTTCTGGACAGGGAGTAGGTAGCCTGTAACTCGCTAGACCCAGTCCACCCGACTGCACCCCTTCCGAATGCACATGTCGTACCCGTTCCGTAACGACGCCTACCTGACGAAGCTGACCTCCGCCCGCAACCTCAACGGGCGCAAGGTGCTGGCCCTCGAGGAGCTGCCCAGCGGCCGCTGGAAGTGCCAGCCGGAGGGCTGGGTGCACGCCTCGGCGGACGGCAAGAAGATGGACTTCCTCTGCGTCAAGCCCGAGAACCTCGACCGCCTCCCCGGGCCCGACACCTCGGGCCGCACCGGCGACGCGCTGGAGCGCGAAGGCTTCTACCGCCAGATGCGCGCCCGCTCCGGCGCGCCCGTCGCGCAGCCCGAGCCGCGGTTCCTCACCGACGAGGAGAAGGCCGAGCTCCTCGCGCTCGGCAACCCGAACGAGGCGCCTCGCTGCGCATGGAACGAGCTCTCCAAGCACATCAAGGCGGCGCACGGCGGCGTCTACCCCGACGACTGGCACCGCATGGTCAACCTCGGCGGGCTGTGGCAGCCCGTCACGGACGCCCACGCCGCCGCCGACGAGGCGCAACTGGAGGCGGCGGCCGCGGCTATCGCCGACAAGTTTGGCATCCGCGACTCCACGTGGGCGCGCGAGCGCACCAACCGCGACCTGCCGCCGGAGCAGCAGGCCCCGCGGAAGGCCGTTCTGGACGTGCACGCGCCGCCCTCCCACCCCGTCAAGCCGGGCACGCCGCTTCCCAAGGCGCTCCAGGACGTGCTCAAGTCGGGCGGCGCGCACGACGTCTTCACCACGGCGCTGCGCTTCTACCAGGCCAAGGTGCTCGGCATGGTCTGCGAGGCGCCCTACAACGGGGCGCCGCTCCTCGGCTTCGAGGCGGAGACCGACAAGGGCGTCGAGGTCGTGGACGGCTTCCTCATCGCCTACTTCGACGAGGGGACGCAGAAGATGCTGACGCTGCAGCTCGACTCGCTCCTGGACAAGCAGTTCCACTGCATGTCGTCCGCGCTGACCGAAATGCTCGAGGCCAAGGACCCGGGGCGCGGCGCGCGCGCGCGCGAGGAGGCGCGCGCCATCGCCGCCTCGATCGAGCGGGCCAAGGCGACCGTGGCCGCGGAGGAGGCGGAGAAGCCGCCGCCCTCGCCGCCCTGCTCCCCGCCCGAGAGCGAGGACGAGGGGGTGCAGGACGTCCACCCGGCGCTCGCCCGCCACAGCTTCGCGTGGCTCACGGGCCTCGGAGACTGGGACGGCAAGAAGATCCAGCTGCTGCGGCACTGCTCCCGCGGCCTCCACGCGGAGCAGTGGCAGTGCCGGCCGGAGGGCTGGGAGTGCCCGGTGGGCTGGGGGTGCGAGGGCGGCCACTTCTTCGTCAAGCAGGAGAACCTCGACTTTCTGCCGCCCAAGAAGTGCGAGCTGCGCTACGGCAAGAACCGCTACTGCCCGCCGCCCCCGCCGCCCGAGGGCGGGGGCGAGCGGCTGCACAGGATTGGCGAGTCGGTGCACTTCGAGCTCCACCGGAGCGCGGAGGGCCTTTTATACGTCGGCTTCAAGGTGGAGGAGACGCCGGACCCGGTCATCTTCAGCACCGTTCCCAGGGCGGTGGTCTCCAAGATACTGGAGCGGATGTGGCCGGAGGAGGAGTGGCTCTACTTGGCGCCCGCCGAGCCGGCCGAGTCGGCCGAGCCGAAGAAGTGGCCCCCCTCGGCGGGCGCCGAGCCGGCCGAGCCGGCCGAGCCGGAGGACAAGTGGACCGTGGCCAAGCTGTCGGACATCGGCTTACGCTATGGGCCAAGGAGATGACGCGCGAGAAGGCGGACCAGGTGCAGAAGCCCAACGGCGTGTTCCGCGTCCTGTTCGAGGGTGCTCGGGGGGACACTTGGCGCAGCTGGCCCGCGCCCATCCAGGCGCAGTGGCGGGCCGAGGCGGACCGGCTTTTTGTGCAGAACGAGTACTCGGTGAACACGATCATGGAGCTCGAGTACTGGTTTCGCGAGGGGGGGGTGCATAACTAACACATCTTCTTTAAAAAGCGACGTAGCATGGAGCTCCCCAGCCTGGCCCGGCTGAGCCTTAAGACCGACGCCCCGGAGCTAGAACCCGCGGGTCTCTCGGGGACTATTGCACAGATCAACTACCAGCTGGAGCGCGTGTTCGACAGCTCCACGACAGGCACCGAGCGGCAGGGCGCGGTAGAGCAGGCGTCCTCTGATCTGCAGAAGGTGCTTAAAGAGTGCCTCGTGGTGCACACGGACTCTGCGCAGAAGGGCAAGCGCTCGTCCGACCGAGAGCAGAAGGCGTCGCAGATCTTGGCCGCCGGCGCTGCGAGCGTCGCGTTCAAGGGCTGCAGCGAAGCGACCGGCGGGCAGCAGGGCTTCCTGGCAATCACCACCTTGCTGTCGTACTTTGCAGACGACACGCAGAGGAAGAGGCAGGGGACGTTCAACGCCGGCTTCCGGCTCTCCAAGGAGCAGTACCCCCTCTTCGGGGAGGACGTCTTCGTGCGACTCTCGAAAGAGCACCCTAAAACGATCCAGCCGCTCGACTGCGCGGACGCGCAGGACGAGCTGTTCTACACGCTCTACTCCGCCCACATCGGGCTCGGGCCCCGGGTCCTCGCCGCGTGGGCACACGAGACGCGCCCGAAGTTCGCCCTCCCCCAGGGACCGTACTACTCTCACATGTACCACCTGGCGCAGCTCATGTTTCAAGGCGCCGCGGCGGCGGTCGGCATCTTTCACCTGAAGACGCCGGGCGCAGACACAGCTCAAGCTTTCCGAACGCGCGCCGCCGCCCGCGCGGTGGTGCACCTGGTCGGCCCCAAATCCTGCGACGACATGGGAACGGACCTCGAGGCGCAGGCCGCGCTGGACTACCTGCGGGAGCAGCTGGCCAAGGCCGACCTGTGCGGCCCCAAGGACTTTGCGTACTTCGCGTACGACGACGGCTTAAAGTGCTCGCTCTCCGTAATCATGGAGGCCTGGTCGTTCGACGGCGGCACCGCCGCCCTCAATCTGCGAGCTGCGCGGTCCTTCGGGCTGCACATGGGCAAGCTGGCGGGGCGGATCGCGAAGAGCGGCTTCTGGCTGGGCGACCTCAAAATGGGCAACCTCGTGGTGCGCATGCGGGGCGGCCAGGTGACGGACGCGCGCGCCATCGACATCGACCCGGGGTACTCGCTGCTGGCGTTCCGGAACGAGTTCGCCAAGACCACCAACGTGGACATGGAGGAGAAGTCCCGGTTCTTCCACGCGCTGGGGCTGCTGCTCTCCTACGTGTACATCACGGCGGACCCGGCGATGCTGCCGGAGCGCGTCGTGCGCAAAACAGGCCAGGTTGTGAAGACGCCCAAATCGGCGGGCGTGCCCAGCGTTTCCGACGCGAACATCGCCATCGCGGACTACTTCGAGGGGCTGATGGAAGGCATGGGCCTTTCGGTCGCGGAGGGGGCGGGGGCGTTCGAGAAAGCGATCGGGGACCTCAACCTGTTCCAGCTTCTCCGCTTTCTCTCCACGGCGGACCCGGAGCGGACCAACGAGTGGTTCCGCAGAGACCCCTTCGGGCACTACTACGAGCAGTACAAGAACGAGTACTACGAGGTCCACGACCAGGAGCGCAAGTACGAGCCCATCCTCTTCATGGACGACGTCTTCACCCCCGCCCACCTGATGGCGGACGTGGGCAAAATCCAGCGCCGCGTTTTTGACCTGTACAAGCGCCTCTACAAAGCGGCCGGGGGCGACCAACGCCGGCGCCTGTGGGCGGTTGTGGGAGGCGGCGGGGTGGGCGGCGCGTAGAGTTTAATTATACCCGGGCCGCTGGCCGGCTGGGATACCAAATCCACACCCCCCTCCCGCTAAGCCCCGGCTGAAACGGATCGGCCTGTCACGTGCGCCGGGCCTTCACCCCGACGCTGCTCGTGGCCTCCAAGAAGAGGAAGAAGACCGAAATGGAGAGCAGCGACACGATGCGCACCGCGCGCAGCGTCTGGCGCTGCCGCACGTTGGAGGCCAGCAGCTGCACCGAGATGGACACCGAGATGCGCTTCGCGATGTCCACCAGCAGCGCGAAGAAGGCCGAGAGCCCCGAGGCGCTCTCCTCGCTGTTCGACTTGCTGAACCCGAGCAGCTTGCGCTCCTTCAGCTCCCCCCGCAGCATCTTCACGGACTTGGGCAGCGCCGCGAAGACCACCGACAGCGCGATCACCACCGCCACCAGCTCGTCCTCCGAGATGCCCGCGTCGTTGGCCGCGTCCAGCAGCTCCCGCGCGATGCCGAAGGACACCGAGAAGGCCAGGTCGGAGCCGAGCGCCCCGAGCGCGTTGGCCGCGTCGCTCATGGCGCTGCCGAAGGACTGGGAGCCGGGTCAGGTCCTGCTGCAGCACGAGATCGCGGCCGCCAACTGCGAGTCGCACCTGCTGCCCGCCTACCTGCCATGGCAGCACGTGGGCATGGTCGTGAGGCGGCTCCTAGCGGGGCCGCAGGCGCTCGAGCGCGCGCGCGCGGGCGGGCCCGCGCGGCGGAGGCGGCACGCACGCGAATCCAGGCTTGCCGAGGTGGACTGCAAGGGGGGAATATTCGGGACGGCCCTGGGCAACCTGCTCGCCCACGCGCGCGCCTCCAAGCACTCGCGCCAGCGCGCCATGCGCGCCCTCCGCGACGCGCTCGTCCCGGTGGGCGCCGCCGTCGGCTCCACCTCCGGCGACGACCGCCCGCACCTCGTGCGCGGGCTCGCCTCGCGCCGCGCGCTGCCCCAGCAGGCCTGCAAGCTGCGGGAGCTGCAGCGCGCGGGGCCCAACGACTCCCGCCACGGCCACCACGCCGTCGCCCTCGGCGCCGCCGCCGCGCTGCTGGTGGCGCACTCCATCATGGCCCTCGACCCCAACGACGCGCCCCTGCTCGGCGCCCAGCTCAGCTGCAAGCTCGAGCGCCTCGTCCTCGTCTTCAACGCCTGGCGCCTCGACGCCGCCGCCGACGACGAGATGCGCGCCGCCCTGCGCGCCGAGACCCGCGCCCTCGAGCGCGGCCTCGCCGGCCTCGAGGTCGCCCGCGCGCGCAGCCAGCACCTCACCGCCGCCCAGTCCTTCCGCCTGCAGCTGCTCTACTACCGCCGCGCCGCCTGGCCCGCCGGGCTCCACCTCGACGCCCAGTCGCACCAGAGCGTGCTCCACCGCCTGCGCCACACCGACTTCCTCAGCCAGCCCGACGCCCCCTGCACCGGCGTCATGCCCGCCGGCATCCTGCCGCTCAGCGCCATCCCCGACCTCTGCGACTCCGCCTCGGACACCAGCAGCTGCTCCAGCGCCAGCACTCTGTCCAGCTGCGGGGACTGGGCCACGGGGGAGTAGAGTGTTAACTGTATTACTTGCTATTACTCATCTAGGTACGTCGGGTCCGTAAGGTTGTGCACCACCTCTGCGTACTGCGGGTTGTACTCCTCGTTGTCGAGCACCTCAAGGTTGCCGGCGCCGTCGCAGTCGTAGAACGCGTACCCGATCGCCATCTTCCCCGGAGACTCAAAGTCCTTCAGGTACTGCACCATGAGCTCCTCGCGCTCGTCCTTGAGAAAGCGCCGGCAGTCGCCGTCGATGTGCCACGCGTTCGGGTTGTAACGCAGCCAGAACACGTCCGGGACCGCGTCGGGGTCGTTTTGCGCCTCCGTGGCCAGCGCCTGCATGACCTGCGACATGCGCTTGAGGTCGCACGACACCAGCCCCCCGTAGCCGTAGAGGTGCTGGTTCTCATCCACCTCGAGGAATACCAACCCTCCCGGAAGCGAAAGCACAAAGTCGATGCGCGCGTTCACCGTCGCCGCGTCCATGCCCTCGCACCGGAAGCTGATGGGGTACTCGCGCACAAAGCCGCCCACGGGGGGCACGTTGCCGCGTGCAAAGACCTCATTCCACCCGGCCGCCAGCAGCGCCTTGCGCACGCGCTCCTCTTGTGTCTTCCTGCGCGCCACGTACACGGAGTTGTGCATTCGTGCAATGTGATCCATCAGATGGCCCTCCTGCTTGGCTTGATAACTGCATGTTCCAACATCACACTTGTGCCACACCACGCCAATGTCGTGAATCAAGGCTTGGTGCACTTTAATCGCACCCTTCTGCCTTGCCGCGTAATCGCACCCGTCAACACTGCACTTGTACGGCTTTTCTCCAGTGTGTATGCGTGTGTGCGCAGAAAGACAACTTCTTTGCCGAAAACACTTTCCACACACGTCGCATTTGTATAGTTTAGCCCCAGTGTGAATGCGCATGTGTACGTTTCGTCCACTCAGCGTTGAAAATGCATTAGAGCACCCTGGAAATTGGCACTTGTATGGTCGCTGTCCACTATGAGTCCGCATGTGCTTTGTAAGGTCAGCACTTGTACAAAAAGCTTTCTTGCAGTTCTTCATCGTGCACTCGTACGGACGCTCACCAGTGTGTGTGCGTATGTGTTCCTCCAGCTTTTTGACGCTCTTGCCACAGACAGAGCATGTTCCAACGCCGCGTATCTTCCCATGGGTTTTGCGAAGGTGCATGCCAAGCCCCTGTGCTTGTGTAAAAGCCTTTCCACAGCCAGGCCAGGTGCACTCGTGCGGCTTTGCGGGGTCCGCCGGTACGGACGAGGAAGCCTCGCACGGAAGGCATACGTTGCCCACGACTGTCGGCGCCTCCTGTGCGATGGGCACCCCCGTGACCACCTCGGGGTCTGGGGCCGAACGTTTCATGGTATCGGGTAGTATGGATTTGGGAGAGGTGCCGAGCTTAGCGCCCCACGTCCGTGCCATAAGTTCGCAAGAGCAACCCACTGTCAGAACCTCTCTCGAGTATCCTCTTTACGATGTCCGTGCGCACCGAGCCCAAGCAGATCGCCCCCTCCGAGGCCATGGCCGCCGCCATCGCCGAGTCGCAGCCCGCCGACGCGGCCCTCGCGGAGGGCAACAGGTGGTGCAGCCCGCTTTGCACATCTCTGGCACATCTCGCCCCGCCCCATAGTCTCACCAATGTTGCCTGTGTTGCGTCCACAGCTTCGCTGTCAACAGCCCCGAGAACCCGCTTACCCGCAACGTGGTCGTCTCCGTCCGCGCCAGCCTCAACGACCTGTGCCTCCAGAAGACCAAGGGGACGTGGGCCCCCACCTCCGAGGCGCTCAAGTCCATCTTTCAGCAGAAGAAGTTGTGAGTGCTGGCCCTTGCAGCGCACTGCCCGCCCCCGCGCCCGGCGCGCTCTCACCCCGCCTCCCCCCCTCACAGCACCTCGCTGGACGGCGCCGCTGAGAGCAAGGGCGATCTGAAGTCGGTGGTGCTCCACGACATGGCCATCACCCACGCCAAGTCGAGCTTCCCGCTCGGTGCGCACGCCTCCTCCAGTGACCCCTACACGCATGCCACACACACACATTCAACTGTGGTTTCCAAAGACGTTGCGAACGCGCTGCTCCATTGCTTGACGAGCGGCTGCGGATGGAAGAGTTGAGTTCCACGATGCTGGCCAACAATGTTTCAAACGAAGGAGCTCGTCGTCGCAAGGAAGCTTTACTCCCAGCATCTGATTCTCAACAGACCACTGTGCAAAGATGTTGTCGAGAGACCAGCACTTGCAAACGTCTTCTGCAACGGAGAAGTCGAACATTGCAACGGCAATGCGATGCCCGATGTTCCACTTGTCGGGACCGCGGTGGCCGTGATTTGCCCAAGACATGCTCCCATCTGCCGGCCACGTCGATTCAAGATGCTGGCGGATTGAGTCTGAGTCGGGAAGCGACGTCTTGGTGCTGATCGTGACAGACGACCCCTTTGTGCGAACAATCTCGCGGACGCGGCAGCTGATGTAGTGCTTCAGCTTCTTCGTCGGGTCGGCTTTCAGCTTTGCATACTGCTTCGTCTGATTCCGCTTGACACGAGCACGGCCAGCTGGAGTCTTGTTGTTATGGCGTGCTCTCTCGCGTCCGGCCTCGGTCTTCTTCCTAGCTCTGCGCGCATCTTTGTACTTCGTGGAGGCGTACCTTTTGAGATTGCCGGCGATACCCGCCGGCGACTTCAGCGCACGAGTATGTGACGCCTTTCCGGCCGGCGACTTGTTCCTGGCTCGCTGCAACGCTCTGTGGTGCTCACATTGCTTAATCGGCTGCATCTTCCCTCGATACTCCATCAACTGGAACGGGAACGTGTTCTTGCACCTCCACGGCCCCTTGGAGCAACTACATTGCACCATCTCCACACCATCACATGCATTGATTGACTGGTCAGGGGGGTTCATGCCCCCCTCCCAACTTGTGCTTACCCCGCCCCCCCCCCGCCCGTGTAATAGCGCTCGGCGCCCGCATCACCGGCGTCGACGACCGCACCTACTCCTCCACGGGAGAGAGCTTCTCCACCGTCATCCTGCCGCACGCCGAGTCCACGGCGCTCAAGAAGCTGCAGGCCGACGACGTCTCGCTGTGCGCCGCCACCCCTCCTCGCCCCGCCCCCCTCCGCCAGCGCTCGTGTCCGCTCTGAGCCGCCCACGCCGCGTTCCGCGCACAGGGCCTATGAGTTTAGCAAGAAGTTCCCCGGATACACGAGCGACAACCTCTGCACCAAGGGCATCCACGAGGTCTCCCAGCGCCGCTTCGTGCTCGTCGCGGCGGACCACCCAATCGTGTCCGCCATCAGCGAGAATGCGGACAAACTCCAGATGGGAGAGATCGCGATGATGCCCGAGGGCCTCGTCAAGATCTCGCAGCAGCTGTGTACGCCGCGCCCCCTGTCGGCCCGGAGCTCCGCGTCCGTGTTGGCGCCCTGGCTCACGCTGCGTGCCCCCTCCCCGTGCGTTCGCAGACGACAGCATTCTGCCGCTCGTGCGCACCCAGGTGGAGTCGCAGATCAAGGTCCGCGACTTCTCGAAGGCCACCGTCGCGCTGCAGCCGGCCGAGTTCGCCTCGTGGAGCGACGCGCGCTCGGAGCTGATGGTCGAGGCCAAGAGGCCGCTCAAGGCGCAGCTGCAGGCGGAGCTCTCCCAGACGACCAGCGAGTCGGAGCAGGAGGAGATCCGCGCGGCGTTCGCCTCCCGCGAGAAGGCGCTGGAGCACGACATCGACCACAAGCCGATGGAGTGCAACATCGAGCTGCAGATCGCGTACAACTTCCTCTCGAGCTGAGTTGGCGCCTGGCGCCTGGTGCCTCTGCAGGGGTTGGGTCGGGCGGGGCCGGGCGGGGGCGTGCGCGTAAATTGCAGACCGTAGCCATTAGTACGTGTCGTTCCGAACGCAGTAGCGTCTAACTCAATGGCGCTTGCGCTCCAGAGCAGTGTTGCCAAGTTGCGCGCAAGGCGCCAGGCCGAGGCCGCGGCCGCGGCGGAGACCGCGGCCGTGGTGAACGCGGTGCTGGAGGCGCGGCCGCTGCGCCAGGTGGTGGTCCGCTGCACCTCGACGCCCGTCCACCCGCTGCTGCTGGCCGCAATCGGCCATCCCTGCCCCGAACGGTGTGCCAATGCGGTTCGGTTCCGCAGCATCCCTGCCCCGAACGGCGTGCCCCTGCGGTTCGGTGGCGCATGCAGTGCCACAAGTCGGGTGGCCACTCAATACATGTGGGGGCCGGGAGGGGGGAAACGGTCGGAAGGCACTCGGTCCCGGCACCCCTTCCGAATCCGCACGTCCCCGCCTGCAGGTCTTCCGCGCCCAAGATCACCGCCCTGGAGGTGCTGGAGCGCTACATGTCGACCGAGGTGAAGCGCACGATTGGCCAAGTGGACGACGAGTGCCAGAAGGCCTTCACGCAGCTGGAGAAAAGCGGACGGCTGCGGGGACGAGAACAAGCGCTTCAGACCTCGGACTGGCGCGACGACCTGTGGGCGGAGTTCAAGCTGTGGGAGGACACACTGCTTGCGCAAGTCACGCAGTGCCCGGACATCGATTTCGAGCGCTGGCCGTTCGGCGTTGCCGACGGCATGGAGAAGGCGCGCCGCCGCCCTTGCGCCCCCGACGCGCCCCCGACCCCCCCGACGCCCCCGACGCGCCCCCTGGCCCCTCTTCCGCAGAGCTACCGCGCGCTGCTGAAGCCCGCGGGGGCGCTTGAGCAACTCTGCTCGGAGGCGGGGTTTCTGCGGGCCCACGAGATGGACAGCGGCCGCATGGTCAAGACGGTGTACATCACGCAGCAGTGGGACGCGGCGCGGGGGGTGTTCGTGGCGGCCGAGGTCTTCGACTGGGGGGCGTGGATGCCGCTCCTGCGGGCGTGGCAGCACCTCCAGGTGCTGTTCGTGCGCCTGAAGGAGCGCTGCAGCATGGCAACCAACGGCGAGGCCATCCAGATGATCGCGGTGCCGGTGGTCGTCGGGCAGGGCCACAATCGCATGAGGAAGGAGAAAAACAAGCCAAACACGCGGCCAGAACACCGGCGCCTGCTCGACGACCGCGACGAGTTCCTGATGGAGCACTACTACCGCTCGATGAAGCTGATCATCGAGACGGTGCGCGCGGCCGGGGAGGCGGCCGGGGTGGAGATCCCTCTGCCGACGGCCACCGTCAACCTGGAGAGCGCGCTGGAGGATGCGCAGGCCACCCTTGCCGCCTTCCAGGCGAACCCGGCCAAGAGCTACACCAAGCTGCCGTTCGACCACCAGATGACTGCCAACTGGTCCATTCTGGTGCAGGCGCAGGAGGCCGTCGGCGGCTTTCGCAACCAGCGGCCGCGCACGCCGCCGTGGTACGAGGACGGGAGGGCGCCCCTCGAGGCGCGCGCGCACAACGTGGGGACGTGCCCTCCGCTCCCGAACCACGAGAGCATCGACGGCCTGGGCGGCGGCGATTGCTTCTACGACAGCGCGGCGAAGTGCCACAACGCGGCCGGCGCCGGGCGATCGTGGACGTACCAGCAGGTGCGCGAGGTGGAGGTGGATGGGCTGATGAGGCTGGCGACCACGGCGATCCCGAAGATGTCCGACGCAGAGCGCAACGTGTGGATCCAGGTCGTGGCGAGCCTTCGCTCCGAGCTCACGGCGGCCGTCGACGTCCACAAGGTGAAGGCGGGCATGCGGCAGATCGCGCACCTGCGGCAGAGGCATGACATCCCGGCCCCGGGCACCGATGACGAGATCGAATGGTGGGGGCGCCTCTGCGACGCGGAGCCGAACAGCGTGCTGACGATGTACGCTTCCCTCGTGTGGACTGGCACCGGCACCACGCGCGGGGGAGCCACGCGGAAGCCGTGGTGGGCGTTTCTGCTCGACGTGTCGCTCGTCTCCTTCTTCATGAACGCCAGGATCTGCACGTACCGCGACGACTTCCGGACGGAGCCGGGGATCCACGTGGACGCGTTCGGCAAGGCGTCCTTCGCCGAGCGGTGGAACATGCACTACAAGCTGGGCAGCATCGTAGGGGGCATCGACCAGGGTGGGCACTACAAGGCCCTCATGCCGCGTACGCAGGAGGACGGGGACCCCGAGGGGGCGAGCAAGAGCGGCTCCAAGCGCCAAGGCGACCACGCGAGGCTCTCTGTCCCCGCGCCCAAGACGCCCAAGGGGGCGACGAACAAGGGGAAGCGCTCCGCCGCCGACCCGCCGGCGGACAACGCGAAGCGCCGCGCCGCCGACCCGCCGGCGGACAACGCGAAGCGCCGCGCCGCCGACCCGCCGGCGCCGCCGGACGAGGAGGAGCCCTCCGCGGAAGGCAGCCTGCTCAGCTGGCGGGAGCTGCTAAAGTGGGCGAACCTGTCTCTCGCGAGCGACGGCCGCTTGACGGAGCTCGGGCGGCTGCTGCCCACTACTCCCCGCCAGGGGTCCGGGCAAACTGAGCCCGCTCCGCTGTCGCTGGAGGACACGCGGAGCTGGCTCCAGGGGGAGCTCGTCAGGATCAAGTACTGCATCGAGGAGGAGACGCGGCTGCTGGATCTCCTCGCCACCGAGCGCGCGCAGCTCGGCCAGCAGGCGCTGAAGTTCGGCGTGGTTCCCGAGGCGAATGAGATCATCCAGGCCGCGCTCGAGCGCGAGAAGCGGTACCAGCAGAACCTGAGCGACTGGCTGGCGACGTACATCGGCTACCCCTGCCTCGACAAGGCCCTGTCGCAAGCCCTCGGCACCGATGACTGGGGCACGTTTGCGATGAGGGGCTCGCAGATCCTCAAGGAGAAGACGACGGACTTCGAGTCGAACACCGACTTCGCTCCCAGCAGCACTGATCTCGTGGACTACGTGCGGCTCCGCCAGCCTCCCGGGAAGGGCGTTGCGTTCATGTCGAGCACGCGGAGCGAGGCGGCGCTCAACCAGCAGTGGGGGGCGCTTCTCCACGCGGTGAGGGGAGGGCGCCAGCTGGCGCGCGCGTTTGCGACGGAGACGAAGAGGAATATGCTCGAGCTGGGGTTCGGGCACAAGGAGGCGGCGGAGGCGAGGGCGGCGGCGATGGCGGCGGGAAGGACCGACGAGCAGGCTGCGGCGGCGGCGGCGGCGGCGGCGGAGGCGAAGTACGTCAGCTTCACGTCGAGGAGCATCGGCATGAGCAACGAGCTCTTCCCCGACTCGGGGGGGCCGAGGGTGCCGAAGAACTACATCTCGGCCGAGCGCGAGAAGGCGGTGCTGGACTACATGAAGTCGGTCGTCGCCCAGGTGGTCGCGATACAGGTCCAGCTTGCTCTCGAGAGGGCCGCGTGCGAGGAGATGCTGAACGGTCTGAAGCCGTGGATGCAGGACGGCAAGCCCGTGCCGCTGCACAGCATTCTCGCGGAGCAGGCCCCCGGCTCCAACGCGTCGCTGTGGCGCAACGACCCGGAGCAGCCTAAGGTGGCGAGCCTGAACTTCTGCGTGCTCCTGCCGAGCGACCCGGCGTACAAGCCGCAGGTGGGCGAAGACCCGACGAAGCAGCGGCGGTGGCTCAAGGATGACGAGTCCGGGGGCAAGCGCACGTTCGTCGTCCGCCGGTCGCGGCTGCCGAGCGACGCCAAGAACCGGACCGGCGTGGGGAGCCAGGCCTGGAACAAGCCCAACCCCTGGCAGGACTTCGCGCCGGAGGAGGCCGAGGCGCTTGCGATCAGCAGCCACCCTGGGCTCTCTGCGGCGTACACCCACCAGTTTTTGATGTACCTCGACCTCTTTGACAAGATCAAAAAGCTCCGCCAGAGCGGCAGCGGCATGAAGGGCCGCCTCCAGAGGGTGTCGAATGGCCAGGCGCTCGAGTCGGCCAAAGACCGCAAGCCTTGGGTGCCGCCGAAGGAGTCGGCGGCGGCGCGCCTCTCCAACTCTCGCAAGACGGAGGTGGAGATGGTCGTCCGCCTCATGGGAGACGGCACGGAGATCAATCCGGACGTGCAGCGCGCGGAGCGCATCTGGCTCGAGTACACGGGCCACCTGGTGGACCAGCGCTCCTCCCCCCTGCAGATGAGGCGCGCGCGCTGGGCGGTCATGGCCGTGCAGCACCTGCTGCAGTGGTCGCCGGCCTGCGTGATGCAGTTCGGGAACAAGGAAGAGAAGTACAACGACACGCCGAAAAGGGGCGCCACGAACCGCTTCCGCGGCCTGTGGGACAAGCCGTGGCCTCTTCAGGGGTGGGAGGACCTGGCGGAGATAGAGGCGCAGCTGGCCTGGCAGCTGCGCAGCTGGAAGGAGATGGATCCGGCGGCCAAGCGGATGGCGAAGGAGGCGCGGCGGGCGCTCTTGCTGCAGTGGCAGCAGCGCTCCGCGGAGGCGGAGCACCTGCACGAGGAGAAGCGGGCTCTGCGCAAGCAAACGTGGGAGCGGCTCGAGGACTCGGTGCGGAAGGACTACGAGGACCGACGGCGCCGGGCCGAGCAGGGCGCGGGCGGCGACGCGGCCGCCCGCGAGGCCCCCCTCTCGTGGCGCCCCCTCCCGCGCTTGCTGTCCGAAGCCGCCGACAGGGCCGTGGAGATTCGGTTCGAGGAGGTGGCCATCGAGGATGTCCTGACGCGGACGTACAACATCTACGGCCTCCCGCAGAGCGAGGCGACGTGGAGCTGGCTGATCTCGGAACTGGTGCGCGAGGGGTTCCCGAACGCCACGCAAGCGATACAGCAGGCCCTGCGTCCCGACGAGGCCGCCGCGGCGGCCCCGCCCGACGAGCCTCCCCCGCGGCAGTACGTGACGCCCGTCTACGCGGCGGTGCTCAAGCTCGACGCGGGGATGGAGATCGACTTTGCGATGCTGAAGCTGGTCTGGCCGGCCGAGTTTGAGGCGGTCAAGGCTATCCTCGACTCGTCGCAGACGATGCTTTCCGACGACGACGGCATGGAGGAAATGGAGGACGAGCCCGTGTCGATCCCCGAGAAGCCGCTCCAGGGGCGCTGGGCGAAGGCGCCGTGGGACGACACCGTGCCGCCGAGCGGTGACCAGCTTGCCGCGATCAATGGCATTAAGGTGCCGATGCAGCTGATTCCCGTTCCCATGCGCGACACCGCGGACCCGCGGGCGCTGGCGCTCCGGGAGCTGGCGGACGGCCGCCGCCAGGTGATGGGCTGGTACGACGCGTCGCGCAAGCTGTGGGAGCCGGCGGCCAGGAGCAAGAACAACATAGGCTACAAGCTGCTCTACACGTCGTCGTTCTACTTGTTCGACGTCACGATCACCGAGAGCGACCTTGCGGAGCTTGACGTGCGCCAGGCGGTGGTTGCCAAGCTCGAGAAGAGGTTCTTCAGCGCGGACGAGAAGTACATGAAGGAGCTGGCCCAGATCGAGGAGCAGACGAGCCCCAACCCTTTAACCGACGGCCCGGCCCAACGCAAGCGGAAGGAGGAGAGCCGGCAAGCGCAGACCGCGGAGTTGGAGAAGACTACCCGGGCCAGGATCAAGGAGGCCGTTGAGGCTGTGAACCTCGACCCGAAGGCCAGGATTCTCGAGCCGCAGCGGACCTGGCGCGACAAGGCGCTGGAGGAGGTGAGGGTGCACAACCAGCAGGTCAAGGAGGCGTCGGAAAAGCGGCGCGCCGCTGCGGAGAAGGCAAGGCGCGAGGTGGAGGACGGACAGCTAGTGCAGATGATCGAGTACGAGTCGGAGCTGAAGCGCTCGAAGCTCACGCTGGAAGAGCTCTTCCAGGCGGATGAGCTGGCGGCGGAGCTGGAGGCGGCGGCGGATGCTGCGTCGGCGAGCGAGGGCGAGGAGGCTGAGGGGGAGGGCGAGGGCGAGGAGGGCGGCCCGTCGCCGGGCGGCGGCGACGACTTCATGGAGGACAGCGACGAGGAGAGGCCCTCCGACGCGGAACTGGTCGCGAAGGAGCGCAAGATTCTCGAGAAGAAGATTCTGGACGAGTTCACCAAGAAGTACCCCCGCTGGGAGCTGTCCGTGCAGGTGGCGAGAGACAACCCGTGGATGAGCATCGTCCCGAAGCGGCCCCCGCCGTTGGAGAAGACCTTCCACGAGCTGCTGGTGCTGGCGATGGCGCGTCGGGAGAGGGAGGCGGGGGAGGCGCGGCGGCGGCGGGAGGCGGAGGAGGCCGAGGAGCGGCGGCGGGCGGCGGAGGCGGAGAAGAGGGCGGCAGATGCCGAGGCGGAGCGGCTGGCGGCCGAGAGGGGCGTGGAGCTGGCGATCGACGAGGACCGACACACGCGGGCGCGCACGCGGATGGAGCTGATCTTGCGCTTCCTGAAATCGTCGGGGCGGTTCCCGAGGAAGGAGTGGCCGGTCGTCCGCGCGCTGGTGCGCATGTTTGCTCGCGCGGACGGCGAGGGCGATCACGCCTACGTCATCACGGTACGGGTGCCGCTCGCGCTGGAGCCGCGGCTCCGGGGCTTTCTCGAGGAGCTGGCGGCGTGGCTGTCGGACCAGCTCGGACACCCGGCGGCGGTGGAGCTCAGCCCCAGGCGCCAGCACTTCCGGGAGCGAAGCGTCGGCAACTTCGCGCGGGTGTTTACGCCGCCGGTGCCGCTGCTGGTCCACGCGGAGAAGAAGCTGGTCGCACAAGCGCTGTCCGTGTGGATCACCAAGAACATCTTCGGCCAGATGCACTGGTGGTACCCGGGCGCGCCGGAGAGCGCGCTCGGTGCTTGGTGCGACGAGCGCGGGACGCGGTGGGGGCGGATGGTGCTGCGGAGGGGCCAAGACGGCCCGGTGAAAGACAAGCTGAAGGGCGCGCCCTACGAGTGGATGCTCGACGCGGAGTGGGACGGCGTCGACCCGTGCCGGCCGGAGGGGCCGGCGGGCGGGCCGGGGGCGGCGGCGGCGGCGGCGAAGGACTGGCCGAAGGACTGGGAGCGCGCGGCGCGCGAGGCGCGCGATGGACTCGGCGAGGAGGACCCGGTGAAGCGGCTGATGAAGCGGCGGCTGATGAACCAGTGGCGCGAGGCGGACGCGATTCTGGAGCCGAGGGGCCGCGAGACCGACTCGGTCGCGCTGCTGCTGGAGCTGCTCGCCACGGGCTCGCCCGGGTCGCTCGATGCGCAGCTGAAGGCGGCGCGCAAGAAGGAGCAGGCGGAGTCGTCGCGGACGAAGGGGGTCGCCACACAGCATCGGAAGATGCTCGACGGCAGCGTCGCGGCCGCGCGCGGCGAGGTCGACGAGAAGAGGAAGGCGCTCGGGGGCGCGGGCGAGGCGGAGGAGGCGGGCGAGGAGGCGGAGATCAACTGGGAGGGCGAGGAGGCGAAGGAGGCGGCCACCGAGGCGGAGGAGGCGGCCGCCGAGGTGGCGGCCTGGCAGACGGCGAACGCCGACCGCGAGGACCTGGTCGCCCTCAACGCTGCGATCGCGAACTTCAAGCGCGCCAGGCGCACGCTGGAAGCGGAGCTGGACGCGCTGGAGCCGGACAGCGCGGAGCTGGAGAGCCGCAGCGCGGCGGCCGAGAGCCACAGGCTCGACGTATACGCGCCGGCCAAGGAGGTCTTGCAGAAGCTGCGCGACTCCGAGGTGGCGCAGGAGCGGGAGAAGCTGCTGGAGAGGAAGAACGCCGCGGCGGACGCGGCCGCGCAGGCTGCGGAGCGGGCGAAGGCGCGCGCGACGCTGCAGGAGGCGCGCGACGGGGCGCTGAAGAAGCTGAGCGATGCCGAGGAGGCGCGGCGGGCCGCCACGCCCCTCTCCGAGACGCTCGAGCAGCACATCGCCGCGCGCGACAGCCGCAAGGTCCTAGTCACCGCGGACGAGCTCAGGGCC
Organism: Opitutaceae bacterium; assembly: GCA_002713695.1. Lineage (GTDB taxonomy): Bacteria > Verrucomicrobiota > Verrucomicrobiia > Opitutales > Opitutaceae > Cephaloticoccus. Next base: position 17,136 of record PAUB01000010.1, read on the forward strand.
GGCGGCGTGCGCGTGGGCAGCGGGCCGGCGGCGCGGCGCGTGACGGCGGGCCGCGTCGAGCAGGCCGGGGTGGAGTACCTGGAGGAGGGGGGGCTGCCGGTGGAGGCGGCCAGCGTCGACCTCTACCCCGCGCCGCCCAAGGACGACGGGCTCGTTCCGCAGGCGCTGCTTCCCAAGGGCTCGCCGGCGGGGCTGCGCTGGAAGGACTTCTTCGCGATCTGGCACCCGCTGCGGCGCGAGTACACCTACCTTCTGGACATCCGGCTGCCCGATGCCGCGCGGCGGATCGCGCCCGTCGGCGAGGGCAGGTCGACGGAGGACGGGTGGACGACGGAGGGGCGCTCCGACTTCCGGGTCAAGCCAGAGTCCATCGCCGGCGAGATGTACACGGGCACAGCGCTCGAGGGGGCTGTGGCCGACCCTCCGATGGCCGCCCACGGGTGGCACCCGGGCGCGCAGAAGGGACCGACGCGCGTGGGCTTGGCCAAGTTTTACGTGCCCAACCTGCGGCATCTGGTCCGGAGGGACGGGCGGCTGGAGCCGCTGCAGCTCGCCAACGGGGGCGCGATCGAGCCCGTGGCGGTGGCCAGGCCGTTCCTGCCCAGCACCGAGCAGCCCGACGTGGTCTGGAACGACCTGAACGGCTGCTGGATCGTCTACCCCGACTGCACCGACAAGTCCCAGCGGCCGCCCGACGGCATTCCCGACCGCATCGCCCTCCTGCGGGAGAGGGACATGGACAAGAAGTTGGCGACGGAGCTGAAGCAGCAGCACGCCGCGCTGCTGGTGATCGACACCGCGCTGCAGCAGATGCGGGCGCGGCGCCCCGAGGCTCTGCAGCACGCGACGGAGGCCAAGGTGGCCGCGTACCGCGCCGAGGCCGCGTGCCGCGCGACGGGCGGGGCCGGCGTGGAGGCGCTGCAGGAGCGCGTCGACGCGGCCTGGCAGGCCAAGCAGGCCGCGGAGACCTCCGAGAGGGCGGTCGGCGCCATCCTCGACTTTTTCGGGGAGAAGCTTCGCCGATGCCAGAGCGCGACGAGCACTGTGCAGCCGCGGCTGCAGGCGCCCGTGAAGCAGCACTACGCCGAGGCGAGGGAGGTGCATGAGGGGGCGGTCAAGCTGCTGCAGGCGGCGGAGTTCGACCTTGGGCGCGCCCACCGCGCCGCCGATGCGGCATCCCAGGCGCTCGTAAACGCGCTGGCCGCTGCCCCGGAGGACGAGGCCGCTGCCCCGGAGGACGAGGCCGCTGCCCCGGAGGACGAGGCCGCTGCCCCGGAGGACTAGGCCGGCGACGAGGTCGACGACGACCAGTTCACCGAGTGAACGCGGGGCGGGGGGGTGAGGGTAGAGACTGTTCACGTTTTACTTACTCCCTGTCCAGAAACGTTGGTCACATGGACCGGACACAGACAGAAGAGTAAGGTACGCCTAGCTAGAATCCCCAGAGCTAGGCAGACAGACGCGCCAGATGGCGCGCCTGCCCACGTTCAGTCCAAGAATGGCGCGTGGCGGCAGGTGCGGAGCGGTTCAATGCGAGTTCGCGTTTTGGTTTTTGGAAACCCGCG
>PAUB01000011.1 GCA_002713695.1 Opitutaceae bacterium
CCGGAGTCGGACCCGGAGTCGGACCCGGAGTCGGACCCGGAGTCGGACCCGGAGTCGGACCCGGAGTCGGACCCGGAGTCGCGCGAGCGAGTTTTTTTCGTCGTCTCGGTCGCGCGACGCGACGCGACGCGACGAGGAGGAATTACCTCAGGTCGGTCGTCGTCGTCGTCGTCGTCGTCGTCGTCGTCGTCGTCGTCGTCGCTTCCACCGAGGGCTTGTCGAAAAATACCTCCGCGTTTGTTCTGTTCCTCGACGTCGTCGTCTTCACTGTCGACGTCGTCGTCGTCCGTGTCGGTTTCGTCGGGGATGTCGTCCTCGTCTTCGTCCTCGTACTCCTCCTCGTACTCCTCCTCCTCTTCGTCCTCGTCGTCGTCGTCGTCGTCGTCGTCTTTTTCTTCGCGCGCCGAGAGTTTCCTCTTCTCGGACCCCGATCCCGGAAGCGTCGCCGCGGGAGCGATGCGATCCCCCCGGGCGCGCGCGGTGGTGGTCGCGTCCAGGAGAAACCCACGTTCTCCGTGCGCGTGAACGAGTCGGAGAAAGTCCACGCCCTGTTCCGACTGCATCTTTTCGAGGTAATACGTCTCGAGCATCGAGCGCGCGCGCTCTCGGGCGCGGATCGTGTCCTCGACGCGCGATCCCTCCGTCGCCATCACGCCCTCGCGGGTCGCCAACGCGGAGGGATCGTGCTCGTAGACCACCGTCGCGTCGCTCTTGACGCACTCGTAGAGAGGGGTGCTCGACGAGGCGGTACCGACGCGAACTCCCGCGTGGTACAAGATGGCGTCGACGATCTCGCGAGTCGATTTCCCACCGGAGGGAGCGGCGTTCGTCGCGTTCTTCCACTCGACGACGAGCTCGTGAACGTTCTTGGTCTTGAACTCCTTATCCGTCGTCGGATTCTTCGCGCTCGCGCGGGTCTTCTGCATCGCGTACAGGGGAAACAGCGTCTTCTTCAGTCGCTTCTCTTCGTCGGCGAATCCGGCTATCGTCTTTTCGAAAGCCTTCGTGAATTTGCTCTTGCGGACGTGTCGCATGCTCACGATGCCGTTGAGACGTCTCAGCGCGACCGGCGTGACCGAGTCGAACGTGCTGGACGCGAAGACGTACGCCAGTCTCGGATCCTTGAGAAAATTCTTCCACGCCACCTGCGTCGGTTCCAGGTCCATGGCGTCGAAGGCGACGGACGCGACGTTGGAGAACGTGTACGTTCCCGGACGCGCGTTCGTCACGAGAGGGGTGAGGTAAAAGAGCATCACCTCCGGGTCTTCACCCTTCGTCGCGGGTCTCGTCCTGAGATCGAAAGTCGACGTCGACGCCTCGTGGTTTTCGAGGAGTCCGACGAACCCTACCGACGCCGACTCGGTCTTCGCTACCGCGACGAACTGATGCGTCTCGCCCTCGCGAAACGCCGTCAAGAGGTAGTGTTCGACGCCGTCGTCCGCGCCTCTGATCCGAGCGTAAAAGCGCGTCGCGCACACGTCGAACGTGCGCCCTTCGTCGTCTCCGAACACGGCGTGCGGCACCAGCGAATCGTACAAGGACACGTCCGGGGGAGGGTCACCCGCGTTCCTCTCCATGGAACGATCGAACGCATTCGCGATCCTCTCGCGATCGGCGTCTCGGGGAAGCGCCTCCCACGCGCACATCACGTTGAACACGCGCAGCGACGATGCTCTGATCTTGTACGACTTGTCGTCGAAAACGTCGCCGTAAGCGCCTATCGTCGTCGCCGGGTAGGACTTAATCTTCTTAGACCTCTTGGACTCGTGAAATCCGGGCCTGTGCTCCTCCTTACGAACCTCGCACGCGACACTGCCTCTCAGACCTTCGAAGAGGCGTCGAGCCTGACGTTCGTCTTCCTCGCTGCCACCGGTCTCGACGAGACGACGCAAGGCGGGCCACCCGTCGATCGTGCTGAAATCGCGATGACCCGCGACCCTCGCGTGTAGCGCCGCGAGGATCGCGCGCGTCGTGAACACGCTGCGAGACGCCTCGTCGCCGGTCGAACGATCGACGGAGCCGCCGAAGGCCGACGCGGAGACCGCGATCGGAAACAGAGCGTCGTGCCTGAACGACGATTTGTCATTGGGTCGAGATGCGTTCGTCGTCGTCGCCTTGTACGGGAGAGACGCGTAGAGCGCGGGACACCATTCCGATTTGACCAGAACGCGCTCGGCCGCGGCGACGACGCTTCGCGGGGAGGTCGACGATGGTTTCGTCCTGAGGTGCGGGTCAGAGAGTATGTCGTCGATGCGTTCCGCGAAGAATTTCTCGTACGACTCGCGAAGGACGAGGTCGACGCGCCAGTGTCCCGCGTCGAGTCCGGCGGACTTGGTCTCCCCGCGAAGAGCGAGAAGATAGGTGAGGACGACCTGGGACAGCGTCGACGGAGGAGGCGTCGCGTCTCCCCCCCGAGAGCGAGAGCGAACGCCGTGAGGCGAGAGGTCGATGCCGAACTGCGCGAAACGGTCCTCGAAGCGCGAGAAAGGGTCGTGGGGATGGAGGTTCGTCGTGACCGCCGTGTTCGTCGTGACCGCCGTGTTCGTCGTGACCGCCGTGTTCGACGCGACGACGATATCCGCGGAGACGCTCGGCGCGGTGACCGCCGCGTTCGAGTCTTCGTCGTTCCCCTCGAGGTCTGTGATTTTCATTTTTTTATGAGCTCTTTATTTCGACGCCTAGAAAAATAAAAAAGCCGAGTCGCCTTCTCTCGAGTTTTATTAAACCGAAGCGTCTATTTTTTCTCCGTCAAAAAACCACGCGCGAGAGTCCGCTCGTCTGAAAAAAAAATGCGCACGAGAGCAGGAAAAAAGTACGGACCGCTGTCCTGGCTCAGATCAGGAACCTCCAGGCACATCATCGGGGACCTTTCGACGATCGCCAACACAAAACTCACGCCGCGCCCCGCTTCGCCTTCTCCTCCGAGACCTGGTCCGGTCCCCGCTTCGGTTCTCGACGCGGGCGACGTCGCGGCGAAAGGCGACGACGGCTCCGCCTCGAGCCTGGCTCTGCGCGCGGTCGTGACGCTCGTCCCTTCGGTGTCGTTTCGCCCGGACGGAACTTTCACGACGTGTCTCGGGAGAGCGGTGTGGACCCTCGAGCGAGAGACGCCGCGCGCGAGAGTGTACGCGGGGAAAAATTGGTCCGTTCGACCGTGGGACGACGACGTTCCGGGGCGGCGAGGATTCGTGGCGCGATTCAGATGGGGGAGCGAACATCACGTCGTCCACGTGAACGACGACGCCGCGACGGTCGCGTTCCTGGTCGAGTGTCTCGGCGAGGTCGTTTCATTATCCGTGACGGGCATCGCGTCGCGCGCGTGCGGTCTGTTGGTCGGGTCGACGACCCTGAGAGAACTGGCGGCGCGAGAGAGACGGGCGTACACGATCGACGACGTGGGCGACATAGTGGTGTTCACGAAACGTTGATTTCGATTCGTTTAATACAAACAAAATATACCCCTGTCGGCTAGGACACCGTCAGCGTACGAACGTTCGAAAGCTTCGTGAAAGTTTTTTTTCGTCACCGCGACGGGATCCGTCGAGGAAGAACGTCTGTACTCGTACCGCGAGACGACCTGATCGACGTCCGAAGGCGAACCGAACTCGATGACGTCGTTCTCGTTCAGACGCCGAGGCACGTTCGGAAGTAATCTCGCGCCTCCCACGAACGTCCCGTTCGTCGACCCCACGTCCACTATATCGTGCGTTCCGTTTTTTCCTGTCACGATCTCGGCGTGCGATCTGCTCACGTAACGATTTTTTACGTGCATGTCGCTGACCCCTCCGTCGCTTCCTATCTTGAGAGACGACGTCGCTCCCGGCGTCAACGTGAAGGTGTCGGACCCGTCGTCGTGGAGAGACACGAGATCCCACATGACGACGACGTCGTCGTCGTTCGTCGCGTTCGTCGCGGTCGTCGCGGTCGTCGACTCGTGTCGGGCGGGAGTCGTCGGACCTGAACTTTCACCGCGCGCGAACGTTAATTTATCCGCTTTTCTTTTCATTTTTTTTATTTATCTCGTCGACGAGAAGACGCGGACCAAAATTATGACAGAGAGAGCGTGTCCGGCGCAGAAATAAATAGCGTCAAATACTTCAGTCGTCGAGTCTCATCTATGACGACGAACGTACGAGAAGGTTCGACGGGTGTCGTCGTTCCATCGGACGCCGACCTCAGGGAGGCGCACGAGGCGCTCACGTCTCGACCCGCGTTCGGAGGCGCGCGCTCCGGGGCCGCGTCCGCGGACGAGCAGGTGTCGTTTCCGATGGGCAGAGTCGCGCGCGAGGGCGTGAGCGTCGTCGCGAAACTCATCGAGAGTCTCGTCGCCGACGACGCGGGCACGAAAGACGGCGCGACGCACGACGGGCACCGCGTCGAGGACGTTCCCGTGTTCACGGCCGAACACGAGACGAAACTTCTCACGGAGACGTACGCGTTTCCTCTTCCGAACGGCAAGACCGCGCGAATGCTCGAGTGCGCGAACGGAAACAGGTGCGCGGGCATGCATCCCGCGCTTCAGGGGCACGAGGCGTGCGGCGGCGTCGTCCTTCGAGGCATCTTGACCCCCGAAGAGCTCGCGAGGTTCGAGCAGACGGGCGAAAATCCCGACGAGCCTCGACTGTGCGTCATGTGCGCGCGCCTGTACGTCGCGGAAGCGTACTTCTGGTGTCAGGAGAGTCGAGACGAGCGAGCGGTGCGAAACGTGGTCCTCAACTGGTACGTGAATCCGAGAAACTGCCCAGGAGGATACAAGGCGGAACACACGATCCCCCTGACCGCGTACGACGACGACTGGAGCGGCATGTGCGGACCGGTCGCGTGTAACTCGTTTCACAAGATGCGTCTGGTCAGACGCGACCGCGCGTGGATCGTCGATCAGAGCGAACTCTTGTGGACGGAGAGACCGCAACATCGTTCGTTGTCCGAGAGAGACCCCGCGCGGGTTTTTCGTTAGCGCACGGCATCGCCTCCTCGGAACCCGAACAGTGGAAAAACACCATGTTCTCGGGTTCGATGCTGTGCGCTTTTTTCGAAAAGAGAATGAGAGGAGACGAGGCGGAGGAGTCGACCGAGTTGATGGACGCGCTCTTCGGTCCGTTCTGGACCTCGGTGCAAAAGTTCGGGAAGGCGACGATCGCTGGAACGCGGCGACCGGGAGTCGCGCAACACTGGCGCGCTCGCGACGAGTGGCGACGAAACGCCGAACTCGACGACACGGCGGACGCCCTCGCGCTCTTAGAGTTCAGGATCAATCGACTGTGCAAGCTCCTCACCGTGTGCGACTGTTGGCCCTCGAGCGTCGGAAGACACCTCGCGCACTGGATAGACTCGCACGTGCACCTCGCGCTGGAGGTCGAAGCGCGACGCGCCGGTCCGATCAGAGACGAAACGAACGAGTCGTCGCCGGGCGCGAGGTGGTTATCTCTGACGGATTGGCGTCGCGTCGACCCCCTCGACGTCTTCGCCATGCGCGAGGTCGTCATCGTGTCGGCGCGGCCCGCGTTCAAGAAGAAAAAATCGCAGTCTCGCGCGACCTTCTATCGTAAGATCGTCGAAAACGTCACCGCGTGTAAGAACATAGGAGAGACGATCAGAGGGTTCGCGACGGATCAGAGTCGACAGAAGACGACGTGCGCGGCGCTGATCAGATGCGCGCTCGGCTACGACGCGCACAGGGCCAACTTCGCGCTCAGGATGGCCGCGCACGCCGCGCTCGCGGACGGACCCTCGGTCGCGTGTGATCGGATGATCGAGGCGATGGAAAGGGGAGGGTCGACGACCTCGTTCATCGCGTTTCGCGAGTTCATCGTGCGAAACGTCGCGACCGACGCGGACGCGAGCGCGCACCTCGCCAGGAAGCCGAGGTGGGACGCGTACGCGGCGAACGTCGTGCACGCGGCGGAGACCGTCCGCGTCAGGACGAGAGACAGGCGACCCGACGGCGCGAACCAGCGACTCGTCTTCGAGGACGATTTCATCGCGTCGTCGAACGACGAAGAGACGACCGCTCTGAATCGAGTCTGCAAGAAGGTGCCGGGGCCGTTCGTTCGCGCCGCGAATCGAGCGATCTCCGTATTCGACGCGTGTAAGATCGTCCGAAGAGTTCGAAACCGGGCGAACGCACCGCGGTTTTTCGGTGGTATCGACACGTTCGATGACTCGGGGGGGTCGATCGTCGAGACGTTGTTCAGAACGAGAGATCGAGACACCGGCGCGTCGTTCGATCTCGGAGACCTCGCGCGGGTCCTTCGAACGGAGAGATCGCGAACACTTTTCGTCGAGGCGTCTCGGGCGATGCGTCTGAACGCCGAAGCTCTCAGGACGATCGCCCTCAGAGAATCGGCGGCCACCGAGGGTGGCGGCGTGCCGTTCTCGAAGGATTTCGGACTGGTCTCCGACGCGCTCGAACTCGTCAGACACTTCGCGAACGTCAGCGCGCACGCGCTCCCCGAGTCCATCGCCGAGAGACAGCGCGCGGCGGTGCGTCGAAACTTCGCGGACAGGAGATGCGACGACGCCGAGATGTTCAGGAGAAGAGGCGAGATTCTGTGGTGCGTCGGGTGCAAGAAGGTGAAAAACTTTGTCGTCTCGTCGGATATAAAAAACGCCGACAATCATCTCGCGACGGGGTACGCGCGCGTCTGTCACGTGGGCGAAGAGATCGTGTGCGACGAGAAGAAGACGTATCCGTGCTGCGAGGCTCTGCCGCTCAGACGAGCGACCGTCCTCGACGCGTCGAAATCGAGGTGCGTCCGCATATACGGTACGGCGTACGTCGTGACGACGTGTTGCGGCAAACTCGCGACCCTCGAACACGTGACGTGTTCGGTCGACGAGGTGTTCGTGTGTCGAGAGTGCGCGACGCGACGTCTCCGCGAGGTCTCCGCGAGAGGCGAGGGCGACGGAGTATCGCGCGCGAGGACGTGTCGCTTCTGTCACGAGACGGTCGGAAAACAGAAGGGATCGTTCACCGGAACCTTCGTCGAGGAGGACGGTTCGACGCGGACGCACACGTTCTGTAAGAGACACGTCAGGGCTTTCATGAGACGCGAGTTCGAGCCGTTGAACCTCGACGAAACTTTGCGCGAGATACCCAAGACGATGAAGGTGTCGTGAAGTGGACGCGAGCCGTATTAATTGACGCGCGTCGTCCGCGTTTCGCGACGCGTCTGTCCTCGATCATCTCTCGGGAGCATGTCTTCTTGTGGTCTGCGTCTGTTTTGTCTCGAGTGCGGCTTCAAGAGCGAAGCGTGCGAGCGTCTGCGGAGGGAGGGGCGGTGCGCGGAACCCAAGGTGTACACGACCGGCGCCGCGTCGCGCCGCGCGATGCTTCGAATGTGGAAACGCGACATCGATGAAAAAAAACGCGTCGTCGTCGCCGAGAGGAGGCAGGTCGAGAAAAGTCGAAGAAAAAATAACAACGCGTGTCGCGATTCATCGGACGTGGCGGAGGGTTGTTTCGAAGACGAATGGTTAGATTAAAATGTCAATAAAAAAGACTCAACAAGGACACTGCGAGTTACCGTCCCACGCGCGTCCGCACCCAAAACCGCACTCGAACAAAGGTAGTCGTCCTCGCGTATCGTCGTCAGCGATCGGTCTCGCGACCGCTCTGTCGCGCGCCAACCTGAAAGATTTAGCACCCGCGACGTCGGTGGTACCCGCGTCGACGTCGTTCCCGAGCTCTATGAAATCCATCGGCGCCTCGGGGGGCGTGTCGAGAGGATGTTGCATGTACGACGACGACGAATCGCTGATGGTGGCGGTCGACGGCGGTTCGTTCTTCGTTCGCACCAGAACGTCGTCCCATCCCATGTTCGCGAACCACTCTCGCGCGAAGGTCTTATCGTCGATCCCCGTCGTCGCGAGACCCTCGAGGGTCGTCCTGAGTGGATTGGGCGAGACGCCGCGTTCTGCGAAAAAGTCGGATCGCATGCACCTTCGCGTTCCCACTTTCCCCCCCGAGACGACCAGACGGCGCGAGACGTCGACGACGTCGTCGAAACGCGAGGCACCTCGCGTCTCTTCGCGATACACGCGGCGAAGAAACAACGTCCAGAACATGTCGGAGAGATCGGAACCCGTCGGATTTCTTCTGGTGGCCGTCGAGCTCTTCGCGCCGACGCGAAACCACTCCCGCTCGAGGCGATGATGAAGTCTCTCGACGTCGACGTTCCCGAACACGGCGCGAACGATCGCGACCTCTCGATCGTGTCGCGAGAGCCCGATCCCGACCTTCATGAGCACCTTCGATCCTCCCATGGCGTCCGCTACGAGAATCCTGCACGCGTACGCCATGTCTCGCGTGGCGGTGGGAAACTCTCTGGGGAATCGACCGATCGTCGGTCTCTGAGACGAAGACGACGACATTTTTTTTTCCAAAAAATCAATTCACTCGTAGACTCGCGCCTCCGATTTCTGACGGAACCTCACTTTTTTCCGAGGTGTTGGGTGGATTGTCGATTCTTTCCATCACGTCCGCGACGTTCGCCTTCCGACTGAACGCGCCATCGGCGTTATCGCGAACGATCTCCATCCACGCGCGCACCGCCTCGTGAGGGGTCGCGCACTCCCTTCTCCTGAACGCGTCGTCCGACGACGCGCGATACAGGACGATCGCGCGCGTCGTCCGAGTCCCGCGCGTCGTGCCCTCGACCACCAGAGGCGCGGTCCGAGGACGCGCCGACGCGAAGTACTCGCGGACCTTTCTGAGCGCGCCGACGGGGGAGAGTCGCGAGACGAAACACCGCGTGAGCCAATCGAACGCGTGGTGTTGTTCGAGAGCGCCCGAGAAACACACGTACGCGTTCTCGGGGTGCGTCGCGTTCTGTTTCGAAGACTTCATGAGTTCGCGATACTCGTCGTCGGGTCTCGCGCGTTGCGCGACCCACGCCGCGGGAGCGTTTCTGTGTTCCTGAGGGACAGACCCTCGCTCTCCCGTCGCGAAAGCCACCTCGCGCGGTCGAAGCGCGGCGACGACGGCCCACTCGTCCATTCGAAGGAGGAGCGCGTTGTTCGCGTCCACCTCGATCGTTCGCCTGGTCCACTCGACCACCGCGGCGACGTCGGTGGTCGACGCGACGTCGTCGACCAGAACGGATCGCGACGCGAGCTCGCGTTCGAGCGTCTCGCTCGCGTCGGTCGCCAGCGCGTGTCTCTCGAGGAGTCGAACGCCGAGCCTCGACGATCGCGTTCCGGTGAACATGCCGACGTCGGCGGCGCGTTCTTCGGGAGGGACGACGTCGTCCAGACACACCACGAGAGCCGCCGTCGTCCTGCACGGACGTTCGTCGGCCAACAGCGCAGTGATTCGACAAGGCGCGAGACTTCTCTCGAGAGCCTCGCGCGTCGGCGCGTCGTCGGGCGCGTCGTCGGGCGCGTCGTCGGTCGCGTCGTCTCTCGGTCTCTTGCGCGGGTCGGAATCGGCTCCTACGACCCCCGCCCACCCGCGTTTTCCGTCGCTGAAGAGTTTCGCGACGCACACTCGAAGGTGGCACTCGGTCAAGAAGAAGAGGAGATGCAACCCGTCCCACGGACCGCTCTCGACGATCGAGAGAGAATCGCACGACGACCAGTCTCCGCGCGAGGACACCGCCCTCTCGAGCGAAAAACGACGAATAGCGCGAATCGCGCGAAGTAACGAACGACCGAGTCGCCCCGATGAATCGACGGAGTCGGCGGCGAGACCTCTGGCGTACGTCTGCGAAATCTCGACGCACGTCGTCGCCGCGTCGGCGACGGACACGGTCGCGTCATCACGTCCGTCGACGGACCGCGGCGTCGTCGCCGCGGCGACGAGCCGGTCGCACGCCGACGCGAGAGAGACGTCGACGGTCACGACGGGAGACGGAGCCGGCGGCAACGGTGGAGCCGGTGATGACATCGTATCGACGCACGACGCGGGCGAAGAGGAGGTTCTGAATAATAATTTAATACGATATCGACGATCACGTCTCCTTTTTTAACACTTTCTGTCACGTCACTACTACGCGCGCGTTTGATATTCACGCCTTTTCGTCGGTGGCGTCGTCGTCGTCGGTGCCGGCGTCGTCCTCTTTCGTCTCCGTCGGTTCGAGCGTGTCGTCCACCGGAGCGTCGTCGGTGGCGTCGCCGTCGGCGTCGTCGCGAGGTCTGTCCCGAGACGGCACGAGTTTTTCGTCGTTTTTCATCGAGAGAGAATCGCGACGCATGGCTCTGAGAAGGCCCAGGCGAGCCTTGGCGCTTCCGTTCTCCTCCTGAAAAAGATGGTTCCCGAGAAGGAGCGTGCTCGCCAAGTCAGAGTCCGCCTTAGAGAGGGTGATCCGCCCGCCGTGCGCGCACAGGACGTCCGTGAGGCGAAGATAATCGGTGGCGAACTGTTCGGTCGCCTCGATGAGCGCCCTGATCGCTCTCGGTTCGAAACGAGACGCCTCGAATCCCAGCTCACCCGCGATCTCGCGAATCAGTCTGTCGGTGGGTTGCGCCGCGAACCCCGGGTTCCCGTGCTTCTGCGCCTTGTTGATCTCGCGCTTGCTCACGACGGCCGACTTGAAGCGCCGCTTCTTCCTCTTCTTCTCCTCGACGCGCTTCTCGGTCTTCTTCTCGACGACCTTGTCGGTCTTCGCGGACTTTTTCGCCGACGACTTCTGTTCCGCAGCGGCGTCGGCGGGCGGGTCCTTGCGCTTCGATCCCGACGCCTTCTTCGCGTCCGCGCCGGAAACGTTCGCGCCGACGTTCTCGCTCGCCTTCTTCGCGGCGAAGAGAGACCACGAGGGTTTCTTGGAGGGAACGTCGCGTGAACGCGCCATGTGTGAGTTATAGATCGACGACTCGACGCGATGGGACGGAGACGTCCTCGAAATATCGTTTAGTGAACTCGTTCGAACGTCACGCGCGCGTATAAATCTCGACGGGGGTCGTGTCTCGCGAAATCGTCGTTTTTTTTCAAACCATGGTCGTGGCGATCAGATGCGCCTTCGCGCTCGCCCCCGAACACGCGCCGTCTACCGTCGAGACGATCGCGATAGCGTCGGACGCGGATCCCGACGGCGACGCGGTGTCCTCGTCTTCCTCCCCCTCCTCCTCTCTCAGAATCGTCGCGTGTCACGCGCACTTCTCGGGAGATCTCGCGAAGGTCCCCAGAGAGATAGTGTCTCGAGTCTTCTCCACGGCGAACGACGTCTTCGAGATAGAGGTTCCGAGCGACGCGCGAGACGTCGAAGCGCTTCGCGTCACCCTCGCGCAGAGGTTTCGAGGGGGATGGTTGCGTCACAGCCGCGCGAGGATACCTCTCGTCGGATTGCCGAAAAAGTTTGACCTGAAAAACGAACAGTTGGACGGGACGACGTACGGCACCGTCGAGGCGTCGTGGGTGGTCGATGGAAACGCGCCTCGAGGGGTCGATAACACGCCTCGCGAAAGCGGAGAGGTGTATCGCGAGTGGTTCTTCGCGCCCGATTCGGCGAGTCGAGTCGTGGCGAAGGCGAAAAAAAGAAGCACGTGGTTCGAGGGAAAAGAACCGACGCGCAGAGGAGGCGAACTGAGCAAGCGCGTGCACATGCCCACGTGGAACAATCAGTCCGATTCGATTCCGGGGTCGTTCTTCGCGTTCTCGTGTCGCAGAGAGACGAGTCGTCACTCGAGGGAGAACCTCGAGGACGTGTTCTGCGAGATCGCGCGACCCCTCGTGGGAGGGACGACGTGCCGGGTCGAGGGCAGACCTCGTCTCCGAGGCGAGTGGCTGGCGACGGGTCTGATGGCGTTCGGCAAATCCGTGCAGTACCAGGGCGATAGAACAGTCGACGCCTCGAATATCGTCGAACGGTTCTCGTCGTCCGCGCGTCTCGACGGTCTGGGAGACTGCGAGGACATCGCGAAGGAGACGGCCATGGCGCACGCCGACCTCGTCGCGACCGAGACCGCGTGGACCCGCGCGGAAAAAATCACCGAGACGTGCGTGAACATGTGCGCGCTCGTCGACGAAGCGAAAAAATACGCGTGCGTCATCGCTCTGTGCACGGTGCGACGTCATCCCGGGTCGAAAATCGAAGCCCACGCGTTCGCGATGCTCCTGCCGTGGTGCGCGTTCAAAGGAGGAGAAAGAGAGAGCGGCGACCGTTGGGCGTTCGTCGCGGACGGCACGTACCCGTGCGATCCCTCGTCGAAGAACGAGGCGAAGGACGGGGTCAGACCGTGGAAGTACGAACACGTCGTCTCCGCCCTCGTGTACGGCGAGGGAGAGATTTATTTTCGTTACGATGACGAGGAAAAAGGGTACGGGGTCTCGGCGGACGACCTGTTTCCTTTCGTCTCGAAAGACGTCGTGATCGAGTGGGGATATCGCGTCGGCGACGAGACAGATCGGAACGCGATCGAACGCGTGTTGGCGTCGAACCTACCGACGACCGCGCGAACCTTTCAGTACGAGACCGATACTCCGAGTCAGAGGTTTCGCGAACTCGTGCGTTGGCACGACGTCGACACGAAGAAGATGTTCGAGAACGCCACTCCGGAGGAGAAGAGACGCATACGAATCGCGTCCGCGGGGTTCCGAACGTCGTGCCCCTCGCGCCGGACCTTCGAGGCTCGTCTGAAGCTCACGGAGGACCGCGTCGAACACGCGGGCGACTTGGACGCGCCGGGTCAAAAACACGTCGGCGGTGGGTACGGATCGGTTCCGACGGTCGACGGGGTGGTGAACCCGTACCACACGCATCACAGACCGAGGGGACACTCGAAATATCTCGATCACAACGCGCCCACGCCCGACGACGTCGCGATATTCGTCGCCGGTCGCGCGGCGGGACTCGTCGTCCTCGCGCGAGGATCGGAGGACGAAGGAAGAGTACAGGCGACGTCCACGGTGATCACGCGAAACAACATGTACGAGATGTCGATGGTCACGGACAGGGCGGACGATGTCGTGACCGCCCTGTGGTGGAAGGCCATGACCGACGCGAGTTTAAACGGGCTGAACGAATTCGAAACTCTGAGGAACGCGCTCTTGCCCATCGCGATGAAGACGGTCGAGAGAGCGGTGGTCGGCGAGGGAAAGTGGGTCAAGTACGACGAGGCGAACAATCCAACGCTTCTCGTCGACATAACAAAAGACAAAAAAGAACACGACCGGTACCTGAGAGCGTACGAGGAGAGCATGGGCGTGCGCGTGTCGTATCTGCCCACGAAAGAGTACACGAGTGAATGCGGGTTGAAGCTGAGCAAAATCTTTTACGCGTGACTATATATTACGTACGCAGAGACGGGTCAAACCACACGACTCTTCGAGAATTCTCGTCGTCCGTCTAAACGGTCGCTTGTAAATCTGCTATGTGCCCGAGTGACATGTTCGTCCATCGTAAAATATCGTCGAACGCGCGGCACGAAAAGTCAAAGTCCTCGACCTTCAGTCCCCGATGATCACCCTCCGTCGTCTCCGTCTTCGTCACCTCGTCGAGGAACCTCTTGGTCTCGATCGTCGAGCGCAGTTTCTTCCCGGTCGGTGTGACGTAGTACACGTCGCACCGTCTGGACGACGCCGCGTCCTCGAATGTCTGGCGCTGCACGACCAAACGCGTCCACCCCTCGCGAAGCGGCGAGTCCGGGAGGACGACTCGCACCGTGTCGCGATTACCTCTTCTTTTTTTTTGGGGGGCGGGCGTCGCGCGCAGAAACGTCGGAGAACCGGGAAAATCGAGACACACCCGAGTTTTTTTCTTGCGTAACATTTTTTTTTTTCGCGGCCGACGCTACTGGCGCGAAAAGTTGTGGCATCGCGCGTTTACTTTTACTAAAGATTCGTATGTTTTTTTTTCTGTTTATCCAATCGCCGACACGAATTTGAGTTCGAACGTGCACTCGTCTCTCGCCTCTCTCTCGACGAACGACGCCGCCAGTCGCGCGGTCATCAGTCCCCACGCGAGCGCGAAAAGACACGTCGCGGTCTCTATCGCGTCGACGGGTACGCCGTGCGCGTCGTCCTCCGTGTTGGTCGCGAGCCCAGCCACACCGACGTACGACGCGACGCACACGACGAGCGAAAACACGTCGAGCGACGTCGTCAGACGATTCGCCGCGCGAGCCGCGACGTGTGCCAATCCTTCCATCGCGCACGCCAGCGACATCGCCGCGCCGTACGTGTGCGCCCACCCGGTCCTGACGCGAGGATTCGACGTCATGACGAACGTCGTCGCGAGTGCGAATATTCCCTGAGAGAACGCCAGAGTCGACGCGAGAAGTCGAGATCGACAGAGGACGTGCGTCGTCTCTCTTCGCGCGTCGTCGCCGCCCGCCCCGACGTCGCCGTTAGATAACACCACCGTGTCGAACATCCCACCGTCACCGTCACCGTCGACGTCGTCGTCCTCGTCGATGGTTCCGACGCCACCGACGCCGTCGCGTTTTCTCGTCGTTCGTCCCGGCGCCGCCGCCGACGACGAAGGGGACGCGTTCAGACGTTCCTCCTGCGTCAGAGAATCGCTCAGACGTTCGAAGGGACGACGCGTCTGCGCCCCTCCTCCGCCGAGTCCGTATCGCGCGGAACGAGACATGCCCGCCTCGAGAAACGCGTCGCGAACAGTATATATATCGCGTCCTCCGACTAAGGCGACGATCCGATGAGTTTCGAGACCGCGCATCCTCTCACCGTCGGTACCGGCGCCGACGAAGGGTACGGTATCGAGGCCGATTTTTTACGGGCGGCCGAAGGATCAACCTCGGGATCGCCCTTTTCATCGTTCAACATCACCATGGCATCGAGCGATGAGGGGGGCGTCTTCGAACAGCATGCACAGAGTCAAGAGGTAATAAGCGGACAAATCGCGAGAGGCCAAGAACGATCACGACAATACCTGGCGTCCAGTTCGCCGGGCGCGAACACCCACGACGCGGTCGATGGTATGATGGCACTCGACCGGCAGGTGGCGAATACCCTGCTCAATATTCAGAAGTCACCGATGAATCACGAAGACGACGACGATTCCGCACCGCGTCCTCGGTTCGATTTCGACGGAGGTATCGTCGATCGAGCGGCGAACGATCTGACGCGCGCGCTCTTCCTCCCGATATTCTCGTGTCCGCTGGACGACGACCCCCTCGCGCACCCGCTCTGCGCGTCTGTGCACAAGGCGCAGGCGCGGGACGCGATCGGAGAGTGGACGCGCCTCAAGGTCGAACTGACCGAAACGACCGCGAGGAATACCGACATCTTGTATGAAATCAACAGCCTTCGTGTACAAGTGGCAGGAGGGATCACGGCGTCTGAGGAGGCAAAGCGAAGAGAAGACGACTTAACCGCAGATCTCGATCGAACGAACGATAAGATCGCGCGAATCACCGCGCAAAAAGAAGCCATCGAGGACAAAATGACGAAAGCAGAAATGAATGAGGCTCAAAACAAAAATACGATTCGAGAGTTACAGGAGAAACTCGCCGCGGGGGGGTGCGACGCTCAAATCGTCGACGCGCTGGAAACAGTGACCGCAGAAACTCTCGGAGCAACGATCGATGAACTGACACGGAGCGGGGTGTGCGATGTAGAACAGATGGAACGAGCGACTAAACTCTTGAATGAAGCGGTCGAGCTGCGAGAGTTCAGGGAACAGAGAGCCGTTCGAGAAGAGACGGAGAGAGTGGAACGAGAGAGAAAAGAAAAAGAGATGGAGAAGATGAGAAAACAATTCAACTTTCTCGTGCTGAGTGATCTGAAAGACTACG
>PAUB01000012.1 GCA_002713695.1 Opitutaceae bacterium
CGCACAAAAAACCCCCAGGGGGGAGGGGGTTCCCCCCCCCCCCGGGTCCGGCGCTGGAAAAACGCGAGCTTTTCCCCCCCCCCCCCACCACTCGGCGCGCACAAATACGCGCTGCAAAGAGAGACTGAAAGGGGAGAGAAAACGAAACGACCACGACCACACACACACACACACCCCAACCAAAAATGACGAACCGAGCGGCCAACGTGCGGGTCGCTTGGCTACCCGCGGTCGAGCTGAGCGGCCGCGGCGACGACGACGACGAGCGACTGCAAGAGGCTGTGGCGGCGGCCGCTGCGGCGGCGGCGGCGGAAGAGGCGGAGACGCTGGACGAGCTGCTGTTGGCTTCGGCGCGGGAAGTGTACGCCCGCCTGGGCGGCTGCGAGTCGGAGAGCACCTACCAGCGGTGCGTGGCCGTCGACCTCCGGGAAGCGGGAGCGAGGGTCAACACCGAGCGCAGCGTGCCTCTGCTCTACAAGGGCCAAGTGGTCGGGTCCAGGAGAGCGGACATGGTGCTCGCCTGGAAGAAGAAGAGGAAGAAGAAGAAGAAGAGGAGAAGAAGAAGAGCACACGGGCCACAGGCACTGCTGAAGGAGGACGAAGAAGCCAACGAGTCGGAAAAGGAAGAGGAAGAAACACAGGAAGAGGAAGAAACACAGGAAGAAGAAGCGGTGGTCGAGTTCAAGGCGGTGTGCTCGGAGATCAACGAGGACCACGCGGCGCAGCTGCGGTTCTACATGCGGGCGCTGGGCGTCGGCACCGGCTACCTGGTCAACTTCCCCCACGACCGCCGCTTTCCCGACGTCGCCGGCTTCGAGACCGAAGCCACCGTGCTCGCGCCGCCGCCGCCGCCGCCGGTGGAGGCTCCGCCGGCACAGCCGCCGCCGGAGACGGAGCCGGCGGCGGAGACGAATCAGCAGCCTGCGCCGGCCGCCGCCGCGAAGCGCGCGAAAAGGGCGAGAGCCTCGGTCGGAGACTCGGCCGTCCGATCGGTGCAGGTCGTGAAACTCGTCGTCGTCGGCCGCACGCAGCACACTGGAGACTCTAGAAAGAGACAGAAAGCCTAAAAAAAAATCAGAACACGGAAAGAGAAGAAAAAAAAAGGTTCAGAAACTTACCGAGTGTCGGGGAGGGGGGGAGAGAGACTCTGTAATCGAACAGTATATCATGGCTCTCTGATCTTGTCGTGACGGGCGACACGAGAGCGCCGCGGTGCTCGGCGAAGCAATGGAGGCGTACGAGCGAGCGAAGAAGGCGGCCGCTGCTGCCACCGCCGGCGACGACCGCGGCACGCACGGAAGACGCGCCGCGCTGCGCAGACTGTGCGTCGGCGCGCCGAACGACGCTGCGCGTCGCCCTCTGTGGTGGAGTACACCCGACATGTTGATAAACACCAAGTCCACAACGTGGCAACGCTACCTTAAACCCAACGGAGATACACCTGCAATGCTGAACGAGATGAGGGAGGAAATCAACAGGCTGGACGCGGCCCTGCACGCGTACACGGTCGAGCGGAGCAAACACGCAACTGGTAGCGTCCAGCGAACACCGTACGGCACACAGAAGGAGACGATTTGCCCGTTTTTGATCGCGCCGAACTTTGAGAAAACGGTGTATAGGACAACTGCGACCCAAAGCGTGCGCACTTGGCTGTTTCATCAACGAGACAACGGCAATCTGATGCTGCGGCCATCCTCCACCAGCACTTTCATTGTGACACCAGCGTACAGGTACTTTATGCTGTACGTACACAAACACTCGTGCCGGGTGGCGATGTTCGACTGCAAAGAGAACGAACTGTACTTCGCCGACGACACAGCTGTGGACGTGTTCAAGAAAGAAAACCCAGGCTTGTTGACCACACAAATAGCAGGGAACGCGCAGTGGAAGCATCAGAAGATGTGGCTAAACGGATCTCGTGACCTCAGGCCAGGGTCACTCGACGTCTGGTGGACGAAAAAAACGATCCCACGTTCGTCCGGCCGCGCCAGTGGCGAAAACCGCAGTCTGGACATGATAGACCTGATGCGGCACGTTTCGCCCGACAAAGTGAAAAACGATCACGCCGTGTGGGACGCCGTAGCCAAGGCACACACGACTTCGACCTACACGCCGGTGTCCAACAACACGAAACCGGAGTTCTTTGCGTACGAGTTGCCGAACGTGGATAAACAGAACAGGATCATCGTGCGAGCCGAGTGGGATGCAACGAACAAGTGGATGTTGAAGACCACCTTCGAAGACCCAGAAAAAAAACGACCCAAAACCC
The DNA here is from genome assembly GCA_002713695.1 of Opitutaceae bacterium. GTDB lineage: Bacteria > Verrucomicrobiota > Verrucomicrobiia > Opitutales > Opitutaceae > Cephaloticoccus. Next base: position 2,270 of record PAUB01000012.1, read on the forward strand.
TACCAAATGATCACACGAGCAAAGACTTTGCGGAATTTGCAAAGAAACACTTGACGCTCGACAAGGTGTCCGAGACGGGGAAATGGCCAGACGACAAACCCAAGCCTTCGTGGGCAACAGCGCCATAATCTTGACCAGAAAAGCCATGTGCTCTCCCTTCTTTTTTTTTTGAGTTTCGGACAGTATGTATGGGCCAGAGCGGACGAGCGGGAAGGCGAGTGTCGCGGAAGCGGATCCGTGCGCCTCACACGAGGCCTTCCCGCATGCGGAGCACGCGCGCCGCACTCCGCCGCCTGTGCGTCGGAGCACTAAACGACACCCATACACCGCAGCAGTACCAGTTGGACATCAAATACTACACTGTTGGTAGCAACAATCCGCACTGTCTGGAGTGGAGTCACGAGCACAGCAGCCTGGAACAGCAGATACAGCTGCTGGACATTCTGCTGTGCATGGTCCACACTCGACAGCAGGCATCAACACCGGCGAAGACGTCGAAGCAGCGACACGCACTGCTGTGCCCGTTCTTGATCGCACCATACTACAGACACAGCACGAATTACATGCAAAGGAGCGCTGGCGCGCGTCTCGCACTGTTTCGCCTGCGGGCATTGCCACACACCACCACCAAGTACCGGTTTTTCATGCTGCACCTGCGTTACGTCGATAAGAAGGGCAGATGTCGTGTCGTGTTGCTCGACGCGCATGGGTCGACCGGTCGTAGCCGGCCGACCGTGTACTACGTGCAGACTTCCGACGAGGAAACAGCCGAGGAGGTAAAGGGCCGCGCGGAAGAGTACTGGCTTGACGACCTGAAAGGACAGACGTGGAGATACCACCCGCTGCAGCACGACGGAGACGAAGACGGACGTAGCCACGTCATGACTCTGCTCGCACGAGTCTTCGTGGAGTGCATCCCGGAGTGTTCGTTACAGGAAGCGTGGCGAGCGGTGCAGTTCGCGTGCGATCGGTTCTCGCGTACCGAAGAATTTTACGAGTTGGAGACTGAAGTGTTGCGGTCGCGTGAACAGCACGAAACGCAACAAGAAGAACTCAAAGAAGCGACAGAGCTATGGAACATTGTAACAAAAAATCCAGCTGATGCAAAAAAACAGGGAAAGGGAACTGACATAGCGCAGACACGAAATCACCATCACGCAGCCAACACGGCAGCCCGTGCCGCGAAAACCAAGTACGACACAGCACTCGCAGCGCTGAAGAAGAGTTTCAACGTCCTGTCGTTTCAGATGCCACCGGAACAACAAAAACTGTGGATCGGGGGACGGAACACCGTCGGCGAGTTCGAAGTAAGTACGTCGCGTGCAAACTTTACAAAACCGAAGGCCCGCTTGGACGACGACGGCAGCAGCAGCAGCAGCAGCAGCAGCAGCAGCAGCAGCAGCAGCAGCGAGGATGAAGAAGAGGAGGCGAGGCCAAAGACGTGGAAATACGGAGTGAAATTCGAGTGGATACAAGACAGCAACAGGCCATTAAGAGACAGCAGAGCGCAGTTTTCGTGGTGCGTACCGTCCAAAGCAAGTGGAGGAACGTACGAGGTCGAGGGCCTCATCAAGAACTACCAGGTCAGTTTCAGCCACCCACACTACAACGAGGTGATGCCGCAGCTGCTGTACTACATGACGGAACAAGCGAGGCAGGAGGAAGCCCAAAAAAAGGCCAAACAACACAAAGACCCCCTAGACGATCACAAGAAGTTTATCAGACCGAAGAACAAAGAGCACGGGCGAAGACAGAACAACGAGCAAAAGCAACAACAACAGGAGAAAGAGGTGAGCCAACAAAAAGCACAACAACAGCCTACACTGATGGAGCGGGTCAGAGAAGAAGTCGAGAACACACTGTCCGACCGATCCCGCAACAGTGACGACAGCAGTTTAGACTCGTCGGCGTGGGAGACAGAGGAGCCCGTCAACAGCTAAAGCAGGGTCGGTGTCGACTCGTGAGAGGTGTTTCGTGAATAAGCGATCAGAAGCCACAGGGCACGGTACGAACAGTGAGTCGCAGCCACGAGGCCGGATCTGGCCGGGCGGGCACGGACCCGGCCGGCCACCACCCACAGTGTACAGAAGTTACGGGCACGAGCGCGGTCACCCGCGGCGGTTCGCCTGCCCTCGCACACACACACACACACACACACATACGATTCCGTGGTCTTTTCTTGGCTTACGAGCTGTGGGGCCCCGCCCACTGCAACCGCTCGCGGGCGCCCGCGCACATGCCGCGGACCAAGTTCCGAGCGACGCACCGGGCGAAGCAGCCGAGGATCCCGCACAAGCGGGTGCTGCGCGACCGCGAAGGCCGCTTCATGTACGTGGTGACGAGGAGCAACGGCACGGTGGTGTGGAAGCGGGTGGAGAACGTCGGGCCCGGCTTGGCCGAGCAGATCAGAGCGGAGCTGAGCCAAGACGTGGCGGCGCCCCACGTGGAGTGCCCGCACACGTTCGACTCGGCCGACTACCGCGAACTCTTCGAGCTGCTCCGGGCAGTGAAGGACGGAAGCGGCGGCCGCCGACGCACGGAGCCGCCCAAGGCCTTGGTGCTGGAAGCGGCCGCCGCCGACGAACTGAGCCAGTTCAGCGAGACCGCGGACTGCGACTAGCAGCAACGTGCTTACAAAACAGAGTATTATTATTGTAACAACGTAAAACCCACCTAAAACCCCACACGCCCTGCACGCGAGCGGCTAGTCGTCGGAAGGCCGGCCGATGGCCGCGCTGGCTACTATGGCTATGAGGATGAATTTGGCGGCGAAGCTCAGAATGATGTACCACCGCTCGCCTCCGATCACGATCGGCGCGCACCGCCAGCGCTTGTCCGGCCGGATCTCGCCGTCGGCGCCGACCACCCTCTGGATGCGACTGATGACGACGGCCGTGACGATGGGGAAAGTGAGGTAGGAGCCGAGCAGGCTCCACACCACCAGCGGCACGAACCACAGCAGCTGCGCAAAGTCCTCGTTGGCCAGCACCGGGCTGAACGCGATCGAGAAGTGAGCGAGCAGTTGAAACCAGCTGGCCAAGAAGCCGACGCACCCGGCGGCGAACATGGCCCACTTGCCCGCCACGCTCGGCACCAGATCGATCGCGAGCCCGAACATGTTGGTGGAGATCGAGAGCGCGAACTGGTTCACCAGCGAGTAGGCGTCGGTGATGCCGCACAGGTTGGCGCACCCTATCTGCATGATCGAGGACGTGATCGAGTACTCGATCCAACGGATCGGCTGCCGGAGCCCTTCGCACAGGTGTCTCTCGTAGTTGTAAGGCGAAGAGTAGGGCACCCACGCGGCCGTGGCGAACGACACGAAGTGGAAGATCGACGTGAGCAGCGGGAAAGCCAAGAGCCAGTCCATGAGCCGGATCTTGAAGTAGACCGACCGCGAGTCCAGGGCGCTGCCTCCGCCTCGCTCGCCGGTGGTGTCGCAGCGCTCCTCGAAGCCGGAGTCGGAGACGCTCTTGTCTTCCGGGCACACCCACCGGCGGTAGGTGAGCAGGTCGCACCGCTCGTTGTCCTCGAGCGAGCACACCGGCTCGTGCGTCATCATGTAGTCGTACTGCTCCACCGAGCGGCACATCGAGTTGGTGCCGTTCAGGACGGGGAAGGGCGCCGGGGAGCCGGGCGGAGCACGGAAGCGGGTGGCGACTTCGAGCGGGCATCGGAAGGGGTACTCGCCGCTCTTTTTGGGGATGTCCACGCCCGAGGAGTCGATGCCGGTCACCGAGAACTCAAAGTCCGCCGAGAAGACGCCCGCCGCTTCCAAAGCGATGGGCGCCGTAAACAGACACATGTGCACGAAGGCGGCGACCAAGTTCCACGCCCTGAGCCCTCGAGCGCTCGCCCGGCTCTTCTGGTCGGCGAGCGGCTGCAGGGTCGCCTCCAGCGCCAGCTGCTTGCTCCTGTTCTGCTCCAGCGCGGAGTCCGTGCGCGAGAGCAGCTCGGTCGTCTCGGGCAGAGGATCCACTCCCGTGCGCAGCACGCTGAAAGCGAGCATCGTCGCCGCCGCCTGGGCTCCGGGGTCACGCGCGCGCACGAGCACTCCTCCAATCCTGCTATTGGCAAATATATATAACAACACAATGCTGAAAAGCACCCCCGCAGGCGCACCACACGTGGACATTGCGTGCGCACAAATGCGGCATCGGTGCACCATGTGCTTCTCGTCGTTCGACAAGTTCGACCCCAGCGCGACGACGCTGCCGTGCGGCTGCGAAGCGCAGTACCTGCACCAGCCGGCGGCACCGCCGGCTGGTGCGCAGCCACCGGGAGCGAGCGAACCGAGCGCCGGTCGTGGTGCTGGTGGCGCAGCCGGTGGCGCAGCCGCCGCCAACACGAAATCGGTGCAGACTTACCTCAGCGCGGGCGGCAACCTGCAGATGCTCTTCAACCGAGGCTACACGACGACCGAGTCGCTCAAAGCGAACGGCTTCCGGCCGAGCATGATGCACTCCAAAGACGTGTGCCCGCCCGAGACGCTCGGCCGGCTCTACAAGACCAACGGCAAGGCCTTGCGGAGCTTAGGTATTAACGTGTTTAACATCGCTACGGCCAAGTGGACCACCGCCGACATGCAACAGGCCGGCATCACTAGCTTACAGGACTTGGTCGACTGCGGCCTCGACGGCAGCAGCATACGCATCCTCAGCTACGTGCCGTACGCCCAGTGGAAAAACCACTTTGACATGAAAGTGCAGGACGCCATCGCCCTCGGCTGCACGCGCGAGACCTTCATGGAGATGGGCTGGACCGACGCCCAGCTCGCCGACTTTGTCGGCGAGCAGTACTGACTACCAACCAAACCCAACAGTCGACTGCACTAGTCGTTGCTGTAATGGGACCAGATGTCTGATTCGGACAACGACACGTAGCAGCCGCCCTCCTCGTCCTCGCTGCACTCGCTGCACAAGGGCCCGTGGAAGTGCCCGAGCGGCTTCCCACACCCCAGACACCAAAAAAAGCTATTTTCCTCTTCCTCCTCTTCCTCCTCTTCCTCCTCTGCCTCTTCTTCATGCGTGTCGTCGTCCGTATTCAGCGGGGGTTCCGAGTCCGCACCGTCCGTACCCACTAACACGACCGGCCGACTCATCGTGCGTGGCTGTGTTTGCTCTTGATAAGAACACCGAAACTACAGTTACCGGCGTAAAAAAAACGATATCGTATGCAAACACGACCGGCACGTCACTAAACTCGCAGCCGGTTCAGTGATGAGGCTCCAGCGCCACCGCGCCGGTGCGCCGGCGCTTGACGCGCGTGTTGCGGGCCTGGTCGGCGAAGACGACGTGCGCGTCGCCGAGCGCGCGCGGCTGGTTGCGCAGCCGCGCGCGCTGCTCCAGCAGGTCGACCGCGGGCGTGTTTTGGAAGTGGAACAGCTTCTGCAGCTGGCGAGTGTCGGCGACCAGGTCGGCCTGCTCGATGTAGCTCACCTTGCCGTCCGCGAACCCGACCGAGACGGGAGCGTCCGTCTCGGTGAACTGGATCGCCGAGAACAGACTCTGCAGGCTCCGCACGGGGCGCCCGTTGACCGTGTGCACGCCGTCGCCTTGCGCCGCGACCAGCTGCTCGGCGAACTTGGATCCTTGGAAAATGTGAGTCACCACCAGAAACTCATGGTGTGCCTGGCTCTCCGCGCGGAACATGCTCAGCTTGACCGCAGCGCTCGGGTTGACGCGCGCCATGTAGTCCATGATGTTTTGGGACAGCGGCCGGAGCACCAGGCCGCCGAGCACGGTGTAGGCGTGGCAGCCGAAGTCGTCCTCGTGCGCCGGCAGCCACTGCCGAGGGTACATGACCGGCCGAGGGTGCAGCCGGCACACCACGTCGTGCGCCGCGTGCGCGTCGTGCGGGCGCACCACGCGCAGCTTCACGAAGTCTCCTCGGCTCATGTTGCAGGTGACCACCTCGAGAGGCAGCACCGAAGTGCAGTTGCCGAACGACACTTGGCCCCGGGAGTCGACGTCGTACGTCGACCACTGCTCCGGCACTCGCGCGGGCGGCGGTGGCTGCTGCTGCGGCGGACGGCGAGAAGAGGGCGGTGCCATGACGGCGGCGGCGGAAATGTGAGTGACGATGTCACCGTGCTGCAGAGGCGAAGAGCCCGGGTCGTACCGCAGACTCCGCTGGTCGTCGCCGACCACCACGCAGTTGCGAAGGGGAGAGTCCGGGTCCAAACCGTGCACGACGACTCCGCTCGTGGTCGACGAGTCGAGTCCGAGCTGCGCGGACCGAGCGTGCACCAGATTGCTGTACAGCAGGCCCAAGTTGTTGCTCGAGCGCACGATCTTGCTCGTTCCGCCAGACTTGACCACGTCCGCGACGAACGCTTTCACCTCGTTGCTCTCGATGGCGAAGCCGACGAGGTTCGCGGTGTCGATCCCCGCGCTGTTCACGCCCACCAGCTTCAGGCGATGCGAGCTCACGGACTGGCTCGGTGATCGTTCGTCGTGCCAATAGTCGGAGTCGGAGTCGGAGCCCGAGTCGGAGTCGGAGTGGCCGACGGGCTCCGCGACGAACAGCGCGCCCCCGCTGCTGCCGTGGTTGATCGGTGCTTGGATCTGCAGGTACACGCCGCCGCGCTCCGCGGCCCACTGCTTGGCGTTGAGCACGCCCTGCGTGGTGACCTGCTGCCGCATGCCCAGCGGGTAGCCGACCGCCAGCACGTGCTCTCCGCGCTTCACCAGGGAAGAGTCGGCGAACTCCACCACCGGCAAGACACGCACACCGAGCAGCTGCCGCACGCGCTCAGGGTCGTCCAGTCGCAGCAGTGCCAGGTCACGTTCCGGAGAGACGAAGACGGTCGTCGCGCCGAACGTGGTGTCGCCGAAGCGCGACATGCGGATCTGCAGGGAGTAGGCGTCGCGCACCACGTGGCAGTTGGTCAGGATCGTGCCGTCCACCCCGACCAGAATCCCGCTGCCGGAGGCCCGGCCTTGTGATGGCGCGGAGTAAGGCTCGAGCTCGTTCGGGTGCATCAGCGCGGCCTCCACCATGACCACCTGGTCCTGGTACTGAGACTGCAGCTGCTGCCACGGTGGAGTCACGGAACCCATGCTAATCAACAGCTTTTGTTACAAAAACGGCCATCACGACCATCACAAATGTTTATTTATATATTGTGCGAATATCCATTCGCCGTGCGTGTGCACATACGATTCCCGTAAAACACGCGACCCACCCGATTTACAAAAACGTGCCGTCCCACAACCCTCACCGCAGCTCGTCCACAGATAGCTGCGGGTGCACAGTGTCCCGGTATCCGACTCGAGGTGACGTCATCATCATGCTGCGAGCGAGTACGGATTTGGACACTCACACAACCAAAGAAAAGGAACACAGGCAGTATTTCGAGGCCCTGTGCCAACAAAGCAAACCGATGCAGCACACACTGGACCTCCTTGATGAGCACCTCAAGACCGCAAAACGCAACCACAGCCAAGACGGCAAAGACAACACCGCCATGGCAGCAGAGCGGATGTACATGCTGTTTCTCACACACCCAAGCCTCATAAAGGAACTCAACGAGCTAGTCACGTGGAGTCGTATGAAGAAGGACACCAACAGCATTGACCACCTCACGTTCGCGACGCTGCTCGCGCACCAGTGTTGTCAGATGCAGCATCTGACACTGGTGCGCGAGCAGCAGCAGCACCAGCCACCGTCACCGCTGCTTCTCGTCGACAAGACGGTCCACCCTGCGCCTCTAAAGAAGACGGTCCATCGTGCGCCTCTAAAGAAGAGGAAGCGACCGCCCGTCACGTACGGCCACTACGCGAATAAGCCCAAAACGGAAGTGGAGGAGAAGGCGGAGAAGAGGAGCGTCGAGGAAGCGGCGGACAAGGCGAAGGCGGCGGTGGTGGTGGTGGCAAAGAACGAGTGTAAGCACCTGAATTGCGGAGCAACACTGGAGTGCGCCAACGTGTGTTTCGTCTGTGGAAAAGAGCTGACGAGCGCACCGCCGTCGGTGGCAGAAGACGGCGACGGCCGCGACACTATGGGCTGCTCAGAAATGAGTGTCTGCGATAACAGCGGCGGCACAGAAGCAGACCAAACAATGACGAAGAGGATGAAGCAGTGCATGGAGATCGCGGAGGGCAGCAACATGAAGGAGAAGCGCAGTGAGCGTCTGGTAAAGGAGTTTCTGGAGAAAGTGTACAACGCGATCGACGAGATGATGGAGCGGCTGAGGCGGGTGGTTAATGCACAGCAAGTGTCGGAGTATGCAGCGCAGTGCAAGCAAGCATGCAACGACGCAAAGCCGCGCTTCGCGGAGGTGCTGGAGATGCAGCTAAATTTGCGGGAGAAGGTCTACCCAGGCACGAACGGCCAGGACGCGAGACTGGCCGGTCAGGTGGCGAAGGCAGTGGTGCAGGAGCTGTGTCCGTGCATCGCCGCTGAAGTGAGCAAGCAACGAATCGAAGACCTGGTAGAGGTCAAGAAGGGGGGAGACAAGATCATCGTGGCGTGCCTCCGTCGGTGGTTGCTACACAAGGGCGACACGGTGGTGCTGCGTACCCCTGTGAATTACGTGGTGGAGTTTCTGAGGACCCACAGTACTGTTTTGTGGTTCGTGGATCTAAAAAACACGCTGCAGCAAGCTAACGATATCCTGGGGGTGGTGCCGGAGGATGAAATGGACGAGGTATTCACAGAGGACATCACCACAGCCAGCAGTGTGGTCGTTAGGTCGCCAATCGATTACTTGCTGCTGAAAGGTATGTGGGATGCATTCAAAGACGAGCTCACGGCGGAGAGGTTTGGTGCGGTCGTGGAGTACTTCCGGCAGAGCTTAATTGTGACTCCGTCGCAAGCAAGTACTCTGCGACAGGTGTGTGGGATCAACACGAAGCCACGCCAGAAGAAAATAGAGCACGAAGGAACAGTTGAAGATGTGAAGAGGCAAATAAGGGAGGCAGAGGCGAAGAGGCAGGAGAAGAACAGGAAGAGGCTGAAAGAGAAGGCAGCCAGCCAGCCAGCGAGCGAGTGAGCGAGTGAAGTGAGGAACAGCTGAGTGGCGAGTGAAGTGAGCGCAAAAGACAACAGCTCGGTCGGTTAAGAGAACGTACACTAACTAAAATACGATTGTTGTAAATAAAGTAACCGTCCATTACACGGTCAAGTGACAAGGGGTAGTAAAAACAAAAACACACTGGCCGGTATTTGGCGCACGCGACGCCTGGTGCAAAAAAATGAGCAAGGGGGGATCGACGTGGCTAGTGGCGAAGAGACGCAAGCCAAGCGAGTCGCTCGGTTCACAGGCACACCACTGCCAAGCATTCCAGCTCGAGTGCGACCCCGACGACCCTGTCAACATGGACACACCCATGTCGATCTCTGCTCAACACAGCGACCGGAACAGCGACCAGAACAACTTCTCGTGGCTGTCGTGGCTGAGCTTTGTGCTCACCTGCACCTCCCGAAGTTGGCCCAAAGAGGTGAGGCTCAGCAGCGACCTCGTGGCGGAGGTGAGCGGCTTGGTTCTGAAGCACTGTGTGCAGCAGCTGCTGGGCCTCGCGGTCGCGTGTCGGGAGCCCGACGTAAGACGGGCGGCCGTCTTTTTGAGCGACACCTACCGCGAGACGCACGCACTGCAAGTGCTGCTCGCGCGCGAAGTAACAGTGGACGAGGCAAACGAAACGATCGACTGCGCGCTGGACGAGTCGGCGGTTTTGGAGTTCATGCGCTCGTTCCCGAAAGACGAAGACGGACGTGCGCAGCGCAGCCTTGCTCGTGCGGTCGCCGCGAGCCCCCTCCCTCTCACCACGACCGAGCAGCCGGACGTGCTGGAGAGCAGGCTGGCCTACACCGTCGACCCAGAGGGACGTGTTACTTTTCGGGCGACCGTGCGCGTGTCGGGCACGACGGACGCGGACGTGATCGCCGCGAGCGCCCTGCACCAACTCCATCGATGGCACGGACCTACTGTTCCTCCAACTTTGCCACACGCGTGACATTTTATGAATTACGAAACTATTTATTACATGTCTCGGCATCTGCTGTTGCCTGCCGTCGAGCACGGAACGCCGCGACCGTGGATTGTCGCGAAAGCTCGACCGCACGCACACACACACACACACAAGACGACACAGAGTTCGGAATGGCAAAGTCAAACGTTGGCCGACCCGCGACCGGCGCCCGCAAGTACCCGAGCAAGGCGAATCACCAGAAGCCAGTCTGTAAACCGGCCCCCGGCAAACTGTCTCGACAGGCTGCCAAATTCAGCATCAACTGCAAGAACCGTAATGGACAGGCACCAAAGTGCATCGACTCCAGTGTAGTCGGTGGTCCATGAACGCACACGTGAACTGTCGTGTTTTTTTTTTTTTTTGTCGTCGTCGGCAGATAGCGTCGGTGGGCACGAGGCGGCGAGTGCCGCGAGTACCGTCTGTTTAAGCCGCCGTGACGCCGTCCACGGTGTCGGCCAGCTTCTCGAAACTGTCCATCTTGTAAGTCTTGACCAGCGCGACGAAAGAGTCGTGCTGCAGCTGGGTGTAGTTGGCGGATCGAGTGGTCGGGTTGACGTCGTTCTCTGTTGCCGGGTAAAAATGCAGCGCGGGGTCACGGCCGGCTTTGGACTCGACCATTACTCCGTAATCCGCGGGCGTGCCGCCCAGACCACGAATGAGCCGCCCCGCCTGCGAGGTGTCCGAGATGTCGGCAAATTCGTACTGCGCGGCCTCGGCGGCGCGAGTGTTGGCCACGCCGGTCGCGAGGCGCATCGCATCGCTCATCGTAGAGTCTTCTTCTTCTTCTTCGTTGCGCACCATCTCGCGTCGCGGCTGAGACATCCGCTGAGACATCTGCGAAGCACGGTTCTGTTCGGCGGCGGCCGCCTGCGCTCGTAGTCTACCCAGCTGCCGGTACTGCGCGTTGCCGCTCGCGTTGCCGCTCGCCGACAGACTCAGATTACACAGTGCCTCCTCCACCTCCGGTTTCAGCTGCAGCGCCACGGTGCGCATGACTCCACCTTCGCTGCCGCCGCCGCCGCGCTCGTTGCTGGAAACGGTGTACAGGTCGCGGCGCTCTTCCGCCGGGCGTAGGTTCGCGGGCTGCTGCTTGCGTACGGACATTTCTTTCTCGTGCGTGCGAGTCGCTCGGTATTTTCCTCCCTGCGACTCTTACGACGCGTAGCGGGCACCATACTTGATGTAGTGTGAACTTTCAAAAAAAAAATTATCACTCTGTCTCTCTCCCACTCTCTCTCACACTGTCTCTCCCACTCTCTCTCCTCGTGTGCCCGTGTGCTCGGCCGAGAAGAGAGTCCATCGTCGGTCGAGAGAGAGAGACGGAGAGAGAGAGAGGGAGACGGCGGTCGGCGGCCGGTGTTGTCGCTCAGTACTCTTCTTCGTCGCGACGAACAGATTCCACCCGCAATAACTTGCCGTCTGCATCCCCCACCTCCCAAGTTGACCACGTTCCGCGTGTCGAAGCAGCGGTGGTGGCGGAAGGCTCGCCGAACAGTGCCAGTTTGAAGAACGGGTCCTTGACCTGAGCAGCGTCCTCGAACACCGTCTGGCCGTACGTGACGGGCGGGTTGCACGTCTCCACGTGCAACTCCACCAGCGGAGCGATGATCGCGCAGCGCGCGTCGTACCAGCCCTTCTCGCTCGCGGCCTCGTTGGCCGTCGCGTACTTCTTGCGGTCGGAGCACCGCCCGACGGGAATGTAGTAGCCGTGCATGCCGCCATACCCGTTCGGATGTTGCAGCTCCTGGCTGTTCGGCGGGCGGTCGGACCCGTCGGGCGCGATCCACGGCAGCACCTGCACGCAGCAACCGGAGGTGGAGTCTGCGTCCAATTTGGGCAGTTTGCCGGTGGAGACTCCGTTCGGGTCGGAGCGGTAGCCGGTGTCGGCGACGTAGGGAGCCTTCCTCTCGTCGCCGTCGGAGTCCTGCATCTGGTGCATGACCACGATCAGGTAGAGCATCTGGTTGCCTTTGACTTTGTGCGTCCACACGTTTTGAGTGGGCAATCGGCCGCGCACGGTCACGTTGAAGACGGACGCCTGCGCCAAGCCGCTCTCCACCGAGTTCATGAACACGTCCTCCAGCTGCTCGCCCACTTCGTTGCGCACGATGCCGTGGAAGTTGACCGCCTGCACGACGTGCTTTGGTGTGATGATTCGCCTTGTTTGCTTGCTCGCGCGCAGCTGCTGCGCGTAGAGGATCGCGTTCAGCCCGGCCAGGCTCACGATCTCCGAGATGTGGCCGTGGTTCCGCGCGTTCAGGTTGGCACCCTTCACCTGGTTCTCGATGAAGCTCCAGTCTCGCACCAGAAACACCACGAAGCCCTTGTGGTGCACGTCCTTCTGCAGACCCAAACTGCCTGCCCCGCTGCCTGCGCCGTCGTTCACCAGGTACGTGTACTTGCTGTGCCGAGCGCTCGGCACGATGGAGGCGTAGTTGACGTTGTAGTTGGTGGGGAAGCCGGTCGCGTACTTGCGGTTCGCCGGGCCGGCCGCGTTGGCGCTCTGCATGCTGAGGCCGGTCGGGCCGGACACGTCCGCGCCCGGCCGAGAGCCTTGGTACGGGCTCGGGCGGCCCGTGAACCGGCCTCGCGTGTCGCGGTCTCTCAGCGCTCCCACCGTACCCATGGTTTTTTTTTCACCTCCCGTCAAAAGGCGAGTACGCATGATTATATATAGGCACGGAGACTAAATATGTGGAGGACTTCCATGCAAAGCCAGCAGCTCGTTCGGCGGGTGTGGGTGGGCTCCACCCTCCTGCTGAGCAACTACGTCTTGGATTTCGTGAACGACTCCAACAACAAGCTGGCTACTTTCCTGCTGCTGCTCGTGCTCACGTCGACCATCAGCTACGCCGAGACCGAGTACCTCCACTACAAGGTGCTCGCCTCGACACCGCTCGCCACGGTCGAGGCTCCGAAACTGGTCATGCGGGTCGGCCACTGGGTGCAGGAGACCCTGCTCTTCCTCTACGTGCAGTACGTGCTCATGGTGCTCAACTCGCTCGACATCAAGCGCCTGCCTCTGTACAACGCGGTCGTGCTCGTGTGCACGATCGGCACGTTCGGGTACACGGTCGTGCAGAAAGTCTCGCAACGCTGATCGTCAAACACATGGCCACATGCGGCACGGAGGAGGAGGAGCATCCTCTTAGGCGTCGCCGAGCTGGGGCAGCGGCTGGTACGCCTGCTGCTGCTGGTGTTGCGACGTCGAGCCGGTGCTCAATGTGGAGCGCTGACTCGACGTGGAGCCGAAGGTTCTTTTGCGGTCTTCCCATATCTTCTGCACCTCCTGCTTTGACAACTCTGATCGGTACGCGGGCGCTGTCGAGAACCAAGTGTCGGGCAGCTGCACGAGCAGCACGACCGCGACGACGCCGCCGATCGCCAGCAGACCGCACAGCACACCACCGCCGATCGCCAGCACGTAGGCCATGGTGCCGGTGTGCGAAGCCGGGTCCTTCAGCTTCGCGCACTGTTCGTTCGGGCAGTCGTAAAAGTCGACCAAGTCCGTGTTCTCCAGCTTTTTCCCCACGTGTTGCTCGGTGCAGCTGTACCCTCCTTCGTCGACTTAATTTCTGTACACTGTCGCCCGCCGCCCGCCTCGTGTCCGCCCGCCCTCTCCGGATCGCCCCCTCTGCTGACGCTCACTGTCGGACGAGACACCCGCCTCCCGTCTAACTAAGCACCGCCGAACGGCAACGTGTCGCGCGCGTACCGGACTCGGCCGAGCAGTCCGTCTTTGGGTGCCAGGCCCAGAAACGCGAAGCTGTTGGACTCGACGTCGGTCGTCTCGAGCTCGAACACGAACTCGCCGGCGCTCAGTATCGAGTGCAGCGCCTCGAGCGCGTCGCGCACGAAGCTTTCCCCCGGGCACCGGCGGTACCCGGTGCCAAACGGCGCCCAGCCTCGGCGGTGGGACACCACCGCACTCGTGCCGGGCACCTCGCCTCTCGGGCCGACGGCGACGCCCGTCTGCTGCTGCTCCAGCGACGTCGCCTGCACCGGGAGCACGTCGTACTCCGGGTCGTCGCCGTCGGTCAGCGGGCCTCGCGGGCGGGAGTACCGGCTCGCCTCGAACCGGTCGCCTCTCGGCACAAGCGCACGGTTGGCCACGCGCAGCGCGGACCCGATCGACGAGTGGCGCTCGGGTCCCACCAGCCAGCGGCTGAAGGCCGGCATCGTGCTCACTTTCAGCTCGCACAGCGGGCGGCGGCGCTCGCGGAAAGCGTAGGCTGGGTCCCAGACGTCTCGCTCGGCCGGAAACCGGAAGCTCTTCGCCATGGCGGACCCGATCGTGAAGGGCAGCCCCGGGCTGATCCACCGCATGAGCTCAAAGAAGTGCTTGTGCGGCACGAAGCGGGCGTCGCTCGGCCCCATGAAGCCGTGCGGCACGCCGCCGCAGTCGCCGTGCGCGTAGCTCGAAGCGCAGACGTGCGCCCTGATCGTCTGAGCGAACAGGTTGCTCAGCTGAGCCCCGGAAGCCAGGATGTTGTGCATGACCTCCAGCCTCGCCTGCTTGGGGGAGAAGCGGCTCGCTTCGGGCAGCGCCACCAGCCACTGGTACAGGAACGTGTTTCGGAACCGCGGCGCTTCGGGAGTCCGTGCGAGCGCGTCGGTCTGCACCTGCACGACGTCCATCACCCGCCGAGCGACGTCTTGCGTGTAGTCGGTGGTCGTGCCGGTCGTCCTCGCCCACTCGTAGAAGAGAGAGACCGTCGCTTCGTCGCACACTCGGTGGTCGTCGGCCAAGTGCACCAGGCACGTGGCGTTCATCGCGCTCATGATGAGGTCCTCGTACAGCGGACGGGGGGCACCGGCGGACACCGAGGAGTTTGCCGACGCCGCAACCATCTGCCGAAGCGTGTCGAGCAGGTGCCGCTCGACGAAGGGGTGCCAGTGCGGACGGATGTTGTCCACGCTGCGCATGTAGGCCCGCTTGACGCTGGTTCGGTCCCGCAGCAGCCGCCACTGGTCGAAGTTCATGTCGTAGTTGAGGCGCTCGCGCCAGTCGTCGGCGGAGCCGTGCGCTCGCACGAAATCGGACTCGCTGCCGCTGGCGATCAGCAGGTTGGTGTCGTACTCCGTGTCGGCGACCACGTCGTCCCGAATCACCTGCGGAATCGCGCCCTGCTTGGTGACCAGCGAAGTGTCGTTGCCGACGCTCCACAGCACCGAGCGCCTGATCGAGTAGATGGAGGCGCTGAGCGAGCCCGGGTTGACGCCGGTCACCAGCGTGCCGCTCTCGCAGGCGAGCACGTTGGGCCCCAGCTCCGGGATCAGCTCCAGGAACGACACGTTGCAGGAGGAGACGCCCAAGCGGACGTAGTCCAAGTAAGTGGCGTCGGTGCACCCGTCGGAGCACCGCGCGCACCCGCGCCGCAGGAGCTCCTGCTGCCCGCCCAGCGCGCATATCGTCTCCCCTTTGTCCGGCAACTCGATCAAGCTCCACAGCACCAACACCGCCCACGGCAGCAGCAGCAGGTGCGTCGACACGAACCACGGCCCGAGTCGGCACCAGCCGCCGTTGACGCACGCGACCAGCAGCAGACACGCCAAAGCGAGCCACAGCAGGCCGCAGACCACCACGTACACCGCGCTCGGCTCCGGCCAGCAGCCTATCCTCGTCCACTCCTCCAGCGCGCGGTACGTGCACCACGTCAGCAGAAACCCGCCCAACACCCACACCCACCACCACAGCCGGAAATCCGTACGGCGGTCGAGCGCCGCGTACTTGCCGGCCGACATGCGAGTGTGCGCGCGTGCGTATGTCTCCTCGTAAGACGTTCCTTTTTATTTTTTTTTGTTTTAAACACGTGTCTGTCCGCTCGCGACTATCACGGAAAACTACTCACACGGCTGCCGTCACTGTTTATAGTTTGGATAGTCTGAACTTTGTGGACGACTCGCGCGCAAGCACCTCGGCTCCGCTCACATGAAGCGGTAGCGCAGCTCCAGCACCGCACGGAAGTTGTTGGTCTTGGAGAGGAGACGGCTCACACCGTCCTTCTTGTGCGAGACGTCGCGAAGGCCTTCGGTGGAGTTCCAGTCCAGGCCACCTGTGCGGTCCACCTTCACGGAGAACTTGCTCAGGTTGATGAGCGGCAAGTTGCTCACCAGCTCCTTGTCGAGAGACAGCATGCACTTCTCGTAGGCGCCGGAGCCCACCTTGATCCACCTGCCGTCGATGACCTCGCAGTCGCCGATGTCCATCTGCAGACTCTCGTTGTTCTCCTTCATCATGGCCACCACGGGGTGGCGGCGGTCCACAAACTTGTAGGGCTCGTCGGGCACGTCCAGCACCCCGTGCGACCTCAGCTTGTCCCTGAGCAAGAGAGAGAGAAAGAGAGAGAGAGCACGCGACGGGGCAACAAAAAAAAGGAGGGAGAGTGTCAGATACATGACCTCCTCAAAGAGAGCACAACTGCCTTTTTTTTTGTTGGAGGTGCGGAGGTGCGGAGGTGCGTCTCTGACCTGGTCATGCCAGGGAACATGCTGAGGTAGGCGCTGTTGATGTAGGGCGAAGGGTTCGCCAGGCACCGCTTGCTGTTGGAGTTGGTGCCGGGCAGGATAACGTCCGCGTAGCGTTCCCCGTTGGCGGTGAAGCGGTTGCCTTTCACGCCGGAAACGGTCAGCCCCAGCGAACAAGGGTAGTCGCTCTGCACCTCCTTGAGGTACATGGAGTGCAGCACGGCGTGCTCGATGTCGCCGCCGCGGGTGTCGGCCCGCACGCCGGAAGTGCCGCCGTGGCGATGGGATTGGAACAGCCGCTTCTCGCACCCGTCGAAGGGAGTCCACTCGGCGAGGTGACCCTTCACCTGCATGTCGTTCAGGGAACCCTCGACCTCCACCAAGTACTGGCGGGTGATCAGGTTGTTGTCGGCCGCGCCGATGTCGTCGCTCTCCACGCGCATCTGCACCGCCATCTTGTCGGCACCGTCCAGCGGGAACTCCTCGGTCGCTTCCATGGACACGTCGTACTCGGAAGCGAGCTCGCTGTCCTCGGGTGCTGTCGCTGGCCTGCGTCTAGACATTGTTGTTAATTACAAATAGAGGGGATTCGAAAAGGACTGAGTTGTATCGCTGGAGCTCCTTAGACTGGCACACGGTGGCGCGCCCCACATTTATACTGCCGTATTTTATTAGTCACCGTCGTCGTCACCGTCGCCCGGGAGGGTCGTCCTCATCGTCGTCCGACTCGAACTCGCTGCACAAGTCCATGTCCACAGTCTGCAGTTTTCGCACGGGCTGCTCGTACACGAACTGCATCATGATCGGGTACACCATCCGGAACGCCCTCGTGACGTGCGCGTGCTTCTTCGCCCCGGTTATCACCACCTGCCCGCTCTCGAACAACAGGCACACCTGCTTGCTGTCCCGCACTCGGAACACGAGCCCAGGGAACTGCTCCGGCTCGTAGTTGCAGTTGAGCATGTGCGCGTCGGCCATCCTGCGCAGATCGATCTGCTTGCCCACCGACGTGTTCGCCACCATGTTCTGCACGTCGTACCCTCGCATGCAGACGGGGAAGCCGATCGAGCGCATGATGCTCACGAACCGAATCAGCGCCCACCGGCTCAACGCCACCGAGCGCGCGCCGGTGCACACGATCTTGCCGGACCGAAAGAACAGCGCGGTCGCGGTGAGCCCGTGGGCGTTGTTGGACTCCTTGATGCGCACGGTGATCGCCGCGAACCTTTTCGGGTTGTACTCGCACCCATACGTCCTGCTCAGCCGCCTCACCACCGTGGGCAAGTGCAAGTTCGCGCCCGAAGTCAGCGTGGTGACCACGTTCTGAATACTCGGCGGCGGAGGCGGTGCGGCCATCGGGCGCGGCGCGGCGAGGACGCCGAGCGAAGTTTCTTTAATACACAGAGAGCGAGTTCAATGTTTTTTTTTTTGGGGGGCCGCGTGTGGGTGGGTACGCGGACACCCCTCGAGCGAGAGCCGCTCGCGTCAGGTTGTGCCCCGCACGAGCTTGTCTCCCTCGTCAAACATCCGAACCAGACTGTCTGCGTCCATCGTCTTGGTCAGCTCGCAGTCACCGTAATCCGCCAGGCGATCGTGCAGATCGTACACTTCCGCGACGCGCAGCGCGGGCAGCTCGGCCCATCGACGAACGCGGCGCGCGGTAAAGAAGTAGTCTCGGATGTGACCGTCGCGCTCTTTGATGCCCATGATGTAGACCGTGCCGGCTTCGTGGGCTAGCGTCGCCCAGTTGTTGCGGGTGTCGTCCCAGATCTCGAATTTGTCTCGCACCCGCTCCGGCCAGCCTTCGAACTCCCCGTCGCCCGCCTCGGCCGCGCGTTCGAGCACGCCGGCCCAGGTCGCGACCGCCCCTTCCGGTCGAGCGGGCGGCTGCGAAAGCGAATCGGGCGAAGGGCTCGGAGCCGACGCGCCGGACTTTCGTCTTTCCGAGGCCAGGCGTGGGCTTTTCCGCAAAGACCCGGACATAGCGACGCGCGCGGATCGGCGCCGATCGACGATCGTGCTGGGTTGAGCGCTCGTGTGTATCTGTAGCTCTATTTAAAAAAAGGCTAATCGTATGTGCACACGCTAGCACGGGCGCACGAGTTTGTCTCCTTCGTCATTCACTAGCGGCGACACCGGCCGGAGAAACAGACCGGCGGCGTTTTGTGTCGAACTGCCGCGACCCTTCGGTGAAGGTGGCACCGCACCGCGTGCAAACACACTGCATCTTCCTTTTGGGAGGACCAAAGCGGGGCACGCCGTCCTCGTCCATCTGTGGCCCTTCGTCGACCAGCGCAGGGAAAGGCTCGCACAATATGTGGCTTCTGGTGGTGCTTTCGCATCTTTCGTGCGCTTCCTTCCACGCAGACTCCTTCTGCCACTCGGCCTTCTCCGACTCCTCTTTCTTTTGGTGAGCGACCTCCGTCGCTCTCATTGCCTTCCTTATACTCTCGGCCACCAGCTCGTTGCCCTGCTCGCGGTCCAGTCTGTCCAACTCGGCCAAATATTGCTCTCGAGCCTCGTCGTCGAGAGAGAGCAAGTACCCGCGATTCGGCGTGCGCAGGTGCTCCGCGTCTGTTTGGGCGTCGGTTTGCGAACGGTCGGCGTCGGACATACGCGACAAACGGTGTGACGAAATGGGTCGTCGTGCCTCTTGTTTCTGGCCTCTGTAAGAGTAGGGTTTACTTAAAAAAAGGCAATCGTATGTCTACGTGCTACCTAGGCAGTCCTGTTTTTGTAAACGATCGCTCGGTGGTGGCGGCGGCACCATGCTGTGCATGCTCACAACACGGTCGAGCGGCAGCGCTCGAGACGCGGCCGCTGCGGCGGCGGCGGCAGTCGCTCCTCCTGTCGCTCCTCCCGCGGCAAGTCCAAGCTGTCGGCGCCGCACCTCTCGCAGACCCAGTGCCTCTCGTCGTCGAAGGCGTCGCGGTGCCACTCGCCCCGCAAGTGGCCTTCCAGCGTGGCGCCACACGCCAGCTGAGAGCGTCGCCTCGCCTCGCGCGCCGCGGCCTTGGCGCTCTCCGACTCCGCCTCCTTCCGCCGAGCCTCCTCCCACGCCGCTTCCTCCTCCTCCTGCAGCTGCTGCAGAAGCTGCAGCTTCTGCTGCTGCCCGCCTGCCTCCGTCTCCGCTCGAATCACCTCCCGCGGCGGCTCCTCCTCCGCCTTCTTCTCCTCCGTCTCTGGTCGTGCGCGCTTCCTCCCGTCGGTCGACGCCATCGGGTCCGCGCCTCGGGACACGTGACGACCGGGCACGCTCGGTAGGTGTGTGCGTGTGTGTTAAAAAAAACACGTGAGATCGTATCTGCACACCACCACCACCACACACCACCCTGGTCCCGCTGGAAGTGCGCGCGGATCGTATATACACCCACGCGACTCGCGGACTTCCGACCGACCGACCGACCGACCGACCAAGAGCCAATGCGACGCTGCGAACCGCTGCGACCGCTGCTCGACGTCGGCGGACACGTAAACAAGGAGGGGCAGCGTGTTAAGTACACAGAGGGACCTGATGGGCGGCTTCGCGAAGTGCCCGAGACGTCCTACACCGTGGAAATATACCAACAGGTGAAAGGGTGGATCGGTACAGCAGAGACGGTCTTGGTCGAGCTGCAAGTCGCGGAGGGCCTGGACCTCGGTGCCGCACTCAAACAGAGCCCAGAGTGGAAAGATCTGCAGCTGGAGAACGGTGCCACGATCTACCTCCGCATCAAAAACAAGGAAGGCGAGAAAATCGGCGTGCCGCTCGTCGCCAAGGCTGTGAGGAAAGGACCGGCGAGCACAGTGATCGTGTCTTGGAAAAAAGCAAACAACGACGAGTTGGTGGTCATCGACGAGTCGACACACAGGGTGATTCAAGACCTCCAGTACGGCAACCCGATATACTCCGGCGGGCTGCTGTTCACCGAGTGGAAAGTCGCGAGCGGCACAGGTGACAACGCAGTAGAACTGCACACAGACAACGCACCCGCTTTGGGGCGGCAGTTCGCCAAGGACAACATCGTCGCGGAGCAGTACGAGCTCTACAAGAAGCTCGGGAAACGTACGCCATGGGAGACGCTGTCGAACGCGTTCTGGGACGCTTTCTTCCCGGCCGTGGACACGTTTGCGGAGAACTTCGCGTGGTTCATGCGACAGCACGGGCTCGGGACGGCTCTCGTGTGCACGACGTTCGCGGTGTCGCTACAGATGTGTGAGCTGCGCATGTATTTCGAGCAAACCACCACCAAGACTGGCACCCGTGCTACGAAAGTCACGTTCTGCCTCAGAACGGGCGGTTGCCAAAAGCTCGAACGGTACGACGACGCTCGCATTGCTGAGAAGTGCACCACGAACAGCTGGCAGATGCCCCACAATGGACTCGGATTGTCGGCGAGCGTAGCTATGAAGACGAACCGCAAAGCCGAAATAGCCGAAATACTGACACGAACTGTCGATGTGGCTGCAACAGTCGCCGACGGGTGGCTGCAAAGCACAGAGACGACGTTTCTGGACATCGGTGGGAACAGTCTCCATAGGCCGCTGCCCGTCGACATTTGCAATCTCAAGGCGCTGCAGACTCTGTATGTCGGCGAAGCGCAGCTTGAGGCGCTGCCCGAAGAGATCGAAAACCTCACGCGACTCCGGGAGCTGGAAATTAGCTTCAATAACCAGCTCACGACGCAAGACGTTGCCCGTGTCACGAAACTCACGTGGCTCGAGGAGCTGCACGTCTGCTTCAACAATCTCAGGACTCTGCCCGACACGATCGGAAATCTCACGAAGCTGCGGAAGCTGAACGTCAGCAGCAACAAACTCCCGATGCTGCCCGACACGATCGTAAACCTCACCGAGCTGCGGGAGCTGGACGCCAGCAACAATCGCCTCGCATGGACAAGCGTTAACCTGATCATGAAGCTCACGCAGCTCGAGGAGCTGCATCTCGACGACAACCTACTCGCTTCGCTGCCCGACACGATCGGAAACCTCACAAGGCTGCGGAAACTGTACCTCAACAAAAACACCAGACTCGCTTCGCTGCCCACGACGATCGGAAACCTCGTGCGGCTCGAGGAGCTGTGGCTCCACAACACCCGACTCGCTTCGCTGCCCACGACGATCGTAAAGCTCACCGAGCTGCGGAAACTGCGCCTCGACAACAACACCCTACTCACGGCGCTGCCTGCAGATTTCGGAAACCTCGTGCGGCTCGAGGAGCTGTGGCTCCGCAACACCCGACTCGCTTCGCTGCCCACGACGATCGTAGAGCTCACCGAGCTGCGAATACTGCGCCTCGACGACACCAACCAACTCACGGAGCTGCCTACGGATTTCGGAAACCTCGTGCGGCTCGAGGAGCTGTGGCTCAACAACAACCGACTCGCTTCGCTGCCCGACACGTTCGTAAAGCTCACCGAGCTGCGGACACTGCGCCTCGACACCAACCAACTCACGGAGCTGCCTACGGATTTCGGAAACCTCGTGCGGCTCAAGGAGCTAGGGCTCAACAACAACCGACTCACGGAGCTGCCCGCCACGTTCGCAAACCTGCCCGCGCTGCACAGTCTGTACCTCCGCGACAACCGACTCGCGCTGCGAGTCGGCGAAGATGGTACAGTCGGCGAAGTCGTCGACACGGAGAAAATGAAAACGCTGACGCAGGTGATGGCCAAGTTGCCTAAGCTGTGGCAGGGGCTCCTCGAAGGAAACGTGGTCGCCCGAAGCTTGCCAAAATCCATGGGACCATTGACACACCAAAGAAGCTACGCATGGATGAACAGTTCAGCATGGCAGCAGTAGCCAGTGTTTCGCTCGAAACGGACCGACGAGGGCGCTCGAAACGCATCATCGCGGAGTCGGGTGAGATTTTCGGGCATCGACGCCTGCTAAAAACGAAGTGGGGAAATTGCAGGTGGGAAGGAGAGAAGGAAGGAGAGAAGGAAGGAGAGAGAAAAGGCACAATGCCGCCGCGGCACGGACAACGACGACGACCGCTGCTGCTGCCCGCGACGGTCAGGCCGGATTTGGACTTGACTGGCGACAGCAAGCTGCACTCGGCGGAAGGCATGGACCGCGTCCTCGCCGAGTTCGAGGCCAAGTGCTGCCTCGGCGGCAGCGGCGACGGTGGCAACGGCGGTGAAGAGAACGAGGGAGAAGGCGACGGGGGCGACGGGGGCGCCTGCGTGCTGTGGAAGAGCACGCGGGAGAAGGACACCTACGGCAACTTCAAGATCAACGGGACCTACCAGAAGAGCCACCGGCTGTCGTACCACTGGTTCAGAGGAGAGATCCCGGACGGCTACGTGGTGCGCCACATGTGCCGCCGCACGGCCGCGGACGGCGCCGACCGCCGCGCGTGCGTCAACCCGGCCCACCTGGAGATCGGCACGCTGCAGGACAACAACGCGGACCAGGCCGAAGCGCGCAAGATCCAGGCCGAAATCGCGAGCAGGAGACCGAACAAGGCCGCGGCCGAGACGCTCGCCGCGCAGCAGAAACTGGACGCCATCCTCGAGCAAGTACGGGAGCTGCAGACCATGCTGCGAGCCATGACTCACCGTGACGAGGCCGACGACGAGGCCGAAGCGGCGGAGCCGAGCAACGGAGATCCCGCTGAAACCCGCTGAAACCCGCTGAAACCCGCTGAAACCCGCTGAAACCAGAATCCGCCGTGCGTGTGTCCGAAGCGCGCGCGCGCAGTGAGTCGCACCCGGCGCGGGTGATCCGCGCCGCCGGTGGCCGGGCCGGCTCACGGACACGCACAGTGTACATAAATTAAAAATCGACCCCCTTCACCAAAAAAAAAAAATTGGGCCACCGCCGTGTCCCAGCTGCAGCCCAGCTACAGCCCAGCTGGGCCCAGCTGGGGAGCGGCATGTATCTGGGTCGGACTGTACCCAGATACGTGTTGCCCAGCATGCTTAGCATGCTGAGCATGCTGAGCAACACGTATCTACGACCTAGATGTACTAGATACGTACGTATCTCAAAGTCGCTACTATGTACCGAGTTTACTCGGTTTTCTGCAGTACGTATCTGTGCCCTCGGCACCAGATACGCACGGAGCAGAATGCGGGGTTTCTGCAGTACGTATCTGTGCCCTCGGCACCAGATACGCACGGAG
>PAUB01000013.1:0-280000 GCA_002713695.1 Opitutaceae bacterium
ACTTACTCTACACCCTCAACCACTACATCAACCCATCCAGACTAACTGTTTAGGTGGACCAGTTTGGGTAACTCGACCAGAGGGATATCAAGGATTTCGAGGAGTAAAGTGCGCTTTGGTATCTCTTTAGTATCCGCCGCAAAAGCAGATGAGAGAAATGCACAGAGTATCAGGGGTAGGATGAGAATACGCATAGTTCTGCTGAATGATATGACCTTTCGGCCCAGTCGCGTCGAGGTGAGCTTTCATTTTTTCGTGACGATTGATTTTTCATTTCGAGATTTTTGCACTATAGTTCATCCTGAAGCTTATGATTACGATTCGTAGACTGGTAGACCGGCGCCGCGCCTATACGGGGATATTTCTCCCCGGTGAACCCGCGCAGATTTTCCCGACTTCCGAACACGAGCATGCCCGAATCATGCAGATCTATATGCAGGATAAACCCCACGAAGGCATCGTGAACGACTTCTCGGAATATCAGCTTGGCAAAGACACGCTCAAAGACCGACCCAGTCCGAAGGCTTAGCTGCTGAGAAATTCAGCTTCCGATCTTCTCGAATATATCCATTCTGCTGCGCTGTGTCTGACTCTGGTGAATCCGCTGAACTGAAACGCCGAAGCTTCCGGAATTTCTTTTCTTCCGTCCGCTATTCGCTGGCTGGATTTTTCGCTGCGATGAAATACGAACCTTCGTTTCGAGAAGATATCATTTTTGCGATCCTGCTGATTCCGTTTGCGATTATCCTTCCGGTCAATGCGGTCTCCACCGCAGTGATGATCGGTTCTTTGTTTATCATCCTCATCGTCGAGCTACTCAACTCAGCGATCGAGTGGACGATAGATTACGTGCGACCTGAGCAGCACCCTCTCGCCAAACGCGTTAAGGACATGGCGAGTGTAGCGGTCTTCCTGAGCTACCTAAACTGCCTCGCGATCTGGATTATCTTACTCTGGCCAAGCAACGCAGTATGGCCCCGTATCGTGGACCTCGTTAGTAGTTGGCTCGTCAAATAATTCCAACGCTACCTGAAGGACTAGTCGGGTAGCTCCAGCACATATCTTCGGTAAACCGTGCGCCCGGCCTGCATCGCGACGTAAGTCGAACTGTGTGTCGTGCTGGCAAACTGGATTGAAAGCTCG
Source organism: Opitutaceae bacterium (assembly GCA_002713695.1). Taxonomy (GTDB): domain Bacteria; phylum Verrucomicrobiota; class Verrucomicrobiia; order Opitutales; family Opitutaceae; genus Cephaloticoccus. Next base: position 1,144 of record PAUB01000013.1, read on the forward strand.
CGAAGAAACCCCGGAACGCTCTGCTGAATATCAGCCTTCCGTCGTTCTGAGTCGGCCTCAATCGCGGCACTCGCACCAGCGGTCCAATCATCCATCGCAATCGTTTTAAAATTAGAACTCTCGACGGCCGACTCGAATTTACCCAAGGCATGCATCACATCGGGACGCAGGTAGAAAAAATCAGCGATCAGTAGACGTCCACCGGGGCGGAGAATTCGTGCGATAGCGGCCAGAAAGGCTACCTTGTCGATGATGCAGTGGGTAAGCTCCACCGCCACGATCACATCAAAACTGGCTTCAGCGAAAGGCGGGTTAGCCGCATCACCGCAGACAAACTCCAGCCCCGGTCTGGAAAAATTACGACGACACCAACGGATCGTCCCAGGCGTGTAGTCCAGCGCAACGAGTCGTCGCGGCGCTTGGTTTTCGAGCAGGAAGCAAGCGCCGCCGCCACGACCTGACCCCAACTCGAGCACATCACGATCCTGCAAGGGCGTGCTCGCAACCAATTGCGCATAAAGTTCGTAGCTATGCTGTTCTCCAGCGTTTACCTCGTTGTTTTTTAAGATCGGTTCACTCGGCACCAAACCGCAGTTCATCATTTTCCAACCCATTTTTTTCCGGAAGCAAAGCCCCATCAAATTGTAAACTTCACGGCGAAACCACGGCTTCCGCCAGAGCCAAGAAAACATCCTTTGTGAGATGGGCTTGGCAGAACTAGACATGGCCGGAGCGTTTCATCGTAGAGCAGCCCTAACAACTACTTTTCGGCCACTCAACGGAGTCGCCAAAACAACCAGACCGCGATCGTAGACATCCCGATATTTGGCAACCACGCGGCCCACAGTGGATCCATGAGATTCTTCGCCGCGAGTGCATTCGCAACATTCATCAGAATGTAGTAAAGGAAAAACAGACCGATTGATTTCGAAACTCCCACTGCCGGATTAACCCGCACACCCGAGACCGCAAACGGCACCGCCAGTGCGATCACTAAGAGTGGCCCAAAAGCATCCGCCAAGATTCCAAAATAGCGCACCGCATACGACAATCCCTTGGGATTTTCGTCGATTGCATAGAAGTCCATCAGCTTCTTCAACTCATGTAAGGATAGGTTAATTGCCTTGCGATCAATGAGGAGCATGATCTCTGGATCTTCGCTAAAAGATCCCCGGAACTCCTCCTCAAATGCCTTCGGCCCGAGCATCTCTCCCGTCAATGGATCCATCGTTAAAATCTGCCCATCTCTAAAAACCCAGCCACCACGTTTTGCATCATACCATGCCTGATTGGCGATGAGACGTTGGGTCTCTTTTCGATCCGTATTTAACTCCGAAACAGTAACGCCATATCCCTTCTGGGTGAAATTGCTATAGCGGTTAAAATACCACATGCGATTCGTTTCCCGATTGTCGAATGCCACGCTTTGAATGACGCCCACCTGCTCTTCCGCCAAAGTCTTAGCGGCGTGTCGATAGTTGAGCGATGTGCGCAATTCCCGCGAAGTCTCGACCGACCACGGCACGATACTCGCGTTGAGATACCAGGTCGCGCCGCACGCAAACACTCCGATCAACCAGACTGGCGCCGTGATTCGTAGTAGGCCAACTCCGGCCGCTCGCAGCACGATCAACTCGTTCGCTCGGTGCAGTTTTCCCAGCACAAACAAAAGCGAAATCAACAACGCCACCGGTAGAACTAATCCCAGAAAGCCAGGGATGGTCACCAAGAAATAAATCAGGAAATCACTCGCTCGCGCTCCGATATCTTTCAGTTCACGAAAATCGTCATAGAGCACCTGCATCAAGAGCAGGCCCATCATCGCGCCGATTACGATACTCAGTATCTGTAGCCATTCGCGTAAGAGGTGACGGTCGTAGGTGTTCAACGTTTCCTTTTGAAAGCTCTCCACCCCGCTTTGGCCAGACTGAATCCGATACCAGGCACTCTGCAGTGTCCTAAAATTGGGCAACTTGGGATTTGCGCACGTGTCGTTTCGCCGTCTTCATCCACCCTCATGGCAAAAGTACAAGAAGTCTGGAGTTCACGCCTTGGCGTCATTCTAGCGGTAGCAGGTAGCGCGGTCGGATTAGGTAATTTCCTGCGCTTCCCCGGTCTTGCCGCTCAATATGGAGGCGGAGCATTCATGATCGCCTACTTCATTTCGCTGCTGCTAATCGGTATTCCGATCTGCTGGGTCGAATGGACCATCGGTCGCCACGGCGGACAGAATAACTTCCACTCCACCTCAGGCATCTTCGACTTCATCCTCAACAAGCCATGGGGGAAATACCTCGGCGTGATTGGCTTTATTGTGCCGGTCTGCATCTATATGTATTATGTGTATATCGAGGCCTGGTGCTTGGGCTATGCGGTAAATTCAATAGCCGGAAACCTTAACGGTCATAATGTTAATTTTCAGGAATTTTTCGGCACTTTCACGGGAGCTTCTGCAGATGGTGTTGATCTTAAATTTGGCCTCACGGAAGTCGGCATCTTCGTGATCATCGTCTATTTTCTGAATTTCTTCTTTATCTATCGAGGCATCTCCAAGGGCATAGAGTTGGTCTGCAAATACGCCATGCCCGCTCTGATCGTCATCGCATTGATCATCTTGGTTCGCGTGATGACACTAGGCGCCCCGCATCCGGACAAGCCCGATCAAAACATCATGACAGGACTTGGTTATTTGTGGAACCCCAGTGCGGTCGCTGTGCTGGATGCAGTATCCGGTGTTGAGGTTGCCCGTTATCCAGATGCCGCCGCCATCCCCGCGAATTACCAAGGCGAAGCCTACACTGAAAAGAAACTCGATCTCTTCCTCAGCCTGATGAATCCACAGCTCTGGCTCGCGGCCGCTGGTCAGATTTTCTTTTCTCTCTCGATTGGTTTCGGCGTCATCATCACCTACTCCAGTTATCTCCGTAAAAACGACGATGTGGTGCTCAGTGGTCTGACGGCATCCGCTACCAATGAATTCTGCGAAGTTGGTCTCGGCGGATTGATCACTGTTCCCGCTGCTTTCATGTTCCTCGGTGCAGCAGGCATCGTCGGGCAAGGCACATTTGGTCTCGGTTTCAATGTTTTGCCAGAAGTCTTCAACCATATGCCCGGCGGGCAAATCTTCGCCTCAATCTTCTTCCTCCTGTTATTTCTCGCGGCAATCACCAGCTCGCTTTCGATGCTGCAGCCCGGCATAGCATTCTTGGAGGAAGGATTTAACATTAGCCGTAAGCAATCTGTTGCCTTATTGGGTTTTGTTACCGGCATCGGAACCTTCTTCATTTGGTATTTCTCCAAGGATCTGAAGGCGCTCGATACCATCGATTTCTGGGTCGGCACCGTGATGCTGTTCATCCAAGCGACCATCCTCGTGATCATCTTCGGCTGGGGAATCGGTATTAAGAAAGGCTGGGAGCTTGCCCACGAAGGTGCGGAAATGCGCATCCCTGACGTTTTCAAGGTTATCATCAAATACGTTACCCCGGCGTTTCTGCTGACAATTTTCGGGATGTTCCTCCTGCAAAATGTCTTTGGCTGGAACTACTCGTTCAGCGACGCACAGTTTAATCCCACTGGCTATGTGAGGGACCTCATAGGCTCTGAAGATTCTCCACCTAACCTAGTTTCGCGACTCAGTGTCGCCTGGATTATTATCATGACGATCTTCTCGCTGATTCTCGTTAACCGCGCCGGCAAAAACTGGACGAAGCGTAAGCAAACCCAAACGAAGGAGGCATCACTATGACAAATGGAGGCTGGATAACTATGATTCTCTCGGTCGGTTTCGTCACGACCTTGTTTTTATTCTGCATCATCCGGGTGCTACGTGGCCCCGGCAGAAACACCGAACACGAGCTAGGTCACATCGAACCCATAGTGAAAGACAAGATCAACGAGCGTTGATACTCCTGAATCTATCACGAACGGATTTTGCATAAAATATCCGGTCTTTTAGTTTATGTCCATGCACACCCTACGCATCAGCATTCTCTTCACGGTTCTTGCCCTGCTCCTCACCTCCGCACGAGCCGAGGGTTTTCATGATCAGCTCATCTCCTAGGCCAAACAAAGCGCGCCAGGAGAAGTGCAACTCCACATTATCAATAGCAAAGGTCGCCTCTCCAACTTTATTGGCAAGGTGCGCTCCGCGAAAAAAATACCCGGGGGCAACGTATTCGAGTGAAGGGAGATGCCGCATTCGCCTTTTGGGATTCCTACCACAAAGACTAATTTTGGAAGGGCGGTAAATTCACCGTCATCTACGAAATTACCGATTCGCAGGAACCGAAACTCAGCGAAGTCACTTTCAAAGGCACAACCACAAAAGCAGACTGATAATCCCCTCAAAAACTATGTCAGATAACAAAGACAGTTGGAAATTCGTTCACATCACCGACATCCACATCGGTTCACCCGACTCCTACCGGTTTGCCCCCGTCTGGAATGAACAATGGGAGACGGCCGCCGAACAAATCAAGGCGATCAATCCCGAGCTGGTTCTCGTCGGCGGCGATATCACTCGCGACGGTGATACCGAGCCCGAGCAATTCGCCAACAGCATTAAACACCTCAATTCGCTGGGTATCCCTTGGCACCTCATCCCCGGCAATATGGATACGGGTAACAAAATCGCTGATCGCCCCGGCGCGCGAATGCCTGAACGCAACGACCTCGAGCTCAACATTACCGAGGAAAACCTTCAGATCTTTAAAGCTCAGGCCGCGCCCTTCCCGTGGACGTTTACCCATCGCGACATCCGCTTCAGTGGCTGTTACGAAATCATCAAAGACACCGATTTACCCTCCGCGCAGGAACTCGATACTTTCCTCGCCGGACTGAGCGAGCTTCCATCAGCCGATCACCACATCATGCTCAACCACTACCCGCTCTTCGTGGATGACATCGATGAACCACACTACGACATCACCAAAGAGGACGACTACCTCGCTTGGTATTTTGGAGTCGATCCCGAGCCACGTAAAAACCTAATCAAAGCCTACAAAGCTTCCGGTGTCACCCACGTCTTGAGTGGTCACATCCACTGCCGACGTCCTCCCTTCACCATTGATGGCATCACTTATATCAAAGGGGCTTCAACCGCGATGAAGCAATTCGGCGACCGCTGGCCCGACGGCGATGACACCCTTGGCTTCCAAGTCTTCACCGTGACACCGGACGGCATCGAATTCGAGTTTCACCCCCTCACCCGTATTTCCACCCGAACCGACGGCTGGGGGCCCGGCGGGCACCCTCAGGGAGCCAAGCGCGCCGCGCGAAAATCCTGAAGCTGATCACTATTTACCCTCTAAAACTGTAGCCGCTCACTCTGGAGTGGCTCATTTTTTAGAAAACCTCGCTTGATTTTCTGGCTGAGCGGTTACACTGGCAAATTCTACCTTCGCAAACCCGCGAAATTTTTATTCAAGACATGTCCAAGACCACACCACAGAAATTTGAGTTCCAAGCTGAGATCAAACAGCTCCTCGATATCGTTATCCACTCTCTCTACACCGAGAAAGAAATCTTCGTGCGTGAGCTCGTTTCCAATGCCTCTGATGCGTTGGAAAAATTGCGCCACACGCAGATCACAGAACAGGATATCCACGACGACAAGCTCGAGCTCGAGATCACCGTCTCCACCGACGAAAAAGCCAAGACCATCACCATCCAAGACCATGGAATCGGCATGACTCGTGACGAACTCGTCGAGAACCTCGGAACAATCGCTCACTCCGGTTCGAAGGCCTTCCTCAACGCGATTAAAGAAGGTGGCGCGAAGAACGACAATCTCATCGGCCAGTTTGGTGTTGGTTTCTATTCAGCCTTCATGGTGGGAGATTCCGTAAAAGTTTACTCCCGCTCCTGGAAGAAAGACGAAGTTGGGCACGTGTGGTCGAGCGACGGTTCCGGCAGCTACGAGATTGAAGAAAGCGCCGATCTGCAACGCGGCACCAAAATCGTCATCACCCTCAAGGAAGACTGCGCCGAATACGCCAAAGATTCCACGATCAAGGATATCCTCGAACGATACAGCGCGTTCGTTTCTTTCCCGATCAAACTGGGCGACGATCACGTCAACACCGTCACTGCTCTCTGGCTCCGCAGCAAAAACGAGATCAAGGAAGAGGAATACACGGAATTCTACAAATTCCAGTCCCACGCTCACGACGATCCACGTTTGCGCCTACACTTCTCAGCCGATGCGCCGCTCGCGATCAATGCCCTGCTCTTCGTTCCCCAGAGCAACAGCGAGAAAATGGGTTTCTCCCGCCTCGAGCCCAGCGTCTCGCTCTATTGCCGCAAGGTGATGATCGATGCCAAGCCCAAGGACCTACTGCCCGAGTGGCTGCGTTTCGTCAAGGGGGTCGTCGATAGCGAAGATCTCCCGCTCAATATCTCCCGCGAGACGATGCAAGACAAAGCCCTCATCGATAAGCTGAACAAGGTCATCACGAAGCGTTTCCTCAAATTCCTCGAAAACGAAGCCAAGAATCGTGTCGAGGGCTACAACGAGTTCTACAAAGAATTCGGTATCTTCCTCAAAGAAGGCGCCGCGATGGACTTCAACCACAAGGACCAGCTCATTAAGTTGCTCCGTTTCGAATCGTCGCTCACTGAAAAAGGTAAGACCACTTCACTCGCGGATTACGTTTCCCGCATGGGCGAAGAACAAAAGGAAATTTACTACCTCGTCGGGCCTAATCGCGCCTCGATCGAAAGCGGTCCCTATCTCGAAGCCTTCAAGGCTCGCAACCTCGAAGTCCTCTTCTGCTATGAAGCGGTTGACGAATATGTGATGACCAACGTGCGTGAGTTCGACAGCAAGAACCTCAAGGCCGCCAATTCATCCGACGTCGAGCTCTCCGACCTTGATCAACCCGAAGGCAAACTCTCGAAAAATGAAATCGAGAAACTCACCAAGTGGCTCAAGGAAACACTTGGCGACCGCGTTCAGGAGGTGAAGTCCAGCACCCGCCTGGTCGATTCTCCCGCCCTCGCGCTCAATGCCGACCAATTCATGACACCGCAGATGCGCCAAATGATGAAGTCGATGAATAAGGACGGCGAAGACACCCCGCTGAAGATCAACCTCGAGATCAATCCTCGCTCCGCTCTCATGAAGCGCGTTTACGATCTGTCTGGTGCTGATCCCGAAAAGGCGGGTCTCGTTGCCGGCCAAATCCTCGACAACGCCCTCATCAGCGCTGGCCTCCTTGAAGACGCCACTCCGATGGTGCAGCGGATGTATAAGCTGCTCGAGCAAGTCTGATCCGAATCGAATCAAGATTTATCCAAGCCGCCGTCTGAAAAGCCGGCGGCTTTTTCGTATCTCTCTGTATGTGACGAAATGTCGTTTCTCCAAAAACTGAATATTCTCTCTGGCGGTATCAGATACCGTGGCTTGAGCAGAAAATTTAGCAAAGGTGGGGGCAGTTTCCCTCGCTTCAACGATGGAGCTATCCACCCGTTTATCTCGCCGCGAGGTCATCCCAAAGACCTCTCCTCTCTGACCGTTTTTCGACAAACTTATTAGCTTGATTGCGCCAGCGAATACGACGGCTGAGATCGCGATTTTACGTTGGAGGTTTCGCCTCCTACACATACTCTCAGGCATGTCCCTGATCTCGACTAACCCCGCAACGAGTCAGCGTATTCATATCTACGGCTCGTATACCTCGGTGCATATCGAGGCATCGCTCAAACAGGCCCACGAAGCCTTTCTCGGATGGCGTGAACTCTCCCCGAAGCACCGCGCCAAACACCTCAAATCGCTCGCCCGGAGTCTTCGGTCTCAACTCGATGATCTGGCGGATCTGATCACGACCGAAGTCGGAAAACCCATCGCACAATCGCGCGCGGAAATCGAAAAGTGCGCCAAAGTCTGCGACTACTACGCGCGACACGGAGTCGCTTTTCTCGCGAAGGAACATCCCAGCGGTGCGCACCGACATGCTCGCGTGCTCTACGAACCACTCGGCACGATCCTCGCTATTATGCCATGGAACTTCCCTTTCTGGCAGGTCTTCCGTGCGGCCATCCCCGCCATCATGGCAGGTAACACCGTCGTCCTTAAACACGCTTCCAATGTCAGTGGTTGCGCCTTGGCGATTGAGCAGGTTTTTCACGATGCTGCAGTGCCCGAGGGGCTTTTACACACGTTGCTCATTCCTGCGGAAAACGTCGAAGCACTCATCAACGATCCTCGCATCCACGGAGTCACGATGACGGGCAGCACCGAAGCCGGTCGCAAGGTCGCGGCCATGGCAGGCGCTACACTAAAACCAGGCGTCTTCGAACTGGGCGGCAGCGATCCGTATATCATTTTAGAAGACGCAGATCTCGATCTCGCGGCGGAAGTCTGCGCGGCCTCGCGCCTCACCAATTCCGGACAGAGTTGTGTGAGTGCGAAACGCTTCATCGTCATCAACAAGGTGAAGGCCGCGTTTCAAAAGAAGCTCGTCGCCTGCATGGCCGCATACAATGTCGGCGAACCCTTCGAGCCCAATACTGAGGTCGGCCCGATGGCCCGCCACGATCTGCGGGACGAGCTGCACGCTCAAGTCACCAAAAGTGTGAGCCAAGGCGCGAAAGTGCTACTCGGCGGAGAACCACTCGATCAACCCGGATGGTATTATCCACCGACAGTCCTGTCGCGCGTGACTAAAGGCATGCCTGCCTACGACGATGAAATGTTTGGTCCGGTCGCAGCCGTGATCGGCGTCAAAAACGAAAGTGAAGCCATCAAGGTCGCGAACGATACTCCGTTCGGTTTGGGCGCCGCCATCTTCACCAAGAATAAGCGTCACGCTCGTGATCTCGCGCCTGAGCTAGACGTGGGGATGGTCTTCGTTAACGAAGCCGTGAAGTCTGATCCCGCCCTCCCTTTTGGCGGCATCAAGCAAAGCGGTTACGGACGCGAGCTGGGGATCGAAGGCATCCGTGCATTCGTAAACGTCAAGACGCTCTGGGTTGAATAAGGTGCTTAAATTATTCATTCTCAGGACAAATGAAGACGTCATCTCCTCAGAAATCATCATCATGTTCGTGACTATTCGGACCGCTAAATTTCTGGATGTATGACGAACATTGTTCTCACTTAAATGGAGATCTACGTTCTCATTGCGATAGTCCTCGTCGTCACGACCGGCGCTTCGCTCTTTAACCTGCGTGTCCTCCGTCTGCCCGAAAGCGTGGGACTGATGGCCACAGCGTTGGTCGCGTCGCTGGTATTGCTGCTAGGTGGTCTAGTATTTCCGAGCATCGTTGAACCGATTTCTGAACAAATTGACGGATTCGATTTTTCATTCATCGTCATTGATCTGCTTCTCGGCTTTCTGATTTTCGCTGGCGCCTTCTCATCCGATACCGCCGCCATGGCCCGCGAACGATGGCCGATCCTGCTCTTTGCCACCGTGGGCATCCTCATTTCGACCTTCTTTGTCGGCGGGGCGATGTGGTTCGTTTTGGGAGCACTTGATATCAGTATCCCTTTCCTGCACTGCCTGCTATTCGGCGCCCTGATCTCTCCGACCGATCCCATTGCTGTGCTTGCGATTCTGAAAACCACAACTGTGCCGCGTCTCACTGCGGGCCGACATCGCAGGGGAATCGCTACTCAATGACGGTGTCGCTGTCGTCGTTTTCCTTACCCTGTTTGAACTGGCCGGCGGAGAAGGTCACACTTCAGGTAGCAATTTTGGTGTCTGGGAAGTCACCACTCTATTTAGTCGCGAAGTAATTGGTGGGCTCGCTCTCGGTTTTGCGGGAGCATTTATCGCCAAGCGTGCCCTCAAAATCTCTCGCATCGATACCACGGATATACTCGTGACGCTTACCATTGTCATGGCCGTTTATGGAGCCGCTTGGATACTCCATGTGTCCGGCCCATTGGCCATCGTCGTCGTGGGCATCATGCTTCGCGGAGCGCTTCACGAGACTACGGTCAACGTCAACGAGCGTGATCATGTCGAAGTATTCTGGGAATCCATCGACCACATCCTCAACGCAGTGCTTTTCACCTTGATGGGATTTATCCTAATCAACCTAGCGGCGGACTTCACCCCCATTTATCTCGTCGTGGGTCTTCTCGCCATCCCCGTGGTGCTCGCAGCTCGACTCTTCTGTTTGGGAACTTCTATCCCGTTCACTCAATTACGCTGCGGAAACATCAAGACCACGCTCTCACTGCTTACTTGGGGCGGGCTCCGTGGTGGCATTTCGATTGCACTCGCCCTATCTCTGCAGCCTGAAATGTTCCGAGAGCTAATCGTCGTCACGACTTACGTGGTGGTGGTGTTTTCGATTCTCGTCCAAGGGCTGACCATCAGCCCACTGGTCCGCAAACTGGGCATCACCAATCCATCCCATTAATGACAACTCCATCTCATCCGCTAACTGCCTCACAAGTTAAAGCTTACCAAGACGATGGCTTCATCGTGATTGATAACGTTTTCTCCAGCGGCGAAATTGAAACCCTGCGACAGGCGGAATCCTTCCCCGAGATTCAAACGGCCCTGGAAGAAAAAGGCATCAAGCATAAGACGGTGCATCTGCTCGAACTCACTCGACGCTACCCTGCTTTTCTTGCACTCGCCCGTGATCCTCGAATCGTCGGCGCGATCTGTTCTCTGCTCGGACCGGATGTGCAACTGCAGCATTCCAAGCTCGCGACCAAGTCCGTCGCTAAGGGCACCGGAGAGTTCGGTTGGCATCAGGACATCACGTTCTACCCACACAGTAATACCTCGCTGCTCTCCGTCTTCGTGTATCTCGACGATGCCACGCCGGAGAATGGTTGCATGTCGATGGTTCGCGGGAGTCAACGGCTAGGGCCACTCAGCCACCTCGATGCCAAGCGCCATTTCGACGGCAGTTGCCGCGAGCCGGAGCATTGGGAAAACAATCCTGAAAATGTCGTGCCGATAACACCCAAAGCGGGATCGATCAGCATTCACCACTGCCTCACTCTCCATGGCTCACCGGCTAATATGTCCGGCCAACCTCGTCGCGGCGTCGTTTTCTCCTATCGCGCTGATGATGCCCAACAATTAGCCGATCGAGTCTTTCAAGATACGGGTCTCGTCGTCTCCGGACGACGCCATGGCATCGTGCGGTGCGAATCCGTCACCTGGAAGCTCCCGCGACGCACCGGCCATGATTACGGCACCGCTCATTTTCAGATCGGCGAATGGGCCAACAAACTTAACGCCGAAGCAGGTGTTTAGGAATATCTAAAGCGCACCATTAGCGTTTGTTACGATTGGGCGTCCCTAAATATATAGTCTGGCGAAGGCCAGGTAGCGTCATAGGCTAATTGCTACGGCCTATGGCAAAAAGTTCCCGAAAATCCGCTTCCACTAAAACCACCCCTACAAATCAGGTCGCCCGTTCGGCCTATTTTAATCGTGAGCTGTCGTGGCTCGCATTTAATCGACGCGTGCTGGAGCAGGCGCAAAGCAACCGCCATCCCCTGCTGGAGCGCGTGATGTTTCTCTCGATCGTCAGCTCTAATCTCGATGAGTTTTTCGAGATCCGAGTCGCCGGTCTCATGCAGCAAGTCGACTCCGGCATTTCGGAAACAAGTATCGATGGCCTCTCCCCTCAGGAGCAACTGCGGCGTATCCACGCCATCGCCACTTCGTTGGTCTCCGATCAATGCGACTGTTGGCAACAGCAAGTCGTGCCCGCTCTAGCGAAAGAAAACATCTTCATTCGTTCCACCAACGATCTGACGCGCTCCGAGCTTTCATGGGTTCGCACCTATTTCGAAGAACAGGTCTATCCGGTGCTCACACCACTAGCGCTCGATCAATCTCACCCCTTCCCGCAGCTTGGCAACAAGACCCTCAATATCGCAGTTTCGCTCGATAATCCTGATACGCCAGAGGATGAACAGCTCATCGCGATTCTGCCCGTGCCGCGCATTCTGCCTCGCCTAGTAGCTCTCGCTCCAGCCAAGAGCGGCGCTCAGCGCTACGTCTTTCTCAGCGATATCATCAAGATTTGCGCCGGTGAACTCTTTCCCGGTTACAAGGTAAACGGAGCCTATGCATTTAGAATCACCCGCAACAGTGATCTCTATATCGAGGAGGAGGAAACCGAAAATCTTCTCCAGAAAATCGAAGAAGAGCTCCTCAATCTTCGTCGAGGTGCAGCCGTTCGACTCGAAATCGAAGCAGATGTGTGCGACAGCATTTTCCACAAACTCTGCGAGCAACTCGAACTCTCTCAGGATTACGTGTATCGATTGCGTGGGCTCCTCAATCCAGTGCGGTTGATGAGCCTCCTCGATATCGATCGACCTGATTTGAAGTATGCCCCTTTCGTTCCCGTCAACACCTCCGTGTTGCGTGATACGTCCAAGATATTCAGCACGATTCGTCGTCAGGATGTCATGCTTCACCATCCCTACGACGCATTCACACCCGTCGTGGATTTCGTCGAACACGCGGCGCGCGACCCGAAGGTTTTTGCCATCAAGCAAACTCTCTATCGCACCAGTGGAGATTCTCCGATTGTTCGCGCTCTGATCGAAGCGTCGCGCATCGGCAAGCAAGTCACCGCTCTGGTGGAATTGAAGGCGCGTTTCGATGAAGCCAACAACATCCAGTGGGCCCGCCAACTGGAGGAAGCTGGGGTGCATGTCGTTTACGGCCTCGTTGGCCACAAGACTCACTGTAAGCTCTGCCTCGTTGTTCGCCGCGAAGGTAAACGCATGAAGCACTACGCCCACATGGGCACGGGGAATTATAATCCCAAGACTGCGAAGCTTTACACCGACCTGAGCTGCTTCACCTCCAAGGCCAAGATCACCAACGAGGTCGCGCATGTGTTCAACACCCTGACTGGATTTGGCCGCTCACCGACCTTCCGCCATCTCCTAGTCGCGCCGTTCAATCTCCACCGCCGCATCAATGAATTGATCGCACAAGAAGCGCGCAACGCCGTCGCCGGGAAACCCGCCCGCATCATCGCCAAGATGAACTCGTTGGTGGACAAAACCACCATCGACAGCCTCTATGCCGCATCTCAAGCCGGCGTAAAGATCTACCTGATCATTCGAGGCATCTGTTGTTTGGTGCCCGGCGTCAAAGGCCTGAGCGAAAACATTCGAGTGCGCAGTGTCGTCGGTCGCTTTCTTGAGCATGCTCGTATATTTTACTTTCAAAGCAGCACCCGCGCGAAGCCACTGATCTATGCTGGCAGTGCGGATTGGATGACCCGGAATTTCGTCCGTCGAATCGAAGTGCTCTTCCCCGTCGATGATCCCGATGCCCGACGCTGGATCATGAAGGAACTGCTGCCGACCGAACGGAAAGACAACGAGAACTCCCGCATGCTCCATGCCAATGGTTCTTATCTGCCGCCACCGAAAAGCGAAAGCGAACTCGGTTTCTCGCTTCACGATTACTTCATCGCCAGCGCCCTAAAAAGAGCAGACGACGTCAAGCAAGCCGACGATGCGCTCGATCTGCCTACTGCGAATCCTTAATCGTAATAGTATCGATTCGGCAGCTGGGAATTCCCTGCATCTGAGCTAAGCGAGAGTTTATCGTTACGAAATACCTCATAAGTGAGTTTGCGGGGCTTGTGTTGTTGACGTCTGAGCATACGATTATGACATTTCGTCATGTTTCTTCGCTACAACTGAACTGAAACTTGTCGGATCAGCATTTCTATTAAGTCTGTTTTCTTATGCGGGATTATTTCATCCGCCGCTTTATCCTAATACCACCCACCCTGCTCGGCATCACGCTGATCGTTTTCATGATCACCCGCATTGTTCCCGGTGGCCCTTTGGAACGAGCGATTATGGAATCTCAACAGGCGGAAATGTCTTCAGGTCGCTCCCAGGCCGGCGGGCAAAACATGGCCCTTTCCAAAGAGCAGCTCGCCGAACTCAAGGCTTACTACGGTTTCGATAAACCCGCCATTGTCAGCTATGTCCACTGGATTGGGAAAGTCGTGCAAGGCGATCTGGGACGTTCCTACCGCTACAACGAGCCGGTGTGGGATGTTATCCGCGATCGATTCCCAGTATCCCTTTACTACGGTTTGATCACGCTCGTATTAACCTACGCGATCTCGATCCCTTTGGGCATTCTCAAAGCCATCAAACATCGAACGGTCGTGGATAATGTGTCTTCGATTTTCATCTTCATGGGCTACGCGGTGCCGGGTTATGTGCTCGGGGCTTTGCTCCTCTTGCTCTTCGCCGCGCGACTCGAATGGTTCCCGATGGGTGGGTTTACTAGCTACGAGTTCGACGATCTCAGCTTGGGCTGTAAAGCCTTCGATCTGGTTCACCACTCGGTGTTACCGTTGATCTGTTACCTCGTGGGCAGCTTCGCCGTCACAACGATGCTGATGAAGAACCACCTATTGGATAATCTCGCGGCTGATTACATCCGCACTGCCATCGCCAAGGGGGTTTCGTTCAAGCAGGCCGTCCTTCGCCATGCACTGCGCAATTCGCTGATCCCCATCGCCACGACATTCGGGCAAAATATCACATTGTTGGTTTCCGGCTCGTTTCTCATCGAAACGATTTTCGATATCAACGGCTTCGGGTTACTCGGGCTCTCCTCCATTTTCGACCGCGATTATCCGGTAGTCATGGGGATTATCTTTCTCGCGAGTCTGCTCCTCTTAATTGGTAACATCATTTCCGATGCACTCGTCGCGATGATTGATCCTCGCATAAGCTTCAAGTAAAGCGATGACTCTCAATCCTCTCACCGTTCGCAAGCTCAAGCGCTTCCGCTCTATCAAGCGGGGCTACTATTCATTTGTGCTCCTGATGCTGCTGATCGCAGTTTCCCTACTCGGTGAGATGTTCGTGAACAACCGGCCACTCATCGTCAGCTATGAGGGCAGGTGGCATTTCCCCACTTATGGAGCCAATCTGCCGGGGAAGACTTTCGATCTCGATTACACCTACGAAACCGACTATCGAGAATTGCGCGATAAGTTTCAGACCGAAGACCGCGGCAACTGGATGATCATGCCGCTCGTGCCGTTCAACCCAAATGAGAACTCCTCTTATGAAGGCGTTTTTAAACCGGCCCCTCCTTCGTGGATGGGAGGTCCCGAAAAACACTGGCTGGGAACAGATACCACGGGTCGTGATATTTTCGCCCGCTTGTTCTACGGTTTTCGCATCGCGATATTTTTCTCTCTCGTCTTCATGGCACTGACCTACCTCATCGGCATCACCGTCGGGTCACTCATGGGTTACTACGGCGGGATCTTCGACCTTATCGCGCAACGGCTGATCGAAGTGTGGTCTAATATCCCCTTTCTCTATGTTGTGATCATCCTCTTCTCGGTGATCCCCTCCACATTCAGCCTACCCGCTCGCATCGGTATGCTCCTCGTCGTGATGGTGCTCTTTTCTTGGACCTCGATGACTTATTATATGCGCACCGCCACTTACCGTGAAAAAGCCCGTGATTACACTGCTGCTGCCGTCGTGCTCGGCGCAGGGCCAATCCGGATCATCTTCAATCACATCCTCCCAAACACGATTTCCACGATCGTCACGTTCATGCCTTTCACCGTGATCGCAGCAATCAGCGCGATCACCGCATTGGATTTTTTGGGTTTTGGACTCCCCCCGCCTACACCCAGTATGGGAGAACTCCTCAAACAGGGCACCCAAACTCTGACCACCGCTCCCTGGATCGTCAGCAGTGCTTTTGCCGCTCTCGTATTGATTCTCCTTTTAGTTACTTTTATCGGCGAAGCCGTTCGCGAAGCCTTTGATCCCAAAAAATTTACCACCTATAAATAGACTCATGCCTCATCTTAAAAAGTCTCAACGCAACTATGCCCTCTTCTTAAGCTGCGGCCTACTTCTCCTTGTTGCTTGCGGTAAGAAAGAAGCTTCTGACACCTCTCCTCAAAAGGATGCCCGCGATGAAGCCAAAAGCTACTACTCAGTCAACTCGGAGTTCTTTCATTTCAGGACACCGGCCGACATCCCTACCGATCTCAATTGGGAGAATGGCCAGCACCTCCCAGAGTTTGCCTCACCAGATGCGGTCAAAGGTGGCACCCTGAATTCTTGGATCCAGGACTTTCCGCGAACGCTTCGCACCGTGGGTCCAGATTCGAATGGCAGCTTCCGCCGTTGGATTTTGGACAACAACACGATGTCCTACGCTAGCCGACATCCCAATGTCACCGACTTGACCAAGAATGGATTCGAGTATTACCCGGGACTCGCGGAGGAGTGGGCCCTAGATCGAGCCAATAAAACCGTCTACGTCCGTCTCAACCCCGCGGCCCGCTGGTCCGACGGTGAGCCCATCACAACCGAAGACGTGCTCTTCAACTTTTTCTTTCATCGCTCCAGCTACATCAAAGCTCCGTGGTATAATAATTTCTACAGCACGAAATTCAGTGGCATCAGCCGATTCGACGATCACACATTTGCGCTACATTTTCCGGAATTGAGGCCTGATATTTATGCACTGGCCCTCGGAGGCTCCCCTACGCCTGCCCACGCCTACACCGAATTAGGCGATGATTTTGTCGACCGTTATCAGTGGCGCTTTTTACCAACCACTGGGCCTTACATTGTTCGCGATAGTGATATCGACAAAGGGCGTTCGATTAGCCTGACCCGCAACAAAGACTGGTGGGCTCAGGACAACAAATTATGGCGTCATCGCTACAACCCCGACCGCATCCGTCTGGTGGTGATCCGCGATGTGGCAAAGGCCTTCGAAGCATTCCGCAAAGGAGACCTCGATTACTTCAGCCTCGGACTAGCCGAATATTGGTATGACAAGTTACCGGACGATGCTCCTGAAGTCGCGCAGGGCTACATCCATAAGTTAAAATTCTACAACGATGTTCCACGGCCCACTTATGGCCTTTGGATGAATCAGAGCCGGCCGTTGATCGAAAATCATGATATCCGCGTTGGACTCCAACACGCCCTGAATTGGGATTTGGTCATCAGAAAGTTTTCACGCAGTGACTGGACGCGCATGCAAACCAGTGCCGACGGCTATGGCGAGTTCACCCATCCCACGCTGAGATCCCGAACCTTCTCAATCGACAAGGCACTTGCGAGTTTTGCCAAAGCAGGGTTTCGCGAGCGCGGCCCCGATAGTATTTTGGTTAACGATCAGGGAGACCGTCTGTCTGTTCAAATCACAACAGGCTACGCTCACTTCAAAGACATGCTTACCATCCTGCAGGAAGAAGCGGTTAAAGCGGGGATAGACCTCCGTCTTGAAGTGCTTGATGGCACCACTGCGTGGAAAAAAGTGCAGGAAAAGAAACACGATATCGCTTTTGTTGCCTTTGGAGTGGGCCCGGAAATGTTTCCCCGTTATTGGGAGACCTACCATTCAGCCAACGCCTACGATCTAGCTTTCCTTGAAGACGGCTCGATTAATCCGAATCGTAAGGTGCAAACCCAGTCGAACAACCTGCAGATCATAGCCAATGCAGAACTGGACAAGATGATCACTGCATACGAAAAATCGGATAATCTGGAGGAGATGAAGCAACTCGCCTACTCAATGGAAGAACTGCTCAGGGAAGACGCTTCTTTTGCCCCCGGCTTTAACATCCCTTTCATGCGCACAGGCATCTGGCGCTGGCTGGGAATCCCCACTTCCGGCAATGTAAAAATCTCCACCTCATTCACTGAGTATGGACTCTATTGGATCGACGATACGGCTAAGACTGAAACTGAAAAAGCGCGTAAATCAGGAAAGACGTTCGAGCCAGCGATCACCGTCTTTGATCAATACAAACTCGAATAACTATTCGTGGCCATCCCCTCCTCAGATTCATCCCCTGCGAACGCTCCCATTCTGGAAGTGCGTGACCTCGTGACCACTTTCGATACGGACAACGGCACCCTGACCGCGGTCGATGGCGTGAGCTTCCTGCTGCATAAAGGCCGCACGCTCGGCATCGTTGGCGAGTCGGGATGCGGCAAAAGCGTGACTGCCTTCTCGATCATGCGCCTGCTGCCCCAACCCATGGGGCACATCGCCGGTGGCGAAGTGCTGCTCGATGGCGTGGATCTCACCAAGCTACCTCCCGAGGAAATGATGAAAGTGAGAGGAGATCGCATCGGAATGATCTTTCAAGAACCGATGACTGCGCTCAATCCCGTCCACACTATCGGGCGCCAATTGAGCGAAGTTTACCTTCTGCATCGCACCAAGGATAAGCGCGAGGCCCTCCGCATGTCGGTCGATATCCTCGACAAAGTCGGCATCCCTTCTCCTGAAGTTCGCGTGGGTGAATACCCGCACCAGCTTTCCGGTGGCATGCGCCAACGCGTGGTCATCGCCATGGCCCTTGCCTGCAAGCCCTCTGTCGTCATCGCCGACGAACCGACTACCGCGCTCGATGTCACCATTCAGGCCCAGATTCTTGAGCTCATGCAGAGCCTCCAGAAAGAGATGGGCATGGCTATCATGCTGATCACTCACGATCTCGGTGTAATCGCCGAAATGTGCGACGATGTCGTCGTCATGTATGCCGGTCGCGTCGCCGAAGCCGGACCAGTCGAAAAGATATTCGCCTCTCCCAGCCATCCTTATACGCGGGGCCTACTCGCTTCGATTCCCCGTCTTGAAGACGAGCGTAAAGCCCAACTCGAAACCATCGAAGGTATGGTTCCAAGCCTAGCCGATATGCCCGTGGGGTGCCGGTTTCAAAATCGTTGCCCGTTCCGCACCGAAGTATGCGCGAAACATCCGCCCGTCGATCAAGTGGGACCCGGTCATACTGTAGCCTGCCACCGCTGGCGCGAAATACCGAGTTACGTGAACAAATATTCCGGAAACTCGTCCCCCGAATCCTCCACGAAGGAAGACCCCGCACAATCATGAGCACGCCTTCCGACCAATCCCCTGCTCCTCTGCTCGAAGTTAAAGATCTACAGATGCACTTCCCCGTGCGTGAAGGCATTCTCCTGCGCGCCAAGAAAAGCTGCCGCGCCGTAGATGGGGTTAACCTCACGGTCGCGCCCGGTGAAACCCTTGGACTCGTCGGCGAGTCCGGCTGCGGCAAATCCACGCTCGGTAAAACCATCGTGCGCCTTTACAAGCCAACCGGCGGACAAATCATATTCCAAGGCGACGATCTCGCTCATGAACACGGCTCCAGCCTCAAGGCGCATCGCCGAGAGCTGCAGATGATCTTTCAGGATCCAGTCGAATCGCTCAACTCGCGCCATACTATCGGCGACATCATCGCCGAGCCTTTCGTCATCCATAAAATGGGCGACGATGCTTGGCGCAAAAAACGTGTTCGCGAGCTGCTCGACAAAGTCGGTCTCCCTGCCAATGCCGCCGAGCGCTTCCCATTTGAGTTTTCCGGCGGCCAACGCCAACGCATCGGCGTCGCCCGCGCCATTGCGCTCGAGCCCAAGCTAATCGTCTGTGACGAGCCAGTCAGTGCGCTCGATGTGTCGATTCAAAGTCAGGTGCTCAACCTCATGCTCGAGCTGCAGCGCGACATGAATCTCAGCTACTTGTTCATCGCACATAATCTTGCCGTGGTGAAGCACGTCTCTGATCGCATCGCCATCATGTATCTCGGCCGTCTCGTCGAAACTGCGGATGCTGAAACAATTTATCGTGCGCCCAAGCATCCCTACACGCGTGCTCTGATTTCCGCGATTCCCGAGCCCGACCCGACCAAGAAGAAAGAACGCATTGTTCTTCAAGGCGACGTGCCCTCGCCCATCAATCCCCCAAGCGGTTGCCCCTTCCATCCGCGTTGCCCTCACGCCACGGATCGCTGCAAAGCCGAAGTGCCGCTACTGCGCGATGTGGGAGAAACCGGTCAGAAAATCGCCTGCCACTACGACTTGTAAGTATGCTTTGAAGATATGATCATGTGCAATAATCGACATGATCCATATTGGACAACGCAGTCACCCGCTCGACCATCAATTCGAGCGTAAACCAGGATTCGATCACTGGACCCTTGGTCTTATGCTCTCCGGCAGCAGCTACATGCAGTATGCCAACGAGGAGATCAGGAAGCTCGCGCACTGCATCACGCTCACGCCCCCCGACACACCTTACCGAGCACGCTTCGGTGGACAGGGAAAAACATGGTTCGAGATGTGGGCAATCTTCCCAGCATCACCGGCCTTCCATAGCCTCGCCACCCAACTCATACCCAGTAATCACGTTGCCCTCTATCTGCCTCTAACGCACGAAACGACAGGCAACCTAAAGAGCCAGTTTGAATTACTCTCCTCCTATGATAGAGTAGGAGTGGCCGATACCAACCAGCTGATCGAGCACGGCTTAGCAGGCATTTTACTCACACTGAGAAGCCTCACATCACAGCAAACGGATTCTCGTTTAAGAGAAGCGGCTTCTATTCTGAGCGCCGAACTGGATCAAGGCATGGCCCTGAATGACGTTGCTCGACGCGTTGGCATGTCACCCTCAAGCCTATCGCATCGTTTCAAAGAATCATATGACTGCACTCCGATGCACTATCGCGAAGCTCAACGACTCAAGCAGGCGGCTTCTCTTCTGCTCGCCACAGACCTGCCTCTCAAAGAAGTCGCAGCCCAGTTCGGATTCGCTGATGCCTTTCATTTTTCGCGCCGCTTTCGAAATCATTTCGAACTGAGCCCCAGCCAATATCGCAAAGATAACGAAACATGATATTTTACAGTTTCTGACATGCTATTCGGGAAAATGTCCATTCCCTAGATGTCCAATTATCTGCTATTATCCCAGTCCATTTCACATCCCAATCACCCCATGGATTATAATATCTACCTCGATAAAAACGACCACGACGGCATCCGCCAAGCACTCGACACTTATGGCTACTGTGTCGCCCGCCAAGTGATCACTCTCGATCACGTGCAACGCCTCAAAGATGAGATCGACCGTTTCGTCGATCCCGATCGCAGCGTGGCTCTCGCCAGTGGGAAATTTCATAACACCTTCGCTGAGCAGTCGGATGTGCTATGGGAACTCGTGGATAATCCCGAATACATGAACCTTCGCACCGCCCTCCTCGGCGTAACGGATGTCTGCCTTCACCGCTCGGCCGCGATCCTTCGCACTCCCGGAGATCCCGCGGGCGCATGGCATTCCGACCACTGCGGTCAACGCAAAGGCCCAAAAAATAACGCCAACGATTTCCTTAATCGTTACTCCATGCCCAGCGGCGGTTGGTTCTACCTAAATGGGAGTCATCCTGATCGCAGCGGCATTGCCGTAATGGAATATTCCCATACTGAAGAGTGGCAGCCCCCAGAAGGTTTCCACATGGACGACGAGCGTCGCATGCTCTACCGCGATGGAGACGACACACCCTATTCAAAACTCGATGCACCGGGCATGGTTCCCGTCATCGCCGATCCCGGCGATCTCATCCTCTTTTCCGCCCTCACCCTCCACGTAAATATGGAGACCAAAGAGCGACGCTATTCCTGTGGCATGGCCTTCCGCCCCAAATCCATCCAAATCGATGTCCCCTGGAAACTCACTGAAGGAGCCCAAAAGATGATCGATCGTCTCCCCGCACACCTGAAGCACTACACCGAAGGCTACACCAGCATCGATCTAAACTGGAAACCGTGAGGAAGTAGAACAGGCCTACTGGCTAAATCTTCGAAGGCCGTGCCATTGTCACTGCGAACTACCAAAGTCTCTTATTAGCAAAAGCGTGACCAGAACCTGACTTACGATACTTTTCGAATGCCAGCGCTCGGTCTTTTGATGAAAACCCAAGGTAGGTTTTCAAACACCACGACTAAAACGGAGCCGTGCTCGGATTCTTCCCCGCATTGTGATCAGCAAGTCTCTGTTTTAAGTCTTCAGAGTAACCGGCGTAACGTCTGCTAGGATCCTCGATACTTTCGATCAGGTAAACGTAATGTATGAGGCGAGTTTACTGAAAAGCCCTACTTCGCCAAGGCTACGAAGGGCATCCTTCGCGCGGACGATTTTTCGATATCGCTTATCAGAGGTAAAGTCAAAGATGGCCGTGCCATGCGAAGCTCTTCGAGCGAAGCATGGCGGAGAGGGAGGGATTCGAACCCCCGTTACCCTTAAAGGTAAACCGCATTTCGAGTGCGGCGCGTTCGACCACTCTGCCACCTCTCCGTTTGCGAAGTGCCGAACCTACGAGTGCCTCTAAAAAACGGAAGCCGAAAATTTCAGATTCACTTGAGCGGCTTGATCCAACACTGGATCAAACCAGCATCCCGGAAGCCTGATGCCGTATGGAGCTTTGCACTCGGTGAATTGTCCGGCAGCGAGTCAGACGCGATTTCACTGCAGCCATTTTCTCGTGCCCAATCCTCCGCCGCCTTCAACAGCTGACGCGCGATCCCCTGCCTACGATCAGTAGGCGCGACGTAGACTCCCTCGACGTAAGCGGGATTCGCTTGGTCGCAGCCTGCCGCATAGGCGCGGATCGAAAGTTCGATCAAACCGACAAAGTCACCCTCATAACTACGGGCCAAAAACACTGCGGCAGGTTCTTTCGCCCGACTTTCGATAAAAGCCGCGACCTCCTGACGATGCTCGTCTACCCCATGATCCGGCCAAAGCGCGCAGCGCAGGCGATGCCAGTCTACACTGGTAGACGAGGAAACGGCTTCGATTTTCACGTTCATGTATTCGCATCTTCGTCATCCGCCACCTCGCGTTGATTGGACGGCAGGTGCTGCGGCAGAAAGAAGTAGTAGCACATCAGCCACCAGCTGCGCGAAGAACGGTAGAACAGCGCGGGAAACAGGATCGCCCCGACTCCAGCGAGAATGATCGCCAGCGTCGCGCCGATCACATCGTAATACGCGAGGAGCATCACCGGCGTGAGGTAGCAAACCAGTGTGACTCCGTAGTTGAGCGAAAGTGATCCCAAGAAAAACCCCTCATCACGTTCGATCTTCAATCCGCACTGCGGGCACTCTTTGTTGAGATCGAAAAAAGTGCCCTCCCAAAAGAGCGTGCTCCCGCCGCAATTGGGACAACGGTTCGTCAATCCACGGATGACGGTCTGTATACGGGTGACTTTCATAAAATAAAAAACGCTCCGCTCAATGAGTGGAGCGTCGAAAGTTTCGCAACGTTGTTCGAGCTATTAAGCGCCGAGCTGGAAGCGTGAGAAGCGACGCACCTGAATGTTCTCACCGATTGAGGTGATCTTTTCGGTGATCATAGCCTTGATCGTAGTATCAGGGTTTTTCACGAAAGGCTGATCGAGTAACACTACGGTGGAGTAGTATTTTTCGAGCTTACCGGCGACGATCTTTTGAACCGCAACCGGTGGCTTGCCTTCGCTTTGCGCCGTAGCGATTTCACGCTCCTTGTTGAGATCTTCCTCGGGCACCTCTTCGCGAGTTACGCAAGTCGGGCTAGCCGCGGCGATCTGCAAGCAGAGGTCCTTCACGAAGGCCTTGAAGTCATCATTACGAGCCACGAAATCGGTCTCGCAGTTCACTTCGATCAAAACGCCGACTTTACCGCCGACATGGATGTAGCTCTCAATGAGACCTTCTTTGGTATCGCGATCCGCTTTCTTGGCAGCGGAGGCCGCGCCTTTCTTGCGGAGAATAGTGCTGGCTTCATCCACGTTACCGGCGGATTCTTCGAGGGCTTTTTTGCAGTCAAGGAGGCCAGCACCAGTTGCTTTGCGCAGCTCGTTGACCATTTGGGCAGATATTTTTGTGCTCATTGATACGTATCTTTAAATGCGGTGAAAATTACTCAGCTTTCACTAGGGCCTTCTTGGCCTTAACGGGCTTAACAGCGACACCGGGCTCATCCGCAGCGGGAGGCTCTTCGGTGGTATCGATTCCAGCAGCTTCAGCCGCAGCGGCGGTAGCAGCCTTCAAATCAGCAGCACCCTTGGCAGCGCGACGTGTGTCGCGTTGACCGAGGCCACTTTGAATAGCTTCGACGATCGTCTCGACGATGATGCGGATCGATTTCACCGCGTCATCATTGCCGGGGATCGCGTGAGTGAGACCAGCAGGATCGGAATTGGTATCGACCAAACCGATGCTTGGCACGCCGATGCGGGTAGCTTCAGCTACGGCGATCTTCTCGTGATTCACATCCACGATAAACATCGCGGTCGGCATACCTTCCATATCGATGATGCCATTGAAATTGCGTTCCATGCGGCCCATCTCGCGACGGATCGCAGATTCTTCCTTACCGGAGAATTTGGACAGCTCACCGGCGGTATCCATCTGCTGATAGTTCTTATACTTCGCGATGGATTTCTTAACGGTCTCGTAATTGGTCAGAGTGCCACCCAACCAGCGATCAACGCAGAAAGGCATGTTCACGGAAGTAGCGGCCTCTCGGATAATTTCCTGAGCCTGCTTCTTGGTGCCGACGAACAGGATATTGCCGCCATTAGCGACAGTGTCTTCGACAAACTTGTATGCCTTTTCAAGGGCCTCGTGAGTCTTGCCAAGATCGATAATCGAGATCCCCTGGCGGTGATCAAAAACGAAAGGCTTGGAACGTGGGTTCCAGCGTTTGGTTTGATGGCCGAAATGCACGCCGGCATCGAGGAGGTCTTTAGGTGTAATGTTCATGATGATCTATGTATCTTATCGACTAACACAGGTCGACCAGTGGGCCGCCTTGCGATCAGTTGGATGTATTTAGTTTCTAGTTCTCACTAGTAGAGCGATCCAAAACAGAGATCACGGCCTCCTCTGGCAAGCGTGAATTCCGAAAAGCACCAAAATGACGTTGACAGGCCTATTTCCGCTTAGCACGTTTCCCCTCCCTTGTTGCAGGGTGGAGCAGTCTGGTAGCTCGTCAGGCTCATAACCTGAAGGTCCTTGGTTCAAATCCAAGCCCTGCACCCAATTTCCCCCTTGTAGCCATATGGTTACGAGGGATTTTGGTTTTTACAATAATGCAAGAAGCTACAGTAAAATGAATCAAAACGCAGGATTTCGGGCATGAGTCCCAGCACGAAGCACGAAGACGATTACATCCA
Organism: Opitutaceae bacterium; assembly: GCA_002713695.1. GTDB lineage: Bacteria > Verrucomicrobiota > Verrucomicrobiia > Opitutales > Opitutaceae > Cephaloticoccus. The sequence continues at coordinate 26,131 of PAUB01000013.1, forward strand.
ATACGAACCCCCGATATTGCGTGATGCACGCCGGGTAGAAGTCACATGTATTCAAAACGTGTAATCCAGCGCCGGCAAAGGAATTATGCTGGTAGATTTCCAATTCTGGGCCCGTAATTCCTCTTTTCAGGAACGCATGTGCGTAAAAGTCATTGACCTTTCTACCTGCGAAAAATTCTAGAGCCTGAACCGCTTGAACACCCCTCCGGACCGGTAAAAAGCAGTTTCCTATCAGTAAAAGCTGCTGGCCATTCGGCGCACACGGGAAGCAGGTTGGTTACCTGTCGTCTCTACTCGTTCGGGTGAAACCGAAGATACGTTTATCGCTCACCTCGCCGTCGCGACAAATGCCGGACAGCTCAAAGTCGGTTCATTCAGCCGCAGCAAACGCATGGCCAAGTGGAACGAAGTGTTGCGCATTCAACAGCAACTTGGCTCCAACACCCAATTCGAAGGCGGCGCGGTCGCCCGCCACTGGATCCAGCTCAGCTCGGCCTAATCGAGGTCAGAATCGATACGCGAGCTTTACGCGCCAGTGACGCGGCAGTTCGCGAAGCACTAGATCACCACCGGCGAAAGGACTCTCAGTCGTGCGCCAATTGAATTCATCGGTCGCGTTTAAGCAGTCTGCACTCAGCTTCCAATTATCGCGCCGATAACTCACTCCAAGGTTTAGCGTGAGCTGACGCGGAATCACCACATAGCCGAATAGATCGACGTTCTTCGATCCCTGCAGCGTCCCCCATCCCCGAAATGACCAGCCGGATGGCAATGTCGCCACGGCATGTAGATTCCCCTGCCAACGTGGCAAACCCGGCACGCGATAATCACCCTGAGGATAACTGCCAAACGTATCACTCGGCACCGCCGGATCGAAGGCATGGGCCGTCGAGATACTTCCGGGCAAAGGCCCATCCACATAGTTCGCCGCCATGTAGAATAAGTTACCGCTTAGCTGGAACCAACTGGAAGGGCGATAACCGCCCGCCAACTCGACCCCACGCACAATAATCTCATCAGGCAGAATGAATCGCGGATTCGTGCGCACTCGTTGTTGCCGATAATACGCAGCACTCCCCTCCAATCGCCCATCACTGCTCGTAAACTTCGCGCCCACTTCCAACAGATCGCTGCGATTCTCGAAAATCACCTCGGGTAATTTGTTATTCGTTAAACCGTAACCGCCAGAAGACGACGAGCTGTTGACCGCTGCTGCTCGGTTGAATGTCAGATACGCGGCGAAGGTGCGATTCACATCCCACCGCAAACTCGCCGTCAGCGAAGCCGGTAAGACCTTTTCAATTTCATCACCAATCGGCGCCACGCCCGCGGGTGACAACGGATCTTCGCTCTCCACTTTAACCGCATCTAATCGCCCGGCGAGCAGCAGCGAGAAACCATTCTCCCACGAAATTCTGTCCTGCAGAAACACCGCTCCATTCACCAATCGCGAATGCAGAGTCTGGCTGATTCCAATCGTGGTGCCACCTCCAGCTCGTGGATAGCGCGCCCCAGGGATCGCAAAATAATCAGGACGCCCCGGCACCGGCACGACCGCAAAAAACTGATTTGCAGGAAGGCGGAAGGTCGATGGATCAAGCGTCAGATCGAAAGCGTTGAGCGCTTCGTTGAAAAAATCCACGTAGCTCAACCGCTCTTCCCATCGTAACGAAACGCCTCCCAACAGATCATGTCGCACCTTGCCAACTTTCCATTCACGGCTGATCTCCAATCGTTGCTCAAGCGTGCGACTGCGAGGCACTCCACTGTAAAATGCATAGGCGGAATGCTTTTCCGCGCGACCATTTTCGAAGTAGCTGCGACTCACGATCCGCGTGCCGCCGGCAGTCTCATGACTACCAATCAATTGCGCGGTATATATCCGCGTCGACGCCTTGTCTCCGGGCGATAATAGCACCTGCGATCCATCGATGATCGTGGTGCCTGTCGGCGTAAAGGTGTTGCCAATGTAGCGTCCACTACCACCACCTTGCGACGAAACGGACGAACCCGTGATGTATTCACCGCGATCAATCAGCGCCTGCGTGGGTCGGTTCGTGCCAGCGTTTTCATTAAAAACAGCATCATAGATTTCCGCCGTCAGATCCCAGTGTCCACCGCCATCTGTTTTCCAAGCGAGTGCGAAAAAAGCATCCCACGATTCCGTGCTCACTCCACGGTAAAAACTGCCCGCATCTACGCCTTCGAGGCTGGCTCGAGCCGCCCAGCTCTCATTCAGCGGCGCCGTCGTATCCAGCAGCCAACGCCACTCGTTCCAGGAACCATGCGTGAGTTCGAGAATCGTTTCGGAGTGATCGAAGTTGGGCTGCTTCGTCGTGAAGTTGACCAGCCCACCCGTGCCCGTCGCATAACCATAGCCAGCCGGAGGTGCGCCGGTAATCGCTTCGACCGAATCCACTTGATTAAACGAAGGTGAATACATGTTCCGGTTAAACCCACGCCGCTGACCGTTTTGAAACACGTCGCCTAGATCACCGCGCATGATCGGCACGCCCACGATTCCGAAGACCGATGAATGGGTCGCGCTGGGCACAAACCACGTCAGATCCTCGATGCGATCGATAGAGAAAGTCTTGAGCATTTCCTGATCGAGCCGAGTCCATGTGCGCGCATCCATCGCCGGACCCGCCAAGGCCAATTCGCTATCAACATGCAGCCGCGTGGCATCGGTGATCAACGCATCCAACTGCAGCACATCGTCGTCCGCCCACAACATCGCGCCTCCGAAAGCGGAGAGCAAAAACGAGAAAAGAATATGACGCCGAAAATGCATGACTTTGACCTTTGCAAAGCAGGAAACAATCCATCCTTAACAAATGTAAAGGTCGTGGATACGCGGTCACTCGGCCTAGTGGCAAACGAAAGTGATCCGATGACGCAAAAATCTGTAATTCACAGGTAAGGGCCGATTCTTGCTGTAGGGCGGGATCGCCGTATCCCGCCTTATAAGTCTTTGGAGATTCGCAGGCGAGATCAGCGATCCCGCCCTACAACCAAACCACTCACATCCCCAGACTCTCAGCCACCCGGCTCGAACACGCCTCACGAGCTTCGGCTTCGGTCCAGCCGAGGAACTTACAGATATTCTCAATCCCCTTGTCCATCGTGAGAGACGAACCGGCGAAGTTCGGCTTACCCGGTTCGCGCACCACCCCATCTTCGCCCACATCGACATCGAAGCGGCCGATCCGGAATCGTCCGGGGCCTCCGCCAGCGGCAGACATGCAATCGGTCGTGAAAATCACTTTATCGCGCGGCTTAGCTCTCACCAAGCTCTTCAGCACTGGTCCCAGAATGTGAATCCCATCGGGGATGAACGAACCGATCAATTCATCGCGCGAGAGCTGTCGCTGCATCGGATTATCATGGCGGTGCATGTTTACCGGAATCCCATTACCTAAATGCGTGCACATCGTCAGGCCAGCCTTAATAGCTTCATCGATTTGCGCATCATCCGCATCCGAATGCCCAATCGCCGCTACCACTTTATTCGCAGTGATATGGCTAATAAATTCGCTGGAGTTGGGTTGCTCAGGCGCGAGCGTGATCAAGCGGATGTTTCCGTTCGCGGCTTCCTGCAGTAGTTTAAATTCGCCGATGTCCGGCGCCTTCATCAGCTCGGGATCATGCGCACCATGAAACCCGGGCAGCGGGCTCATGTAGGGGCCCTCGATGTGATAGCCCACGATCATACGCGATATCTTAGGATCAGCCGCGCGGAGCTTTTCGATGTTGGCCAACTTCGAACAGAGCGAATCGATCCGATCCGTAATCAGCGTGAACAGAATCCGGTCCGTGTCGTGCGCGAGCAGACCATCCACGGCACGGGTCAGGGTCGCGTGATCGATATCCGTCTGTTGAAAATCGACGCCGTTGAATCCGTTAACCTGCAGATCGAAGAGTTTCGTGTAAGGCGCGTTGGTTTGATCGGAAGTTTCCATAATTAGAATCCCATGCTCGCGCCGCCATCGACAGGAATCACTGTGCCTGTGACGAACTTGGCCGCCGGTGAGCAGAGGTAGGCGACCGACCAACCGACATCCTCAGTATCTCCCAAGCAGCGGAGAGCCGTGCGAGTCAGAATCTTTTCTTTCCGTGTAGGATCGCCTTCAAACGCGCGACGCGACATCGTCGTATCGATCCACCCCGGCGCGACCGCATTCACGCGAATTCCATCGGTGCCCCACTCGACTGCGATCGCCCGAACCGCACCGGTCACCGCCGACTTTGCAACCGAATAGGCCGCTACCAAAGGAATGCCCATCAATGCAGCCATCGAACTGATAAAGACCACCGAACCATCTCCGGATTCCTTGAGTTGCGGATGCAACGCGCGAGCCAAAGCGAGCCCGCCCATCACGTTGGTTTGGAATACGCCGAGCATTTCTTCTTCAGTTGTTTCGGTGAAAGGTTTCTTCATGTTGATCCCCGCGTTGTTCACGAGGATCCCAATCGGGCCGTGCTTTTCGCGCAGAGTTGCTGCAAGCGCGGGTGCTGCTGCGGTGTCGTTGACATCCATCACTTGGATCGACGCAAGCTCACCGATCTCTGACGCCGCCGTTTGCAAAGGTTGCTCACGGCGACCGCTGAGAACCACTTTGGCGCCACAAGCTGCGAGACACTTGGCGATCGCCAAACCGATACCGGTGCCGCCACCGGTGATTAAGGCCGTGCGGCCCGCGAGAGAATAAGCTGAAGGAGTTATCATTTTGAATCGGTGGTTTCGCGTTCTACGATTTGCAGTGCGGAACGCATGTAGCCGAGCGCGAACGCCATTCCGGCATGCCAGGGGGCATCGCAGCTCATTTGTGGGGCGTGATCAGGAATCAGCACGCCTTGAAAATTATTACGTTTAAGGATGCGCAAGATCCGCAACATATCGATTTCGCCATCGTCGACGAAGGTCTCGCGATAGTGGGGCACCTTGCCGCGCACGTTGCGAAAATGCACGTAACCGATTTTTTGCTGCTGTGCATAACTCTCGGTGTATTCGTAAAGATCGCCCTCGGTCATTTCGGCAAGCGAACCGAGACAATATTCGAGTTTGTTCGCGGAACTCGGCACGAGATCTATCAGCTTCTGATAAAACTGGGGTTGATAAACGAGTCGCGGGGTCGAACGAATCGTCGGCATCGGTGGATCGTCGGGATGGGCCGCCATCACCACACCACTCTCCTCCGCCACGGGCAAAACCGCTTCAAGAAAATCCTGCAGGCGCGACCACAACTGCTCTGGCGTGCAAGGAGGAATCGTTCCCGGGCCGAGCTGATCGCGCAGTCGCATATTCCAAATCATACCATCGGCGATGGGTTCGTCGACCGGTCCTTCCATCCCGACCGCTTCTGCTTCACCACGCGCGTAGTTGGCCTTCGTGCGACCCGCCACCCCGGCGATGCTAAAATTATAGCCCATGCAAGGAATCCCCGCCGCGCCGATGCACCGGATCATCGTCTTGATGTTTTCCAACTGCTCAGCCTTGCGCGGTCCGTCGAGCAAGACGTCCGACCAATGCGCCGGATCGAAGTTTTCAATCGCCGCGATCTCGAGCCCGTGCGCTTTCGCGCGTCGCACGACATCTTCTAAATACTCCTGCTCCCAGAGTTGATTAGGATCACCCGCGCGGCCCCACCCATCCAAAGCACCCGTGGGCTGATCGCCGGGCTGGTTGTTGTCTCCCTGCTTAAAGTAATCGACCAGATGGATCACCAAGGCCTCACAACCCGCTTGGGCTGCGAAACGAAAGTGTTCGTCGTTGAGTTGATGGCGGTAAAGTCCGAGTCCGAGTTTCATGCGCGAGCCTTACTGTTTACTCTGACGCGACTCTAGCAATTCGATTTGCAACATGAGCGCACGCGGTAGGTGAAAAGGATCCTTCACCGGCAAGGCGATGACTTCCGTAATCGGACTCAGGTCGCGCTGCAGTTTCTGACGCCATTCGCCATTCTCCCAATCGACATACGCATCGAGACAGAGCCTCCAGAGTTTCTCATACCAATCGAAGTAAGCCGGATCGCCGGTTTCGAAGCCACCGAGTAAAGTCGCATAGAGCGCCTCCGTCTGCGGCCACCAGAGTTTCGATTCAGAGAAACCCCAGCCGACGTCTTTGCGGCCATGACGATCAATCGCGAGCAGGATGCCGCCGTATTGCTCATCCCAACCAAGATCCATGTGTCTCAAAATCAGGCGTAGCGTTTCCTCGCGTGGCGCATCTCCCCAATCGGTTTGCTCGAAGACGTGCCATTGAAACCACATGTCTTCAATCGCATGCCCCGGCACCGTGACCGCGCCTTCGGGAGCGGAGTAATCCGAACCGTCTGCGTTCACAAATTCGATGATCCGATCATCGGAGGCTTTATAGTGATCGCGGTAGATCGTTTTCGAGAGCCGCTTCGCTTCAGCCAAATATTTGGGTTCGTCCAAAATCGTGCCGAGATCAGCAAGTGTGAGCGACCAGATCATCGGGAGACCATGAGGTTTCGTGCCCGGCGGAATCGCATACGGAAAATGCGGCACCGTATCGTATGGTTTCGCGAGCTTTTCCAGTGCAGCATCGGTCGTGCGAACCGCCCAATCGCGATACTTCACATCACCAGTCGCGCGGTAGAGTTCGGCCAGTCCGTAAACGGCAAACCCGTCGGTGTAGATGCTCTCGTGACGTCGCAGCACATCACCCTCCTGCGAAAGCAGCAGCGCCCAACCTTGCTCCTCTTCGAGCCACCCGTGTTTCAAGCAAAACTCCGCGATCTGTTGCGCGTAGGCAACCCACTTCGGATCGCGATCCAGTGTGTTGTAGAGCCGCGAGTAGACCCACACCGCCCGCCATTGGCTCCACAGCCATTTTTCGATGCTCTGCACGGCTCCCGTATCGTCGATGCAGGTCAGAATTCCTCCATGCGGATCCATCGCGTGCTTTTCCCAAAACGGGAGCACGTGCTCGAACAGATGCCCACGGATCCAATCACAAAGCGGTTGCTCTGCACCGGTGCGTATTCTCTGGAGAGCAGTCTCCAAACTTTGCCGCGACTCGCTCGGATCAGAGTGATTCATAAACACACCTTCAATCGGAACCAGAATACAGAGCGAGTAATAATCTGGAACTCATAAACTCTGGATCGGAACCGAGAGGCACGGAGATTTTTAATATGGAAAGCTTGAAATCAGGAACGGAGCCAAAGGCGCAGTGAAGAACAGTGGAGCTGGGTATTTTCCTGATTTCCAGCTTTCCACATTAAACAATCCTGCCTCAACCTTTTCTCATCAACCCGCCGTAAATCTTCACGGCCAACTCAAGTTGCTCACGACTCACCCACTCATCCTTGCGGTGACACTGCGCCAGAGCTCCGGGGCCAATCACAATCGTAGGAGCACCCGCGGCATCGTAAAAACTAGCATCGGTCACGTAAGGCGCGCCCTGCGGTCCGGCTTCAATCCCATGCTCACGCAATACAGGATCGAGCAACGTCAGCAGTTTCGATGAACGCTCTGCGCTCATCGCAGGCACCACATGGAGATCCACATGTTCGACTTCCATTCCCGCTAGAATTTCATCGCGATCTTGCAATATCTCATCGGCTGATTCGCCCGGCACTGTGCGACGATCGCATTCGATCTCGCAGGCTTCAGGAATGATATTCACCTGAGTGCCGCCGCGAACCACGTTGACACTGAAAGCGGCTTTGCCCGTAAGCGGGTGGGTTTTCGAAACTGTCGGCATGTAACGGGTTTCTAAGGCATCAATCACCCGCACCATAGAGGAAATCGCCGATTGTCCTTTCGATGGATCAGCCGAATGCGCTGCAACTCCCTTCGTTTTAGTGGTCCAACGCATCACACCGTTATGCGCCACTACCGGTCGCATCAACGTCGGCTCACCCACAATCAGTCCGACCAGATTTGGCAAAAATTCAGTGAGCGCTCCACGGGCAAATGATTTCGCTCCGGTCATGTGCGATTCCTCATCCAAGGCAAACAGCAGGCCCACATTGTAAGGCCGTTTACCCTGCTGAGTATAATTCTTCAGAGCCCAGAACATCGTCGCGCCCGACCCTTTCGTATCACAGGTGCCACGACCATAAAGTCGATCGCCATCCGCTTTAACGATCAACGGATCCACTGTCATTCCCTCAATTGTCACCGTATCAATATGGCTCTCAAACAAGAGCCAGGGAGCCTCCCTAGAAATCTCACAGGTCAGGAGAAGATTTTCGCCGCCGCCCTCGACTGGTAATCGACGAGCTGACAACCCCCACTCGCTTCCGAGTTTTTCGAGATAGCTAATCAACACCGCCTCACCACCCTCTGGGCCACCAAAATTCTGGTTCACCGTTTCAAACGAAACAGTCTGCGAGAGTAATTCCTCACACGATTGAGGTAGGGGTAGATCGACGAGGGAACTCATGAAGCTTAACTCAACCACTCTTCTAGGTGCTCGGCAACAAAAGCATCGTCGATCAATTCAGGATAGGCCTTGCACACGCGATCCAACTCTTCGGCCTGACCGGGTGAAAGCACGTCGTGCGGATTCAAACAATTGATCGTCGGCACGAGACCTTGACGACGGAGCACTTCGAGAATCCCCGGTATGCATCCGGCAAACTTGTTCGCGGAATCGAAGAGCGCGGCGTTCATATCCGTGACGGCGATTGCCGTGTCGAGCCACTGCTTATCAATCGTGCTGCTCTCGCGGGCGGCCTTGATGTCCTCAAGTAGCTTAACCGAAGCCTGCGTCCAGACGCCCCAGTGACCAAGCAGGCCACCTTCGATGCGACGTGTGACTTTCTTACCATTCGAATCGAAGGTAAACGGCGTGAACAGATCGACCACGATGCTATCATCGTTGCCGGTGTAGAGAATGATATCGTCGCGACCGCTTTCCGCGATGGCGCGCACCACGTCGATCGTTTGGTAGCGATTAAACGGAGCCATCTTGATCGCGATGACGTTCGGGATCTCCGCAAACTTACGCCAAAAGCTGTAGTCCAATAAACGACCACCGACGGAAGGTTGCAGATAGAACCCAATCACCGGAACCACTTCGGCCACGCGTGCGCAGTGCGCGAGCATCTCTTCTTCGGTGTCGTCTTTATAAGCACCAAGGCTCAACAAACCAGCTTGATAGCCAAAGCTGTTAGCGAGCTCGGCCTCCGGGATCGCCTGTTCGGTGCGACCGCACAAACCAGTGATCTTAATGAAAGGACGCGGCGCTTTCGCTAGCGACTCGTCGATAGTTTGCGACGCGAGCTCGAGCACTGGCTTGAAGAGACCGTGTTGCGGTTCACGGATTTCGAACTGCGTGGAATGCACGCCAACTGCGAGCCCTCCGACACCGGAATCCACGTAATAGCGCGTGATCGCACGTTGGTGCTTTTCGGAGAGTTTGCGGTGCTCATCGAGAGCCAGCGGCTGAGCGGGGATAACAGATCCCTCCAGAAGATGTTTACGAAGATCCATGATTAAAACTTTCCGTCGCGGGATTCGAAGTGAGTGGGTTTGCCGAGCAGTTTACCGCCGCCCTGCAGATGATCAGCTACCATTTTCATGATGGTTTCCAGCGAAGTCGTGACTGGACCGAAGAGTCGCATCGATTCGCTCGCGTCGGCCAACCAGGCAGATTCAGCTTCCTCGCCTTTGATGAAAGGCTCCTTGCCAAGCAAACGACCAAACTCTTCAGCGACATGACGAATCGAAACCTTTTCCGCACCAGTGATGTTGAGAAACTTCGGTGGGCTCGCCACGTGTTGCCAACATTGGATCGCTCGAGCACAAGCATCACCCTGCCATATGAGATTAAACGAACCCATCGTCACATCAACCGCTTCGCCGTTGAGCACCTTGGTCGCCACGTCGACGAGCACGCCGTAGCGCAACTCGACCGAATAGTTCAGGCGATAGATCAATTGCTCCGTGCCCTGGTTGCGGGAGAAATTCGTAAAGACGCGTTCACGACCAACACAGGTGCTCGCATATTCGCCGAGAAACGCGACTGGCGTCTCTTCGTTGGCACCGGGACCACTGATCGGCACAAAGGGATAAACGCAACCAGTCGAGAATACCACGATGCGCGATTTAACAAACTTCCGCGCCACGATGGCCGGCACGATCGTGTTTTGAATCCACGTTTCGTCAGGAGCGCCATCGGTGCCGAATTTCTGGCCAGCGAGGTATTGCACATTGGCAACCTCGGGGAGCTTCGCCACTTGCTCGGGATCAGCGAGATCGCAGGCCACAGGAATAATACCGAGTGCTTCTAGATCCGTTTTTGCTTCGGGACGACTGAAGCGCGATACACCGTAAACCTTCGCTGTCTTTTCCGCTTCATCGAGTGCACGACGAATCATCACGGCGAGCGATGTGCCCATTTTTCCACCGACGCCGAGCACCATGAAATCGCCATCGAGCGCTTTCACCGCCGCGATCGCGCCGAGCGTGGGCTCTGAGAGGAGCTGTTCGATATCTTGGTCGGTTTTGAGTGTCTGATCAGACATGGTGTAAATTTTTAGCACGGAGATTACCGTAGGATCATCTCAATCAATCTGTCGAAACTCTTGGGTCAAACTCGAAAGTAACTCTTTAGTTACTTTTAGATTAACCCGATTTGATCCCATCTAAAAGGAGCTGAGTGACGTGTTTGATGCCCTTCTCTCTCACTGCCCGCGATCCCAAATCCATCCGCAAGGCCTGCGATAGTGTGTATCGATTCGAGCTATAAACCAGGCACAGCCCGATCAAGCTGATCAGCAAGTGACGCGCATCCATGTCTATGCGAATCCGCCCTGCCGCGATGCCCTGGTCGAGCAACTGCGTTAATGCCCGCAACATGGGATCTTTGCTCAATTTGGAATCAGCCAGAGCGAGCCCCCGACCGTCATTAAGGTTCTCCCATAGCATCAAACGCACGAATTCGGGATGCGCTTCCAGGAATCCAAAATACGCCCGCACCACCTTCCCCGTCAGGGCATCTATCCCCTCGGCATGCGAAAACGTGTCTACCTCGATCACCTCCAACCCCCGGTAAGCCTCGATCAGCACCGCATGATAAAGCCGCTCCTTGGACTGGAAATAGTGGTAGACCATCCGCTTGTTGACCTTCGCCGCCGCCACGATCTCGTCCACCGTTGTGCCCCGATATCCGTTCTGGGCAAAGCACTTGGTGGCAGCGCGCAACAAGCGTTCGCGCACCGGTTCGACTGGGTTTCGACTATGTGGGGATGCTTTGGCCATCGCTTTTGTTTGCTAACGTTCACACCTGTTCTTGTCACGATGTTCTCTCAACCCTAATGATAAACTGATTCGTATGCGTATCATCGACGTCCACACCCACCCCGTCTTTTTCACGAAGGGCCGGCAGAAATCGGAACTCCGAAAACTCGTTGCTCATGGGAAATCCCATGGAGTCAAACGCATGATCGTCCTCGGCGATGTGCTCAACTACGGAGGCACGCCAAATGAGGAGCAGTTGCGCTTGATCAACGATGAGACCGGCGGCATCCAGAAGATGTTTCCCAACTACTTCGTCGGGTTCTGTTATCTGAATCCCAACCTCGGTGAAAAAGCCGTGATGGAAGAAGTCACTCGCTGCGTCACGAACTACGGTTCCAAAGGCATCAAACTTGAGATCGCCAACAGCGCCGACGAGCCCTGCATGCGCCACATCGCCAAAGCCTGCCGCGAGTTTAATATCCCTGTGCTGCAACACAGCTGGAGTAACACTAATTTCCGGCCCGGCATGGATTCCCACAGTGATCCCGACGACACCGCGCTGTTTGCCCAGCGTAATCCTGATGTGAACATCATCATGGCCCACCTCGTAGGCATCGGCTATCGTGGCGTAATCGCGGCCAAGGGATTGGACAATATCTATGTCGATATCTCAGGTGCTTTTCCCGAAGACGGATTGATCGAATACGCCGTCGAACATCTCGGCTCAGATCACGTGCTCTACGGCACCGACATTCCTATCCGCCAAAGCGCGGTAAAAATCGGAGCGGTGCTCGGAGCCAAGCTCACTAATGCGGATCGCCAGAAGATTTTTTTCGATAACACCGCCAAACTGCTCAACCTGAACTAATTTTCGTCATGCTCATCGATACCAACGTCAATCTCGGCTCGTGGCCCTTCACCTTCGCACCCAATCGCACAGCCGCCCAACTCACGAAGCATCTCGCCGCCAGTGGCATAACCCACGCGATCGTTTCGCATTTCGGAGCTGCGTTCCAACCCGAGCCCACCCCGAGCAATCGAGAATTGTTCGCCGCGACCAAGAAAAGCAAAACGCTCACACCGCTGCCGGTCATCAATCTACGCTTGGCCAACTGGCGCGATCAGCTTGCCGAATGCGTCGCGGCCAAGGTTTCCGCAGTTAAGCTACTGCCGACCTACAACAACTATTCGTTGCGAGATAAGGTGGTCGGCGAATTCATGACTGCGTTGAACGAGACCAAACTGCGCCTCGTGATCAACATGCGCTACGAAGATGAGCGCCACCGCTACTTCGCCCTCAATATGAAGGGACTATCGCTCTCCGACCTGAAGCTCTTCCTCAAGCGTAACCCGAAGACTCACGTTTTGCTCTCAGGCATCATGATCCCCGAGGTGAACGAGCTCGCGAAGAAATTTAAGAACTTCTCCATCGAGATCTCGTTTTGCGAATGGATCAATTCCGTCGAAGACCTCGTCAAGCTGCTCACGGCCAAGCGCATCATGCTCGGAACCTGCACGCCGCTGCTCTCAACCCGAGGCGAAGTCGACAAACTCCGACTCTCCAAGATCACCCCCAAGGCGATGGACCTAATCAGGTCCGCCAACGCCCAACAATTCTTCAACATCTAGCATATGGGGTCAGGTCGATTAATATTAATTTTATACACGCTATCGGCTTCATAAATTGCTCAACCTTCATTTCTGATACAATAGCCCTAATAAATTAACATTAATCGGCCTGACCCCTTTTATATGAGCTCCAATAATCCTCCTATTCTTAATCCTATCGTTGATGAACCGGTTCCTACACTCACCCGCTGGGGCGATGCCGAGCTCTCTCGTCTCACTGAGACGGTGAAGCAGAATTCTCTATTCTATTGGAAAGGACCGCAAACCGAGGCGCTCTACACCGAATTCCGTAAACACTACCCCCTGAAGCATGTTTTCCCGACTTCCTCGGGCACGGCATCCTTACATGTCGCGATCGCTGCCCTCAGGCTCAAGCCCGGCGATGAGATCATTCTTGCGCCGATTACCGATATGGGATCGATGATCGGAATTCTTTATCAGCAGCTCGTGCCAGTTTTTGCCGACGTCAACCCGCGCACTTACAATCTCGATCCTGAATCGGTGCGCCAAGCGATTACAACTAAGACCAAAGCGATCATGCCCATCCACCTCGCAGGCAATCCCTGCGATATGACCGCGCTCAACGCGATCGCCAAAGAGCACGATCTCTACGTAATCGAGGACTGCGCTCAAGCTTGGGGTGCACGTCACCAGAGCACACCGGTCGGCCTACTCGGTGACTTCGGATGCTATTCTTTCAACGACTTTAAGCACATCGCGTGTGGCGATGGCGGAATCGTGGGCACCAATCGCGATGATGTGGGCAACGGACTCTCCAAGTGGGGCGACAAGTGCTATGATCGCACCGCTGGCACCCGCGATCCCGAAGAGCTCGCGCCTAACTATCGCATCAGCGAACCGCAATCCGCGGTCTGCGCCGCCCAACTCACCAAGTTCACCGAGATCACCTCGAACCGCACTCATGCGGGCAACCTACTCACCTCGCTGATTACCGACGCTCCGGGAGTCCTCGCGCCAATCACCAAGGAAGGCGACACGCATTCGTATTGGTTCTACCTGCTACGCCTCGATCTGAGTGCACTCAAAACTACCCGAGAAGAGTTTGTCGAACAGCTCCGGGCACATGGAGCCTCAGCCAGCGCTGGTTACATCCCGATGCCGGTTTACAGCTATAAGGTATTCCAGAATCACAACTTCTTCTCGGGCACCTGGCCCATCCGCGATCTCGGTCTCACGACGATGGATTACAAGCAAGTCTCCTGCCCCGTCGCTGAGGCGATTCTCGAAGACTGTGTCGTGCTTCCGATCAATCAGGCCATGAGCGACAGCTACATCGAGAAGGTTGCCCGTGCGATCAACAACGTCGCAAAGAACTGCGAGAAATAAGACCACTCGGATCGCGAAACATTAGTCAACTGATGCTGCTTGTCGCCGCGTTTGCAGTATCATTTAGTTGGGCGTTTTCCAACCCCGCTAAACAATGCTGATTCGCCTATTCCTCGTCTTCTCTGGTCTGACCCTAACCTCTCAACTCAGCGCGGCCGAAGATAAGACCATGCCACTCCATCGAGGCCTGATTCATCATCAATCGATCGAGCCAATCCGCGTCGCAAACGTCTCCTCGGTCTCCACGGCATCGGTGCCTACGGTTAGATCGCATCACGGGCTCGACCGAGACACGCGATCAATCTAGTTTCCCCAAATGAGTTCATCTACCGATCCGCTACACGGAATCACCCTCGAAAAAATCGTTACGGTGCTGGTGGAAAACTATGGCTGGGATACGCTCGCAGAGCACGTGAACATCAACTGCTTCAAATACGATCCGAGTATCAAATCGAGCCTGCAGTTTCTCCGTCGCACTCCTTGGGCGCGGACCAAGGTCGAACAACTCTACGTGCGCCACCTTTCGAGATCATGAACACTGATCTGCCCCTTATCCATTTTAGTCTCAATGCCGAGACGATAGATTCATGCGCGCACGTAATTGTAAAAGGTCACAAACGCGCCACGACCGGTTTACACGCGGCCTACCTTTTCGATAACGAACCCCTACCGCTGTTTGGCGACCACACGCTCGTGCGCGATAGCATGGACCGCGACATCGCGATCATCGAAGTGACTCAAGTCGAAACGCGCCGCTATCGTGAAGTTGATGCAGCGTTCGCTGCGGTCGAAGGCGCTGTTGATTAATCACGCGCTTACTGGCAAAAGGTCCACTGGGACTATCTCGGCCAAGAATGCGCGCGTGTCGGCATCCCACTCAATGAAGATATTCAGGTCGTGCTCGAGTATTTCAAAGTGGTTAAAATACTCACCAATATTGATTAATATAATATCGCCCGAGGCACCACGGGCATAGCCAGAACCAAAGGTTGCCATACACCCCATTTTCGCTATGTTTAGACCGCTTCTTAACGTTAATTAAATCGTCCCATCATATAAAAAATTACTCGCTCTCTTTGTCGCGCTACTGATTTCCGTAGTCGCTTTCGCCTCGGCCGATCTCAACTCCGCTACTGAAAAAGTACTCAAGTCTCTTCCTGGAATCGGCAAGGTTACCGCAAAAGCAATCGTTGCTGAACGCGAAGCTAATGGTGAATTCACCAGCCTGAAAAACCTTTCCAAACGCGTGAAAGGCGTTGGCAATAAGACTGTCATGAAACTCGAAGCAGCCGGTGTGACCTTTGGAGCAGACGAGGAAGCAGCAGCCAAAAAAGAATGATTCATTCTTAGCTCTCTATCTATCAAAAGCGCAACCCACGAGGGTTGCGCTTTTTTGTGCCCCTAGCGGCAGACCTCGGCGTGAACCGCCACAATCGAATCGCCAATATAGTCGGCGTCTTCAGCCGTATAGAGCCAACCAATCGGTAGAGCGACATAGCGCTTGGTCAGATCCTCCGTGCGAGGGAAATCCTCCGCGCGGTAGCCTTCGTCTGGCCATTCCTTGAAGTCTTTAAATGGAGATACCGCCGGATGATGCAGGAGCCCTGTCTTCACATAATCGCGATTGTATTGTGGGTAGGTGCCGGTGCGCGCACCGCAGTTCACATTGAGCGCATCAAGCTTCGCGTGAAACGGTGCGACGTGATCAAGATTTCCGAACATTAGATAGATCTCGAAGCCGAAATCACCATCTGAATCAGGAATCCGTCGCAAATTCAGACCAGCTAAGCCTTCAATCTTCGCCAGCACTCGAGCCTGAACCGAACGGCAATGCGCCTTAATCGCATCGACCTTCCGCACCTGAGCCAAAGCCACCGCGCTGGAAATTTCACTTAGTCGAAATTGACCACCAGCAAACGGCTTTTCACGAGAAGGAACGACCGCTTCATGAAATGGACGGTAGTTGCCAAGATCGTGATAACGCACCGCGCGTTCGTAGATGCGTTGGTCTCGCGTGACCACCATGCCGCCTTCACCGCAGGTCGCGACTTTGTTGTATTGAAAACTATAGATCGCGACATCGCTCCATGTGCCGATCTGCCGTCCTCGATAAGTCGTGCCGATGGATTGGGCGCAATCTTCCACGACGAAAAGACCACGACGATGGGCTTCTTTTTGGATCAAATCCATCTCCGCCGCGACGCCTTGATAATGGATCACCGAAACCGCTTTCGTGCGCGGTGTGACCAGACGGGCAATCTCTGCTGGATCAAAGTTTAACGTATCATCGATTTCGCACAAAACAGGTCGCGCGCCTACCCGCACAATCGCCGTGAAACAGGAAACCCAGCTCCACGCGGGAACGATAACCTCATCTCCCGGACCGAGTCCAATCGCCGCGTAGGCGATTTCCAAAGCGGCCGTGCCGCTCGAAACCGCCAGCGCGTAATCCGTGCCGATGTAGGCACACATTTCCTTCTCCAAAATCGCAGCCATCGGTGGTGGCGAATCCGGATTCAATCCGTAATAGCGAAACGGCTCTTTACGACGAAGCACATCGAGAACCAACTCTTCTTCTTCCTGACCGATGGCGTTACAACCAAGGCCAGGGACGGGACGGGGACGAAGCGTATCAGGCATTACGCGACACTGTGAAAGCATACTCCCACACCTCGCAAGCGATCAGTATTCGAAAAATCAGAAAACCGCATTGCCGCTGACCCATGGTTCACCTTTAGTGCGCGTGTCTTCGAGCGCGCGGGCAATTCCGCGATTCCTCAACCCCAGCTACCTCGCTATGCCCCCTCAAGTCCGTGATCTCGGAATTCCTGTAAAAGCCGTGAGTTGGACTCGACTCCACCCCGGTCAAACCATTGACGGCAAAGCTTCGCTACTCGCCTCGATGAGCCAAAACAACGGCGGCTTCTTCGTGGTCGATATCGATATCGAGACGGGACATTGCACCCAATTCCACACGGAACACCCCAAGCAATCCACGTTCTCCCCCGGTGCGTTTCGCTCACTCACGACTGGCATTCTCTACGTCTGCTCGGCTTGGGATGGCCATCTCCATCGATTCGATGCCAATCACCCCGAACGCGGCATCGAAGATCTCGGGAGCGTGGATGACGACGCGACCTTCGGCAACGGCATCGCCGAAACTCCGGATGGTATGATCTGGATCGGCTCATGCCCCGGCGCATTCCTGACCAAGTATGATCCCACGACCGGCGAAATGACCAAGTTTGGCCGCATCGTGAATGACGACAACTACCTCTACCCCGTCGCCGGTATCGATGGTTCACTCGCCGCGCAGATCAAAGCGACCCACCAGCGAGTCATCGTGATAGATCCTGCCAACGGAGCGCATCGTCAAATCGGCCCTTCGATCACTGACACGACTGATGCCTCGCAATCCTTACAGCTCTATCGAGGCACCGACGATCTACTCTATCTCAAATCGCACGAAGGCACTATGCGAATCGAAGGGATGGAAACAGTGGATGTGCAAAATGCACCGGAGCCACGCACTGGGATACCTGCTACCTACAAACACGATTATCAGGCTCCTGCCGAGATGCCCGGCGGTTGGAACCCCATGTTTACCGGCATCGGGATCAATGGCACGGGAGAGCCCCGAGAGCTGCATCTTGCCAACAGCAATCCCGAGATTGCAGCACGCGATCTCAAACTCGATTGGGTCGGCGGCGGAAACAACATTCACGTCATCGCTCTCGGTCCCGACGGCGATCTATACGGTTCGAGCTATCTCCCCAACCGACTCTTTCACGCCACACCCGACGGCTCGGTGGCTGAGGATTTAGGCATCCATAGTTACGCGGGTGGCCAAGCCTATTCCACCGCCAACATCGACGGGAAACTCTACCTCGCATCTTACCCCGGTTCACACATCTCCGTTTACGATCCAACCAAGCCTATTCACTACGGCGAGAAACCCGGTGATAATCCTCGCGACTTCGGGAGATTCGACAAAGTCAGCTTCCGACCCAACGCACTTATCTCCACTCCAGATGGGAAACTCTGGATGGGCTCCGCCCCCGACTACGGCCTGCACGAAGGCACGCTGGTTTGGATGAATCCACAAACTGGCGAATCGCAATCACATCGCGCGCTTCTGCCCGATACATCACCCGTCAGTCTTCTGCATTTACCAAAGCTAAATCAGATCCTGATCGGCCTCAGTATCGAGGCTGGAACAGGATCCAAAGTGCGCCACCTCGACGCCTCATTCGCGCTCTGGGATCCGATTAAAGATGAGATGGTGTGGTCGGGTAATCTCGGCATTGAAGATCTTGCCGATCCCGTCGCCTTGGCCCCGACTACTGATGGGCTGGTTTACGCTCTCCTTGGATTCGGCGATCAAATCCAATCGCAAGGCGCTCCGGCGGTTCGCCCTCGCCTCATCCTTTTCGATCCCGCCAAACGCGAGCTCATCGCTCAGGCCTGGCTCCCCGAAGAATACGGACCCTTGGGTTGGCAAGGTCACCACGCCCTCCAAGTCGGTCCACAAGGCGTGGTCTACGGTGCGAGCGGCTACTGCATTTTCCGCATTAAACCCGGCACCTGCGACGTTGAACGTGTTTGGCAAAATGACGAACCACCGCCGCCACGTAAAGATCCCGTCTGGCTCACGCATTCCACCCCCGACGCGATCGATTGTGTGGGCCCGATCATCGGCGACCAGTTCTACTTTTCAACCGGATGGCGCCTCCGCGCGCTGACCCTTCCGGCTGAACAATAAACTATATTTTGTAGGCCGTGAGCTTGCTCACGCGGAACAGCACTACTGCGCTCGCAAGCGAGCAGCCTACTCTTTCAATAAAACTGCCAACCATGTCCATTCCCCAACCTCCCTCCATTCGCGATCTCGGCATCCCCGTCAAAGCCGTCAATTGGGTGCGCCTGCATCCCGGGAAAACGTCCGATGGCAAACCGTCACTTCTCGCCTCAATGGGGCAAAATAATGGCGGCCCCTTTGTCATCGATATCGATGTGAAAACCGGCCACTGCCGCCAATTCCTTGTGCCCGAATCGGGGCCGGAAGGCATCCCGGCCTGCATGCGAAGCTTACGCACCGGCATTCTCTGGATGGGCACCGCCTGGAATGGCCATCTCTATCGCTACGATCCCGAACATTCCGAACGCGGGTTAGAAGACCTCGGCGCGATCGATCCTGAGACCGTCACCTTCCCCACCGGAATCACCGAGACACCTGACGGTATGATTTGGATCGGAGCTTATCCCGGAGCATCAGTGACCCGCTTCGATCCCAGCACCGGTAAGTTCAAACGATTCGGTCGCCAGGATCAGGTGGACAAGTATCTCTATCCACTAGCCAGCGATGATGGCGAAATTTTCGCCCAGATAAAAATCACCACTTTCCGCATGGTATGCTTTGATCCGCGCACGGGCACCTCGAAACGCGTGGGTCCGCATATCGTCGAACCCAGCGCGAATCCCCAACGCTACGAATTTTTCAAAGGCGCGGATGGCAAGCTCTACCTGGATAGCTTTGCCGGTGCGTTCCTACTCGAAAACGGCGAGGCCCATCCGGTCGAAACACTTCCCGCTCAGATGCCTGGCATCCATGCCACCTCTAGGCACGGCTATCAGGAAATCCTGCCCTTCCCGGATGGATCGATCGCAACCTTTATTGATGATAAGAGTTTTGAGTTTCGCCGGATCCGGATCACCTCCGCTGACGGTAGCGCTCCGCGTGAGCTGACTCTCGATTGGGAAGGCGGCGGCACGGCATTGTGGACTCTACATCTCGGGCCCGATCAGAAACTCTACGGCTCGAGCATGCTTCCCGAGCACCTCTTTTCCTGTGATCTCGATGGCGGCAATATGGTCAACCACGGCCAATGTAGCGTGTCCGGTGGCGAAGCCTACTCGATGGTCAACTACGAAGGCAAAATCGCCATCGGCTCCTACCCCGCCTCGCGCATTTCGCTCTACGATCCGAAACTGCCTTACCAATTCGGCACCGGTCCCGGCGCCAATCCGCTCGACGTCGGCTCCGCCGACATACTCACCACGAGACCCCACGCGATGATCTATGTGCCGGACCTGCCCTCCGAAGCCTCGGCGAAGGCGGGTGGAAAAATCTGGGTGGGTGCCGCGGCAACCTACGGCCTCGATGATGGCGCGCTCGCGTGGTTCGATCCAGCCACCGCCCTGCGTGGATCGACACGCGGCATCATGCCTGATCGCACACCCTTCGTGCTACTATGGATCCCCGAGTTCCAACAAATTCTCGTAGGCTTCAACAGTGAACCCGGCACGGGCGTCATGGCAAAAGTGGATCGCGGCGGTTACGCGTTCTGGGATCCTCAAAACAACAAAGCCACCTACATCGGCGACTTCGACGATCCTGACCTCGTAGATGTGTGTTCGCTGATCCCAGCGGTCAACGGCTTGGTCTACGCCCTCAGCGGACGCAACCCACGGCTCGTCACTCACTACGATTGTCAACCCGCCCCTACGCGTCTCTGCTTGATCGATCCCGCCAAACGCTGCGTCGTGCAATCCGCCCCGCTCCCCGAAAGCTATGGCTCTCTCCCCTTCGAATCCGGGCACATTCTTCGTGCCGATACCGATGGCACCATCTACGGCGCGACCACTGAGACTGTCTTCCGTATTAAACCGGGCACTGTAGAAACGGAAACCGTCGCGAAGATTACGGGGTATCCTCTCAGCGTCGTCGGCCCCATTCACGAAGGCACCTTCTACTTCGCCAGCGAGTGGATGGTGCGTTCGATCGACCTATGACGAGGGAGTTCACCAAACGCCATTCGATCGGCAGTTCAGCCGGCGAAAAAGAACTCTTCGCGCATGAACAGATGGCACCGCTCATGCGCGAGCCAATCACACCAAAACTCACTTCCCATCGGGTGGTTGATAAGACGCGACTCTTCGTCACCGAAGATGTCAGTGCCACCCACCGCTGCGCCGGTTCACCGAATCCACAGATCAGTGAGAACGAGCTCATCTCAGTTATCGAAACCTACGCCAGATTCCACGCGACCTTATGGGGACAAACAGAACAGTGGGCTAGCTTCTTTCAGCAAAACGCCTGCCAGACCGTCAGCCACGAGGTGACTAATACTCTAACAATTGCCGCATGCGAGCGCACCTTTCTCGAAACCTATCTACAACAGAAACGCGCCGCATGGGGCAACGCTTTCCTGCCCGAGTGGAATCAACAACTCCCGGCCATCATTACACGTTGGGCAGAGTCGTTTACCATACGTTGCGAGAAGCGAAAGACCCTCACTCTCATCCACGGCGACGCGCATCTCGGCAATGTGATGGTTCCGAGAAATCCTGATCAGGCGACTCCCCTGCTCGTCGATTGGGAAGGAATTAGTATTGGGATCGGAGCGTGGGACATCGCGCGCTTGCTTCACCACGCCAATCTGGACGACGACAGCCTCATCCAATTCGAGAGAATCGCTCTGGAAAACTACCATCGCGCTGTTCTCCAGAATGGCGTCACAGACTACAGCTACGACGATTTCAGTGCTGATTATCGACTGAGCATTCTTGCCTATGTGCCCCACAGTCTGGCTTGGGGAACCAGCGAAAGCGTGAAGGTTGCTCTTCGCTCACTGGAAAGATGGAAACTGAGCTAGAGTTGACGATTTTACTTAACTACAGAGATTAACCTCTCTTGTTTTCGTCTCTCTATTCACATGTCTGAAAAAATAAAAGTCCGTTGGTATCGTTGTAAGGTAGACCGCAAGGTCATGAGTGAGCTCATGCGCAAAAGTGATGCTAAGGGTTTGGCTCAAGCCATCCCCTCGCTGCTCATTTATGCGATCACTGCGACCTTGGCCATTTTGGCCTTCCAGAACCTGAACACGAACA
The DNA here is from genome assembly GCA_002713695.1 of Opitutaceae bacterium. GTDB lineage: Bacteria > Verrucomicrobiota > Verrucomicrobiia > Opitutales > Opitutaceae > Cephaloticoccus. Next base: position 48,217 of record PAUB01000013.1, read on the forward strand.
ACTGGCTCTGGGCTCTCCCTATAGTGCTGTTGGCACTGTTCGTTCACGGCACCTTTGCTCGATTCCATGGCGGCATCGCCATCCACGAGCTCAGTCACAAAACGCCCTTTGCCTCACCATGGCTGAACACGCTCTTCACGCGAACTTTCGCGTTTATAGGCCTATTTGATTACGTGGGTTTTCGGGCCAGTCACATTCGGCACCATCAGGTCACCGTTCATACCGAACACGACGGTGAAGTCGTCCTACCCCAAGGTTTGGACTGGCACGGCATTCGCTTTATCCTGAAGCAGTTGATTATAGATCCAGTCCGAGTGGCCAACCTCATCGGATTCTGGTTCGCTGCCGCAGCGGGTCGCACTAATCACGACGGTTTTTTTACTGGAGAATGGCTCGCAAAAGTCACCCCAGAATCCAACGAGTCACTGCGTCGTGAACATCGCAATTGGGCGCGATTCGTGCTCTTCGGCCATCTCACGCTCGCCACAATATTCGTCCTCACCGGCCATTGGTATCTGATCCTCATCCTCACCTTTGGCTGCCAATACTGCGGCTGGTTCGAAGCGCTCTGTGGAATACCTCAACACATTGGTCTCGCGCCCAACGTGAATGATTTCCGCCTCTGCTGCCGCAGCTATACTGCTAGCCCTCTCGTAGGTTTCTGCTACTGGAACATGCAATACCACATCGAGCATCACATGTTTCCCGCGGTGCCATTCTACAATCTTCCGAAGTTACGCGAAGCGATCAAAGACGATCTTCCACCAGCCACGCACGGCCTCTGGGCCACTTGGAAGAGCATGCTCCCGATCCTGAAACGCCAGCGCGAAGATCACACTTACTTCCACGTTCCAGAAGTGCCTCAGATTGATGGGGAGACAGTCGACGATGGCATGGTCTTAGCCGAGGCATCTCAGGCCTAAGAGATCACATTACCCTATCCACGATGTCACCTGGCTACTCCATTCCTCTCGTCGACATCAGTCAGGAATCTGAGCGGCAGACCATCGTTGTGACGACCACTTACGGCCATTGGACCAAAGGCGAGGAAGCCTATATCGTCAGTGTGCGTTTCTCGCTTGAGGAGCTGGACGCCAAACCCGCTAGAACTTAAGCATTCGCATCCGGAGCGCGCACGATCATATCTTCCCATGCCGGAGATAGCTTCTCCGCACAAGGCACAAGCACGCTTGAGCCGGAAGGCGAAACATCGCGCACAGGAGTTTGCGGTTTGACCCCGTGCTCGATGAGCACGTCGTAGTAAGGTTCACGGGACTCAGATAAAAGTTTGAGCAAACGCGCCTTTAACACCGTGCAAACATCGGGGTTGTCGTTCGCCACATTATTTAGCTCGAAGGGATCGTTCTCCAAATCGAAGAGCAGTTCGTGGCCCGTTTCGAGATAGGCGTATTTCCAGCGATCATTCACCAGCCCACGCCAATCGAGCAGATCCAGACTCCACCGCGGATTGCCCACCATTTCCAAGAGCAGATCATCGGGCGCCTTGAATTCCTCACCTCGCAGGAGCGGCGAATAGTCACGTCCCTGTAAATGCTTGGGAATGGCTGCTCCGGCTAAACCAAGCGTCGTCGGCAGCAAGTCCACGAGGCTCCACAACTCCGGGGTCATCCCTTTCGCCGGAATGTGATCGGGCCAATGAAAGACAGCCGGAATGCGCACCGACTCTTCATGGGGGTATTCCTTCCGCTGAAAAATATTATGGCTACCCATGAAGTCGCCATGGTCGGAAAAATAGACCGTCAACGTGTTATCCTCAAACTTTGGCGTAGCCTCGATCTTCTCACGCAAACGGCCGATGTTCTGATCAAGATTTTCGATCATCGCATAATACATCGCCAACTGCTCACGCATCTCGGGCGTGTCGGTGAAATTGGCTCGCGTTTGCAAAGTAGCCGGATCGAAGCGCTGATTTTCTTGCGGGGCATCGAGCGGAAAATGTGGCGGTTCCACACTAAGCACGAGAAACAGCGGCTCTTCGCCTTCGTAATTATTGAGATACTCAATCGCCAGATCCGTGAGTTCATCGGTCTGATACTTCGTCATCCGACGCGGATTGGTTTCGTCGTTCTGATAGTAAAAACCATCAAACGGCGCGTTGTTCACCTCGAAGCCATACCAGTCTTGAAACCCTCCACGGTGATATTCCGGCGTGCGCATCGGCCAGTGGCAATTCGGCGGCGGATTGTCGCGCATCTCGGGAGGCACTTGATCGCGGATCGCCCCGCAGTGCCACTTGCCAAAATACGCCGTGCGATAACCCGCCTCGCGCAACAGAGTAGCCGTGCTGGGCGAGCTGGCTTTGAACACATCAAAGAATCCCTGCACTGGTCCCGCATGCGCATGACGGCCCGAAAAGATCGTCCCACGAGATGGCGTGCAGACCGGACAATTCGCATAGGCGCGTTCAAACGACACGCCCTCCGCCGCGAGTCGATCCATCTGCGGTGTTTGCAGATTGGGATCCCCCGCATGCCCCATCGCGAACCCACAATGCTCATCCGAAAGGATGTAAATGATGTGAGGGCGTTTGCTCATCCTCGTGACTGGCTCGCCAGCTTGCCGTGACGTTCGATTGAGGCTTCACGCGGTTTCAGCATCCAACGGTATTTATCCCCAAACTCTTTAAACGCCGGGGTGATCGCATGCGTGTGCAGCGTCATTCGAGTTCGATAAGGCACATAGTTTCCAAGGTGCCAGCCGGTGTTGCGATAGAGGGCAAAGTCCCCCGGATTGAGCACCAATTGCACCGCACCGGGCATGGATTGACAGTAGCGCAGACAGGTTAACTCAAGCTCTTCATCTGTCTTCTGGTTATCTTCATCCATCAAAGCTTCCTGCGTAGTCGAAAGATAGACCGCCATTTCCTCATCGGTGTTATGCACCCGGAGATGACTACCGGGCACATACCAAGTTGAGGTGTCTTCATATAGCGGGCAATTGATCTGATTAAAGAAATCTCCGTCCTCGAGAATTTCCTTCCAGCGAGCGTCACCTACATGTTCCTGAAATTCCGCATCCAGCACGTGGTCCCGCCAATCGCGATGCCACTCTGTCGACCAAGGTCGTTCCTGCGGAGAAAACAAGATGCCGGAATCTTCGGCTGGTTTTACCTGATGATGCGAAGAGGTCAGCCGCTGCACCGCTTCATTCAAACCATCAATCGTCGTAAAATTCTTAAAAGGAGTCAGGTCCAATTCATCGGCATAGTCCTTAAAAAATCCGAGCCGCTGAGTTTGCGGGCCATGAACACGATAGGCCAACTCCCGAGCCTTGGTCGCTTCCCGGCGCAAATCCGTCAGGAGCGAGGCGGGAATAACCTGAGGGATAATATGATATCCATCCGTTCTATATTTTTGAATATCGTGCTCCGTAATCTCAAATTTCATAGCACCTCTATTACTGGCATAAGCAGACAGCCAGGCACAAGAGTAACCGCTCCAAAAATACCGACGCAAAAGCGGTCATGGAAGATCGAGATTCGACTGACCAGTCACATCAATCCATCAACTGATCGGCATGTTCGGCCACCTTACGGTAGGCCTGCGCGTAGCTCTTGATGATCGATGGTCGATCGAGCTTGAACCACGGAATGCCGTAACAGATATCGTTGATGGATTCAGATGCGGGTAGCGTGCCTGGGCCCTGTCTCACATCACGCTGACCAAATGAGATCATGGTTGGTTTGCCCATATTAAATAGATCGGCATCATGGAAAACCGGATGCAAATGAAGCGGACCATTCGCGCCCGGATTGCACACCTGAACTCCTTCAGCCCGAACGGCCTCGCAAAATTTTTCACAGGACAAACCGCCCAATTCCTTCGCGCGGTAGAGTCCACGAGCATTATACCATCCCCCCATGGTTGAATTGCTCTTGGCCGGCGGACGGTGAGCCCTGAGCCCCGGAACTCCGTCCAAAAGATCCCAGAACCGGTTCATCGCTGATTGGATCTCGTTGATCCGGCGATCATAGGACTTCAATTGCACCCGCCCCATCGCGGAGCAGGTCTGATTCATCCGATGCTTATAGCCACCGAGCGGTAGACCGGCGAACTTGTTCAGGGCAGGATTAAAAATACACCTTTCAACAGGGTTATATTGGCTGGGCAACCCCGTCCGCTCGTAATGTCCGTAAGCCATGCACCGCTCATAAAGATCTCGATCATTGGTGACCATCATGCCCGCCTCACCAATTGCGAAGCTCTTGCCCGCCATCATGCTCATGCAAGAGATATCACCAAACGTCCCTACCTTTTTGCCTTTATAGATGGAACCATGCGCATGCGAAACGTCCTCGATCACCTTGATCTTGTGCTTGCGCGCCAGCTTCATAATCGGGGCCATGTCGCACGGGTAACCAGAATAATGGACCACCACGATCGCCTTGGTCCGCGGTCCGATGCGGTGCTCGATATCCTTCGGGTCGATGCAAAGCGTGTTGGGCAGAATATCCGCAAAGTTCACCGTGGCTCCGAGCCCCAAAGCCGCCGTGCAGCTAGCCCAATAGGTCATGCTTGGGCAGATCAACTCGTCGCCAGCCCCTAGCCCGCAGACCCACATAGCGGCACGTAAACTCTCGGTGCCGTTGTTATACGCCAGACCGAATTCCATCCCCATCCAATCGGCGAATTCTCTTTCGAATCGCTTGGTGACATCCGAGCCACTCATCGCGCCGCGACGGAGGACACTCAGCACGGCGTTTTCATCCGCCTTCGTGACGATGGGCCAGCGAAAAATATTCTCATCATCCTTGGTAATGGCTCGTGGGCCGCCTGAGATCGCCAACGTGCTTTTCTTGGCTTTAGTTTTCATATAAGGGAGTGGTTAAATGTGAATCGATTTGCGCTTTGAAAATGATATCAAACTTCGCCCTGGCACCTGATTCTTATCAGTCTGTCACTCGGATTTCTCAACGGACAGTGATCCCATCGCCTTAGTGAAATCGTCCAAACCGAAGACAAAGCCAAACTGGAGCGACACCCGCCAGAGAGCCTGAAGCTTCTCTTTTTCTTCGCGCGCCGTCTCGGCGTTTTCGACTGCTGTCACGGCTTCGCGGATCGTAGAGCACATGATGCCATACCGGCTCATGTCCACCATGCCACCGGGTGACATCAAGAGGCACCAGTTGATCGCAAACCCAATATAGACAAGATGGTTAACATCGTGGGCCTGACACAATGCGGCGAGCTGATGTGCATCCTTGGCAATCGGTTCATCACCAACCGGCTTCGCCGGACCAGGGAACCTAATCGTCTTTCGCCCTGCATCCACATCAGGCCAATTGTGCTTACCCACGAAAATATTGTCGGTGCGAAACTGTCCGGAACGTTCGTAAACCGGATCCGATTTCACCTGGGGAAATTCCGGGGAAGAACCCGCTATATCGAGAGTCTTTTGATAACCGGGGTAATCCTTATAATATTCCTGCCAACCCACGACGTGAAATACAGGCATTGAGGTCGCACGCACGGCCTCAAGAAGCGGAGGGAAAACATTTTCAACGATATCAACCGAACGCGGATAATACTCCACCGCACGGCGCCAACCCGGCCACTCCTCTACTTTGCCGCAATCCCACGCATGCATCACCACCAGAGCGGTATGCTTTGGTGCCAGCTCGACATCGGATTTTTTCCATCCGCTATAACCCTCGGCCGGGACGTCGCGCGAATAATCAGCGTCGAATTGTTGGTAATAAGAGGCAGGTAAGGAAATGGGGTTCATCGAATATAAAAATTAGGGGAAACGACGAAACCTCAACCTATCACTTCAGAAATTCACCTCATGATAGCGTGCAATCGCGACAGCAGCATAACTGCCGATCTCGTCTCCTAACTCAGCCGCAAGCACCTCGCAATCCCGGGCACTATCCTGCAAAGCCTCACGCGCAATCACCGCATTCATGCTCGGCACGATCAAATTTTCACAGCGCTGAAAAATACTGCCGATCACAATGCGCTCCGGATTGAGCAGATCGATAAATAACGCCAGCGCTTCGCCTAATCGCTCCCCGACTTCGTTCCAAATCGCTAAGGCCAGTTCGTCACCTGCGACCGCGGCTTCACCCAAGTGACGCGCAGTCACCTCACGAATCGGTCCATCCTTCAAAATGCTCGCTCCTCCAAAATCACTAATTCGCAGCTTCGCGATCTGCGCGATGCCTCCGCCCGAGCAGAACCCCTCAAACGAACCGCGCTTGCCAAAACCTATCGGCCCCACGGGAGCCAATCGCATGTGCCCCACTTCGCCGGCATTGCCCGTGATACCGTCGTAAAGTCGCCCGTCCAAAATCAATCCCGCGCCCATACCCGTGCCCATGGTGAGAAACATCATGCTCTGGACGCCTCGTCCTGCACCAAATTGCCACTCCGCCAACGCGCAGGCATTGGCATCGTTCATCAAATAAGCGCGTCCACCAAATCGCTTGGTGAGCTCCTCACAAATAGCGATGTGATCCCAGCCCGGCAGATTTGGCGGTGAAAGAATCAGCCCCTTTTTGGCATCAAGTGGCCCGCCGCAAGACACGCCAAACACCACATCATTAGTCGGCTCCAATTTCGATATCTCTGCATAGAGCCGCTCCAACGTGCCCTGCACATCCGTGGTCGCAAACCGAGCCACTTCGCGCACCCGATCATTACCCTCAGGCACACTGAGCGCACATTTCGTCCCGCCAATATCTACTCCGATGATCATCATTGTATTTAGAGGATAAAATCCGTCGGGCGTTTCAATTTACGGGCGAGTCTGGTCAAAGACGGGAGTGATGTTTTATCGAGCAACACAACTACCGTGCCGCCGCTGCCACCACCACTCACACGCGCTCCATAAAAACCTTTGAGCGCTCCCAACGAGCGCACACCTTCAACCATCTGGTTGGTCTCCGGACAACCCAGCCCGATCGATGAATACCCCGCATGTGATTGGTAAAGCAGCTCTCCCAATGCCTTGAGCGAGTCCTGACGATTCGTTTTCGAGATACCTCGCAGCAACGATACTGCGATTCCTGAGCGATTGTTTTCTTCAATCGGAAAACTCACCGCCGCTCGCACATCGTAACGTCGCGAGGCCTCAATGGTTGAAAGCGGATCATCCACACCTCCGCAGCGATTCTTAAACACACGACCGGTCATCGATACCGGTAAAATCTTTTCCGAGAGCGAACGCACCTGCGAAGGCGACAGCTCGGTCGCGTGGGTGAGTTTCTGTTTCGTGCCCTTTTCGATCAGCTTCTTGCCCATAAACGCCGCTGCTCTCGCGGTGGCGTAAGGCGAATCCGACACCGCGTGTTTCACCCCGCTCGGCCACCCCACCGCAATCACGCCAGTGGGCAGTTTTACGGGATCGCCCAAAATATCCGGACGACACAAAATGGGAAGCAAGGCACCGCGCACGCCGTAGGCCGACGCGAGCTGGTCCATCAAACCGCAAGGAGCTCCTACGATTTCGTTTTCGGCCCGCTGCGCAAGTTTGGCTAATTTTGTGCCGGTGAATACCTGACCCGATAATTTTTCCAGCGCGCGCAAGGTCGCCACTTCCAGCGCAGCACTACTGCTAACACCCATCGATTTGGGCACACTCGAGCTGATCTGAAACTTTAAACCGCCCTTGGGCTTCCAACGCTGAGCTGCCGAGAACAACCCGAGGCAGCCGTAAGGATAGCGCACCCATTTCGGTGCATTCTGTGGATCGGTTCCCAGTGGAATCGTGCAGGACTCCTGACCTTCGCTGTGAAAGACTAACTCCGGAATGCGGGTCTCGGTGATCGTGACGCGCGTCGTTAATCGCAGGGGCATTTCCAGCACAAGCGATCCACTATAATCCGCCACTCCTCCTAAGAAATCCAAACGTCCCGAAGCCTGACCCGTTACTTTCGCCATCTCAGCAATGCTCCTTGATCAAACGTTTAAGAATCGGGCGAACCGTCTTCGCGAGTTTCGTATTCGCATAGCCCATCCAAGCAATCGGCGTGGTGGTGTCTAAAGGAGACTTCAGAGCCTTGCCATCAGGCCCCTCTATAATACCACCCGCTTCTTCCAACAGCATCGCGGTGCAGATATCATAAGGGTGACAGCACAGCGTCGCGCTGCTCAAACCAAGCTTCGCATAAGCCATCGGACGAATATCGCCCAACATCCGATCATGCCCAATCAGGAGCTCATAGATCTGCCCACCAGTCGTGATGTATTGATCGTCGAAAACGAGCTGTCCGCCATTCTTGCCGTGAAGCCCAATCTCTTTCCAGAGATCCTCTTCGATCCGGCCGAGGAGTTCCTTTCCTTCCGGAAAGAACCGCGCAATCGAAGCGAAACCGTGCTCAAAATTATCTGCCTGCGAAGGCCGCACCGCCAGTTTTGACCAACGTCGCGTCTGCAGATTAAATGCCTGAGCCACCAAGCCCTGCGCCTTCACCGCGCTGATCTGGTCTGATCGCCACATCTTGCTTGTTGAGAGCTCCGTCATCACCGACACAACAATATCCTGCAAATTCGTGCGCTTACCTTTCTGCAACGCCAGACCCGTGAGAATCCACGCGCTCCGCTTATCATACATCAAGTTCCGCGTACCATCGATCGGATCGAAAATCAGTTTAAATACCGTCTGCTTGATTGGAGTATTCGCCGGATAAGTAACGTCATCCCCATCCTCAATCCCCTCCATCACGAGTTCGACCGGGCACGACTTGGGCCAGTGTTTCGCAAACCACGCGAAGATCGCTTCCTCCGTAATCTTATCTACCTCGTAGATCGTATCTGCTTCCGTGACCGCCGCGATGCGAGAGAACGTGTGACCGCTCTTCGCGCGCGCCGTAATCAATGTGTCACGAATATGATTCTGCAACTTGCAGAGTAGTTTCCGGGCTTTTTCTAAGTCTGTATTTTTCATCACCAAATTTTCACCGCTTCATTTTATAGTGCACTGCCGACACCGCTTTGAGTTCGGCGGCCTTTTCGTCGGGGTTGGATTCGTTCGTCATCGAGCCTCCGCCGATTTCCGGACCAGCCAGATATTTTAAAGTATCGGGCTTGCGAAGCGGCGGATGGAATTCGAGGTGAAACGGATAAGCGCTGTAATCACCGTTATTAGTTGGCGCTTGATGAATCGCCATCACGTAAGGCATCGGCATCTCCCAGAGATTATCGTAGCGTATCGTCACCTCACGAATCATCAACCCCAACGCTTGGCGCTCTTCGGGTGTGAGATCAGCGAGCGATGCCACCTGACGACGCGGTAGAACAAACACCTCATACGCATAGCGAGCGAACCATGGCACGCAGGCCACAAAGGCTTCGTTTTCTGCGATGATGCGCGGACCGGCGAGTTCACGTTGCAGAATCTCCTGTCCGAGGAAATCGCCTTTCTCTTCATGGCGTCGACGCGAACTCGTCACTTCGTCAGCCGTGAATCCGTAAATCATATTTCCTGCATAGATCTGACAATGCGGATGCGGATTGGAGGTGCCGACGAGCGAGCCTTTGTTTTCAAAAATCAGAACGTGGTCCACATCCTCACGAGCGCCTAGCTCACGATAGCGCTCTGCCCACAGATCAACCACATCGCGGCATTCAGCATCAGTCAGATCGACGAAAGTCTTACTATGATCGGGGCTGTAACACACCACCTCAGCCGTTCCGTGAGCAGGTCGCATCTGGTAGAAATCATCACTCGCGGTGGCGGCGGAATCTTCCGTCGAAAAACACGGCAGATCGTTCGTGAAACCATAGACTCCCGTGTAATCAGGATTCTCGCCCTTCACGCGTTTGTTACCGGGGCAAAGCGCGCAGGTAGGATCGTATTTCGGAAGCGCGAGCTCGGCGGCTTGATGCGTATCACCGATCCAAGGACGGCCACCACGATGAGCTGTGTAGAGCACCCATTCCTCACGAAGCGGGTGCCAACGTTGCTCCCATACGGGGCGGCTTTCAGGATGTGATGGCGTTTCCGACATGCGAAGCGGAGCGTGCGGTATCTCTTCCCTCGAAGGCGAGTCCTTTTGTGCGACCGATGCGAACATCCTGCGCTTGTTTTATTGAACCGAGTCTCACTGAATCTGCCTGTGTCCTCCCCTCAAGGTTTCCCGTAAAACAGCCCGCAGGTTTATGCAACGGGCCCTGCTTTTCGATCAACCCGCTCCGGATGTCGCCACTGCACTTGAACACCACGGTTTCCTGCAAATCGATCCTATCAATGTCTGCGGTCGCATGCACGACCTGATCCTGCGCAACCGCGTGGCCGACTATCGCGAAGGCTATCTCATGCGCCACATCCAAGGCAAAGATAAACCTCTCCCTCCAAAGTCACGTATCGCATTCGAGCACCACCAACCCGCCACAGGGAATCTCGTCGCGTTTCCCCATGACGCCTGGCCCCATCTACAGCGCGAGATGCGAGCTCGCACCCAGATCGAGAGCGCGCGGTGCGGACGCTTAACCAAGGCCGAACAAGATCTCGTCGAGCCCATCTTCGATGCGATTCGTGAGCAAGGCCCCTCGGTTCCGATGTCATCAAAGATGCGTGTAAATCAAAACGCATCTGGGGGCTCGCGACGTTGCCGAAATCAACGTTGCAAAAGCTGTTCTTTCATGGACGCCTGCTCATCGCGCAACGAGAGGGCATCCGCCGCCTCTACGATTTACCCGAGCGAGTCTTGCCCGCAAAAGTGTTCAAACTCTCTGAGCCCACGCTGGCCGAATCGGAGCGTTGGGAATCGACGCTTAAATTGCGTCAACGCCGCCTCGCGGCACTCAAACGCGCCGAACTCGCCGCGATCGAAGATCTCGTGCAACCTGTGCAAATCGACGATGGCCCCCTGCTCTATTGCTTGCGCAGTGATGTGGCTCTTTTTGATAAAATCCACAAGCGGAATTCCGGAAGCGAAAATCACCACCCTCGCTTGATCGCACCTCTCGATCCCTTGATCTACGATCGAAAGGTCACCGAGCATGTGCGGGGATTCAACTACACGTGGGAAGTTTACACGCCAGCGGTCAAACGCGTGCGCGGCTACTACGCTCTGCCCGTTCTGTCCCAGGATGAACTGATCGGCCACATAGATCCCAAAGCTGATCGCAAGCAGGGCAAACTCGCGGTGATTTCACGCCAAGTTAAACGCGGCCACTCCACCGTCGCCGCCGTCAAGCAACTAGCTACCTTGCTCGAACTCCGCACCTAGGTGGATCATTATTACACGTCATCTATTAGATGACGTGTGACCGTAGCGAGTCGCGTTCAGCGGAGAAACAATTTGTAGGCGGGGTTTTCAGTTTCGTCCCAATAGCGATAGCCGAGTTGCTTGAGAAATTTCTGGAGAACTCCCTGTTCTCCCTTCGGGACCTGTAGCCCTGCCAACACGCGGCCGTAATCCGCTCCGTGATTACGGTAGTGAAACAGGCTGATATTCCAATTGGGCGACATCTTCGTGAGGAAGAGCATGAGCGCGCCGGGTTTTTCGGGAAATTCGAATCGATAAAGCACTTCGTTTTCGGCTAGCGGAGAGTGCCCACCCACCATGTGGCGGATGTGAGATTTCGCCATTTCATCATGCGTGAGATTAAGCGTTTTAAAACCGTGGCGCGTGAAGTGTGAAGTGAGCTTTTCGCTCTCTCCCTTGCCCGCGGTGCGAATGCCCACATAGATATGCGCCTCCTTGGTGTCAGCGATGCGGTAGTTAAATTCTGTCACACTGCGACGCCCGACGAGTTTGCAAAATCTCTTCAAGCTACCCGGCTCTTCCGGGATCGTCACGGCCAGCACGGCTTCGCGATGCTCACCGATCTCCGCCCGCTCGGCGATGTAGCGCAATCGGTCGAAGTTGAGATTAGCTCCGCAGGAAATCGCGATCATAATCTCGCTGCGCAACTTGGTGCGCTCGACATAAGCCTTGACACCCGCCACGGTGAGAGCGCCAGCAGGTTCCAGCACCGCACGAGTATCTTCGAAAACATCCTTAGTCGCGGCACAGATATCGTCGTTCGAAACGCAAATAACCTCATCGAGATATTTCTTACATAGTCGAAACGTCTCCTTCCCCACTTCCTTCACCGCGACACCATCCGCGAACAACCCCGCATGATCCAACTTCACGCGGCGCCCTGCTTTCAGTGAGCGCGACATCGCATCCGAATCGACCGGCTCCACCCCGATGATCTTCACCTCAGGCCGCACCTGCTTGAGAATCGTCGCCACACCGGCGGCGAGGCCACCACCGCCGATGGCGACAAAAACCGCGTGCAAAGGCCCCCGATGCTGACGTAATAATTCAAGCGCGATCGTGCCCTGCCCTGCGATCACATCCGGATCGTCGAAGGGGTGAACGAATGTGAGCTTCTTTTTATTCTCTAGGTCACGCGCATGTGCCGAAGCCTCATCGTAAGAATCGCCGAATAAGACCACTTCCCCACCGCGCATTTTTACGGCCTGGATCTTTACCCGAGGTGTTGTCACAGGCATCACGATGTAGGCCTTGGCCCCTAAACGTTTGGCGGCCAACGCCACGCCTTGAGCGTGATTTCCAGCAGAGGCGCAGACGATCCCACGCTTCAATTCAGCCTCCGACAATTGTGCCATCTTGTTGTAGGCCCCCCGCAGTTTGAAGGAGAATACGCTCTGCATGTCCTCACGCTTCAGCAGCAGCGTATTATTCAGACGTGCCGAGAGCTGTGGTGCTTTATCGAGCGCCGTTTCCGCCGCCACATCATATACGCGGGCAGTCAGAGCTTTTTGCAGATAATCAGTCATAGATAAAATTTTGGATATACCCCCTACTTGAGGGGGTCGTTTTCTTTCACACAAAATACCGATTGTCCACCCCAAATCTGCGCCTAGCGGAAGAATAACCCATTTAAACAATGTTCGCTGTTGTGCCTGTCCGCACCCCTCCCAATCTCGCGACGTCTCCATGCCTGAACTTATCGATCAACTTCGCCTTACCTTCGGATACGATACATTTCGCCCGCTCCAGCGTGAGATCATCGAAGCGCATCTCGCGTATAGAGATACATTTGCTCTCCTCCCCACGGGTGGCGGAAAATCACTTTGTTTTCAGCTGCCCGCCATCATGCGCAGCACGGGGCTAACGATCGTGGTTTCACCGCTCATCGCGTTGATGAAAGATCAAGTGGATCAGTTGCAAGAAGCGGGTGTCGCGGCGACCTACCTAAACTCTTCCCTCAGTTCCGCCGAAGCGCGCACCCGATTGGCGGGGCTACATCGCGGAGAATGGCGCCTGCTCTATGTCGCGCCTGAACGCCTCATGCTCGACCAATGGGTGGAGAACCTCAAAGCGTGGAACGTCACGGCCATCGCGATCGATGAAGCCCATTGTGTGTCCGAATGGGGCCACGACTTTCGGCCGGAATATCGGCAGATTTCCAAACTGCGCGCGCTGCTCCCCGAAGTGCCGATCATGGCGCTCACCGCGACGGCCACCGTACGCGTGCGCAGCGATATCATCACGCATCTCAAGCTGCGCGATCCGCAAGTATTCGTCGCTTCCTTCAACCGACCCAATCTCACTTATAAAGTTCTGCCCAAAGACGGACCTTCGAAGCAGATCATCGAGTTTGTAAAGAAGCGTAAAGATGAGAGCGGGATCGTCTATTGCGCTACCCGGGCCACCTCAGATCGCATGGCCGCTGCTTTGGCCGGACGTGGCTATTCCGCTCGCGCCTACCACGCCGGGCTCGATGGCGAAGAACGTGCGCGCAACCAGGAGCTGTTTTTACGAGATGATATAAAAATCATCTGCGCGACCATCGCTTTCGGGATGGGGATCAACAAACCCAACGTCCGTTGGGTGATCCATCACGACCTGCCAAAGAACATTGAGGGTTACTATCAGGAAACCGGACGCGCTGGTCGCGATGGACTCCCCGGTGATTGCCTCCTGCTTTTCAGCGCGGGTGATGCCGCCAAGCAGACGCATTTCATTGAGGAGATTACCAACGCTCAGGAGCAACAAGTTGCGCGCACCCAACTTCGCCAAACGATGCACTACGCCGAAAGCGCGGGCTGCCGTCGTCGCGAGTTACTCGCCTACTTCGGCGAAACATTTCCGCTCAACGAATGCGGCGCTTGCGACAACTGCCTGGAACCACGTGAAACCTACGACGGCACCATGATCGCACAGAAATTTCTCTCCTGCGTTTACCGCATTCAGCGAGCCAGCCAATTCGGAACTGGGATCAATCATGTGATCGAAGTCCTCACCGGGGCCAACACCGATAAAATCCGCAGTCGTGGGCATGATAAACTCTCCACCTATGGCATCGGCAGAGAGCTCGCGCGTCCGCAATGGGCAGCAGTTGCACGTGAATTGATGCGCCTCGGTTATGCCGCCCAGAGCGAGGACGAATATCCGGTGCTCGAGCTCACCGAAGATGGCATGAACGTGTTGCGCACCCGCGAGGAAGTCATGCTCACGAAACCACTCGCCATGCCAAAGGCGAAACGCGTGGCTCGCGCCGGCGAGATCACCTGCGACGAAATCCTCTTCGATCGCCTACGCACGTTGCGCAAATCACTCGCCGACGAACGCAAGGTGCCTGCCTACGTGATCTTTGGCGACGCGACGCTTCGCCAAATGGCGCGCGAATATCCAGTAAAGGAAGCGAACATGGTTGGCATCTTCGGCATGGGCGAAAAGAAGCTCGCCGAATACGCGGCCACTTTTGCCAACGAGGTCTCGAACTATCTCGAAAACAATTCGAGGATGGCCTTCAACGACTGAACAGCTCCACGTTTGCTGACACACTGGTTTCTTGCCATGGACTCTGCAGCCGATCAATTTAGGCGGCTATGAAGCTCCAAGGACTAGGAACAAAATCACTCCACGCCGGACAATCTCCGGATCCCACGACCGGGTCACGGGCCGTGCCTATCTATCAAACGACTAGCTACGTGTTTCGCGACACGGAGCATGCCGCGAATCTCTTCGGCCTAAAAGAGCTCGGTAATATCTACACCCGGATCATGAATCCGACGACCGATGTGTTCGAACAACGCGTCGCCGCAATGGAAGGCGGCACTGGAGCACTCGGGCACGCTTCCGGACAGGCCGCGATCACCGATGCGATTCTCAACATCGCCGGAGCAGGTGATCATATCGTCTCCGTCGCCCAGCTCTACGGTGGCACCTACAACCTCTTCCACTACACCCTGCCGAAGCTCGGGATCGAAGTGGACTTCGTTGACGCTAGTGATCCCGATGCTTTCCGGAAAGCGCTTAAGCCCAACACCAAGGCATTTTACGGTGAGGGTCTCGGTAATCCTGCGCTCAACGTCTTCCCCTTTGAGGAAGTCGGCCTAATCGCGAAAGAAGCAGGCGTGCCGCTCATCATCGACAACACCGCTCTAAGCCCGATCCTCAATCGCCCCTTAATATGGGGCGCAAACGTCGTCGTGCATTCCGCGACAAAATACATCGGTGGTCACGGCACTTCGATTGGCGGAATCGTCGTCGATGGCGGTAATTTCGATTGGGGCAACGGCAAGTTTCCCGGCTTCACCGAGCCCGACAATAGTTACCATGGCCTCGTGCATTGGGAGGCGTTCAAAGCGTTTCCTCCTGCCGGTGATGCGAATATCGCCTACAACATGAAGATGCGTTTGCAGCTTCTCCGCGATGTCGGCGCCTGTATCTCGCCCTTCAATTCCTTTCTGATGACTCAAGGGCTCGAAACCCTCCACTTGCGCATGCCGCGCATTTGCGAAAACGCCCTCAAGGCGGCCGAGCTCCTCGCCGCTCACGACAAGGTGGCCTGGGTCAACTATCCAGGTCTCAAAGACAGCCTTAACCATCAAGTCGCGAAGAAATATCTCAGCGGTGGATTCGGTGGCCTCCTCGGCTTCGGTCTCAAGAGCGGATACGATGGCGGCTGCAAATTGATCAACGATCTGAAGCTGTTCTCCCACGTTGCGAATATCGGTGATTCCAAGTCACTCGCGATTCACCCTGCGAGCACGACCCACAGTCAGCTCTCAGCAGACGAACAAGTTTCGACCGGCACATCGCCAGACTTCGTGCGCCTGTCACTCGGCACCGAGGACTTCGTCGATATCCAAGCCGATCTCGAGCAAGCACTGGCTCAGGCCTAATCAATCACAGATTCAATTCTGCACTATCCGTCACTCCTTGGGGTGGTGGATATTTTTGGGCTTCTACCAAAACCGCCACGAACTCTTTTCCACTGCTTTCCCGTCCTTGGTGGCTTTGCGGGTATCATCGATCGCCTCAATCATGAACTCTTTGAGCGAACCACCGCCGCGAACCTCGGTCCCCGTGTGGCCCAGAAGGGCTCATGATAATCGTGATCATGATATTCCACGGGAGTCTCGGCGCGCAGTTCCGCTCGGGCGAAGTGATAAACCTCCCCGGTTCGAACAAAATTCGAGAGCTTAAAATACGCACACTTCTCAGTCATGGATATCAATAGAGCACAATAAATTGCCGTTATTTGACAAGATTTAGCGCCTAAATGATGTTATAACACATCTACTATGGTTTCTCCAATCACCTACCCCGGCCGACTCACCTCTGAACAAGTCGCCACTTATCGCCAAGAAGGATATCACATCTTTCGTGAGCCCGTCTTGCCTCTGGCCAAATTCAAAGGACTGAAAAACTGTTTCGAAAACATTCTCGATGGACTCGATACCGACGTCCGGCCTGAATCGATGGACGTACCCCACTTTCAACATCCCGAATTGTTCGAATGGTTATTCGCCGACGAAATCCTCGACCTCGTTCAGCCCATCCTCGGCCCGGACCTCGCGCTGTTCTCCAGCCACTTCATCTGCAAACCCAAGGGCAACGGTCAGCGCGTGCCATGGCATGAAGATTCGCATTACTGGATCAACATGATCGATCCGATGGAAGTGGTGACCGTGTGGATCGCGATCGATCCTTCACTCAAGGAAAACGGGTGCATGAACATCATTCCCCGCACGCACACCACCGGTAAACAAGGCTTCTCCGATTACGACGATGTCGAACCCGGCACGGCCGTCTTCGCCGATGAGATCAAGGCGGTGCAACGCGATCCAAGCAAAGCGATCCCGATCGAACTCCAGCCCAATCAGTGCAGCCTCCACGACGGTCGCATCATCCACGGCAGCGCTCCCAACACCAGCGACATCCGCCGCTGTGGATACACCATGCGCTACATCAGCACTCGCGTGAAAGAGAACCGCAAAGTCGTCGGCGACTACCACAATATCTACCTAGCACGCGGACAAGATCATGCTGGCAATGAATACGGCGATCCCACCAAAGCCTACCCCGACCTAGCCCGCTTCCGCGCCAAGCACGGCAAGAGCGGACACTGAGATTCTGTGATCTACCTTAGCGCAACTGCAGAATAGCTGAGCCGCTTTCCCCGCGCTTCCACTATTCATCATCTAATAGTTGTCGTATAGTTTTGGGGAGCTGGAACCGCGGGCTACTTTAACTCCGGATTAGGTAAACAGTTCAGGCAGCTCTTCTCGGGCGGCGCGACCTACTTGGGCGGAGGTTTCGTCGTCGACGAATTGGTAAGGCCAGCGCAGGCGTGCGCTCATGCCGGGGAGCCAGCCACCAGCACAGGCCATCATCTTGTCGATCGCAGGGCCGGATACGCCCCGCTCTTCTTTCAAGCGACCCGCCTGCGTCATCCAGAAATTCACGAGCTTAGTTTCCAAGGCCAGGGCGCCCTCGAGATCTGTCCAGATTTGCTCATACCATCGTTGCGCACCGAGTGGCGACAAACACGCCACATTGGAATAACATCCACGCGCACCTTGCTGACAGCCCGAGGCCATCCGATGACCCGCCACAAAGACTGAGATTTTATCCAGCACCGGTTTCATGTCGGCATACCAAGCCGCATCGCCACCCATAACTTTGATGCCGATCACTTCGGGCACGGCGGTGATCAGCTCCAATATTTCGGCGGAATTCAGCAGCGGTTTCGCATGGGGAGGATTGTAGAGAATCAACGGAATGCCATCGGTCTCCATCGCTAGGCGACTGAGAAAGGTAATCGCTTCATCGACGCCCACCGGAAGCCAATCGGGTAGGATCACTTGCATGCCTGATGGACGAAGCCCTCGCACGCGTTGCACAAGCCCTAGCGTCGCCTGAGGACTCGTAGCATTCGCGCCAATCTGAAACGGCATGTTGGCCTTGGCGCAAACATCGGCGAGAAGCCCGTTGATCTGATCAAACTCATCATCAGTCTGCGTCCAGAATTCTCCGGCGCTTCCATTTGAGTAAATACCGGCGACTCCCGCTGCCGCCAGATGGTGGAGCTCCTGCTCCAGCAGTTCGAAATCAATCGAATCGTCATCGTGCAAAGGCAGCAGCAGCGTGCCCCATACTCCCTTCAAGGTTTCTCGTGACAGTGGGTTCATCAGAAAGGAATCTCAGACAGAATTCGGGGCTACTCCACCTCAAACCAGAACGGAACGAACATCTCCGTTTCATCCATATTCACCTGCGCCCAGAGGACATAACGACCACGCTGGGGGATGGTGACTCTGAATGAGAGCTCGGGAGTAATCGGATCGGGCGCATGTTGAAGATTATTTTCCTCCGGATGCAAATGAGCAAAGCCCATTCGCTTTTCATCAAAGGCGACCACATGCGCATAAGAATCCATCACGAGATGAAGTGGCACCTCGCCACCATCTCGATGCGTAATGGCCAATTGCAAACGGGCTTCCTCATCGGCCAGCACCCTTCCGTCGGAGGGATCGATCGTGAATTGAAAGGCTCCTGATGCTTGGGTCCAAGCCGGTTGATGGGCAGTCGCGATTTTCTCAGGCGATGGCGGCTCGCCAGTCACATCAAGTTTGGCATTTGCGTAAAGACCGAGGCCCGTCGCTGCAGGAGTAAAATCAGCAAAGAATCGATATTCACCACCATATTGCGGCTTGAACCGGAAACTCCATTGGCCCGGCTCAGATGTCGGGATCGGATGCACGTGATGGTAGTCCATCAATTGCGGATCGATGATCATCAAATGCAGCAATCGAGTGTGCACCATGAGGAGATCGGCGGTGGTGATCGGCTTACCGCCGGAAGTCGCCAACGTAAGGATCACCTCAACATCGCGACCCGCAGTAGGCGCGACCTGCGTTTGCAGTCTCAATCTCAACGGAGAGCGCACGTTAACCACAGGGAGAAATTGAGGGTTAGCCGGATCGCACATCTCCAAAGTGTTTTCACCCTGCACGCGAAAATCCATGTGACTCAGATTAGTGCCGGTCGGCAAAACGCGAATTACCGCATAAAGCACGATCGCGATAATCGTGATGCGAGCGATTCGCCACCAGCGGCGGCGTTCTGCAAGAGACTCATTCATGGTCTGCGCATCTTACCCACAAAGTCGCGAGGCTCCCAAAGTGTGCCATCGGCCCGGTGGATGATCTTTCCGTCCTTACTAATCATCAAAGTCGTCAACGTGTGTTTTAGAATACTGCCGTCGAAATTGGCGATGACACCGAATTGCTTGAGCAGATCTTTAATCGCGCGTTCAGGACCGGTGAGGAATGAAAAATTGGAAGTATCAATGCCGCGCGAGGTAGCGTAATCACGCAACACACCAGGCGTATCGTATTCTGGATCAAGGGTGATCGAAATTAACTCCAGCGTTTCGACACCCGCCTCATTCGCGAGACGTTGAGTTTCCATCATCTTCATCGTCGAGGCCGGACACATCGTGGCGACCGGACAGCGGGTGAAGATAAAGTTAATCATGATCTGGCGTCCACGAAAGCGGCTGCTTTGCACGACTTCTCCCGTCTGATCGTAGAGCGAAAAATCAGGAAGCTTCTCCCCTACTTCCCGGTAAGCACCACGGCCTCGAATCAAAGTATCCTGCCGCAGTGCGTCCGCACTAGCATTAACGCTAGAGGTCGCCAATTGATCATCGGGCCAGATATTGCGCAGGAGAAAATCTCCATTCTCGCTTGGCACGAGCACCGCGCGGATTCGTTGTCCTTCCTTTGCGTTGGCAACATCCCCGGGCGAAGCGATGAATTCCATGGTCATGGCCGGCATGTAATCGGGGATCTCGTCATGCTTCACCAGCAGTCGATTCTTCTCCCGATCCACTACCAAGATCTCTCCCGTCAGTGGATAGGTGATCTCTGGAGCCTCAGTGGGAGCTTCCTTCTCAGCGTCCTGACGCGAACAAGCCGATCCAGTCAACAAGGCCAAAGCCAAAACCCCTAGCAGAGTATTAGATTTCATACACATACGCATTCGCCACACGAAATAATTGTCAAAGGGTTTGCGGCAAG
Organism: Opitutaceae bacterium; assembly: GCA_002713695.1. GTDB lineage: Bacteria > Verrucomicrobiota > Verrucomicrobiia > Opitutales > Opitutaceae > Cephaloticoccus. The sequence continues at coordinate 68,518 of PAUB01000013.1, forward strand.
TAGCGAGTGAGCTTTTTTCTCGTAGTTCATTCCTTCATGACCTCTTCCAAGACATCCAGGCGCAGCACCGCCTATCGACCCGCTCTCGCTTGGTTTGCCGCCATCGGCGGAGCATGGGTCTTTGTCTTGGTCACCCTGGGTGCGTTTACCACCACGATTGGTGCAGGCATGGCGTTTACGGATTGGCCTCTCTCGAATGGATCAATCAATCCGGAGGGGTGGCTCGAAAACATCGCGATGTTTGCCGAGCACTCTCACCGCCTGAGCGGCACCTTGATGGGGCTCATCACGATCGCCCTCGCCGTTTGGTTGCACAAATGCGATGCGAGGAGTTGGATGCGCCGCCTAGGCTGGTTCGCTTTGAGCATCGTCATTATCCAAGGAATCATTGGAGGCAAACGGGTGCTGTTCGATACGATGAGTGTCCCCGGATTTGAAATGTCGTTTGGGCAAATGTTGCGCATCCCCCACGGTATTCTCGCTCAACTCTATATATGTATTTTGATTTTCATCGTGGCTGGTCTGTCGCGACCGTGGATTGAGCGCCGGATCCCCGTTTCGGCTGCGACTCGTCGCATCGGGGCAATCAGCATCGGTCTATTGCTCCTCCAACTGACCATCGCCGCGACCATGCGGCACAACTACGCCGGACTCGCCATCCCGACTTTTCCCGCCTCGACCCCCGAAGGGAACTGGCTCCCCGCCACTTGGGATTACCGCGTAACACTCAACTTTGCCCATCGCATCATGGCAGTGGTGCTCTCGATTTCCCTCGTGTGGTTTGCAATCAAACTTTGGACAGATCGGGGCGCGAGCTTATTGATGCGTTGTGGGGCATCGCTGATGGTAGGATTACTTGGTTTTCAAATCTTACTCGGCGCGCATGTGATCTGGCAATTCCGTGGACCCCACGTGACGACCGGACACGTCGTCTGCGGGGCATTTTTACTGGCGACCACTTTCTGGCTGACCTGCCTGGCCTATCGCGATGTAATCGCTGCTAAGACCTCATCGACATGACCGCACCTAAAGCCGCCTTCAGTGACTATCTTGAGCTGACCAAGCCTCGGCTCAGCATGCTTTCGGTGCTCACTACGCTGATCGGCTACATCGCCGCGCGACCGCCCTGGCTTCCCGTAGAGTTTATTTCACTGATCATCGGCACCTGTCTCGCCGCCGGAGGCGTGGCCGTGCTCAACCAATGGCTGGAGGCTGATACTGATGCGCGAATGAAGCGCACTGCCGATCGACCGATCCCTACAGGAAAAATCCCCACCGGCTCTGCTTTCGTGCTCGGAGTCCTGATGTGTGCCGCCGCGCTCGGGGTTATTTTCGTAAAGATCAATGGCATGGCTGCCATTTTCACGCTGCTCACAATCGTCTCTTATGTCTGTTGGTATACGCCGGCAAAGCGCACCTCGCGCTGGTCGACCGAAATCGGCGCGATCGCCGGGGCGTTTCCTCCGCTGATCGGTTGGGCGGCCGCGGAGAACGGCGTCTCCCCGCTTGGTTGGATCTTGTTTGGTATCCTCGTTTTTTGGCAGATACCGCACTTCATGGCCATCGCGTGGACCTATCGGCACGATTATTCGAATGTAGATTTCCCCATGCTGCCGGTGCGCGATGAGAAAGGCGACTGGGTCGCCTCATGGTCCATGGTCAATGCAATCCTACTACTGATGGTGAGTGTGTTGCCTGCGTTTCTGGGACTTACGACAATCTACTACGGCATTGTCGCGGGTATCGTAGGTCTTTGGTTTTACTGGAAAGCAGTGGTATTTTTACGGCCAAAAGGCCGCGAGGGAGCCGCGCGTAAACTCTTCTTCGCCTCGATCATATATCTACCTTTCACCTTGATCGCACTCGTGGCCGATCGCGTTATTTTCTTCTGATTCCATTATGAGCATCAACGACATCCCCGCCATCAATGCTTGTCTCAACGGTCTCGCGACCGTGCTGCTCTCGCTTGGCTTCATTTTTATTAAGAGCGGCAATCGCGAAGCTCACCGAAAATGCATGATCTCAGCCGTAATCGTATCGGCAGTCTTTCTGATCGGCTACGTGGGGCACAAGATACTCGTTCAAGGTGTGCATACTCCTTTTGGGGGTGAAGGCACGATTCGCACCGTCTACTACACGATGTTGATTTCGCACATCATCCTCGCGATTGCGATTGCCTACCTCGTGCCACGCACATTCTTACTCGCGATCAAGGGTGACTTTGATCGTCATCGTGCCTGGGCTCGCTGGACATTTCCCATCTGGTATTACGTCTCTATCACAGGCGTGCTGGTTTACTGCTTCCTTTACCAGTGGTGGCCTGCCGAGGCATAAAAAAGCCGGGCTGATTCGCCCGGCTTCGCCTATTAAACTGATTCAATCGGTTACTTAACCGTGATCATGCCCTTCATACCGACTTGGAAGTGGGCAGGAAATGAGCAGATAAACGGATACTCACCCGCTTCGCTAAAAATAAGCGTGATACTATCGGATTCTTTGGGCCCGAGCATCTTGGTGTGATCAATCACCTGATCATTGAGCGATGCAGGGATATAGTCGGTAGCTGAGGCAGATGCTGCCGCCATCGAATAAGCATTGGCGTCAGATCCAGCTTTGAGAACCACCAGGTTGTGGCCCATCGCTTGCTTTGGCATCGTGCCGACGTTGGTCAGCTTGATGGTAATCTCCTCGCCCACGGCAACTTCGATCGTGGTGAGATTATATTTCATGGAATCGTTACCCGTGATCTCGATCACGCGGACTCCTGATTTTTCGGCGGGAGCCGCAGAGGCTGCGGCAGTCGCGGTTTCCTTTTTGGCGCAACCAAAAGCCAACATGGCGATCAGCGCGGTGGTAAAGAGCATACGTAATTTCATAACTTCTTAATTTTATTCTAATCTGCTTGCTGCGCAATGGGCAATCTCAAGGCATTTTTGAATCAACGCCTCTACTAATACTAGGCGCTACACTACTTATACTCTTCCACGAGGTATTGCCGTTAACTCGGGAATTTCCATGGTATACCTAATATGGCTTGAAATGACTCGCCGTTCGCGAAATCTCTCAGTCTTGGCGTCCTCATACCGCCAACATTTTTATTACTAAGACAGCACCCATGCGTTTGGCCTCAATCCTACCAAAACTATCCCGATGGACTCGGGCCGCCCTTGCCCTGGGCGGCACCGCACTACTCGCCGGATGTAATATCAATTTCTGGCAGATGGATGGCCATCAGACTACGATGCAAACTTCCGGGCCTGTGGCTAAATCACAGCTGGAAGTTTTTTACGTCACATGCTGGGTCACCCTCGTCATCTTTCTCATCGTGGGAGGAGTCCTCGCTTACGCTACGGTTAAGTTCAAAGCTCGCAATGCGGCTGATGAACACGCGGAGCCACCAGAACAGAGCCATGGGAATCCGCTGATCGAAATATCGCTGATTGGTCTATCGGTTCTTTCTCTCGTGATCATCGCCATCCCTACCATCAAAGCGATCGGCTATACTTACGATGTGCCTGAGGAAGAAAGGGAAAACGCTTACGAGGTCACCGCCACGGGTTACCAATGGTGGTTCAAGTTTAACTATCCCAGCGAGCAGATCGACGGCGTCGGCGATCTCGTAACCGCCAATGAATTAGTCATCCCGGCGGGCCGCCCCGTTCGCGTCAATCTCCGCACCCTCGATGTTATTCATTCCTTCTGGGTGCCAAAGCTCGCGGGTAAGGTGGATATGATTCCCAATCGCGGAAACCACCTCTGGATGCAGGCCGATGAGCCCGGTTACTTCTGGGGACAATGCGCCGAGTATTGCGGCGAATCACATGCTGTCATGCGTTTCCGCGTCATCGCTTTGACTGAAGAAGACTTTGCCCATTGGGTCGCTCGGAAAAAAGCTCCGGCTCGCACCGTCGAGATTAATAACGCCGATGCCAACGATTTGCCCAAAGCTCAATTCGCATCATTCAAGCCCAGAGAATACGGCTTCACCGACAAATGGGATGCCGACGCAGAGATCCCACCTCTTGATAATTGGAAACAGCAACAATTCCCCGCCAAAGATGAGAATTCTCATCTGATCGCCAAAGGTCGTAAACTTTTCCAAGAAAAGACCTGTCTCGCATGTCACAAGGTGCGCGGCCATGAAGGCCTCGGTATCACTGGTCCCGATCTAACTCATATTGGCTCCCGCACGACGATCGCCGGGGGGCTTTTGGAAAACAACCCCGATCAAATGGCGCGTTGGCTGTTGCATCCCGAAATCGTAAAACCGGGCAATAAGATGTATACTACCGGCTACGTGCCCAACAACATTACGCTCTCATCCGAAGAGGTGAGCGCACTCGTCGCCTACCTCGAGAGCCTTAAATAATTTATCATGGAAGCTACGGCAAAATCCAACTTCACCGGCCACGACGAACACGTCGCCCCTAAACGGGCTTCAGTTTTCTGGCGGCCCACCTCCAAGACCGGCCTGATGAGCTGGCTCACCACGGTCGATCACAAGCGCATCGGATTCCTTTATGGAGTCTTCGCTCTGTTTTTCTTCATCGTTGGTGGGCTTGAGGCCCTCCTCATTCGCCTGCAACTGGCGGTGCCGAATAACGATCTGTTGTCGGCGCAACAATACAACGAGTTGTTCACCATGCACGGGACGACGATGATCTTTCTGGCGATCATGCCTTTGTCGGCCGCGTTCTTCAATTTCATGATACCGCTGCAGATCGGAGCACGCGACGTGGCCTTCCCTCGCCTCAATTCGTTCTCGCTCTGGACCTTCGTGGCTGGTGCGGCCATCATCAATCTCGGCTGGTTCATGAAAGCCGGTGCGCCCGATGCCGGTTGGTTTGGCTACGCGCCACTCACTTCGAGCACCTACAGTCCGGACCACTCCATTGATATGTGGGTGATGGGGTTGCAGCTACTCGGTGTCGCTTCCATCGCAGCTTCCCTCAACTTCATCGTCACTATCATCAACATGCGCGCACCGGGCATGACGATGATGCGCCTCCCTGTATTCACATGGATGGCATTGTTCACTTCCTTCCTCCTCATCCTCTCCTTCCCTGCGATCACCATCGCGCTGGTCGAATTGATGATGGATCGCCTTTTCGGCACCAACTTTTTTGAAGTCTCCAATGGTGGAATGCCCATCCTCTGGCAGCATCTTTTCTGGATCTTCGGTCATCCCGAAGTTTACATCCTGATTCTTCCTGCCATGGCAGTAATTTCGGAAATTCTACCCACCTTCTCCCGTAAACCTTTGTTTGGATACCCGATCGTGGTATTCTCGGGCGCGATCATTGGATTCATGGGATTCACCGTGTGGAGTCACCACATGTTCACCACCGGGATGGGAACGGTGGCCACGGCTGCTTTTGCTCTGGCCACGATGGCCATCGCCGTGCCGACGGGCGTAAAGATATTCAACTGGATCGGCACCCTCTGGGGCGGGCATCTACAAATGCGCACCCCCATGATGTTTGCCCTGGGCTTCATCTGGATGTTCATGGTCGGTGGTTTCTCTGGTATTATGCACTCCGCAGCACCAGCCGATGCCCAGCAGCAAGACAGTTACTTCGTGGTCGCGCACTTCCATTATGTGCTGATTGGCGGATCGCTCTTCGGGCTACTCGCCGCGATTCATTATTGGTTTCCTCTCATGTTCGGCCGCATCGTCAGTGAGTTCTGGGGTAAACTCTCCTTTTGGATCATCTTCACTGGTTTCAACATCACCTTCTTCCCGATGCACTTTCTTGGGTTGAACGGCATGCCGCGACGCACCTTCACCTACGATAGCAACCTCGGTTGGAACACCCCGAACTTCATCGCCACAATTGGAGCCCTTATTCTCGGTGTGGGCATTGCGATCTATTTCATCACGATCGTTTACACCTACTTTAAAGGACAAAAAATAGGGCGCGATCCATGGGATGCGCGCACTTTGGAATGGTCGCTTCCCTGCCCTCCTCCGGAGTATAATTTCGCCGTCATCCCGAAGGTTCATGCCCGCGATGCCTTCTGGTATGAAAAACAGCACAAAGAAGAGATTGCGAAAGAAAATGCCGCACAAGCCAAGGAAGACAAAGCCCATGGCGGTATCCATATGCCCTTCGCCTCAATCTATCCTCTGGTGGCTAGTATTGGTTTACTCGTTGCCGGCATCGGAATCTCAGCGCTGGATCACAACAAACTCATCGTCTCCATAATCGGCGGCGTGATCATGGTTGCCGGTATCTTCCTCTGGGCCCATGAGGGCAATGAGGGCTACCATATGCACGCCGACAAGGAGGAAAAATCATGAGCAGCCACGCTGACACTATTGATCATCACCACGATCACACCACAACGACGGGCATTCCCAACAAGAAGCTCGTTATGTGGGCGTTTCTTGCATCGGACTGCATGTTCTTCGGCGTTCTGATCGCCACCCATATGATCTATCGGCTCTACCCGCCTCCAGGCGCGCCGGATCCCATGGATATCTTCTCCATCGAGCTCACCTCGTTCTCGACGTTTATCCTCCTCATGTCGTCGCTCATGATGGCGTTGGCGGTAAACGCGATTCAGAAGAACAACCTCAAGAGCATGCGCTTGTCGTTGCTCACCACCGTGTTCTTCGGTACCATCTTCCTTGGGTGTCAGGTTTATGAGTTTCAGCACTTTGTGTATGCAAAGCACCTCACCCTCACGAACAGCATCTTCGGCAGCACCTTCTATACGTTGACTGGCACCCACGGCACTCACGTGGCGATCGGTGTCTTCTGGCTCATCCTGATGTATGTGCGCTCATTCCAGCCTGCTGCGGGCATTAAAGATAAAGGTTGGTTCTGGCGGGGTTTAATACACATCGCCGCCGTCATCGGTGTGGTCATCTTCTCCATGTTCGCCGTCATCGGTCTCACTCACACGCTCCAAGCAGGAGAAGGCTTCGGCGCATTTCTCAGTCATGACTTCGGATTACTGATCGGCTTGGCTGTTACCACCGCACTGAGCTTCTATCTTGCGCGGCCTCGCGGGCCGGTAGCTTTCGGTGAAGCCAATGCCATCGACGTCGAATCCATGGGCCTTTATTGGCATTTTGTTGATATCGTCTGGATCGTTATTTTCACCGCAGTCTATCTGCTCGAATACCTCTAAGCATCATGAGTCATTCACCTGCTACCGCCGACCACGGCGACGAAGAAAACAAGTTCCAGATCTACATTAAGATCGCCATGCTCTTGGCCGTTATCACCGGCATTGAGATCGTGTTCATCTTCCTGCCCTTTCCCATTTGGCTGATTGTCACGGTGCTCGTCGTGCTTTCGACCGTGAAGTTCATGTATGTGATCTTCTACTTCATGCATTTGAAATGGGATAAACCCTTCTGCACCATCCTGTTTTTTATAGGCATGGTGCTGGCTGGAGGAACGACTTGGGCTTTGCTCCTGATCTTTGGCGCTAAAGATAGCGTGCCGCTTCATTCCGTTTCAACTCTCGCAAACTACTTCGTCTGTTAAACGAGCTACTAAGCCGAGCGACAGCCTCATTATTCACTGGCGGCCCTTCCCGGGCCGCCTTTTGTTTGCATCATAATGATTGAATGGAGCCACTGGCATAATGAGCCTTACTTGGTAGGCGGCTTGGTTTTGGTTGGTTGGCTCTATGCCATTCTCGCCGGACCCTTTCGCTCGCGCCTTACTCCCGACGAACCCTATCCCACTCGTCGCGCCATCAAGTTCTACGCGTCGCTGATCATTTTTTATCTAGCGGTAGGTTCACCGCTCGACCAAATCGCGGAGCGGTTTCTGTTTAGCGCGCATATGGCTCAACACTTTTTACTGATGTTTCCGGTGCCCATTCTGTTTCTGCTTGGCCTACCACATTGGATGGTTGACCGAGCTCTCGGTTGGAACGGACTTCGCAACATTGGAAGATTCATCACTCATCCGTTGATTTGTGGAGTAATTTTCGTGCTGGTGACGAGTGTCTGGCACGCGCCGATTCTCTACGAGTGGGCGTTGCACGATAAATTCGTGCACATTGTTGAGCATCTTATGTTCTTCGGCGCTTCACTGCTCTACTGGTGGACCCAACTCAGCCCCTCAAAAGTATTTCCACGTAAAAGCTACGCCATGCAAATGCTGTTTCAGCTCGCGGTCGTTATCGCCCTCACACCGGTATTTGCTTATATCACATTCTCCACTGAAATTCTGTATCCCACATACGAATTCGCGCCGCGGATCATCGCCAGTCTTGATCCAGGAAACGATCAGCTCCTTGCTGGTGTTATCATGAAACTTGGCGGCATGCTCGTGGTCGTGGGTGCGGTGGCAGTGAGTTTCTACCGGTGGCATCAAAGCACCGAGAGTTTAGACCAGGATTAATCGATCTGAGCGGGCATTGAACCGGCCTACGTGGACTCACAGGGCGAGGCCGATCCGGACTTCTACGAGAAAGTCAATGTCGCCTGCTATCCACCGGAACCCGAGTTTCTCGTTATGAGCAGGCAACATCCGGAGAAAGTGATCGATCATGATGAATACATGCGTCTGCGGGTTCTCTTCGCGAACACCAAGCCGACGACCAAAGACGTTCGTCCGTGGCCTTCTTTGGCTTCCACGTAACAAAAAAAGGCGCGCTCCGGAGAGCGCGCCTTGAAGTGATTTGATGAATCGGGACAGACCGGATTAGAATCCGCCCATTCCACCCATTCCACCCATTCCGCCCATTCCACCCATGTCACCACCTCCGCCGGCTGGTGCTGGATTCTTCTCAGGCAAGTCGGTGATCATGCACTCAGTGGTGAGGAGCAGACCGGAGATCGAAGCCGCATTTTGCAATGCAGTGCGAGTCACCTTGGTCGGATCAACGACACCAGCCTTTACGAGGTCTTCGTATTGATCGGTCGCCACATTGTAACCATTGTTACCCTTGGAGCTGAGGACCTCTTTGCAGACCACGCCACCATCAACACCAGCGTTGCGGCAGAGTTGCTTGATCGGATGCTCGATTGCACGACGCACGATTTGTGCACCAATGGCTTCGTCCCCTTCGAGTTGAAGAGCGTCGATTGCCTTAGCAGTGCGGAGCAGAGCGACGCCACCACCGGTGACGATACCTTCTTCAACCGCCGCACGGGTGGCATGGAGAGCATCTTCGACGCGGGCCTTCTTTTCCTTCATCTCAGGCTCGGTAGTTGCACCGACATTGATGACGGCGACACCACCAGCGAGTTTCGCGAGACGCTCTTGGAGCTTTTCGCTATCGTAGTCCGAAGTAGTTTCTTCGATTTGACGACGGATCTGCTTCACGCGACCTTGTATGTCGGACGACTTGCCGCCGCCTTCAACGATCGTGGTGTTTTCCTTGTCGACGACGATGCGCTTAGCGCTACCGAGATCATCAAGGGAGAGGTTTTCAAGCTTGAGACCGAGATCCTCAGTGATGCAACGACCACCAGTGAGAACTGCTATATCTTCGAGCATCGCCTTGCGACGATCACCAAAGCCAGGAGCCTTAACGGCGCAGACATTGATGGTGCTACGGATCTTGTTCACCACGAGAGCAGCGAGGGCTTCACCCTCAACTTCTTCAGCGATGACGAGGAGAGGCTTGCCGCTCTTAGCGACAAGCTGAAGGAGAGGAAGAAACTCTTGGAGATTGCCGATCTTCTTCTCATGGATGAGCACGTAGGCGTCCTCAAGGATAGCTTCTTGGGCTTCCATGTTAGTCGCGAAGTAAGGAGAGAGATAGCCCTTGTCGAACTGCATACCTTCGACGACGTCGAGGGTGGTTTCGATGGATTTAGCCTCTTCAACCGTGATGGTGCCGTCCTTGCCAACTTTGTCCATCGCATCAGCGATGATCTCGCCGATGGTGGTATCCCAGTTAGCAGAAACAGTCGCAACCTGACGAATCTCGTCGCGGTTATTGACCTTCTTAGAAGCCTTGGCGAGAGCAGCGACTGCGGCTTCAACGGCCTTGTCGATACCACGCTTGAGGTAAATCGGGTTGGAACCAGCGGTCACGTTCTTGAGACCTTCACGGTAGATACCCTCAGCGAGCACAGTCGCCGTCGTGGTGCCATCACCAGCGCTGTCGGAAGTCTTCGAAGCGACTTCCTTCACCATCTGTGCGCCCATGTTTTCGTAAGCGTCAGGAAGTTCGATTTCCTTCGCTACGCTGACACCGTCCTTGGTGACGGTCGGCGATCCGAATTTCTTGTCGATTACGACGTTGCGGCCTTTAGGGCCGAGAGTAACCTTAACGGCCTTCGAAAGTAGTTCGACGCCGCGGAGCAATTTCTGACGAGCTGCCTCGTCGAAGAGTAATTGTTTAGCTGCCATAGTATGTATATATTATTTTTGAGATTAAGTTGAGAGTGATCGATTAGCCGACCACGCCGAGAATATCGTCCTCGCGGACGAGCTTATACGTTTCACCGTCGAGCTTCACTTCAGAGCCGCCATAAGGGCTGAGGAGCACCATCTCGCCGACTCTGACTTCGAAGGGAACGGACTTGCCGTTTTCATCCTTCTTGCCAGTGCCTAGGGCAATAACTTTAGCCTCCTGGGGCTTTTCCTTGGCGCTATCGGGAATAATGATTCCGCCACGCACTTGCTCTTTTTCTTCGAGATGCTGCACAAGCACACGATCACCGATGGGTTTGATTTTTACTTTAGCCATATTGATTGAATTTTGGAGTTTGATTTATTTTATTGCTATTGCTTTCAACAAAGCGTGCCGAGGGCAGAAGCCTAAAGCGCGCAAAGGATTGAAATTTAATTTTTGTCTTTATCTTCATCGACGACCTCGAAATCCGCGTCGACTGCTTCAGCTTGCTTCTCGGACTTCTTCGGAGCGTCTCCCTCTTCAGGAGCAGCACCTTCAGCACCACCGGCAGCGGCTTGAGCAGCTTGCTCGGCTTGTTGAGCCTCAGCGTATAGTTCAGCACCTACCTTCGAAAGATTTTCGAGGGCAGCCTTCATCTTATCGAGATCATTGGATTCAAGATCCTTCTTCGCATCGGCGATGGCCGTTTCGATGTTGGTCTTCTTGTCTGCAGGGATTTTATCCTCGGAGTCCGTAAGGGTCTTTTCGATTTGGTAGATCGTTGAGTCGAGTTGGTTCTTCGTCTCCACGGATTCTTTGCGCTTCTTATCGTCTTCGGCGTGAAGCTCAGCGTCCTTGGTCATCTTCTCGACTTCCTCGGCAGAGAGACCGGAAGAATCCTGAATGGTAATCTTCTGATCCTTACCCGTGCCAAGATCCTTAGCGGAAACGTGGAGGATACCGTTGGCGTCGATGTCGAAAGTGACCTCGATCTGTGGCGTGCCACGAGGTGCTGGCGGAATCCCGTCGAGCTTGAATGTGCCCAACGTCTTATTGTCGCGAGCCATCGAGCGTTCACCCTGTAGAACAATAATTTCTACGGAGGGTTGATTGTCGCTGTAGGTCGAGAAGGTCTGAGTCTTTTTGGAAGGGATTGTGGTGTTGCGAGGGATCATCGCAGTCGAAACATCGCCTGCAGTCATGATACCAAGCGTGAGCGGAGTCACGTCTAAGAGAAGCACATCGCGGACATCGCCAGCGAGCACACCACCTTGAACCGCCGCACCAATCGCGACCACTTCATCAGGATTCACGCCTTGATTAGGCTTCTTCCCCACGAGCTTCTCAGCGATTTCGACCACCTTAGGCATGCGGGTCATCCCACCGACGAGCACCAGCTCTTGAATATCGGAGGCAGACAGATCAGCATCCTTCAGACAGTTGATGAAAGGTGGCTTACAACGTTCGAAGAGTGATTCACAGACTTGCTCCATCTTCGAGCGGCTCAACTGGATATTGAGATGCTTGGGTCCGGAAGCGTCGGCCGTGATGAACGGCAAGTTGATGTCCACAGATTGCGTGGAGGAGAGAGCGATTTTCGCCTTCTCTGCTTCTTCCTTCAAACGTTGGAGTGCCATCGGGTCCTGACGGAGGTCGATGCCATTTTCCTTATTAAATTCTTCGACCAACCAGTTGATGACTGCGTCATCCCAGTTATCACCACCGAGGTGAGTATCGCCATTAGTAGCCTTCACTTCGAAGACGCCATCGCCGATTTCGAGGGCCGAGACATCGAACGGGCCACCACCAAGGTCAAACACCGCGATCTTCTCATCGGCCTTTTTGTCAAGACCGTAAGCCAACGATGCCGCAGTCGGCTCGTTGATGATCCGCATGACATCTAGTCCTGCGATCTTTCCGGCGTCTTTCGTCGCCTGGCGTTGTGAATCGTTAAAGTAAGCAGGGACTGTGATCACTGCTTGGGTGACCTTATCGCCAAGATAGGACTCAGCGTCTGCCTTCAACTTGCCGAGCACAAAGGCTGCGATCTGTTGAGGGGCGAACTGCTCGATATTATCACCCACTTGGGCTTCGATGTAAGCATCGCCATTTTTGCCTTCCACAACTTTGTAGGGGAGGCTCTTCACTTCCTCGTTAATCTCCGAGAACTTACGTCCAATCAGACGTTTCGCAGAGAATATCGTGTTGCGTGGATTGGTGACAGCTTGCCGTTTGGCAGCCTGCCCCACAAGACGCTCACCAGCCTTGGTGAAAGCGACGATGGATGGTGTCGTGCGAGCACCCTCCGCATTTGGGACCACAACGGGCTCTCCGCCTTCCATGACAGACATACACGAGTTGGTCGTTCCTAAATCGATACCTAAAATTCGGCTCATGCCTAATGTTAGCAATCCCCATGCCCAACAACTTATAAATTCATTAGTCATTAATAAACAATTGTTTAGAAATATAAACTAGCATTTAGACTTTCCGTCAGGCCCCCTATTCGAGCCGTTGTGTCACACTCGTGTCACACTAAAGTCATCCCGATGCGCCGCCGACGGCACAATTCCATGTGATTCATTTGCCCTTCAAGGGCCTCTTCCTAAGTTGCTCGTATGGATATGGAAATCGTAGTGCCAGATCAGGTGCCGGTGATGACTCTGCCCGATGTCGCGTTTTTCCCGCAGGCTTTGTTGCCCCTGCACATCTTCGAACCGCGCTACCGTGAAATGCTGGACGACACGCTCGCCTCTTCCCGCTTACTCGCGGTCGCAGGGCTCGATCAACAACGCGTTTACGACGAAGGTGCCTTCGAACCACCCCACCGTATCGCCACCGTCGGCATCATTCGCGCGTGCCAGAAAAACGACGACGGCACTTCCAATCTTCTCCTCCAAGGACTTTGCCGTGCAGAAATCACGGATATCACTAGCGATAAACCTTACCGGCTCATCAGCATTCGCGCCCTGAGGAGTCGAACCTGCGAAAATCCCGTCGAAGCCAAGGATCTTCGCTCTGAACTCGCCCGCCTCCTCGCACTCAAACGCGATATCGGTGGACGCATGCCTGCCGAGATGGCTGAATTTTTGCGGACGATCGACGATCCTGAAACCTTCGTCGATCTCGCCGCCTTCAGTCTTTGCGAAAATCCCGTAATCAGACAGAAGCTCCTCGAAACCCTCGATGTGGGCGCGCGACTCGAACTTTTTAATCAGCACCTTCGAGCCGAGATTGCCGTGCTCCGCCTTCGGGATGAGTTACAAGGGGATCTCCCCGACGACTCTATCTCCGGCAACTAAAAGTCCCGCCGCTAAAAAAGCAGACGGGACTTAAAATGGAGCCGAGCATCGGATTCGAACCGACGACCTACTCATTACGAATGAGTTGCTCTACCAGCTGAGCTAGCTCGGCGTAGTCGGAAGAACGGAACAAACTCGCCGCCAAGGCAAGCGCAAGTATTCATTTCCCACCGTGACCTCTCTCGCCACCGACCTTTTCGACTATCCACTACCCGATCATCTCATCGCGCAGACTCCTGCCGCCCGTCGTGATGCCGCGCGCCTCCTCGTGGTGGATCGAGCGTCGCGTAAGATCAGCCACCACATCTTCGCTGATCTCCCGAAGTTCCTCAATCAAGGCGACACCCTCTTCCGCAACAACGCCGCCGTGCTCCCCGCTCGGCTCGAGGCCGCGCGACCCACAGGTGGCCAAGTCGAGTGCTTCCTCCTCCGCCCCGTCGATGGAGAACAAATCTGGCGCTGCCTGATCAAGCCCGGTAAACGCCTCCCCATCGGCGCGACTTTCGCGCATGCCGATGGCGCCTTCAGCGGAGAAGTGATCGGCAAAGAGGCCGACGGTTCGGCGACCGTGAAACTTACCACGCCGACCGGCGAGCCCATCGTCGAAGTCGCCAATCGCCTCGGCGATGTCCCTCTGCCTCCTTATATTCAGCGCAAAGATTCCACCAAACGCGCAGGCGATATCGAACGCTACCAAACCGTTTACGCCGATCGGGCCCGCCAAGTTGCCGTCGCCGCGCCGACCGCCGGCCTGCATTTCACGCCGGAGTTGCTCGACACACTTTCAAATCAAGGCATCGCCTCCGCCAACGTCACGCTTCATGTGGGCCTCGGCACGTTTCGCCCGATCACAACGGACACAGTCAACGCGCACGATATCCACCGCGAACTCTACGAAATACCGGCCGCGACCCAACACGCCCTAGAAAACACCACCGGACGACGCATCGCCGTGGGCACCACCACGGTGCGCACCGTTGAGCACTTTCTCAGCACGGATCACACCTCGCGCGACATCGATTACTTTGGCGAAGCCGATATCTATATTTATCCACCCGCGACCTTTCGCGGCGTGGATGCGCTGATTACCAATTTCCACCAACCCCGCTCCACCCTGCTGTGTTTGCTCTCCGCGTTTCTCGCCCCCGGTTCGACTGAGGGTATCGAGTGGTTCAAGGAAATCTACGCCGAAGCCATCGCGCATGAATACCGCTTCTTCAGTTATGGCGACGCCATGTTGATTCTATAAAATCTGTCGCCGCCGTTTGCATTGTTCCGCAACGCCGCATTACTGAAAACACCCTCTTTCATGTCGACCCCCATCTCTCGACCCCCATCTCAGCACCCGAGGCCCTCAAGGGCTCGCTTAGCTTTAAGTCTAATCGCCGCATTCTGTCTCGTTTTTTCGATTGTCTACTGGGTCAATAAAGGTGCCCACACCGGCTGGAGTATGGATCGTGTGCCCATCGAGCAGCTCGATGAAATCACCGGCATTGAATATATCACTTACGACGATCGTTTCGTGCCAGGCATCGAATGGCTTGGCGGTGGCATCGGTATTGCTACCTTGTTTTTCGCCACCTCACTTTTCTTCCGTTCCAAACCAACTCATTCTAATTCATGAAAAAAATCATCCTCGCCTGTCTCGCTTCGTTTGCCGTGGTCGCTACCGCGGCTCCGATTTCCTTCGATTTCAAAGATCCCAAGGGAGTGAATGCAGTGCAATTCCATCTCGACTCGTTGCTGGAGCCGATCTCGGGCTCAGCCAATGGGGTATCCGGCATGGTGAGCTTCGATCCTGCTGCTCCTGCGTCCACCGCAGGCACGATTTTGATCACCGCCAATTCCCTCATGGTTTCCAATGCCACCATGACCGAACATCTGCACGGCAGTAAGTGGCTCGATGTCGGCAGCTATCCTGAGATCACTTTCGAACTTACCTCCTTGTCCGATGCGAAGACCACGAACAACACCACGTCCGCCGTCGCCCAAGGCAAATTCACGTTAAAAGGAGTCACCCAGGAAATTGCCGTTCCGGTAAGAATCACCTACCTCGCCGACGCGTTGGGAAAGCGCACGAAGCCCGGCAACAAAGGCGATCTCCTCGTCATCCGCGGTGAGTTCACTGTCCGGCGGGCTGACTTCGGTATTCAGTCCGGCCAGAACGAAGATAAGGTGAGCCCAGAGATCACGCTCAAAGTGGCTATCGTCGGCAGTGCACCGAAAGCCTGAGCCCGCATTAATACACTTACTTGTCTCGCGAGGACGGCTGCGAAGCCGTCCTTTCTTTTTGGCAACAGCCTGCTAGATTACTTCCGTGACTTCCGACGAACTCCAAACTCTCATCGACGACGCGACCTTCGATTACGCCATGGGCGAAACCGAAGCTGCGATCGGTAAACTCGCTCGCGCGACAGAGGCTGATCCCAAATCTTTCGCCGCCTGGCACGCACTGGCAGAGATCCATTTCAGTTCGCGTAAACTCGACGAAGCCCTTCACGCTGCGGAGCACGCCCACGCTATTGATGATCAGGATTTGTTTATCAACACCACCCTGTCTCGCATCTGGATGGAACGCGGCGACAAGGCTACCGCCGAGAAATACGGAGCACAGGCAAAAATCCTCAGTTGGAAGGATCAGCTCAAGAATCCGGAAGAGCAATCGGATGGCATTAACTGAAATCCCGCCCGTTGACAGCCTTCCTACTGGCCCCGTAATTTGCCCGCATGGATACCCCGGCGTATGTATTAGAATTCGAAAAGCCGCTCCGCGAACTCGCGAAGCAGTTGGATGAGTTGCGTCAAAACTCTCTCGAAAGTAATCTCGACCTCAGCAAGGAGGTCACCGCCATCGAGATGAAGTTCGAGCAGACCCGTCTGGATATCTACACCAACCTGACTCCATGGCAGCGCGTGCAAATCGCTCGCCATCCGAAGCGCCCCTACGCTCTCGATTACGTCGAAATGCTCTGCGAAAATTTTCAGGAGCTTCATGGAGACCGTCAGTTCCGCGATGATCGCGCTCTGATCGGAGGCACAGCATTTTTCGGCGGACAATCCGTTATGATCATCGCTCAGCAAAAGGGCCGCGACACGAACGAAAAGATCGCGCGTAATTTTGGAATGCCGCAACCGGAAGGATACCGCAAAGCACTTCGACTGATGAAGATGGCTGAAAAGTTCAGGCTCCCTGTCATCTGCTTCATCGACACACCCGGAGCTTATCCCGGCATCGGTTCCGAGGAGCGCCATGTTTCTGAAGCCATCGCGGTTAACCTCCGCGAAATGGCGATGCTCAAAGTGCCGACGATGGCTGTCGTGGTGGGCGAAGGCGGTTCAGGTGGAGCCCTCGGTATTGGGGTGACCGACCGCGTGGTTATTTTCGAAAACAGCTATTATTCAGTGATTTCTCCTGAAGGTTGCGCAGCTATTTTATGGAAAGATAGTGCTGCAGCACCGCAGGCCGCCGCAGCCCTCAAGCTCAACGCCGCTACGCTCCAGAAGCTCGGTGTCGTTGAGGAAGTGATTCCCGAGCCCATGGGCGGTGCGCACTACGATCCGGAAGCGGCCGGTAAAGCACTCGATACCAGCCTCAAGAATCACCTCAAGGAGCTCAAAAAACTCTCTATTCCAAAACTCCTCGACAGTCGCTACGAACGCTATCGCAAGCTCGGCGCCTATCAGGAATCGGCTGCCGCCAAAGCAGCAAGTTAAGCAACAGTTCAGCCGACAACCGGCGGACCTACTACGGCCCACGCGCCTCAATCAGCCGCGACGGGATTCGACGCATCGGCTTCTTTGCGCACGGTAAGCAATTCAATATTCTCAGCCTGCCCCATTGTGGGATTGATCTCCACGATTGCTCCAGAAAGTCGCACATCATCAGTCGCCACGGGAAACCGGCGAGGGAGTCCATCGAGAAAACGTCCAATCACGGGCTCTACCTCGCGGCCAAGCACTGAGCCATAAGGCCCCGTCATTCCGACATCGCAAATAAACGCCGTGCCTTTCGGCAATACTCGCGCATCAGCTGTCGGCACATGCGTATGCGTGCCAAGCACTGCGGTCACGCGACCATCAAGATGCCAGCCCAAAGCCTGTTTCTCCGAAGTCGCCTCGGCATGAATCTCCACGATGATTGCATCCGTTTGCCCCCGCAGTTGTTTGATCATCCGGTCGGCGGCTAAGAAAGGACACTCGGATTTCATGTTGAGGTATTGCCTCCCAAGCACCGTAAAAACTCCGACCCGAAAGCCACGTGACTCCATGATCACATGATCCCATCCCGGACAGGACGCAGGCAAATTTGCCGGACGACACACGTTCTCTAATTGTAAGATATCTGTCTCCCAACCGCGTTGATCCCAAACATGATCACCCAGCGTGACGGCATCCACACCAGCAGCATGGAGAGAACGCGTGATAGGCGCCGTGATGCCCGAACCCGCCGCCGAGTTTTCCCCATTCGCAATCACGAAATCCAAGGAATGTTCGCGCCGTAAACCCGCCAAACGCTCGTTTACAATATCCCGTCCCGGTCGGCCCACAATGTCGCCGATAAAAAGCAGTTTCAACATAACGTCCAACGTGGGCGCACACCTGCCCCCCGCAATCGAAAAACTAGGAGTGACAATTAGGACAAGACGGAGGCTTGCCCCGAGTGGGATAAACAACTTTGCTACTTCCCTTTTTTCCATCCTATGAAAACCAGCACGACCTCACCAACAGCATTCCCTAAGGACGAAATCGGTCCCGAAATGAATGGGGCCGACGCCGTCGTCGCATGCCTCATCCGTGAGGGTGTCTCCGATATTTTCGCATATCCAGGTGGAGCTTCACAGGAGTTGCACCAGTCTCTGGCCCGCACTGATCAGATCCGCACCATCCTGCCAAGGCACGAACAGGGCGGTTCCTTTGCCGCTGAAGCCTACTCACGAGTGAGTGGAAAAGTGGGCGTCTGCATGGCCACCAGTGGCCCCGGTGCGACCAATCTCGTTTCGGCCATTGCCGATGCATTCATGGATTCTGTGCCGCTGATCTGCATCACCGGACAAGTTTACAGCAAGTTCATCGGTAAGATGGCCTTTCAGGAAACTGATTTCTACGGCATGACCCTGCCGATCGTGAAGCACTCCTACCTGATCACGGATGTCACGGAGTTGCCGAAGATCTTTAAAGAAGCCTTTCATCTCGCGCGCACCGGCCGACAAGGTCCCGTGATTATCGACATCCCGAAGGATGTGCAGCAGGCCTTGTTTCAACCCGTCTTCCCGGCGACTGTTGAGTTCAACAATCCTTACGTGTCCTGCGCGCACGAAGCCAGCGACGATCAGCTCAAACAAATCCTCGCACTTATCTCCGAGGCGAAAAAGCCCATGCTCTACGTAGGTGGCGGCATCATTTCCGCCAACGCTTCCGAGGATCTTAAAACCTTCGCTGAGGCTACCAACATTCCTGTAGCGAGCACGCTAATGGGTCTCGGTGCATTTCCCGAAACCCACGAACTTTCCATGCACTGGTTTGGCATGCATGGCTCGGCCTACGGCAACTGGGCAATCGATGAAGCCGATTTGGTCCTCTGCCTCGGCGCGCGGTTTGACGATCGCATCACCGGTGACACCAGCAGATTCGCGACCAAGGCCAAGATCGTGCACGTCGATATCGATGCTTCGGAACATAACAAAAATTGCGCCGTCGTCCTCCCTATTCTCAGCGATATTAAATACGCGCTGCGTCGCCTCAACGAACTAGTAGCGGTGGCAAAATATGCGCCGCCAGAGACGAAGGCCTGGCATAGGCAAGTCAACGAGTGGAAGGAAAAGCATCCCTTCAGCTACGAACCAAGTCCGCATATCCAATCTCAGGAAGCGATTGCCACGCTATACGAGCTCACCAAAGGTGAGGCCATCATCACCACCGGCGTGGGGCAACATCAGATGTGGGCTGCTCAGTTTTATCGCTTCGACAAACCGCGCCGCTTCATTAGCTCCCTCGGCCTCGGCGCAATGGGTTTTGGTTACCCAGCCGCCCTCGGCGCCAAAGTTGCCCGACCTGATCTCGAGGTCATCGACATCGACGGCGACGGCTCATTTGCGATGAACATCCAAGAGCTTGCCACGGCCAAGATCGAAAAGATCAACGCCAAGGCGATGATTCTCAACAACCAGCATCTCGGCATGGTCATGCAGTGGGAAGATCGCTTCTACGGCAGCGTCCGCGGCAACACCGTGCTGAGTGATGAAAACAATATTGGGAGCCCAGATAATACCGATGGGCTCTATCCCGATTTCGTAAAAATTGCCGAAGGTTACGGAGTGGCAGGTCGCCGCGTGATCAAGAAGAGCGAACTCAAGGAAGCGATCCAAGAGATGCTCGATCACGACGGACCTTACGTGCTCGATGTGATCGTCCCCTACAACGAACACGTGATTCCTATGATTCCAGCAGGGCAGTCCGTAAAAGAAATGCTGCTCAAATAATCAATTCACCACCAAGCAAAGAGTAAATCGAACTCTTGCTCTGGTGGGTGTCAGTATTTCGCCTCCCAGAGGCTATCTCATGTCAATAACTATGGCTTCAGATCACACCCTACTCCTCGCTGACGAAAGTCCGATCCTCTACCGATCAGGCACTGAGCAAATCGCTACCCCATTCAAGCGCCACTCAGCCAACCCGGTCATTGCTCAAGATCATCCGTGGGAAGAAGCCATTGGCTGGTCGAGTGTCTACCGCCATCCGCAGACCGGTAAATATCAGCTGTGGTATCAGGGCTACGCCAAAGATCAGGTGCCCAGTCGCACGCAAGACCACCCGGTTTGCTACGCCGAATCGGACGACGGAATCCATTTCGAGAAACCAATGTTCGATTTCTTTCCGCTGAAAGGAAGTCCTCGTAACAATATCGTGATGTTGGGAAATGGGGGCTACTCCTATCGCTATGGCTGTTGGGTCGTGGTCGATCATAAATCTACCGATAGCTCACGACGTTATAAAATGAGTTATTTCGATTTCTCCGGCGAGGGAGATCAGGAAAACCCCGGACTGCATGTCGCGTTCTCGCCCGATGGCATCCATTGGACGAAGCATGACGAGGCCCCGCTGTCGCTGATGAGCCATGGCCGAGGCAAATACGCCCCTGACCTGCCTTTTTCCGATGACACCCAAACACCATGGCTACGTCCCCTCACCATGTCCGATGCGGTCGACTGCTTCTATGATCCAATTCGAAGAAAGTATGCCATCTACGGCAAAATGTGGATCGATAGTCCCGATGGAAATATGTTTTGGAAACACGCCATGGGGCGGATCATGAGTGAGGATTTCATTCACTGGTCTGCACCCGAGCTACTCATCGCTCCCGACGACAACGATCCTCCCTCCGTCGAATTTCACGCCGCTCCAGTTTTCTACCATCAAGGTTACTATTTCTCTCTCCTTCAAATTTTGGATCGCGCCGAAGGTGGAGGCGTCATCGAGATCGAACTTGCGATCAGTAAGGATGGCGATCACTGGCTGCGGCCCTTTCAAAACCAATTTGTTCTCCCACGAGGAGCCGAAGGGAGTTTTGATAGCGGGTCCATTTTCACCAATGCTTCGCCGGTGATTCTAGAAGACGAGATTCGATTCTACTATGGCGGCTACTCAGGAGGAGCCACGAATCCCGCCGGTCGTGGTAAACTCTCAGGGATGGGTATGGCTTCGATCCCGAGAGATCGATTTACCGGCATACGCTCTCTGGCCCGTAGTGATCAGCCCACCTTAAAGCAGCCACTAGAGCATCGCGGGCAAGTCACTCTCAAATCGATCGATCTCACTTCAGTCGAATCGATCACCCTGAATGCCGACGCTTCAGAAGGAAGTATCCAAGTCGAAATACTCACAGCTTCCGGATACCGATTAAAGGGCTACAGCCAAGAGGGGGCTGTCTCTATTTCAGGTGACAATCTTCGCCACGAAATCAGTTGGAAAAATTTCACCCTAGGTGATTTACCGGCTGGATCATACCTCATCCGTATTCATCTGAATCGCGCCACGGTTTACGCGCTGACGTTAAAATCGAAAAGCTAAGCTTCAGCTGACCGATAACCAGAGACTACTTCTCCGTCATAAAGTGGACACCGTCCCATTCTGCTGGCGGCGGATTCACTTAATAATTGGCCACGATCTTAAGATAGACCTGAGAAGGATTGGTCACCACTCCCGGAGTCACTCCAGGGATATTGGATTCGATCTCCTTAATCTGTTCGAAACATGCGGGCGCGACTTCCCAATCCAAGGCATAGTGCTTTTCAAAGCCTTCCTCAAAGAGACGGATCCACTCACGAGTCTGCTCAGTCACGGCTCACTGTCAGAATAAACTCGATCACAAAACTAATCCCCAAATAGCCAAACAGCACCCTCTGCAATGCTGAGGCATGCCGACGAAAAGCCAGCACCCACGTCGCTGGGTTCAGGAGCAGCAGCAGCGCAGCCAAACTATTGGGAATCCCAAAGGGTCCACTGGATCTTCCCAAAAACTGATCTGCTTGAGTGCGGCCCATCATCAACCAATCCGGCTGACTGAATCGCTCATAACACGCCATGCCGACGGCCACAAAACCAAGCGCACAGATCACACCCATCTGCACATTTCGCGTTCTCGAATGATGGATCCCCATTCAACACCACCCAGAAAATCAGAATCATCTGCGCCCACCGCAGCCAATCATGCCAACCCAACCACTGCACGGGCGTGACCAGCATCACGTATACGGCCGCGTAGATCAGAAACGGTAGAAACCACCAGCTCACGGGATGGATTCGAGGAGCCTTCTCCGACCACGCCCGCCCCAACAAATGAACGACTAGGATCAGCCCATTCAACAGACTCGTGATAACCATCGTCTCTGGGCGGTAACCCCCGAGACAGAGCGTCGTCCAAGCCAAATTGCCGCTCAACATGACCACGAGCAGCCACTCCATCCAGTGGACGCGATGGGTTGAAGCAGGCGAAACCGAATTCACAGGGCGCAGTTCAATGCCACCCACCCACTCGTGCAAAAGAAAACGCCACCTCATCACGAGGTGGCGTTGCCAAAAATCTAATCTGTAAACAGTGCTTACGAAGTGGGAACGGCTTCGATCGTCTTGAGAATACGACCAGCAACAAGGTAAGGGTCTGCCGCCGAGTTTGGACGACGATCTTCCAAGTAGCCCTTGTAGTCGTTGTTAGCGAAAGCATGCGGGATCCGAATCGAAGCGCCACGATCAGCCACACCGTAGCTGAAGGTATCAATCGATTGAGTCTCATGCAGACCCGTGAGACGCAGGTGATTATCCGGGCCATAAACGGCGATATGCTCGTCAAGATTCTTGCTGAATTCTGCCATGAGCTTTTCGAAGTAGGGCTTACCACCGACCTCGCGGAGGTGCTTGGTCGAGAAATTCGCATGCATACCAGAACCATTCCAGTCGAGTGCACCGCCGAAGGGACCGCGTAACGGCTTGCACTGCCATTCAATATCGATGCCGTAGGCTTCCGTCAAACGGAGCAAAATATACCGAGCGACCCAGATCTGATCAGCCGCATTGCGCGAGCCCTTACCAAAGATCTGAAACTCCCACTGACCCTTCGCCACTTCGGCGTTGATGCCTTCATGGTTGATCCCAGCGTCGAGACAGATATCGAGATGCTTCTCAACAATCTCACGAGCGATATTACCGACACTGGCGTATCCCACGCCAGTGTAGTAAGGCCCCTGAGGGGCTGGATAACCACCGGGAGGGAACCCAAGAGGGGCACCATCTTCGAAGAAGAAATACTCCTGCTCAAAGCCGAACCATGCATCAGGATCATCAGGGATTGACGCACGGGAATTAGAGGGATGTGGCGTGATGCCGTCTGGCATCATGACTTCTGTCATGACCAACACACCATTCTTACGGGTGCTGTCAGGATAGACTGCGACTGGCTTGAGCACGCAATCCGAGCTCTTGCCTTCTGCCTGCAGCGTGGAGCTACCATCGAAGCCCCAGTTGGGTAGGTCTTCGAGCTTAGGAAAGCTGTCGAATTCCTTAATTTGAGTCTTGCTGCGGAGGCCGGCCAGAGGCGTGTAGCCATCGAGCCAGATGTATTCGAGTTTGAATTTAGGCATATCAGATAGGTTCTATTACAGGGTTTTGGTGCTACTTTTTACCCAGAAACACCCAGTAATGAGGTTTCCAAGTGAAATGTAAAATCACGAATAATAAAGCAGCTTATGTGCCAGCGAATTGGAAAGTTCTGCAGAATTCATTAAAATTATAATTTTGAATCTAAGTTATTGGTTTTCAACGCTCAAGCAACTTCAACTGACTCTTGCTACTCTGCACAAATCGTCTATTCTTGCCTGAAATTTCTTCTCCATGCCTGAAGTTAAAGACTCAGATCGCGCCCTTGTCCGCATCACCTATGATGGAAGCGTCCACAAGACGTTTCGCGGATCACATGCGAGTGATCGATTTGCAAATGAAGTTCGGGTTTTACGCCATTTAGAGTCAAAGGGATGCGATTTCGTGCCTAGAATCATCGAGGCCGACCCTAAGACACTGACCCTCGTGACCACCAGCTGTGGCACCCGTGTGGAGCGCATCAGTCCCGATCGGCTTAAAAAAATCTTCCGCCAACTCGAAGCCTTCGGTGTGCGGCACGACGATCCGTTTACCCGCAATGTCACATACCGGGTTTCCGACGGGCGCTTCTGTCTGATTGATTTCGAACTCGCTACATTGATCAACCAAGAGTCGGGAAAATCCTCCGAAAAAAAGGAGGTATCCTAGATGCCAACGAGTATTCCACCGTACTCCTCTGCAGTGCCCGACCTACGCTGGTCTGGCATGACCCATCAAGGCAAAGTCCGCACCAACAACGAAGACGCCTTCCTCGCTCTTCGATTCAACGGCGACGAAGTCAATTATCTCGGCAAGACCGGTGAGGCTGAAGTCACCGATTCCGACTATGTTTTCGCTGTCAGTGATGGTATGGGTGGACAGAAATCAGGTGAATTTGCTAGCCGAATCACCATCGAGAAACTCTCGCACTGGCTACCGAAAAATTTTCGCGTTTCCGCTCTTGGAGTCGCGAATGATCCCACCGAGATATTGGTCGAGATCTTCATCTCAATCCACGATGCGTTGAACAATCTCGGTCGTAGTTACGAAGAATGTAACGGGATGGGCACGACATTAAGCCTCTGCTGGCTTACCCCCGAACGCCTGTATTTCGGCCATGCCGGGGACAGCCGCATCTATCACCTGCCACGCGAAGGCGGACTTCACCAGCTCACCCATGATCACACTCACGCTGGCTGGCTTCAGCGCAAAGGGCAGATCAATGAACGTGAAGCTCGCTCACATCCGATGCGTCACGCCCTCAGCCAATCTCTGGGTGCGAATCGACAGTTCGTTGATCCGCAGGTCGGAGCCGTCATTTACGAACCCGGAGATCGTTTCCTCATTTGTTCCGATGGACTCACTGATGGGTTGTGGGATCGCCACCTCGAAGAATTCATCCGCGAACCCTCGCCCGCAAACTCAGGCAAAGATCCTGCCCAGCTCCTGATCGAAGAATCCCTTGATCGCTCCGGACGGGACAACCTAACCGCTATCGTTGTCGAAACTAGTAGCGCCTCCCGCACCCCACCCGTGCAACCGCAAAACTAATGCCCAGAGTATTTGTTTACGGCACCCTCAAACGAGGAGGGCGCTACCACGATCTACTCGCCACACAGAAATTCATCGGCGAAGCACGCACCGCAGCCGGTTACACACTCTATCAACCCGCGGATTATCCCGGCATGGTGCACACCGAGAAAGATACCGAAGGCGTGACGGGGGAACTCTGGGAAGTCTCAACAGACTATTTGGCGAAACTAGACGCCCTTGAAGGACTTCCGCAAAAACTCTATGAGCGCGTCCCCATCGCGTTGCTCGCGCCTCACGATTCCATCGCAGCAGAGTCTTATCTCTATCTTCGACCACTTATCGGTTGTCCTCACCTCGGATCGACTTGGCATCAAAAGAACACGACGAGCTGATCACTTCAGACTGTCTTCGGAAACACGCTGAACTTTCGTGAATTTCGCTCGAAACAATTCTTCGATCTGCCCGAGCACCTTTGGGGGAATCCGCTGATTCAGATCCTCCATCTTTGGCAAATCTTCATCCTCGACCTCGGTCGACGACCAGCTCGATTCTTCCAGTGTCACTTCAGAAGCTAGATAACCTGACTCTTCCTCTTCGCTGGGACCGACCGGAGCATCTTCTTCGGTTTCGATCCGGATGCGCGGCGCCTTTGCCTCGACCTTCTTAACCGCAATTTTGAGCGGAGCATATTGAGCTTCCGCCAAACTCGCGGAAATTCTCCCCTCCAAGCGATCAATCAGGTCTTTTTTTTTTCGCTGTCGTCCGATTCGGGAACCGATTCAGCAAGATTGGATAATTCCTTGATCAACGAATCAATCGCGCGCGAACGACTGGCTTCCACCGCTTTCAAGAGCGTGACCTCAAAGTTAATCTTCTCCGCCAACCCAAGTTTCACACTCCCCTCACCTTCACGCAGTGCATCCAGCATCCGCGTCACTTGCTCGGTCGTCAGAGACGTGTCGCCCAACATCGAAGTGCGGCCGCCCGAAGCAATCGCATCGAGCAAAGCCGTGCGCACATGCGCCTGCAAATCCGCCAACATGCGCACCAAATCGCGCCCCGCCGCATCGCATTCATCGATCACTTTTATGATCGTCTTGTGATCGCCCGCTGCCAGCGCACCGGCCAAGCCAGCTACCGTCTCCGCCGAGACCAATCCGTAAACATCAAGCACATCAGGCTCGGTGATTTCTGTGCCGCAAAACGAGATCATCTGATCAAAAATTGATTGCGCATCACGCAACCCACCATCGGCCATTCGGGCGATGCAGGCCAACGCCTCATCGGTGACTTCGATCTTCTCCTCGGTCGCGATCTGTTTGAGACGCCCCACGATCAAATCCGCCGCAATTGGCTTCAGGTCGAATCGCTGACAACGGGAAATAATCGTGGGCAGCACCTTCTGCACATCCGTCGTCGCGAAAACAAATTTCACGTGCTCCGGTGGCTCCTCCAACGTTTTGAGCAGCGCGTTAAACGCCTGATTTGAGAGCATGTGCACCTCATCGATGATGTAGACTTTAAACTTACCCTGAGTAGGCGCATAGCGCACATCATCACGCAGTTCGCGGATCTGATCCACAGAGTTGTTCGAAGCGCCATCGATCTCGATCACATCCATCGAACTACCCTCGCCAATCGACTGCACCACCGGATCATTGACATCGAAATCGGCCTTCGGGCCATCGGTGCAATTCAGCGCTTTGGCGAAAATCCGTGCGGTCGAGGTTTTACCCGTGCCGCGTGGGCCAACGAATAGATAAGCATGCGCGATCCGATCTCGGGCGATCGCGTTGCGCAAAGTCCTCACCACATGATCCTGCCCCACCATATCTTCGAAGGTCTGGGGGCGCCATTTTCGGGCGATAACTTGGTAGGAACTCGACACGTGTTTGTTAGACCAAATCCAAAAGCGCTAATCGCCAATCCAAAAGGAAAATAAAAAGTGGCTAGGCACTCCACGGCACTGGGAGAACGTCGTTGCCGTTGCTACCTTCCGGTCCTGGCGGGGTTCACGCGCCTACCCATGCATGGCGCCTAGCCGATGCGGAACGTAGGAGCCTCTAGCCGGCATTCAACAGCAAACTGAAAATTCTGACGACGCGACTCGCCATCACTCACGTGGAGGCGGCGGACGAGGCGGACGTTCACCCATGCCGGGGCGGCCTTTGAGTCCCATCCGTTTCATCCGCTCCGTCATTTGCCGGAGGATATGCTCTTCAAATTCAGCTTTCTGCTCAGGCGTTAGTTTCTCGATCACCGCCTGATTCATCTCTTTCGCCACGGTGGCCGTGTTTCGCGACCAGCCCATGCGGATTTCGTTCAACTGCTTCCCCGCCGACTCCACAATTGGTTTGATCTCTGCAACCTGCTCGGAAGTGAGCTGTAATCGCTCGCTGTAATGGTGCATCACTCTCGCCGCAAAGTCGGGCCGTTCCGGCCGATCGTCGTTGGCACTATCTCTCCATTCTCGTGATCGGTTCTCGGGAGTCCTTGAAGGATACAAACTACCGACGACGGCTCCGGCCGCAAAAACGACGACGAATGAACCGATAACCTTCCAACGCTTATCCATTGCTTTCCTCCCCGAGTAGAATCGAAGCCGCATCATCCATTTGGAAAAATGCCGTGGTCAGATTCTCAGTCTGCGGTGTGCTCTGAAAAGTAAAATGCGTCACCACGGCGAAGAGCGCGATCATGCAGGACACGCCCACCATCCGTAACGCGAGACGCTCCCAGAGAGAGTCGCTCAGGTTGCCCGAACTCAAACCTCGCGCCACCACGCGAGTAGCAAAGCCCGTCGGCATCTCGATCTCGCGATCGTCGCGGGCTTGTCGAGCGGCTTTGGTGAGCCGGGACCAAATTTCATCTGACTGCTTCATGATCTTTCCTTCTGTTCTAAGTTCTCAAAAAGTTTACGCAACTTTCGACGCGCGCGAAATGCGCGCACTTTCACCAGCGATTTGTTCCAACCCGTATGTTCGCTGATTTCGACCAACGTTCGTTGCTCCAGATCGAGCATCCGGATCACCAGCTGATCCTCCGGTTTAAGTTGAGCTAAAAGTTTATGGACCAATTCATGTGCTTCCAGCGCATCGTCAGGCGCGACCTCGCTTTCATTGGTGATCACCCCATCCAAAACCTCGGCTTCTTTTTCCGATAGATCCGCCCAACGAAACTCCGGACGACGTTTCTGCGCGCGTAAGTGATCAATACATGTGGTAACCGCGATCCGTGAGACCCAATGCGGCAACGGCACTGCGCCGTTATACTGATCCATGCGTGAAAACATTTTCATAAAAATCTCCTGAGCGAGGTCCTCTTCCAAAACACGCCGCGGCAAATGCCGACGAATGATTCGGATAACCTGCGGGTAAAGATACTCGACGAGCTCGCGTGCCGCCGCTTGATCACCGGCACGCACCAGCGCCAGGCAACCGGGAAGGTCGAGCGTTTCGTCATCTGACATAGCGGAATGGATAGTCTCTCATACACCCATGACAAGACGCCTCCGATCCAGACAGGTTACATTCTTCGTCTTGACGTCCCGATAATCATCTCCCTAGGTTGCCTTTCTTGATGCGAAACATGCAGCAGGCTCTACGACTTATCACCGCGCACGATCTTTGAATCGCCCGCCGGGTGGAACGTGCGCCATCGCCTGCCTTTGACTGCCACTGCCATTTGCAGTGTTGAGCCAGTTCACCCTCTTAAGTTAACCTGTTAGTTCGTTTCGTCATGCAATTCGCACCTATTAAGAAATATCGACCGTTTCCGCCGATCGATTTACCCAATCGTCAGTGGCCCAGCCGCACGCAGACCGAGGCACCCATGTGGTGCAGCGTCGATCTCCGCGATGGCAATCAAGCCCTCGCTCAGCCCATGAGCGTCGGGGAGAAACTCGAATATTTCGAGATGCTCGTGAAGATCGGATTCAAGGAAATCGAGGTTGGTTTCCCTTCCGCTTCTCAGATCGAGTTCGACTTCATCCGTCGCCTCATCGACGAGAACCGCATCCCCGACGATGTCGCCATCCAGATCCTCTGCCAATGCCGCGAGGAGCTGATCTCGCGTTCGTGCGAATCGATGATGGGCGCGAAAAACGTCATCTTTCATCTCTACAACTCCACCTCACCCGCTCAGCGCGATCATGTGTTTAATGCGAGCAAGGAGGATATCGTCGCCATCGCCGTCAACGGCACAAAGTGGGTTAAGCAATACACCCAAGCCCTTGTCGACGATGGCACCCACGTGCGTTTCGAATACTCACCGGAGAGTTTCACCAGCACCGAACTCGATTTCGCGTTAGAGATCTGCGAAGCCGTCACCGATGTCTGGCAGCCCACCGATGAGAACAAGATCATCCTCAATCTCCCCGCCACGGTCGAATACGGCACGCCCAATATCCATGCCGATCAAATTGAATGGATGTGCACGCACCTGACCCGACGCGAGCAGTCGATCATCTCCCTCCACACGCATAACGATCGGGGCACCGGCGTCGCCGCGACCGAGCTCGCGCTGTTGGCTGGCGCAGATCGCGTCGAAGGCACCTTGTTTGGAAACGGTGAACGCACTGGCAATCTCGATATCGTCGTGGTCGCGTTGAATCTCTACACTCACGGCATCGATCCGCAGCTGGATTTTTCAAATCTCAACGACATTCGCTCCATCTACGAACGATGCACGCGCCTCCGTGTGCCTCCTCGTCAACCTTACGCTGGAGAACTCGTCTTCACCGCGTTCAGCGGTTCGCATCAAGATGCGATTAAGAAATCATGGGCGAAACAAAAACCGGATACGCCATGGGATGTGCTCTACATTCCCATCGATCCGGCCGACATCGGACGCAACTACAAGGCGATCATTCGCATCAACTCGCAATCGGGCAAAGGCGGCGTCGCATACATCCTCGAAAACGTCTTCGGCTACGATCTGCCTAAGCTCATGCAACGTGAGGTCGGTCGCTCTATCAACGTCATGGCCGATAAGACCGGACGCGAGCTCAGCGCCGACGATATTCATCAAGCCTTCCTCGACGAATATCTCAA
The DNA here is from genome assembly GCA_002713695.1 of Opitutaceae bacterium. GTDB lineage: Bacteria > Verrucomicrobiota > Verrucomicrobiia > Opitutales > Opitutaceae > Cephaloticoccus. Next base: position 98,846 of record PAUB01000013.1, read on the forward strand.
CCGCAAAGAGCGCGTCGCCATCACCAAATTCCGGAGCGATGAATCCGATGAAACGGTCAGCTGTGAATGCGAAGTCATCATCGATGGCCAAGCCCACAACCTCACCGCTGAGGGCAATGGTCCGATCGATGCATTCATGCGATCGTTGGATGGCACGGGGCTACCAAAGATCGAGGTGCAATCCTACTCCGAGCATTCGCTCGGCAAAGGCGCCAAAGCCAAAGCGGTCTCGTATATCCAAATCGAAACCGAATCCGGTCTCTCTCTCTATGGAGCAGGCTCAGATAACAATATCGAATTCGCTTCGATCAAGGCCATTGTCAGCGCGGTGAATCGCGTGCTGGCAAAGAAATAGGATCGGAGAACTCTGATCCGGAATGAAGTATTCGCCCACGAAACCGCCGCTCACCGGCGAGACTCTCGAGTCTCTGACCTCGTGCCTCAAAGCGCAGGGTGAACCGGCGTTTCGAGCGAAACAGATGTTCGATTGGGTTTACAAAAAGCGAGCACGTTCATGGGACGAAATGACAAATCTCCCGAAGCCACTACGAGCATGGTTGGCTGATCAATTTGAGCTGATGCCGATGACCCTTGTGCACGGCAAACAATCACTCGACGTCACCGACAAGCTCCTGCTCGAACTCGGCGATCAGTCCCTGATCGAGACCGTCATCATCCGCGCTCCCCAAGAAGGAGTAGGCCTCGAACATTCGCGCAAGACCATCTGCATCTCCACGCAAGTGGGTTGTGCCATGGGCTGTAAGTTTTGCGCCTCTGGTTTAATGGGACTCAAGCGCGACCTAAGCGGAGGAGAGATCGTCGCACAGCTCCTGCATGTCTGCTACCGCGAGGATGCCCACGATCCACGCGCCCACTCCGGCCTCGCCTCGTTCGACAACATCGTCGTCATGGGCATGGGCGAACCGCTTGCCAACTACGAAGCCATCACCACCGCGCTCAAAATCATCAACGCCGATTGGGGCTTCGGGTTCGGTGCTCGCCGCATCACGCTTTCCACCAGCGGCCTTGTGCCGAATATTCTGAAGCTCGCCGACGAACCGATTGGGGTTCGCCTCGCGATCTCGCTCCACGGCGCGACCGATGAAGTGCGTTCGGAGATCATGCCGATCAATAAGGCCTACCCGCTCGCCAAACTGATCCCTGCCGTCCGCGCTTTCAGCGAAAAACATGGTCGGATGGTCACCCTCGAATTCATCCTCATCGAAGGGATCAACGACGCCCTCGATCAAGCCGAACGACTCCGCGACATCGCCAAAGATCTCCACGCCCATGTAAACCTCATCCCCTACAATACCGTTGAGGGACTCCCGTGGAAACGTCCCTCAGTCACCCGTCAGGAACGCTTCGCCGACATCCTCCGCCGCTCCCGTGTCTCCGTAACGCTCCGGCGCGAAAAAGGCCACGACATCGACGCCGCCTGCGGCCAACTCCGCCTCAAAACAGAGAAAGAACGCGAGCTGATCGACGCTTAGCGATCAGCCTCCGGCCATCACGGGAAGAAAGCCCACCTCAGTCAGAATCTCCGCGATCTGTTCGCGTTTGTCCCCTTGGATTTCGATCTGGCCGTCCTTAACGGTGCCGCCGCAACCGCAGGCATTGCGCATTTGCTTCGCGAGCTTCTCCTTTTCCGGCAGACCAATTCCGGTGAACCCACTAATCACCGTCACCGTCTTGCCACCGCGACCTGCCGTGGAACGTTTGATATCGACGCGACCACGGTTCTTGGACTTAGGTGCCGATTTCGCAGGGCTCACAGAATCCGATAGAGGTGTTTGATCAACTTGCCCCTGAGGTAAATCCAACCCGCTCAAGGCTCCAAACGGATTCTGCCCAAGCGCATCCCCGCCATCGGTCTCCTTCTTACCCCGCTTACTCACGATGGCTCCTTACCGGCGCGGCCTCCGCAGATCCCGACAGGGATATCCGATTCGCCGCCGAGAAACATCACGGCTTTGGCGTAGCTACGCCGCTCGAGAAAATGAACCAGCTGGGGATGGAGGTCGCTCCTCGCTTTTTCGAGGATCTCATCGAGGCGAGCCATCTCCGTGGCAATCACGCCACCATCAGATTGCGCGATGCCTTCAAGCAACGCAGTGAGGGAAGTTTTGATATTCGTTTCGATCACGTTGAATGGATAAACTAATTTGGCAGTGACGGAGCTTAAGCGAGATTGCAATCACTCACCCGCCCACCGGGTTGTCTTGTGTCTTGTGATTTGGTGTATTGCTAAATCCTACACAACTATTGCTAATACCATACCCAGCAAATTATGCCTTCGCAGGATGTGCTGCTATGTATTTTTCTAATCAAACAAATGAGCTCACACTCCCTATCCACTCATGCCAATGCCGCGGCGATCGAAGCCGCCTATTTGTCCTGGCAAGAGGACCCGGATTCAGTTGATCCGACTTGGCGGGCTTTTTTCCAAGGATTCACCCTCGGTCACAATGGCGGGGCGCTCCCAAGCCAGGTCAGTTCCGATGCAGACAACAGTCCCATCATCGACAGCCTCAAGCAGTCTCAAGTCCACAGCCTCATCGATGCCTACCGTGCGATTGGTCATTTCGAATCACACCTTGATCCCCTCAGCGATGCCCCCGAACCGCATGCCAAACTGAGCCTGGAGCGATTCGATCTGAGCGAAGCAGACCTCGATACCAGTTTCGACATCGGCACCTACCTGGGCGGAGGCCAGATGAAGCTAGCAGATATCATCTCCGCCTTGAAAGAAACCTACTGCGGTCACATCGGCGTGGAATACACGCACATCCAGGATATCGATGTGCGCAATTGGCTGCAGGACCGAATGGAATCTACGCGCAATCAGCCCGATTTCACGCGCGGTGAAAAGATCCGTATCCTCCGTCGATTGCACAAAGCGGAGCTCTTCGAAAAATTTCTCCACACCAAATACGTGGGCCAAAAACGGTTCTCCCTTGAAGGTGGCGAAACCATCATCGCCGCACTCGACGCAGTGATCGAACATTGCCCCAAAGTTGGCATCGAAGAAGTAGTCATGGGGATGGCCCATCGCGGTCGCCTCAACGTGCTCACCAGCATCATGCGAAAAAGCTTCGATCTGCTCTTTGCCCAGTTTTCGGAAAACTACATTCCAGATGCTGTCGGCGGAGATGGTGATGTGAAATACCACCTCGGCTACGAAGCCACTCTCGACACCACTGCGGGTCCGCAAGTTGAAGTCCGCTTGGCCGCCAACCCGTCTCATCTGGAAATCGTGAATCCCGTGGTCGAGGGCAAAGCTCGCGCGCGCCAACGCATCCGCGGCGATGTCGAACGCGTTAAAGTGTTACCCGTGCTCCTCCACGGCGATGCTGCCTTTGCTGGACAAGGTGTCGTGGCCGAGACGATGAACTTTTCGCAGCTACCCGGTTATCGCACCGGCGGCACGCTTCACTTCATTATCAACAACCAGATCGGGTTCACCACCAATCCGATCGACGCTCGTTCCACTCACTATTGCACCGACGTCGCCAAGATGATCGAAGCCCCGGTCCTGCACGTGAATGGTGATGACCCCGAGGCCGTCTGCATGGCCGCGCGTCTTGGACTAGAGTTTCGCGCGAAGTTCCACCGCGATATCGTCATCGATATGTATTGCTACCGCAAACATGGCCACAACGAGAGCGATGAACCTGCTTACACGCAGCCTGTCCTCTACCGAAAGATTCGCAAACACCCACAAGTTTCTGCCGTCCTCACCAAGCGCCTCATCGACAATCGCACGATCACGGTGGAAGAAGCCGACGCGATCAAAGCCGAATACCGAGCCGCCCTCGAAGAGAATTTGGAGAAAGCCAAGGCCGGCGAAGACGATCGTTCCGCCAAAGTCGAAGCCGCCGCGAGCTTAGAGAAACAATTCGAGGGCTCCAACGCGGTCTTCCAACCTGAATCTAATTTTGCTCCGGCCGATACCCACGCCAGCGAAGAGGATATCGCCACGGTCGTGAAAGCCCTTACCACCTTCCCGGAAAACATTACGGTAAACCCGAAAATCAAACGTCTCCTTGGGCAGCGCGAGAAAGCCCAAGAAACAGGCGGCCCGGTTGATTGGGGATTCGGCGAAGCTCTCGCTTTCGGCACTCTCCTCCTCGACGGCACTCCCGTGCGCTTGAGCGGTCAGGACTGCCAACGCGGCACCTTCAGCCATCGCCACGCTGTTCTCCACGATATGGAGACCCAAGAATCCTACGCGCCGTTGAAACATGTCAAAGACGGGCAAGCGCTATTCTGTGTTTATAATTCGCTCCTCTCCGAAGCAGCGGTGCTCGGTTTCGACTACGGCTACGCACTCGATTACCCCGATATGCTTTGCATCTGGGAGGCTCAATTCGGTGATTTCGCCAACGGCGCCCAAGTCGTCATCGATCAGTTTATCACCAGTGGTGAATCCAAGTGGCAGCGCACTACTGGCATCGTGCTGCTCCTCCCCCACGGCTACGAAGGCCAAGGGCCTGAGCACTCCTCAGCTCGGATCGAACGCTTCCTCAATGCCTGCGCCGAGGATAATATCCAAGTGGCCAACGCGACCACGCCTGCACAATATTTTCATCTTCTGCGCCGACAAATGAAGCGCAATTTTCGGCGTCCACTCGTGATTATGGCCCCCAAGTCTTTGCTCCGTCATCCTGAAGCGATCTCGCGCCTCGACGAATTCAGCAGCGGTCAATTCCACGAAATCCTCGAAGAGAAAAACCCGCCCACCGATGCCAAGCGTCTTATTCTCTGCTCGGGTAAAGTTTACTACGACCTCTGCCATTATCGCGACAAACAAGGCATCAGTGGTGCCGCTATTGTGCGAATCGAACAACTCTACCCGCTCAACGAAGAGCGCCTCGCAGTCGTCGCCCAGCAGTATCCCGGAGCCCGGCTCGTGTGGTGTCAGGAAGAATCCCAAAACATGGGTGCTTGGAGCTATATCGCCCCGATCCTCGAGACCATTATTGGGCAACGCCCCTTCTACGCCGGTCGTGATGCCTCCGCCTCACCAGCCGTAGGTTCACTCGCCTTGCACCGCATCGAATTGGACGCCTTACTCAAAGCCGCCTTCACCGGCTGATCTAAATTTTATCTATTCTCATCCATGAGCCACGAAGTCAAAATACCCTCCCTCGGAGAATCCATCAATTCCGGCGTTCTCGCCACTTGGCATGTCGCCGACGGCGATACGGTCGAACAAGATCAAACGCTCTACGAACTCGAAACCGATAAGATCACATCCGAAGGTTTCGCCGAAGTCGCCGGAACCATCTCCATCAAAGTCGAGGAAGGCACCGAAGTAAATATCGGTGCCATCGTAGCCACGATCGAGGAAGGCGCGAGCTCCGGCGGATCAAAGCCCGCCAAGGGCGAAGAAAAGGCCGTCGCTAAAGAATCCAAAGCGTCAGCCGAATCTCCCAACTCCGAACTCCCAGCTTCGAACAGCGGCTCTGACGCTGTTTCTCCTGCCGTCCGACGTCTGGCCAAAGAATCCGCCATCGATCCGTCCAAAGTTGCAGGCACTGGCAAAGATGGTCGCGTCACGAAAGGCGACATGCTCAAAGCCGACTCTAGCCCGAACCAGGAAGCAGCACAGGCGAAGAAGAAAGCACCGGCTCCTACAGCCAATCCAAAATCAGGAGAGCGCCAAACTCGCGAGAAGATGAGCCCGCTCCGCAAGCGCATCGCTGAACGTCTCGTCGAGGCTCAACTCGAAGCCGCAATGCTCACGACTTTCAACGAAGTCGACATGTCTGCAGTCATGCAACTCCGCAAAAAATATCAGGACAGCTTCGTTAAGAAAAACGGTGTTAAGCTCGGCTTCATGTCCTTTTTCACCAAAGCCGTCGTCCACGCGCTCAAAGAAGTGCCTGCCATCAATTCCCAAATCGACGGCGACAGTGTGGTGCAAAATCACTACTACGACATCGGCGTCGCTGTTTCGACCCCCAAGGGCCTCATGGTCCCCGTCATCCACGACTGCGATCAACTCGGCATGGCCGACATCGAGAAGAACATCGCGGAAGTCGCGACCCGAGCACGCGACGGTAAAATCACCCTCGATGACCTTTCAGGTGGTGTCTTCACGATCACTAACGGCGGCATCTTTGGTTCGATGCTCTCGACCCCGATCATCAACCCACCGCAAAGCGCCATCCTCGGTCTGCATGCGATCAACGAGAAACCCGTCGTCGTGAATGGTGAAATTGTTATCCGTCCGATGATGTATCTGGCCGTCAGTTACGATCACCGCGTGGTCGATGGCAAAGAAGCCGTCACCTTCCTCGTGAAGATCAAAGAGGCCATCGAAGACCCCGCCAGACTCGTCATCGGTATCTAATTTTGAAGTAGTGAGCAATCAGTAGTGAGGAGTGAGCACCACAGCTCGCCTCCAAATCTACTCACCACTCGCTACTCTCTACCCACTACTCTCATGAACTCTTTCGATCTCATCGTCATAGGCGCTGGACCCGGCGGCTACGTCTGCGCCTTTCGCGCTGCCCAACTCGGCCTCAAAGTCGCGCTCATCGAAAAGCGCAAGACCCTCGGTGGCACCTGCCTTAACGTCGGGTGTATTCCCAGCAAGGCCCTCCTTGCCTCCTCCGAACACTTCTCGTTTTCAAAAAATCACGCCGCCGAACACGGCATCAAAATCGAAGGCGTTTCCATCGACGTCGCCGCGATGCTCAAGAAGAAGCAGGGTATCGTCGATAAGATGACCGGTGGCATCCAAATGCTCGCCAAAGCCCGCAAGGTCACCGTGATCGAAGGCGAAGCAAAGTTTACGAAAGCAAACACTCTCTCCGTCGGTGACCAAACCCTGACCGCTAAGAACATCGTGATCGCGACCGGTTCTGCTCCGGTCGAGTTGCCGTTCATGAAATTCAATGGAGAGACAATCGTCTCTTCCGATCAAGCCATCGGATTCACCGAAGTTCCTCAGAAGCTAGTGGTCGTGGGCGGCGGTGCCATCGGCCTCGAACTCGGCTCCGTCTGGGCACGACTTGGTGCAGATGTGACCATCGTGGAATTTCTCCCACAAATCGCCGGAAGCTCCGATGCCGATGTTGTGCGCAACTTCACCCGCATCCTGCAGAGGCAGGGCCTCAAGATCGAAGTCAACGCGAAGGTCACCGGATTCAAAGACGGCGTGCTCACCGCCGAACGCGAAGGAAAGAAACTCGAATTCCGTGCCGACAAAGTGCTCGTCGCCGTCGGGCGTCGTCCTTATGCCGACGGACTCGATCTCGACAAAGCTGGTGTAGAACTTACCGACAAGAAGCGCATCAAAGTGAATGCTAAGCTTCAAACCACTACTTCAGGGGTCTGGGCCATCGGTGATGTGATCGACGGTCCCATGCTCGCCCATAAAGCCGAGGAAGATGGTGTCGCCGTCGCCGAATGGATCGCGGGGAAAGCGGGTCACATCAACTGGGACCTCATGCCAGCAATCATATATACCGACCCTGAAATTGCCACCGTCGGACTCGGTGAAGACGCGGCCAAAGCCAAGGGACTCAAGATCAAAGTCGGCAAGTTCAACTTTGCGGCCAACGCTCGGGCACACGCGAATGACGCCGCTGATGGTTTCGTAAAAATCATCGCCGATGCAGAGACCGATAAAATTCTCGGCGCTCAAATTCTCGGTCGCAACGCCGGTGAACTCATCAGCGAAATCGTCACTCACATGGAATACGGCGGCAGCGCCGAAGACCTCGGTCGCACCATCCACGCTCACCCCACCATGAGTGAAGCGGTCAAGGAAGCCGGACTCGCCGTGAGCAAGAGTGCGATTCACGCGCTTTAACTGTTTCGCTAGGATCATTCCTACTCTCATTTCATGAGCCACTCCAGCAGGACAGAATATCATCCTCTAGGGGTTTCACTGATGCTGGCAGGAATAGCCTGCCTGGTCGTGAATCTCCTCGTCGTCCGAACTCTCGGGCAGAAAGGAATCGATGCGTGGACTCTAGTTAGCATCCGCTTCATCGTGGGATTTGCGGTCGCCTGCTTGCTCTATCGTAAGCAGTTCAAACCGGTTAATCTTGTAACGAATCCGCGTTTAATAGCCCGCGGAGTGATTGGTGCCATCACAACGGTCGGGTTTTATCAGGCCATCATTTATCTGGGAGCTGGGCGCGCCACTTTTATCAATAATACCTACGTGGTATGGGCGGCTCTTTTTGCGGTCTGGTTTTTGGGAGAAAAGCTCAAACCAAGGCTCATGTTGAGCTGCGTCGCTACTTTAATCGGTCTCGCCCTGCTGACCAAGGTTCTCAGCACGGGGATGAAACCGGGGATCTACGATGGACTGGCACTTCTCACTGCCTTTGGTTCTGCCAGTGTGGCAGTCCTAATTCGCAGTCTGCATAATGATGAACACACCTCCACCATCTGTGCCTCCCAATGTCTCTATGGGATGATCATCTGCGGCATTCCGGCCATCTGGACCGGATCCGGCATACCTGACGGACTTTGGACTGCGTTGATTGGCGCGAGCCTCTTGGCCACCGCCGCCCAGCTTTTTATGACGCGAGCCTATCGAGAACTCCCCGTCGGGAAAGGCGTCATCTTTCTAACACTGGGGCCCGTCGGCGTAACTATTGGTGGAGTGATCCTATTTCAGGAAAAATTCGGTGGCTCTGATATCGTTGGCGCGGTCCTGATCATCGCCGCCACAGTGTGGGCCGCGAAACAGAAATGACCAAGCCCAACCAACATCGGCATGGGGTCATCTTGATGCTGATTTTGGCCCTGTGCTTCACTGCCAATGCTTTGTTTATTCGTGCGCTTGGCACTGCTCAAGATGTCGACGTGTGGCTGTTGAGTTGTGTGCGATTCGTTGTCGGTCTGGGTTTGATCTGGATAGTCTATCCGATTGGAGCCAGTGGCTTTCAACCCAAACATCTCTTTCAGAAACGCCGCCTGATCACTCGGGGAATCCTTGGCGGTCTCAGCATCTATGGTTTTTATTATACCATTGTTCATCTTGGTGCGGGGCGAGCTACCTTCATTAATAACACCTACGTGATCATGGGCGGGTTACTCGCCGTGGTGCTGCTGGGAGAACGCTTTCGAGCGGCCCTGCTGGGCGGCTCTTTACTGGCTTTAACTGGATTGGCTCTAATCACCAACGCCTTCGGCACCGGTGCGGGAATCAGTATAAATTGATCTAATCGCCGTTATCGTAGCCCTCACGGCTGTATACGTGATCGTCACCATCCGCAAACTCCACGCCGAAGGAGAAAATACGGCCACCATCTTCGCCGCTCAGTGTGTCTTTGGTCTGATACTGTGTTTCATCCCTGCACTTAAGAATTGGGCTGCTCACGATCTGATTGCCTGGATTCTCATGATCATTGCCGGTCTGTGTTCGGGGGTTGGCCAAATCACCATGACTAATTCTTTTCGTCATCTCGTCGTGGGCGAAGGCGCCTTAATCCAAATGCTCGTGCCCCTCGGTGTCGCCACCGGTGGTATCTTTTTTTACCAAGAACGCTTTACCATGCTCGAGTGCATAGGTGCCGCGCTAATCCTGATCGGAACCATGATCCCCGCGTTGCGTCGGCAAGTGAAGCTACGGCCGTCGTAAGTCTTAACTCGCAACAGCCTTCGCCGCGAGTTGACGTTCCTTCCACGGAAACTCACGAGGCGTCGCGCGTGGTTCTTCGTAAGCTGAACCCATCGCGATATAGGCGCGGCGAAAATCATCGGAATTATTGGCCGGAGTGAAATGGAGCGTGCGACCATGATGGAAGGTTGCACCACCTGCGGGTATTTCACAGGCCACGGCACTGTTGAAATCAAAGGCGCCCGGTTCGACTTCCAAGCCGGGCGTGGTGGGGTCATCGCCGATCGGACGATGCGGCACCATCTCGATCTGATGCGAACCCGGCACAAAACACATACATCCGTTTTCCTTCGTGGCGGGCTGCAGTGGAATCCAAACACTCAGACTCGAATACTCCACCGCCGGATCCCAATACGCTTCGTCCTGATGCCATGGCGTGGGGGTCGCGTTGTGCGGCGGCTTATTAATCGCGTGATCTCCCACCATCGATGTCTCGTAGCCATGGAGCTGCTTCATCATAGCTTTCAGGTTCGCGACCATCTGCGTTTCAAGCAGCGCTGGCGCATATTTTCCGGGCTGAATAATCTGCGGGATTGAAGCCTTGCCTGCCTCTTTCTTGGCACTGCTCAGATCATAGAAATCGGCCTCGGCCTTGCTGCGATCTTCGTTGAAAAGACGATCATAAATCCCGCGCACCTTCTCGATCTCACTGTTCGGCATCAATGCATCAATCGCCAGATATCCATGCTGATGATAAAATGCGATCTGCTCGGGTGTCAGTAAATGCGTAGGCTCAAGCGAGGCAGGCGCGGCATAGTTTGGTGTCTCAGGAGATATCATGGCCGCGGATCATATCCGAACTTCGATTCACTTGCGTCCACCAATATATCGCAGCACAAAATCAAACATCATGCCAAGCCTACCTAGCGCGCGAAATTCCGGACGAGTTGATTTAAAACCACGCGAGATTAACATCCTAGGTATCGTTGAGATCGGCAGCTATCATTACAAATCGGCGCAGCGAGGGATTAAAGGAGTCGTCCATCCAGGCTGCTTGGGCATCTGCCATCTCGCGCGGGGCATGCAGACTTATCGGGTTAATGAACGCCTTTATCGACTCAGCGGAGGCGATCAATTGATCACCTTCCCCGGAGACACGCTTGATACCGCCGGCACCCCTGAAGAAAAAGGACACCTCTACTGGTTTATTCTCCGCATGAAATTCATCGATGGGCCACTGCTTTTCCTCGAACCCAAAGCCGCGATCGGACTCCGCAAAGCTTTACTTGCGTTACCTACTCGCCATTTCTCGGCCCATTCCGAGTCCGACGAACTGGCCGCGACAATATTAAACATGCTGCAGACCAAACCAACCCGCATGATCGACCGCCTCGCCTCTGCTCAAATCATTCTACGTTACCTCTTTCAGGTCATCGAAGCCAGCAGCAGTGAGAGAGCATCGCAACCTTCGCCTCGCATCCAACGCACTCTCGATCACATCGCTGCGCAATTGAGTGATCAACTCCCTGTTCCCGCACTTGCCGACCACATCGGCCTGTCCGAATCACGCTTCAAAAGTCGTTTCCGGGATGAAGTCGGCATTCCACCCGGTGACTATGTTTTGCGCGGTAAAATCAATGCTGCGTGTGAGGCGCTAACCCAAATCGATACGCCGATCACGCAGATTGCCCACTCTCTCGGATTTTCCAGCTCCCAATACTTCGCGACTGTGTTTCGACGTTTTACTGGCGACACCCCCACAGCCTACAAACGGAAACAACAGAACCCATCAGCGTGAAATCACTTGCCCGCCCAAACCCCAGACACGCTTACTGAAAGCGTGAGTAAACATACATTAGTTCTCTGGGATATCGACGGCACGTTAATCTCATCTGACGGCGCCGGCTTTCGCGCGATGCAGCGAGCCTTCGGGCAGCAATTCGGCATGAAAGCCGATCTGAGCAAAATCGACTGGGCCGGACGCACCGACACCTGGATCACCAGCGAAGTGCTTCGCTACTACGAAATGCCCGTCACCCCGGAAAACATTCAAGCCTACCTTGACACCTACTTATCACTTCTGCCCATTGAATTGGCCAGAGGCACCAAAGGTGGCGTCCTTCCCGGTGTTCTCAAAATCCTCGATACACTCCACAGTCATGACGGCGTCGCGCAAGGCCTGCTCACCGGCAATCAGAAACGCGGTGCAGAATACAAACTCACCCATTATCAAGTCTGGGACTATTTCAAATTCGGCGCCTTCGCCGATGACAGCCCAACGCGCAACGATCTCGGCCCCCACGCCCAACGTCGCGCGAAGGAACTTCACGGCGTCGATTTCGATCCCAGCCAAACTTTCATCATTGGCGACACCCCGCACGACATCGAATGCGGCAAAGTCATCGGCGCTAAAACCATCGCCGTCGCGACCGGCAATCACACTCGCGACGAGCTCGATTCGCACGAACCCACGATGCTATTCAGCGATCTGAGTGACACTGCAGCGTTTCTACGCTCAGTTGGCGCCTGATCTGCCAGAATCGCGTGGGTAAAGATGAAGCGAAGTCACTTTTTTGAGACCGCGATAAATTCTTCGACGCTCAAACCACTTGCCCTTATTAGGCTGCGCAGAGTGCCGGGCGCGACCTGTTTGTGATCAGGGACCGAAAGCGTCGCCCAACTTCCCTATTTAACAAGAATCATGTGGCTACCCTTTAGTCTGGCTAGTTCCCAATCCGCTCGACCAAAAGCCTGTGCGACTATCCGCCCACTCAGCTTGGGCAGGATCGGCATCAGACGGCGATTTCGACTTGCTTCGTCTCGATCGTCAGCGGCAGTCCACGTTCCGAACGCACTTCCAAGCAAAGCTCAATCGCTTCCTCGATATTCTTCATCGCCTCGGATTTAGTCTCTCCTTGGCTAACACAGCCGGGAATCGCTGGACACTCAGCTACCCAAGCGCCGGTCTCATCGCGATCAATCGTCACGGTAAATTTCATATTCTCAATTTACGCCTCTCGACTCTCTCCGCAAGCTCGGCTTTTACCCCTTCATCATCGGAACGCCGTCGCCGCCGGCAATCACACTCCAGAGGCGCTCGCGCCTCATGAACCCACGGCACTATTCAACGATCTGAGCGACACGAAAGCGATTCTACGCTCAATCGGCGCTTAAAGTTTAGGCCGAATGCTTACGTATCCGTCCGTTGCTCGATGGATATCACCGCTCCATCAGTAAACACAACGCGCGTGGCTTCATCGAATCGATTTTCTGTTCGGTCATATCTCGCGCCGCCGCTCGCGCCACCGCCATAGCCGCCCGATCCCACGCCTACTCCGAACGAAAATTTCGGGCCGGATTCAAAATACGCCCAGACTTCCGATTCACCTTCAGCTGATTGACGCGAATACACCCGGTTGGGCTCACCCAGCGTCACGCGCACTTGCTCGGTCGTAAATCCGATCTTCACCTTCCCTGCGCGGATCGAAGATTGCACCTCACTCGGCCACGAATCGAAGGCGGCTTGATTTTTACTGATGCGGGTTTCAGTCGTCGCACAGCCGCTGATGATGAGAGCCAATCCGAGCGAAAGATTAGTAAGCAGAGTTTTCATAGTGGAATGGAGATGCCTTTAAACTGGCCCCGGACTATAAGAACTGCAAACTCTGATCCCGTTCCCTCCCCCCTATGAAAACATACACGATCGCCATCGGTTCTGATCACGCCGGCTATAATTACAAAGAGTCCATCAAAGCCATGCTATTCGCGGAAGGACACACCGTGCGCGACATGGGCACCGATTCGACGGAGCGCTGCGATTACCCTGATTTCTGCTTTCCGGTCGCCCGTGCCGTCGCCTCCGGTGAAGTCGAACGCGGCATTGTTCTGGGTGGATCGGGCAACGGTGAGGCCATGGCAGCCAATCGCGTGAAGGGTGTGCGCTGCGGTGTGTGCTGGAGTGAAGAGGTCGCCGCATGGAATCGCTCGCACAACGATGCTAACTGCCTTTCATTGGGTGAGCGCACGATCAGCGAAGAAGAAGCCCTCCAGATCGTTCGTGTATGGCTCGCCACGGAGTTCGAAGGCGGGCGTCATATTCCACGTATTAAGAAACTCGATAGCATGGCTTAAGCCACGATCAGCGAGGCCATCTCATCAACTTTGATTCATCATTCTCTAACGAGATGAAAACTGTGTTCAACGTGCTCATCTCCCGCGCGTAACCATGGCAGCCTCCCCAAAAAAACTCACCGCCGAACTCGTCTCGCTCCAAACGATCTGGACTCACGAGGACAGCGGCCAACCTCACAACGCCTTTAACGATATGATCCGTTTTCAGGATCGTTGGTATGTCGGATTGCGAGAAGCCCAGAAACATCACGGCGGACTCGAAGGAATGGGCTCTATGCGCGTCATCAGCTCGGCCGACGGAGAATCATGGACCAGCGCCGGTCATTTCGTGTTACCCGCAGGAGATCTGCGCGACGCCAAGCTTTCCATCACCCCAGATGGAGAACTGATGCTCAACTCCGCAATCCAAGTTTATCACCCCTATCCGGACCTCCACCGAAACTATGTGTGGTTTAGTAAAGAGGCGCGACTTGGAGCGATCCCGTGAAAATCGGCGAACCCGATATCTGGATTTGGAGTGTCACGTGGCACGATGGAGTCGCCTACGGTATCGGCTATCCCAACCAAAACTCTGATCTCCAGAAGACCCGCCTTTATAAAAGTGATGACGGGCGCAAGTGGGACGTGCTTGTCTCCGAATTACACGAAGGCAACGAATCCTCGATTGCCTTCAAAGCCGATGGCACCGCGCTCTGCTATCTTCGCGGAGGCCATGTCATTGGACAGTCCCTTCCTCCCTACACTAACTGGAAATGGGCAGACACTCGGGATGTCGGCGGCCCGAAACTCTTTGGGCTCCCCGACGGTCAATATATCCTCGGAGGCCGTGGTGGGCAATGGGGCGAAATGAAACTTTTCGAGATCGATCCCGATACCGGCGAATCCCACGAGCTAATCGAACTTCCCGCCACTTTCGATTCCAGCTATCCGGGAATTGTTTATCACGAAGGCTTACTCTGGGTCAGTTACTACACCAGCTCTGATGGCGCGACTGAAGGAGGCCGCTACCGCGTGCCCACAGAAATTCGGTTAGCGAAGATCAAATTGTCTGAATGATTCCTGTCCATGCTTTCGCCTCCATCATCGCTAAGAAAGCTCCTTGAGAACCGTGAATGGCAATCGATCACTATCGGCGAATCTGCAGCCAGCGTTTACAGATTAGTATCGCCAGAGCAGACCGATCTTATTCTCAAATATCAACCACGTGACCAACTTCGCAACCTTGATGGCGAAATGGAGCGGATGCGTTGGCTGTCAGGCAAAGTCGATGTGCCTGAGGTCATTGATTTCATTCAGGACGAAAAGGACGACTGGTTATTAATGACCGCGCTGCCCGGTGGCGATGCCACCACTTCAAAGCTCCCGCCTAAAGATCAGATCAATCTATTGGCGGATAATCTGCGACAACTCCATTCCCTCGATGTCACCGATTGCCCTTTTCGGCACTCCAATGATCAATGCATCGCCGAATCCGCGCAGATTCTACATGCAGGCCGCATCAACACTGATGACTTCGATCAGGAAAATATCGGCCCCAGTTTGAGCGACTCTTTTTTCGAGCGATAAGGCCTTAGCAATCCCGATCAAGCCCATCTTCGCTTTTTCCGTCTCCTCGACGAATTCCTTTAAGACCAATCTCTCGCTTGCGCGTGTGGAGTCCACGCTTCACCGTGAGGAATACCTATGGCTTTTCCGACCCCACCACCGTTCCTGACGGAGCGCACATTACAACCCTTCGAATTAACCGAGCAGAAAGATGCGGCCCTCTTGCGCATCTACGTATGGATGCAGCTCGCGCGCATCACGGAGAACCGCATCCTCGATCTCTTTCGCCAAGGTCTGATCAAAGGCACTGTGACCGGTGGCCAGGGCAATGAAGGTCTCGTCGTTCCCCTCGCCTTATTCGCCAATAAAGCCAACGATGTCGTTTGTTTTTCCCATCGCGGTTTGGGAGGCCATCTCATATGGAGCGGACACCTCTGCGAGCACCTCAATCAGTATTTCGCGAATGCTGATAGCCCGACTAAGGCTCACGAAGGGAACATCCATCACGGCGATCCTGCAAATCGATCTCTGCCGATGATCAGCCACCTAGGCGCGATGCTCAGCACCGTGGCAGGCTCCGTCGATTCGCAACGTCGTCTTGGCCAAGAAGCCGTGGGGTTTACCTTCTTCGGCGACGGTTCCTCCAGCACCGGCGATATCCACGAATCTCTCAACCTCGCATCTCTCCTTTCGATCCCCGTTGTCTTTGTCATCGAAAACAATGGCTATGCCTACTCCACCCCGATCAGCGAGCAGTTCGCACCCAATACCCAACTCTGGAAACGCGCCGCCGGTTATCAGATGGAAGGACTCTCCATCGATACAACCGACATCGAAACCAGCTCGCACGTGCTCGGCGAGGCGATTGATAAAGCCCGGAACACCTCGCGCCCCATTTTGATCGAAGCCCGCACCTTTCGCCTCCGTGGGCATGCGGCCTACGATACCTGCGATTACATGAAGCCAGGCGAAGCGGAGGCCATTGTCGCGCAAGATCCCCTACCGAAGTTTCGCGCTAAACTCGTCGCCAGCTGTCACGATACAGAGCTCGACAAGATTGACTCGACTCTCACCGACTACGTTGAGCAGTGCATCAAAGTCAGTATGGCCATCGCCGCCCCCAATCCAGCTGGTATGGCCGATGACGTCTTTGCTCCCGCCACCCCGATCAATTGGAAACCTGAACCTGCAGAACCAATTTCGCTCAACTTGGCGCAAGCGATCACCACCGGTCTCGATAAGATTCTCGCCGAGCGCGATGAGTCGCTCGTGCTTGGTCAGGATATCGGCACCTACGGCGGTGCGTTCAAAGTGACTGACGGCCTGCTCGAAAAATACACCCGCTCTCGCGTAATCAATACCCCGCTCGCGGAAAGTGCCTGCACCGGCTACACGATCGGTATGGCGGTGAATGGACATCGCCCCATCGAGGAATTTCAGTTTGCCGATTTCTCCACAGAAGCGGTCACTCAAATCACGCTCAATGCCGCCACGATGCGTTTCCGTTCCGGAGCCGCTTGTCCGTTGGTTCTACGCTTTCCCTGCGGTGGAGGCCTGACTTTCGGTTCCTTTCATTCGCAAGAGCTCGAAGCATTCTTCCTTTCGATGCCTGGACTCAAGGGTCTCTATCCGAGCAATCCGCAAGACGCTTATGATGCCATCCTCGCGGCTTACGAAGAGAACAACCCTGTCATCCTCTTCGAACACAAAGCGCTTTATCGCCGAAGCAAACAACCCGTCGTTTGGAATCCTGATTATCAAAACATCTGGTCTCCGAAACAACTCAGCGAAGGCGATTTCGCCACCTTCGTGACCTATGGCGAAATGGTGCACCTCGCGAGCGACGTTTGCGACTACCTCGCCGAGGAATACGAAACCGAATTCGATCTCTTCGATCTGCGTGGACTCGCTCCAATGAAGCTCGATGCCATTCAAGCCTCACTCGCTCGCACCGGACGACTTGTCGTGCTGCATGAAGGACGACGCACCCACGGCTTTGGAGCGGAGATCATAGCTCAACTCACCGAAGACAATTTCGATAAGCTCAAGGCGGCTCCGTTACGTATCGGTTCCATGGATATTCCCGTTCCCTTCGCACCAGAGCTCGAAAAAGCCTACCGCCCCAGTCAAGACGATGTGATCGAAAAGCTGATCACATGGATGGGATGATTTGATTTTGGATTTTAGAATTCGGACTTTTGATTACTAACCAACACCACAGAAAACATTCTTACCGCCATGCCTGAAGACCAAAATCCAAAATCGAAGATCCAACATGCGGCATGGTCCAAGATCAGACTATTCGCGATGGATGTGGATGGCATCCTTACCGATGGCACCGTGCGAATCTCTTCCGACGGCACGGAAACCAAGGTATTTTCGATTCTTGATGGCATGGGTATTGTGCGGCTCAACAAAGCCGGAGTCGCAGTAGCGTGGATCAGTGGACGCCCTTCCGACGCGAGCACTATTCGCGCAACCGAACTCAAAGTGCCTCATTTGATTCAAGGTCGCACCGATAAGATCACCGCGCTGCAAGAACTCGCCGGACGCCTCAAACTACAACCTGAAGAATGTGTTTACATGGGCGACGATGATATCGATGCCACCGCGATGGAATGGGCCGGATTCGGTATCACCGTCCCTGATGCTATGCCAGCCGCTATCTCTGCAGCCGACCTGATCACCACGCGAGCAGCCGGCCACGGAGCGGTGCGGGAAATTTGTGAACATATTCTCTCCCATCGCAGTCCATCTGAAGAATCGTGAGAGTCTTACTCCTAATCGTTTTCGTCTTGGGCGGCTCGTCACTATGGGCTGAACCGTCGCCCATGTCGCAAACCCCCGTCAGCCAATTCCGCCTCCCCACCTTCACGAAAGAAGGTCATCGCTCGATGATGCTGGTCGGCACGGAGGCCATCGTGGGATCAACTCACATCCAACTCATTGATCTCAACCTCACGTTATTTACCGGCGATGAAACTAATGAGGTAGAAACCATTATTCTCAGCCCACTCGCGTCCGTGAATCCTGAAGCGGGCACTGTCAGAGGTGGCGCTTCCGTGCGGATCATTCGCGATGATGTGGAAATCACAGGCCGGGGTTGGACTTACAACCATCGAGAGAAAATAGTTTCCATCCACTCCAGCGCGCGGGTAGTTTTCCGCGCTCAGCTCCCCGATATTTTAAAATGATCCACCTCAATCTGTTTCTCCTTCTGCTGACTGCATTTTCTTTCGCCACGGCTTCGCTCCGAGCAGCCGAGAAATTGCAACCCACCGTCATCGAATGCGCGGGTGCTGCCGAAACGATCAGCACTGACACCGAAACCATCGCGACTTTTACCGATCAAGTCGTGGTAAGCGGAAACAATCTGAAGCTCTACTGTGATAATCTTCGAGTCGTCGCTAGTCGCAAAGGCGATCCCACCGCCACTCTCGGCGAATACGGCTTTTTCAAGTCGCTCGTGGCCACTGGTCGCGTGCGCATCGTGCAAGGAGACCGGGAAGCCACCTGTGGTCGCGCCGAAGTGTTCCCCAACGAAGATCGCATCGTGTTGAGTGATAATCCCGTCGTGCGTAGCATCGACGATCAATATGTCGTCACCGGTCCCGAGATCTTACTCTACCGCGGCCAACGTCGCGCCGTGGTTCGCGGCACGACTGAAGAACGCTCGCGCATCACCCTCCCCGCGATCAAAGATCTCGGTTTCAAAGAGGAAGAAGCCGAGCCTGCCGAAACCAACAAGCCCTAATCTTTGATGACTACCGCCGTCGCCCAATCCGAAATCCGCACTGAAGGTCTTATCAAGACCTTTGATTCGCGCAACGTGGTCAACGGCGTCGATCTAAATTTCAAAGCGGGTGAAGTCGTCGGCCTGCTCGGTCCCAATGGCGCAGGTAAGACCACCACCTTTTATATGATCGTCGGTCTCGTGCCTCCCTCCAAAGGCACCGTGAGCCTCGATGGTCAGGATGTGACTCGCGAGCGCATGCACGAGCGCGCCCGCCACGGGATCGGTTATCTACCGCAGGAAGCCTCAGTATTTCGTAAGCTCACCGTCGAAGAAAACATCCTCGCCATCGCCGAAGCGATTAACGTCCCACGCAAAGAACGCGCTGATCTGGTGCATCATCATCTGGAAGAGTTAAGCCTCAACCATATCGCTAAACAAAAAGCGTTCACGCTTTCTGGTGGTGAGCGTCGCCGTTTGGAAATCGCCCGCGCGCTCGTGACCAAACCAAAGTTTTTGCTCATGGATGAACCCTTTGCCGCCATCGATCCCATCTCGGTCGCCGAAGTGCAAAAGATCATCATGCAACTCAAAAGTCGCGGCATCGGCGTGGTCGTAACGGATCACAACGTGCGCGAAACTCTCCGCATCGTGGATCGTGCTTATCTGCTGCACGACGGGAAAATTCTGACTGAAGGCACCGGCGACTTTCTCATCAACGATCCCCAAGCTCGCGAGTTCTACCTCGGCGATAATTTTAACCTCTAGCATCTATGAAGAAAGCGATTCACGGTATCTCCGTCGCACATTTCCACGAAATATACGGGAAGAAACTCAAGATGGAGCTTCTTCATGGCGGCGAAGGCACGCATCGGATGATCAAAGAAGGATCGATCAACCGCCCCGCCCTCGCGTTGACCGGTTTCTTCAAATACTTCGCTAACAAACGTATTCAGGTTTTAGGCGCGGCGGAGATGACTTACCTAAAGACACTGTCCGAAGAAGATCAGCAAAAGATCTTCCAGGAAATGGTGCTCCAGAACATCCCTTGCCTCATCCTCACGCGTAACTATCAGGCCACCCCAGCACTGATCAAAGTGGCGTGTGAAATGAAGCTACCGGTTTTTCGCACGCCGATGATCACGATGAATTTCGTGAATCTCGCGACGCTGTGTATCGACAACGAATTCGCGCCATCGACCACCGTGCATGCCACCACCCTCGATATTAAGGGCATAGGCGTGTTGCTCATGGGATCGAGCGGAGTAGGCAAAAGCGAATGTGCCCTCGCCTTGATCGAACGCGGCCACTCCCTAGTTGCCGACGATCTCACCGATATCAAGCTGCTCGACGAACGCGAGCTCATGGCCACCAGCCGCGAGCTCAATCGCGGTTGGATGGAATGCCGCGGTATTGGTATTATAAATATCGCTGAAATGTTTGGCGTGCGATCCATCCGCCTCGAAAAACGCATCGATATGGTCGTTTCGCTCCAAGAATGGACACCTGATGTCGTCGAAGAGCGTACCGGTCTGGAGGAAAACACTTTTGAGATCCTCGGCAAAGATGTGCCCCACATTGAACTCTATGTGCGCCCCGGCCGCGATGTGGCCCGTATCGTCGAAGTAGCCTCTCTCACTCAAGCACTCAAGAAAATCGGTCATGATCCGGCGAAGGACTTCAACGACCAGCTGATCGCGCACATGGCTAAAGCCTCGAAGAAAAAAACGACCCGCGAAGTCAAACCCTTCGACATGGATGAGCGGCGCTCGTCACTCTGATTTTTATGGCAGATTCATTTACTCGTCACGACGGCCGCCGTCCCGATCAGCTACGCGAAATCTCGTTCGAAGCAGGTATCGCTCCCCATGCGACCGGCTCCATGCTCGTTTCATTCGGCTATACCCGCGTAATCTGCGCCGCCACGATTGAACCGAAAGTGCCCGGTTGGATGCGTCATCAAGGCGTCAAAGGCGGCTGGTTAACCGCCGAGTATTCGATGCTGCCCTATTCCACTTTAGATCGGAAATCCCGCGACATCTCCCGAGGGAAGATCGACGGCCGAACCGTCGAGATCCAACGCCTGATCGGTCGCTCGCTCCGCGCCGTCATCGACTTGCAGAAACTCGGCGCAAAGACTCTCTGGATTGATTGCGATGTACTCCAGGCCGATGGCGGCACCCGCACCGCTTCCATAACGGGTGCCTATCTGGCCAGTCGCTTAGCTATCCAGAAACTCATGGATGAGAACAAACTCGCGGAAAATCCCCTGCGCGACTCCGTCGCCGCCGTCAGCGTAGGCGTGGTCGACAAACGTGAATTACTCGATCTCGATTACGTCGAAGACAAGGATGCCGATGTTGATTTCAACGTCGTCATGACCGGCCAAGGGCAATTCGTCGAAGTGCAGGGTTCAGGCGAAGAAGCCACCTTCTCCCAAGATCAGCTGCAAAACTTGATCAAGATCGCGCAGCCGGGACTCGAAGAACTCTCGTCCCTGCAGACTGCATTTCTCACGAAGCAGTTCCTTGGCTGAACGATTCGATCTTCTTGCGCGACTTCACTCCGCGGGACGCGACTTCGCTACTTCCACAGCCTTAAAATTGCCGCTTTCTGCCGCGAGGACAAAACCCTCGGTCACGCTCTTGAGGCTTTCCCAGCGATTACGGATCGTTTTGGCCTCCTCCTTCGTGATCACGTTATCCGCTGATGAGGTAGCGATGGTCGCGAGCATATCAGCGAAATCCTGAACGATGTCATTCGTCAGCGGAATGAGCTGACCCGTGTGCTTAACGGATTCCGGATTGCGGATAAAAAAGCCTTCGCTACGTTCGCAAATCCACTGGGCAAATCGCTCATCGCCGGTGGAATCAATCAACTGCTCCATTCGATCCAGCGGGTTATTCGCGCCGCTACCCTCTGCTGGTGGCTCAGCCCATTTGTAGATCAGAGAAAGCGAAAGACCCATGTCACTCGCGATCTGCTTAGCGCTAATCTTCTTTAATACCTCTCGGAGGACCTCATGCGATTTCATCCCAAGGATGATGAGAATCCACGAGCTAAACGCAATCCTGCCCATACTCATCCTCACGACTTTTGCAGAAATCCCTTTTTTGAGTGCCTCCCGATCAAAACTCTGGCTCAATGAGACTTTTTCATGAATATACACGAGTATCAGGCTAAAGACCTCTTTGCAAAATTCGGTGTTCCCGCCCCCCTAGGCGCCGCCGCTAAGTCAACCGACGAATTCGCTGCCGCGCTCGCCAGCCTACCAGACGGCCCCACGATGGTTAAATCCCAGATCCACGCTGGTGGACGTGGTAAAGGCACTTTCACCGATGGTTATCAAGGTGGCGTCAAGTTCTGCCCCACCAAGGACGAAGCTCTCGAAGTCGCGGGAAAGATGCTCGATAACACACTCGTGACGATCCAAACCGGCCCTGCTGGTCGCAAGGTGCAGACCGTCTATTTCACCGGAGCGCGCGACATCAAAAAGGAATACTACCTCGCCATCCTCTTGGATCGCGCGACCTCGCATCCTGTGATCATCGCTTCAACCGAAGGTGGCGTAGAAATCGAAAAAGTGGCCGAAGAAACTCCCGAGAAGATCACCAAGGTCTTCGTCGATCCCGCCTACGGCCTCGCTGATTTCCAAATCCGCGAAATCGTTTTCGGTCTCGAGCTCACCGGCAGTGAAGCGAAGAACGCCTACAAGCTGATTCGCAACCTCTACACCTGCTTTTGGGAAACCGATGCTTCCATGGTCGAGGTCAACCCCCTCATCACCACAGCCGAAGGCGACGTGCTCGCACTCGACGCCAAAGTCTCCTTCGACGACAACGCACTCTTCCGCCATCCTGAGATTGTGGCACTTCGCGATCTCAACGAGGAGGATCCCAAGGAAATCGAGGCCTCTAAATACGACCTCGCTTACATCGCGCTCGATGGAAACATCGCCTGCCTCGTCAACGGAGCAGGTCTCGCCATGTCCACCATGGACATCATCAAGCACTACGGTGGCAACCCTGCCAACTTCCTCGATGTCGGTGGTGGCGCGACCAAGGAAAAGGTTATCGCCGCGTTTAAGATCATTCTCGGCGACGCCAATGTTCAGGGTATTTTCGTCAACATCTTCGGTGGCATCATGGACTGCAATGTAATCGCCGAAGGTATCGTCGATGCCGTCAAGGAAGTCGGCCTCAAACTCCCTCTCGTCGTTCGCCTCGAAGGCAACAACGTCGCCGCGGGTAAAGCCACCCTCGCCGCTTCGGGACTCGAACTCGTTTCGGGTGACACCATGTCCGACGCCGCCCAAAAGATCGTCAAACTCGTCGCGTAACGCTGGGCCTAGTAAAACCAAGATTTTCAAAATCGAATATCCCGATGTCTATTCTCATCTCTTTCGAAACTAAAATCCTCATTCAAGGTATCACCGGTGCCTTCGGCGGTAAGCACGCTCAACTCTCCATCGATTACGGCACGCAGGTCGTCGCTGGTGTCACTCCTGGAAAAGGGGGCCAGACCTTTAAACACGCTGGCGTGAAAGTGCCCATCTTCAACACCGTCGCCGAAGCCGCCAAAGTGACTGGCGCGACTGTCTCCGCTATTTTCGTGCCACCGCCATTTGCGGGCGACGCGATTCTCGAATGCGTCGATGCCGGACTCGATCTCGCCGTCTGCATTACCGAAGGCATTCCAATCAAAGACATGGTTCGCGTGAAGCGAGCCATGCAAGGAGCCAAGACCCGTCTGGTTGGTCCTAATTGTCCCGGACTCGTCACCCCCGGCGAAGGCGAAGGTTCCAATGGCGGCTGCCGCATCGGAATCGCCCCCGGTTATATTCACAAGAAGGGCCACGTTGGCGTGGTCTCGCGTTCCGGCACGCTCACCTACGAAGCCGTTTTCCAAATCACTTCCAAAGGTCTCGGTCAATCGACCTCTGTCGGTATTGGCGGCGATCCAGTCAACGGCACCGATCACCTCGATGTGATTAAACTCTTCAACGAAGATCCCGACACTAAGGGAATCATCCTCATCGGTGAGATCGGCGGCAATGCCGAGGTCGAAGCCGCGCGCTGGATCAAAGACAACTGCACCAAGCCTATCGCCGGATTCATCGCTGGAGCGACCGCTCCTCCGGGACGCCGCATGGGCCACGCCGGCGCAATCGTCGGTGGGGCCGAAGACACGGCAGAAGCAAAGATCGCCGTCTTCAAGGAATGCGGCATCGAAGTCGCCGAAACTCCATCCGATATGGCCGATGCCCTCCTGCGAGCTGCCGAAGCCAAAGGTGTGAGCCTAGCCTAAAGCTTATATAGCTTCTTTATTTTCCAGCCGTTATTGGATTCGTCCAATCGCGGCTGTTTTATGTCTGCTTAAAATGGAGGTTCTTCGTCCAAATCCATATTGCCGGCACCGTCCTCAGGTTCTGATAGCGGAGGACCGTCATCTTCGGCAGCAGGAGCAGAGCCACCGCCGACTGACTCGACCTTCCAAGCGTTAAGATTCACGTAGTAATTCTCCTTCCATTCGCGACCGCGGATATCGAAGGACACTTTGACCTCATCGCCCTCTTTGAGCTCGGCCACGAGACCTACTTTGTCTTTCACAGTCTCAAACTTGATGTCCTGCGGGAAACGACCGTCGGGAACGGTGATCACGAACTCGCGCTTATTGAAGCCGCTGCCGAAGGTCTGCTCGTCGAAGATTTTCTTAACTGTGCCAGTGATATCAAACATGGAGGCAAAACATGGCAAATTGACGCGAGGTCGGCCAGCCAGCTTTTCAAAAAATCTTCATTTCTCCTCTTAATGTAATGCGAGTTACTCAGCAACTCGCTTGTCATACGGCCAGAATATCCAAACACTTCATTCTCTCCACCACCCGATTAACTGAATCCAACCTCTACCTCCCATGGGACACGGCGACCAAAACCTCAATCTACCCGGCGATCACAATTTCTCCCCTGATCCTAAACGCGTCCAAGAGCTAATGGCTCTCATCGACGGGCCCTTTCATTTGGGCAAACCGGCGACAGACCGGGAAGCATGGGATGCCATTCGTAGCAGCCAGTTGGGGGAACAGTTGCTCCACGAAGCCCGCAAAGCCAATGAGCTGGAACCTCTCAATTGCTTCACGAACGAGGACTGCCTCTACGTAATCGAGACTCAAGATCGAGCTCCCTTCGACAAACTAAGGGTGCCCGTCGCACCAAGACAGGTGCTGTTACCCATCGCCGAATGCCTTGAGCCCGACGGTCAATATCTCCCGCGAATCGAAGAAGGTATCCAGCAACTGTGCGCAGTAAATTCGTGGACCTTCCCTCTCCATCAGCTGGGCCGAAAACTCTATGATCGGGAAGCCTACTTCGTCGATCTGGTATCCACTCACTACGCCGGCAATCTCACCAGCACCCTCCATCTGCTGGAAGATCGTCTGAAACCTAAGACCTGTCAGCTCATCCGCGACGAGATCGAAACCCGGATATTCAAACCCTTCGAAGAGCGCGTAAAATCAGGTCGCGACGGTTTCTGGTGGTTCATCGTTAATCATAACTGGAACAGCGTGTGCCTCTCTCAGATTCTCAGTTGCGCCCTGCGCTTGAAAGAAGATCCCGAGGAAAGAGCATGGTATATTGCCACCGTCGAAAAACTGCTCAAACACTCCGAAGACAGTTTCGAACATAGCGGTTTCTATATCGAAGGAGTCGGCTACTGGGCCTACGGCTACAGCCATTATGTGCTGGGTGCGGAATTGGTCCGAGGCGCGACGGGTGATCAAATCGATTGGATGCAGAAACCTCGCGTCGAGAAAGCCTCTCACTTCGGGCATCGCATGGAAATCCAACAACAAGCTTACCCTACTTTCGCCGACTGCAAACGTGATGTGCTGCCCGCACAGTGGTTAAAGAATTGGTTAAACAACCGCATCGATTCGAATCGAAAAACGCGTAAAACGGCCGTGCCTTCCAAGGCGTTTGACCCGATCCATTTTCAGTTTTCCCCCATCATCCACTTGCTACTCTTCCATCAGATCGACCCGAATCAGGCGTATGCCGTGGATGAAGGTCATGAGATCCGCGATTGGTTTGAAGACGTGCAGTTTCTGATTAGCCGACCCGGTGAAAAATCCAGCTCGCGCCTCGCCGCGACCTTCAAGGGCGGCCACAACGGAGCCAATCACAACCACAATGATCTCGGCACCTTCACGGTTCTAAGCGGCAAAGAAGAATTGCTTACCGACCCCGGAGCCGAGGTTTACGACAAACGCACTTTCAGTGTGCAACGTTACGAAGGCGATCTGCTCAATTCTTTCGGACACCCCGTCCCGGTCATTGGCGGTGAACTTCAATTCCCCGATAAAACCTACAACCGCACTGGATTTGGGCGTGATGCCTATACCGTGCTGGTGGATGCGACATTCACCGAGCAGCGCGATCAAGTGATCCTTGAAATGGATCGCGCCTATAAAGTCCGTCATCTGGAAACCCTGATTCGCGCCTTCCGCTATGATCGCACAAGTGATGGATCGGTCGAAGTTTGCGATCAGGTTAAGTATTCTCAGGCAGACACTTACGAAACGGCTCTGGTCACCTACGCGGATTGGCAACAACTTCATGATGGCCGACTCCGGATCTCCGCCAACGGCGAGGCAATCGAAGTCGAAGTCAGTTGCGACCAAGGTGAATTGGAGTTTTCCCACTGCGTCATCCAGGAAAGCTCCACTCCTACCCGACTCAGCTGGCGCCTTAAAGAGCCCATTCTGGAAGCTAATATTCGGATTTACGTCACCTCGATTCAGCCATAAGCAGTTGATAAAATGAACTATATGCTACACTTATATTCTGATTCAGATTTCTCATAATTTAAAACAAAAAGAACTGGACTATACTACGTCATATCCTCCAGTTTCTGTCCTGCATCAGGAACGAATCGGCCTAAAAACTGATTCAGCCAACCGGGCCGGGAGCGGCCACGGTGGATCGGATCCCGCTTTGTGAGATTCGGATGTGCGTCAACCGCAAGGTTGGCGAACCTAGAACGCTCCCGAAGACGATACCGATCTGATGCCCTTCAGATCGGTTTTTTGTTTTCGATCCCTGAGGCGCGAACCTGCAACCACAGACTATCACGCATCATGACCACAATTAATAACCTCCCTTCAATCCGTGTTCGCACGGATAATCCTAATCATCACCTGTGGAACAACCACGGGACGTGGTTCCTGCACTATACGATCCACCCAACTCCATACACCAAGGAGCGTATTCGTCGTTCTCTCGGCACGAAAGATCTCAAAGTGGCCCGCGAGCGACGGGACTCGTTCTTCACTCATCTGGCCAGCGAAGCTGCAAAAGCAACCCAAGCCAACGAGAGCAAAGACGCCGCGGCATGAGCCACGCGCATCGTATTTTGCGCTTCCGGCTACCTGGCAGTGCAGCCCCGGCGTGGATCGATTGTCGAATCCAACTCGAGATCCACGTGGACAAAGCAGCCGCGCCCGCCGGTTACATCATTGGACTCGCTGCAGCTCAAGGTGCGCCTGTGCGCTGGTCCTATGTATTGGCCGATGGTTAAGCCACCGGGCTGCAAAGCACTTTCTCACGACGCGAGCTCGAAACTCAAATCAGGATTACTACTTCTTGAACTTGACCGCCGATCACCGCCAAAGTGCTTAAGTCGATAATCGCGCATTTCTATAAAGCTGCACTTTCCAGTGCGGCTTTTTTTTGCACGCTTATCAACCAATGATTCCCCTGACCTTCGCCGCGATCGGATGCGGTAGCCGAGTAAGCACTTACGCCAAGTTGATCTGCTCGCTCCCTCAAAAAAGTAAGATCGTCGCCTGTGCCGACCCCAAGCCCGAGCGTTTGGAATTGATGAGCAAGATCACCGGCGATTCGTCGATGCTCACATTCCCGGGAGCCGACGAACTACTGGCGCAAGGAAAACTCGCCGACGTGATGATCATCGGCACCCAGGATGCCTTTCACGCCGAACCCTGCATCAAGGCCATGGAGCTTGGTTACGACGTGTTGATGGAAAAACCCATCGCGACTAATTTCCCAGAAGTCATCCGGCTTGAACAGGAGGCAAAACGACTAGGCCGACGCGTGCTCATCTGTCACGTGCTGCGCTACACTCCCTTTTACGGTAAAATCAAATCACTGCTCGAAGCAGGAACCATCGGTGAAATCACTAGCATCAATGCGATCGAAGGCGTGGGGCCATTTCATCAGGCCCATTCTTATGTGCGCGGCCATTGGAGCGTCTCAGGTAAGAGCTCGCCCATGATCATCGCGAAAAGCTGCCATGACATGGATATCATCTCTTGGTTGGTCGATTCGAAGTGTGAACAGGTCGCGAGCTTCGGTTCTCTGTCGTATTTCAATTCCGAGCATGCTCCCGACGGCGCGCCCGCGCGATGCACTGATAGATGCCCTGTCGCATTAGATTGTCCCTACGATGCTCATCGTTATCTCACCACCGAACGTAAGTGGCTGAAGATGGTGTTCAAAGGAGGAGTCGACGCACCAGACGCCGAAGTTCTCGAATGGCTTCGCACCTCTCCATGGGGGCGCTGCGTTTACCATTGCGATAATGATGCTGTGGATCGACAGACGGTAAACATGAGTTTCGCCAATAACGTCACGGCTACCTTCACGATGAGTGCCTTCGACGTGGGCCGAAGTTTAGAAGTTCGCGGCACGAAAGGAATTCTGTCTGCCGGCAGTGTCACCAAACGGATCACTGAACATGATATCGTGGTAACGGATCACTTCACCGGCGAAAACACCACCTACGATCTAACCCCTGAATCCGGTGAATACGTCGGCCATGGCGGTGGCGACCAAGGGCTGGTCGAAGCACTCCATGATGAATGGGCCAAACCTGATTCAGCCACTATGCGATCCTCCATCCAGCGCTCCGTCGAAAGTCACGCGATGGGCTTCGCTGCCGAACAAGCACGTGTGACTAAACAAGTGGTTTCTCTCGACGAATTCATCGAAGAGAATCGTTGCTAGCTTTAAGGTAGTTTCAAACGCTATCCGGGACGCAGCACATTTTCACGGCTCAATACATCGCGATTAGCTTCGTAGATATACTGCCAACGATTGCTTGTGCCGTAATAACGTAGACTGATCTGCGATAAGGAATTCCCCTGCACCACGATATGCTCGCGTGGGGCTGAAGCAGGTCGCGACGCGGGTAAGCCACGAGTATTTCCTCCTCAGATTTGCGGAGAAGTGTCGTCTGATCCAGGATTGATCAAACGAGCAGCGGATGCGATCTGATCGATATCACTTTTAGCGGAGTCAGCAGCCTGCCTGCGTTGATTCAAATTCGTTATCTCACGCCGCAAAGACTTCACCTGCTCATTGCTGGCCCGAAAGGCGTTTTCATATCTGGCCAACGAATCATTTTCTGACCGCAACATCTGGGCTTCCGCTTGCAACTTGCGAGTGTTGGCTTCAGCCACATTCAATCGAGTCGCGCCGTCATTCGCCTCCTTCCGCCCATCCCTTGACTTAATCTACACCCTCAACCACTACATCAACTCATCCAGACTAACCGTTTAGTTGGACCAGCTTGGGTAACCCGACCACCTCGAATACGCTTCCGGGTATTCTGCGTTGGGAATACTTTATTTTTCTGCTCTTCTGAATCTTCCCGGATCGTTGAACAACTCAATATTCGACGTGTGTTTCAGGAAAGACTGTTTAAGCGCTTCAGTAGTCTTCAGACTACCATCAACCAAATCATTGTTCAGCAATTTGATTTCAAGCTCAGCATTCTCGATCCGATACGATGCAACCTCAAAGATGTTCTTCACATCCTTAGGAATATGGCCTTTGTTGGTTCCGATGGCCTCAATTTGAACACATGATACCCCTCCAATTTTGATGGGATAGCACCTATAATACGTCTCGTCCGCGCCATTAACGGGATAGTGGATTAAGTATTCAGTGTCTGAGAATCTTAGGATTAATATCCGTTCATCTTCTTCGGCCACAGCTCCTTCGTCTGGAATTGCCACCCACAGACCAAGCAATGCTGGATCGATTAAGCTTTTGGGCTCCTTCGCCAACGGGACCTCATAATCACAACCGGTGAACAGCAAAGCCGCTGCGGCCAAAAACGTCATCATAAACTTCATTTTAATGAATAATTTAAAGTTAAAAAAAGAACAGATGCACAGGAATAAAATAGATTTAAAAAGATTCACTGATCCCATCTAGTTAAACCTATGCAATTTGACGAATCGGGAGGCACTCTTCTGGAAGTGAATCGCACCCGAAAATTTCACTTTGTTAAAATATCAAACGGTATCGCTCCGTTTCACTTTGGTCGGGGTTACGAGAGCTGAGCTGTTGAAAGAGATCATTCTTCAGCCTTCCTTACTTCTAGGGCCTTCTAGACTTCTTTGCTACGTTTTTGAGATATGGCAATTTCCTCTTCGGTCATTTTTGGGTAAATATTTTTGGTGTTATCACCCATTGCAGCGAGACACCAGCCATATTCGACCATGCATAACCTTCGATGGTATTGATCGGTAGTGCGAGTGGGATATGGGTAACTTCACCGCAATATTCCATCTCCTCTTGATCGCTGCGCGTCACGCCCTGACAATTGGATAAACGATTTTCCATCTCGTTGTGCCTCGACATTTCCATTCGCCACCTGAGCCCGCAGGTCATCAAACGAGATCTGAGCCTGCATCACCGGCACGCAACAAATCAACAGCAAGCACGCCACGAAGAACTGCATTGATTTACGCAATACTACATGGGGAATAAAATACTCGTCTAAGGGGCTATGCACAGACTCAACTTAAGGACAAAACCCTAGATGGGAGCAAGGCAGCATCTTGCATCCCGTGGATAATCTTTTTATCCGGCGGGCAGAAGGTAGCCAACGCCCCACCTAGCTTGGTCGCACCATCCTCAACAAAGTAATACGGGCATAAACGCAGACGCCCCTCCACTTCATGAAGCTGTTGCTCTCGGTCGTAAATCCGGTGTTTCACTCGACTAGGCTTACGGAACTCTTGCAGCACGTGCAGACTCGTAGGCGCCAACTCCAACGCGCGTTCGACTCCCTCTTTCCACTCCTCGCGCGAGCTATCGCTGCCCAAAGTCACACTACGGGCGCCCCAAGCGGTTTCGTGATAACCGCTGATCTTGATGATCAACTCGCGCTCCTTCTGGGAAGCGCCGATCAAGTCGCGCCAATCGCTAAGGGGCCGTCCACTAGCTTGCGGCCCGTCCAAAACAGCCCCCGGAGGCAAAGGCGCCGAATCCATGACGCACGATTTGGGAATCAACTTAGTGAGAAGCTTACGCGACTTCTTGCTCAGGGCTTCAGACCAGAAATCTGGCAACAAGTGGTGATGAAACAAGGCCATCGCCAGCTTCTCTTCTTGAAACGCGCGCATTGGTGGCGCGATCACGACTTCCTCATTCTGCCACGCTTCGAAAATATGCTGCTGCGTCGTGATATTCGGTAAATCGAATAGCTCAAAGAAACGATAGATCACATCGATCTTTTCCGGATCACCATCCGCATCAAAAAAGAGCGCGTTCTCTAGCGGAAAAAGTTCATTGGGATGCAGACAAAATACGCGACGGCCCTTCAACTGCATCTGCTCCGCCAACCACTGCATTTCTGGCCGGTAAGTCCCCGCCTCATCACTCACCACTAAGGCGATCAGAGGATTCGTCTCACTCGGGCACAAGGCGGTGAGCGATCGGTAGAAAAGCTCGATCATCGCATCCTCGCTGCCGACCACACCTTCCTGCTCGCCATACAATCGGTTGAGAAATGCGGTCAACCCAATGCCACCCGGAACCGAGTCCAGCTCCGACATCACAAACCCCGTGTCCGTCCACAACAAATCTGGTCGCAACACCGTCGGAAACTTGCCACGATTGCGTCCTTTTTTTGCGTGCGCGATCAGACTAGCCGGTTTGCCTCGATCGAGGTAGTCGACCACCCAAGGCGCTTTGAGCGGTTTGTTCCGCAAAAGATTCTTATCCGTCGCCGCTCGCAAATACAGGGTTTCCAAGGCCTGATGAAACCCCAGACACGCCACGCCGATTTCGTCCAACTGTTGAGCCTGCTCAGGAGTCAGACGCCATGCCTCAGGAGACAACTGCCAAGTCTTATCCTCAAATAAAGGCTGCGAGGAGAGCTCGGATTTAATCGTGTCGTAGGAGAGATCGGACATTAGCGTGAAACCTCTCAATAGCCGTTCGCGACGACAACGCAAACGGGGTTATCCAAAAGTGACGCGACGCTGCTCCTATTCATCGTCCATCTGGATATCCTTGTTACGATGCCGCGGACACCCCGCACGCAACCACGCGTTAATAAACGGCTCTAAATCTCCGTCCATCACCCCCTGCACATCACCGTTACTTACACCCGTGCGCAAATCCTTCACCATTTGATAAGGTTGGAAAACGTAGCTGCGAATCTGGCTGCCCCAACCAATCTCGCCTTTATCGCCGTAAAACTTCTCCATCTCGCTCCGCTGCTCATCGAGCTTCTTTTCGTAAAGACGTGATTTGAGAACCTTCAACGCACTCGCACGATTCTTGATCTGCGAGCGCTCGTTTTGGCAAATGACCACCAAATTAGACGGAAGATGCGTCAACCGCACCGCCGAGTCAGTCGTATTCACACCCTGCCCTCCCTTTCCAGAAGAGCGGTAAACATCCACGCGGATCTCCGTTTCGGGGATCTCCATATCGATATCGTCATCGACTTCAGCCACAACATCGACCGCACAAAAAGAGGTATGCCGCCGCTTGTTCGAATCAAATGGGCTGATGCGCACCAACCGATGCACACCACGCTCCGCCTTTGCATAACCGTATGCATTCTCACCTTTCAGCATCATCGTCACTTTGCTGATTCCGGCCTGCTCACCGTGTTGGATATCCTGAATCTCAATTTCGAAACCACTGCGTTCAGCCCAACGACCATACATCCGAAAGAGCATATCTGCCCAGTCATTCGACTCGGTGCCGCCAGCACCGGCTTGAACCGACAGAAACGCGTTATTCGCATCGAACTCTTCCGTCAGGAAGGAAGCGATTTCGATCTTATCTAGCTCATCCAGTATCGCGGTCGCGGTCGCCTCAACTTCACGCTCAAAGCCTTCTTTCTCTGCGCCCTCAGACATCTCGACGAATTCGAGCGTCACACCAATGTCCTCAACCTTCTTCCGAAAGGCGACAATCGGCTGCACTGTTCCCTTCAAGCCATTGAGCTTAGAGATATGCTTCTGCGCTTTCTCGTTATTGTCCCAAAAAGTAGGATCGCCCATCTGGGCTTCCATTGCCTCTATTTCACTCTGCTTTTGTTCGCAGTCAAAGAAACCTCCATAAGTGCCCGGCGCGCTTTTTGATGTTCTCGATGTGGTCTAGTGTCTCTGGAGCGATCATGATAGTCCGCTAACCTTGCCAACCCCACGCCCGTCGCAAGCGGAAATTCCGGAATCGTGGGCCAGTCCAGCTAAGAACCTTCGAAACTCAACCGCGCAGAGAACCCGAAGCCTTCTCCGCGAGAAAACTCTCGTAGGTCTTCTTGATCCCTTCCCGCAATTCGATTCTCGACTGCCACCCGAGAGCAGTGAGCTTGGACACATCCATCAACTTACGCGGCGTGCCGTTGGGCTTAGATGAATCCCAAATGATCTTCCCGGTGAACCCCACCGCTTCGGCGACTAGTTCGGTCAGTTCTTTGATCGTTACATCCGAGCCCGTGCCCACGTTAATCCAATCCGGAGGGCTCTCACTCTGAAGCAGAAAAGCACAGGCATCGGCCAAGTCATCCACGTGCAGAAACTCGCGCCTCGGAGAGCCCGTGCCCCATGCCGAGACCTCATCGTGACCAGCCTCTTTCGCTTCCTGAAACTTGCGGATCAGCGCAGGCATAACATGAGAATTCTCCAAATCATAATTGTCTCCTGATCCGTATAAATTGGTCGGCATCGCGGAGTGAAATAACACGCCGTTCTGTTTCCGGTAGGCTTGGCAAAGTTTTAACCCCGTGATCTTCGCGATCGCGTAAGCCTCGTTGGTCGGCTCCAAAGATCCCGTCAGTAAGCAATCCTCAGGCATCGGCTGCGGCGCTAGTTTTGGGTAGATGCAAGAGCTGCCGAGAAATAGCACCCGCTCCACTCCGGAGCGATAAGCTCCGTGAATCGTATTCGATGCAATCGCCAGATTATCGTAAAGAAAATCAGCCGGATAAGTATTGTTAGCGTGAATCCCGCCTACCTTGGCCGCCGCAATGATCGCTGCATCTGGTTTTTCCTCAGCATAAAACTGATCGACTGCGGCTTGATCCAAGAGGTCCAACTCGG
The DNA here is from genome assembly GCA_002713695.1 of Opitutaceae bacterium. Classification (GTDB taxonomy): domain Bacteria; phylum Verrucomicrobiota; class Verrucomicrobiia; order Opitutales; family Opitutaceae; genus Cephaloticoccus. Next base: position 133,216 of record PAUB01000013.1, read on the forward strand.
TCCGTGAACGAAGCAGTAATTTTACCCCATCCTCATCACGGAAACGCCGCACCAATGCGGCACCTACCATCCCGTTGTGACCTGCGATAAAAAGCTTCATACAAACGGAGTGCGGGAGACGTCAGGCAGGGCTTCGATTTGGGCCTCGCGTTTAGCGAGTTCAAGATCGGCCTCCGTCATGATCTTCACTAATTCCTTAAACTTCACCTTGGGCTCCCAACCGAGCTGCTTCTTTGCTTTGGTAGGATCACCAATCAACAAATCCACCTCGGATGGCCGCTCGTAACGCGCATCATAATCCACATATTTCTTCCAATCGAGATCGAGCAATGAGAAGGTTTCCTGGATAAACTCTTTCACGGAATGCGCTTCATTCGTCGCAACCACGTAGTCGTCCGGATGATCCTGTTGGAGCATCACCCACATCATCTCGACGTATTCTTTCGCATAACCCCAATCGCGCTTGGCATCGAGATTACCCATGTAGAGCTTCTCTTGCAGACCCATCTTAATCCGAGTCGCGGCACGCGTGATCTTACGAGTCACAAAAGTCTCCCCACGACGCGGACTTTCGTGATTAAATAAGATCCCGTTGGACGCGTGGAGCTTGTAGGATTCGCGGTAATTCACCGTCAGCCAGTAAGCATACATCTTGGCACAACCATAAGGTGAACGCGGCCAAAATGGTGTCGTTTCCCTCTGGGGAACTTCCTGAACCTTACCGAACATTTCGGAGGATGAGGCCTGATAATAACGACACTTCTTCACCAACCCCGCCTCACGAATCGCTTCGAGAATTCGAACAGCCCCGACGCCAACGACATCGCCAGTATATTCCGGAACATCAAACGACACCCGCACATGCGATTGCGCACCAAGATTATAGATCTCATCCGGTTGCAGAGCGTAGAGCAGTTTCACCATTTGCACCGAATCAGCCAGGTCTCCGTAGTGTAGGTGGAGCTTCACCCCATTCACGTGGGGATCACGATAAAGGTGATCGATCCGACTCGTATTAAACGTCGAGGCGCGACGAATGATGCCGTGAACCTCGTAGCCTTTTTCGAGCAACAGTTCTGCGAGATAGGAACCGTCCTGACCAGTGATACCCGTGATGAGTGCTTTCTTCATACGTAATAAGATCTGAGTTATGTGAGTGCTTTGAGCAAGCGTTCGAGTTCTTCGTACTTTGCCTCTTGGGTCGCCAATTGCTTCTGTGCTCCTTCAACGACTGCCGCGGGCGCCTTGTCGGTGAAGGCTTTATTGCCAAGTCGCGCTTTCGTGCCCACAATGTGTTTCGTGAGGGACGCGAGCTCTTTGGAGAGACGTTCTTTTTCCTCACCTACATCGAGATTAGCCGCCAGATCGAGCGCCAGTGTGCCCAAAGGCGTCACCACAGCTGGTGCTCCTTCAACATTATCCTGACGCACGACTTCATCGGCGCCGATCATACGCGTAATCTTCAATAAATTCGCCTCCACGATTCCCCATTCGGCCTCATCGGCCTTTATTAGGAATCGAGTATCACGACGGGATGCCAAACCACGTTCGGCTTTCAAGGTGCGAGCAGAAGACACAAAGTCCTTCCACTTCTCGACCGATTGCGCAGCATCGCGATCGACCGTTAGGCCAATCCCACTGAGCGCAGTTTCGATTTCAGGAGCGTGCTCGATTCGCGATTGCTCCATGAACTTCGTGGCACCAGCATAGCCCAATTGCGTCCAGAGTTCTTCCGTGATGAACGGGATAAACGGATGCAGGAGCAAAAGCGTTTGGCGCAGCACTAGGTCCTGGATCGCGAGACAATTTTCCTTCCGAGCTTCGTCCTGCAATTTCGCTTTGGAAACTTCCACATACCAGTCGCAGAAATCATTCCAGAAGAAGCTATAGAGCGCTTGCACCGCTGGGCAAAACTCAAACTCTTCAAAACAGCGATCCACTTCCTGCGTCGTGCGTAGCAGGCGATCCAAAATCGCGTGATCATCCGCGTCGAAATGATCTGGTTTCAGTCGCGTGATGATTGCAGCCGAGGAGGAATTATCGCTCATCGGGCCGCTCATCTGACGGAACCGACAGGCGTTCCAGAGTTTGTTACTAAAATTCTTACCCGTCTCGATACGATCTTCCTGAAAGCGAATATCCTGCCCTTGCGGTGCAATGGAAATGATCCCGAAACGCAATCCATCCGAGCCATACTTCTCAATAAGATCTAGGGGGTCAGGTGAGTTACCCAGCGACTTCGACATTTTTCTGCCCTGTTGGTCGCGAATAATGCCCGTGAAATAGACGTTCTTAAACGGAATGCGCCGTTCCAGCGATTCTCCGGGGCGCGTATACTTCAGCCCTGCCATAATCATGCGAGCGACCCAGAAGAAAATGATGTCGGGCCCGGTCACGAGAGTCGAAGTCGGGTAAAATGAATCGAAGCCAGATCGCTTCATCGCTTCTTCATCCGGCCAGCCCATCGTTACGAATGGCCACAACCATGAACTAAACCACGTATCGAGCACGTCCTCTTCCTGAACCCAATTTTCTGGATCCGGCGGACCTTCGAGAGAGATATGCAGTTTAGTGGGATCGCGCAGTTCGTCTTTAGTCAGTGCTTCAACATCGAGCCCCTTACGATACCATACGGGAATCCGATGCCCCCACCACAATTGGCGACTGATACACCAGTCTTGTAGGTTATCGAGCCAATGCAGATAGACCTTCGACCAACGCTGGGGGTGGAATTTGATCTGACCATCGCGAACCACCTGTTTGGCCTCTTCGACCCGCGGGTATTTCAACCACCACTGCCAAGTAAGCCGCGGTTCGATCGGCACATTCGCGCGCTCAGAATAGCCCACATTATTTTCGTAAGGCTCCGCTTCAACTAGCGCACCGCTTTCCTTGAGCAATTCAGCTGCTTTCTGGCGACCGGCGAAGCGTTCCATCCCAGCCAACTCTGGCCCGGCCAACTCATTGAGCGTGCCATTGGCATTGAGCGTATCGATGGCTTCCAAGTCATGGCGCTGACCAATATCGTAATCTACCTTGTCGTGCGCCGGAGTGATTTTGAGCGCGCCGGAACCGAAGGCCTTATCCACCTCTTCATCGGCCACGATGGGAATCTCAGCCGCAGGTCCAAGTGGACGACGAACCTTCTTGCCGATCAAATTCGTGAAACGCGGATCGTCAGGATGCACGGCAATCGCAACATCACCCGGAATCGTTTCCGGACGCGTGGTCTTTACCGTGATGTATTGTCCCGGGCTTTCGACCAATTCGTAGCGCACCACATATATGAAACCCTTCGAGGGTTTCATGATTACTTCTTCGTCGGAAAGCGCGGTCATTGAAACCGGGCACCAGTTCACCATGCGTTTACCGCGATAGATGTAGCCCTTCTGAAAAAGATCTACAAACACCTCGAGAACGGCCTTCGAGTAGGCCGGATCCATCGTGAATTGCGTGCGATCCCAATCGCAGGAAGCGCCCAGTGCGCGAAGCTGTTTAAGGATGATTCCACCCTTCTCTTCGCGCCAATCCCATACCTTCTCGACAAATTTATCGCGACCATAGGTGTGTCGCGTTTCCTTGTTCTTACGCAGCTCGCGCTCGACTACAGTTTGAGTGGCAATACCCGCGTGATCCGTGCCGGGAAGCCAAAGTGCGGCTTTGCCTTCAAGACGTGCACGACGTGTCAGCACATCCTGGAGCGTGTTATTGAGCACATGCCCCATCGTCAGCACGCCAGTCACATTGGGAGGCGGAATCACGATCGAATACGCGTCTTTGCCCTCCTCGACTTTACCGGCAAATGCCTTCTCGGCCTGCCATACGGCATACCATTTTTGCTCTATCTCGCGTGCTTCGTAACTCTTGGTGATTTCGGCCATGACTAGTCTAATATTTAGAACCGCCGAGCGAACCGCCCCCCATCGATTGACGCAAGTGGTTAAATCCCCTCGCCCGGCAGCGATTTTTCCTCCCATGATGGCAGTCCATGGTCGCTCCGACTTCGTCACTCTCTTTCGAACTACTTGTGCTCCCCGTTGGCGTCACTAGCGCCGAACGCTTGGCCGCGTGCAAATCGTTTCTTGAAAATCAAACAGCACATCTTAAAGCCAGCCACGATACCGGTGCCGCCGGACTTGCGACCACTAAGGTGCGGGCGGATTTCATCGATGTGCTAATCCGTCAACTTTTCGATCACACCATCAAGAGCTATCAGAACGCACATGGCGAAAAACCGACGCCAGTCACTTTGGTCGCACTAGGCGGTTACGGTCGCAGTGAGCTTAGTCCTCTGAGCGACATCGATCTGATGTTTCTGTTTCCGACCAAGACCAGTATTAAGGCCATCAAGCCTTTCATCGAGCACCTCACCAACGAGATCCTCTACCCACTTTGGGACTGTGATCTGAAGGTCGGTCATTCTACGCGCACAGTGGACGAAGTCTTCATTGAGGCGCGGAACGATATCCAAACCAAAACTTCCCTGCTGGAAGCGCGGCGGATCGACGGATCGCGCTCACTCTTTGCTACTTTCGAGCAAGCCTACCGCAGTTATTACACCAGCGAAAAGCCCAAGGCCTACATCGCGAGTCGGCTGGAAGATCAGGCTTCACGCCGCGCAAAGTTCGGGGACACCGTTTTTCTGCAAGAGCCCGATATTAAAAACGGTGTGGGGGGACTGCGTGATTACCAAAACGCCCTATGGATGGCGAAGGTGAAAGTCGGCGTATCTTCCATCGCGGAACTCTCCACTGAAAACTATCTCCTGGGTGCTGAAGTCGGGCGGTTCAACGAGTCCTACGATTTTCTCCACCGCGTGCGTAACGAACTGCACTTCTTAGTCACGCGCCCAACTGATCTCCTCGATCTCGAAATCCAGACCCGCATCGCCTGGAACCTCGGCTACCGGATGGACGATGAGTTAGCTCGCGTGGAGCGATTCATGCAGGACTATTATCGTTCGGCTCGCGCGATCTATCGGATTTCTAAAATTATCGAAAATCGCCTCGCATTGACGCTCGATCGTCCCGACGACGGCACGGTTTCGTTCCGAGAAGTGATTCGCGCGCAACGCATGCAACGCACCAAGCGGATAGATGGCTTCATTTTGCGGGGACGCGAACTCGCTGCGGAGAAACCCGATGTGTTCAAGGCTGACCCTTGTCGCCTGATCCGAGTGTTTCGCCATTGTCAGCAGCTCCATTGCCAACCGGACCTTAACCTCAATCGTATGATTCGGGACTGCCGTGATCTGATCACCAAAGTCGTAGTAAATTCCAAAGAAGCCAATACTAGTTTCAAGGCCATCCTCAGCGAAGCAGGCTCTGTCTACCCCACGCTATTACTGATGCACGAGCTGGGTGTTTTGGGGCTATTTATTCCGGAATTTGATAAGCTTACCTGCCTCGTTCAGCACGAATATTATCATCGCTACACAGCGGATGTTCACACTTTGAGCACGATTCGTGAACTTGATCGCGTTTTCTCCGAGGCCGAATCCATCACACTCAAATATCGCAGTGCTCTCCGAGAAACCTCTGATCCTGTGATCCTGTATATGATCCTACTTTTACATGACATCGGAAAGGCTGTTGGCATCCAAGGACACGCCGAAAGTGGAGTGCGTATCGCAGAGCCAATTCTGGAGAGATTAGGCATCTCCCATAGTAATCGCGGATTGATTTTATATATTATCAAAAATCATCTGATTATGGCACGATTCTGGCAGAAGCGTGATGTAGATGACCCCGAAACTGCCGCCGCTTTTGCTGAAATCATCGAGGATCCTGAAAAGCTCCACCACTTATACGTCCACACATTTTGCGATGCCCGTGGAACCGCTTCTTCTCTTTGGAACAGCTATAAAGACACCCTCCATACCGGTCTCTATCGCCGCACATTGGAACAACTTCGTCTCGGCGATAAACTGCATGCCCGCCACGAGGAGCGAATCAAAATGAATCAGCAGGATATCATCGCTCGAAACATCCCCGGGATCACCGAAGAGGAGATCGTTGCTCATTTCCAACTGCTGCCCGAGCGCTACTCCATCAACACTGATAGCGATGAGATCTCGCAGCATATTCAGATGGTCCACGCCCTACTGCAAACCATCGCCGATGCAGATTCAGTTGGCACACTGCAGCCCGTGATCGAATGGCAAAACGACCTCAACCGCTCGCTCACAGTCGTCAATGTCGTCACCTGGGATCGGCCCGGGCTTTTCAATATTTTGGTCGGCGCATTCAACGTGGCCGGCCTCTCCATTCTCAGCGCCAAAGTCAGCTCGCGATCCGACCACATCGCCATTGATACATTCTATGTCGTCGAATCAGGTCGTGGGGTCGTGCAAAATACGAAAGCGCAGGAGCTTTTCGAGGAGACCGTGAATAGCACCCTCGTTAAGAACCGTGACCTCTACCCTGAGATTCTTGATCAAGCAAAGAATCACTACAGCCGCTACACGTTGAAAAACAACGATCAGCCGCATACTTCCTTCCCTCCCACGGTTGAAGTTTACCAAGAGCTGACGATGAACCGCACCATTGTGGAAATTCAGGCGGTTGATCAGGTGGGGCTACTCTACCTGCTCTCGCGCGCTATCTCTGTTCAAGGTTTCGATATTACCTTCTCGCGCATCGGCACCGAACGCGGCATCGCCATCGACACCTTTTACATCGAAAACTCCGATCCTGAAAGCGCGGTCAATGAAACCCGACTTCTGGCCCTCCGCGACGTGCTGACAGAAATCATCACTCCAGTCGAAGAAGCTGCCGAAGCGTAAAACCGGATTGCGCCGCCGCGCGTGAGCCAGACACTTCTCCTCGTGGATCACGACGTGTCGATCAATTCAACCTTGCGGGATTCCCTCCCGCCTCACGCTTACGCAGCGCTTTATCAGATCGCGGCGCTCGCCACGTCTGAATCACGCGAAGACGCCGCGCAACACGCGCTCAACTCCGCCCTCGCAGCACTCAAAGTCGATCACGGTTATCTCCTTTTGCTCAATCCCGATACGGGGCGCCTTGAAGTTGAAGCGCAGTGCGGCCTTTCCACCGGAGTCGACGCCCCCACCTTTGAGATGGGTCAGGGACTTCCCGGCTGGGCCGCCTTGCATGTGCAACCCGTGCTCTCCGTAGAAGTCGCCGCCGAATCACGCTACCGACCACTGCGGGAAAACACCCACTGCCAAATGGCGGCCCCCATGCTCATCGAGGAAAATTCTCTCGGAGTCATTGTGGTCGATCACCAAGAAATCGGTGGATTCTCAACTCAGGATCTCGAACTCCTCGTTATGCTCACGGACGAGATCACCCGCGTGCTGAGACGCATCTGGCTCTTCGATCAGCTCACCGACAAAGCCCGCCAGCTCGAAACCCTCATCACCATTGGACATTCGCTCGTGGGTAAGCTCGCGCCTCAAGAGCTTTTCGATTCATTGACCCGCGATACGCAGCAGATACTCAACGCCCAAGCCTGCGCCCTCTACCTCTACGAAAGGGCACCCGACACCCTCCGCTGCGTTTCCCTCTCCTCCTCGCGCGACATCACGATAGACCAAGCCGAACATTCAGCCGACGAGTGTCTAATCGGTGGCTCCGTGCGCACCAGTCGCCAAACCGAATACGCCGACATCCAGTCACCCGGTTTTCTTGCCCTCGCCGATCTTCCTGATGATCCGGATCTGCACTCCGTGCTGATCACCCCCCTCGTCTACGAAAACCAAGTGCTCGGCGCACTCGTGCTATTCGCTGACCCCATTCAGCGTTTCGATAACGACACGAAACGGCTCACCGCAGGCCTCGCCAGTCTCGGAGCCGTCGCCATGGAAAACGCTCGGCTCTACTCCCGCGTCTTTCAAAGCGAAGACACCCTCCGGAAAAACGCGCAACTCACCACCCTCGGATTACTCTCCGCTGAAATCGCCCACGAAATCCGTAACCCGCTCACCGTCTTAAAACTTCTGCATGGCGGACTTGGATTAGGCTTTGCCTCGGACGATCCCCGTCACACGGACATGCGCGTGATCAGCGAGAAACTCGATCAACTTGAATCAATCGTCACGCGCGTCCTCCAATTCGGAGCCACTCCTACCGCAAACCTTCACGCGCGCTGGAACTTCGTCGACATCATCAACGACACACTCGCCTTGCTGCGCCTCAAATTCGATCAGGCTAAAATCGAAATTCATTTTGATCCGCCCACTCAATCACCGATCATCGAAGGGCATCAAGGTCAGCTCCAGCAAGTCCTTCTCAATCTCCTGCTCAACTCATCGCATGCCATGCCCGATGGCGGCAGCATCACCTTGAACCTAGAAACCGCTAAGTCGGATCATTTCAGCCTCAATATCACCGATACCGGTTGCGGTATCCCCAAGGAGCTTCGCGAGCGTATCTTCGATTCATTCCTTTCTGGTCGTGCCGATGGTAACGGTCTCGGTCTCGCCATCGCACGTCGGGTTCTCCTTAGCCATCACGGCGATATCGCCCTCGTGTCAACCGGCCCCGAAGGCACCACCTTGCGCATCACGCTTCCGCTAGCTCACTAAAAAATTCTCATTCCATGTCTATACCACCCAACGATCCCCGATCAGCCGATCTCGCGAACAAAAAGCTAATACTCACGATCGTCTGCTGTGGGCTTGTAGTTAGTGCACTCAGCATCGTGATCCTTCCCATCCCTCTGCCACTACCATTGAGATTAGCCGTCGGTTTCATCGACCTAGTCGCCGCCGCCGCTATCTGGCTCATCGGCCGACAAAAGTTCAGTGGGAAATAATCCCTCGCTCACAATAGAATATTCCGTTTCCCAAATCTCCCTTGACTACTCGTCATCTATTAGTTGACAAATATATTGGGTAGAAATCTTGGCTCAATCTCCGGAATCCAGCTTCAGATCGACCATCAAATCGGTCGCGATCTTTTCCAGATCAGACTGCACTTCAGCCAGAGCTTCTGCCGAAGTAGCCGAGACCGTAATCGTAGCCTGAAATAAAGTGCCCCCACCCATCGGAGCACTCACGCGTTCGGATGACAGCTCCTCAACATTCACTGCATGAGTCGTGAATACCGCGGAAACGGCTCGCAAAATCCCCGGACGATCCTGCCCCACCACACTCAGCGTAGCCGCTAAACCAGCTGCCGCATGTTCGGCCTCCGATTCAGTGTGCACGATTACGCGAAGCCCATCAACTTCAAGTGCGTGCAGGGCTTTCGTCAGCTCGTCGGCTTTATCGGCTTCGACTTCCGCACGCACGATTCCCGCGAACTGTCCTCCAAGACGCCCCATCCGACTTTCCAACCAATTACCTCGGTGATCAGCCAAACGAGTGGCGACCAATTGCACCAAACCAGGGCGATCTGCCCCGATAATTGTCATCACGATATATGTGAGCATAACCCCGAGTGAACCCGAATGTGTTCATACAGCAACCCAAGTCTCGTTGGGCTCCTCCTAATTTCCGCCAATCCAATTTCCAAAATCAAATCACTCTTCCAACTCAACGTTCCAGTAGGCCACATCGAGAAAGTCTTTCCAGATCTTGCGATGCTGGTGTGCCAGCACGAGTGAGATTACGGGACGCCACTTTGGTTTGATCGGCTTACGGATCAGACGCATTTTCGCCTGATGCGGCAGGCGATTGGCCTTATGGGTATTACACTTAATACACGAGCAAACGATATTCTCCCATGTCGTCTTGCCCCCGAAATCGCGAGGGATCACATGGTCGAGATTGAGCTTCTCACGTGGCATCCGCTCTGAGCAATACTGGCAGGTATCCTTGTCGCGTTCGAACACGTTATTGCGTGTGAGTGTGAGCTCTTTGGTGGGCAACTTGTCGAAAAACGACAACAGAATCACACGCGGCAGACGGATCGTATGATTGGGCGTATGCACGGCCTCCAACGCTTTGATCGGAGGATTGCTGGCTGAGAAATCAATCCAGTCGAGCAGCTCGAAAGTTTGAAAATTATCCTCCTCGTGGTGGACCACCTGAGCATGCCCTCTCGAGAGGATTGCAAAGGCACGGCGGGCGCCAATCACGTTCACCGCCTGCCATAGACGGTTCAAAACTAGCACCGGTTGATCGAGAGCAATCTCCATAAGGGGCTATCGCATAACCGCGCACCTCGCCCTCTGTCAAGGCGGGCCCTGTGACGATTCCGTAACTGCTCTGATCTCAGGTGATAGTTCTCTTTCTCGTTATATTAATCTTTCTCCTTCCGCGAATCGGTCTCGAGAAGGAGAAGAAAACGATTTAGAGAAAAATCATTACCCAGACTTATGCGCGTCGGTTGCCAGCGAAGGTTTCAACACTTCGCCCTTCATACGCACTCCAGCGAGCTTCTTAGTGATGTCCTTAGCGTGCTCTTCACTCACATCTACCAGCAAGTGACCTTTGTGAATATCGATCGCGCCCACCACATTGGCAGGCAAACGCGTGACCCCAGCTACCTTGCCCACCACATCAGCCGGCGTGATCAGCTGTTTGCGTCCGACGTTAAGATATAAAGTGACCATTCCCGATTCATGTCCCGTGCGACTAGGTCGCTCGTATTTGGATTTACGAGTCGGTTCCGATTGCTCAAACGAGTCTCCTGAAGGTTTACGAGGAGCTGCTGCTTTTTTCTCCACCCAATCCGGCGCGTCATGCGTTTTTTTAGAACGTGCGGCCGGCTTTGTCATCACAGCGGGTGCCGATCTTTTAGGCGCAGGACTGCTAAACGAATCCTCTTTCTTACTCGCCGGAACTGCTTTCTTCCCAGCAGGGGCGGAGCCGCCACCAGAGGGTTTACCGCTCGCATTCCCCTGCAAGAGATGGATCAGAGCCGAGCAAATATCAGTGCTCGCATAACCTTGATCGAGCAGGCGATCAATCATGCGATCATGCGGCTTGAAATCCTTTGAATCGAGGGTGCTGCGGATACGCTCGAAGAACACATTCGTGCGCGCTTCCTCGACCTCATCGAGTGAGGGCAACCGCTCGCGACGAATATTCAACTTCGCGTAGCGCACCATGCTCTGCAATTTGTAGAGCTCACGGCCTGAGACAAAAGTGAAGGCCTTGCCGGTCTTGCCCGCGCGTCCTGTCCGGCCAATCCGATGGGTGTAATCCTCCGCATCGTTCGGCAAATCGAAGTTACAAACGACTTCCAGATCGTCCACATCGAGACCACGCGCCGCCACATCTGTCGCGATTAAGAACTCAAATCCACGACGTCGAAATTTTTCCATCACCTTATTACGTTGCGTCTGGCTGATATCCCCGTGCAACCGATCCACCGCGTAACCCCGCGCATGCAAATGCTCATCGAGGTCATCAACCATCAGCTTCGTGCTACAGAAAATGATGCCATAGCGAAAGTCGTTCACATCGATCATCCGCGTCAAGGCCTCCAGCTTCGAACGCCGATCTACCTCGAAATAGACCTGATCCACCTGTGGGGCATTCTGCGCCTGTGCCTCGATCTTGATCCACTGAGGATCATTCGCATTGCGAGAAATCAAGTTCTTGATCGCCGACGGCATCGTCGCCGAGAAAAACAGCAACTGACGCGAATCCGGCGTGCCGGACAATATCTCTTCGATGTCATCACGAAAGCCCATATCGAGCATCCGATCGGCCTCATCTAGCACCAGAAATTTAAGTGAATCCAACCGCAGCGTGCCGCGCGACATGTGATCCATCACCCGCCCAGGGGTGCCAATCACGATCTGCACACCTGCCGCCAAGGCACGCAACTGCCTCTCGTAGGGTTGTCCGCCAAATACCGGCACCGCGTGGATGCCTTTTTTGAAGATGGACAGCTTCGCCACTTCCTCTGCCACCTGAAGAGCCAACTCACGAGTTGGACACAAAATCAGCACCTGCACCTTTTTGAGTTTCGGATCGACCTTCTCGATCGCGGGTATCGCAAACGCCGCTGTCTTGCCAGAGCCCGTAGAGGACTGCCCGATCACATCGCGCCCCTCGAGAATAGCGGGGATCACCGCCGTCTGAATTGGCGATGCTTCCTCGAAGCCCATCTTGTCGACGGCTTTGAGTGTCTCCGGGGAAAGTCCCAGTTCTGAAAATAGGCGTTTGTCCATAGCAGACCGTATCTGCGCCAATGCAAAAAAGGGAGCTAAATCTAAAACCCACCCAAATGACGCGCTTTGGGATTGGCCTACATCCATTCGCAGCAAGTCTCTATCCCATGTCCAACCCCACCCCCCTGACCATTGGCACGCGACGCGAGCCCTTCTTCGACGGTCATCTGATTGAGAAACTCACACGCGTTTCTCACGAGCTCATCGATCCGAATCCCACCAGTGTCGTAATCCCATTCGATGAACCTTGGGAAGGTGCATATAGTTTATACTGCACCGTCATCAAAGACGGGAATCTCTTCCGCATGTATTACCGTGGGCAAAGTGCGATTAAGCACAAAGAATCACTCTGCTACGCGGAAAGCCACGACGGCATCAATTGGGTAAAACCAAAGCTCGGGCTCGTCCCATTCAAAGATCGGAACGACACCAACATCCTACCGATCGAAGGTGATCAGGAGTTGAGATTAACTCATAACTTCACGCCTTTTCTTGATCGAAATCCTCAAGCGAAACCTGACGAGAAATTTAAAGCCGTCGCCGGAAACGATAAGCATGGTCTTTATGGCTTCGCATCCGCAGATGGCATTCATTGGCGCCTGATAAAGCGGGAAGCCATTTTTCGTGACGGCATCTTCGATTCTCAAAACGTGCCTTTCTGGTCTGAATCCGAAAAGTGCTATGTGCTCTATTTCCGTGTCTGGACGGGCGAAGGTTATCACGGACTGAGGACCATCGCGCGCGTCACCTCTCAGGATTTCATAAATTGGTCTCAGACTGAAGTGATGTCATTCGGAGACATGCCTCAGGAGGAATACTACACCAATGTCACTGAACCCTATCCATTGGCGCCGCATATTTACATCTCGATGCCATCTCGCTTCGTGCAGAAACGTCGCTGGATGAATTCCAAGCAAGCCAAGGCGCGGGGCGTATTGGAAGATCGCGAAGCAGACGTATCCGATACGGTGTTTATGACCAGTCGTGGAGGCTCTGCCTATGATCGTTATTTTCCAGAGGCTTACATCAAACCGGGCATCGATCCTCAGGATTGGGTCGGTCGCAACAACATGGTATCGCTTGGCCTCGTCCAACTCGATGCTACCACCCTCGGGCTTTATCGCTGCCGTCATTATGCCTCCGATAGCTGCCATCTGAATCTTCATACTCTCCGCGTCGACGGATTCGCCCGCCTGCGAGCCGGATACAAAAAAGGCAAAGTGCTGACCAAACTCTTCACCGCCGATGGTGAGCAGCTCTTTCTCAATTTCGCGACCAGTGCCGTCGGCACCGTGCGAGTCGAAGTCCTCGACGCCGATGGCCAGACGATCGAAGGATTCTCTGGTCGAGCCGCTCCCAAACTTTTTGGCGACAGCGTGCACCACCCTGTGAAATGGTCGAAGAATCGAAGCTGGAGTGAACTCGCCGGACGCCCGATCCGAATCCGTTTCACCCTCAGCGAAGCCGATCTCTACGCGCTGCAACAGCAGTAAACACCCCGACCGCCGCTACACGCCAACCGTCCGGAAACCTCCCCTTTGATTACACGTCATCTATTAGTTGACGTATATTTGAGGGTGATTCGGAAATAGATTTCGGTGAATTATCTGCGCGAGCCGTGAGTTGAGTCGCGTCGACTAACCGAATTTGCCATCGCAACAGGTCGCGCGGGGCTACTCCGTGAATCGCTTTGAAGCAGCGTGAAAAGTGATACGGATCGCTGAAGCCCACGCGCTGCGCGACTTCTTTCACGAGCCCGCCGTTCTCTACGAGATCCTCGGCCGCGAGCGTCATCTTACGCTGCAGTAAGTAGCGATACGGACTGCAATCGTGATAACGGCGAAACAGCCGACACACGCTGGAGACCTCCAGCGAAACCGCCGAGGCAATTTCATCCAGTGTCGTCATTTCCATCGCGCGTTCGTCGATCAGAGATTTGCAAAGCAGATAGCGTTCCCGTGCCGGATCATTCCGACGAGTCCCCTGCTCAAAGTGTTCTTCGATTTTGAGTAGCAATAGCTCAAGTCGAGCCGAGCAAATCGACCGCGCGAGCTTACGAGGCCTCTGTCCGTCATGAATGAGCTCTTCAAACAACCCTCGCATTTCCGCATGTGTCACCAGCGTGCGAAGTCGCCCAAGCCCCATGCCGGCTTTCTTCAAACGGGAGGTCGCGCCCGAGCCAGCGAAACAGACGAAGTATTTCACGAGTGGTTTCTCTGGATTGGTGCGAATCTCACATCGAGTGGCGGTCCCGTAAGTGAAAACGGATCCCGGAACCAACTCGTGTTTCGCCTTACCCAATTTTATCCATCCTTCCCCCTCGGCCACATACTCTAATCCTGCATAGGCATAGCCCTCACGATTCACTGCGTAATCCGGATTACAGTGCTCACGTCCACCCAGCGCAGGTCTAAGCGGTCCCCGATCTCGTGGAGCTAAATCGAGAAAGAAATAGCGAGTGCCCGTGACTTGTTGGGAAAGTAGCGTCTGCCGATTAGCTGTGCCGATATTATCCATTTCTTTTCTCGAAGTATCCATTTCGATCACATCCTTGCCAGTGCATAATAGTCACTTCGTTAACTCAAATTCGGCAGTCATCATCTGCTGATATTATTTAGCCCCTCATGAAAAAGACTCCCGTTAAAACCATTCAACTCATCGCCAACGGTGATCTCCGCCAAGCCGCCAACGAATACACCTGGCCCTTCCAGAAGGCGATGGAGAAGCAGCTTACTGCCGCCGTGGCCAAGCTCGGCTACAAGCTCGTCCGCGCCCATCCTTACAAAGCTAAGCTCAAGCACGGCTTCATCGGTTCTCAAAAGGAAGGCATGGAAGTTTTCTCCAAGATCGATCCTCAGACGCCGATCATCGTAGCCGAATCAGTGTGGCAGTATTCCTCGCATATTCTTCACGGCCTCATCTCGCATATAGCCCCTATCCTCACGATCGCCAATTGGTCGGGTTCAGCCCCGGGTCTTGTTGGCATGCTTAATCTGAACGGCTCGCTCACCAAAGCGGGTGTAAAATACTCCACGCTCTGGAGCAAAGACTTCACCGACGATTTCTTCCTCAATAACCTTTCAGGCTGGATCAACACCGGCGCCGTCAAGCACACGGCCAACCACGTCAAATCACTCGCTCGCAGCAAGGTGCCACCGAAGGCCAAAGCCATCGCGAAGAAGATCGCCGACGATCTGCGCCAAAACAAATCCATAATGGGTGTCTTCGACGAAGGCTGCATGGGCATGTATAATGCGATCATCCCCGACGAGCTGCTCTTCCCTTGCGGTGTTTATAAGGAACGTCTCTCGCAAGCCGCGCTCTACTACGGCGCGACCCAAGTCAGCGACAAGGAAGGCAAAGCCGTTTTCAAATGGCTCAAGGATAAGGGCATGCAATTCCGCTTCGGCAAAGACGAGGAAAACGAACTCACCCGCGAGCAAGTGCTCTGGCAGTGCAAAACCTACGTCGCCGCCCTTCGAATCGCTGATGAGTTTGGCTGCGAAACCATCGGCATCCAATACCAACAGGGTCTCAAGGATCTCCTCCCCGCCTCTGATCTCGTCGAAGGCTTGCTCAACAACTCCGACCGTCCCCCTGTCGCCAACGCCCAAGGTAAGATCATTCGCAAAGGCGAGCCACTCACTCACTTCAACGAAGTCGATGAATGCGCCGGTCTCGATGGACTCTTCACTAATCGCGTGCACAATGCGCTCAGCCAACCTGTCGAAAACACGCTCCATGATTTACGCTGGGGTGATTACGACCCCACCGGCTCAACCGATGATTACGTGTGGGTTTTCCTCATCTCCGGGAGCGCACCTCCGGCTCATCATATCGATGGCTATGCGGGCACCAATTCGCTTCGACAGCCCAAGATGTATTTCCGCCTCGGCGGTGGCACCGTTCGAGGAATCGCCAAACCCGGCGAAATCGTCTGGAGCCGTGTCTTTGTCGAAGGCGGTAAGCTCAAGATGGATCTCGGTCGCGCCAAGGTTATCAGCCTCCCTCGCGAGGAAACCGAACGCCGCTGGCAGGAAACCTCACCCGAGTGGCCGATCATGCACGCCGTCACCTACGGGATGTCGCGCGACCAATTGATGGGACGCCATAAGGCCAACCACATCCACGTGGCCTACGCCAACTCCACCAAGGAGGCAGATCTTGCCGTTTACACCAAAGCAGCCCTCGCAGCCGAACTCGGCCTCGAAGTCTCGCTCTGCGGCACCAAGGCCAACGGCAAGGCGTTCTAATCGCGCTCAATCTATACTTCACCCACAGGGCGATCTTCGGATCGCCCTGTTTTGTTTTTGCGCCTCATCCAGTCTGCCACCTTAACTTCAACGCATGAATACCTCTTCTTCGGAAAATCTCAGCCCAGAACGGCTCCCACGAGAGGATCTCCTCCTTTTTCGCCAACCCGACGGAACGGTCGCGCCCGTAAAGACCGCTGAAGATTGGCAACTTCGTCGTGACGAAATCGTGCGCTCGATGGAGAGCATCATGGGACCATTCCCCGATGTAGATTCACCCAAACGAGTCGATTTCGACCTGCAGGTCGAAGAGGAGATTGACCGCGATACCTATGTGATTCGTCGGATCACCTATCAGACCGAGCCAGGTTGCCGCACACCCGCATTTCTCAGCATTCCCAAAGCCGCTCTTACGAAAACGGATCAAAGTTTCCCCGCCGCACTGTGCTTGCATCCCACCGATATGAAAACGGGGGCGGGCGTGGTCGTCGGCCTCGGTGGTAAGAAAAATCGTCAATATGCCAGTGAGCTCGCAGGGCGTGGCTTCGTGACGATCGCGCCGGTCTATCCGCACTTGAGCAACTACGAGCCCGATCTCGCCGGGCTTGATTACGACAGCGGCACGATGAAGGCGATCTGGGACAACATGCGCGCGCTCGACCTCCTCGAGACCCTACCCTTCGTGAAACCCGGACGCTATGCTGCGATTGGTCATTCTCTTGGCGGGCACAACGCCATCTTCACCGCCATTTTTGAGCCGCGTATCGTCACCATCGTATCCAGTTGCGGCTTCGATTCGTTTGTCGATTACGATCCCGGCAACCCCGATGTCTGGCACCATGGAGAAGGCTGGTGCCAAGAGCGCTACATGCCACTCCTCGCAGATTACACGGGCCGACTCGAAAAAATCCCCTTCGATTTTCACGAACTCATTGCCGCGCTAGCGCCCCGCAAAGTTTACATCAGCGCGCCACTCAATGATGACAATTTCAAGTGGGAATCCGTCGATCGTATCGCCGAGGCCGCGCGACCTGTTTTCAAGCTGTTCGGGCCTGCTGATGCCCTGCGCATCGAACATCCTGATACCGATCACGACTTCGCCGGAAAACAACGCGAATCGGCCTACCGTTTGATCACTGCCGTGCTTAAATAAATAACTAGATTAGCCGCAAAATTCTCGCCTCATGCGCGACCCGTGTTTTCGTGATCTGCGATGCGCGTTCTCATTGCCTTTGATAAATTCAAAGACTCCCTCACAGCTCCCGGAGCCTGTGAGATTGCCGCCGAGGCGCTGCAAAAGAAGCAACCAGATTGGGAAATCGCACAGTGCCCGCTAACCGATGGCGGAGAAGGATTCGCCGCCATCCTGACACGAGCCAGCCAAGGGCAAATTCATCAGCACACTGTGACCGGTCCGCGTGGAGTTCCAGTAGACGCGAGTTTCGGCATAGTCACATTCAGCAACATTCCAGCGGTGGCTCACCGTTTACTCGATCTGTCCTCCGACATTGCTGATTCGGCTTCCATCGCGCTAATCGAAATGGCCACGGCGAGCGGCCTCGCGTTGTTGGAGGATGAGGAACGCGACCCGTGGCACACGACGAGTTATGGCACGGGTGAACTCATCAATAGCGCGATCGAGCTCGGTGTTGAAGCAATCCTGCTAGGGGTCGGCGGTAGCGCGACGAACGATCTTGGGCTCGGCGCGCTAAATGCGATGGGGCTTTCCTTTCTCGATCAAAATGGAGACGCGATCTCCCCGCCCATTCCAGACACCTGGTCGCAGATCAGCACACCCACCGGCACTCTACCCGCGAACACACCGCCGATCCACATCGCTTGCGATGTCGACAACCCCCTTCTCGGCCCCAACGGAGCTGCCGCCATCTACGGCCCGCAAAAAGGACTGCTCGCAGCTGACCTACCGCGCATGGAAGCAGCCAGCGAGCGACTCGCAGCCCTGCTTTGCGATCACCAAGGCAAACCGCACGGCACGATAAATACTCCCGGAGCGGGTGCCGCTGGTGGGATCGCTTTCGGCTTCATGACCGCAGCCGATGCCCAGCTTCTCCCCGGTGCTGATTTCGTCGCCGCTTGGTTCGATGTGGAATCGCACCTCGCGAGCTCTGACATTGTCATCACCGGCGAAGGACGTTTCGACGATAGCTCGCTCCGCGGCAAAGGACCCGGCGCACTTGCAGCACGTGCGCTCGAACTTAATAAAACCGTGCACGTTTTTGCCGGCCAAATTGACCTAACTTCAGTTCCCGAGAAACTTCACCTCCACGCCATCACACCTGCAGAAATGTCACTAAAGGAAGCATTTCGTAGTGCTTCACAGTTGCTGACTTCCGCGATTAACGATAAGTTCTAATCAATGGCACCAGAGGAGCACGCACGACAAGACCGGCACGAACGTTTCCGCATTTGGAAAAAGGTTCTGCGCTTCGTCCCCCGTCGCACGACATTTCATCGCTACCCCTTCGTCGGTCGTTTTGCCGAGGCCGCCCGCAAGCGAGCCTATCTTTGGTCGTTTAAGTCACAGCACCTACGTCCAGCATTCTATGCAGGTTCGATCCTTTCGGTCATGCCTGTAATGGGGATTCAACTCCCTCTGGCTTTTGGTTTAGCGCTCATCCTTAGAGGAAATTTTATGATCTTAGGGGGGCTACAATTCATTACAAACCCCGTGACTTTTCTCCCCATTTATTTCGCTACATACCAATTTGGGGCACAAATCATAGATATATCCGGCTTGGGATACAACACAGCGGCAGAAGCCTTTATTGATCCGAATACAGTCGGAATCTTGGCCACTACATTCGAATCTACCTCGACGACACCATTTGATCAGGCAGTGAATATTTTAGGAGAGAATATTCGCCGCACACCTGCACTCGTCATCGGAGGCGCGATCATCGGAACCCTATTGGGAGCTTTGCTTGATTTCCTGTGGCGCGTGTTGGCCGCGCGAATCGGTCCCATCCATTTACTTCTGCAACGAGGTTCCCACTCGACGAAATCGACCGGCCAGCCAAAGTAACCCCGCTCATGCTCGGAACTTCGCGCCCTCTACCCCTTAATGGCATCCTAACTCTCGCTGTCGTGCTGCTCAGCGTGCTCGGTTGCAGTTCGAGCCAATCCACTGCGCGTTCTGCCAACGCCCCGCCGCAACGTCCCCCAAGCACACACAGTGGTCCGGCACCCGTCATTAATACATCGCCCACCAGCGCCGTGTCCTATCCGGTCATGCTCGGTATCGATGTATTTAAAGCCCGTGGATTCGATGCCGCGATCGGTAAACGTGTGGGCCTGCTCACCCATCCACCGGGTGTTAATCGCAACGGTGTCAGCACGATCGATACTCTGCGCCGGGCAAAGGGCGTAAACCTTGTCGTCCTCTTCGGTCCGGAACATGGCATTTACGGTGATGTTAAAGCCGCATTGGATATCGAAGACAGCATCGATCATCGCACCGGACTTCCTGTCTATTCGCTTCACGGCAAACACCGCAGACCCACCAAGGAAATGCTCAAGGGCCTCGATGCGATGATCATCGACCTGCAAGACATCGGCACGAGAAGTTACACCTTTGTCAGCTGCATGCTCTATACGATGGGTGCGTGTTTTGAGAACGGCGTGGAAGTGATCGTGCTCGATCGGCCCAATCCTCTCGGTGGACTCAAAGTCGATGGCCCTCCCCTTGATCCCCAATGGAAAAGCTACGTCGGTGCATTTCGTGCGCCTTACGTCCACGGCCTCACGATTGGCGAGATCGCACGCATGGCCAAAAAAGCGCCGGGCATTATGAAGGTGCCCAACGCTCTCGATGTTTCTGAAACAGATCGATTACGCGGTAAACTCACCGTGATCCCGATGCGTGGATGGCAACGCTCGATGCGTTGGCCCGAAACAGGACTTAAATGGGTGCCCACCTCACAATACATTCAAGACTTCGGTTCCGTCGTCGGCTATCCCATGTCCGGACTCGGCACCTATCTCGGAAAGTTCAGCCACGGCATCGGCAAATACTATCCTTTCCGCGGCATCTCTCATCCGAAAATCCGCAGCGCAGCACTCGCGAAAATTCTCAACGCTCGTCGGATGCCCGGCATGAACTTTCGCGTCGTCGAGGTGCCTGGCAAAAACGGCAAGAAAGCCACTGGCCTGTATGCCGAGGTGACTGATTACGATGCGTGGCGGCCAACCGAGCTGAATTTCCACCTCATGCAGCTCGCGTGCCGCTACGACGGCAAAAACCCGTTCAGCGCTGCATCCTCATCACAGGAAAGAGGCTTCCTCATTCACATGGGGTCGACCGCCTTTTTCGAAGCACTCAAGCGGGACGGTGCTGGCGTCGACGTCGCTGGTTATCTGCGCGAATGGGAAGCCAAGTCGCGCATCTACCAGCAGCAAACGCGTAAATATTGGCTCTACCAATAATCACCCCATGCCCAGCATCACCTCACTCCTCGCCGTCCTGACTCCTCGCGAAAAAGAACGCTTTCTGCCCGAGCCTCTTTTCAGCGAAGTCCAAAGTCTTAGCACGAAATTTCGCCTGATCGATCCGAGTGAAATGACCCCGGAAGACTTCGCCGCCGAAGTCACTGCCATCAATCCCGATGTGCTCATCGGCTGCTGGGAAACCCTCCCCCTGCCCACCGAGTTACCTCCGCGCTTGCGCTACATGTGCTACCTCACCGGCTCCGTGCAACGACTGATCACGCGCAAACAATTGGAAGACGGTTTTCTCGTCACCAACTGGGGGCCGGCCATCAGCCGCACCGTCGCCGAATGCGCGCTCTTTCATACGCTCGCCTGCCTTCGCCGCTCGACCCACTGGACCTTCAAACTGCATCAGGATAAAGGCTGGCGCGAAGACGACTTCGATCAGGTCAAGTCGCTCTTCGAGCGCAAAGTTGGCATCCACGGCTACGGTTCGATCGCACGACAATTTCTCAAACTCATCCAACCCTTCGATTGCGATGTGTCCGTCTTCGCCCCCGACTTCGACGACGCTGCGGCCCGGCAAATTGGCGGAACCGTCGCCGAATCACTCGAATCACTTTTCGCTACCAACGATATCATCGTAGAGCTCGCGCCGCTCAATCCGCACACCACTAGGAGCGTCACTGAGACGCATCTGCGTTCGATTCGTCCCGGCGGCGTGTTTGTCAACGTCGCGCGAGCCGCTATCACCGATGAAGATGCCCTTCTTCGCGTCGTCAGCGAAGGAGACCTCCAAGTCGGCCTCGACGTTTTCGTGCAAGAGCCGCTCGCTCCCGACAGCCCATGGCGTGGTTTACGTAATGTCAGCCTCACCCCACACATCGCAGGGCCGACCCTCGATCGCTATTCCGACGCAGGCACCTTGGCCTTAAGCAACCTGCGCGCCTATCGCGATGATCACCCGCTTGTCGCTGTCATCACTCCCGAGATCCTTGATCGATCTACCTAGTCACAACGCATCACGTTAAGTAGATAACCATGAACCCACGTTTAGCCGACCTTCCTTTTCCTATTTCCAAATTCTCTCTCGGCGCCTGGGCCTTTGCTGGTGGCGCCATGTGGGGCAATCAGGATGAGAAGAACTCCATCGCTACTGTTCATGCTGCCATGGATGCCGGTGTCACTATGATCGACACTGCCCCAGGATACGGCCATGGCGTCTCCGAGGAAATCGTGGGTCGCGCCATCAAAGGGCGACGCGATCAAGTGCTCATCGCCAATAAAGTCAGCGCGGTCCCGCTCAACTACGAGACCACAATCGAATGCTGCGAAACCGGGCTCAAACGACTCCAAACCGATCACGTTGATCTTCTCCAAATCCACTGGCGACGCGATGACACCGTCATCGACGAAGTGGTCGCGGCCATGGAAAAGCTGCGCGACGACGGCAAAGTGCTCGCGTTAGGTGTCTGCAATTTCGGCCCCAAATCACTCAACGATCTATTCGAACACGGCACCGGTTGGATCACCAATCAGCTCGCCTACAATCTACTCTGGCGAGCCAACGAATTCGAAATCACTGATGCCTGTGCTTCGCACGATATGGGTATCCTCTGCTACAGCCCCATTCAACAAGGCCTCCTCACCGGGCGCTTCGCCACTGTAGACGAAGTGCCAGAATCCCGTCGCCGCACACGCCACTTCAGTAGCGACTCGGAATTGAGTCGTCACGGTGATGCCGGTAACGAAGCCCTCACCTTAGCGACCCTAGATCGCATTCGCACCATCGCCGCCGGCCTTGGCGAATCCATGGCCGATCTTTCCCTCGCGTGGCTCCTCCATCAGCGCGGCGTGAGTTCCGTCATCTTCGGTGCCCGCACTCCCGAGCAAGTCGCCGCCAACATGAAGGCGGAAAACCTCAAACTCGATACCGCCACCCTCAACGCACTCGACGAAGCCACCTCCGAATTAAAAACCGCCCTCGGCTCCAACGCCGATCTCTGGAATTCCGAAACCCGGATTATTTAAGTCACCACCAACGCTTTTCGTTGGCCGTGGCCAGCGCGCCATCAAGCGGGGTGAGATAGGGGTGCCAGAGCTTTTCCCATTCGAGACTGATTGATCCTGCGTATTCAGAACGCAGGATATCCATCATCGGCGCAGCTGGAAATTCACCTTCCCCCGGGGCCACATAGGAATACGGATGATTCTCCGAAGGCTTGCTCACACTGTCTTTTACATGGATATGAACGACATGCTGTGATAACGCTCTCCATGTCGTCACAGGATCTTCGCCGCCGCGTTTCCAAGTGTGATGAGAGTCCCATAAAAGCCGCGATGCTGGAGCCGCTGCTAAGAACGCGAGATTAGCTGCTGCCGTAAACAAGCTGTTATGCGTTTCGATCATGATATCGCTCTGCCACCCACGCTCGTTGCGTAATGCGTTCCACCAGTTCACTCGCGCGGCCATCATAGCGATCGCCGCTGCATCATGCGATCCACCACCATCGAATACGCGCAGGTCCACCCCGCCTAGAGCTTCGGCCCACGGCAGAAACGCTTCGGTGTCACGTTGCCAGTCTTCGTCGGTCGATCCTTTGAGACTAAGCGAAGCATCCAATGCGGTGACCTTCACTCCCGACGCCGCGATGTGAGCCGCCAATTGATCCGGAGTGCGAAAGTGCTGGGTAAAATAGGCGGGTAGATCAACCGTGCCGCCAAGCGCGCGTAGCTCGATCACATCGATCCCATAACGAAGCGCCAACGCGATCACTTCATCTAATTCTAATTCGGCACAGCCTAAAGTGGAGAAACAACGTTTCATCCCGCCAACTTGGCAGCTGCATCATGTCATTGCGAGGAGTGAAACGACGCGGGACTCCCTCGCAATGACAACTAGTCGCGCAGAATCACGGCCATCCCATACAAAGCTCTTGCGACCCCGTGTGAATGCTCAAGAAATGTGTAATCGCCGTAAGCGCGACCTTCACCTCAACCCCGTTTGATTATGCCAAGACCTGTTACTCTCTTCACCGGCCAATGGGCCGATCTCTCTCTCGAAGAACTCGCGCCTCTCGTTAAAGAGATGGGCTATGATGGCGTCGAACTCGCCTGCTGGGGCGATCACTTCGATGTCGATCAAGCCGCTAAGTCCAAGAAATACATCAACGAGAAGTGGGAGCTGCTCGCCGATCACGGTCTGAGCTGCTACGCGATTTCCAGCCACCTCGTCGGCCAAGCGATCTGCGACAATATCGACGAACGCCATCAGAGTATCTTGCCACCCGACGTTTGGGGCAAAGGCGATCCCGAAGGCGTGCGTAAGCGTGCCGCCCGCAAGATGATCACCACCGGCAAGGCCGCCCGTAAATTCTTCGATGCGAAACCCGGACGCAAAAACCGCGACGACTTCCCCGCCGTCGTCAATGGATTCACCGGTTCTTCGATCTGGCATTCGATCTACGCTTTCCCGCCCACCTCGCAGGAATATTGGGACAAGGGCTTCAACGATTTCGGCAAACGCTTTGGACCGATCCTCGAAGCCTTCGATAAGGTAAACGTAAACTTCGGTCTCGAAGTGCACCCCACCGAAATCGCGTTCGACCTCGCCACTTCACATCGCGCCGTCGCCGCCGTGAAGAAACACAAACGTTTCGGCTTCAACTACGATCCATCCCACCTCGGTTACCAAGGCGTGGACTACGTGAAATTCATCCGCGATTTCGCCGACCGCCTCTACCACGTGCACATGAAAGATGTGTGGTGGGGCCACGGTGATGGTTCCGTCGGCGTCTTCGGCGGCCACACCGATTTCGGTGATGCCCGTCGCGCCTGGGATTTCCGTTCCCTCGGTCATGGCGATATCAACTTCGAAGAAATCATCGTCGCGCTCAACGACGTCGGCTATCGCGGTCCGCTCTCCGTCGAGTGGGAAGACATCCGCATGGATCGCGTGCACGGTGGCACCGAAGCCGCCGCCTTCGTGCGCCAAGTAGACTTCCCCTCCAGCGACCTCGCGTTCGACGCCGCCTTCGATAAGAAGAATCAGTAATTCAAACTTGGTTACCCACGGAATACACCGAACGACACGGAAATAAGACGATCAACAGACAGGATCTCTTCCGTGTTTTCTGTGTATTCCGTGGGCCCTAATCCTAACACCCTATGAAAAGAAAACTACGTTTCGGAATGATCGGCGGCGGACGCGGCGCCTTTATCGGTGCAGTCCATCGCATCGCAGCACATATGGACGGACAGGCCGAGTTGGTCGCTGGCGCTTTCTCTTCGGACCCCAAACGCTCCAAGGCCTCCGCCAAGGATCTCTACGTTTCTCCTAGTCGGGCCTATGGTTCCTATCAGGAAATGGCGAAGGCCGAAGCTAAGATGCCCGCGGATCAACGACTCGATTTCGTCGTCATCGTCACGCCGAATCATCAGCATTTTCCACCCGCGAAACTGTTCCTCGAATCCGGCTTCAACGTCGTGCTCGATAAGCCCGCCACCTTCGATCTCGCCGAAGCCAAGAAGCTGCGGACCATCGTGAAGAAATCGAAAAAGGTCTTTGTGCTCACCCACAACTACACGGGCAATGTAATGGTCAAACAGGCCCGCGATATGGTGAAGACCGGCAAGCTCGGTGATATCCGCAAAGTCGTGGTCGAGTATCCCCAGGGCTGGCTCAACAACTTCGTCGAGAGCACCGACAACAAACAGGCCGAGTGGCGCACCGATCCGAAACGCAGCGGCGCTGCGGGTTGCATGGGCGATATTGGCACGCATGCGGAAAACCTCGCACGCTACATCACCGATCTCGAAATCGACACCCTCTGCGCCGATCTCACGACCTTCGTCAAAGGCCGCAAACTCGACGACGATGGCAATGTGCTCGTGCGCTACAAAGGGGGAGCCAAAGGCATTCTCCATTCCTCGCAGATCAGCATCGGCGATGAAAACATGCTCAACATCCGCGTTTACGGCACCAAGGCCGGAGTCGAATGGAAGCAGGAATTCCCCAACGAACTCGTCGTCAAATACGCTGACAAACCCCGCGAGACCTGGCGTCGAGGCAACGATTACCTCGCCTCCAATCTCGCCGCCTTCACCCGCATCCCCGCTGGTCATCCCGAAGGTTATTTGGAAGCCTTTGCCAACATCTACCTCGAAGCCTTCCGCGCGATCGAAGCGGAAGTCTCCGGCAAGAAACAGCCCAAGAACCTCGATTTCCCCACCATCGAAGACGGCGTCTACGGCATGGCCTTCATCGAAACGGTTGTGAAGTCATCCAAACAAGGCGCCAAGTGGGTAAGATTTCCGAAGACGTAAGAATCCCTCAGGACCAAGCTTGGGAAAAAATCACATAAACACAGGATTTAGGGCCATTTCCGCAAAAGCCATGTTTGCAACATGAGGTTATAGGCACGGTGCAATTACCCCAAAACCCATGTTCAAGGCCAAGACTGTGACCATGGCATTTAGCCATCAATGGCTTACAAGACAAAGCGCTGCGCCATTTCTGCCCAGCTCATGTTTTTACAATCCCCCAATCCCTATGTTTAACGTGGGCTAATAACACTGTTAGGCCCATCCAGAACGCCACAATGAAAACTCGCACATACGCTTTACTAGCTCTCGCCGTATTGTTTTTTACAGCCCCGATTCCTGCGGATGCTCGCGATCTTTACTTCCCTTCTTCGGACCGTGAATGGGCGAGTGTGGGCGTAGGCTTCGGCGCGTTCGCTCAGGGCACGATCGATCTTGAGTTGAGGCGTATCGGGGTTGCTGAGTTTGAACCGTTCGATGCGCGGAACCGTTACCATAATCGTATTACTCTGGCACCCGGAAATTAACCCAGCGACCAACAGGATGGCTGTGAGAGTAATCAGCCGGAAAGGAGTTGAGATTCGACGCATGAACTTGAATGGACCCGAAGAAAATGTCGCTAGGTCTAACCAACGTAGTTCATTCACACTAAACGTGGAGTGCTAAATCCGCTTACTCATCAATGCCATCATTCTCATCGACCCACTCGACATACTCGGAGCGGAGGACAAAGCGGAGGGATGCGGAATTAATACAGTAGCGTTCGCCAGTCGGACGCGGGCCATCGTTAAAAACGTGGCCGAGGTGGGAGCCGCAGACATTGCAATGCGTCTCGTCGCGCACCATGCCGTAGCTGGTATCGCGCTTTACGCCGACAAAGGATTTTTCGATCGGCTGGTAAAAGCTGGGCCAGCCGGTGCCGCTCTTAAATTTGGTCTCACTATCAAAGAGCGGAGTGTCGCAACCCACGCAGAAGTAAATGCCATCAGCCTTATTGTCCCAGTATTCGTTTTGAAACGGAGGCTCAGTGCCTTGCTCGCGCGCGACATTATACTGACGGGCGTTGAGTCGCTCGCGCCACTCGGCTTCGGTGCGTTGCACCTTGTTTTTGCTCATGTCTATCACGACATTGGAGGGCAATCCGCAAGCGGAGGTTTCGCCAATTTCGCATTCGAGCGCATCTTTGGCGGTAGGTTTCTCAGTATTCTTCATCGTAGAGGCAAACGGGCTTCCCACGGCTAGAGTCAGGGCGAGGGTCAGCAGGGCTAAAAGTGATTTTCTCATGCAGATAAGAGTAGCCAGGTTTCGGTTTTATTCCACCCGCACCGGCAAAGTGCCGTCACCAAACTCGGTCTGAAGCTTCTGTCCTGAAGTCAGACCCGCTTTCCGGGCGACTGGGTTACCCTCTTCGTCCCGCACAATCGCAAATCCGCGTTGCAGCACCGAGGCCGGACTCACCGACTGCAGGCGTTTCCAAAGCGAAAGCAAACGCTGTGATTCCTGCTGCACACGAATCTCTGGAGAAAGCCGCGCCATATCAGAACTCGCCGTGGCGAGGCTATGCCGTCGTTCCTGCAACTGTGAGGCCATAATCGAAGTGAGACGATTAGCACAATCGTCCAGGCGCAGAAACCCCTGATCGATTTGCGTGCTAGGGCTGAGGAGGCGTAAGCGACTTTGCGCATGGTCGAGCTGCGCGCGCGCCGTTTCCACCGCGCCGAATAGTTCCGTGATCATATCACGTGCCGCCTGCTCTACCCGCTCCAACGCTTCGACAAAGTGACTCGAAACCAGCTCTGCCGCTGCGCTCGGAGTCTCCACGCGCACATCCGCCACAAAATCGCTCAACGTGAAATCGA
Organism: Opitutaceae bacterium; assembly: GCA_002713695.1. Classification (GTDB taxonomy): domain Bacteria; phylum Verrucomicrobiota; class Verrucomicrobiia; order Opitutales; family Opitutaceae; genus Cephaloticoccus. The sequence goes on from PAUB01000013.1 coordinate 161,189, forward strand.
TCTCATGTCCCACCGCCGAAACCACCGGCACGATGCACTCCCCGATCGCGCGCACCAACGGTTCTTCGTTGAACGCCCACAGGTCTTCCAAGCTTCCGCCCCCACGCCCAATCACGATCAAATCGAAAATCCCCTGCGCTTGAGCTATCTTCAGCATGTCCACCATTTCGGAAGCGGCTCCATCGCCCTGAACTTTGGCCGGCAAAACCACCACGCGACCTCGCCAGCCACGACGGATCATAATCCGTATAAAATCCTGCACCGCCGCACCCGTGGGCGAAGTGATGAATCCCACCGTGGCAGGCATCGTCGGCAGTTCGGTTTTGCGATCAGCGTCGAACAACCCCTCTTCGGACAAACGCTGTTTCAGTGCTTCAAATTCCTGCTGCAATCGCCCGACACCATCTTCGACCACTACGCGGACGATCAGCTGATATTGCCCGCGCACTTCGTAGACATTGAGCTCACCATAAACGAGAACCTGCTGACCCACGCGCAGCTTGATATTCTGCCGCATCGCGTCGCCCCGAAACATCACGGCAGAGAGCTGAGCCTCGTTATCCTTCAGCGAAAAGTAGACATGCCCACTCGCCTGCTCGCGCAAATTCGAGATCTCACCTCGCACCCAACCTGGCGCGATTCCATTCTCGAGCACTTCTTTAACGCGACGCGTGAATTCGCCGACCGTCGCCACGCAAATCTCATCATCATCCAACGTGATCTCACCGCACTTGCTCATTCTTTGATTTGCTTACGCGCGTAGTGCTTACGCAGCAATTGCACGCCAACCGTTAACGCCACGAACAATCCAATCGCCATCAACGCCATCTTCCCCCGGCCATGCATCAACGCATCTCCAAACATAACGAAAGCACAGGCGTAGGATGAAGAAATAATCCAAGAGATGATAAAATAAGTCACAAACGGGATCCCCGCCAAACCCAGCAAATAGCTCTGCAAAACGTAAGGTGGGCCGGGCGTAACTCTGACCAAAAACACCAGCACACGGTGATTTTTTGCGGCCACCTTCGGCAATTTATAACCCAGCCAAACCAAGAGCTTGATCAACCATGGTCTGAAGAGATGACGCGACAGCCAATACGTGATCGCGAGATTAACCGCGATACTCACGCAGACCAAAAGCAAAACCAACGGCATGCCTAACTCTGGCGCAAACACTGACCCCGCTGGCAGAGTGAAGAACGTAAGAGGACAGCCCACTGCAGGCAGCACCGCCAATGCGGTAAAGAACAACACCGGCCCAGCTCCGCGAATGATTTCAATCCCCTGATCTAAGAGAGCTTTTAGATCCACCCCAATGAGCATGAAAACAGCAACCGTCGCGATGATGACACCCAGCACCGCCAGCTTGATCAGCATCTGTTTTTTCTCCCGTGGCATGGCCTCGCTCATGGCCTCACGATGCCCAACCCGCTTCCGTCGCGTCAATCACAGTCTCGGTGGTGATCGATATGCCTCAGTATGAGTTACAAGGAAAAGACTTCCGTTCATCGGATCGTAAACTACCGTGCTACAACCGCGTATGAAGCTCTCTATCGTGATTCCCTGCTACAACGAACCGCACACCATCAAACTTCTGGTGGAGCGCGTGCGTAATGCACCTGTCGAAAACAAGGAGATCATCATCGTCGATGATTGCTCCACCGATGGCACCACCGATGTGCTTCGGAAGGAGATTTCTCCGTTGGTCGATAAGATCATCTACCATGAAACCAATCAGGGCAAAGGCGCGGCCTTGCGCACCGGCTTCGCCGCCGCGACCGGCGATGCCGTTATTATCCAAGATGCCGATCTCGAATACGATCCCGACGAGTATCCGAAGCTCCTCAAGCCGATGATCGAAGGAAAGGCCGATGTCGTGTTTGGCTCGCGTTTCACCGGTGGCGATGCTCACCGCGTAGTCTATTTCTGGCACATGATCGGTAACAAGTTTCTTACGCTCTGCTCGAACATGCTCACCAACATGAACCTCACGGACATGGAGACCTGCTATAAATTGTTCCGGCGCGAGGTGCTGCAGAAAATCGTGATCGAAGAAAATCGTTTTGGTTTCGAACCGGAGATCACGGCCAAAGTATCTCGCTTGAATGTGCCAATCTACGAAGTGGGTATCAGCTACTATGGTCGCACTTACGACGAGGGAAAGAAGATCGGCTGGCGCGATGGCTTCCGCGCGCTTTACGCGATTATCAAATATAATCTGTTTCGATAAGGATGCCTGCCCAGTTGAACCCGAGTCGTTTCCACTGGGTGTGGACTGGGTTTGCCGTCGCGCTTGCAGTCGTGTGGCTGTGGATCAACTACTGTCGGTTTCCCTTTTATTCATGGAATGACATCCGACTCGTTCCGGTATTCATGGCCGCGGCTGGTGAATCGGTTTACACGTTGCCCGGTGAAGGAGTCTTCACGACTTGGATGTATGGCCCCGCCCCGCTGTGGCTCTGGAGTCCCGCGCTTCTTGGTTCCTCCGCTGTATCTGCGATCCTGATCGCCGGTTTAATAAACATCGTGATCACGGTGATCGCCATCGCTCTGACCTGTGAATGGAATCAGCCGCACTACGCGCTGGCTGGCTTTTGCCGCTGCGATCGCCGTCTGGCCTGACCACGCGTTTCGTTTTTTGCAGGCGGACAATGCCGGAATCGCCGTCTGACAATTCGGATTTGAGCCATTGTGGTTTGGTGTCGTGGAGATCGCGTCGCATTTACCCTGGTTCGAACAGGTGTGGGTGCGCTTCCACGCTCCTTCTCTCATACTGGCGGTGCAATGGGGAGCGCCGATTTTGACGATGATCCTCATTAGGAAACCGCTTTTCAATACGTCGCACTCGCTAAGGCTGCCCTTTATCGCGTGGGCGTGCAGTCTGCCTTTGGGCATCATTGGATTGCTCTCAATTGGTGGGAGCACGAACAACCTCCAAGGATTTCACTTACTCGCGGCTCCGCTGTTGTTGGTCAGCTTGACTGCGATTTCGACTCGCATCGGGAATTTTTACCGTCCTTTGACGAGAGCATTTGTTGTCGTGATTCTCTGTCTTCGCGTGCAGCACGCCGAACTCACTCCGGTGCGTCCCGCCCTCTTTAAAATCAAAGAGGCCATCGCGATCCAAGCCCACTTCCCCGAGCAGGTCTGGCTGCCCTGGAGCCCACTGGTTTCGTATTACGCCGAGGGAAATTTTTACCACTCAGAGGATGGTCTTTACGTGAGATTTATCACCGGAAACCCAGTATCTTTGAAGCAAGCGATGACGCATTTACCACCACGATTTCGCGCGATGGCTTTTCCAGGAAAAGAAATGCAATGGGGAGTAGCCCAAAACCTAGCGAAGCCCAATCAGCGCCAGTGGGAACTAGGTGAATGGTTAATCATCGAGTGGCCCGAGGACTAAACGCACGACAAGAAGATTCTTTTCGAGCCGCCAGAATTTCGTCACCTTTTTATTCTGTGAGTCTTCCCCAAGTCGCCCTAGTCATCCCCGCCTACAATGAAACCCCGGTCATGCCGGAGTTGTTTCGTCGGTTGACCGCGATCTTTGACGAGAACAAGGAGATCGCGTGGCATGTGATCATGATCGATGACGGCAGTCGCGACGGCACTGCGGCCATGCTGCAAACCCAATGCAAGCTCGACGTACGTTTTCGCATGCTCGCGCTCTCCCGTAATTTCGGTTTTCAAGCCGCACTCATGGCAGGGCTCGATCACTGCACGGAATTTGACGCAGTTGTGACAATGGATGCCGATCTGCAAGATCCTCCTGAAGTCATTCCAGAGATCGTGAAAACTTGGCAAGACGGTGCCGAGGTCGTGCTCGCGGTTCGCCGCTCACGCCAAGAAAAAGGGCTACGCCGATTTGGATTTAATCTCTTCCATCGGTGCTTCGGTCGGCTCGTGGAGATTCCGATGGAAAGCGATACCGGAACTTTCGGCCTGCTCAATCAAGCGGCGGTCGCCGCATTTGTCCGACTACCGGAATCGCACCGCTTTTTCCCGGGACTGCGTTCGTGGTTGGGTTTCACTCGCCGCGATGTGCTTTATGATCGTCAAGAACGCGCCACCGGTGAACCCGCGCAAAGTATGGGCCGGTTGTTTCGCTACGCCCTCGATGGGATTTTTAGTTTCTCCCGGCTACCTCTTCGACTGCTGACGATTTGCGGTGTCTTTATCGCTAGTCTCGGTTTTGCCGTGGGAGTGTTCTTCATCTTGCGGCGGCTCATGGGGATTGAAATTGCTCAGGTGGGTTTCACCACCCTAGCCACCCTCGTCGTGTTTCTCGGCGGCATGCAGCTCATTGGGATTGGGATTCTCGGCGAATACCTCGGACGGGTTTATGATGAAGCCAAACGGCGTCCCAACTACATCATCAAGAAGCGCATCGGTTTTGAATAAAGGTCTCCTTCGCACGTTGCTAGCTGGCCTTCTCCTCGCGGGATTGGGCACTTGTGGCTACTGGCTGCTGTTCACGCAGTTCATGGTCTATGACGATGAAGGCTATGTGCTCTGGTCACTCCACAATTACTTTCAAGAGGGCGGTCTCTACACGAAGGTCTACAGCCAATATGGCCCCTTTATTTATGCTTTCTACCACGGCATTCATGCTCTCTTCGGGATTGCCTTTGATAATGAAACAGGACGCCTGCTCACACTGGGCTATTGGCTTGGATCTGCCGGACTGACTGGCGTTTTCACTTGGCGGCAAACACGCAGCACAACCGCCACCCTCGCTGCAATCACCCTCAGTTTTGGCAGCTTGCTGATTATGATCAACGAGCCGATTCACCCCGGTGGTCTCCTTGCCCTACTCACAGCAATCGGGGCAGTCGGTGGCGCCGTGGCCCTGGAAAAAAGGAATCACCGCACATTCGCGATTCTCTGCGGAGCATGCGGAGCGGCCATGCTGCTCACGAAGATCAACGTGGGGGCGTTCTTCCTCATTTCGGCCGGAAGTTGGTTTGCTATTCACTGGGCAAAGGAAACCCAAGCACGAGTCCTCCTCTGGTTTACAGCTGTGGGCAGTATTCTGCTCCCTCTTTGGCTCATGAATAAACTGTGGCCCGAGCCATGGGTCGCGATTTTCGCGCTGGGGTTCACCTGTGCTGCCCTCGCGTTGCTCCTGCTCGTCAAGGAGCAGCATCGGCCAACCATCAAAGCCAACACCACGCTGCTGTTGGCGGCGAGCGCTGCTTTTACGTGCGTGGTCATATTGGGCTCGGTCTGGGCTCGCGGCTCCAGCTTGGGATCACTCTGGCATGGGATTGTAGTCGCGCCTCTCGGACAGCCCATCGCTTACGCTCACGGAGTCGTGTGGCCCGCTATCACACCCATTCTCATCCTGGTGATGTTTGCCATCGCGCTCCTGGCACACACCCGCAAACCCGTCTGGATCACTCCCACTATTGCGATCGCAAGACTGCTGGTAGCTGCGTGGCTGCTGAAGCTCACTTTTGATAGCATTGATAACAGTCTGGTATTTTTCAGTTTCAAATTCGGGATCCCATTTGCATGGCTGATGGCCTTCCCCATCAGAACGGATCGCACCAACGTTCTGAACTCAGCGCGACTCTGGTTGGCTTGGGTCTTTATTTGGCAAACTTTGCATGCCTACCCGGTCGCAGGGAGCCAGATGGGATGGGGGGCATTCCTCTGGATGCCACTGGCGGTCACTGGAGTTTACGAAGCGATCAAATACGGAACGGAGCGATTCTCACGATATCGCAACGTATTCAAACCCATCGCAGTCATCAACGTCGCGATCACGATATCATCCGTAATTTGGAGTTTAGGATACGTGAGCTACCAACGATTTCGGATCGGTGAGCCGCTTCAGCTCAACGGCGCGCACGAAATGCGTTTGACCGACGACATCACATCCGTTTACCGCATCCTCAATAAGAATATTCGGATGCACGGAGACATGCTCTTCAGTTATCCCGGCCTTTACAGTTTGAATATCTGGACTGAGCGCCCGACTCCAACAGCCCACAACGTCACTCATTGGTTCTCGCTGCTCGAAGACTCCAAACAGAACGCAATTCTCGAAAAGCTCCAATCCGAGGAACGCGCTGTCATCGTCTTGCAAAGCTATTTGATCAACTATCTCGAACTTCATGGATTTCCTCCGCGCAGTGATCTCCAACCCTATATTGTGGAGAACTTCCAACCAGTCTTCACCATAGATACCTTCCAGTTCTGGGCCAGAAAAGGGCGTAAGGTTGCGCCTCTCTCTACTGCGAAGATTCATCTTGATAAAGAAAACGGTGAGGCGCTTCTCCAACTCACCACGGATGCACAGGGACAAGCCACCACCGCAGAAATCAGAGGTCTTTTCTACCCTTACAATCGAGTTAGGGCACTTCCGATGACAACAGGGCTGCCTTGGAAAATCACCCCTCTGTCTGCCCACAACTTGCCTAGGGGAATGACCACACTCGCAACGATCACCGCAACTCTGGAGGAAATTAATCGAATCACGATACCGTTCCCATCAAGGAACAATCTACCGCAATTGGATATCCTCAAAGTCGTGATTAAGGATGAATCTGGAGCAGTTCTGGATACGCTTAGATTCACCCCGTAGTTTCTCAAACTACATAGGGCGTTTTCGCGCCACCAGAATCAGGCTTAGCCCAAAAGGAAACGGGATGCGCCAAAATGCCATGCCTACGAAAATACGCCTGAGCAACGAATTTAACCACGCGGCTGGGATCCGGTCTTCCATTCGATTCTGCGTATCGCCCGCAGGTTTCTGCTTCCGCAATTTCCGCAAAACCCACGCCACCGGATAAGCCAAAATATTAGTGTAGTTGTGATACAGTATCTCCCACTGATCATCCGGAAAAATACCTTTCAATTCTTTTCGAGAGTAGCGCCTAAAGTGATGCAAAGAAACATCCCAATCACTCCATAATGCCATCTCGGCGGGGACCGTCACCAAAGCAATCCCATCCTGCTTCAAGACTCGATAAAATCCCTCTACCGCAATCGCGTCGTGCTCAACATGTTCAAGAACATCGAGCGCAGTGACGTAATCCACAGATTCATTCGGCAACGGGATTCCATTCTCAGCCAAAGTGATGACTTGCTCTGGTGAAAATTGTTCGCGTAACAGCTCCAGAGATTCCTCGTGATCATCCAGCACCACCACCTTGCAGTGCGGCTCCATCTCAGCGGCAAACCTTCCGGTGCCCGCGCCACAATCCAAGAGGGTTTCTTCAGATTTAATCGGGCGGACTTTTTTTAACCAACGGCAAACCAGCTCGCGCTTTCCAGCGTAATACCAGTGTGTCCCTTCGACCCGTTTCAGATTCGTATATTCGGCGGCATCCATACTTTCTGCGTGTTGACGAAAGTTGAGGCGGCCCGAAGCTGTGTCCACGGCAATGTTACTCCTGCGTCGCATCATTCCCCTGTTATTGCTCGCCCTATTTGGTTGGATGGCGCTGAGCACTTCCTCACGGGTCGGCGTCACCTTCGATGAAACTGCGCACCTCACCGCAGGGTATTCCTACTGGAGTTCGGGTGAATATCGTCTGCAACCGGAGAACGGCAATTTACCGCAACGCTTGGCTGCAATCCCTTCACTGGCTAAGGATATTCAAGCTCCTGCATGGGAAGGTGAAGCTTGGACCAGAGCAGACGTCTGGTGGTTTGGTCGAGAGCTTTTCTTTCACCTTGGAAACGATACGGCCAACCTTCTATTAGCAGGCCGGAGCATGATTGTGCTGCTTGCGGTTGCCTTGGTCGCACTGGTGTATTTTTGGTCATACAAACTTTTTGGTCACACTGGTGGAATCATCTCCTTGGGATTTGCCATCTTCAGCCCTCACCTTCTTGCACATGGCGCATTGATCACTTCCGACATAGCTGCAGCTCTTGGCTTTTTGTTAGCTCTCGGTTCCTGGTGGAAACTCTGCCACCACATCACAACTGGTCGCATAGCATTCGCCGGTGTCGCAATGGGGATTCTCGCTCTAGCCAAATATTCATCCGCCCTCTTCGCACCCATTGCACTCTTGATTCTATTTGTCCGCTGCCTGCGGCCGACGCCGATTCCATGGCAACTGTTCGGGCACCGAGGAAAGCTCAGTGGAGCTCGTCGAATTCCTGCGATTCTAGGTGGAGGTATTGTCGCCGCGGTATTGGCCATCATCATTATCTGGAGCGCCTACGGATTTCGTTATTTTGCGACTCAATCGGCCGACCAAGAGTTCACCAAGCCATGGTCTGAAATATTGATGAAGAAACCTCGTCTGGTCTCCGAACACTTGTCCACAAAGACCACAGCTCACCACGCCGGAGCTGTGCAGAAATTCGTGAGTTGGTCGCGCGAACACCATCTTTTACCCGAAGCCTACCTCTACGGGCTTGCCTTCACAGATTATCACGCGCGGGGACGATTAGCATATTTCGCTGGAGAATACCGCATGACCGGTTGGCTTGAATTCTTCCCAGTAGCCTTTGCGCTAAAGACGACGATCCCCGCTCTTCTCTTACTCGTTCTCACATTTATCGTATTCGCACGATCAAAGGCGATTTGCCGAGCACGCTGGATCTATCGCCTCACCCCCCTGCTTGTTTTCGTTGGTGTGTATTGGGCCTTTACCATCACCAGCCATTTGAACATCGGACATCGACATTTGCTGCCCATCTATCCGGCCCTATTTATCGTGGCAGGTGTGACCGGCAGTCGGATCGGTGCTCGTCAACGACGCGGTCTTCTCATCGCCGCGCTTCTTCTTCTTCTTTGCTGGCACGGAATAGAATCATGGAAAGTGCGACCGCACTACCTTACCTATTTTAATCAACTCACGGGAGGCCCCACCGGCGGACATCGTTACTTCGTCGATAGTTCGCTCGATTGGGGTCAAGGGCTACCTGACCTGAAAACTTGGCTCGTCGAAAACCAACACGACGAACCTCTCTTTCTCTCCTACTTCGGTTCCGATAACCCTCAACGATTTGATCTTCAAGCCACTCGCATCGGCGATCTGTATTTCGATTATTCACCGCGCCAATTGCTGCCTCCGTTGACCGGAGGAGTCTACTGCATCAGCGCAACCATGTTGCACCGTGTTTACACCCAAACCCGTGGCCCATGGTCTGCCGATCAGGAACGGGCATATCGTGAAGCTGCAGTATCGCTCGCGACTGCGCCTGGCACTTCAAAACAGCAGGAAGCCTTCGCGCAACTTCGCTTTGGTCGGCTGTGCCATTTCCTGCAACGACGTCGTGCCGACGCACTGGTCGCAAACACGATCTTTGTTTATCGACTTACCAATGAGGAGATCGATATCGCTCTCAATTCACCTTGGCAGCGCTAGAAATTATTGAGGAAACCCCCAGGCGTCGGTAGAGCCAACCGAGCAGCGCTAATCCTAAGCTGACGCTGATGATCAACGCGAGCGCGTGTTCGATTCCCAAAAAATACCATGCAAACCAGGATCCCGAAAAATGACTCTCGTCTGCACTCAACAAGAGCAAGTGCTCTTTCGCGCACGGTGACCACATCAACAGGGCGGTTGTCACCCACTGAAAACGCATGGCATAGCTTACCTTTCCCATCGATTGACTCCGAAGCCCAAGAGCAGCCGGCAAGAGCAATAAAACCATACGATAGGGGAAGCTGATCGTGCTGGCGTAACACACGCCCCAAGACAACGCACCGGCGACATAGCAGGCGGTCGTGAACCCAGTCGTTGGTAACATCGTCCAGAACCCCTTGCGCCAACGCCAGCCAAGCCAGATGGCAATTCCCATCACCGGGAGTGCCCCCGTAATTAACCATCCGCGATGCTCCGGCATAGTGAGCACAAGGTAATAGCTCAGTTTGGCGCCATATCCGAAAATAGTCATCGGCTCGGGGGCCATCGCCAGGACCTGTTGATACACTTTCCAAGAGCCCAGAAGGATTGCCGATCCAACCACGACAGTTCCCGCGATTAGCCAACATATCCGTTTTCCTGAAGCCTGCATAGCAGCCAACATTGGAAGCACGACAACAGGATAAAATTTGAGTGCCGCCGCCAGAATAACGACTCCACTTGCGATACTCGATTTAAACCAAGTAGCACTAACAATACTCCATGCTGCCGCGACCAAGAGCAAGTAGATGACCAAATCATTATTCCCTCTCTCCATCGCCAGAAGAACGGGAGGTGATCCCAATAACATGGTAGCCATCAACGCGCTCCGCCAATCCGCCGGTCGCAAAGTCCTGACCGCCGTCAAAAGAAAACCACCCGCAAGTAATAGGCCCAGCCATCGGGCATCCGCCCGCACCAAACCCAAGTCTCCGACCACCAACCACCATGGCCCATAAACATGAGGCCGGTTAAACGGGTCCAGCGGATTATGCTTAAAAACATCTCTCCCCATCTGGTCAGACTCTCCCGCAGCCAAGATAGCAATCAGATCGGAGAAAATTGGTGCGATCGCATTAACGCCTGAAAGTCGAAATACATCAGGCCAAACGATACCTCCGAGAAAAGCCAACATCACAACTCCCGCCGTCAACAATCCCCATCGACCAGTCTGCCAACCATTCTTCTTTGCGATCGCCGCTTCACTCATCTCGCGCCTCCTCAGAAACATTTTCGAGTGATTCCATCGGATCGAAATTCGATTCGATACGCACCACTCGACTGATCCTGGCGGCATGAGTTCCAAATCGACGTTCGATCAACGGCTCCAGAATAAAGGAATCAGCCAATCGATCTAACGGTTCCAATTGGAATCCACCCTCAGGTCCCACGGGGCGATACGTTTGCAAAACCAGCACCTCACCAAAGGTATGCTGACACATATGAAACCTTATCTGCTCTTCCCTTATTCGAGCATGCACGATCTGAATCGAAGAAATTTCATGAGAAAGCCAAATCAATGCTGATTTATTAGTGAGCACCAAGCGCGACTTCGGAGGTAATGATTTCACAAAATCCACCTCCCAGGCGATCTCCCGGGCCTGTAGGTTCAGAGTCCAGTGCGTCGCATTGCTGAGTAGTCCTGAGCTCAAATATGCTAACAAGGCCCCACCTATCGCCACATAGGCAGCCCTTCGCCTTAGCCGCACGTAAAACTGCATAGTTGCCCAAGCAATACAAAGCACCAACAAAACGGAAAATGGCAGACTCAGGCGCGCTACAATCGGGTCATCCAATTGCCCCCAGTAATAAAACATGAGCAGGCCTAAATTGGCAGTAATCGCCACCCCGAAGATAAACATCACTACGCCGATGGAGGTTGCTCGACGCCAATGCTTCAATTGGCGGCACCCCATCCAACCCGACCAAATCAAAGCCGGCAGACCTGCCACACCCAACCACCACGAATTGATTAATCTCCCGGAGAAATCGAAGAAGAATAGCAACGCGTGAAAAATATTATTAGGCAAATACTGAACGCTAAATCTAGACGCTTCTCCCTCGCGTAATTCCCACAATAACGGCGTGCCTGAGAGGTAGGTGCTATGGAGAGCATAGGGTATCAGTAACGCAGGTGCAAGGATCGCAGCTGCGGGTAAAATCATCCGTCCATCCCGGCGCCACCCTTCCAATACGATCAAGGCAACAGGAGCCACATACAGCGCCGATTCATAACGCGTCTGCGTGAGCAAGACCGAACACAACAGCAGAGCGCTCAGGCGAGATCCAGAAGGAGATTCCAGATACCACCATGAAAGATGCATCACAACGAGAAGCATCGTAAGATTCAGCATTTCCATGCCCGATCCCGTAGCATTCTGTGCAAGCAATGAAAAGGCTCCCAAGGCCACCATGCCCGCTAGTGCTCCGAGGTGACTCGAAAGCCGTCGGGCAAAAAGATATGTCAGCACAAGAATCATCGGCATTAAAACCGTATTCAGAGCAAAGGCATTAGCCTCACGGTAGCCGGCTAGGTCATGAAGCAAGGAAACCAGAAACGCATAAAAAAAGGGGCGCTTATCCAGATAAGTCTGCATCGTCGTAAAGACCCCGCCGATATCATATCCTCTGACAATTGTCCCTACTGTCCGCGCTTCATGTAGTCCCCATGCCGTGGACTGCAGCACAAACTCGTCGTAAAGCACCTTGTAAGTGTAGGGCACCGTGATCACCGCCACCGCCGTCAAGCCAGCAATACTTCCGATGAGTGCCCAGTATTCCGGCCGAGTAAGCCGAGGCCAGCTTCGCGTCCATTCCGGGACTACCTTCACCAATGCGACAACTGCCCATGCAAACGTCAGCGCCATGGTATAATAGCCGTATTTCTGCACCAACAAGCGTGCATCGTTTACGCTGAAAAACAAAAAACCAAAGCCCACAGCCAGCACTGTCACTAAACCTAAAAGCATGAAACGGACAGGAAAGCTCTCTCGCTTGGACGTAGCCGACATCACGGAATCATCGGATGGACCGCCCATGATTTAGGGGAGCTGTTCAATCCAGTTTTCAAGATAGTTCGCCTTCACATCTTGCAGTCGGGAGGAGGAGCGAGCCTCTTGATTTGAGGGCAACGCATAAGGCCTAGCCTGCGTCACATCATCACCTTCGTGAATCGCGGTTATTCGACTGATCCGTCCGATCATCAAAGTAGTGATTCGTTTTTCCCAAACCGCCTCGACTTCAAACCCTTCCCCTAAGTCGTCGGGCGGATCAATGGTCAACGTTCCTGTTTGCTCATCGACCATATAACGCTGGAAAACATACATCGCTGAAAAACTGTGATTCCGTAGGTGGTAGGCCAGCCCCTCCTTCCGCAACTGAGCCTGTTTGATCGGTGTAGCGGTGATATGGTGGGTGATCCAAAATACCGAATCCTGATCAATAAACAGATAATCACGCTCGGGGAACGCCGTCAAAAATTGCTGCCGCCATTCCATTTCTACCGCGGGGGTGTATTCCTTTTCGTAGGCCCGCTTGGCCATGAGCGGCAAACCTTGCAGCAACAAGGCCAACACCGTCGCTCCACAGGTGACCTGCCACTTCCATTGCCAGGTGACCCACTTCGCCAAGACCACAAAAATACCCAACATCATCACAAGATGAAGTGGTAAGCTCAGCCTCCGAATCACGGGATGATCAAACTGCCCCCAGAAATAAATCATAAACAATCCCGTCACGGCAAACAGCCCCAATCCCATCACCGCCACAGCAACATCCACGGAAGTACGGCCCTTCTTTTCCCTCAATACCCTCGTGATCCAAATCCCAAATAACGGCAATGCGATCAGGCCGAGCACTGCGAAGAGAATCGAATTCGGCTGAAACCCGGAAGTGTCGAAGAAAAATGCCAAGGCGTGTCCTAGATTATTTGGCAAATAGCTCAGAGCAAAAGGAGCCGTGGCTCCACTGCCCTGCCCGCTTAGCTCCCACATACTTTCGTTATTCTGAAACTGTCGATTTTGGAGCACGTAAGGAGCTAACAGCAGAGGCGTCAGCCAGATCGACCACGGGAGTATCACTCGGCCTATCCGGCTCCAGCCCCAAAAGATCAACCCTGCTACTGGCAAAATGAATAACGCAGATTCGTAGCGGGTCTGCGCCAACAACAGCGTCCCAAGATAAAGCGCCTCCATCGAGAGTTTATCAGGCTTTTCAGCAAAGTGACACGCCAGCCAAAGCACGCCGGCTAACATCACCATATTGAGTAATTCAAACCCACCACCGGCCGCCTGTTGCGCCATTAGAGGCAACCCGGCAAAAAGCAGCACCCCGAGCACTCCTGCCCAAACTGTGCCCCCGACCTTCCGCCCCAAAATAAAGACCAAGGCGAGGAAACCCACGCTCAGAGTCATGTTCACATAAAACGGATTCGTCGGCCGATAACCTGTCACATCGTGAACCAAGGAAACCACGAAAGGGAAAAAGAGAGGACGCTTATCCAACACTCCCTCGAGCACTTGAAACGGTCCCTGCACATCAGTCGCCCGGATCGGATAAGTCGCTTCCCGCTCGTAGTGCAGATCCATCGAAGTGCCGAGCAGCAGGACCTCGTCCGCCAAAATCTTAAATCCACGCGTCTCATGTGCCTGCCACACTCCCGCTACCGCCAAGACTAAGAGTATAGCACCTATCTCCGCCTTACCCGGTTTCCATTGAGACCATCCCTCCCGCCCCAATCTCCACAAAACTCCCACGAAGAGGATGAAGTTGAGCAAGATCAGCCAGTAACCTCCCTTGACGACTACATTTAGAGCGCTATCCGTCGGCACGACCCAGCGCGCGATGCAAAACACTAAGGCGCCGATCAAGCCGAGTAACCATAACCGTCTATCTCTGAGTAAAAGTAACATGGGTAAAAAAAAGCCGCCCATTTTCATGGACGGCTTTCGTAAGAATCGTAAGCGAAATCAGTTTGTCTAACTTAGTTAGAGTAAGTGATCGTGCGAGCACCAGCGACTGCAGTAGCGGTGATAGCTGAACCCTGTTGGACATTGCTATAGGATTCGCCAGCAACGGTCTGCACCTGCTTGATGTATTGGCTGCTGTTCGTTCCGACAAGGAGTGCGGAAGTAACAGCGCTAACACCATTCTCGAGGAAGTATTGGTCGGCAGCGGAACTGAGCTGGCGAAGATTATTCGAAACAGCTTTGTCCTGCGAGCTTGCACGGACTTTTTGGAACGCAGGAATCGCCATAGCGGCCAAGAGACCGATGATGACAACCACGATCATGATTTCGACGAGGGTAAACCCCTTGTTGGAATTAATATTCTTCATGGGATGTAGTATGTATTGATTATGATTAACGTTACTCAGAATTAATCGTTGCTAACCAAAGGCACTGGCATAATTGCGGCAAGGTCAAAAGTTTATTAATCAGGGCGCCCAATCAACGCTGCCCACGGCTTTACGTCCCAGCCAAGCATACATCCGAGACGATGCTTTATACTGATTGATAAGGGTTAAGGAAACCAAATCTCTATTTCTTGGTAGAGGTCTTCTTCTTTAACGCGACCTTCTTCTTGGCCGGTGTGGTTTTCTTCTTCGCTGGGGCAGCCTTCTTCTTCACCGCGGTAGTTTTCTTTTTAGAGACCGCTTTCTTCTTTGCCGGTGCAGCGGCCCGCTTTTTGACGACCTTCTTCGGTGGAGCCAGCATGGTGGTTACTGAAAGCTGCTTCCCGTCTTTCCAGAGGTTTTCGAGGGCATAGGTCTGGCGATGCTCCGGCAGAAACATATGAAACATCACGTCGAAAGCATCGATTACCATCCAACCACTAAACTGCGCGGCATCCATACCCACAATGACCGCATCAGCTGCATCCAGCACCTTTTCGATCTCCACGCGCAGAGCGCGCAGATGCGGCTCGGATGTCGCAGTGCCCATCACCATGTAATCGGTCACTGACGATTGCTCGCTCACATCGAGCACACGCAAGTCCTCGGCTTTCTTGTCATCAAGGGCGCGACAACAGTTTCTGATTAACTCTAAAGTGGCAGTTTTTTTGGCTTTCATGCGTTACTGTCGCGATAGAGGCAGTGTTCACGCAGATACACAATCGCCTTATGCGGCACAAAATAATCCAAGGATAAACCCTTTCTCAACCGCTCTCGCAGCTCGGTCGAACTGATCGCCAGCAGATGCCCATCACAACGATGCAGCCGCAATCCCGGGATCTCCGGGTGCTCTCGTTCTTCATGTCCCGGTCGCTCTAAAAAGATAAATTCAATCAAGGAAGCCAGCTCCTCAATCTCGCCCCATAGATGCAGCTTGGGCAACTGATCCCCGCCGATGATCCAATATAGCGTATCGTCCGGATAGAGCTTCCGAAAATGCCGCACCGTATCGATCGTGTAATTCACCCCACCACGCGACACCTCGTAATCAGATACCTCAAAACGCTCATCCCAAGCCGTCGCCTCGCGTAGCATCGCCAAGCGATCCTCGCCCGTGGATTGCACGTCATGAGGTTTCAACGGAGCCTGCGCCGCAGGGATGAAGATCACGCGATCCAAGCCATGCTGCTCATACGCATCCTGCGCCGCCATCAGATGGCCGAAATGCACGGGATCAAAACTCCCGCCTAAAAGTCCAATTTTCACTGCGCGCAACTTGTCCGCCGTCTGACAACGTCGCAAGTCGTTTTAGAATCGACTCATCCATCCAGCGGGATGCGCACACCCAGCCCCGGCTTTTGCATCACATGCGTGTAGATCTGAGTGGTCTCCAGTTTCGAGTGACCGAGTAGCTCCTGCACCGTCCTAATATCCGTGCCGCTTTCCAAAAGATGCGTGGCAAAGGAATGTCGCAACACATGCGGTGTGACCCGCTTGTCGAAACCTGCCCGAGCCGCTGCCTCTCTCACCCGATTCTGAAAAGTCCCATCCAGAATATGATGCCGCCGCATCGTCCCCGATTCGGGATCCTTAATAAACTCACGTGAAGGAAATAGCCATTGCCATTGCCACTGCTGTCCTGCCTTGCGATATTTACGCGCTAGGCCCTCCGGCAGCCAAACTCCCGGCGCACTCTCCTCCCGATTCCGCGTGAAAATATCCCGCGACATATCCAAATGATGCACCCGCAACCGCAGCAATTCCATCAACCGCAAACCCGAGCCATACATCAGTTCTGCCATCAAACGATAATCCGATAACATCGCAGCTAACAGCTTGGCCATCTCTTCCCGACTCAACACCACCGGAATTTTTCGCCGCTGTCTGGCTCGGCGAAATTCCAACTCCCCCAACGAGGAGCGCTAAAGGAATTTCATATCAGTAATGGAGGAAACCTAACGCGGCGCATAATCATTGAGCGCACGAATACACTGGAATTCGCTGCCTAAATACTCAACGGTCCAAATTCAAAAATTTATAGATTTATCCATTAAATTATAATAATGTGAAGAAAGAGCCCTGATATTTTCCGCATTATTCCTTGGTCTAACCACTTTATCAACTCACGCCCAGACCGTGGTAATTGCCTCCTACGAATTCACGGGCACCTCTGCGGCGGAGGTTTCTCCAACCACGGAATATGCCGGAGTTTCCGCTTCGGACTTCAGCAGCCCAGTATTCACTTTTTCCACTAATACCAACAATTTGCAGACCGCTGACGGTCTGGGTCTTGCTGACGGGAGCGGAAACGACATGGCCGGCGCAGTCACCACGCAGCAATATTTCACATTTACCATTACAGCAGATTCAGGTTACGCCTTCGATCTGGACAATCTCACATTTGACATTGGCAGAGGTCTTCGGGGAGCAAAAGACTACGCGGTAAGATCCAGCGTCGACTCGTATGTCGATAATATTGTATTTGCTGACAATGCGATCGACCAAACTCCCGAGGGGCAAGATATTAATCTTTACGATTCTGCTTACAATGGATTAACGAGCATTGGGTTCCGGATTTATCTTGATGACCGGAGGAATAATTCCGCCAGCGCCTCTGAGACTTTTATCGACAATGTGGTTTTAAACGGAACCGTCTCCGCCATTCCTGAACCTTCGGCCTACGCCGCGATCTTAGGATGCCTAGCGCTGGCGATTGTAATCGTGCGCCGCAAAGGGCGCGGCACCCTTTAATCTTTTACCCTTTACCGCCCCGCGTGAGCGGGGCTTTTCTCTTCTCTTTGGGGCCGGTAGGCCCCGCACTTAAACCAGCGAAGCTGGCCGAAAATTTTTTGAAACCTAAGAATGGCCCGAAAACCGGAAGCACCCGTGCTGCTGGTGCGCTGGTATGACCATACGAAGTGGATTTTGGAGCGAGTGGATAGCTTTACGAAAAACCAACGCCTTGTTTTCGGCACCCGACTGGCCAATACTGCGCTCGACATCATGGAACTGCTGATCGAGGCCAGCTTACTGCACCGCGCCAACATGGTGATCCCGGTGGCAGGATAAACTCAATCAGGCTTTCCGTGTGTTCGAGACTATCAACCCCATCGGCAATCGCGTCTTGCGCACGATACCTCCATTGCAAATGAGCCGTCACCCATTTGCCATGACGATGAGCCTCCTGAATCACCGCGAGGCCCACAGGTCTCCCCGCACTGGTGTAGAGCTTGATGGTTTGAACCTCTGCCCGGTCCATCTCTCAAATAAACTTCGGCACCTGATCAATATCGGTTAGGGACTCACTGACAAAAGCGTGATACGGGTGCGCCCCTTCGATCAATGGGCTACTCATAAGCAAACGAGGACTACTTTCCGGATGAGTTTCCGAATGATTGAGCAAATGTTTTTGCGCGGTGAGTTCATCATCGACAATGCGCAGCGTGGTAATCCCATTCGCCAGAAAAAGCGGAAACACTTCGTCGCCAGCGATCCCTAAATCACACAAGACATGAACGAGGTGCACGTGAGCATCGATCAAACCTGGAATGATCCACTTGCCCTCCGCTTAGATGACCCTCGCCCCAACTGGCGGGATCAATGCTGGAATGACTGGGAGCACTTCAACTATCCGATCTCCCTTGATCGCAATCGCCCCGACCGGACGCACTACCCCAAGGTCAGGATCAAATAAACTACCTCCTTTAATAAAGAGCTGGGACTCGGAATCTGTGTTTTGAGAGGTCATGGGCTCTAACTTTGGCTTAGGTCGCCTCTCTCAATCTCAATCGATGAGTTTCACTGATTTGATATTCCACTTCGTCACCGTGAGACCCTTCGCACTACGAGTGCTGACAGGGACCTTGGTCAGATCGAAATCAAACTCACGGATACGTGCCCCACCACGTCCATCGAGGCCGATGTGGAGATTCTGAGGCATGGATTTCTCATTCTTACTAACTTTGAAATAGATGACCTTTGATCCCTCGCTCTTCACCAAGGGGTAGAGTTTATCACGCGAAAGCCCACCGATCTGGAAACGCTTGGCGAAGGCTTTACCCGACGCCTTATCCTGATAAATCATCGTGTAGAAGTGGGTATCACCATCCTGCGGCAAGATATCGAGATGGATGATGTTGCGCCCCATGAACACCTTGTCGGCGACCTTAGTCACCTTGAGTGAACCATCGCGCATGAAACACACCACACTGTCCATGATCGTGCACTCCTTCACGAAGTCGTGTTGTCGCCAGTTCAAGCCAATGAAGCCTCCACTGCGGTCAACATAGAGTCGCTGATTGGTGGCCACGACGTCGGCTACATTGATCTGTTCGATCTCGTCGTAGGATGTGCGGCGTTTGATGCCCTTACCATACTTGGCCTGAATCTTCTCGAACCACTTGATCGCGTAGGGAATGAGGTTCTTGAGGTCGTGTTTCACGGCCTTGATCTCTTCCTCGATCTTCTTGATCTGCTCTTCGGCCTTAAAGCGATTGTAAGCGGAAATGCGTTTGATCCGGATCTCGGTTAGGCGCACGACATCGTCGTCGGTCACCTCGCGCTTCAAGCCCTTGATGAAGGGTTTTAACCCCTCGTGAATTTCTTTGAGCACATCTTCCCACGTCTGAGATTTTTCGATCCGACGATAGATACGTTCCTCGATAAAGATCCGCTCCAATGAATCCCAATGCCACTGCTGTTCGAGTTCGCCGAGTCTGATTTCGAGCTCTAGTTTTAGCAGCCCCAACGTGCGATCCACACTGCGACGCAGGATTTCCTTTATCCCTATAAAGTGCGGTTTATCACCCTCAATCACACACGCCAACGGTGAAATACTCATCTGGCAATTCGTGAACACGTAGAGCTGCTGGATCACTTTGGCGGGTTTGCTCCCCGGCGGTAGATGCACGAGGATCTCCACCTGATCGGCCGTGTTATCATCAACCTTCTTGATCTTGATCTTGCCCTTAGTATTTGCCGCCAGAATCGACTCGATCAACGACACGGTATTGGTGCCAAAAGGTAATTCGGTGATCGCCAACAACGTCTTGCTGCGAGTCTCGATCTTTGCGCGAACCTTTACCTTACCCCCACGTTCACCGTCATTGTATTCCGAAAAATCTGCGATCCCACCGGTGCGGAAATCCGGAAAAATTCGAAACGTTTTTCCCTGCAGATGATTGATCGAGGCACGACAAATGTCGTTGAAATTATGAGGCAGAATCTTCGTCGCGAGACCGACCGCGATTCCTTCCGCACCTTCCAAAATGGTGATCGGGAATTTCGCTGGTAATGTGACCGGCTCCTTGGCGCGACCATCATAGCTAAGCTGCCACGTCGTTGTCTTCGGATTGAACAACACCTCGCGCGCAAAAGGCGTGAGACGAGCTTCAATGTAACGCGAGGCCGCCGCATCATCACCCGTCAAATGATTACCAAAATTCCCCTGCGGCTCAATCAGCCAGCTGCGTTGCGCAATCGCGACCAATGCCGCGCAAATCGAGGCATCACCATGCGGGTGAAAACGCATCGTCGCGCCGACCACATTGGCCACCTTATGGAAACGCCCGTCGTCCATATCCCACAACGTGTGGAGCACCCGACGTTGCACGGGCTTCAGCCCATCATCGATATGCGGAACCGCACGATCGAGAATCACGTAGCTCGCATACTCGAGATACCACTTACGGTAATGCCCCTCTAAAGGGGCTGTGTCGGAGCTTGCCTTCTCCGTCGGGCGTGCCGAATCACCATCGCTAGCAACCTCGAGTGAAGCGGCGGAGGTTACCTCGGAAACTGACTCCGTGGTCGAACCTCCCTCTGCGTCGAGAGGTAGCTCTGGTTGATCGGAATTGTGGGAAGAGTTGCGTTTGGCCATTGAGGCGAGTGAAAGAGGTTATACTTCGATGACGTCTTTCTCGACGTAGAGATTATCGATGATGAAATTCTGACGAGCGGGGGTGTTCTTCCCCATGTAAAAAGATAGCAAATCGTCGCTGTCGTGAAGGTTACTAAGTGAGACCGGTTCGAGTTTGATCTTATCGCCGATGAAGTCCTTGAACTCCCCTGCTGAGATTTCGCCGAGTCCCTTAAATCGCGTGACCTCCGCACTCTTGCCGATCTTAGTCATCGCAGTCCGTCGCTCCTCGTCGGTGTAACAGTAATAAGTGTCCTTCTTGTTGCGCACTCGGAACAGCGGTGTCTCCAAAATCGACAGATGCCCACGTGTGATTAGGTCGGGGAAGAACTTCACGAAAAACGAAATTAGCAACAGGCGGATGTGCATCCCGTCCACATCGGCATCGGTCGCGATCACGACTTTGTTGTAACGCAATCCATCAAGCCCGTCCTCGATATTTAGCGCAGACTGGAGGAGATGAAACTCCTCGTTCTCGTAGATGACCTTCTTTTTAAGGCCGAACGTATTGAGCGGCTTTCCCTTGAGGGCAAAGACGGCTTGCGTCTGCACGTCGCGACATGAGGTCAACGATCCGGCGGCGGATTCACCCTCTACGATAAAGAGCGAGCTCTCTTCGTTTCGGCTACCTTTCTGCCCAAGATGCTGGCGGCAATCGCGCAGCTTTCGGTTGTGCAGATTGGCCTTCTTCGCACGATCTTTCGCCAGCTTGCGAATGCCTGCGAGATCCTTGCGCTCGTGCTCACTTTCTTGAATCCGGCTTAAGATCGCATCAGCGGTGGCTTTGTTTTTGTGCAGGTAAACATCGAGCTCCTGCTGAATAAACTTACCGATAAATTCCTTAATCGTGGGTCCATCAGGTCCGACTTCACTTGATCCGAGCTTGGTCTTGGTCTGCGACTCAAACACCGGTTCCTGAATGCGAACCGAGATTGCAGCGATAATCGACTGACGGATGTCCGCCGCCTCGAATTCTTTCTTATAAAAATTGCGCACGGTCTTCACGACGGCTTCGCGAAACGCGAGCTGGTGGGTGCCCCCCATCGTGGTGTGCTGGCCATTGACAAAAGAGAAGTATTCTTCGCCGTAATGCGCTCCGTGGGTCATCGCGATTTCAATATCTTCACCCTCCAGATGAATGATGGGATAGAGCGTATCGCCGGTAAGTTTCTTCTCCAGTAGGTCCTTGAGACCATTGGCTGATTTGAAGGATTTGCTGTTCAGCGTGAGCGTAAGGCCACGATTGAGAAACGCGTAGTTCCACATCATGTCCTCGATGTATTCCAACCGGAAACGGAAGTCTTTACCGAAGAGTGAATCGTCGGGTGTAAACTCGATGATCGTGCCATCGCGCTCGGTCGATTTGGCTATTTTATGATCCTTCGTGAGCTTACCTTGGCTGAATTCGACGACCTTGGTCTTCCTCTCGCGCACGGATTGGGCGCGGTATTCGAGCGAGAGTGCGTTGACGGCTTTCTGGCCGACGCCATTCAAACCAACGGCCTTCTGAAAGGTGTTACTATCGTATTTCGCACCGGTATTGATCACGGACACACACTCGGCGAGCTTACCCAACGGGATGCCGCGACCATAATCGCGCACCGCGACCGTGCGTTCGTGGATATGCAGCTCGATGCGCTTGCCGTTACCCATCGCGAATTCGTCGATGGAGTTATCGATCGTCTCCTTGATCAGCACATAGATGCCATCTTCCACCTGAGCGCCGTTTCCCAATCGCCCGATATACATCCCCGGTCGCAAGCGAATGTGATCCGTGGAGGAAAGGGTTTTGATGCTGGATTCGGTGTATGCTGTGCCCATGTAGGTGTCGGAATGCGTCAGAGAGGTTCGTTTCAGAGAAAGTCGGGCCGACTATGAAATTGGTCACGCTTCACTGACCAGCCTTATCCTTCATAACCGTCGGATAAGGTCGCCCGGCGATCAATTTCTCGCCATCCGTGAAGCCTTCAGGGCGATCCGTGAGCTCCTCGATCATGCGCTGCCGCCACTCCTCAACCCGGCTCGCGCTAGCAGGATCGGCCGTCAAATCTCGCAATTCCAGCGGATCTTCACGTAAATCAAAGAAGTGCTCGCGCCCGTCTTGCGTGAACCAAATATACTTTTCCTTTCCGTCAGTCAGCGTGTGGTGGCCGATGTTGTCCTGCCCTTCGAGTTCCGAATGTTCGATATGCAGTTGCTCTCGCCAATCAACTTCCTCCCCTTTCATGAAGGGCCAAACACTGCGGCCATCGATATCAGGCACCGGCTCCTCGCCGATCATGTCGAGCAGAGTCGGCATCAGGTCCTCCAGGCAGACCGGTTTATCAACCACCAGACGTTTCTTTAGACCAAATCGCTCGGGCGCGCTGATCATAAACGGGATTCGTGCCGAGCCTTCGAAGGGCGCAGTCTTTCGCCAACGGTAATGATCGCCGAGCATCTCACCGTGATCGCTCACGAAGATGATGATCGTATTGTCGCGATCCACTCCATTGATCGGGTTGAGCAAACGTCGCATCTGATCATCGATGTGATTGATCATCCCATAATACGCCGCTCGAGCTGTTTTGAGAGCGAGGCCCTGTAAATTCACACGGTAGCTCTCGGGATCATCGCCCTTGCCCCCATGTTCGGGTGGCTCGGCCCAATCACCGATGGCGGGCGCCGGCAATTCCTCCTGCAGATAGCGATCCAGGTAACACGCTGGTGGCACCAGAGGCGGATGCGGTGCTAAAAAAGAAACGGTTAGGAAATATGGACACGATGGGTCGCGCGTCTGCAGAAACTTGAGTGATTCATTCACGGTCCAATTCGTGTGATGCAGCGATTCGTCGAGATGCCAAGGGCGCGCCGTCCAATCATTGTTCATGATCCCACTCGAATAGTAGTCGCCGATCACGCCGCCTTCCGGCGAGTAGGTATCCACATCCACCTGCCGATCCAACCAACGCCGGTAATCATTCAACACGACCATGTGATCGTAACCATAACGTTTCCGCACAGGATATTGATGCATGTCGCGCCCCGTCAAATAGGTGTGGTAACCGGCATTGCGAAGCACATTGGGCAAGCTGTTCGTCGGATCCCATTCCTGCCCGTCCTGATAACCCACCACGCCATGAGTTGAAGGGAATTGGCCCGACATCAGAGAACGTCGCGCCGGGATGCAGACCGGGCACGTGCTGTAGGCTCGACTGAAACGCACGCCGCTTCCCCCAATCGTATCCATCGTCGGTGTCATCAATACGGGATGATCCTCGATACTCAGGCAGTCGCCCCGTTGCTGATCGGTCATGATGAGAAGGATGTCCGGTTTGCGCATAATTTTCAGGGGTTAGGTATCACAAAAGGTATCAGATAGGTCTTTCCGACAGATTAACGATGACATCGGCCAAATTGTCGAATCGAGCCAAAACTGCCAATCACAGGCTTGCTCCTTCAGCCCCCCCCTGATGCAACCTGCCTGCATCCCTATGAATAAAAAACTGCTTATCTCGCTCGGTTCTATCGTCTGAATCCTGCTCATCGTATACTTCGGTCTTAGTTTTTTCCTCGGCTCAGTCGTCAAATACGGCGTCAACGGCGTTGCTCCTAAACTGACTGAGCCCAAAGTCGAACTTCACGGCGCCCATATCTCTCCTTTCACTGGCTCTGGTTCCCTGTCTGGTCTCTCTGTCGTTGCCGTCCGGTCGGACTTCTCGTCGTTCAGCTTGGCGCCAAAATCGACGATGTTGAAAACGGGACCTTTAACCGTAGGGATTGCCCGTTTCGAGCGATGGTAGCCCGCATAGGAATAGTCAGGAATCCCCTGTTCACGCTCAATCTGAGTGATCGATGCCGCCGAGCCCAATAGAGGAGCGGCAATCAATCCGAATCCGAAAACGAAGGGGAGTTTGGTTTTCATAATCCAACCCCTGTTTCCTCGCCATCGGCATACGAGCCTTTTGCTGTCGAAGTATTCGACTACTTATTGGTCAAACGCTGCACTAGCACCGGGCCTGAATCACTGAAGCACAAGCCCGTGCGCTTCCGAACGGAAGAATCCAGTGAAGACGCAACCGCATCGCCTCCATCTATTCGGTCTCCAAATCTCGCCGGAACACCTCCACTCGATCAGCCGGGGGCGGAGTGGTAAATCGACTGACAGTTACAAAAACCAGCGCGTTTACGACCAGTCCGCAGAAGCCGGTATCGAAGAGACCGCTCAAAGTTTTGGTTACACCTCCCACCGACGTCCCAAAGCCTTCGCCGAAGAAGAGCGTGGGCAAAGGCGTAAATAAAAATACCACTGAGATACCAGACAACATGCCCCATATCGCGCCAGCCTGAGTTCCCTTGCGCACAAACAGGCAGTCGATCGCCAGAGGCAATAACTGACAGGAAAATGCAATCGCCACGAACATCAGTGACGCGATCAGTGCCAACGGATTGAAGCCGGATGAGTCGTTGCTCAAACCCACCAGCCAAAGGGATAATAACGTGGCTACGATGATCACCCCGCGGCCAAACCATGCCCGTTCACCTTCGTCTGCTTTGGGTCGGATAAACCGGTCATACACATCACGCGTCAGCACGGCGCTGAGCGCATGTAAATTGCTATCAGCGGTGCTCATCGAAGCCGCCATCACCGAGACAAGAATCACCGAAACAGCCACGGTGCCGAAGCCAGCGCCGAGCAACAGCGGCACGTGCTCCTGCAACATGGCCACCACCACCTGATCAAATTCTCCCGCGGTCGCGCCGATCATCTCATGCGGCATAAGCACCCCATCAACCATTAGAGGGGGATACAGCGCACGGGCGCCCAGTCCTACCAGCATCACGCCGAACAGAAAACAACCGGGCAAAACCAGCGCGAAGATCAACGCGCTGCGCTTCAATGTCTGCGACGATTTGGCCGCATAATAACGCATCCATTGTCCCGGCTGAATCATCGACGCCAGTGATGCAAATATACAAATCGTCAGCAGTTTCCAGGGCGACCACACACCTGATGGCCCCGGCACCGACAACGCCTCAGGGGGCAGTTCCTTCACCTTCGTGAAAAACTCACTCACTCCGCCCATCGCCATTACGGTCGCCAATCCCGCGATCAACATACCACTCAAAAGTAGCACGCCTTGAATCACGTCAGTCCACGCCACAGATCGCATGCCGCCAATCAACACATACAACATCGTGAGCACCGACAGCGCGATCGTGCCCACCTCAAAGGCACCGTAGGACTGACCCAATAACACAAATCCCTCCACCTCGGGAAACAGTCGCTGGGCGAGATAACCACCCGCTTTGATCTGCATCACGATGTAAGGAATGACGTAGAGAAAACCGATCAGTGCGACCAACAGCCTCAGCGCCGCAGAACCGCCGTAATAGTCCGCCAACATATCACCGGGAGTCACATAACCCCGCGCTTGGCCGATGCGGCGGATGCGTGATCCTAAAATATAGATTATCGCACCGGAGACCGGTAGATTGAGGACAAAAAATAGAAACGCGGTGCCGTCCTTATAAATCAGTCCAGGAATTCCGAGCATCGCCGCACTCGAGAAAAACGTGGCCATGATGGTCAACGCCGTCACCAGCACACCCTGCCCCCGCCCGGCCAGATAGTAGTCTTCTTCCGTAGCCTTGCTGCGCAGGTAACCTAGCACGCCCAAGAAGAGCAGTATCGCCATATACAGGAGTAATACCACCACGGGGGTTTTACCCATCTCCAGCGCGACCAAAGTCAGGGAGTCGTTCATGCCGAGGGCTCCTTCCACATGGTCAAATAGGCGATCAGCACGATACCAGCTTCCACGGCACACCAGCCTACCGCCCACGCATACAACGCCGGCATACCCAACAAGGTGCCGCCGGCCGCAGCATAGTCATTGACCAAATACAATCCCGGTCCGGCCCCCATGAATAAGGCGAATAAAAATACCGCCAAAAGGATGCGGCTCAAACGCTGACGAGATAAAGGATTCGAAGAGGTATTCATGAACGAGGAAAAGCAGCAGCCTGAGACTCTGCTCCCCCGGGGCAATGTCACAAATCATGTATCGCGCACGCCCCCAACGTTCCGACCTCACACGGACAGTCGGCGCTACGATTCTCTAGTTCATAGGAATCGTTCTTCAGGTCTAAAAATCGATCCACGTCATCGCCTTCGCCATGTAGATCAGTTCAGTTTCGCGACGTTAACGTCTTACCATCCACCCACTCACCAACGATAGTCGTCGTTTTGGGTCGAGCGCCGCGGCCTTTAATATTCAATGCAAGATCCTGAGCAACCAGCTCGGCGGCCAAACTTCCCATATGGAACGACTCCTGATTCATTCCCGCTACATATCTGGTCTCTCTGTCAGGAACCCCGAAGGCTGGAGTGACAACAATGCATTATACCTCGGTAAAATTCACGTAGATGTGCAGCCATTTTCGATCTTTGGCGATCACATCGTGATCAACGAAATCATAATAGATCAGCCAGAGTTTCACTAGGAGACCAAGCTCATCTCCAGCAACATCAAAGACCTACTTAAAAACATTGAGGAATTTGCTGGAAGTGGAGGCAAGGAACCAGAAACCGAGAGCGGAGAGCCCATCAAGTTTATCGTGAAAAAATTCCGCCTGACCAATGGTAAGGCAAAACTCGGTGTCGGCGCAGGCGCGATCCCCATCCCACTCCCTCAGATTTCCATGGATGACTTGGGTGTCAAAGAAGGTGGAATCACCCCTGATCAACTCGTCGGTTCGGTTATGAAAAACGTTTTAGGCGGAATCGTTTCAGCTACGGGCAAAGCCGCCCTCAAAGTGGGCGGAACCGTCGGTGCCGGTGCAGCCGATGCTGCCGGTGGCGCCGTCAAAAAGACCGGTGCCGGCATTAAAAAGCTATTTGGCAAATAGACTCTTCGGCTAATCCGTCAGAACCCTCCTCGGATAATCGAAAGTATTCTCCCAACTTGTGCCAACGCTCTCGACACCACCCTCGAGGACAAACAAGGGTAGCGATTCTAAACCTATCAATTCAGTCTATATAACATCATGCCCCATAAGGTAAAAATCGGTCTCATTGGCTGCGGTAGTATCAGCAGAGCCTACTTTGCAGGTTGCAAACGCTACGACATCCTCGAAGTCGTCGCTTGTGCCGACCTCGATTTCGAACGTGCCAAGCAAGTGGCCAAGACTTATGGCGTGCGCGGCTGCACCGTCGATGAATTGCTCGCCGATCCGGAAGTCGAAATCGTGATCAATCTCACGATTCCCCAAGCCCACGCTCCGGTGAATGAACGCATCCTCCAAGCCGGCAAACACGCTTACGTGGAAAAGCCATTTGCGCTTGATGCCAAAGAAGCACGCCGCGTGATCGCCCTTGCTAAACGCAAGAACCTCCTCATCGGCGGCGCGCCCGATACGTTCCTCGGCGGCGGGATCCAAACCTCTCGCCAACTTCTCGACGACGGTCTGATCGGCAAACCCGTCGCCGGCACCGCTTTCATGATGTGTCCCGGTCACGAATCGTGGCATCCCTCTCCTGAGTTTTACTACAAACTTGGCGGCGGGCCGATGTTTGACATGGGGCCCTACTACATCACCGCGCTCGTGAATCTCCTCGGTCCTGTGGCTCGCGTGAGCGGTTGCGCCCAGGCTTCGTTTAAGCACCGCACGATCACCAGCAAACCACTTTACGGCAAACGAGTGAAAGTCGAAGTGCCTACTCACTATAGCGGCACCCTCGAATTCGCCAACGGCGCGATCGTCACTATGATCATGAGCTTCGATATCATTCGTGGCCCAGCCCAGCCGCCCATCACGCTCTACGGTAACAAAGGCACGATGCTCGTTCCCGACCCGAATAGTTTCGAGGGTCCCGTTAGCGTGAAACTCGCTGGCGAAGAAGAGTTCACCGAACGACTGCTCACCCATTCCGATCAACGACTCCGCGGCACAGGCGTGGCCGACATGGCCTATTCGATTCTCCGTAAACGTCGCAACTATCGCTGCAACGGCGAACTCGTCACTCACGTGATCGAAGTGATGTCTGCGTTTGAAAAGTCTTCGAACAGCGGTCGCCATGTTAGCATCAAGACCCCAATGAAGCGGCCCAAGTTACTCGTTCCTAACCTACCCGACAACGTGCTCGATAAATAACTTCGAGTCATGAGTGCTCCTACAGTTCAGCATCTCGCCGACGAGAATCGCTACGAGTTTCGTGACGGCGAGGCTCACGCGATCCTCACCTATCAGCACGAAGGTGATCGCATAGTTTACGATCACACTTTTGTGCCGGTGGATTTTCGCGGCCAAGGCGTCGCGGAGAAATTAGTTGAGGCGGCCCTGGCAGATGCGCGGAAAGAAAACCTGACCGTCATCCCTCAGTGTTCATACGTGGCAACCTACATCGCGCGCCACATTCAGCATCAGGACTTGCTCTCCACACGTTCGTAAATCGTGGGATCTCGGCCTTGACACGAGTTGCCCAGTTCTCCTTTTTCCAAGCCTGTTACATGATCCTCCTCGGTAAATCGCTTATGGCAGTTGCCTCCGTCCACGTCTCCGTGGTCATCGTCTCCGCCGTGGCCGTTATCACCGCGCCGCGAAGGTATTGAATCGTAACTTAACTCGAATCTTCCCCTCCGGTGCCACACCGGAGGTTTTTTTATGCCCCGGTCGAAGCATTGGAGTGGTCAAACCAACCACATACCATGCATCCCATCCCCGCCCAACCGCCTCTTCGTCATCGTCGACCAAAGAGACTTCCCACCATCGCTCAGCCACCGCGATCGATTCCTCAAAGCACCGCCAAATTGCCGGAGCCTTGTCACGATTTTCTCGTGCCCAATCAGCGGCCTGACTTGGCAGCTGACTCGGCAGTAACCGAGTCAGCCATCAACGAGCTATAGAATCAGTCGCTTGAGCCGACAACGTCTTCTGCCGCTTCGAGAATATCAGCCGGATCCAAACGCAGCTTGTAGTCCGAATTGGTGTGCACGAAACGCACTACACCCTCTGCACCGATCAAAAAGATCGCTGGCACGGGGAGCCACTTGGCGTCTGGGTTTCCCGGCACTGATGCCAAGTCGATCCCATATTCTTCGTATTTCGTGCGGATATCTTCTGGCACGACAAAAGCTACTCCATAGCTATCCGCCGCTTTCATCTCGCGATCTGAAAGTAGCTGATAGTTGAGCTCATTCTTTGCGATTGTCAGCTGCAAAGCGGCGGGCTGATCAGGGCTCACCGCGATGATCTGAAATCCCAGCTCAAGTAAGTCTTCTTCGATTTCCAGCAACGCTGCGAGGTGACGATTGCAATACGGGCACCAGCCACCGCGATAGAAAATCAGTAAAGTCGGCTGTTCGCGCACCGCTGCACCGAGATCAAATGATTCCCCTTCGGGGGTGAGTAAGCTGACTTGCGGAGTAGCCTGTCCTGGCTTCAGCGCTTGAGCCGTTTCGGCGCTCTCGGCGGGCGATGCCGATGCCACCAATGGAAGCGCGAATAGGCAGGTAAGAATCGTGATGAGTAGTTTCATGGTAAGGTAAGAGTAAAGGGTCGGGTCTGTATTCCGCAAATCAGTGGTGCGATCCCTGATAATCCTTCTCACCGGCCCGCACCGCGATCGGTAGCACGTTTTCCGCCGGAGGCAGCGGGCAAGTCGCAAACGGCGTGTAAGCACAGGGCGGGTTCAGGGCCGTATTAAAATCGATCACCACTTTTCCATCTTTCGGCGCATCAGCGTAAATAAAACGAGCTGCTCCATAAGTCTCCTCGCCACTCGTCTCATCAGCGATGATCAGAAAGAGCGGTGATCCCAAATCATCTTGTAGAGGTAGCAGCTCAAATGTGCGTCCTTTGCGCTCAAACACGACTTTGCCCAACACCATTGCCCTCGATTCCTGACCGAGAATGTTTTTCATCGGCACACTCTTCGGCTGATCAAACGGCACCCACCGCGCCTCGACCCGCCAGGTAGGATCGATCGGGAAATAATCGATTCCCACAAAATCGCGTCGCCGAGCTGATTCCCGGTCCTTCACCCGCAGCGCCTTTTTCCCCCCGCGCTCGATCACATAAAAGCTCATCGTGCCCGCCGTCACCACGGTCGGTTTATTCTTCTGACCGTCCGCCAAATCCGCCGAGAGCATCTCCACACCGTCTACCTTAACATCATGGCCCGGATTTACTTGGATCTTTGCCCGGGCATATTTTCCCAGATGAACTGTGCCGAGATGTTCCGGCCCCGCCGCCAGCACGATATCGTTATCGTCCGCGCTTCCGACTGTGTTGTCGCCCTCCTCCAAGAAGTGCAGACCGATCAAAGATAACCAACCGCTGTTGCTCATCAGTTTCTCTACTCGTTCTGCGCGCCATTCTTGAATCTTCGATTCATACTCCGTGCCCACGGTTCTAGCATGTGCAGGCATCAAGCCTACGAGGCACAGTAATCCAAACCAAAGTAACATCTTCAACATGACCGCAACATGACCCCCTTTATGCCCCTCCGCGAGTCGAGTTTTTACGCGCTATCTGCTCGATGTCGCACCACTGCCGCCACTCCTTCATCCGGAAAATCGCATATCGGCATATCTAACCCCAAGGGACCTATCGCGTAATCGAGCAGTGCGGGTAAACTGTTTCCCGCGGGCAATCCCTCGTGCTGAAACGTAAATGAAGCCACTCGCAAGCCACAGTTCTGGGCGAGTTCCACCAATCCCGTCGAGCGTGGAGGCTGGTTCGCTTCCAGTGTAATCACCTGCGGCAAATGCGTGCCAATCCATGTCGCGTATTGCGCCACTTCTTCCAACCCCAATGGCGTTAGTAACCGCGAGTAATCGTAATCGCTCTCGCCCCATTCCGGCTGTCCGATCAACTGCAGCATCGGTGACTGCCAATCCATCTCGCGCCGCATCATTTGCAAAACCGGCGGTTCAAAGCTCATCATCAGACAACGCGCCGCCGTATTGTTGTAACCGTATTTGGTGAGGATCTTCGCCACCTTCCCGGGCAAGTCGCGTCCAGCCTTCGCATGATAAACCGGCCCCTTTAGCTCCACGCAAATCCCCACCTCTCGTCCAGCGGTGCGGTTCAATCTCTGCATCGCTTCTATCCAATCCACCAGGGAGACCAAAGGTTGAGGCTCTGGTGGTGTCGGGAAACGCCCCTCGTAAAGCACGTCGCTCAAATCCTGGTTTAGTCTCACGCGACTGCGTAAACTCCGGATCTCTTCAAGCGTGAAATCGATGGCATAATAGCGACCATCTGCCCGCGCGCGATCAGGATATTTGGCCGCCACATCCGTAACCGAATCCAGCTCCACATCGTGTAGCACGAGAGCCACATTATCTTTGGTGAGCACTACATCGCATTCGATCCAGTCCACCCCCTGTTCATGTGCCAACTCAAGCGCCGCCAGCGTGTTCTCCGGAAGATAACCTGACGCGCCGCGATGCGCGATCACTTGCGGATACATGGCACTCATTGCGTTTTGTATTCTTTCAGGATTCGCGCATCGATCACGAATGGTCCGGCCGGCAACAAGCTGGCAACCAAGACCAGCAAGGTGCGCTTCCACGTCCAATCATGTTCGAGTGCGGCTTGAATCGCCGCCCATATATAGAGCAAAAACAACACCCCGTGCGCCATGCCCACAATGCTCACCGGCTCAGGATTCCCCGCGATATACTTTAAGGGCATTGCGATCAGCAGAAGCACGAGAAACGACACGCCCTCCCAAAATCCAATCACCCGCAGTCGCCCAGTACTGGTCTTGATCCATTGCATAATCTTCCCATCAGCAACGACCCGACATCAGTCGTCAAGCGCACTCGATTCGATTAGAAAATTAGCGCCGCCCTGTAACCAACCAATCCCACGGAAGTTCTTCGCCACGCAGCGGCGAGGTGATCCCTTCATCGATCCACGGATACCAGACCTTGCGCACCTCGACTGATTTCAACCCCGCTGACTTAGCTAATTCTCCCGCACCTGTTTCACTGAAAAAACGTTGCCGCCGATCATCGCGTTGAACCACGGCCGAATCTCCATGTCGCACCGGTGCATGCCACTTCTCAAGTCGCGCTACGCGATCATGGCTTTCAAGCGCTGGTTGCACGAGCATCACCCAGCCGCCCTTTCGTGCGCAGCGCGCCACACCAGTCATCGCCTTCCAACAATCAGGTAGCGAAACAAACGTGATCACATTTGAGCACACCACTAGTTCACCCTTCCCGCTCATCTCAGCAGGTAAAGCCTTCACATCGGCTTGCTTCCATTCGATCGCATTTTGCCGGCGACAAATCCGCGATGCGATTCCCAACATCTTCTGAGAATGATCCGCGCCTAACTTCTCCCCAAATCGCGATCCGTATTTCTTAAAGAAAGAGCCGATCCCGCAGCCTACATCCAGCACGGAGCAATCATCATCCAGCAGTCCACCATCTTCCAACCAACCAGCGATCACCTGCCGTCGATCTCTGACGAATATATCGCAGACCTCACTTTCATAAACGGCGGCAAGTTGGTCCCAGTCTTTTTCTGTCATGCGCGAAACCTAGCGCAACCCAGCGTAGAACACACGGCCCAAATCGGGACGAGCTTCACTCGTCCCACCAACGACGCAGATCGGCTCCGATGATCTTCGCATCTTCCCACACATCGGGAAAACAGGACAGACCATAGGCAGGAGCGGCATTACCCAATTCTGGCACCATATGGATATCGATCACGGTGCCTTCCACTTTGATAAACTGCATCAACGATTTTGCGTAATCCGACCAGAGCTCGTATTCGGGCGTGCGTTTCTCGCCATCAAAGGTCGCTGGGATCTGGCAGTGATGCCCATTGCAAGGTCGCATGTGAAAACGCGGGCAGTCCTTCAAAACATCCGGCCGCTCATTGAGTTTATCCCAATACGGCGCCGCGTAATGTCGCACCACGACGAAATGAGAATGATCAAAACACACCGGCATCAACTCGCCGGTCTTCGCACGAAAACCATCATACAGCGCCCACATCTTTTCCGGCGTTTCCGTAAACGTATCGCGATGACATTCGATCGTCACCGGCACATCCGCCTTTTTGGCCGCCGCGACGATTCCGATAATTGCATCAACCGCATCTCCCAAAGGTGTATCGACATCGCAGGGTTGAATCGTCGCATGGGTCGCGCCAAGCGCTTTCACTGCTTCAAAGTAAGCCGCATAATCATCCCCCACTCCTAAGCTACCCATCGCCCAATAATCCAGATTACCACCTCCGCTCAATTCCTCCCGCGGAGGCGACATGATGCCGGTAAAGCCCGCCTCGCGGATTGCATCGAATTTACGATCCCACGACCACTCGGCTTCTTTGCTCGGGTATTCACGGAGCGACCAAGCAGTCGCGTAAGTGTGCAGTTTATAATCAGTCATCGTAGGGAAATATTGGAATTGAATCGCGAGTGGAAAGACACCCTCTGTGATGCCGATCTCACGGTAAACTGTCCAGCCCCTCAGTCGATTCCATCATGCGCTCTCAAATCTTACGTCATCTATTAGTTGACATATAATTTTCCGCTTCGATTGCATTGCGGTGTCAGAGGAGGCCGCCACGTTGGCCGCATGTCCGCGAGTGAACAGCAGGCCCCACACGACCATTCATCTGGCGACACCGCGATGACCATGCTCGTGGCGTTGAGTGTGTCGCACATGCTCAACGACGTCATTCAGGCCGTCGTGCCTTCGATCTATCCGCTGCTGAAAACCAAGTTTGTCCTCAGCTACACGCAGATCGGATTGATCACCCTCGTGTTTCAATGCACCGCATCGCTGCTGCAGCCGCTGGTCGGCCACTACACCGATCGCAAGCCGATGCCCTACTCGCTGCCCGTCGGCATGGGCTTAACTCTGTGCGGTCTCATCATGCTCGCCTTCGCGCCGAGCTATTCCGTGATTCTGTGGTCGGCGGTTCTCATCGGAGCCGGTTCTTCGATTTTCCATCCCGAAGCCTCTCGACTCGCGAGACTCGCATCTGGCGGCAAACACGGCTTCGCCCAATCACTCTTTCAAGTCGGCGGCAACTTCGGCAGCGCACTCGGCCCGCTTCTAGCCGCGCTCGTCATCATGACTCGCGGACAGATCCACGTGCTGTGGTTTGCGCTCCTCGCTTTCATCGGAATCGGCGTGCTAATCAAAGTCGGCCACTGGTATGGGGAGCGTCTCGCGCAACAGAAAGTAAATAGAGCCGGTGCCAGATCAGTCGCCGTGACATCCTCGCTTCCGCGCAACAAGATCATCATCGCACTGACGGTTTTGGCGCTACTGATTTTCTCTAAATACATCTACCTCGTCAGTCTCACAAGCTACTACACGTTTTATCTGATCGGCCGCTTCGGCGTGACCGCGCAACAGGCTCAACTCTACCTCTTCCTCTTTCTGTTTGCGGTCGCGGCGGGAACGATTCTCGGCGGACCCATCGGTGATCGCTACGGACGCAAGAAAGTCATCTGGGTTTCGATCCTCGGCACCTCTCCGTTCACCTTGCTCCTGCCCTCGATGGGGTTGGTCGGCACAGCTCTGCTCTCCGTGGTCATCGGAGTGATTCTTGCCTCTGTGTTTTCCGCAATCATCGTTTACGCTCAAGAACTCATGCCCGGAAAAGTTGGTCTGATCAGTGGCGTATTTTTCGGCTTTGCTTTCGGCGTCGCGGGCATCGGCTCAGCCTTACTCGGTGTGCTCGCCGATCACACGAGCATCGACTACGTTTTCCACCTCTGTAGCTATCTCCCGCTCCTCGGATTGCTCACCGCGTTTTTGCCCAATCTCGAACCGGGAAAGCATTAGTGTAGGGCGGGATCAGCGATCCCGCCCTACAAATCTGGACTGCACTTTAATACTTACAGTCAACTATTAGTTGACGAATCAGAATCATGTTCAGCATTTCGATTGATCGTATCGAGCAGGCCTTCCATTACGTTGGCCGCAGCCCACGCGTTGTAGCTCCACCACATGCTCGATGGCTTGCCAGTGTCTTCGAACGTTTCGATTGTCAGTCCATCGCTCGGGCAATAGCGCTCAGTCATCACTCCATAAGGTCCGTAGCCCGACACTTCCGGATACAATTCCAAAGTCTGTAGAGCCCAAGTCACGCCATCGTCGGCGCGATTATGATAATAGTCATCGTCCAGTTGATCGCCGAGGTAGTGTAGCGAATCAGTAATCACGAGACCCATGGGATGAATATGCGGATTTGAAACCGAGGTCACCGAACCTCCGCATGAGTTCCAATCAGTGCCTTTGAGCGGAGCGTATTCTGGTCGAGCCTTGTAAGCGTAGCGCCAGAGCAATTCGTAATCAGCACCCGCCTGCAAATAGGTGAGCCACTCCTTCTCGCCCGTCACCTCGTGCATCAAACGTGCCGCCTGCACAAACGCCAAAATGCCTTCCTGATCGACACTCTTGAAGGTATCCATGGGAGTGCCGTAGCAATTCAGCTGATCCACCGCATGCCCATAGTAACGCAACGCACGCCGTGCGGCTTTCAGGTAATAATCGTTCTTCGTCATGGCGTAAGCAATTGGCAACGCTGCGGCAAACCAGCATCCGGCAAACCCATCCCAATCGACGACTTTGCGATGATCCGCACTAAATAAATATCCAAATGCGCCATCGGTTCGTTGTAGTTCAATCGCCGTGTCCAACACCTGCAGCGCTCCATCTTCCCATGCCGTCGGATCGCCCCCAGCTCGACGCACTAAACGCGAACATTTCATCAGATAGTAAGCAGCATTACCATTCGTGTAAGCCGTGTGCCGATTCATCGTGTGCGGCATAAAGCCCGACCACCAACCGTTGATCCCGCCCTCTTTGATTTCGCCTCCCTCCCCGGGCACGCCGACCAGACTCGGGCCGACCACATCATTGAAGAAACCACCCTTTTCATTAAACGCCCCCACGATCTGATCGAGAATCGCGCCCCCCGTTTTCGGAAACTTGATCTCCGACATGCTCGCCGACGCCATCAACAGCGGATAAGCAAACACACCGCCACCCGACCACCCAATTTCCGAAACCGGTCGCCACGACTTAAGCACATTATCGGTCGGCACGCGGCAAGCCATGTTCGTGTAATTGCCAAATTCTTCGCTCCAATTCACATGAGCAAACCCCTCCGCCAATGCGCGAGCTGCCTCTTCGATCGATTTCTGATGCTGTGGTTTTTCACGCATACACCTGTAAAGCTCGCGCACGATTCGGTGCGCTCCAGACCTGTCTGCTCCCGACATCCAGTATAATGATCCATTCGCCTTCGCGCCCAGCGAACGATGCGCAGTCGGCTCGCGAAACATGATCTTATTCACGTAAGTCAGCGGATCGTTCCCGTAGCCCAAACTCACTCCACCCGCATTCAGCAGAGCTGAATAAAGGCCGTTACGAATAAATCCATCCTCCGCGCTCGCATCATCAGAATACGGATCGATCGATAAGCCTACCACGCCACTCTCTGTGCAAAGCATCGAGACCGGACACGCCGCTCGATCAGCACGAAACTCCCACAAGGGAGCGGCCGCTTGATTGCCTTCGACCGGCTCATGCAAAGTCGGAAATTCATTTGGGCGCACCAACTCATGGTTATTGTCTCCAAACATGCAGGCCGGAATTAGGTGATAGCCTTGCGGCTCTCCACTCCATGAAAATTCCAAACGCAAACGCACCGGTTCATCTGCTGTAAATTTCAGCTCATAGTCGCTTCGTTCCTCTGTCGCCGTTGTCCATGCCAGATGACCGCGCACTCCATTTTTATCGAAAGAATAGCAATCTGCTCCATCCGCATTCAGTGGCAACTCATGCCACTCGCCATCGGCGGTGCTTGCAGTTAGGTGCAGCGTGAGCGCCTCTGTATCGGACGGTAGTGATAAGCGACCCTTGTCTAAAATAAGCGAAGGCATCTCCTCTTCTAACGGACTTCCCTATGCCGATCAACCCAGTAAGCCCAGATGACCAGCAACCACTGCGCCTGACCTACCCAAGCAATCGCTGTAACACTTGGCGGAGGCGGTCCCAAGAAATTCCCCACTTGGATCACGAGAAGAAATACGATCAAGCCCAAGAAGCCCCAACGCCCTCTTTTATTCGAAGCTTTGGTGACGCGCTTGTAGAAAAATACACTGAGTGCCAACACCACAGCACCGAGTTCCACAGGCCTAGACCTAACAGCGGGCTATCACCCGGATACAACGGCAAATCGGGCACATGCACCACCAGATCGAGCACCCAATGGCTGATCACCGCCATCCCAAGCACGATCGCTCCACGTATTTGTTTCCTAAGAAAAAAGTAAGTCACCCCCAAAGCTAATGCCCAAAGCACGACGCCCAGAAAACTGTGTGAAATCGGATAATGCTCAAATACGAGCGGCACACCCGGAGTGATTCCGGGCTCGATCCGAACTCGTTCCCAGCCAAGTAGGAGCAGTGAAGGCCAAATTAAATCAATAAACTGCGCCGCCAGAAACAACGTCCCCAACGATACCCGCTTCGCATATTTTTTCGCTATAAGACCCGCTTCGGAATGACCGATAAACATACCCGGCAGTAAGTTTCCCGCAGTGGCCTTCTACAAGCAAGCTGGCACTCAACTCGACTTACGGGATCGCAGCACCAAAACCAGCGGCAACATCAAAGCAGGTGCGAGCGCCGAGATCGCCAGTCCCCAGTGCAAGTCGCGCCAGTCAGCGACCCAGCCGACCACCCACGGCATGCAAATCCCGCCGACATTACCAAACGCGCCCAACGCCCCATACATGGTCGCTCCTCCATCGGGGAAACGATCCGCTGTCACCGCCAACATCGTCGGCCATAGACAACTCCCCGTTAATCCCACGAGCACACACGCGACTAACGCGATCGAAGGAATCGGAGAAAAAGAACCAATCACGAACAGCACCACCGAAGAACCACACCCCCACGCCATCACCTTATACGGATCCCAACGGGTTCCCATCGCCGCCACCGCCATTCGCCCCACCACCATCACGACCGAGAAAAACAACAGCGCAGAACCACTCATCCACACCGGATAACCCAACGAAGTCTCCGCATAGGCCGGCAACCATTGCGACATCCCTATCTCGGTAGCACCACCCAAAGCGATGCATAGCAGTGCCACCACAAACCACCATCGCTTCACCAAAGTCCTCAGTCGCAATCGACCACCCTCCACGCTCAACGCCGGAAAGTGCAGCGGCGCAAACGCGAGCAACAACCCCACCGGCAATGGCATCAGAACCAAACAGGCCGCACGCCATCCATATCCGAGATACAACGCCAGCGTGCCGACGAGAATCGTGACCACCGCTCCCACGCAAAAATAGGAATGCAGCCAATTCATCGCCGCCGCCCGACGCGTCGGATTGAGCGCCGCGACCACGGGACTCAAAATCATATCCAACACCCCTGCCCCCATCCCCAGAAAAAGTAGTGCCACTCCCAACCATGCATAACTTGGCGCGAAGGCGGCTCCCAATAAGCTCACGCCAATCAAACCATTGCCCAATTGAGCAAACGGTTTCGCTCCCCATCGATCCGCCAGTGGACCCGTGACCAGAATACCGATCACTAGGCCCGTAAACGCTATCGCCCCCAACCTGCCGAGCTGTTCCTGCGTCAGACCATCCACCCCGCCATAAGTCGCGCTCAATGTCGTCAGAAACACCGGCGACAAGTTGAGCCCGAGGGAAAGGCTCATCATCGCGAGATAGCAAAGATAAGTCAGTAATCGCGGTCGGACAGACATCGCCCGAGCGGAGCGAAACAGAACAGCAAAAGCAACTCACCCTTTAGCCAAAGGCGCATTATTCTCACCCGGCGGAATCAAACCATA
Source organism: Opitutaceae bacterium (assembly GCA_002713695.1). Classification (GTDB taxonomy): domain Bacteria; phylum Verrucomicrobiota; class Verrucomicrobiia; order Opitutales; family Opitutaceae; genus Cephaloticoccus. The sequence continues at coordinate 200,720 of PAUB01000013.1, forward strand.
GCCTAGCCCGCTCAGAGCAATCCGTTCCGTTCGATCACTCCTGCATACCAGCCGGCCGATTTCTTTGGCGTGCGTTTACCCGTTTCGAAATCCACGTGGTGAATTCCGAAACGCATACTGTAGCCCATCGCCCATTCAAAATTATCCATCAGCGACCAGAGGAAGTAACCCCGCAGATCTACCCCATCTTCGTTAATCGCTTGGTGACAAGCCCCCAGATAACCGTCCACGAGACCAATCCGTCGCTCATCATTGATCGCCACGGAAAGGTCGTCCTCATCCGAGGCAGCGTAACCGTTTTCCGTGATGTAGATCGGCGGATGCTCATAGCGCTCATTGATCCAGTTCAGCATATTGCGACAACCCCAGGGTAGAATATTCCAATTCATCCCGGTCTTTTCCCAAGTCGGATCCTCGGATAGCTCCACGAGTTGATCCTCGGCCATTCCGCCATTACCAGCCGGCGCTCCGATCGTGATATCTTCACCCTCCTTTGGCTCGGCCGCATACATGCCCGTGTAGTGGTTGAGACCGCAGAAATCACTCGAACCTTTAACCAAAGCCAGATCAGCATCGCTAAATCGCGGCATGCGATCGCCCACGCGCTGATGCATCACTTCCGGATAACTCCCCAGATAGATCGGATCGGCAAACCAACCCATAAAAAATTCCATACTGCGCTGCGCCGCCGCCTTATCCGCCGCGCTGTCCGTCTTCGGTTCTCGCCAATCGCAATTATTGGTGATCCCGATCTCGCCTTTCTGCTCAGCTTGAAACTTCCGCCGATAGACATCGACGATCTTCCCGTGCGAACGCAGCAGATTGTGCGCGACGATATAGGGCTCGGAAGTGCTCACGCGACCCGGCGCGAAATAACCGATCCCGTGCCCAAGCACCGCACTGCACCACGCTTCGTTGAGCGTGATCCAGTTTTTCACCCGATCCCCAAACCTCTCAAAACACACCTCTGCATAACGTGCAAAAAAGTCGGCCACTTCGGGATTGAGCAGCCCGTCCTTCTCCATCTGCAAAGCCAAGGGTAGATCCCAGTGATAAAGCGTGACCCACGGGGTGATGTCATTCGCGAGCAAGGTATTGATCAACCGATTGTAAAACGCCACGCCCTCTTCATTGACCGCGCCGCGTCCCAAGGGCAGCAGTCGACTCCATGAAAACGAAAAGCGGTAGGCCTTGAGCCCCATCGCCTTCATCATCGCGACATCCTCTTCCATCTTATTGTAGTGATCACAGGTCACATCCGCCGTCTGCCCCAAGTTCGTCTTCCCCGGCGTATGCGTAAATGCATCCCAAATACTGGGCCCACGTCCGCCTTGATTCCACCCACCCTCGATTTGATGAGCCGCAGTGGCCGATCCCCACACAAAATTATCCGGAAATTGTTTCATAAGCTGGAAAGCCTTTCAGATGAGGACGCCGGAATCCAATCCTCTTTAATGTGGAAATCAGGAACGGAAGAGAAGGATACTATCCGCGACCCGCATACAGACTCGTAAAATGGAACAAAAAGACCTTTGTAAAAAATGACTCTGTTCCCACAGCCAAAGCGGTAACTTTAATCTGACACACATAATGAGCGCACCGGCCATACTGTTTTCGATCTATTTGATTATCGGCTTAGTTATAGTGGTAATCTCGATGGCAACAGCTGGGAAAAAAGAGAGCTAAAGGCTGTGAGCCCCTTGGAATCGGTGATGGACTCGATGCTGTATTGTTAATCTTCTGCGTCCTTCTTTGGCCAGTCTGGCTCATTTACTCACTCGCGAAAAAGTCTCCTCAAAAATGAACGAAGAACTCATCCCTATTTTACGCACGAAAGATGCTCATGATTCGGCGAAGTGGTATCGCCGTTTGGGTTTTGACATTGAGGGTGAACATCAGTTCGAACCCGACCTGCCCTCCTATCTTTTCTTAGCGCGCGGCACGAGTCGGCTGCATTTGTCCGAGCACGAAGGTGATGCGAAACCGGGAACGCTGTTGTATTTCTACGTTCAGGATGTAGGTTCCATCGCCACGGAATTTGCCGCAGAAGTCATCGAACAGCCTTGGGCTCGCGAGGTGCACTTGACTGACCCCGATGGCAATCGATTACGGATCGGTGAATGCAAAGCCTAGCCGCGAACTATTCGATTCCACAACACTCACCCACTTTAGGTGTGAATTTCGCTGGAAGAATCGTTACGAAAATCTGACGATGGGTTCTTAGCTCATGCATCCGGCATTTAAATCGATTGATCATCGTCCCTGGCCGCTACCGTCCGAGGTATGGTGTTGGCAGCAGTCGTGGTTGGACTTGGCATTCTTGCATTATCGGGTTTCCGCCAAAACGGTTCGCGCACTACTTCCACCGGAAGTGAAGCTGCAGGAGTTTGATGGTTCGGCATGGGTGGGGGTGGTGCCGTTTCGTATGGCAGGATTCATGCGCAGGCCTCCCCTCGATATTTCGCTGCTCCGCTCGTTTCCTGAATTGAATCTGCGCACCTATGTGGAGGTGGACGGAAAACCCGGCGTGTGGTTTTTTAGTCTCGATGCCGATAACTGGCCCATCGTCCTCGTCGGAAGAGGGGTTTACAATCTGCCCTATTTCAAAGCCGATATTCAGCTCGAAAAACAGGACGACTGGATAGATTGCACCAGCGTCCGCCGCAAAAACGACGTGAGATTCAAAGCGCGTTACCGTCCGGTCGATGATCCGTTCATTGCACAGAGCGGCAGCTTTGAAGCATGGGCCACCGAGCGCTACTGCCTGTATTCACAATCTCGACGGGGTGACATTTATCGGGTCGAGGTGCAGCATGTGCCGTGGCCGCTCCAGCAGGCCGTAGCGGAGATTGAAACCTGTGATCTATTCTCCGCCGCTGGTTTCTCCCCCATCGACCCGACCCCAGTGTGCCATTATTCAGCCGGAGTGCAGGTAGTTTCATACCCGAAAGTAAATACCACTGAATCGATTGAGTTGGGTCCCGAAATTGTCGAAACTCCTGCGGTCGGTTAATCCATTCTCCATGAGCTAAGACCTCATCATCAAATCCCCCAGAAATAACCCATGACCCAAGACCCCATCCCATCATCTCAGAGTGCAGATTCATCTAAACCGTCGCTACCGGTCTGGTTCTGGATCGTAGCCTTAGTCTCACTCTTGTGGTATCTCATGGATACCTCGGCCTTCGCCATGCGGCTTTCCCTCAATATTTCTTACCCGCAAAGCACGCCCTTCTGAAATGAACCCAACCCCCTATCCTCTCCAAGTCGCCAATCCTGACCAACTGCCCAGCGCGTTGGACGGCTCTATTACCCGCTTGGAAGGAACGTTTAATTTCAAGCCACACGTTGGCGTGCTCGCCAATGGCGACATCGTGATGTTCGTGGCTCATGCCCATGCGGAAGAGAAGATCACTTCGCATAACGCGGTGCTGTCCGAACGTGCACTGTCATCACACGTCGTGATGTATCGATCCTCGGATGACGGCAAAACGTGGTCGGTGGGCCGACATATTCGGGAGCTGCTCAGCGGCCACGAACCTTCGGTCAGCATATTCGGCAACACTCTCTTCGTAAAAGTGCAGAGTCATGGCGGAGGATGGTATCCCGATCCTTACGCCGAACGTGATCACGTCTATGCTGTGCTCGCCCGATCAGAAAATGGCGGTGAAACCTTTGATCGTTTCATCATCGATGCTGAATTCACCGGAGCGAAAAAAGACGATGTGATCGATTGTGCGCGGGAGATTATCCAACTCAAGGATGGTCGACTCTACATGGCAATCGGCGTGGGCAATACCCACCGGGCGGCGATATCAGCAGATGATGGGAAGACATGGGAGATGCAAGATGTCGAGATCCCTGGATGCCATTACCTCGAAACCAATCGCGCCTTCTTTTCCGAATCGGTGCCGTTTCGTTCTCCTTCGGGTCGGCTCATGATGCTCAGCCGCGTGGACTACAGCTTCGCCACCTTTGATGCCCCTTTGGCCTTCGATCCCTCCTATGGTAAAATGACCGAATCAGACAATCTGGATGGCGAAGTGCTGTTCGAATCCAAAGACGAAGGCATGTCGTGGGAACCGGTTCGCGCAGTGGGCTTCCCTTCGCTAATGTATCCCTCGATTCAACTGCTCGATGAAAGCCGGATGCTATTTACTTTCACGGTGCGCGAAGTGCCACCGAAAGGCACGGGCTCGATTCATCCCAAAGTCGGCGTGCAGGCCGTCGTGGTTGAAGAAAAGGCCGATGGCACCATGGATTTTGATCTAAGCAAGGATGTGATCGTGATCGACGACTGCACCCCTGACGCGATGCGCAATGCCGGATGTTTCGGCAACACCATCACGACCCGAGACGGCTACTTTTTCACGCCCTTTTCCTATCCGATGATCGATCCCGAGATTCTCGAGATAGCCAACAATAAGGGCTACATGGATGAAGCGACCTACGATCACTACGCTTCCATGCAAACCACCTATGCGGGGCGCTATAAGGATTACGTGCGCGAAGATTCTGAGCTCATGGAGTTTCACTTACGTCGCAATTTCTCCGCACTCTTTCTCTACGCGCAATGCGCCAACAAGGGCGGGATCGCCACCGCCACCGTGCGGTGGAAACTAACGGAAACGTAATCGAGCAGCCGATGTATTCTTACCACGTCTATTTCAGTCTGAATCAGAGCGTTACTCGCGCCAAAATGGAGACGGTGATGGGCAGCTTTGTGGCCGAGGAAATGCAGGATAATCTGATGACCGGGTATCGGCTGTTACACATGAAGGACAAAGCTAGTTCTCAGGAAATTCCCGACTATCATTTCATCGCAGACTACGCCTCCGCCGAAGACGGAACCATTGCGCTCAAAGATTTGGCCACGCGCTACCGTGAAGAACCTCACGCCAGCCTGATGCGAATCGTAAGCGATTTCCGCGTCGCGTTTTCAGACGATCTGATAACGCCGGAGTCAGCTTGAGCTTTCGATCCTCACGATCAATTCGTGGATGAGCAATTGCCCAACGGCGCATGGGAAGCCGAGCTGCGTGGGCGATCCACGCGTTCGCTGCCGCGCACCGAGGTGCAACGCATTCTTCGCGAAGAATGATTACCCATGTCCGATGTCGGCTCCGTCGTTTCAGCCTTGGCGATCGTCACCCCATTGGCGAAAGGAAAGCGGCAACAACGCTACACTAAATCGTTGAAACTTTTCTGCAGCGAATGGGCCCCGCGTTTTCAACGCCGCAATGGAGCCTTCGATGACGGTGTGTGGCCCCAACCCACCAAGATCTACTCCTGCGCGACCGCGATTGAGGCCGCTACCTTCGCGCTCGCTCATCGCGCCACGGGCGAAGCGCGTTATCTGGACGTCTCCAAACGCGCGATCCGCTATCTCTTGAAAGATTGGCAAGAGGACGGACGCATGTTAGGTCGCGCCCCTCATTGGACTGTGCACAATCACAAGCCGTTCGTGATGGAGAGCCTCTATTTTGGCGACATGTGGTATTACGATGAAGGTTTCATCACCGCGTGGCACCACATCGAGGATCGCACCTTCCGCACCCAAGTCGGCCGCGCCCTTCATAATCGAGTCCACGGTAGCGCCGGTCTACTAGCCGCCCAAAATCGTCAGACCTGGTGGCCAGTTCGGGATCTCTGGAATAACGCCAAGAGCCTCGGGATGGTGCAGACCTTACTCTTCGCCCAGCGACACGGCGAAAGCTCGCCGGGATTGGATCGTGCCTTGGCCAACGCAAACCAAATTCTGACCAACCCCATCTACACACGACGTCTTGGCGTCATGGCCACCGATTTCTCCCGACCTATTAGCAAACACGGGATGCGTTCATGGGCGGGTCTCCGCATGGAGGCCACCGGGTTTGCGGGCATGAGTATCGCCGAATCGATTCAGCCCGGTATCCTCTATCTCACCTGAGCTAGTTTTCGTAAACTGTCGTCAAGTGCCAGTGGCCACACCAAGTGCATTGGTAAGCACTACGTTGGCGCTCCACCCCGGCTAACATAGCACCATCGAGCGCATCGCCTTGCGAGTTATAGCGGCGCTTCCCCTTGCATGCTGGTTTTCTTTCGACGTGACGTGGACGTTTCATGACTAGTTCAAAGTTAGAACATCCCCTGCTCGATCTGCCAGCCATCAATGCGAATCAACGCAACTTCACCGGATTGTCGCACACCTAAGCTCGCCTCGCCCCAAATATCTCCTCAACACTGATACCGATGAATATTGAAAACCCCTACGCCGGCGCCCCATTTGGATCTTCACTGCGCGGCAACCTCCACTCACACACCACGGCGAGTGATGGCAAATCGCCCATCCAGGACGTCATCAACAAATACGCAGACGCCGGCCACGATTTTCTCATGATCAGCGATCATGACATCGTCACCAAAGGCGAGGATTACGCCAAAATCGACAATAGTGGCCTGATCCTCATCCCCGGCAACGAAGTGACTCGTAATGGGCCCCACCTCCTCCACGTCGGTGCGGAGACCGTAGTCGAGCCAGACGAAGATCGTCAGACGATCATCGACAACATCAACACCGTCGGTGGATTCGCCGTCATCAATCACCCCAACTGGGAGCAGGACTTCAATCACTGTAGCTTCGAGAACCTCGCCAAGTGGCAGAACTATCTCGGCATGGAGATATTCAACGCGACCATCGGCCGTCTCGACGGCAGCCAATTCGCCACCGACAAATGGGATCGCCTCCTCTCTTCCGGACGTCGCGTCTGGGGATTCGCCAACGATGACAGTCATTTGCTCAGCGAAGATGTGAACATGGGCTGGAATATGGTCTGCACCGCCGACCGCAGCGTCGCGGGTCTCATGGATGCGTTTCAACGCGGTTGTTTCTACGGTTCCACGGGCGTCACGATCGACAACATCACCGTGACCGGAAACAGCATCAAAGTCGAAGCCGCCAACGCCGATCGCATCATCGCCTTCCACCACGTGGGTCGCGAAATTGCACATGTCGAAGGCTCTTCGCTCGAAATCGAAGTTACCGAGAAATCCAAATACGTCCGCTTCGAATGCCTCGGTCACGGCCTCCAAGCCGCGTGGACCCAGCCATTCTACATTAGCTGATCACGACTGAGACAAACGCTTGCCGAAAGCCTAGACGCTCAGGCAAGCTGTCCGTCTTCGTGCCTGATTCGAACTCATATTCCCGCAAACGCGTCGTCCTCCTCGGCGCCACCGGCTCGATCGGTGACAACGCCCTGCGCGTGATCAACGCGCATCCCGACAAACTCGAGCTCGTAGGCATCGCCGCTCGCACCGATTGGGAGAAACTCTCTGAGATCGCGAAAGCTCATCACGTGCGCCACGTCGGCCTGTTCGACGAAACCGCCTGCACGACCGCGCAGAAATCAGATCGCTTCACCCCCGGCACCGAATTTCACGCCGGCATGGCCGGATTGGTCGAGCTCGCGCAACTCGCCGAGGCCGATATCGTGCTCGTAGCTGTGGTAGGCACCACTGCGCTCGAACCGACTCTCGCTGCGATCAGCGCTAAGAAAACGATCGCGCTCGCATCGAAGGAAATTCTTGTGCTCGCCGGCAAGTTCGTCATGGCCGCTGCCAAAGCACACGGCGTGCAACTCCTGCCCGTAGACAGCGAACATAACTCTGTCTTTCAGTGCCTCGAAGGCCATTCGCAAGCGGACCTGCGCCGCATCATGCTCACCGCCAGCGGCGGAGCATTTCGCGATTGGCCGTTGGGGAAACTTCAGCACGTGACCGTAGCCGATGCCCTCAAGCATCCCAATTGGGACATGGGGCCAAAAATCACCGTCGATTCGGCTACCCTCGCCAACAAGGGGCTCGAACTGATCGAAGCCCAATGCCTTTTCAATCTTCGCGCCGAGCAATGCGATGCGGTGCTCCACCCTCAGAGTATCGTGCACTGCTTCGTCGAGTATGAGGACGGCGCGACGCTCGCGCAGCTCTGTCCCCCCTCGATGACATTTCCGATTCAGCACGCCCTGCTCTATCCGGAACGGGTCGCGAGCGTGGAACCTGCTCTCGATTTCACCAAACTCCTTTCGCTCGAATTCCGTCCGGTAGACGAAACGCGTTTCCCGATGTTGCGCCTCGCGAAAGAAACGATGGCGACGGGTGGCTGCGCCCCTGCCGTGCTCAACGCGGCCAACGAGATCGCCGTCGACGCCTTTCTTGCAGAACGTATTCCCTTTCTTGCGATTCCACAGCTAGTCGATACTACGTTACAAGAAATCACTTTTCGCGAACCGACCGACTTGGCTGATGTCTTGTTCATTGATTCCGAAGCCCGGCGCATCGCCACGGCTGCCCTTCCTAATTTTTCCAACTAAACCGTGTCACCCGACATTCTCCCCTCTCTTCTCTCCAATGTCTGGTCGATCTTCTTGGTCGTCCTGTTTTTCGGCGGATCGATCTTCGTCCACGAGCTCGGTCACTTTCTCTCCGCACGACGTCGCGGGTTGCACGTCGAACGATTCTCGATTGGGTTCGGGCCGAAGATCTTTTCATGGAAAGGAAAGGATGGCGTCGAATATCGAGTGTCCTGGTTGCCGCTTGGCGGTTACGTGACTCTACCACAACTCGCAGATCTGCGCGGCATCGAGGGAGACAGCGATGTAGATCTCGATGAGATGCCACCGATCACTTACGGCACCAAGATGTTGGTTTTCGTGGCCGGCGCCGCCTTCAACATTCTCTTCGCCCTCGCCCTCGCCACCGTGATCTGGTTCGTCGGGCAACCGGTCAGCAGCATGAGCGCCAGCACGCGCGTCGGTTACGTAAGCCCCACGCTGACTCTGCCTGATGAAAGTAAAGTCATTTCTCCTGCCGCTGAAGCCGGACTACAAATCGGCGACAACATCCTCGCGATCGACGGCCAGCCTGTTAGGGAGTGGATGGATATCGTGCAAACGATCGTCACTGGCTCAGATCGCACCGCGACGGGGAACCCCAAGACCATCTTCACCATCGATCGAGACGGCGAATCTCTGACCACCGCGGTTTACCCCCGTCTCTCTGGCGATGAACAATTTCGCCGAGTCGGTATCGATGCTGGCTACGAGTTAATCGTGACTGGCGTGACCAAGGGCAGCGTCGCCGAGCAAGCTGACTTTCAGGCCAAAGACGAGATCCGCACCCTTAATGGCCAACTCGTAATCAATGCCGGTGTTTATCGTAACATCATCTCCGAATCCAAAGGCGCGCCTATTGCCGCCGTCGTTCTTCGCGATGGCAACGAAACCGAACTCACGATTCCGGAGCGCACCGGCGATGCCATCGCGGCTCCGCTTGGCATCGGCCTGACCACTGGTTTCTCCCGGACCTATCCTTCACCGTTTAAGCAAATCGCGAATCACTCAGTGATGACCGTGCGCACGCTGGGAAGCTTGATCAATCCGAGCTCGGATATCGGCCTTTCCAAAGTATCCGGCCCCGTAGGCATCTTTCGTATCTTTCACAGCGCCGCTGAAGCCGGTTTTATCACCATCCTGATGTTTACCATTCTGGTGAATGTGAACCTCGCGATCTTCAACCTGCTCCCCATCCCCGTGCTCGACGGTGGGCAGATGCTCTTCGCCACCATCGCGAAACTTCGGGGCCGCGCCCTACCGATGAACTTCATCATGGCGACCCAAAGCACGTTCGTGATTCTCCTTTTCTCGATGATCCTCTATGTGAGTTTTTTCGATGTGCGCCGCATCGTCCGCGATAATCTCCCCGACGATCCCGCACCGAAGGAAGAGGCCGCTGAGTAAACTCGGCTTAACCGCCGCAAAGATTTTCCCGCCATCTCGCAAATGGCGTTGCCCAATTGGCGATTAGAAATGACCAATAAGGAAGTCATGTCCTATTGCGCTTCACGTTTTCAACCCGTCCGCCGCCCCACTCACGAAGTCGTGTTTGGTGACGTCGGTGTCGGTGGACAAAATCCCGTGCGCATCCAATCGATGACGACCAGCGATACACAGGATGTCGCCGCCACTGTGAAACAATGCATCGCACTGGCCGAAGTGGGCTGTGAAATCGTGCGAGTGACCGCGCCCAACGTCACCGCCGCCAAATGTCTCGCTCCCATTCGCGAACAGTTCACCGCCGCTGGTTTTGAGCACATCCCGCTCGTCGCAGACATTCATTTTCTCCCCTCCGCCGCGATGGAAGCAGTCGAGCACGTCGAGAAAGTCCGCGTGAATCCCGGCAACTACGCCGACAAAAAGAAATTCGCCGTCCTCGAATACACCGACGCGGAATACGAGAGTGAGCTCCAACGCCTCCACGATTCCTTCTCTCCGCTTGTCCTGCGCTCTAAGGAATTAGGTCGCGCCTTACGAATCGGCACCAACCACGGTTCGCTGAGTGATCGCATCATGAATCGCTACGGCGACACGCCGCTAGGCATGGTCGAAAGCGCCCTCGAGTTTCTCCGCATCGCCGAATCGCACGGGTTTAACCAATCGATCCTCTCGATGAAGGCCTCGAATCCGAAGGTCATGATTCAGGCTTATCGCCTGCTCGTGCAACGGATGGACGAAGAAGACATGCACTACCCTCTGCACCTCGGTGTGACTGAAGCAGGCGATGGTGAAGACGGACGCATCAAAAGCGCCATCGGTATCGGATCGCTTCTGCTTGACGGGCTCGGAGACACGATCCGCGTCTCCCTAACCGAGGATTCTGTTTACGAAGTGCCCGTCGCAAGAGCGATAGCCGACAAAGCGATGTCGCTATGGGCCCCATCTCCGATCTCCAATCACCCATCTCCCAATCAGGATTCGATCGATCCGTATCAATTCATCCGACGCGAAACCAATCTCGTCCAGCTCGGTGAGAAGATCACGGTCGGTCCTGAACGACCGCCTACTGTCGTCACGCGTGCGTCATCGGCCGCCGATCTCGCCACCGTTCGTGAACAGATCGCCGCGGCTAGATTAATCGATACTCCGGCCGAAGGCATCGTAGTGCCGATCAACAGTGCGGAAGACCTCGCGCTACTAACGAGCGAGCCAAACACGTTTCTCGTGCTCGAACTCGCCGCAGGATTATCCCTCGAAACGCTTCGCGAACACGCGGCTCAACATCTCGCTGGCACTATGCTCCGACGCTCATTCTCGGCCGACGCGAGTGACGATCTCACCGCATTCACCCAGTGGGCACGCGAGCATCACTATCTGATCGCGGCGCAAATCGCTTCGGCTGATTTCACCTCTCTCGGCGAGACACTGCGCGAACTCGGCGATACCGATTTTATTTTCACCTTGGCCGACGATGATCTATCCGGAGCTCACGCCGTCGGCGCTTATCGCCATCTCGTCGAGCAACTCCACTTGATTGGCTCGCGCGCGCCGATCTGGATTCGCAACACCGCCCAGACCGCCGTGCAATCCGAACCGAACTTTCTCTCACGATTACTCGAGGCCTCATTTCTTTCCGGTAGCCTTCTCTGTGATGGCGTAGGCGATCTGATCAGCATTGAAACCGAGGCCGACGCCGTGCGTTCGATAAAACTCTCTTACAACGTCCTGCAAGGCGCAGGGGCGCGCTCTTCGAAAACAGAATTCGTCGCCTGCCCGAGCTGCGGTCGCACGCTCTTCGATCTGCAAACAACCACGCAACGTATTCGCGAAAAGACGGGACACCTCAAAGGCGTGAAGCTCGCGATCATGGGCTGCATCGTAAACGGCCCGGGCGAAATGGCCGACGCCGATTTCGGTTACGTGGGCGGTGCTCCCGGCAAGATCAACCTCTATGTCGGCAAAGAGTGCGTCCAATACAATATTCCTCAGATCGAAGCCGATGATCGCCTGATCGATTTGATTAAAGAACACGGCAAATGGATGGACCCCGTGCTGGCCTAAAACGTGACAAAAAGCGTATTCATAATTTCATGTCGTCACCGTTTCGTCACCCTAGCGTAACCTATGATAGACCCTAAGTATGGCGCGTAATCGTGAAAAAACTACACCCTCACCGGAAAAATGCTGACGAAACCCGGTCAATCTCACGCAATAAAAAAATTGAAAAAGTTATTCTCAAAACAATTGTGAACAACTTGTCAGGAAGTTGATCTTGAAATGCTTTTTAGGTTCACAGTTACTGCTCGTCTGCTAGTTTGATATCCCTCTGCTGGTTGTTCTTTCCCACGTTGATTTCGACTCCCCTCCTTCCTTTTGGTAGCACCACACACTACCCCCTAGCCTGCAATGACTTACGTTTCATTTACTCATACCCCCAAACCGAGTGCACGCTGGACATAATATTTTCGCTGACAAGAGGCATGGATTACGGGTCATCTGCGTGTTAAGAGAGCAAATCCTGACCAATGTGAATAAATCCCTACCTTTGCCTAGATAATGCCTTCTTTGTCACCATCACCCAGCGTCTGGGAAACCGTCAAAAGCGATTTCAAGGAGCTGTTTCCCGAGGATGTCTACCAAATGTGGTTCGAGCCCATGATGTGCCTCGAATCAACCGAGGAAAGCATGACTCTCGGGGTGCCCAACGACTTTGCGTCGATCTGGATCCACGATAACTACTTAGACCTGATCACCCAACGCTTGCGCCTCAATACGGGCAGCATGGTCAACGTGATCCTACGCAAGACCGACGCCCCCGCTGAGCCAGCCAAGGCCGCAGAACAGGAGCCTGCAACTACGCCATGTCGCACGCCCCCACGCCGGACCACCCGCTACGATGATCGCGGTGCCATCACCGGAACGCTTAATCCGCGGAACATGTTCGAAAACTTTGTCGTCGGTTCAAACAACCAGATGGCCCACGCCGCCGCCCTCGCCGTCGCGCAAGCCCCCGCTCAGGCCTACAATCCTCTTTTCCTCTACGGTGATACCGGGCTCGGCAAGACCCACCTGATGCATTCCATCGGTCATGCGATACTCCAGACCAATCCCGGAGCTCGCGTGGCCTACCTTTCTACTGAGAAATTCACGAACGAGTTTATTCAAGCCCTGCAGGAAAATGGTCTCACCAAATTCCGTCAGCGCTATCGCAACGCCGATATCCTGCTCCTCGACGACGTGCAGTTCCTCGCAAGCAAAGAGCGGATCCAGGAAGAATTCTTCCACACCTTTAACGATCTCTTCGAATCGGGAAAACAGATCGTCCTTTCGAGTGATCGTCGCGCCAGTGAAATCGCCAAACTCGAAGCCCGTCTCGTTTCCCGTTTCGAATGGGGGCTCCCCGCCGATATTCAGGTGCCTGATATCGAAACTCGCACTGCGATCCTTCGCTCGAAGGCGGCTAGCCTGAATACAGTCATCCCCGATGAGATCATCAATTTCATCGCGCAGAATATTTCCAAAAACATCCGCCGCCTCGAAGGCGCGTTGATCAAAGTAAGTAGTTACGCCGCGCTCACCGGTAAGACCCTCGATCTCGCGATGACCGAACAGCTCCTGCAAGACGTGCTCATGGAGCAGGCTCAGAACATGCTTACGGTCGAAACGATTCAGAAGCGTGTCGCCGAACATTTTCAGATTCGCCAGAGCGACATGACCAGCAAGCGTCGCCCCAACAATATCGCCATCCCCCGCCAAATCGCGATGTATCTCACGCGCACGCTCACCAAGCATTCGCTGCAGGATATCGGTGATGCCTTCGGCGGACGCGATCACGGGACCGTCATCCACGCCTGCAAAGCGGTGGATAACATGATGGAGCAAGATGCCGGTATGCGTGGAAGCATTGAGTTTCTCCGCAATCAGCTCTCCAAGTGATCAGAGGTCCGATTCGCTATTTGGGATCGTCAGGCACATCGTTGCCTGCTTGAAATCCGACTTCGAAAATCCAAACTCCACAATCTGATGAGCCTTACACCTGAGCAAAAGCAAGTCGTCGCCCAATGGGTCACCGATGGGGACAATCTTTCCGTCGTCCAAAAGAAACTCTTGGATGAGTTTGAGATCACCATGACTTACATGGATGTGCGATTCCTCGTCGATGACCTTGAACTCATTTTGAAGGATGCCGCCCCTAAGGTGGATACCAGCGATGTCAGTAAGTCGCCGCCCCCTCCTCCACCACCACCGGCCGCCGAAGGCGAAACAACCGCGACCGAAGAAATCGCCCCCGAACCCGTCGGCAACGTGACGGTCAGTGTCGATCACGCCACTCTCGATCCCAACGCGCTCGCGAGTGGCGATGTCACCTTCAGCGACGGGGTCACCGGCAAGTGGGTCGTTGATCACAGCGGGCGTCCCGGTTTCACCGAGATTTCCCAACCCGGCTACCGTCCGAGTCCGGAAGATGGTCAGGCCTTCATGCAAGAGCTCAGCCAAGCTCTGCAGAAAAAGGGCATGTAATAATTCGCAGATCGATCAGGAGCTTCAACTCTTGGTCGTAGCCAAGATCCGCTCCTCCGAAGGACTTCGTCCTGTCACCGAGCGAAACTGTCGGTGAAAGTATTGCGGATTACTTAATCCCGATTCGATGGCCACGGCCTTGATCGGCATATCAGTGGTGTTGAGTAAATGACGGGCGAGTTCTACGCGGTTACTCAACAAGTAGCGCTGCATTGTCATGCCGTGGCGTTCCCGAAAAAGCCGTGCTAGATAATTCTGACTCATGCCAAACCGACGCGCCAAATCAGGCACATCCAAAGCCGCGCGAAAGTCTTCATCCAAATACTGGCGCACGCGGTCCAGCTTATCGCTGGTCTTACTGGAAGAGTGCGCATTCGTCGAATCCCGCGCCATCACCGCAATCCACAAAAACAGGCTTTGCAAAGCCGCTCCCGCCGCAGTTTTCGGCAAATCTGATCGCCTCGATTCGGAGCGGCGACGCAGATCGATAATCGTCTGCACCTGCTCGCGCAAACGATGTTCGTGAACTCCCGGCCGCCAGTGCAGAGGTAATTGAATTCCACTCGGCTTCGAGACAACCGGTTCGAAGTGCACGCAATAATGATCGCCCGGAGCATCCAAATCATAACGTGATTTGATGCCCACTGGAGTCAGCGTAAAGTCACCAGGACGGAGAGGAATTAAACTCTGATCGATCCACATCTTTCCGGCGTAATCGTGCAAATGGAGAGCTGTCGTCTGCGGAGTGTAATAACGCAACGATGGGTTGTGCGCCTTTATAGGAAAACAGCCCCCATTTCGGACAATCGGAAGCGCTGATTTAGGCCAATTAAGCGTGAGTTTGGTGCGACCCATTTGTGTTGCATAAAGACAACATGAACAGAATTCAGACAACAGCTTTTTCTTTTCTGATGAAACCTCCTCCTTTCCACTGATGCGCATGCCCACCCCACATAAAATCAAAGCCTTCTTCGACGAAAACGGTTACTACGTCGCGCGTGGTTTATTCAATCCCGCTCAGATGAAAACCTTGAGCCGCGACTTTGATCGGATCGTGAAGCAACTCACCCGAACCGGTGATCTCAACAGCGATCAGTGGAAAGGTGAACGGCAGAAAAAAGTTGGCGGTGCCACCAGCACCATTACCCACACGAGTAATGTGCAGTGTTACTCGGAGGAGTGGATGCGAGCGATCCAAGCCAAGCGTTTTCTCGATGTGGCCGAAGCGATTATTGGCCCCGATATCATCCTTCATCACACCAAGCTCTTTCAGAAGCCCACCGAAAACGGCATGCCATTCACCATGCATCAGGACTGGTCTTACTTCCCGTCCTACAAGGATACCATGATGGCAGCCATCATCCACGTATCGCCAGCCATGGATAAGATGGGCTGCCTGCGTGTTTATCCCGGTTCGCATAAACTCGGTCGCGTGCCCAATACCGGCGGACAGGAACCCTGCGACTTTCTGGATGATTATCCTCTCGAAAACGCTACGATTCTCGAAGCCGAACCCGGCGATGTCGTCTTCTTCCACTACTGCACCCTCCACGGCTCCATGCACAATCGCTCACGGCGGCTGCGCAAAACCGTGCTCGTGCAAATGCATGCTGGTGATGACGAGATCGAACCCGAGAACTACCATCCCAACGCCAAGCTGGTGCTCCGTGGCTGGAACAAGTGCCTCACGCGTAAGCTCGCCAATAAAATCAGCTAGCGAGGTTTTTCAGCATCGTCGGATCGTGAGCAAGTGCTCACAGTCTGCGGCTGCATGACCCCGTTGGCTCAAGTCTACGTCGCGCTCTACCAATCGAGCGATCCTCAGAATATCTGCGCCTATAGCCCCGGGATCTGGCGATGCCCGAATGGACGCCTGCTCGCGACGATGGATATCGGCAGCTTGCGGCAAAATGAGAAACCCAATCCCGACGGCTCGCCCAAACCTGCTTTTGAGGGTCTGAGTTGTCGGGTGATGACATCGGATCATAGCGATGAGCAATGGGACACTCGCGCCGACCTCGATCTCTATCACGCCCGCCCCTTCGAAGCAGGCGGAAGACTCTACGTAATGGGCCATCGGGGCGATCTGCGGATCGCACGCTCAACCGATAACGGCACGACTTGGTCTGATGTTTCGACGCTCACTGACGGCGAGTTTTGGCATCAAGCCCCCGCCAATGTCTGGCATGCCAACGGTTGCGTCTACCTAGTGATGGAGCGACGCGTGGATAAAAAAGTCCAAGGTTGGTATCCCAGTGAGCTTCAACCCATCCTGATGCGAGCTCGCGTGACCGAAGATCTCACTCAACCGGAATCCTGGACCATGGCGGTCACCCCCACTTTTCATGATGTGGTTTCCGATCAGGGATTCGATGGATTTGGCATCCCCTTCTATCCGGGAAACTATCCGGAGGTCTGGAAGAACCAAGAGGCCAACAGACACGCCGCACCGCTTGGCTGGCTCGAAACGAATGTCGTGCAGATCCTCGATCCCAATCACGTCTGGCATGACCCGACCGGCAAAACATTTCACCTCTGGATGCGCGCTCATACCGGACTCACCAATTACGGGATGCTCGCGCGAGTGAAAGAAGCGGGGCCACAACCTGGAGAAGGCGAACTCGAGTTCTCGTTTGAAACCGCTCCATCCGGGATCCGAGTGCAGTATCTTCCCCTGCCCGGTGGCCAGATGAAATTTCACATCCTTCATGATGAGACCACCAAGACTTACTGGTTACTGAGTTCGCAAGCTACCGATAGCATGTGCCGATTGGATGCCATGCCGGATGATCGCTATGGTCTGCCCGACAATCAGCGCTCACGACTCCAGCTCCATTTCTCAACCAACATGGTCGATTGGAACTTCGCCGGCATCGTGGCCATCGGGGAAACTGAAAACTGCGCTCGCCACTACGCCAGCATGGCGATCGACGGTGATGATTTGATCGTGCTTTCACGCTCGGGCGACCGCAAAGCCCGGAGTCCGCACGACACGAATATGATCACGCTTCATCGCGTGACCGATTTCCGAGCGCTGATCTATTGAGCGACGCAAGGCGGTTCTTAACGGCCTCTCAACTTCGCCAACCGCAACTGCTCCACGCGGATCTCCTCGCGACGCTCTTGTTGCCATTCGTAAATTGAGCGCACGGGTGGATGCGGACGAGCGATGTTACCCGATTGAAGGATGCGATTATCCTTTTCGACCGCAGGGCGAGCATTCCCGCCAATGAGCTGATCCACATCTCCATAAAAACGATTATTGATGAGTTCGATGCCGATGCAGTCGCGCGAGCCCAAATAGATCGCGGACGGATAAGGCTCCATCATCACAAAGACATTACCTTGGATGATATGATCGAAGCTCGCCGCTTTCGCGAGGATGGCAGGACCGCGCCCCACCACGAATCGGTTATAGAGAAACAGCCACGCCTCATTCATCCCGCCCATCCAGACGCCACCTTTAGACGAAGTGATGTTGCAGTTGTAAACCACGTTTCGCGGACCATTCGGACCGTGCCCGGTATCTTCCGGACCGGATGACCACATGCCATTGCCATAGGATCCTCCGTCCTGGGAAGACTCAACGATCAGCCCCTCAAAGAGATTTTCATTAGTCCAACCGGCATGCCACTGCGCATCGCTATTGTGAAAAATACTATCGCGGATCACGTTGCCCGAAGAAGACCACTGGTAGACCGGGGCGTGCCGCATGTCGTAGGTGGTCACGTTTTCCATCAGACTGTCGAATGAATGTTCCCATCCGATGTAGGCCAAGCCACCCGCATTACTCCAAGCGCGATCAAAGACTGAATTTCGCACTTCACAGCGTTTGGAGTTCGGCATGTAGAGAGCCTTGTTGCCGGTCTTAATCACTTCCAATCCACGCACCCAGGACTCCCAGCCATATTCAAAAACCACACTGTGGATAAGCGTATTGTTGGCGTGCTCTATACTGAGATCTTCGATGCCGCAATGCATCTGGGGACGCAATTTTTGCACGGTCGATCCATCGATTACCGGAAACTCAATTCTCAGTGCCTCCGGGATGAGAATCCTATTCCCCTGCACCACCGTGATCTCATACATATTGCGACGGTAGCTACCTCCCCTGTGATCATTGCGGAGCAACTCACGCCAGCGCAAAGTGGTCGGACCATTCACGATGATCCGATCACCCGCCTTCAGTCCGTGTCCCTCCTCGACCTCGAGGCTCATATCCCCACGTGAACCATCACGGGTCAAAGGGATGGGGGATCCCTCAACGCCCTCACCGCGAAACACGAGTGCACCAAGAGTTCCATACGCGCGGTCTCCAGAGACCTTTTCATCCGTTAAAACAACCTCGCTCGATATGTTGCGCTTAGTGCCATCGAGATAGGATACGGTGGCAGTTAGCTGCTTCGCGCCGGGCCCATCTGCCATTAACAACTCGCGCCCAGCGAATCGATGTAAAACCCGATTTTCCCAATGCCCCGAATACTCCGTTTTTTTGACCAACCTGCCATTTACCTCCAGTTTGACCTCAGTCATTCCCTCGGGATTAACCCAAGCGTAGATGAAATTGGTCGGGCCGATTTTTTGGTCCGGGGCGAAGCCATGGAGCGCTGGTGCTGAACCCGTCATGGAAAAACGTGAGATCAAACGGGTCTTCTTCATCCCCGCCCCTCGGAGCACCATATTATCGCCTTTGATTTCAACCGGTCGATCTAGGTAGTAAACGCCTTTGGGAATATACAATACGCCACCACCTTGAGCGTGCATCGCCGCGACCGCTTTTTTAAGTGCCGCGGAATCATCCTCCTGATCGTCGGGCACCATGCCGAAGTCCGCTGCCGACAATGTGTTGGCCAAAACAGGAATCCCACCGGGGATACCCACATTCGTCCAGTTGGGATAAGCGATTCCATCGGGTCCTATCACGTCCGCCGCCGTAAGCTTTTCGGACTCATGGGCGCGAATCTTATAACTGCCCTCAAAAGGCGGCACATCGTGATCATCCTTGATCGGGCCATAGTAAATTTTGTCCAGATAACCCCGCCAATCCCAATCAGCCGGGCGAATATCATAGGCCGAGTATTCCCCAACCAAATGATCGGCCTGATCATAAACCTGCATCACGGTAAAGCTCGGCACATCGGTTCCGTCGATACTGTTTCTCTGCGCATACGTGATCACTCCATCGACTGGAGTTGCCACAAAGTCGAAACTCAGCACCCGGCGATTACCCACTTCATTAAAAATGCAGACATCGCGCTTCACGATCTCTCCGTTGATCAAAATATCGAAAATCCGACGACGGGGCGCATTCATATCCATCTCGGTGTATTCGAGACGCACGCGATAAGTTTGATCCTTCAATCCGCTCACTCGCACATCCATCTCACCCGCCCATGAGCTCTGATAGATCGCCTGCCTTTCCGCGGGCACCCCTTCCACTTCGAGGCGATGCCGATGAAAATAATTCATCTTCCCGCCAGCCTCAAACTTGACCGGAACACCCCAGTCTACTTGCGGAGGCACCACATGCTCGCTCTGGGCTAAAGCACTGGTGGCAACAAGTGCACTCAACAGTGTGGAGAGAGGAATTCGTTTAAACTCAAACATGAACAGACCCGACCAGAAGCACGCGATTCGGTCAAAGAAAGAAGATCACTATGCCCCTCAATCCTCGCTCAATATGCGCAGTAGCTCCGGCTCATCAATCACCGCCACGCCCAAGCTTTCCGCTTTGGCGAGCTTCGATCCGGCTTCCTCGCCTGCGAGCACATAGCTGGTCTTCTTACTCACGCTTCCGGTCACTTTGCCACCAGCTTGTTCGATGAGCACTTTCGCTTCATCCCGAGTCATCGTCGGCAAAGTTCCGGTGAGCACAAAAGTTTTCCCGGTAAATGTCGTGCCGACTGGTGCTGCCTTTTCCGGCGATACCGGATCAAACCCCACGGCAAGTAGCTCATCCACCAGCAACGCATTCTCCGGCTTTTGAAAATAGCCCACAATCGCCCGCGCCATGGTTTCACCGATGCCGTTGATCAGCGTGGCTTTTTTCTCACCGATAAAATTCCCCATATGAGAGCCACTCAGCGCCTTTAAATCCTGAAAGTGTTTCGCCAAATCCTTGGCGGCGGCGGCGCCCACATGCGTGATTCCCAATCCGTGAATTACCCGCCAGAGATCGGCGGTCTTACTCGCTTCAATCGCTGCGAGCAGCTTGTCCGTCGATTTATCTACATTCTTACCGAGCGTGAGGAGATCTTCGCGATTCAGTCGATAGATATCGGCGATCCGGCGCACCCAACCCTTATCGACCAGAGCATCCACCATCGCGATTCCCAGACCGTCAATATCGAGACAGGCCTTCGAAGCGAAATGCTGTAATCGCCTCCGCACCTGCACGGGGCATTCGTAATTCGGACAGCGCAACGCGACCTCACTTTGGATCTGCACAACCGGTGTCGCGCATTCCGGACAGTTCTCAGGAAACGCATACGCGACGCACTCCGGCACGCGCTGGGCCATATTCACGCCGATCACGATCGGGATAATCTCTCCCGCTTTCTCCACATAAACACTGTCGCCCACGCGAATATCTTTTCGGGCGATCTCATCGCGGTTGTGTAATGTCGCGCGCGCCACCGTGGTGCCCGCGAGTTGCACGGGCTCGAGTTCCGCGACCGGAGTGAGCACACCTGTGCGGCCCACTTGAATCGTGATCGCTTTGAGCAACGTTTCCGCGCGCTCCGTTTCAAATTTATAAGCCATCGCCCAACGCGGAGCTTTGCTCGTGCTCCCAGCTTCGCGTTGCAACTTGATCGAATCTAATTTCACCACGGCGCCATCCGTCGCATAAGCAAACTTGTCGCGGATCTGATCCAGCTCTTGCACCGCTGTCCAAACGGCATCGATCCCCTCAACCGACCACAATTTTTCCGCAGTCGGCAAATCCCACGCTTTCACCAAGTCGTGGAATCCACTCTGCGTTTCGCCCACTGCTTCGGCCGGATCACAAAATCCCAGACCATAAAGCACGATATCGAGCTGACGCGACGCGACTTCGTTTTGATCCAGCAATTTCAGAGTGCCCGATGCCAGATTGCGCGGATTGGCATAGAGCGGTTCACCGGCTTCTTCACGCTCCTGATTGATCCGCGCAAACTCCGTGAGCGTCATGAACACCTCACCACGGATCTCGATGATATTGGGAATCGTCACCGACGTTTTCAATTTAGTTGGGAGCGTTTTAATCGTGCGGACATTCACGGTGACATCATCGCCTTCGACCCCATTGCCACGAGTCACCGCGCGCACTAATTCGCCGCGTTCGTAAGTCAGACTCACAGCCAGACCATCGATCTTGGGTTCGACCACATAGGAGAGTTCTTCCCGCTCCAGTAACCGCCCAAGACGCGCATGAAACTCACGCAACTCCTCGACTGAATACGTGTTATCGAGACTCTGCATCGGCTGCCGATGCTGGTAAGTTTCAAACCCCTCCGAGCGATCATCGCCGACCTGTTGCGTCGGCGATTCGGCAGACGCGAGCTCCGGAAACGCGGATTCTAAATCCGCCAGCTCACGCTTGAGCTTATCGTAATCAACATCAGCTATTTCCTGCTGAGCTTGCCGATAGTAAAGCTCATCATGATGCGCTGCCTCGCGGCGCAAGTCTGTGATCTTTGTGTGAGCTTCGGCAGGTGTCATCTTAGTTCATTGGGAACGATTCTGGATCACTTTTCAACCCACGCGTTGAGTTGGAAAAGCGGTTTTTCGAGCAGCCCCCGATACCATACGAAGTAGCGATAGAGGACCACCGCGGTAATCGCGCCGAGCGTGTCGGCGATCCAATCGTAAGCTTCCATCGAGCGGCCCGGTGTGGAGCCTTGGTGCCATTCATCGGTCAGGCCGAACAGCGACACGATCAATACCGCCCACCCCATCCGCGAACGTCTAAATCCGGACCGCGCGACCAAAGTCGCCAACAAACCAAACACCGCGAAGTGAGCGGCCTTATCGAAATCAACGATATTCGGTGACGCCACACTGCTTCGCCCCGAAGCCACCACAATCACAACAGCCAAAGCAATCGCATAGACCAATTGGCCCCAAGACGGTGCACGCGTCTCGACATCATGACTGATCGAGCTATGTGTCCGCTTCATCTTCATATGAACCCATTCAGTCCCGTAGAACCCTCATCATCCGGCAAATCAATTTCCAATAAAATTGATCGGCTATTGAATTGGATTCACACGACTAGCCTACGTGATCTCTGGTAGTCTTTCCTTGATGCTTGGGGAAAACATCGGGCGTTGCGTTTCACGAGCTATGTGACCCTGAGTCTGTTCTTCGTTGGTGCGGTTATCGCGTGGGGCTTTTATCCGCATTGGGCCAAGCAAAACGCGACTCGAATCACCCAACAATGGTTGGAAGTTAACAAGCTACAACACGCTACTCTCACGGCCCAACAAGCCATCGACCAATCGCCTGATAGTGCCGAAGCATGGGAGCTCGCCTCGGAGGTCGTGCGGCGTCGCAACGACAAACAGCGCGCTCTCTACAACTCCAGAATGGCGGCCAAGCTCGCTCCGGAAAACATCCAGCTGGTTCTGCAATGGGCATCCGATGCGCTCTTAAGCGATCAGATTGCAATCGCCCAAAGCGCGCTCGACCTCCTCCCAGAGGAAATCCTTGAAACCGTAGCCTGGTAGCGCGCTTGCATGGGGTGCAAGAGGCCGTGAGCTTTATCCGCCACAGGCGGATTCGAACGCGCCATTGGCGCGCAAGTCCCACCTAATGTATCAACACAACTTCTGAACATTTATGGATGAAAAGGGCTTGCGTTGAACTATGCCGTGAGCCCTTGTTCCTTACTCCTTTGTTCGGGCTGTAGCGTAGCCTGGTAGCGCGCTTGCATGGGGTGCAAGAGGTCGTGAGTTCGAATCTCACCAGCCCGACCATTTTCCCCTCTCCATCGGAGTCCCCTATCCATGGTCATTGTATACGTTCTCCAAGGCACGAAACGGCGCTATGTGGGTATCACTAATAATCTGGAGAGGAGACTGCGCGAACATGCCTCCTCATCGCATTCCGAGAAACTTATTGGGCCTCATCACCCGCTATACACTGAAAAAACGGAATCTCATGCCGAAGCTCGTGTCCGAGAGAAATTCTTAAAGTCTGGCCAAGGTCGTGATTATCTTAAGCAAAAGTTTCCCGATACATAGTAGTCGCAACCTAACCATTTAATTCCTGTATCCGCATCAATCGCTTGACCGCACGGGATGGTCTGCAAAGACGAGTGCGCTTAAACTTATATCCGCTAATGAAACTAAACCCCACCGTAGTCGCTCGCGGCCTCATCAAGCATTGGAACTATTTCTCGCATCACATCATCGCGAGTCCCGGCATGGCCCACCCGATGCAGGCCTGCTTTGAAGAATCTTACGTCGTCACAGGCGCGGCGCGCACGATGCCCCTGCTCGATGACGCTCGCATGACTGCCATCTGCCGTCGTTTCAACGATCGGATGATGGAATATCAAGGCATCCATCATCCCGACATGCTCGATATGGGCTACGGTTATAAGTTCAATGAAGATGGCCTCGTCCATTGCTCCTGCGTCGCCGATAATGCGTCGACCGCCAATGGCATGCTCGCCGGTGTGCGCCAGTTTCCTCACCTTTCCGAAAATCCCAAAGTCATCGCCAGCGTAAAAAGATTTATCGATCACTGTCTTGAAAATTACCTTACCGATAAAGGCGTCATGGGAGTCGGCGTGCTCGATCACAAGATCAACCCCGTGGGCATGAAGGAATACTGGTGTGCTGATGCACTCTTTGCTTCCACTCTCATCCAATACGCTGAACTCACCGGAGAAACCGCTTACTACGATGCGGCTATTCCAATGATCGAATTCATCAGCACCTTTGATTATAAAAACACGATCTGGGGCGAGTGGACGAAGAGCGCGCCTCAGCAAATCATTCTCTATACGTCCGAAGGCCTCGTTTCCGCACTCAACAATGCAGAGATGAAGAAACGTCTCAACGTGCCGTTGAAAAACGTAATTCAGTTTAGCCCTCAAGCCGAGCCTGAAGACCTTCCCGTGATGGCCCCCAATCTCGTCGAAGCTCGACTCGAGTCTCAGGCCACTAATCAAGGCAAAACTATCTGGGAACGACTGCAGTCTCGATTCGCCGAGTTTGCCGATTGGCATCATCAAAACCAAATGGCTGAAGGGAACTTTGAGCACCCGACAGATGACCACTTCCGCTGCTACGAACCCGGTCTCGCCTGGCTACTCCTCGACGCCGCGCGTGAAACCGAAAGTTACCAATGGCTCGAATCCATCGCGGCGAAGCAGCTGCGCTTCATGTCAGGTGATGCGGGAAAACTCTACTATGGTCTACGCGCGAATGATTTCGCTTCCGGCCTCGCCTTACTTTCTTTTGCCACCGCTGGTGAAATTCTGAAAGAACGCGATCCGGAAGGTTGGGAAGAGGCAGTCCAAGGTGTCTTCGATCGCGGCGAAGAGATGTGGTAGACGCGAGTTGATTTCTGCGAAAATCGATCCGCGAAGAACTCACTTCCAAATTTCGGGTTTACAACCCAAGCATGCACTCTAACTTCCGCACTTCGCAGCCCTGCCCGGGTGGCGGAATTGGTAGACGCAGCAGACTCAAAATCTGCCGTAGAAATACGTGTGGGTTCGAGTCCCACCCCGGGCACCACTTTCGTAAACCATTGCATTCATCAACGAGTGTTTCCCCTTTTTTTACGAAGTGGTCGGGGTTACGAAAACTGAGCCATTGAGAGATTTAGTCTGGGATGTTGTTGTGGGTTGATCTGACGCTAAATGCTTAAGTTCGCGATTCATGGATCCACGCATCGTCGGCTCGGCCAAGGACATCTACGAACATGGCGATAACGAACCGAGTCCCATCAATGGCGCTTGAACCGATAATTTAGCCGAGTAGCCCTTACGCGAAGGCGCCGATGCGAACGATCCGGGCGGACTCACTACCCCAAGTTTCCAGCACACGGATGCGCACGGCTGAGCATACGTTCGAACCTTCGAGTGAATGCGAGGCGCGACGTTGCCACTGTTGGTCTTCATTCGCGACCTTCGTCCACTCACCGGCGGCTTCCAGTTGCACTTCGTAGTGTTTCACCGCCTCGGGTTGTCCACTGCCCCAGCACATCTTTGCTCTATAAGCATCGGATTGCGTCAAAGTAAGTTGGCGGTGTAGTCCGGTATCGAAGATCAGCTCGATGCGTTTTAACGCGACTGGTTCTGCCCAACGCAATTCGATCCACGCCGCCTTGTCTCCAGATTCGCTGATCCAACGATGAGTGCCTGCGATCACGCGATCTGGGGAGACACCGCGTTCTTCGTGCATCGCCCGATTCATCCCTGAAACGACATTCGCTGCAGGCCCTTCTGCCGTTTCGCTTGATGCCGTGATTGTCGCGCCTAGCGCCAAGTCGTTTTCATCTATCAGGCGTTTCCCAATCAGAAACACATCTTGCTTCAGCAACTGCGATTGGACCTCGGCCATAGCTTGAGGGTTTTCCCGAATCTGATTCGGAGTCATCTCGCTCAAAGCCGCTTTCGCCGCTGTCACGCCAACCCCTTCACCGACGACTCCGCAGGTCGCCATCACCCGAGTGGAAGCAAACGCCACGTGAGTCGCGGAAAGGTTTCGCCCGGCAAACATCAAGTTATCCAGGTCGCGCGCGATACAGCATCCGAGAGGAATGTCGAAAATCCATGGCACCGGATGCTGCACACAAGGAGACTCATCGGGGCGATCCACCCCTTCCGGAGGGTGGAGATCGATCGGCCAGCCACCGTAAGCAATCGCATCTGCATGCGCATGGGATTGCATCACATCGCCTTCATTCAAGACGTGATGCCCGATCAAGCGGCGGCTTTCGCGCTTACCGGGCACGGCCCCAAACCAATCCAATGCCCAATACTCCGCATCATGATCGCCATCGTTTTTGATGTGATCCCAGATACCCATCACGATCGCTAGGAGTTCATCGCGAATCATTTCGTTCTGACGGATCGTATCGAATTGGCCGCCCCACTCGATCCACCAGAAACCATATTCGAGACCGTAATCCACGCCACCTGTCGCATGAGGTCGGAGCTTAAAATCATCCTCGGTAAACTTCCGCGCCCAGGAGGGCGGTTTAAACGGCATCGGTTTATCGTGCTTCCGAGCCATAAACAATAAAGTCGAACCGAGCCCCTTATGATCGGCCTCATCCTGCGCGAGGGATTCCCCAAATAACTCCTTATCTTCCCGCCCCTCAAAATAGGCCGCACCCGCCGCGGTCGCCAAAGTCGAATCTCCGGTGCAATCGACAAAAATCTGAGCGGTGATCTCAAAACGATCCTCCGTCGAAAGTCGCAGCGCTTCCACGCGAGTGATCCTCGCGCCTTCCTTATCCACCCCGGCCACAGAGGTATTGAGCATCAAAGTGATATTTGCTTCCTCACGGCATTTCTGATAGAGGATAAAATCAAACATCGACGGCGAGCGCTGAGCATTGCGCATCGAATTCTCCAAACGAATCTCCTCCACGATCCCTGATTCACGTGGCTCCAGCTTGAGGTCGCTGCAGGGACGCCCGGAATTCGCACCCACGACATGCATGCGCACTTCACTACTCGCATTGCCACCCAAGACCGGTCGATCCTGACAAAGGATCACCTGAGCACCATTGCGAGCGGCCGATAAGGCGCACACCACGCCGGAGATACCGCCACCCGCCACGAGAACGTCGGCCTTGAGCGAAGCTGTATGAAGATTTCTATTCATGGGGTATTCGAATTATCAGGATTCAAGCGCTCCCCAATGAGAACGCCTAGAATTTACTAGCGAGGAAACAAGAAAGCGGCACCCCAATCGCGGCAACCCACTTCTCAGTTATCTCGGGCAACTGTTCCGTGAAATCGCAGACGCGTGATCAGTGCACAAAAAACCCGGCGCGTTATGCCGGGTTTCTTAAAGAGCAGTCCTGTGCCCCCTCCGTATAAACTGTGAAGTAACCTTATTTGGAGGACTTGTCTGATTGGCCACTCTTGCCGCTCTTGTCGGACTTATTAGTCCACTTTGATGGTTGGGATGCCAACAACACCGGCTGGGATTCTTACGATGATCAAATCTACCCCAACGTCCCCGAACCCTCCACCTAAGGCATGATCTTCATGGCCGCTTGCTCCGCCCTCTTCGCCTTCAAACGTTTCGTGGGAAGCGTAGTAGTAAGGTTAAGGACTAGTCGCTAGTTTCCTAAGACTCTCGACACCGTTCGCTGCTCCTTGCTTTGCTTGTCAGCAACATGTCTGACTTTCGTGTTTTCTGTTCCCCTGATTCCGCAGAACCTGCCGAGATCACTCTGACTTCCGAAGAGTCCCACCACTTGATTGCCGTCAATCGCGCCCATCTGGGTGATACGATCGTCGCGTTTAATGGAAGGGGAAGTGAATGGATCTGCGAGCTGACTGCGGATCGTAAAAATGCCGCGGTGCTCAAGGTGCGTTTTGCGCAAAAGATGCCCCCGCTCCCCTTTGAGATCACACTGGGACAAGCTCTCCCCAAAGGAACCTTCATGGATGCCATCGTGCGCAAAGCCACCGAGATAGGAGCCACCCGCATCGTCCCCCTGCAAAGTGAGCGCACCCAAGTCCACCTCGATAGCGATCGGCAGGAAAAGAAAATCGGTAAATGGCAAACCGCCGCGCTCGAAGCGGCAAAGCAATGCGGCAACCCTTTCATCCCTGAGATCCAGACCGTGCAATCTGCAACGGCGTTTCTCGAAGGTGCCCATGACTACGATCTGAAGTTGATCGCGAGCCTGCAACCCGGTGCCCGCTCCTTGAAGACGGTGCTCAAAGATTTTTCCGAGACCAACCAACGCGCGCCCAAAAAGGTGCTCTGGCTCGTCGGACCCGAAGGCGATTTTACCCCCGCCGAGATGAGCACATCGCGCAGTTGCGGATTTGAACCCGTCACGCTCGGCCCACTCGTGTTGCGTTGTGAAACCGCCGCGACTTACGCGCTCAGCATTCTCAGTTACGAACTCCAAAACGCCTAAATCCTATATGCACGCGCCCACCGGCCTTCTCTGCGATCTCCTTGCGCGACCTGAACTCACCACGATTGCCAACCTCGCGCCGACCTTCGGCTGGATCCTAAACTCGGAGAATAAGGCAGACCGGCAAACTGCGTATCAAGTGCTGGTCGCGAGCACAGGAGAATCCCTTCGCAATCACGTGGGCGACGCTTGGGATACTGACAAACTCATCGGCAACGATTCGATTAATCTCCCTTACACAGGCTCGCCACTGCAAACCGGCGCGACCTATTTCTGGAGCGTGCGCGTGTGGGGAATCGATGATACCCCCAGCCCTTGGTCAGCCTCACAGCGATTCACCATCGCGACTGATGCCTCCCCACAAGCGACCAGTCACTACCCCGTGGTTCCTCATCGATTCACGGCCGAAGAGGTAACCGGGGTTTCATCTTATCATCATTTTATCGATTTCGGAAAACACGCGTTCGGCTGGCTCGAAGTTACCTTGGACAGTCCCGAAGAAACCACGGTGGAAGTGCGGCTCGGTGAACATGCCGAAAATCAACGCGTGGATCTCAATCCCGGCGGAACGATTCGCAGCGCAAAATCTGAGCTCAAACTGAAAGCGGGGCGCCATCAATATCGCATCGAGACCGAGCCCGATAAGCGCAACACCGAAGATCCGCTGGCGGTGCAGCTCCCGCTAGAATTCGGTGTGGTCATGCCGTTTCGCTATGTAGAAATCATCGGCCATCCGGGCCCAATCGCTCGTGAGGATATCGTGCAAGTGCGCTTGGAATATCCTTTCGATGCAACCACCTCCAGTTTCACTTCTTCGGAACCCGACCTCGATGAGGTCTGGGCGTTTTGCAAATACAGCATCCGGGCCACGACTTTCTGCGGCGTCTATGTGGATGGAGATCGCGAGCGCATTCCCTACGAAGCCGACGCGTTTATCAATCAGCTCGGGCACTACGCCGTGGATCGCGAATTTACACTAGCGCGACGCACTCACGAATACCTGATGGCAAAACCCACGTGGCCCACGGAATGGCTACAGCACTCCGTGATGCTCGCGTGGGCCGATTACGAAGCCACCGGTGACAGTCGGACACTCGCGCGACACTACGATCAACTGCGCACCGAGAAAATTCTCTTCAAATTCGAGCGTTCGGACGGGCTCCTCAATACCGAGGGACAAAAAGACATCGTCGATTGGCCCGCAGACGAACGTGACAACTTCGATTTCCGTCCCATCAACACGGTCGTGAATGCGTTTCACTGCCACACGCTAAACCTGATGAGCCGCATCGCCACCACACTCGGGCACACTATCGGCGCTGCCGATTTCGAAGCCACCGCCACCCGTGCGACCGAAAGTTTCAATCGCGTATGCTTCAATCCCGAGACCGGTCTCTATCGCGACGGAGAGGACAGCGCCCACGAATCCTTTCACGCGAGCCTCTTCCCTCTCGCTTTGGGTCTCGTGCCGGATGAAGTGAAGGAAGGAGTCGTGGAGTATCTCAAATCGCGCGGTATGGCCTGCAGCGTTTATGCCGCGCAGTATTTGCTCGATGGTCTCTTTTCCTCAGGCGCAGCAGATCACGCAGTCTCGCTCCTCAAATCACGCGAAGAGCGCAGCTGGTATAACATGCTCACCAATGGCGCGACCATCACCTGGGAAGCATGGGACAATCGATTCAAACCGAATCAGGATTGGAACCACGCTTGGGGTGCTGCCCCCGCCAACCTCATCCCTCGCCACATTCTCGGCGTGCAACCGCTCGAACCCGGCTACGGTCGCGTGCGAATCGCACCGCAACCCGGTCCCCTCACCGAGCTCCATGGAGTCGTCCCCACGATTCGCGGCACCATCAAAGTCGATGCCGTGCTGGGAGAAGATGGCACCTGGCAACTCGATACCGAAGTGCCAATCGGTGTGACCGCAGAGATCATCACGCCGTAATCAGCGCGAAACCATCAGCTCGATGACGGTTCTGGAGAGCTAGGCGTCTCGTCTCGCGGCCAACGTTCCAAGAACGCCAACTGCGCTTCTCGATCCGGAACATCGTGGTAATCTTCGCGAGTCAGGAATCGGAGTTTAAACGAAGGCGCCAGTTCCAGCACCGTGACGATGTCGCCCTCAATTGAGAACCACGCGAGCCAAGCGCCACACGCGATTTCCAATCGATCGGCACTGCGCCGCACGATCCGGCGTGTGCGATGGATCGAGGGATCGCGTGACAGGATTTCGACCAAGCGTTCGCGATAATCGATTCCCCATGTGGCCAAGAGCCACTGCGCTTGCGTGACTGCCAAGGCCGCAAAATCCATCGTGAACCGCGCAGGCTCCGTCTCTGCTTCATCAACCTCATCGATCCATCCCGCCGCTGATTCGGGGAAAGCATCGTAGCCTGGCACATACGGCTTAACATCAAAGACCGGCGTGCCATCCATCATATCGCACGGTCCCAAAAATAGTTTGCGCCCTTCGATCCCGAGCAAGCGCATGGGCGTCATCCCTAACGCATTCGGGCGATGCGGTGAACGCGTCGCAAACACCCCTCGGCGTTGCGATGGACCACGTGGCGGCAAGACCAACGGACGCCATTCGGTATTGCGGTGAAACCACCAGACCAACCACACGCGTTCAAACTCCTCCAGATCTCGCAATGCCAATTCAAAATCTTGATCGGGATGCAACTCCAGCACGTTGCACTCCACTTCGGTTTCCGCCGGCTGATGTCGCGCGTGAAACTTCTCGCGCTTCTGCGTGCGGATAATGCCAATCGGCTTTAACGTCAGGGAAGGATCAGAAGAAGAGGACAATCTCTCCACAATCACCACCTCCCCGCCGGCGTCACGCTCGAAGTCTGGATTCCCAATTAATCTCCTTTTCTTTTGCTCCTGCCCTCCGCGGCTTATTCTCTTAGCTATGCTCAATGTCATTCGTGAATTCGATGTGGCGGTGCCGATGCGTGACGGGGTGTTGCTGCGCGGCACGATTTTTCGTCCCGATGACTCAGGACAATATCCCGCTTTACTCGTGCGTTCGCCCTATGGCACCTCACTGGAAGGTTACGAACGCCATGCGCGCGCAGGATATGTCGTCTATGCTCAGGATATGCGTGGACGCTATACCTCTGATGGAGAATTTCGACTCTTCGCATGTGATGATCATGGGGAAGATTTAGATGGCTATGATACGGTGGAATGGTTGGCCGAGCAATCGTGGTGCAATGGGCAGGTGGGGCACTTTGGTTCATCCTATCTTGGATTGACCACATGGATGACCAGCCGGGCCAAGCCTCCCCATTTAATCGCGATCAATGCGGAAACCATCCCTCCGGAACTGGCCGATATCGACTACACTTGGGGGAGTTTCCGACCAGCCCGTCGAATGCATTTTTGGCTAACCAACATGGCACCCGATTTACGTCGAAAGTTAGGGCTGCCCAAACCGCACACCACTCAAGAGGAACGAGCCCTATGGGATGATGAAACTCACGTCCGGTGGAAAAACCTCCTGCCGATGACGGATGTGGTTCACCATTTACCAGAACCACTGGCCCGAGATGTGAGCGATTGGTTCAAAGATCCTGGCAGGCGCAATTGGAAGTTTGCCGAGACCGTCTATCCTCAACTCGGAATGCCCAATCTGGATGTGACCGGTTGGTATGATCACTGCCTCTCCCTCGCCCACGTGGCTGGCATGCAAAAATACGGCGGGAGCGAAGTCGCTCGCCAGCAGACGAAAGTGATCATCGGCCCATGGAATCATCCCAACCGTGGCGAACGCCAATTGGGCGAGGTGGACTTTGGGCCCAACGCAGAAGTAGATCTATGGGGTATGCGTTTGAGTTGGTTTGATCACTGGATCAAGGGAATCGACAACGACGTCGAATCATGGCCGGCCGTGCAGTATTTCGAAATGGGCACCAACGAATGGCGCGCGGCCGAGAGCTGGCCTCCGCCAAGCCAACCTCAGGATTGGTATCTCGACGGTAGTGCACAGGACTCATGCGGCTCGCTGACGTCTCAACCCGAAACGAAATCCGTGACGGAAGAACACTACGACTACGACCCTCACGATCCCCTGCCCACTCAATGGCCCGAGACGCTGATCACTCAAGTCACAGATCGAAGCAAATTTGCCCATCGCGCCGATATCTTACGCTATCGCTCGGAGCCCTTGAGCAAAAGCCTGACCATCGCTGGTAATCCCGAGGTGGTGCTCTTTGCCGCGTCCAGCGCTCTTGATACGGATTTCTTTGTGTGGCTCTCTGATGAAACGCCCGACGGCACCGCGATGGAAATCACCAGTGGTATGGTGCGAGCACGACATCGCAATGGACTCGATAAAACTGAGTTTCTGAAGCCGGGGCAATCAGAGGAGTTCCGCTTGGAGCTGCGCCCTACTTCCCATTGCTTTTTACCCGGCCATCGCATCCGCGTCGAAATCAGCAGTAGCGACTTCCCCAACTTTGATCGTAACCATAATACTGGTGGAGACGACCTGCGCGAAACCACGATGGAAGTCGCGCATCAGACCATTTTGCATGGGGGTGAATACTCCACCCACATTTCGTTACCCGTAATGTCTGCGACGTGAGATCTCTTATTTTTTAGAATAAAACGGGCCGTAGGTCTCCGCCAGATCGTTGGCGGCATCATAGATTATTTTGCCATTCTTCACGAAAGGCACGGCCATGGCCCACTGCTTGAGATCATCGCCACCGATTGGGGCGGAAGCATACTGCGGCAGATAGATGCGGCGCATCCGGTTCGTTAAATTCGGTCCGCTGCGATGCAGCGTGTAGCTAGTGAAACAGGCAATACTACCGGCAGGCACGATCACCGGATCTCCAGGATCGTCTCCGGTGTAGCCGACCAAATCATGCGTGCCGGGCTCTTCAATGTGCTCGACAATCTTATCCTTGGTGCCACCGCGCGAATGCGGGAGAAGATAGGCGGTGCCATTTTCTTCGCTCACATCATCGAGCGTCACCCAACAAGTGAGATAAGGAGGATGGTCGGTATTGGGATGGCTGCGTTTCACGTAGCCGCTGTCTTGGTGCCAGCTAAACTTCATACCCTGTTCAGCGTTTTTCACGACCCATTGTTCATTGAATAAATACACGTCAGGACCGAGTGCGGCCTGTGCGATTTCAGCCATCATCGGGCTGAAGGTGAAGTCCCGCATGCGGTTGCTCAAACGATAGAGATTGCTGATGAAGTAACGGCTGCCGCGATGGTTGATCCCATCAACCGTGATTCCTTGGCTATCCATTTGGGAATCCTTGTAACCGAGAAAGTAGGAACACTCCTCGCGCAGCATTGAGAGCATGTCAGGAGGGATGACATTCGGAAGGATCATGTAGCCTTCCTTGTGATAGAGATCGCGCTGTTCTTGGGTAATGAGGGTCATAGTGCACCAGATAATAACTCATTTCTGAGAAAAATTCTTCTCGTTTTCCATCCTCTTATTATCATTTTTTGTCGTCATGCTTGAGGAACTTAATTTACCAGAATCATGGCATGGCAATCTGTGGATATACCGTTTCCAAGACTGGAATCACCATGTGCATCGTCATGCTGAATTAGAGTTTAATCTCATCACTCAAGGATCAGCCTTCTACCTGCTGGATAACGAAAAATATCATGTGCGTCGGGGCGACTTGATCTGGCTTTACCCTGCGCAGGATCATGTGCTCGTGCATGAGACGTCGGATTTTGAAATGTGGATCGGCGTGTTCCGCCCTGAAGCTCTGGCGCAAATCGCGACCGATCCTCATCAGCAGCCACTACTTCTCAGCCAGGCCAAAGGCGAATGCAGCCGACGGCTTACGTTGAAACAAATGCAGAGCCTCAGCGCACTGATGGACGAGGTTTATGCCACCAAGGATCAAGCCGCGCTTTTCAATTCAGGTCTCGGCTATGCCTTTCTGACCTGCTGGCAGAATTTTGAGAAAGCCAGCGCGACCCCGATCGAAGATGTCCATCCGGCCGTCGAAAAGGCGGCCCGAAAAATTCAGGACGACGACGAGCCCACCAGCCTCAATGAGCTCGCACGACATGTAGGCCTGAGTCCCGCGCGACTCAGTCGTCTGTTTAAAGAACAGACGGGGGTGACAATGGTGGGCTTTCGCAATCGACTGCGGCTCGGTCGATTTTTCAACCTCTACAGCACTGGCCAACGCCACACGATGCTCCACGCTGCCCTCGCGGCTGGATTCGGCAGTTACCCCCAATTTCACCGTGTCTTTAAGCGTGAACTTGGCTACTCCCCGCGATCACACTCATGGCGGTCCTGAGACTACCTCAGCAACAGTCCCAAGTTCATGTAAAACTCTTTTTATACTACCTTGATTTCACGGAAACAAGCACGTGATAATCCACTTTGCTTTGAGCATCCCCTATCTCTTCTCTCCAAGCGCATTACCCCTATGATTTCCTCACTCTTTCGATCTCTCAGCATTGCCACGCTTCTAATCATGGGCAGCGCGGCTCACGCCCAGATTATCATGGTCTCAAATGCTGGCTTAGACGGAACTGGGGAAGCATACGTGGAATATTCCACCTTTTTCGGTTCTACATACCACTGGGATCGAGCCCAGTCATTCACCACGGGAGTTGGCTCCTACACGTTGAATAGCATCGATCTTAAGCTCGTGGGACGTAACTACGACCCAAGCACCTTTACCGTGGCACTCTATTCAGACAGTGGGGGCGATCCCGGCAGTCTGTTGGCCACCCTCACGGGAAATTCGGATCCAAACGCTGCCGGGACATACACTTACACGGCCACCGGGGGATATGCCCTCGATGCTAGCACTCCATATTTTATGGTAGCCAGCGTTCCAAGCGGTGAATTAGGAGACCAATACTCTTACTGGATGTCCACTGATCCCAGCGACAGCGAAACGACTTCGGTCGATTCTTGGACACTTGGAAACGGTCACCATTCAAGAAATAATGCAGGTTCTGGAACTTGGAGTTTTGACTCTTCGTCTCTGATCATGTCAGTGACCGCCACTGCGGTGCCAGAACCCTCGACCTATGCCGGCATCTTTGGTGGTCTCGCCCTGATCGGCACTTTCCTCGTTCGCCGGCGCAAGAGCAGATGAAGAAGACTGCAGGTTAGGAACAGAGTCTGAAAAATAGCTACTAGTTTCAATGGATCGTTGTGCACTGAGGTCGCCCAATGACATCAAGACGCCTTGCACTGTCATTTTCTCGAAGCCTTAATCTACGGCGATGATAGCATCAGTTGAAAACAAAGAGTTACCCAACCCATTCCTGTTCAATGATGGTTCCGCCCTGACCCGAGTTGAGGACTGGCGGAAACGCCGTCGCGAGATCCTCGACCTAATTGTTGATCTCGAATATGGGGGCATGCCACCCGTGCCGACAGCAACGCATGGCGAGCTCCTCCACTCCCATGTCCAACGCAAACACAATGGGTCCTTGTTTCAGACCATCCGGGTGACCTCTCAAAGCGAGACCCCCTTTCCCTTCATTCTTCAACTCACCATCCCCCCGGGTGAAGGCCCCTTCCCGATCGTGATCAACGGCGATGCTTGTTGGAATTTCGTCACACCGGAGGTCATCGCTGAGGCCCTGAAACGGAATTACATCATCGCTCAATTTAACCGCATGGAACTCGCGCCTGATGTTTATAATTCCGAACGCACCTCGGGACTCTATCCGATTTATCCTGACCACAGTTTTGGTGCATTATCAGCCTGGGCGTGGGGCTACCACCGCTGCGTGGATGTGCTCGAGCAGATGGACTGCGTCGACGCATCGCAGATCGCGATCAGCGGACATTCCCGTGGCGGTAAAACTGTGCTGTTAGCCGGTGCCACAGATGAACGAATCGCGCTGACCAATCCCAATAACTCCGGAGCTGGCGGGGCAGGTTGTTATCGCGTGCAAGGTCCGGAATCGGAAACCCTCGCCGATCTGATTAGAGCCATCCCCTATTGGTTCGGTCCGGAGCTAAAGTCCTATGTTGGCCGCGAAAACGAGCTCCCCTTCGATCAGCATTTTCTCAAAGCCCTGCTCGCACCTCGCGCCCTTTTGACCACCGAAGCTCTCGGCGATCACTGGTGCAATCTGCCAGGCACGTGGCAAACCCATCTCGCAGCCCAAGAGGTCTACCGCTTCCTTGGGGCCGAGCAAAACATCGGCATCGTCTTCCGCGAAGGCGGTCACGAACACAACCTCACCGATTGGCGAGTAATGTTTGATTTCGCCGACTCACAATTCCGAGGGACCAAGGCGACGAATCAGCTCGATCAAAATCCATTTCTGGAAATGAAACGCTCATATTCGTGGCGCGCACCTTCCTGAGGTCTACTCGCGTTACGGCACCGGAATTTCAGCCAGCCAGTCGCGTCTGATCTTCTTTCCCAATAGGAAAAATTTACGTTCAGGATACCACAGCGTGATCCCATCGGGATTGGGCGTCGTGCTCGCATACATCGCGAGATCTTCGCGCAACATCGCCACCCCTTCGTTATCCATAAAGAACTGGGGTTCGGAAAACCAAACCGGCTGTTTGGCCCCGGATCGGAACAGTCCACGGCAGAGCCATATCGGACGCCGGTGTTTGTTGCTATCCATCGGGCCCCACCCGCCCATGTGACCATCGTGATTATGGAAGAAGAAGATGTATTCCCCCGGCGCGACCTCGTAGATCGGACACGGGCTACACGGGTGCTGCAATGGCAGCCGATCATCGGTCTGACGAAGCGGCTTCACCGAACTCCAGGTTTCCCCCTTGTCGGCTGATTGTGCCCACACCGCGTGGCCTGCATTCGAGCGCATCACGCAAAAGAGCCGATCGTCAGGCAGCTTCACGATCCCGGGCTCTTGCACCACGCTCACCTCGGGATGACCGATGTGCCCGTATTGGAGCGCCTTCTCATTTTCGGCAAAGTAAGTGATTTTCAAATCACCCGGCTCCGGATCGTCGTCGACATTCTCGAAGCGCATAAACTCGGTCACCGCATCGTTGGACCACCACACATTCATCTTGCGCGGTCCCGCGACTTCCGGACTCACCCAGCGCGTGAAACCGGCGAAATATTTGCCATCAAAAAACTTCAGCGGCTTCTGCCAAATGATCCAGTTACTCGGGATCTTCGGATCCTTGCTGTCCCAAATCGATTTGGGCATCGGCACGAACTGCTGCTCCGACCAAGTCTCACCACCATCATCGGTATAGCGCCCTGCCATCGCACCACAAGTCGCCATGTAAAGATCGTGCAATCCAATGTAGCGATTGTAGTAGATGTAAATGCGCCCCGACTTTGAAATCAGCGGAAACTGCCAGCTCGCGATCCCACCACCATCATCGGGCCCCGCGAGAAACTTCGGTTCCGTCCACGTCTGCCCGGCATCCTCGCTTCGCGCAAACACGACATGCTGATCCGGACGCCCCTCATAGGAACTCTGCGTCCACACCGCGAAGAGCCCGCCCTGCGGATGCTCGGAAACGAGAAAGTGTTCATTACCGGTATCGAGCGTGGAACCATCCAAACTCTTCGGCACGTAAACAACATAATCAGGGTGAGTGCGTTTCAGTTCAGCCTGAAGATGCGCCGCTGTTTGGGGATCCATATCTTTTTCTTCACTTAACCCATCGAGGGATGCAATGAGATTGCCCCTGATTGGACTGTTTTAGCCGACAAATCGCGGTTCATGATCGACCCCGAAGGGAGTGCGACCTTTCTAATCATAGCTTGGATTCTCGCCGCCGACATTTTCCCGCCTCCCCTGCCAACGCATGAAAGTAGTGCTCGCAGAAAAACCCTCGGTGGCGCGCGACATCGCCAAACACCTTGGCGCCACCAAGCGCGGCCAAGGCTGGTTGGAAGGAAATGGTTGGACCGTCACCTGGGCCTTCGGGCACATGGTCGAGCTGCAGGAGCCCGAGGACTACCGGGCCGAATGGAAACCATGGCGGCTCTCTAATCTCCCAATCATCCCAGAACATTTCCAATTGCGCAGTCGCACCGATGGCTCAGCCCATGAACAGCTCGCCACAATCAAACGGCTCTTCAATGAAGCAGATGAAATCATCTGCGCGACGGATGCCGGTCGCGAGGGTGAGCTCATTTTTCGCTACATCCTGACTTGGACCGGTTGCGAACATAAACCCGTCCAACGTCTCTGGATCAGCTCGTTGACCAATGAAGCGATTGAGAAAGGCTTCGCAAAACTTCAGCCCTGCTCGGCCTTCGATCACCTTTACCACGCAGCCCGTTGTCGCAGTGAGGCCGATTGGATCGTCGGGCTCAACGCCACGCGATTCTTCACCGTCGAATACGGCCGGCGAAATCTTCTACTCAGTCTAGGACGGGTGCAGACTCCCATTCTCGCAATGATCGTCGGGCGCGACCTCGAAGTAGAACGCTTCGTAGCCGAAGATTTTTGGGAGGTTCACACTCTTTCTCGTGACGCGTTGTTCAAACACACTGGTGGTAAATTCCCCGCGCAACAAGCAGCCCAAACGATTCTCGAAAAAGTCACCGGACAAGAGCTTGTTATCACGTCGATCGAAAAAAAGAAGACCCTCGCGCATCCTCCTCAGCTCTACGATCTCACCAGCCTGCAGCGCGACATGAATAAGCGCCACGGTTTGACGGCAGATCAGACGCTCAAGCTCGCGCAAACCCTCTACGAGAGCAAACACCTCACCTACCCTCGAACCGACAGCTGCTACCTCAGTCAGGACATCGAGCCAACGATTCCGCCTCTGCTCGAGAAGTTGCGGCAGTTGAAATCCGACGAAATCTCCCCCCTCGATCTCAGCGCGCTCAATTTCACGAAGCGGATCGTGGACGACAAAAAGGTCTCGGATCACCACGCGATCATCCCCACCGCCATTCTCGGAAACAGCCTCACAGGGGACGAAGCCAAGCTCTACGACGCCGTCGTCACTCGTTTGATCGCTGTCTTCTATCCTTCCTGTGAACGTGCCGTAACGACAGTCGAGGCGGTTGCCGCCGAGGAACCGTTTCGCGCCCGTGGCGTCGTGTTGTCCGATCCCGGCTGGGAAGCGCTCTACGCGAACGATTCAGCCGCAACCTCTGCTGAAGCCACGCCAAAGAAGAGCTCGAAGTCAGGTGCCAGCATCAAGGAAAACGAAAGCGCGCAAGTGCTACCCGATTTCCAAGTAGACGAACGCAACCCGCACGAACCCAAACTCGTGGTCGGCAAAACTTCTGCACCCAAACGCTTCAACGAAGCCAGCCTCCTTCAGTTGATGGAAACCGCCGGAAAGATCGTGACCGACGAAGCGCTCAAGGAAGCCCTCAAGGAAAAGGGCGTCGGCACCCCTGCCACGCGCGCCTCCATCATCGAAGTGCTCATCTCGCGCAACTATGTCGAACGCCGAAAGAAGAACCTCATTAGCACTGATTCAGGCCGCGCGCTCATCTCCCTCGTGCAAGACGAACGCCTCAAATCTCCCGAACTCACCGGTGATTGGGAATTTCGTCTCA
The DNA here is from genome assembly GCA_002713695.1 of Opitutaceae bacterium. Taxonomy (GTDB): domain Bacteria; phylum Verrucomicrobiota; class Verrucomicrobiia; order Opitutales; family Opitutaceae; genus Cephaloticoccus. Next base: position 240,651 of record PAUB01000013.1, read on the forward strand.
AACAAATGGAACGAGGCGAATACGAGCCCCTTGTTTTCATGGAGGAAGTTACCGCTTACACCCGTGAAATCTTGCAGTGCAAGGCCGATACGACGATCGATCTCACAAACCTTGGACCTTGCCCGTGTTGTCAGGCTCCCGTCATTCGGGGACGCGCCGGCTACGGCTGCTCTCAATGGAAGAACGGCTGCAAATTCGTGCTCCCAGGCGTGCTCTGGGGACTCGAAATCCCTCCGATTCTCGCCCGAGAAATTCTCATTCACAAACGTAGCCTCACGCCATATCCCATCAAAAACGGCAAGAAATCCCATTTCGCTCATCTCTGTTTCAACAAGAAAGGGCAGCCGAGTTACGACATCGCCGCCGAAGCCCAAAAAGCGGCCGCCTCAGACGAATCCCTCGGCACTTGCCCCGCGTGTTCCGGCGATGTGGTCGTTGGGGCAAAAGCCTACGGCTGCTCCAATTGGCGCAATGGCTGCCGTTTCGTCGTTTGGAAAACGATGGCGCAAAAAGAGATCACCCCTGGCATCGTCCAGCAGCTCCTCAAAGATCAGATCACCGACGAGATTACCGGCTTCACCTCCAAAGCGGGCAAGCTCTTCAACGCCAAACTCAAAGTCGTCGGCGGCGAAGTAAAATTCGAGTTTGGCAACTGAGTTACTTCGATCCCAGCAGCTTCATCATTGAAGCAAAATCCTCTTCCTCAAAACCGGCTGATTCCGCGTCTTCGAGTCGCTGCTTGATTGCGGCCAACATGGGAAACTCCTCAGCTGATCCCATCTTCGAAGCCAGACGCATATCCTTGGCCATGTGCTTCACCGAAAATTGCGGCGAGTAATCACCTGCTCGCAGTTTGGGCTCCTTAAGTTTGGTTACTCCGGAATAGCTCACATTTTTTCCGAGTGCTTCAAAGAAGACATCGTCACTCACCCCGGCTCGACGCACGAGCGTGAGGGCTTCGCAGAGTGTTTCCATCTGCGCGGAAATATTGAGGTTCATCGCCAGCTTTAGCGTGCAGGCCTGTTCATTATCACCGATGTGAAAACGAGCGCTTGATACGAGCTGGAACAATGGCTCCAACTCCACGATCAACTCAGCATCGCCACCGAGATAAAATACCGTCTGCTTCACTTCCGCGGCAGGCTTGCTGCCCGTGAAAGGTGCTTCCAAATAGCGCGCACCGGTGGCCAACACCTGCGCTTTAAATTTTGCGCTGCTGGCGGGATCGATCGTGCTCGATTGCATCAAAATTTTACCCGGGCCGAGCTTCGGCAGGATACGTTCGAGAATCGATTCCACCGCTGGTGGATCGGCCACCACGATTTGCACGACATCGGCAGCCTCGGTGACGGCTTCGGGAGTCTCCATCCACTGCGGAGCATCCGGCTTGGCCGTGCGATTCCACGTGCCCGCCAGCACACCCGCTTCCTCATAATGCCTCGACCAGATGTCCCCGATGATGCCCAATCCGATAATGCCAATTTTCATAGAATTGGAGTTCTACCAAGAAGCGTGTGAAACACACGAAAAAATCGCCACACACTTGCTCAGGCGAGGATCGCCAGCATCCGCTCAAACAGGCGGTTCACCTTGGCCTGATTATCCTTCACCAAATCCTTAAACTTCGCGAAATCAATCTCCGTGCCTTCGAGGCCGTTCGCGTAATTATCGATCAACGCGAGGCTGTTGTAATTGAGCCCGGCTTCCGTGCAGAGATCGGCTTCATGACACGCCGTCATCCCGATCACGTCGCCCCAGGATTGCACCACGCGAATCTCCGCCATCGTTTCGAAACGCGGCCCACGCATTTGCACGTAAACCTTATTGGAATGAATTTTAAATTCTGGCGCGAGCTTCTCGATCAACAACGGCATCAAATTATTCGCGATCCCCGGGGCACCGCCTCGGAGTTCGTCGTCGTAAAAAGTCGCGGGCCCCTGCTGCAACCCCACATAGTCGCTGCACGAAACAAACGTGCCCGGAGGCAAATCCTTATCGAGCGAGCCCACCGAGTTGAGCGAAACGACGTCCTTGCAACCGAGCTCCGCCAACGCGCGGATATTAGCCCGATAGTTGATCGAATGCGGGGGCAGCGGAAAGCCATAGCCATGACGGTTAATCAACACGTAGTCGCCCTGAGTTTTGTAGGTGACTTCACCGTGCGGCGTGTTGATCGTCTTCACGTCCCATGCCGCAAACAAATCGGAATTAACGATGCTGGTGCCACTCACAAATGCGACTTTCATGCCGTCAGTAACGCCAACAAACAGCCGCGAGACAACCCGAAAGCCTCACTCCTTAGTTGTGATGACGCTGGCGATGATCGGCTTGGTTTTCGCCGGATCTGGATGTGCCACTCCCGGGCCTAATCACGTTTACATCCTCAGTCCTGATCAACCCGATACGATCAGGAACCACGCGACTTCTGGCATGGAAACCAGCGATGTCCCCTCTTATCTCGAATCCGAAGACGTCCTCCTCGGCCTCGCTTACGATTCCTACACCGACCATCTCTTCCTGCGACTGGCTCCCGGCAACGCCTTTCGCGTCGTCGATCGCCCTGATCGCAGCATCAAGCGCGAATTCACCGCAACCGAAATCACGACCAATGGCGGAGGAGACCTCACCATCCGCTCGCGCGACCGGCATCTATTTCTCAGCCACCTCACGCAACCCGCCCTGATTGAAATCACCCTCTACGGAAAATTCATCCGCACGATAACCCTCGCGCAATTCTCCGGTCCACCCACCGGCGTGGCCTACGATCAGAAACGCGACTTATTCTATATCCTACGCGGCGGTGACCTCACGCATATCGTGACCTACGATCTCATGGCCGACGACTCAAAGGCACCTCGTTTGATCGCGATGCCCTCCTCTCCACCATCGCCTACGATTCCGATGCCAGTGAGTTTTACGCCCAACTCCGCGAAAGCCGCGACATCGGCGTATTCGATCAGCAAGGCAACCTTCTGCGCACCATCAAAATCCTCACCTCAGAAAACCGCGCTCATTTTGACGTCGGCCCCCGCTCCTTCTTGCGCCTTTTCTAAACTTTGTTCGAACTCACTCCGTCTGTTTTCCATTCCAAAATCCGAAATCTAAATTCGAAAATCTAAAGATGCCTCTCATCGATAAACCCGTCGCAGAACTCCACGAATACCAAGGCCGCAATCCCCGCCCTGCCGACTTTGATCAATACTGGGATGAAGCCCTGCGCGAGCTCGACGCGACTGATCCCCAGCCCGAGCTTGTTCCCTCGACCAGAATCATACCCCGGCATAGTGAGGCGTTTGATCTCTGGTTTACGGGCGTAGGTGGAGCGCGAGTCTACGCAAAATATGTGCGTCCCAAAAAGCACGATGGAGCCTGTCCCGCTGTCCTCCAATTCCACGGGTATTCCAGCCACGGCGGTAATTTCGTAGATCGCCTCGCTTACACCAGCGAAGGCTTGTGTGTGGCTGCACTCGATTGTCGCGGCCAAGGCGGCCGTTCCGAAGATGCCGACAGCCGCAAAGGCATGACAATGAAAGGTCATATCGTGCGTGGACTCGACGATCCCGACCCGCACAAGCTCGCGTTTCGCCAAATCTTTCTCGATACCGCTCAACTCGCTCGCGTGGTGATGAGCTTCGATGAAGTCGATGCCACTCGCGTTGGCGCCATGGGTGGATCGCAAGGTGGAGGGCTTACCCTCGCCTGCGCCTCTCTAGAACCACGTATAAAACGCGCTGCCCCAATCTTTCCCTTCCTCTGCGACTACCGTCGCGTCTGGGAAATGGATCTCGCGAAAGGAGCTTACGATGAGCTGGCCTATTACTTCCGGATGTTCGATCCACTGCATGAGCGCGAAGAAGAAATTTTCACTAAACTCGGTTACATCGATTGCCAACACCTTGCCTCCCGCATCAAGGCCGAAGTGCTCATGTATACCGGCCAAATGGACACCATATGTCCGCCATCGACCCAGTTCGCCGCCTACAATAAAATTACCTCAACTAAGAACGTTATCTTCTACCCCGACTTCGGCCACGAGGGCCTCCCCGGCGAACCCGACAACACGTTCAACTTCATGATGGGGCTGTAAGGTTCACCTGATTTCAACATCACTAGGATTCGAATCAGCAACCCGTGAGTTAGGTTTTCCCAAACCAGATGGTTCAACCACGAATGGACATAAATTTACACGAATAGTATTTCTCAATTAGGTTGTAATAATTCGTGTCTGTTCGGGTCCATTCGTGGTTAAAAAATACCCCACCCATGAAGCCTAAGCCCAACATCCGCATGCTCGCTCAGGCCAAGAAATACGTTTCCTAGGTCGGCTATTGTTTGGTTTTCCCGGATAAGAAAAAAGATCTACCCAATCTTTGGGACATGATCGACCTACCCGAAAAACAACCCGGTGAAAAAGGTTGGGGCCAAAAAGTCGGGGCGATCTGGAGCTGGAAAAACCAACTCGCTTCCGATTACCCCGATGAGATTTTTTACGGTAAAGGAGCCAAGGGTAAAAGCGTGCTCATGACGCTGACGTATCTAAAGGAAACTCAGCACCCGGAATTCCATCGCCCCATCGCTGAGTGCAGCCGGATGGCCCGAGACATCTACGAACTCGCGCGAATCGAACCGCTCACGACTACGGTTCTTCGCAAAGCGATTCTCAAGGGAGACAAAACCCGCAAGCACGCGTTCGCCAAAGCGCTCGTCGAATTGCAAGTCACGCTAAATATCGTTCGGTCCAACGCCCCCGAAATCACCAGCGACACTTGGGTGCGATTCGATGAGCAGTATCGGGAGTGATTACACCACCCAGTTGATCTTCTCGAAGCGTTTCGCCAGCTCCACGTCTTTCGCGGTCACTTTATCGTCCGCGTCGTGAGTGCTGAGGCGCACGGAGATGCAGTTGTAAACGTTCATCCACTCGGGGTGATGGTTCAGCTCTTCGGCCTCAAAGCTCACGCGCACCATAAAGGACATCGCTTCGCGAAAGCTGCCGAATTGAAACGTCTTACACAGGGCGTCATCGCTAAACTCCCAATTGGGAAGAGTCGTGAGTGCTTGTTCGATTTTTTTGGAAGTTAAAGGTGAGCTCATACAAGAAATCTTGTCGGTCCTTCCCACTTGTCAAACCGAGCGCCGCTCACCTAACTCTCATCCGACTCATGCCGACCAGCGACCACAACAAGACGCCCCAACACGTGGCCATCATCATGGATGGCAATGGACGCTGGGCTCAAAAGCGTGGTCTCACTCGTAATGAAGGGCACCGCAATGGCGCCGAAAACGTGCGTCGAATTGCCGATGCCGGACGCGAGCTTGGCCTGCGCACGCTGACGCTCTATTCGTTTTCATCTGAAAACTGGAGCCGCCCCAAGGACGAAGTCGGTGCGTTGATGAAGCTGCTCGAATTTTATCTCAAAAGAGAGCTCAAGACCTTCGTCAAAAACAAGATTCGCCTGCGCAGCATCGGCCGCATTGAGGAAATGCCCGACGGAGTGCAGAAAGCACTCAAGGATACGATTGAGAAAACGAAAGAGTTTAACGACTACACCCTCGTGCTCGCGCTCAACTACGGTTCGCGCACCGAAGTCGTCGATGCCGCGCGCGCTTATGCCGCCGATGTGCAGGCGGAAAAGATCGAAGCGACTGACGGTTCCTGGGAAACCTTTAACCGCTATCTCTACACCGCGGATCTGCCTGATCCCGAATTAATCATCCGCACTTCCGGAGAAGAACGCTTGAGCAATTTCATGCTCATGCAAGGGGCCTATTCGGAACTCGTGTTTTCCCCACTTTACTGGCCCGACTTTGATAAGGCCGCTCTCGTCTCCGCGATCGAAACCTACCATAAACGCGAACGACGCTTCGGGTTGACGGGAGAGCAAGTCAAAGACACTTCCAAAGTGTAGCCTATGGCTACGACACCGCCCCTTGCTTTCGCTTAGAGAAGTTCGACCCACCCCACTACTATGGCCAAACGCATCTTTAGCACTGTCCTGCTTTGGGCAATCGTCGCCGGTTCACTCTGGTATTTCCGCACCACTGGCGCCGTCATATTAATCGGCGTGATCGCCACCCTCACCCTCGGCGAATTCTACAAGCTCCTCGCGGGCGCGAAACTCGCCCCGTTCGACCGCTTGGGCATGATGCTCGGCGGGCTGATCACGATCTCACCGTGGCTCCAACAGCAGCACGGACTCGCCGCCGAACACTTGTTGGCACTGGCCGTCGTCATCTTCGCTTTCCGCATCATCGGCGAACGCACCACCGAGACACGTGTCGAGGCGCTCGCGTCCACCGTCTTCGGCCTCGTTTACGTGGCCTTCATGCTGCAATACCTCGTGCAGATCGTGATCTTCAATCCCTACGCTCCCGAGCAAGGCTTGATCCTCTTCATCTGGCTGGTCGCGGTTTCTAAGTTCTGCGATGTCGGCGGGCTCCTGACTGGCTTGGCCATCGGAAAACACAAGATGTCGCCGGAGATCAGCCCGAAGAAGACTTGGGAAGGTGCCATCGGCGGCGTGATCGTTTCGATGGGCGTCGGAGCACTGATCGCTTGGCTCGCGCGTGACCACCTGCCAGCGCACATCACGCCACTTTACGCCGCATTGATCGCCGGGCCGATCGCAGTAGTCGCCATCGTTTCGGATCTGATCGAATCAGTCATCAAACGCCGCGCGGCGATCAAAGACTCCGGCGGTGTCATCCCCGGGATCGGCGGCATGTTCGATGTAAGTGATTCGCTAATCCTCACCGCCCCGGTCGGATACTTACTGCTGCAACTCTCGTAACTCGTAGGTTAATATAGTTTCGGCCCATGGCTGGTGAATCAAAACCATGATTTAATCTGGAACTCAGGAACTCAGGAAATGTCCGCACCCAAAATTATTAACTCCGACTTGTCGCGCCGTAGCTAGTAAGAGCGAAGGTCGATTCCCTCTTTCCAGCTTTCCACATTGAAACCTACCCTGCCTCACGGCTTTGCGATGCCTCGCGGCGAATCATCGTGAGAAGAGTCATTTACTCGCGACGAGTTTAGGAGCAACCTCCTCGCATGGGTAAATACAGCAAAAAATCGTCCAAAGGCGGCTCCCTCACACGGGCGATTGAAGTCTTCGTGGAGGGCGTTGGTTTTACACGAAGCTTCACTCATCCTTATGTCGGTGAACACATTGGCCCGCTCTGGGTTTTGCGTGATGCCCCACGCAAAAAAGCCGAGGACTACCGTCGCGAAGAATGGTGTGTCTTCAAGACTCCTGCCGAGGTCGCGGATAAAACTATTCGTGAACACACGCGGGGACGCTTTGCGATCTGCGTATTTCATGGCATCGATTCTCCAGACGAAACTCTACGCGTAGATTACAAGGCTCTCGGCTATCGTTTAGGTTATACGGAAGGCGTCATGGTTCACGCGCTTAAACAGATTCCCGCCATCAAATCGCCCGCCACGATCAAACAGGTGTTAACCCAAGAACTCGCCGACGCTGTGACCAAGGCCGCTCGCTCGCGGCAGATTCTTCCAGAGCATCTGACAGCCGATGCCCCAATGAGACTCTATGCTGCCCTGATCGATGGCGAAGTTGTGGGCTGGGTGCGCAGCATCGTTTGTCGACGTGGGTCGTGGGTCTCCAACATGGAAGTGCAGCCTGATTTTCGACGTCAGAAAATTGCCTCCGCTCTCCTCGTCAAGATGATGCGCGATGATCGTAAGCAGGGAATAAAAGCCTCCACCCTTACCTCTAGTAAAGCAGGTGCCAAACTCTATACTACACTCGGCTATCAACCGCTGGGCACTCTGCTTCTCTTCACGCCTCTAAAAGAGCCTTAACCTTTCCAAAACCTGCAATCCCGCAGTGCAGCTTTACCCCACCCCACATCATGCCGATTACTCGCACTGCTACGCTCGACCTGCATCTCCTTGCTAGGATCACGAATCTGCTACTCCCCGCCACCTTGGTTGTCACCCTGCTCGCAGGTTTACTGATCTCGTTCTATTTTCATTTTCTCACAGTGGCGTTGCTGATGCTGAATCTACTGAACGTCGCCTACCTCTTCGTCCAGCGCCGCCACACCATCTTGCGCAATTTCGGCATTCTCGGTCAGGCGCGCTACTTCATGTAGAGTATCGGCCCGGAACTGCGCCAATACTTCTTTGCCAATGATATTGAGGAGCGCCCTTTCAATCGGGCCGAGCGGGCCGAAGTCTATCGCAAATCGCGTGGGATCGATTCGACCGGCGCTTTCGGTTCGCTGTGTGAATATGATCGGGATGAAATTAAGCTGCGCCACTCGCTTTTCCCCACGCCTCACAACGAGCTGATGCCCTAAGAATTAAAGGTCGGCGAAGCCCGTGGTTTGGCGACCACTTATACGTTGCATCACCCGATCATGATCAGCGCCATGAGCTATGGCGCCCTCAGCGCTTACGCCGTCGAAGCCTTGAGCATCGGGGCCAAAGAAGCCGGTATCTTGATAAACACCGGCGAAGGGGGGCTTCCCGAAATACCACCTTCGGGGAGGATCAGACCTTATTTTTCAATTTGGCACCGCGAAGTTTGGATTGCGCCATCCCGACGGCAGCCTCGATGACGAAGCGTTTGAAAAACTCTGTGAGCAGCCCAAGATCAAGATGATCGAGATCAAACTTTCTCAGGGCGCCAAATCCGGCAAAGGCGGTATTATGCCGAAAGAGAAAATCAGCAAAGAGATCTCTGAATTGCGCGGCGTCGGACGCGACCACGACGTCGTTTCACCTCCGGGGCATGTCGAATGCAAAGACATCACCTCGACGATAGAGTTCATCAGCCATGTTCAAGAGATCAGCGGCTTACCTACCGGGATTAAGCTGTGCCTCGGTTCACCCCGTGAATTCGAGGACTTGGTGAAAGAGATAATCAAGCAGGATACTTTCCCCGACTTCATCACCGTCGATGGCGCCGAGGGTGGCACTGGCGCTGCACCCACTGCCTTTCTCGATGGAGTCGATCTTCCTCGGAGTCATCTTTTTGAGCGCCCTCGAAATTTTGATCCTCCGCAGCCAAGAACTCGCCTTCCTCCGCGACGCCTTTGTACGCTCCACGACACCGCAGAAAAACGACGGCCCCACGAACAAATAAGACCGGCGCTTATTTGGCTTTGATCAGCTTTTCGATGTGCCCGAGCACATGCTGGCGGCCCTCCTTGCTGACCGATGAGGTCACAAATATCTCTGGTGGCGTAGTCACACCCGCCAGGACTTCTCGGCGGAACTTCGCGACGTTCGATTGGGTTTTCCCGGAGGACTGCTTGTCCGCCTTGGTGAAGACGAGGGAAAAGGGGACGCCAGCTTCCGCCATCCAAGTAACAAATCGTTGGTCGATCTTTTGTGGAGGCAGGCGTGAATCGATCAACACATAGGTATGCACGAGGGTCTCGCGCGCCTCGAGATAGTCGGCCACCGCGACATTAAACTCCGCGCGTTGCTGTTTGGAAACTTTCGCAAACCCATAGCCCGGCAAATCCACGAGCTGCCACTGACGATTAATATCAAAGAAATTGATCAGCTGCGTCTTCCCCGGTGTGCCGGAAACCTTCGCGAGCCCCTTCCTCCCCGTGAGCAAATTGATCAAGGTGGATTTGCCCACATTAGAACGACCGATGAAGGCAAACTCCGGTAGGACTGCCTTCGGGCACGACTTCAAATCGGGCGCGCTGGTGGCAAAGTTTGCAGTGTTAATGTTCATCGCGTGAGGATGGCGGACGAAAAAGACCCTTGGCGACCCAAAGTTTTCCCCTCCATTCTACACCACGCATGTCCACCACTTCGTCGCACACTCTCGATTGGCTAATTCGCCACCACGCTTCCGGCGCCCAACGCCTGCCCAGCTTTGCGGAACGGATGGTGCTCTTCGCCGCTGCCGCCGAGCTCGATGAAAGCCTCAAGGCTAAAGGTGCCGGATCGTTACGCACCAACGACACCGCCATGCACGTCTCACAACGGGCCATCGCGCTCAATCGCACGAAGGCTCACTTCAAGAGCGATAACCGCACTGCGGTGTGAAGCCTGATCCTGCTATCTTGCCACGTTGCGAGATTGCGTCAGGCTGATTTCCGATGTCTGATCAACAGCGTAAACCCCGCGCCGAAGAATATGTGGCCGAAGGTCGCAATGCCCGTGGCGAATGGCGACCACCCTACCCGATTCGCTACGCGCCGTTACTCCAGTGGCCGGTGCGATTAAAGGCGCTATTCAAGTGGACCTTTGGTTGGCCCGGATTTTTGTGGCCCGTCAATCTATCGCTGCTGCTGATCTCGATCGTCTCATGGTATTTCACCCAACCTGAGATCATCCGTTGTGTAGATTTTGAGTTTAGCTGGATCGCCCAGATCTGGCTGCGAAACCAAGTCATGATGTGGCTCTACTACGGTGGGTTTCACTACTACCTCTACATCAAAAAAGGCGAAGGTCGGAACAAGAAATACGATCCCAATTGGCCCGCTGAAGACAGTCGTCTCTTCCTTTTTCGCGACCAAGTTTACGACAATGTATTCTGGACCGCAGGTGTAGCTGGGATGATCTGGACCGGCTACGAAGTCCTCGCGATGTGGCTCTTCGCCAATGGTCACATCCCATGGCTCGAATGGGCGCGGAATCCGATCTGGTTTGTGGCGTGGTTTTTCATCATCCCCTTCTGGCGCGAATTTCATTTCTACTGGGTGCATCGGCTCATCCATTGGAAGCCGCTCTATAAACACGTGCACTACTTGCACCATAAGAACAAAAATCCCAACGCGTGGTCAGGCATGGCGATGCATCCAATCGAGACCATGCTCTACTTGAGCGTGTGCATGATCCATTTTGTGGTGCCCTCGCATCCGATTCATTTCCTCTTCGATCTACAGCATGCAGCCTTGGGGCCAGCCAATGGGCACCACGGTTATGAAGGTCCTATCGTGAAAGGCAAAGTGCCCACGGGCTCCTATTTTCATTACCTCCACCACCGCTATTTCGAGTGCAACTACGGCGAAAGCACGATTCCGCTCGACCGTTGGTTCGGCACGTTTCGTGACGGCTTACCGGACGGAGAAGGCTCCAAACTAGCCGAAGAGCACAAAGACTGACCTCTTACGAAAAAACTCATTTCGATCGCTCGACATGAATTTTCAAAGACTTGTCGCGACCAACTGTTTGAGACAATCTGACCATTGATGTCCACCGACACATCCAGCCCAAACTCTGAGCTGAGCGATAAATACGCTCACAATGCTCGCGGCGAATGGCGCCCGGATTATCCCATCAAGCATGCCCCCTTGCTCCAGTGGTCCGTGCGATTCAAAGCCATCGCCAAATGGTTCTTCGGTTGGCCCGGCTACCTCTGGCCCCAAAATATCAGCTATCTGACCATCACCCTTACAGTGTGGTTTCTCACTCAACCCGACATCACCCGTTGCGTGACGTTTGAAGCGGATTGGATGCTACAGATTCTCTCCCGAAACATGGTGCTCATGTGGCTCTTTTACGGTGGCCTTTACTACTACCTCTACATCCGCAAAGCGGAGGGCACCAAAACCAAGTTCGATGCGAAATGGCCCACGCGAAACAGCCGCGTCTTTCTCTTTCGCGATCAGGTTAAGGATAACATCTTCTGGACCTGTGGTGTCGCCGGACTCATCTGGACCGGCTATGAAGTCCTCACCCTCTGGCTCTACGCCAATCACTACATTCCATGGCTGCTTTGGTCAGAGCACCCCGTCTATTTTGTATTATGGTTTCTCATGATCCCGATATGGCGTGATTTCCATTTCTATTGGATCCACCGTCTTAGCCATTGGAAGCCGCTCTACAAAAACGTGCACTACCTGCACCATAAGAATATCAACCCCAACCCCTGGTCGGGCATGGCCATGCATCCAGTGGAAACCCTGCTCTACCTGAGCGTAGTCGCTATCCATTGGATCGTGCCTTCCCACCCGCTTCACGCCCTCTTCACGATGCAACACGCCGTGATGGGTGCCGCCCACGGCCATCACGGTTTCGAAGGCCCTTTGGTTAAAGGGAAAATACCCTCGAGCAGTTATTTCCATTACCTTCACCATCGCTACTTCGAAAGTAATTACGGAGGCAGCACGCTCCCCTTGGATCAATGGTTCGGGACCTTCCGCGAAGGCCTCCCCGAAGGCGAAGGTTCCAAGCTTGCCGAAGAGCAAGTGATCTAAACTAGGGCTGAATCACGCGATTAGGAGCTGTCCCTGCCGGCAAATTATCGCAGAACTCGATTACGTTTCCATCGGGATCGGCCGTGAAGATTTGCCGCGCCCCATCAGGTCGCGCCTTAGGACCTCGAAACTCTACCCCTGCTGCTCCCAATCGTGTCTCCACTGCATCGAGATCTGAAACCAACAGCGCAAAATGTCCGCTGTGACTGCCGCGATCCTCGGCGCAAATACCGATGAGATGTAATTCCTGCTGAGCACCAATCCGAAACCAAGCCCCAGGAAAAGGAAACGCCGGACGTGGCAATGACTCCAACTCCAGCACATCGGCATAAAACCGTTCACACGCCGAAACATCAGCGACGTTGAACGCGACATGGTTAAGTTCGAGTATCTTGTAGTCATCAGAGGTATCCATGGATAAATTTATAGCACATCCAAATGGCATTCAGCAAACCAAGGGATCCAGAGCTCTCTATTTCAAAGTCCCACGAATCGTTGCTTTGATCTGAGCTTCGGTTTGCGACTTGGAGATGCGAGCAATCACTTCACCACTGCTAGCATCGATCAAAAGAAGGAATCCGCTGGCTTTGCGCTGAGACTCATAAGCTGCAGTCACTTTAAGGCTCTAGCCATGAGCGCGGCCTGAGATTTGGAAAAGTCGTTACTATGATCCAACGTCACAAAGAGAATGGGTTCGCCTTCAAAGCTGGGCTTAACTGCGGAGAGCTTCGGCTCGAGAACTTTGCAGGATGAGCAGATATCCGAGTAGAACATCAGCCCCAAAGTCTTTGGCTCAGTCGCACCTGAGGCCGAGGCAAAGTTTACACCACAAAGGGCCAGCGTGAGAGCGAGAATCGTCAATATTTTTTCATCGGTAATTCCTAATTTAAATCATCATGTTATCTCCCGAGGTATTCGGGTGTTTCACTAAGCGAGAGCGCCCGTTGCCTGCACTTATTCCTCAAAGCAGAGTTATTGTATGTTACGTTTTCGCTGCACTTGCTTCCAAGTCCTCCTGAATCAGAATGATCTCACATGACACCCACAGCCGATGTAATTTATGAAGATGAGCACCTGCTTGTATTGAATAAAGCATCTGGCGTGCTGACCGAGGGAGGGAGTGAAAGAGAAGACGACCTCGAACAAATCGCGACCCGCCATGTCGGCAAACCTTTGCATTGCTGCCACCGACTTGATCGCTTGACGAGTGGCGCTGTTCTCTTGCGTAAAAACGGACACTACAAAGCCGAACTGGCCGACCTATTCGAGAAACGACAGATCCGGAAATTATACTGGGCGCTCGTCGAAGGCGTATGGCCGACCTCACTTCGTCGGATCGAAACGCAGGTCGCGCCGGTCGGATCGGGCGTCTGGTCCAATGTTGAATCCCGAGGAAAATCAGCCATCTCTACATTTCAAATTCTTGGAAAGTCGCGTGAGAGCAATCTCACTTGGCTCAACGTGTTACTCAAAACCGGCCGCACCCATCAGGCGCGGCTTCATTGTCTGAAAGGCGGTTGTCCGGTCATCGGCGATCCGTTTTACGGTTCAAAGAAACCAGCTGAACTCTTCGGATTGCACGCGCGCGAACTGCGCTTTCGTCATCCCGCTACGAATGAAGACCTAAAGCTTATCGCGCCACCTCCCGCTAATTGGGACGCCACGTTGGCCAGCATTAATCGCTGAACTTGATCTCCAATAACACTGCCGTGTGCAAGTGCTGCACAAGATAGCGGTAGCTGGCATAGCCGTAACCATTCGCGCCCCAAGCGGGTCCCCACTAATTCTTAAATATGAAAGTCGTGTCTTCGAGCCTTCCCGTCGGACTGCGATACCCCACGAGTGTGACGGCGTGGTCGTAGCTTGGGTTTTGCGTATCGAGCAACGCGTCGCGGGCGTTGTGAAATTGTGGCCAGCCCGTGCCAATCGTAATCGGCAGCCCGGTGTTGAGCGCCTGCACGATATTATTGAGTCGCGTGGCATTGTCGCGACCGGGCGCGCGATGAACCGAGCCTTGGGTCCGCGCCCGCCCTTCGGCGATGACCTCCTCTGGGGGATCATCGACGGTGTTGCTAAGGCGCCGCATCGTATTGGGCATACTGCTACTCAGCGGGACTCCGTAACTGCGTAACGCCGTCACCACTTCGGTGAGGGCAAAACCCGTATCCGCATCCTCACCGGTGCGCGCATTCGCCGAGGCCGGACGGTTGATCGACTTCAAAGTCGCTCAGATGAGGTATTCCTAGGAAAACTTATCCACCTCTCCGGTGTTCTCTGCGTGGAGAAATTCCATGGCGCTCACCACCGCAAACACGGCGCAACCCGGACGACGCCCCTGATCCTTGGCATAAAGCCCCAACTCACGAAACCGCGGACGTAAATCCAGCCCGTCAGGTGCAATCTCAGCGGTTTGCCCAAACGCGCAGAATGCTTTTTCAAATTTTGACTTCGCCTACGTATTTTGGACCGCTCTTCGTTTGGATGCCTGCTTCGCCAATCGCGCCTCACGCGCGGGACGGCTTTTTTCCTGAGCAAGATCACTCGCCCGTTCCACTTCCGGATCATAACCGAATCCAAGCTGCCATTGCGGAGGCATGTCGCCCAGTTTGACCGAGGCCATGCCACCGCGATGAAGAAACGTCACCGGGCGAGCCGAAATCGATTTGATGACCACATCCTCGTATTTCTTTTCACCCACTTCGAGGACGGCCAATCGATCCCCTTTTTTAAAGCGTTGCCCTTCCTCAGCCAAGGAAGCCGATGGCGTCACCAGCAGCCAAATCAGTGCAATGATCCAAGCGCAAAGAAAGCTACGACATGTCAGTGGCGATTGCATACAATGGGCTGAATCTTGGATTTGATCACACAGCAGTCGATCATAGACTAATCGCTTGGTTCAGCTCTTCGGCCAAATCGATTTAAGCTCGTGGCATTCGAATGTCTCAACTGTCGCGGCCCCGCCGATAGCTCTTATCGTGATCAGATCATTTTCTGCATCGGGTATCACCGCTAGCGACATGTAAACCAAACCGTCTTCCGCGAATATCTCCAAGGAGATCCGATCAAGCAACAGACGCAGGTGTAGTTTTCCATCCCGTAAGCTCAACGGTGCTGAGTGGCCTTCGGACGTGAGTTGCTTACCCGTGACATCACAGATCAGAGAAACACCACATACAGTGATTTCCACTTCGTGCGCCACGCCTACGGCTATCACAGTCTGCAAATCAAAATGTTGTCCACGCGCCAATTCAATTGGGTCGGCGTCAGCAGTAAGCACCTCATCTCGGCAGCTCGTGCTCGACTGGTATAAATTCTCGATCTCCTTCACGGGAGTCCAACGCATCCTCGGCCCTTCCTCTGTCGTAATCATTGAGAGGTCGCATGGAAAATTCATGATCTGGCTAAACGACATACCCGGCGCTTTCGTGCGACCCCACGCGATCTGAATTCGGCGATTATCGGGTGCGTTGTTAAACACCTGTGGTGCATAGGCGCATTCCCCTCGCTGCCCGATTAGGAAATCCGTTTCCGGCGTAAACACCCGTCCATCAAAACGACCCAACTTGTATTTCATATCCGCACGATACATCACCCAGCACAGATCGCTCGCATCACCATCCAGCGGGAGGCTCAGCAAAGCAGGACAATCGAAAAACTCATCCACGGTGCTTTCATAACGCCACTCTTTGAGATCAACCGAAGTAAAAAACTGGGTAGCCACTTGATTTCCATCCTTCAGCCACGACTCAGGTTGACCCACAAATAGTGCCATCACCCAACGTTGGGTAGGCTCATGCCATTGAACCAAAGGGTCGCGATTCCCCGGTGTGATATTTGGAATAATGGGATTCCCCGCGTAAGTTTCCCATGTGCGACCTCGATCATTGCTATAGGCAATCGACTGCACGAAATCATCCGGCTTCGGGTTATGAACCGAACGACCTGTCCCAGTATAAAACAGCAGGAGTGGCGGCTCCTCGCCCTGCTGCAAACCAGAAACATTGCGCCAATCTACTACGCCCGATCCCGACCATTTCTGTCCTTCTTGATCGGCATAAAGTGCGATCGGACGTTCCTCCCAATGCAGTAAATCACGACTCACTGCATGCCCCCAGGACTTGTCGGTAAACGAACTCACACTGAAGGGCTGATGCTGATAAAAGAGGTGATATTCCCCCTCATAAAAAACCATGCCATTGGGATCGTTGTGCCACCCACGTCGCGTGGTAAAATGAAACTGCGGCCGTAATGCTTCCTGATAAATCTCCGCCGCATCTTTGATCTCTTCGCTCAGTTCCAGGGCATCCAAAGCATCGTCATGAATCGCACCCTCTTGATCCTCATCGGGAGAAACCGGATCTGCCTCGAGTGTAATCACCGCGGATTGCCCCTGCCATGCTGACACATCAATAAAGGTCCAGAAATCGATCCCGTCTCCGGCAAGCTCGACATGGAACGCTCGAACGACTTCACCATCAATTTTGATGCACATCCTGCATCGTGGGGCGCCAGCTTTGACCGGCATATTTAAGTAGCGGTCTGTGACTGTGAGCTCACGTGATGGCATAATTAAAATGATCCTTTCGTATTATCAGTCGATGCCGAGGCGATACGCCAGACGCCCCGATCTCCAGCTGCGGTTCCATCGCACGCTTCGTATAGCATTCTGAATCGCGGTGCATTCCCCGCTTTATCAGGTATTGGAATCAACGCCATCTCCGAACACTTAACCGCATCCCAACCCGTCCCATTCGGCGAGATCGCCGGCTGGGCTTCCTTCCGCCAATTCAACCCGTCCTGCGAAGTTGCCCACAGAATTTGCGCACGGTTGGCTGCACTGTAACCCGCATAAAACATCACGAAATCGTCCTCACCGAGCTGCACCACTTCCGGAGCGAATGCCGCCTCGCTATCCCACGGTCCATCTTGAGCGATTCGCAAGCCCGGCTCCCGCACAAAAGTCACTCCCCCGTCTTCGGAAATCGCACTGATAATCCCTTTCCCGCGTTCGTAGCAGAAAAGCCGCATCCGTCCGCCATCGAGAAACTGGATGCGCGGCGCGGCAAAGTTCGAACGGTCATTCCCCCAGCGCACACCCGGTTCAAGTTTCCACGTAATCCCGTCGTCTTCAGATCGAGCCGATAAAATCGTATTCCCTACGGACTGCGGCCCGCGACAGCGCTCGTAATACATCCGCCAATGACCGCTCTCGTGAGCAACAGGCACCACCTCGGATGACACGACGCGATACTCACCCGCACCACCCGCTTCGGCCGAAAGTCGCACGCCCGTCTCCGGCACCCATTCAGTCCCGTCGCGAGAGTGTGCACTTAGAATCCGCGTCGTCGCCTGATCGTAATCACTCGCCCCTTCAGGATTCCCCGGCCGTGGTAAGATTTGGGTGTAATATAGCAGATAGCTGTCGTCCCGAAGACAAACCACCCGAGGAGACACGGCCCCGTAAATCCCGCTACGTATAGCGTCGCGCGGCCAACTCGAGATGGGATCAGGCACACCCGAATCATCAGGTGCCGCGTCAATCGCCCAAGACACTTCCTTTTCCCAGTTTATTCCCGGGTCGCATGACACGCGATGAAGCTCGGGACCGATTTTACCGGATTGTAATAAGTTAATCATCGGGGTATGTGCATCATTAGCCACTCAGACGCGAAGGAAGCATCAAGTCATGTTACTGCTAATGTTAATCTCTGTTTTTCCGATGCGCGCACGACTTACAAAGCTTGGGCATGGACAGCTGTCGCGAGGGAGGCTTCGATAAACTTATGAAAGTCCTCATCATCGGCGGCTCAGGTCTTATTTCCACTGGTATCGTCAAGGCGCTGCAAACTCGCGACGCCGATATCACCGTCTTCAATCGAGGTGAAACCGATGACCGGCTTGGCCCGGCGGTAAAACACCTGCGAGGCGACCGCAACGAGTTTACTACCTTCGAACAATCGATGGCGGCTTCTGGATTCTGGGATGTGGTCATCGATATGATCTGCTTCAACGTCGAACAAGCCGAGAGCGATGTGCGCGCGTTTGCTGGTCGGTGCGGACACTTCCTCTTTTGCAGCACCGTCTGCACTTACGGAAATACGCAAACGATTATACCCACGCTGGAAACCGTGCCGCAGAATCCGCACTCGCAATACGGGCGCGATAAGGTCGGCGCCGAAAAAGTGTTCCTCCAAGCGCACTCCGAAGGGAAGTTCCCCGTCACGATCTTTCGTCCCTCGCACACTTACGGAGTCGGCGGCAATGTGATCAACAGTCTCGGGTGGGAGCCGACATTTGTAGATCGATTGAGGCGCGGCTTGCCGATCATAGTCGCGGGCGATGGCAACGGCTTATGGGCGAGCACCAATTCCGAGGATGTCGGCACGGGATTCGCCTACGCCGCCGGACGCGAAGCGTGCTTCGGCGAATCTTACAATATCGTGGGTAGCGATGTCGTGACTTGGAACGAATACACCGAGCGCACCGCAACCGCAATCGGGGCGCCCAAGCCAAACCTCATGCACATCCCCACCGACCTCTTGCTCTCGCTTGATCGACCACAGTTGGAGGCACTCGCGGAGATCTTCCAATTCCACGGCGTTTACAACAACGCGAAGCTCAAGCGCGACGTGCCCGAGTTCACCTGTCCGACGAGTTACGAAGAAGGCATCCGACGCACAGTCGCCTGGATGGACAAACACAACACCATCGCCTCCGCCGAAACCGACCCCTTCGACGACCAACTCATCCAAAAATGGCAAAACCTCTCCCAATCTCTACGATCGGGGATCTGGCCGTTATTGTTAGTTTTTCTGCTCTGCTGCGTGCTTCACATACAGACCCAAATAACCACAGACCGAATCTGGGGTCAACTCAACGATAAGCTAGAGTGCCTTCCCCTACGGACTGCCCGTGTCCTCTTTTGAATTGACGGCGCCAAGCGATTGCCATCGCTGATCTCCACTGTCACGGCTGACACAACCACATATGTCTAAGCTTCCTCCTCATTATCAGTTTATTGATCTGTCTGATTACGGCAGGAAGCCTGCAAGGAAGATTGCTCGGGCTTTGCAGGACACCTCCGTGACGCCGGTGCAAGTTACGAGCTGGTTCATACTCTCTGGAATCCTAGCTATTACCTGCATGCTGATGCAGTATAATATTGCCGCAGCATTTTTTTTAATCCTGAAATCTGTTCTCGACGCTGCTGATGGAGAATTATCGCGAGTCAAAAACAAGCCTTCATACATTGGCAGATATTATGATTCGATTGCTGATATCATCTTAAACTTTCTTTTCCTGATCACTTTGTGGCACATCACAGGCGATTCACTGTGGCACGTCGGGTTGGCGTTTGTTGGAATTCAACTGCAAGGCACGTTATACAATTATTATTATGTAATTTTGCGTGAGAACGTGGCTGGAGATACAACCAGCCGAGTTTTTGAGAATCAGGCACCAGTTGCCATGGAGGGCGAGAGCCAGCGAACGGTCAATCTATTCTATCGAATCTATGACACCCTATATATCGTCTTCGACAAAACGATCTACTTCATAGATAAAGATGCAATAAATAGCGCCCCGTTCCCAAGATGGTTCATGACATTGCTCTCTACCTTTGGATTGGGATTTCAACTATTACTAATGGCCGTCATGCTATCAACTGGCCTCGAACACTATATCATCCCATTTTTCATTGCCTACTCCAGTTTGATTTTGGTGTTTGTGGCGATTAGGCGTTGGGTGCTTTAAATTCTTACTTTTTACCACCCTGCAGCCTCCTAAAATCGCGTATCGTATCAGTTTGAAACGACGGTTTCGGATTAATCGATCCCGTATTTAGGGCGACAGATCTGGTGTTCAATTAGTTTGCGGTGCTTAGTCACTCGGCCGGCCACCCGCTCGCGCCAAAGACGGAAACTGCGTGGCTTCAACTCTCGGCGCATTATGCGAATCACCGCCGACTCATTGAGGCCTATTTGCTCCTCGATCCGGTCAAAACTCGTTCGATCATGCCATGCCATGCGGATAACTTGGTCGGTCGAATGGGGTTCGTTAGAAGTTTTCATCTGATGCATCCAACGTAGTTTGTGGCATATTTCAAATTGAGAGAGGGATTTGTGCTGACGCGCCGTTCACTCCGACACTGGTTCTATCACGAAGGACTAGTGATTTGAATATATCTGTAAAATTGCCTTACCGCTTCAATAGCCGTCCCGGCGGACGATAATTCTACGGGAGACGAGAATCTTCAGACCTAAAGCGGCCAGAAAACAAGACGCAGAACCGTTTGGATGAAAGGACAGGAAGAATAGTTGATAGTATCTTAGAGCGCTCACTATGAATAGGCGGACTGGATTATTGGCCTCTCTTTGGAAGAAATCATGGATAACCGCCTTAAGGCGAATTCAACCCCTACTCTTACATCTAAACCGATCCCGATCCAGAACTCCTATTATTCGCATACTGATTCCATGCCCCAGGATTATGCTGCGTAACGTCCATATCGACACTGCTACGCTCCCAGATAAACAATGCTTTGGCTGCATCCTAGGACATTCCCTCCTCAAAAAAGGATCCATCAGTATGGATTGATCCTTTTCCCACCTCCCGTTAAGTAAGATAGAGTTTAAGTTCTGGCCAGAAGGTGTTGATGATGACGGCCAAGAATTGGAGACCGAAATAGGGCAATGAGACTTTCAGGATTTCGCCCATGGCCTTAATGAAGGGATAGGAGGAGATAAAGAGATTCATACCCACGGGAGGAGTCAGAAACCCGAGTCCGAGATTAGCGAGGAACAGAATGCCCAGGTGAATTGGATCGATGTCGTAAGCGATTTCTAGTGGCATGAGTAATGGCACGACAATGATGATCGCGGAAAACACATCAATCATGCAGCCGATCAGCAGTAAGAACACGATAAGACACGGCAGAAAGACGACCTTGGAGATCACGTGCTCCGTCGCTTAGTCCACCACCAACGACGGAACTTGAGCATCCACGAGATAGTTAGTAAAACTCTGCGCTAAGACCAGAACCAGAAGGACACCACAGGAGCGGACTTCGGCAGGACGGTTTAGTTGAAACAACTGTTTTGGTTGGAACCGATTCAAACCGATTTTTCTGGCGCCTTCGGCGCCATCGACGTGGATGCCCGACCGTTTCAACCTACCGGACCGTGGGGACATCCCCTCGGGAAGGAGTCGAAATCAGAAAAGAGGCAGTTTCTAACCTGCTTGCTTTGACGGTGTGCCTTTTTTGCCTTCTGTATTAGGAAATCCCTATTCGACTAGTATGAAAGCACATCAAGCCAGCCTCATTAACGCCGTCCTTTTGATCACGATGGGCCTCTGGGCCTACTTCGCATCAGAATCTGCCCCAAAAACAGCCTTCGTTCCTGTAGGTTTTGGTGTCGCTCTCGTGGCCCTCAATTTCGGTGTAAAAAAAGGAAGTAAAATCCTGAGCCACATCGCCATGGCGATCACCGTTCTGGTATTGCTATCCTTAATCATGCCGCTGGTCGGATCCATCAACAGAGGAAATGACTTAGCCGTCGTCCGAGTCGGTGCGATGATGGCTTCAGCAATGGTTGCCATAGTGTTTTTCGTGAAAAGCTTCGGAGAAGCTCGTCGCAAACGGGAATCGGGTGGAACAAAGTAGTTCCACAAGCCCCACCCCAAAATAAACAATTAAGCTCATCCCTGAGGGTGAGAGATGATCCTTTGTGTCTAGCGATGCATTGACTCATTCCGGCCGATGAATACCGAGTCCTATTCGTTAGATTTCCTAGGACTCCATGTTGCGTGATTAAAAAGACGTGACTCCAATCGTCAAAAACGGACCTTTTTAGGGGTCCTTAAATAGCCTCTAACTGTGCTGCGCTGAATCGCTAATTGAGGTTGCCCTGAATTGACGGACACGTGATGAGCCCAAAGAAAGGACTCAATCATGACCAGGAAGAAAGAAGCTGGGGCAAAGCTCCGGCGTTACGACGAGGCGTTCAAGCAAGAAGCGGTGCGCCTTTGGAAGAACAGCGGAAGGTCTGCGGAGCAGACGACCCAGGAACTGGGGATCAGCGTGTTCAACCTCTATACATGGGGGCAACGGGCAAACCAGTTGGCCCGGGCCGCCGGGCCGACTGGTTCGCCCGTAAGCAAGGAGGATCTGGTCGCGGAAAACGAATGTCTGCGGCGAGAGCTATCACGGATCACCGAGCAACGTGACATCCTAAAAAAAGCCGCGGGCATCCTCTCCGAACCGTCGCCGAGCGGTATGCCCGGATTAAAACGATGAGCGACGATTATCCGGTAAAAAGCCTCTGTGATGTGTTGCTGGTATCGCGCAGAGGTTACTACCAGTGGCGGGCCGCACTGAACTCGGACAGTTCCCGGCAAGAGACGCAGATGCAGGCGAGCATCGCTCAAATCCATCGCGCTTCTCGGGGCACGTATGGCAGTCCTCGGGTTACAGCAGTCTTGCGTAAACAGAGTGACTCGATTGGTCGCCATCGGGTCGCCAGATTGATGCGCGAAGCAGGTCTACAGGGCCGTCAGCGGCGGCGATACCGTGTGCGCACAACTGATAGTAATCATGACCAGCCGGTCGCCCCAAATCGCCTCAAGGTCGCTGATCGACCCACTCGGATCGACGAGGTCTGGGTGAGCGACATCACCTACGTGTCAACCCAAGAGGGCTGGCTGTATCTGGCCGGTGTGCTCGACCTGTATAGCCGTCGGCTGATCGGTTGGGCCATGGGCTCCGGCTTGGAAACCGCGCTACCGTTGGCCGCCTTACTGATGGCTTTACGGCACCGACGCCCGCCAGTGGGCGTGGTGCATCACTCGGATCGAGGCTGCCAGTATGCCAGCTCGGCCTATCGCTCAACACTCAAGGCGAACGGTTGCGTTGCTTCCATGAGTCGTCGTGGAAACTGCTACGACAATGCCGCCATGGAGGCCTTCTGGAGCACCCTCAAACACGAGTTGGTCTACTGCCGTGACTTCCGCACTCGGGCCGAAGCCACCACTGCCATCTTCGACTACATCGAAAGCTTCTATAACCAGGTTCGGCTTCACTCCGCACTCGGCTATCAAAGTCCACTCGACTACGAAGCTAACACCAACTAACCATCAACCATCACGCTCAATGCGTGTTCGTTCTATCGGGGCAAACCCAATTCGTAGCTATTTCAGCCCCGACAGCCCTCAGTATTTCGGGCGTGGCGTCAGCGATTAAATCGTCGATGCCTTGGCACTCTAGTCCTTCTAGTAATGTTTGTAGTCTTTTGATTTCGTATTAAGTTCTCATAATAATAGTAATTGCTAACCATCAGATCGTAGCAACGGCTACGCCGCGCTACATTTTGGCGTTAGCCAGAAAAATGAATCAAACATGAATGTCCTACTAATTATTGACCCGACAATATCAGGCTTAGCATGGGTCTTTGCTATTTCTCTTTTCGTGATCTTGTTAGATATCTTTTTCGATACTAAGATTCTGACGGTTGCGGCACTTTTAGCCGTATCGATTTACTTTTCATTATTATTCGAGATCTCCATCAAATGGAAAATTTCTATCTCTATCATATGTTGGCTGGGGACCACTGCAGCCTATTATTTGCTCGCGGATCGTTTCTTGGTTCCTGCGGTTCGAAAAATATTTACCAAGGGGATAAGTGAAACAAATGCGACGGGAGATGTCGGGTTATACCGAATAATAGACGGGAAGCGCTTTGTTTACTGGAATGGAGACTTGTGGGGGATCAACTCGCACGACGAAGAAAATTTTGAAGACGGACAATCCGTAGAGATAATTTCATCTGAAAACGGCAAATTCGACATAAAACAAAAATAAAATGATCACAACAATACCTCAAAATCACTGCAGGATAATCGAACGGTTCGGAAAACCCGTCAAAGTTCAGAAAAGTGGAATCGCAATCAAAATACCAATTCTCGATTCGGTGAAAGATGTTTCATCTGAGTGGGGCAATGAAACGAACAAAAAAGGAGTCTTCATTGAGCTCTCTGAGCAGATCACCGATACGAATCCTCGTGAATGTATTACAAGCGATAATGCCAAAGTTCTTATCGATTCAGTTATTAGCTGGAGAGTGATTGATCCTATCAAAGCAGTGTATGAGGTAGACCACCTTCATCAATCTCTACTGCAAGCAACGCTGAATATTATCAGGTCAGAAATTGGAGGGCATGAGTTAGACTATGCTTTACAGGCGAGAACAACCTTAAATGAGAAAATTTCCGCACGTCTAACCGACACAGTTGCAAAATGGGGACTTCAGCTCATCAGAGTTGAGATTCAGGAAATCAAGACAGACGATGCCACTGGTGCAGCTATGCTTCAGCAAATGGATGCTGAACGAAAAAGTCGCGCAGCTAAACTTGAAGCTGAAGGACAAGCAAAGGCTACTATCGAGATAGCGAAAGCAGATCGTGAAGCAGCTATTCTAAGAGCGGAAGGGCAGGCTAAGGCGCTGGAAATAACTGCTGCAGCCGAGAAGTTTTATCTTGATACACTGGGATCAGCAATCGGTTCTGACGATGCCAACAGGATTTTATTAGCGCAAAAGGTAATTGATGGATACTCAATTATAAGCAAGAACCCAGGGAATAAGGTATTCATCCCTTCGAATGTTCAGTCATTCATCGAATTAGGGAAAAGCTAACAAGGCAGTAGAGTCAACGAGATGCCACGCTCCGCGCGGCATCTCGTGACTCACTTTGTCGTTCGCTGAAGAAAATGAATAAATCTCCCAAAAAATATGTAACTGCAGTTTGTTTGTCAGGAATTTTTGGGCTCCTAGGAAACCATCACTTCTATTTTGCGGCGTTATCAATATGGGGTCTGGCCGATTATTGTTAATTTATCTGCTCTGATGTGTGCTTAGAATGCAGACTTAAGTAACCACGAACTGAATTGGGGTTCCCCATATGTAGACGCTGAGCAACCCACTTGATTGGGGCACCAGTTTCTCGACGTAATTGGGCTGCGAGATCAATTTTCCAGGGAGCCGACTTCATGCCATTCCAAAGATCATCCTGCGTTTTGCCTTCGGCGGATAATATCTGCTTAAAGCACTCCGCCCAACGCTCTTCCTTCATTGCGCGGATCTCGTCGGCTGCCAATCCCGGATGCAAGGCCTTGTGCGCGTAGTCCTTGGCCAAGGCGCTGCGCCATGCCTCGCTGCCAATAGCCCAGCCCTTCGACATCGTCTCGAAACCAGCGTTCTTCTGCGCTTCATCATCGGTGGCGAGTCGCTGCAGGTGCTCCTCGTAAGCGAGCCATTCCTGCGGCGTATCATGCAGCCCGTGAGTCTGCAGCCA
The DNA here is from genome assembly GCA_002713695.1 of Opitutaceae bacterium. Classification (GTDB taxonomy): domain Bacteria; phylum Verrucomicrobiota; class Verrucomicrobiia; order Opitutales; family Opitutaceae; genus Cephaloticoccus. The sequence continues at coordinate 266,190 of PAUB01000013.1, forward strand.
TGATGATGACGTCATACCTTCGAACCTCTCGCCTTTCACGAACCGCCCCAAGCTACTCCAGCGAAACGCGGCCATCTGCTCAGCTTCTATTATTTTCGCACGCACAGGATTCAGATGAATGTAGTCCACCACGCGAGCCAGCGACGCATCGTTTTCAATCAGGATAGCCTGGTAGCGACCCTGGAAAAGATGTCCGCGCTCACGGTGAAATCGATTAAACCTCGTGGCGAAAGTGCTCTGCAACCAATGCATGCCATCGACCAAGTTCGGCTGCGGGGTTTCCAGCGCCAAATGGTAATGGTTTCGCATCACTGCATAGGCGTGTAAACGCCATCCATAATTAGCGACCGCCTCTTGGAGGGTCGTCATAAACGCCATCGCTTCTCCGCCCGACTCAAATAAGTTGCGTCGATAATTCCCGCGATTCAACACGTGGTAAATCGCACCTTCGTATTCGATTCGAAGCTTTCGCGCCATGGGAGTAACCCATGACACTAACTGGAGCTAAATCAAGATATAATTAACATTAATCGGCCTGACCCCTTTAATCTAAATCCCTTTAATCTAAATGGTAGGCTTTTTCGCCGTGTTCGTTTTGGTCGAGACCGGCATGCTCAGCATCTTCTTCGACCCGGAGACCGATGGTGGCTCGCATGACAAGGATGATTAGCACCGTGCCGACTGCCGACCAGAGAAGCGTAAACCCGACGCCCTTTAATTGAATGACCAGCTGGCTCAGCGCGTCTTGAACTCCAGTGCCACCAAAGAACGGCAGGCCAAAGACGGATAAAAGCAGCGTGCCCATGATACCGCCCACTCCGTGGACCGCGAATACATCGAGCGCATCGTCGATTTTCATACGTTGTTTAACGATTCCGCACATGAAGTAGCAGACGAATCCAGAGATGAATCCGATGATAACCGCACCCATCGGTCCGACATTCCCGGACGCTGGCGTAATGGTCGCCAGACCAGCGACCATACCCGTAACGATACCGACCAAGCCGGGCTTACCCGCCTGCTTCCATTCAATAAACATCCAAGTGAGACTTGCGACCGCCGCTGAGATATGAGTGACCAGCATCGTCATACCTGCAGATTCATTGGCCGCGAGCTGACTGCCTGCATTAAAACCGAACCATCCCACCCAGAGCATACTCGCACCGATCATTACCATGCCGGGATTGTGTGGCGGACTGACCCTGCTAGGGAAACGTGAACGCGGACCGACAAACTTCGCGAGGATGAGCGCCGAGATACCGGCAGTCGCGTGGACGACAATACCGCCAGCGAGATCGAGCACACCCGCTTCTTGCATCCAACCCCCACCCCAAACCATATGGGCGATAGGCGTGTAAACGATGATCAACCACAGGGCGGTAAACAGCATCATCGCGCTAAATTTCAACCGCTCGACAAACGCCCCTACGATCAGTGCAGGAGTGATGATCGCGAAAGTCATTTGAAACATCACGAAGACTGTTTCCGGAATCGTGCCTCCGTTGAGCCCATCAGTCAGGATCCCTTTTAAGCCGACGTGATCGAGATTGCCGATCCAGGCTCCGTCACCGGAAAACGCCAGACTGTAGAGGCCGAGCACCCACAGCACCGACGCGATACAGGCAATCGTGAAGCAGTGCATGAGCACGGAGAGCACATTTTGCACACGGACGAGGCCGCCATAAAACAAAGCCAAACCGGGCAAGCTCATGAAGAGCACTAACACAGTGGCGGTAAGCATCCAGGCGGTATCGCCGGAATCTAAATTAGGAGTGTCACCTTGCGCCAATAACGAGCTTGGCAAAGCCAATGCGAGGAATCCGGGCACAAGGATACGAGGAGAAACAAATCGAATCATGGGTTATGATAAGGAACGGAGATGCAGTTGAAGATGCGACGAAGTCACATCAGTAGGGTTTACTAACACCCACAATACAGCCGGATGCATGCCAATCAAACCACCAAACACCCATATGCCACACTTCCCTTAAACTACTTTTAAAGAATAGTTTAACCTATTCTATCCGCAGCATTTCTTATATTTTTTGCCGGAACCACATGGACAAGGATCGTTACGACCTACTTTAGGCGAGTTCACCACGGGAGCCGGGCCCTGCCGGAGGGTGCGCGTGAAAATCCATGCTCCATCGACCTCCGCAAATTCGGAGTTTTCGTGCATCACTCCTGCGTGGCCCTCTTCGGTGTAATGGGCGGAAAAATCTACATGCGATACACCAGGTTTCACCTGCATGTCGTGCTGATGGATTTCGAGCTTCACCCATTTCCGTTTGCCCAGTTCGTGTCCGACAGAATCGGTTCCCTTAGCCGTCGGCAGATAAGTTCGATCGAGGTAATCAGTATCGCCGACCACATGGGCCGAGTAGCGCGTGCGCATCAACGTCTCCGCATCAGAGGCGCGAGCTGATCCCGAGATAATCGGTTGGCAGCACTCGCCATAATTTTTCCCCGAACCACACGGGCATGGAGAAGTTGGAGTAACGGTGTTAGATTCAGAGGACGTGTGACTCACATATACAATTAGGAAAATCTTCAGGTAGATGGCGAGCCAACTATCAAGTAGATAGGAAGAATATTCCTAAGGCAGTGAAGCTCTGGCCATACTCAGGAGATACCGTTTCAGGACTCGCTCAGCGACACTGACCCAAAAAAGGGTCGTGAGCGATTCGCCCACGACCCAAAGACTAAAACCTACAAGGGCTAATTCTTTTTTAGCACTGAATAGAGCACTGCGGCGGCGATCAAGCCGACTAGTCCGCTGGAGCCAAGCGTCGAAATGATACCGGTCAGATTACCGATGACATCCACGCCGATGAAAGGCACAGGTGTGCCAAACACGACCTGAAGCACAACAGTGAGCGCTAGGAGCGCGACGCCGAGTTCAGTTATTTTCTTAAGAAATCCAATGATTACGTCTACGATTTGCATAACTATTATTCTGATGGGGGTTATTTTTTTAACTAACCCTGAAGGGTGATGTCATTATCCTTCGATCGGTCAATACAATAAAAATGTCATGCCTTTGCATGACGCCTCTATGCTGCTTACCATCGAGAACAAGATCTCTGAGATGAGTAAGATCAGTCCAAGTCTTATCCACACCGATAAGCTGACTGACAATTCGTTTGTGATAAAGAGTAGGAGTTATTGATTAAACCCTATGAGTAACGATGCATCTGCTGCTTTTCTCGGTCTGCTGGAAGAAATGACGGTCGACGATGTGCGGGCCTTTAATCCTGAGGTCGTGGTCGTGCCTCTCGGCTCTACTGAACCACACGGGCCGCATCTGCCGTTGGGGACGGATACCTATCAGGTTACGCAACTCTGCCGTATCGGAGTTAAGGAAGCCAATGAGCGGGATGCTCGCGCCTTGCTCTACCCTACGCTACCCATCACCAACAACGCCAATGCGCGGGCATTCCCTTTCGCTCTACGTGTCGGCGTTCGCACATTGATGAGCATGATCATGGATATCGCCACCCAGTGCTGGGAGGACGGCATTAAAAAGGTGGTCTTCGTCAACGGACATGGCGGGAACTTCGGAGCCCTTGATGCGGCTATGCGCGAAATATCGGGTAAGGATAACATGCCTTTTGCTTGCTGGACTTGGAATATGATACCCGATGGGTTTCAGGATCCCATTGAGCACCCCAGTGACCACGCGGGTGAAAGCGAAACCTCGAAGATGATGTGGATCCGGCCCGACCTCGTCCGCACAGATAAGCTAGACGACAACCCATTTGGCAAACTACGGGTGCCTTCCTTGAACCAAACCAACTTTGTGCGTCCCTGGCATCTCTATGTCCCGATCAGCGCAGGTGGAGAAACTCGCACTTCATCTTCAGACAAAGGTGAATCTCTCACCAAATCGCAGGCCAAAGGTTTGGCCCAACTACTAGTCGAGCTCTCCCAGGTGCCCTACAGCGAACGGTTCCCTTACGAATAAATCAGGTGTTTCACAGCTCGCTCTAGCTTTCGATCCAAGAAGAACCGGCAGCGAGAGTGACCCGATGCTTACCGCATTGTGCGAAGCTGCCGCCATGTAATACGACATGAGCGATTTTTTCTGAAACATCGCGCCGGATCACGCAAAAGTCGGCATCGGTGGTGCAGATCCAGTCGGTTTGAGCGAGTGTGGTTCGTTCACCATAGGTATCCGCGGCGATCAATAGATCGATGCGTCCATCGGTAAGCGTTACTTCGACGGCGGCATGGGTATCACCAGCATCGCTTCCGTCTGAAGTTTGCAGCGGCAATCGACGAATCGATTGGATGTTCGATTGGCCTTCGTAAGGCTCCATCACGGAAACGAAAGTCGAGCTGAGCGGCGCTTCCTTCGATTGGCGGCGGACCATTAGGCTGTTGAGCCAGCCTTCTTGATCGGCTCCGCCGTGTTTGGAGGCCAACCAGGTTTCCGCCATGGCCGCCTCGGCATCGCTCGTGAGATCGGTGTGGCGTAAATGCACATCGGCCTCCGCGGGAAGTAATCCGCAGGGATCTTCGATCTTCCAATCGACCTGCCAATCTTTCTCAGGTTTACCGCCACGGAAATTCCGCATCTGCGCGTTTTCATCGGGAAAGTCCGGCAGCGGCGCGAGCTCGAGCCCGGTGACCTTGGCCGGGCCAAAATTAGGATGGAGCATTTTCGCATGATCGCGACCGCCAGCCACGCGGAAGACATCGAGCACGTAGCTATCGTCTCCAGAGATATCCACGAGCATTAGGCTGCGTTCGTAGCGTTGCATCTCGGTTGTGGTGATCAGCTCCGGGCCGGAAGTGGCGATCAGCTTGACCTGTGCACCATCGGTCCAGGCGGTGGTTTTGCCGCGCACGAGGCCCTTTTGAGGATTGAGCTGGATCGCGAGCGGTTCGGATTCTGGGCAATCCAAAACAGGCCGTTGGTCCTTGCCATCGACGACCACGGTGTTGTGAGCCGCGGTGCGTTTATACCACAGCGCGCGTGGCACATACCAACCACCGAAATGGACCGGCGGATAGCCGAAGCCCGGGAGCAACTCCACACCATGTGCATAGAGACCAATCGTCATCGCATCGGGCCGGCCGTGATTGCCGCCCACATCGTAATCGAGCCACGCCGCACGCTCCTTCTTGCCATTACCCGTGCGCAACACACCGAGCGCCCATTGCTCTTTGTTCACCGAGCTCACGGGCAACTTCTCGCCGTGATCACGAATTACCGCTTCCACGCTTTGTTGAAATTTTGGCGCATCTGCTTCGAGTAAATCATGCGGCAATCCCTCGACGCGGCTGTCATTCTCGCGATAGAGCAACTTCACAAACGTCTCGTCGCCCGTGATCTGGTAGAGCTGCCAGAACAGGGTGAAGTCCGAGCAAAATGGCAGGTTCTTCCATTCGAGATCGAAGGGGCTGCGCGTAAAGTTCGCGCCTTTGTAGTGGTCGTCGAGCAGACCAAATCCAGCGGTATCACCGATCCGTGGCACCAACGTCCCCGCGATCCACACATCGGCATGGAATCGAAACATCTGCACGATTCCCGGGACTCGTCTCACCATCTCCGGCAACAGATCCGGATCGAGTCGACTGAACAGCACGAGCACGCCCGCGACCAATCGCGGAGCGATCGCCGCGTAGCCACCGAGCCCCTTCTCGCCTGACAGTCCATCGACCGCCGTCACCTTCTCCAACATCGTCTGCAAATCAGCTATCACTTGATCACGATTTTCGGGCCAGCCAAGAACCGCCTGCGAGACGAGTTGCGTGGCCTCGGTGTTAGGGAAATTACTGGAAATCTTACGAGGTTCATCAAGCACATGTTGCATGATACCTGTGGTGATATTCTCCCGGATCTTGGCCGGACTGTCCTTCGGATTAGCCAGCTGAAAGCACGCGGCCTTCGACGACAAAAAGCTCACCAGCTCTTCATCACCTTCGAGGCCGGGCGCGATGAGATCGAAGGCCAAAGCGAGATCACGGGTTTCCGCACAGGCGTCATGCCACACGGAAACCAAACCCATTCCAGCGATTGGATTGGCAATCTCGTAAGTGAGCCCTTGTTTGAGAAAATCGAATGACGGGTAAAGATCAGCCACTCGGTCGAGAAGGATCGCGGCCTTGTGCGCATAAACACGCTCACCGCTCATCGCATAGGCCAACGAGAGCGTGCGGATGCCAGCGAGGATGTATTTCTTCCACTGCCCTTTGACGAGGAACGAGCCGATGAAATACCAGCGATTCGTGCCATCGAAATAACCCGTGCCATCCTCCACGCCAAATTGATGCAGCGGATCTTCAGACGACGGATGCTCGGCATTGAACAATAGCGCGCGATCCGCCTGCTCCGGGTCAAAGACCCCATGCACATCGATACCAGACTCATAGAAGGCACCGAAATCGTTCTTGGGGAATTGTTCTGCGCAATGCGGGCACGTGCACTTCCACGGTGTGTTGAGCGGATCCATTTTCCACTCATACATCGGCACACTCTTTTCGCAGGACGGACAGTGCCCATTGGACCAAACCATCCACGAGCGATTGATCGTCGCACCAAACATGGACGACCACAGTTCCTCGTCGGATCGCTCGGACCACTCGCGAGCTGCCTTGAGGCAAGTCTCCGCTTGGGTTTGGGCCTGCGAATCCTTCGACAGATTCGCACGCAACACCGTCATAGCCGATTCGGGGAAAAACACGGAATGGATCCGATGGTGATAAACAGCCTCAGTTTCGGGGAAAGAAGATAATAAAAAAGGCCCGATTCGCATCAGGCCTTAGCTTAAATCTTACTGGCAGGCTTCACACTCCTCGCCATTCCGCATTGCCTCAATACTGCAGGCTTTCTTTTCGGCGTCGCTGAAGGCTTTGCGGCCTTCGTCACCGGCCATGCCGCGGACTTCTTTTCTGACCGTGGCGGTGGCTTTTTCGATATTGGAAGCACCGAGTGAGCGGAGGTAGTAAGTGGTCTTGAGGCCGGCGTGCCAGGCATGGCGATACATGTGGCTGAGGGTCTTAATATCCGGAGTCTTGATCCAGAGATTGACCGACTGAGCCTGATCGATCCATTTCTGACGACGGGCAGCGGCATTGACGACCCACTTGGGATCAATGTCGAAAGCGGTCAGGTATTTGACTTTGAGATCCTCAGGAATGCTTGCGATGTCCTTCAGGTCGCCGTCGTAATACTTGAGATTGTCGATCATCTCACTGTCCCACAGGCCGCGCGCTTTGAGATCCTTCACGAGGAACTGATTGAGCACGATGAACTCGCCGGAGAGATTCGATTTAACGAAGAGATTCTTGTAGGTGGGCTCAATGCAGGGCGAGGTGCCGGTGATATTGGAGATGGTAGCAGTCGGCGCGATGGCGAGGACGTTGCTGTTGCGCATGCCGTGCTTGGCGATCTTTTCACGAACAGGAGTCCAGTCCATGCGACCACCACGTTTGACTTCGATGGGTTGGCCACGCTCTTCCTCGAGCATATCGATGCTGTCCTGCGGAAGGATCCCACGATCCCACTTGGAGCCTTTGTAGGTCGAATAGGTGCCTCGCTCTGCAGCGAGGTCGGAAGAGGCTTCGTAAGCGTAGAAGGCAATCGCCTCCATCGCTTCGTCGTTGAATTCGACGGCTTCCTCGGAGGCAAAGGCGATGCCCTTGGTGTAGAGGGAATTAGCGAGACCCATGACGCCCATGCCGATGGGGCGATGGCGACTGTTGGAGGTCTTGGCCGCATCCGTCGGATAGAAGTTGATATCGATGACGTTATCGAGAGCGCGGACCGCAGTCTGGATGGTCTCGCGAAGTTTATCGTGATCGAGCGAGCCGTCGGTCAAAAGATGCGAATCGAGCACCACGGAGCCGAGATTACAAACGGCAGTCTCTTCGTTGGAGGTGTTGAGCGTGATCTCTGTGCAAAGATTGGATGAGTGGATGACACCGGTGTGATCCTGCGGGGAACGAATATTGCAGGGATCCTTAAAGGTGATCCAAGGATGGCCGGTCTCAAAGAGCATCGAGAGCATGCGTTTCCAGAGGTCGAGCGCGGGGATCTTCTGGCTATGAATCTTACCGTCTTCGGCCATCTGCTCGTAGCGAAGGTAGGCTTCTTCGAACTTCTTACCGTAGAGTTCGTGAAGATCGGGAGTTTCGTTGGCGCGGAAGAGAGTCCAGGACTCACGGGCCTCCATGCGTTTCATAAAGAGATCGGGAATCCAGTTGGCCGTGTTCATGTCGTGCGTGCGACGACGGTCATCACCGGTGTTCTTACGCAATTCGAGGAACTCTAGGATATCGTTGTGCCAAGACTCTAGGTAGGCGCAGCCGGAGCCCTTGCGCTTGCCGCCTTGATTGACGGCCACGAGTTGATCGTTGTGAAGCTTGAGGAACGGAATGACGCCCTGTGACTCGCCATTGGTGCCACCGATGTAAGCACCGGTGCCGCGCACGGCCGTCCATGAACCGCCGAGACCACCAGCCCACTTCGAGAGGAAGGCGTTTTCTGCGATACCACGAAGCATGATACCTTCGATGGAATCGTCGACGTAGTAGAGGTAGCAGGAAGAGAGCTGCGAGTGCAGCGTGCCGGAATTGAAAAGTGTAGGAGTGGAGGAACAGAAGCGACGGCTCTTGTAGAGGTTGTAGAGTCCGGTGACTTTGGACTCACGGTCGCCTTCTTCGTCGAGCATCAAGCCCATGGAAACGCGTAACCAGAAGAACTGAGGAGTCTCGAGACGACGATCAATGTCGCCCGTCTTGTCGATGATCAGGTAACGATCATAGAGGGTCTGGACACCGAGGAAGTCGAACTCGAGATCGGAGGATGGATCGAGCGCTGCGCCGAGTTTCTTTAAATCGTAATCAAGCAGGCGCGGGTTGAGACGCTTAATGGCAACGCCGTGCTCGAGGTATTTCTTAAACGCGCGTTGGTGGATCTTTTTAAGGGCACCAATGCCATCGGTCATGATGTTCCAACCGAGGACTTCTTCGTAAAGGTAAGTGAGTTGGATGCGGCCGGCGAATTTCGCGAAATCGGCATCCTGCTCGATGAGGGTCTTCGAGTTGAGAATGATAGTCGAATCGAGATCCTTCTGAGTGATCTGATCGTAGGCGGCGCGACGCAGCTCGGATTCGATTTCTTCATTGGTCAGGCAAAGGTCGAGGCCGATGCGGGCAAACTCGATGCGTTTGCGGAGGTCTTCACCATCCCAAAACTCATTGGTGCCATCGGGATTCTTGACCATGATCATCGAGGACTGAGCGGACTCGTCGATCGGAGGCACGGTATCCTCATATTCATCGGTCTCGCCATGGTCACGGGCGGAACTGCGATCGGCCCGGAAAAGAATGTAAGCTTCGGCTACTTTGAAGTGGCCGGCCTTCATGAGCTCTTCCTGCACCATGTCCTGAATCTCTTCGATATGGACAAAGGATTGCTTGGCGCCATGAGCACGGGCCGAAACGGCGTGGGTAATAGCAATCGCAGGTGCAGAATCACGCTGCATGGAAAGGAAGGTTTTGCGGACGGCGATTTCGACTTTCTGCTCGCTCCAAGGAACCACCTGATTGTTGCGACGGATCACGCGCAATGTGTCCACTGCAGCCGATTTGCGATCGATGGAAATCTTGCGAGCGCGGTTAAGCAGGAGGCTCTTGGCGACGAAGTAATCGTTGTTATCAACGAGGGTTTTCTCGATGAGCTCATAAAGGGCGTTGAGCGAAAGGCGCACCGGAGTGTGCTCGCGGCCGAGCTCGGTGAGGTTGCTGGCGAGCTCGCGGCAGATGCCCACGACCCACCCGCGACTGGCATCGTTGAAAATATCTTTCTCCCCCTTGGCGAGGTGAACATTGGTCAGAGCTTTGCCGAGGGTATCGGCGACTTCGGCGAGATCGAAACGCTCCTCACCTTGAGGGCACAATAAGACAACGGCAGGGAGTTCGAAAGTCTCATCGGCAACGACGTCACGCCACGCGTAATGAGGTTTCTGTTCAACAGGGGTATGGACGGTCTTCTTGAGGGCGAGGTCGTGCTCTAGGGAGGGATTGCTCATGGATATCGTAGTCGGTGGTGGCGGCGGAAGTGTGGCGGAATCGGTAAATCACAAACCGTGGGCCGCAGACGCGGCACTTCGGTCAGAAAAAGGGGTAAGATAGGGTAATAAAATAAACTCTAAACGATCTCAGAGATCGTCGTCGTCAGCTTGATTGAGGGAGGATGCTTTCTGGTATTCGGTGACACGACCTTCGAAGAAGTTTTGCTCCTTCTTGATGTCCATCATCTCGGCGAGCCAAGGCAATGGGTTCTTAACCGTGCCGTTTGAAAGGGTTCCGAGACCGCAACCTTCGAGGCGACGATCAGCGATGAAATCAATATAGGTCAGGAAATCTTCCAAGCTGAGGCCGACGGCGTTGACGGGCAGACAGTCGCGGATGAATTCCTTCTCCAGCTGCACGGCCTCGGCCATGGTCTGGCGGAGTTCTTCCTTGAAGTCGGCGGTCCAGATGTCGCGGTTTTCCTCGACGAGGTCCATGAACAGGTTGCGGAAGACCTCGATGTGGTTGGATTCGTCGCGCAGGGTGTAGCGGAACATCTGGCCGATGCCGGGAAACTTGTTCTGGCGGTAGAGCGACAGGATCATGCCGAAGAGGCCGTAGAACTGGGTGCCCTCCATGCATTGGCCGAAGACGAAGATGTTCTTGGCGAGCAGGCGCTTGTTTTCGGGCAAGGTCAGGTCGAGGTCGCGGCGGAGCTCCTTGGAGATACGGGTGACAAACTCGTTCTTACGCACGATGGTCGGAACGTCCTCAAACATGGCCTCGCACTCATGCGGGTTGATGCCAAGCGACGAAATCATGTAGAGCAGCGAATCGGCGTGGATGTTCTCTTCGTGCGCATGGCGACCGAGCACGAGCTTGAGCTCGGGGGCAGTCACGAGCTCGCGGACGACGTGCTGGACGTTGTCACCGACAATGCCTTCAGCCGCGGAAAAATAGCCGATGCCCATGCGGATGATCCAGCGTTCTGCATCGGAAAGATCCTTATCGTCGCGCCACTGCTCGATGTCCTTGCCCATAGGAACATCCTCAGGTTCCCAATGGTTGGCCTTCATCGTGCGATAAAGATCGTAGGCCCACTGGTATTTGAGTGGGAGGAGATTGAATGTCATGGTCTTGCGACCATTGATGACCTTTTTGGCAGCGAAAGCGGCCTCTGCCTTGGTTTGATCGAGGACGAATGTCTTGGCGCCGACTTGAAAGGATTTCTGCATGTGAACGGTGGTGGTGAGTGTTAAATATTAGTGGAGATTGACCGTTTCTAACGCACACAAGCTCGGAGCGAACACTAAGTTGCTAGAACTTATTAACGTATTGTTGACCACTACAGGGAGTGGTCGGTAGCGGTAACAACCACAACCTATTGATTTCATAAATTGACCGTCAACAGGTTTGTGAAAAAGCAGCGAAATTTAATGGAATTTTTGACTTGCTAGAAGGCGCGAAACTTTGCCCCGACTGAAAAGCACTCGTAATTGGGATATCGGCTGCGCAACGAAGCCCTGCTTTCCGAAAAAAATAATCGCGGGTTCACTGATCGCAGCCGAGCGCTACCCCGCACGCGCATAATCTGCTGTCAATGCGTCGGCGATTTTGCCGTGATCTTTACGGCACAAAAAAGCGGCTCCCGAAATCGAGAGCCGCTTGGAAAAAGCTAAGATGAAAACGTGGAGGGTAATCAGAATTTCACCTTCACACCCATATTGTAATTGATGGGGCGACCAAAGAAAGCATCCGCGCGTTGCGCACTGTGCGAGAGAGCGCCTCTGATTCCCTCGAATTGGCTATTGTCAGTAGCATCGGAGACATAGACCTCATCGGTGAGATTGAAAATATGCGAGAAGAGGCTGATCTCATAACGATCAAGATCGAGTGGTAACTTATAATTCACGTGCAGATCGTATACGGTGTAGCTGGGGATCTGCCATGCTTGACCACGATCGCTAGGGTCGGTGCGAGACTCAGCATTGTAGTCCGCATAGTAGTTATCATACCAACGGCCTTGGAGCTTAACGGAAAGACCGCGAGTCGGATAGACCGTGGCAGCGTAAACAAACTGACTTTGAGGTGCATCACCGATTTTCAGATCGCGGATATAGACCGTGCCGGATGAAGGCAATGCAGCACCAGTGGAAATGTCGTTAACCTCAGAACTCACGTCATCGGTATAAAACCAATTGCCAAATGAGGCCGCGAAATCAAAGCGAGCCCACTTGTTGGGTTGATAGGCACCTTCAATCTCCAAACCGGAATAATTCGAGTTAATCCCGCGAAGGTAGGTGATCGTATTGCTACGCCCATCGACGTCTGAAACCGTCCGATTTTTCCACTGCGTGTAGTAGTAACCAGCAGAAATATTGAACTTACGGTCTGAGGTTTCGAAACGAAGGCCGACTTCGGCAGATGTGAATTTCTCGTTGCCGGAATTCACGAGCACGCCGGTGACATCATTGATAGCTCCATCGAAAATGGGAGCCTTCGATACCCAGCCGGCGTTGCCGTAAACTCGGAAGTTTTCATTCACCTCATACTGGACACCACCCTTGAGCTGCTTACTATCCAAGCCATTCGCTTCGAGCGAGTATTCGCCACCCGAAGTGTCCCGTCGAAAGTGATCAACATAAGAGTAATCGATAACCGAATACGCATAGGTCGCGAAGGCGTTTATCGGACCTTCTTCATACTGAGCCTGCAGGAATACCCCGAGCCAATCGACCGTGTTGGTGGTGTTGTAATCCACCTTGTCGCCCAACCCAAGGCGTGTATTGGAACCAGCAGAAGCGAAGTCGCTAAACTGACCAGATCCCGGCAGGAAATAATTACCCCCGAGAAGATCTCGCACTTCGCGGTAATGCTCAATTTCTGCAGTGCGCCAGTCTAAACCAGCAGTCAGGGTGATACGATCATCAAACTCGTAGGTAGCCTTCGAAATGACTCCATATTGATCTTGGTTATTCACGCTATTGCGCAGAATCGCGAGTGACTGCCCAGCAGGCTTAGTGCGATCGCCACGAACAGTCGAAGTGCCAACATTTGCGGCAATCGTAGCATCCCAATCGATATTAGTGCCGTAGAGAGAATTGGAGCTCGGATAACGGGCAAATGCACGTGAGCTACTGTTAAAACCATACTGCCCTATCGTGTTGTTGAGTGTGCCAGAACCTCCGCCACGTCCACCGGAGTAGTAGAACACGCTGTTGATTTTCAAACGGTCACTGACGGTCAAATACCAATTCAAGTTGACCTGAGGCTTGTGAAAGAAGTTTTCACGCTCGTTCAAAAACCCACTGTCATGGCGAGCGTGGGTGCTGCCCCAGAAGTATTGTTGTCCAGTGTAGCTTGAGCTAACAGGCGCGTAATTCGGGTTGTAGGCTTCACCGGCATTCACAGGGCCATTACTAAGCGAGGCGGCGATATCGGCATCGCTGTAGCCGAGGCTGCGAGCATAGCCTTCATCATAAGCAGCGATGTTTGAGGCAAACGTGCGCTGTCCATGCCGCTGAGGAGAGCCAATCGCAAAAACTTCGAGGCGGTTCTTCTCGTTCACCTTCCAGGAAGCGCCAATATAATAGCCATAGCCGTCAGTCCAAGTGCCGCGAACTTGGCCACCACCCGTCTTGGCTACGAGACCAACGGTGAGTGCATATTTGTCTTCGAGTAAACCCGTATTCAAAACGACTGTGCCTTTGAGAAACCCGTCATTCCCTACTTCGGTTTTAATAGTGCCTCCACGCTTCGACGCAGCGGGATTTGTAATAATGTTCATC
>PAUB01000014.1 GCA_002713695.1 Opitutaceae bacterium
CGGCCGCGGCGGCCGCGGCGGCCGCGGCCGCGGGGGGCGCGGGGGCGGGGGCTCCGCCGCCTCGGTTTCCAGCGCGGACGCGCGCGACAGCGAGTGCGTCGTCTGCATGGACAGCCCCAAGCAGTGGGTGTGCCTGCCCTGCGCACACCTCTGCATGTGCGCGACGTGCCTCGGCGACGTCCGTGCAAGGGACGACATGTGCCCCGTGTGTCGCACGCCCATCCAGGGCGCCATCGAGGTTTTCACCTGAGCGCGCTAAGTATTGTATCTAAATTAGGAATATCTAATCAGTAGAGCCTTCCAGACCCCCCTCCCAGAGGCGGTTTCGGGTACCCTCAGCCTCCGGTGCCGATACCCTTCCAAATCGAAATGAGCACAACCGCCAACGTGGCGCAACTCCGCGACGAGGCGAACGCGCGCAACGCCGCCGCCATCGCGCGCTTTGCCGAGGGTGCGCTGCGCGGGGCGGCGGGCTACGCGCCCGCCGAGCCCAAAGGCGAGCGCCCCATGTGCACGTGGTTCCAAGAGCCAGTGCCCTCCCCAAACGGGCTCGAGTCCATTCTCTCGGCGTCCTGCGAGATCCCGCTCTCCGAGATTCAGCGCACGGCGGACGAGGAGCGCGCCTTCCTCTTCCTCAAGCCGTGGTTCGTGAGCATCGCCACCAACCGCGAAAGGCGCCTGGCGTCCTTCTTCCTGAGCAACGCCGTCGACCTCGTGAAGCGCATGCCCTTCCGCTTTGTGCGCAAGGAGCAGGACGGCACCGAGACGTCGTGCTTTTTCGAGCCCGGCCAGATCCTCGGCGCGCTCTCGGTGGCGCTCCCGCTGGACAAGAGCACGTCGACGACGGTGTCGATCCCGGAGTCCACCATGCGCGAGATCACCCCCCCGCGCACGCGCAAAGCCACCATCAGCGCGCAGTACTCGCTCGTGGACGGCGAGCTCCCGCGGCTCCAGTTCGCCGACTTCAGCACCGGCTCCGGCAAGACGGCGATGATGATATTGGCCGCGCTCTTCCGGCTCGTGGACACGGAGGTGTGGCAGCAGACCAAGTCGACTTTTCGGGCCTCTCTGGCGAGCATCCTGAACGAGCCCGACTCGGGGCTGATCGAGGGCGCCGACCTCGGCTGCTACACGCTCGCGCGTCTCGCGGTCGCGATCGTTCCCACCAACCTCGTCACCCACTGGAAGCAGCACGCCGAGTGGGTCATAGAGGGCTTCAAGGACATCTACCCGGGCCTCGAGGTGGAGCTCTGGGTGGACACCGCCTACCACTCGGTCAAGAAGGCGCGCGACAGCGGCAAGCCCACCCTCTGCATCATGACGACGGAGAAGGTGCAGAACTTCCTGCGCCGGGACCCCATGATCGCCGTGCCGTTCCGCGTCGACGACGAGCTCTCCGAGCGCGAGGGCGACCGGCTGCGCGCCGACCGGTCGCCGGTGCTGCAGTATGCCATCGCCAACGCGACCATCGAGCGCATGCGGAAGGCCACCGCGGGGGCGCCCAACCACCCGCTGCGCCGCTTCTTCAAGGGCACGCCGCTCTTCATCCCCGGCGTCTACTCCGCGATGCAGCACCGCAACTACACGGGCAAGGACAGCGTGTCGGACCACCTCAAGCACTACGCCAAGCTCCTCGAGTGCCTCGCGGCGCAGTGGATCCGCGACGCCGTGAGCACCAGCTGCCGCGCCAAGATGCCATTAGGCATCAAGATCGCGGAGCTGCGCGCGCGCGGCTCCAACCTGGCCGAGGTGGCGCTCGACGGGCTGCACCGCTTGACGCTGGTCGAGCTGGCCAAGTGCCTGATGGGAGCCAGCGTCACGCCGGAGGTCGCCGCGACGGTGTGCGAGGCCATCGCCGCGGCGGAGTCCGTCGCCGCGCCGGAGATGATCGACCGCCTGAAGCAGATCGTCGCGGGCCTGCCGACGATCACGTTCAGCCAGAACCGCAGCAAGGCCGCCGTCGAGCGCCTCTGCGGAAAGCTGGAGGAGTGCCTCGGCGGCACGCTCGAGTGCGCGATCAGCCACGAGCCCATCCCGCCCGGCCGCGTGCGCGTCATGCGCTGCTGCACCGGGGCCCTCGACGCCGACTGGCTGGCCGAGTGGCGCGCCCGGTCGAACCGCTGCCCCTGCTGCCGCGCGCCGCTCGGCGACGTCGCGGAAATCGAGCTCGGGCGCGCCGCGCCCGCGGTGGCCGGGGCCAAGCGCAAGCGCGAGGAGTCCCCGGAGCTCGAGGCCGTCGTCGAGGAGATCTCCCAGAAGCGCCTGGGGCCCGACGAGGCGGTGCTGCAGCTCTTCGAGCACTGCTGCGCCGCCAACCCCAGCTTCCGCGGCCTCCTGGCCCTCTCGGACGGCGGCATGCGCGCCCTGCGCTCGATGATGGACGGCATCGTGGAGCGCATCCCCGGGGCCAAGGTGGTCGACCTGGAGCAGATCGCAAAGTCCGGGACGGCGTCGCACGTCGCTGTGCGCGACTTCTCCGACAAGGTGGGCTGCCCCCAGCCGCACATCCTGCTTCTCAGCGCGTCCGGCAAGATGACCACCATTCAAGGACTCGACCTCTACGCCACCGACCTGGCCGTGATCGCCGCCCACGGCGCGGAGTCGACGCAGCGGCAGCTCGTCGGCCGCGTGCTGCGCATGCACCCGAAGAAGCAGGGGTGGAAGCGCATCGTGCGGCTGCGCGTCAACGGCCTCGGCGTCGGGGGCACCTCGCGCCCGCCCAGCCCGGCCGCCTCGGCGGCCGCCTCGGGCTCCGAGTGACGCCGCTAAGCCGCGTCGCGGCCGGCTCGCGTCCAAGATCAAGAATGGGCACCGCGTGGAGCAAGGGGCGCGTGGACCACCTGGAGCCGCTCGCCGGGCTCCAGGCGGACCTGGTCGACCCAGAGCAGCGCTTCAGCTCGGTGCAGGCGCAGCTCGTGGACTGGAACGAAGCGGATTGGGACCCGAGCGAGGGGAAGACGCGCTTCTCGAGCCCGCCCGAGGGAAGGGCGCTGCGCGTGAAAGTGGGGGGCGTGGTCGTGATGGTGGACTCTGTCGGAAACTCTGTTTTGCTGGACTGCAGGGAGCGGGTCGGCCCGCTAGAGATGAAGGAAGAGGTTTGAAACTCTGGGTGAAAAAATGCCTACTATTGTGTCCATTGAAGGCGGCATCGGCGTGGGCAAATCGACCGCCCTCGCCGCGCTCAAGGCCACCCGCCCTGACCTACACTTTCTCGACGAACCCGTCGAAGCTTGGGAGGAGGCGGGGCTGCTGGCGGCCGTGTACGACGGCCGCCTCACCGCCGGCGCCTTCCAGCTTTCGGCGCTCATGAGTCGCGCGGGAGGGCTGCTGGCCGCGCTGCGCGACCACCGCGTTGTCGTGGCGGAGCGGTCGCCGTGGTCCGACGCCTTCGTGTTCGCAAAGGCCAACCTGGAGGGCCACGAACTGGCCGCCTACGAGCTGGCGCACGACGCCCTGATGAAGGCCATGCCGGCAGGGCTTGTGTGGTGCCAAGTGCACCTCATCGCGCCGGTCAAAGTGCTCCAGGCGCGCATGGCGGTGCGCGGCCGCCAGGCGGAGGCGGGCATCAGCGACGCCTACATGAAGCGGCTCGAGGCGCTGCACGGCGTGCTGCGCCACAGCACGGAGGCAACGACCACCACAGTCATCGACGCCACCATGGAGGCGGCGGAGGTGGCCGCGCAGCTCGCCGCCGCGGTCGAAGAAGTCTGCTAGACGGCCTCAGCCACCTCGGCCGCCGCCTCGGGGCTCTGTCGCGCAATCCGAATCAGCGCCTGCAGCTGTCGCACGCGCTCCCGCAGCGCGCAGAAGCTGTATGTTGTGGACAGAAGCGAGAACAGCGAAGGGTTAGGTAGACCACCCGACGGTCGTGGTTAAATAGCCTGTCCCAGACAACCACACTCAGAAAACACATGCTCCCCGCCCCGGACACTGCCGCCATGGCCAGACACCGCGCTTCTCTACTTTCAATACACGCCATTGCTAAGCTGCGGTCTCTCTGGCGTCCCCGTGCCCTAGCGGGTCTTGCGTGTGTGCGCGCTAACACTGGGGCGGCAGTTCCAAGGGGTAGACTCAGACGGCAAATGAAGCGACCCCGCTCGCCCTCACTGCGTTTCCCGCTGTACCCGGCGCCCGCTGTCGGCTTGCCTGTTGCGGTCCTCAGAGACCCACCGGTTGGCGAGCGCGGCGTCGTGCAGCCCGACCCGTACGGCGGCAAATACGGCGAGTGGCGCAGCGTGCCCGGCTACGACCCGGAAAAAGTGCTCGTCTCCTCGCTCGGGTGGGTGCGGACAAAGAACGGCAGGGTCAATGTTCTCAACAAACCCAAGATGCCGAAGCAGCAGGAGACGGGCTATCGTCGCGTTGGAGTGAACGGCAAGCAATACTGCGTCCACATTCTGGTATGCACCGCGTTCCACGGGCCCTGCCCGGGGCCTGGATACACGGTCGACCACGCGCCACCCGACGTCAAAGGAGACTGGTGGACCCAGCGCGGCGACAACCGCGCCGAGCGGCTTTCGTGGGCGACCGGACCAGAGCAGAACGCAAACCGGCGCGCGCCTGCGCCGAAGCGAAACGGAAAGCCGGTCGAACTATGGAAAGACAGCGACGGTCCAAACTGCAAGCGGATCTGGTTTGCGTCCAAGACGGCAGCCGCCAACGAGCTCGGGCTGAATGTGGGCAACATCGGCGCGGTATGCAACAAGGACGGGCGCGTGCATACCGGCGGCTGGATCGCGCGGTGGGCGGACCCCCCCGAGCCGCAGGACGACCTGTCGGCGCTCACGGGGTGCGCCGACCCAAAGAACGACCGCGACGCCGAGGTCTGGAAGCAGCACACCGACCGGCTGCGGGTGAGCAACCGCGGCCGCGTACAGGTCAAGTACAGCCGCGGCGACGGCTGGGGGTACAAACTCACGCCCAAGATCCGCGAGGGCGAGGACTACGCTGGGGTCAAGCGCAACGGGAAGGACAAGAGGTTCCACATTGCGGTCTACGAGGCCTTCCACGGACCGGTGCCCACGGGCAAGACCGTCGACCACATCAACCGCAACCGCGCGGACAACTCGCTGCAGAACCTACGCGCCGCGACGCAGGCCGAGCAGCTACTGAACCGGACCCTTGCGTGAAACAGTAGTGCTCCCGGTGTGTTCTTTGTTTCTCACGTGTGCGGCGCGTGCGGGCCCGGGGTGGGGGCCTCCAGGGATAGGGTGATCGTCGGGTGGCGCAAGAGGTACTCCAGGCGGTCCACGATCGAATCGGTGTTGTTCATCATGTGGTCCATCAAGGGCATGCTCTGCACGAGCATCCGAGAACCGTGCTCGGTGACGTGATCTGCCGCCTGGAAGATGTTGGCCGTGTTGTTGACGAGGCCCATTCCTGCAGGCGAGAGCGCGACGACGGCGTTGTCGATGTCCTTGTTAATCCGCACGACCGTGTATAGGACGGACGTAAGAGTACATGCGAGGCAGAAGGCGGCGACCGCCATCGACCACGTGCCCAGCCATCTGCGCCGGTGGTCGCTGCGGGCGCGCATCTCTTGCGGGTCGGGTTTCTTGGCGAACATGGGTACGTCGGTGCCGCCCCTCGACCGCGCCAGGTCGCGCCACGCGTCGACGATGTGCTCGAGGGGCACGGCGGCTTCCAGTCCATGCAGCCGGTCCGACCTGGCCGCCGGCGCCGCCGACGGCCGAAACGCCACGAGAGGGAACATCGGCCTTGGTCGTATGCGGCGCGCGGAGGCATATCGCCGCTAGCTTTGTGCGCAGCGGCTCTGGCACCCCCCTGGAGATGCCATGTCGATTCGTCGCGCGGAGCGGTCTCTGACCGGGCTGTGGTCCAACGCGATGGACCAGCTGCCCCCCCAGAGAGCGCACGCGGGCCGGCATTCGCCGCCTCTGCCGATCAGGTGCGAAGAGCCGCGCGGCGAGCCGCCGCGTCTGCAGCCCTCGCGCTGCAGCTGCTTCCTTACCTGCGTGTGCTGCTTCGTGGTGCTGTCGGCGCTGATGGGCGCCGGGTCGCTCGTGCTCGCGTCGGGGGCGCGCCTGCCCTGGCGCGCCGCGAAAGCGCCGCCGGCCATGCTGCAGCGGTTTGCGCTCGTGCAGCGCGCGGAGCTCCCGGGGCACGGCGCGGACCCCGAAAGCTTGCGCAAGGTGTTTCCGCACTGGGCGAGGGGGGAGAGCCTTGCGCTGGACGAGGCGGTGCGCGACCTGGCGCTGGCGGTGGCCGATCTCTCGCGCGAACTTGAGAGCCCAAACGGCCGCCTGCGCCCGAACGGGTAGCTTGGCGCCTCCGCTATTTAGACAGAGCGAGAAGAGTCAGAGTCCGTCAGGTAACCATGGCAGCGAAAAAGAAGCCCGGCGTCGCCAAGCAGGCGTGCATCAACGCGAGCCTGGGGGCGCGCGATGTGCGCAACAAGGTCAACGGCACGTGGACGCTCGCGCGCAAGGCGCCGATGTTCACCCGCAAGAAGGTGAGCGTCAACGAGATCAAGATCACCAAGGCCGACGAGAAGAAGCTGGAGGGCAAGTCGCAGAAGGAGAAGGAGGACTTCCTGGCCAAGAAGAAGGAGCGCCACCTGAAGATCACGCGCACGAACCGCCTCGTCGGCAAGCACGCGTACAACGTGGCGGCGGCCGGGGCGGCCGCCTACGTGCGCGAAGTGATGAAGCAGGAGGCGAGCGTCTACCGCATCGGCGTGCGCAAGGAGAGCCACGTCGGCCCCTGGTACCCGCAGGTCAGCGACGGCGCGGCTGCGATGCTCGAGCAGTTCCTCTCTGCCTACGCGCAGGAAGCGACGCGCAACGCGGCCATCATTCGCAAGGTGGTCTCGACCGGGAAGCGCCTCAACGGCAAGCTGATGAAGCTCGGGTACGAGGCGACCGACGACAGCATCTTCGCCTCCACCACCGCCGTGCCGCAGAAGATCCTGTGGTTGGCGGCCCGCAAGCCCCCCGAGATCAAGCTGACGGAGGAGGAGAAGGCGGAGGTCAAGGGCATGTCCTCCAAGGAGAAGGCCAAGTTCCTCAAGAAGAAGCGGGCCGAGGCCCGCGCCAAGGCCGACGACGAGGCCTACGTGCCCCCCGAGTGAGCCCACTCCGCCGCTAGCCCGTGGAAGGTAGACAGTCTAGAGTTAACAAACGTATGAGCAACCCCAGCTCCCCCTCCGTCGCGAGCAGCGCGCCCCCCGAGGCCGCCGGGCAGGCGCTGAACGCCGACCGGCTGCGGGAGCACCCCCTCTGGCGCGCCTC
Source organism: Opitutaceae bacterium (assembly GCA_002713695.1). GTDB lineage: Bacteria > Verrucomicrobiota > Verrucomicrobiia > Opitutales > Opitutaceae > Cephaloticoccus. The sequence continues at coordinate 7,251 of PAUB01000014.1, forward strand.
CCGGCCCGACGGGGCGCCGCCACCGCCGCCCCCGCGCGCACGGGGCCGCGGCCGGGGCGATGCCGACCCCCCGGGCGACAAGCCCTGTTTCCAGCGCATCTCCATGGCCGCGCTCGGCCAGGACCTGTACCAGAACGCGGACGGCGCCGACAGCAACATCGACGACGAGGACGAAGACCACTTTTCGCGCGTGCGCACGCAAGCGGCCGCCGAGCGCGACGAGGAGGACTCGGTCGAGGACGACGCCTCGGAGGCGGACGGCCCCTCGCGCGAGCAGCGCATGCAGGGCCTCGTGGGCGCCGCGGCCTTCGGAGGCGGCGCCGCGGCCTACGGCCGCTCGGTCGGCGGAGGATCCGTCGCTTCGGAGAGCTCCTCGCGCATGCGGCGCGAGGCCCAGTGCGCGGCCTTCCCCGTGCGCGGCGTGGACTGCGTGGGCTGCGCGCTCCTCAACCGCCTCGGCCCGGTGGAGCGCTTTGTCCGCAGCAACATCTCGCGCATGTCGGACGACTCGCTCTGGCGGCAGGCGGCGCTGACCTACAAGATCGAGGTGGCCGGTCCCATCGAGCGCGAAGGCGCGGTCGCGCCCGCGTGGCCGTGGAAGAAGCTGCGGGAGCACTACGAGATGTGCGTCACGAGCAACTTCGTGGGGCGCCACTTGATGATCCGCTCGCTGCAGAAGACGCGCCTCCAGCTGGAGACGCGGCTCGTGCGCGTCGAAGGCGGCGACCGCGAGGTCGACCGCGCGACGGCGGACATGCTCCTGAAGACCATCAACCTCGAGAGCAAGGAGCGCGTGCTCCTCGAGGGCGCCTCCGGCAAGAAGCGCGGCCGCGACGACTAGGTAGCGAAACAGCGCTTTCGCGAGAGCGCGAGAGCCCTGGGCCGCATGCCGGACGCTTCTCGTTTAGGAAGGCGGTAAACGGTAGCGAAACAGGGTCGCCCGCGCAAGAGGGTGACACGCCGGGGGGCAGGGCAGAGGGAAACTTCCGGCTTGCGAATCCCCGCCGTAAGTGATAGCTGTGCTCCCGGCATAAACTCGCCAAACAACACCGCAAGTGTGCGCCATGTGGACGTTCCAGACTCTGCGCACCGACGACGACCCCCGCGTGCGCCTGCGGGGCGCCGCGCAGACGCGCGGCGCGGCGGCCGCGAGCATTTCCAGTGCGATCGCGGGCGCCTCCACGCTGCAGCTCGCGGTCGGGGCGGCGGTCGTGACCGCGGTCTTGGCGGGAGCGACGGTGGGCGGCCTCGCCGCGGCGGGGGTGATCGGGGGCTCCGACTCGCCGTCCCCGCCGCTCCCGCCCCTGGGGCCGTCCCCCCCGGGCAGCCCGCCGCTCTCGCCGGGCCCGGCGAGCCCGCCCGTCTCCCCGGGCCCGGCGAACCCGCCGCCCTCGCCGCCGCTCCCGGACAAGCCGCCGCCGGCGAGCCCCCCGCCGCCGCCGCCCCTGGGCACGCTGCCGCCCTCGCCGCTCTCGCCGCCGCCGCCGGCGCTCTCGCCGCCGCCCCCGGCGAGCCCCCCGCCGCCGCCGCCCCTGGGCACGCTGCCGCCGCCGCCGCTCTCGCCGCCGCCCCCGGCGAGCCCCCCGCCGCCGCCGCCGGCGAGCCCCCCGCCGTCCCCGCCCCTGGGCACGCCCTCGCCGCCGCCGCCGGTGCCCCCGCCGCCGACCAGCCCCCCGCCGCCCGGCACCCCGCCGGCGGCGCCGCCCCCCGCGGCGCCGCCGCCGCCGCTCGCCCCGGTGGAGTGCCCGGCGCCGTACGTGATGCTGCACCCGACCGACCCGACCAAGACAGCCGTGTCGTGCTCCAACGGCGCCTCGGAGCCGCTCGGCGAGAAGTTCTACACCGGGAGCACCGAGCTCTGCGCGTCCAACTGCTCCGCCCACGTCGCCGAGGGCTGCCGCGGCTTCGAGTACGACTTCTACACCGGGAAGTGCGCCATGGAGAGCTGCGTGTACCCGGACGAGACGAACAGCAACGACCACGGGAAGGTGAGGGTCGCGCCCGCGGCCCAGACCCCCCGGCCCCGGCCCTGACCCCCCTGCCCCCGACCAGGTGTACTGCTACATCCACAGCCCGCCGAGCGCGCCGCCCCTGGCGCCGCCGCCCGCCGCCCCGCCGCCGGACGTCGTGGTGGAGGTCAACATGGGCAGCGGCTACCCCACCCCCGACGACCCGCTCACGCACGTGGAGATCTTCAAAATAATTTCGACTCCGCAGCTCAAGACCACCCTGCGCTTCACGGGGACCCACACGCTGCACGTCGGCGACGTGGCGTGGTGGGTCCCCGCCGGCGAGGGCTGCGAGCAGGACGCCGCCGCCCCGACCGGCGACGACGTGCACCCACTGGGCGACCGCGGCGGCGTGATTTCGGAGCTTCTTACCGGGGCCCTCATCCACGACGTGGACCTGCCGCCTGACACGTACGAGCTCTGCCTGATCGACACCCACGTGCCGGGCACGGCGGTCAAGCACGCGCACGTCACCCTGGGCGTGCACTGGCCGAGCCCCAGCACGCCCCCGCCTCCGACGGCGCCCCCGCCGCCCTGCAACGAGCAGGCTGGCGTCACCTTAACGGGTGGCACTGGCTTTCCGGCCACGGGTGAGTTCGGCAAGGCTGTGGCGCTCAACCCGACCGGCACCACCACTGTGGTCGGCTGCAACACGTGCGACGGCCTCGTGAAGACCTACACGCGGGTGGACCCCGCCAGCAGCGACTGGCTCGAGAGGCCCGACCTGCAGGGCCCCACCGGCGAGGGCTTTGGGGAGGCGCTGGCGATGACGGACACCGACACCGCCTCTATTCTAGCGGTCGGGTCTCCGTGGTACGAAAACAACGGCGTCACCAAAGGCGGGCGGGCCCAGGTGTTTCACTACACCGGCTCGGGGTGGCTGCAGCGCGGCGGCGACCTGCTGTACACCGCACCAGTCGCCGGAGACCGCCTCGGCAGGGCCTTGGCCATCAGCGCCGACGGGTTTACCGTGGCCGTCGGCTCGGACCAGCGGGAGGGCGGAGGGGCCAGCAACCGCGGCGCGGTCAGCGTGTGGCGCTACACGGAGACCGAGGACGTCTGGAACAAGATGGGCTCCAACATCTTCGGAACAAACGAAAACGACAAGTGGGGCGAGGCGGTCGCCCTCTCCGCCGACGGCAACATCGTTGCGGGGGGCGCGTCGGAGAACGACGACGCCGCCGACGGGGCCGGGCACGCGCGCGTCTTCCAGTGGAACGGCAACGACTGGCAGCAGCTCGGGGGGGACATCCCCGGGGTGGACGTGGAGGACGAGGCGGGTGCTGCCCTCTCGCTGAGCGCCGACGGGCTGACCGCGGCGGTCGGCTCTAAGGACCACGACGGCGACAAGGGCCACGTGCGCGTCTTCGACTACGAAGCCGCGTCCGACGCCTGGACGCAGCGCGGGGCGGACCTTGACGGCATGAACGCAGGAGACCACACTGGCCACAGCGTGTCTCTGAGCGGCGACGGGAACACCGTGGCCGTGGGCGAGTACGGCTCGAGCAGCGACACGGGCCGCGCGCGGGTCTTTGAATGGAGCGGATCCGCGTGGGAGGAGCTGTGCACCCCGCTCCTCGGCACGGCCGTGGGCGACGAGTTCGGCGTGGCGGTGGCCATCAGCACCGACGGCTCGACGGTTGCGGTAGGGGCAACGCAAGCCAACTCGCAGGCGGGGGAAGTGCGCGTCTACAGGTACGACCAGCCCCCCGCTCCGCCGTCGCCGCCGGCGACGCCCGTGATGGCCGCCTACCTGCTGCCGACGCCGATCTTCCGGGACAACGCCGTGGCCGCGCTCGGCGACCCATTCGTCGGGGCCAGCGGCGTCGACACCTACACGGTGAACGGCCGGATCTACGTGGTGGCGACGGGGGTGCAATACGGCGCAATACAGATCGTGGACGTCACCGACCCGACCAACCTCGAGCTCAAGGGCCTCGTGGCGAACAATGCGGATGACTCCCAGCTCACGCCCACTCTGATACTGGGCGGGCCCGTCGAGGTATCAACGTTCGTCAAGAACAGCTCGGTGTACGCGCTGATCGCAAGCTACGAAGACGACGGGGTCGCTCTGCTGGACGTCACCGACCCGGATGCGCCCCTGTTCAAGAGCTACGCCGAGCACAACCAGGTGTACAGCGACCCGGGATCGAGCGAGACCGGGGTCAATTGTAACCGGATAAACGACCCGCTGTCGGTGTCCACCTTTTCCATCTCCTCCGAGGGCGTGGAAACGTGGTACGCCGCCGTCGTGGGCGACGAGAGCACGGCGAACGGCATGCAGATCCTGAACGTCAACAACCCGGACCGCATCTTCTGCGTCGGCCAAAAAGGCACCTCGGGCGGCTACGGCGTCACTACCTACGCGCACGGGCCCGGCACCTACGCCATCGTAGCGCGCGAAGACGGCGACGAGGTGCAGTTCTGGGACATCAGCGACCCTGCCAGCCCCAGCAAAGTGGACGAGGTTGGAAACGGCGACTCCAGCGCAAGCCTCAACAACCCGAAGCAAGTCGCGACCTACACGATTGGGGCGGACCTGTACGCCGCCGTGACCACCGACGCGGGACTGCAGGTCCTCAAGATCACCGATGCAGGCAGCGTGAAGGTGAAGGCCAGTATCTCCGGAGTCCACTACAACAAGTGCCAGGGAGTTAGCGTGTTCGAGGTCGACGGCCAGGCGCACGCGGTGGTGACGTCCTTTGACACCGACAAGCTCATTGTCGTCGACGTTTCGGACCCGGACGCCGGACTCAGCACCGTGGCGGTGCTGGACGACGCCAGCCTGGGCGCCAGCATCGGCGCGCTGGACGGGCCCAAGCGCGTCACGGCATACGCCGTGCCGCCGCACACGTACGCGGTGTGGGCGTCCAACCACGGAGACACGATCGGCGTTGCCCAGCTGACCAGCCTCACTGGTTCGTGAAGCGCTGCCTGCTGCTGACCAAGATCTGTAGAAATCTGAAGGGGTCACAGCGAGGGCACGGGTGTTAAAATCTATCAAAGAGCATTGCTTCTGGCGCGCTAAGCACCGCTTCCGCGCGCCGCCCAGCAACGA
>PAUB01000015.1 GCA_002713695.1 Opitutaceae bacterium
CTGCCTTCTTTTTAGGTGCTGCCTTCTTTTTAGGTGCTGCCTTCTTTTTAGGTGCTGCCTTCTTTTTGGCGGCTGCCTTCTTTTTGGCGGCTGGCTTTTTAGCTGCTACCTTCTTTTTGGCGGCGGGCTTCTTAGCTGCTGCTTTTTTCTTAGGAGCAGCTTTTTTCTTAGCTACTACCTTTTTCTTAGCGGCAGGCTTCTTAGCTGCTGCCTTCTTTTTAGCGACTGGTTTCTTCGCTACTGCTTTTTTCTTAGCAGCAGGTTTCTTCGTAGCCGTCTTTTTTTTGACTGCTTTTTTTGCCATGCGGTTGCTCCGGTTTAGGGCTATAGTTGATTTAGACTTACCACAAAACAAGGGGCGTCATGTGTAAGTAACTTGTTAGTAACTCAACAAACTAAGCGCGCCGCGCAATACAAATGCGCGACAAAATTTCGTGAAGTTCATCACGCGACTTCAATTTTTGCGCCCATTATTTTTCGAATGCGGCTTACAATGCGTCACGATGCTTGAATCTGTTATTTCGATACAAATGATTATCGTGATATCATGTCACGAATCGTCATCAAATTTTCGCGGACGAGTGCACCCATCGATTCGCACTTCAGGTAACGATCATTTTGGAAATGGACGGCAAGTTCTGCGCGCAACGCGTGCACTTTTTCATCCGGAGCAAGTCGATCTGATTTCATTTCATCCAGCAGCATACCGAGGCGCACTTTCGCAAGGTCTGCACGATGCACCATCATAGTTTGTTCCTCGCGTTGGTATTGCAGTGCCGTCTGCTCATGCAGGTGTTCGTTGCAGTAGTTCACCAACGGAAGGTTTTCTTTAAAGAACTGCGGTAGGTAGAATTTTTTCCGCCCGTTGTAGGACTGTTGATCAAAATCCATCGCGCGTAACCTCACCTGCGCAGTCTCGAAATCAGGTGTGATCACGAAAACGAAATTGTAAGCGCGCATATCGCCGAGCAGGCGGACGAAACAGCGCTCGTTGAACTTAACTAGCTCCTTCGCCACACGCACGGGATTCAGTTCGGGGTAACCTTTGATGTGCCGCTCGATAAAAATATCTCCGGGGATACCTGCGATGTGTTCTTCAATCAGCGTATCGTCCTTGGTTAGGTAGTTAAGTCGATTAGGTGAGAGCAGATGTTCCAGTTCGAGACCATAAACACGCGAGGCATCCGCTCGCTTAACGTAAAAGTAATCCTGGTTGTCGTTGTAGGCGTTAACCACCCTCACGCGAAACGGCATCGAGTTGCCGAAACTGCAAAAATCCACGCGGTCCACATAAACGTGCTCCACGATCCGCGCGTCGCCATCCACTTTGATCAATGCGTAGATGCGTTTGAGATGCGCATAGAGCTCTTCCATTTCCTCGGCGCGATAAATCACCGTATCCCACAAAGTCGGCTCGCCTTGGGAATCGTTGAGCGGAATCGATTCCTGATAATTACGCAGCCGCTCATACGTCACGGGCAGATCACGCTCGCGACGAAAGTGCAGTAGATAATCACGCAATCCGTCGTGGATAGGGATACTCGGTTTCCGAGGAGTCTCCGGTAATGTCGTGTCGTCGGATTCCATGCGTGAAAACTAAGTGATGAAACGAGTGTGGCAATCCTGTGCGCGAGCTCATCCGTTTTGCTTTTCAAACCAACGCCCGACAGAACCGATTAAACCAACACTTAAATCAGGCTTTTTCATGGGGTAGCGGAACATGATGATTCCGACGATAATCGAGCGGGCGCAGTCCGCGCGAGTGGGTAGCGAATGCAGCGTAAAAAGGGGCCGCTGACGAAAAACCACTCTCCATCGCCACGTCGAGCACCTTCATGTCGGTCGTGATGAGTAAGCGTTGCGCATGTGAAACGCGGAGTCGGGTGAGATACTCCCAGACACTCGCACCAATCTGTTTCTTAAAGATGCGCATCAAGTATTTTGGGTGCAGCCCCATCTCATCGGCGATATCCTGCACAGAAATAGCCTCACGATAGTGACGGGCAATGAAACGGGTCGCTCGGGCGATCTGTCCGGCACCGGCATGGGTGCAATTCAATCGAGGTGGCGTTGTTTTTCGGTTCATCCCAAGTGCGAGACGATGAAAGCGGGCCTCCATTTCTAAAATCAGCGGTCGCTGACGCTCGGATCGACCACTCTTGGCATCGTCTAGCCATCGTAGGAGCTGAGGGTAATCAGTCGGATCTGGCGAAGCCGCAATGATCTCACCCTCCAATAAATGATCCGCCATTCCGTGAGGAAGCGACCACTGCAGAAACCACGCTAGCGGAAGCGTGATCCAAATACCTTCGCCCACGATACCAGGCTCGATCGTTTGATGCGGCACACCTCCCCAGAGAACCGTGAATCGACCCGCTTCAATCGGAGTGATCGTGCCGCCGTGCAGATATGAGAACCCACCATCAAAGAGGTAATTCACTTCGATATCTGGATGCGTGTGCGGTCGCACCATCATGCCAGAGTTGTGTTGGCGCCAAATACGGAAACCGAGTTCGTCCTCGTGATGAGTATCGATCGGCACTGAGGAACGCAACATGGTTACTATACGAGATATATTATGGAATAATTGGAAAGATATTTCCGAATAGTTCTGCTAAAGTTCTTCTCATGGAAAAACGCTTTCATAACCACTTACCCCAACCCCCCGTGATCAATGTGCCGGACGCGCGCGTGCCGACCGATCTCGAAGAGTATCTTTTCGATCTGAATGGCTTCGTCATTCTGCGCGGCGTGCTTTCGCCCGAAGAAGTCGCCGATGCCAATGCGCGCATCGATGAAATCCCACGCGAGCTTCCTCGCAAAGGCTGGCACGGCTGGGTGCAACGCGAAGATCATCCCGAGCACCGCGGCATCAGCTACCAGCAAGTCTACGAATTGGGCGGGGCGCTCGAGCGTATGATCGATCATCCCAACTACATTAATTACGTGCTCCGATTCATCGGCGGCCACGATTGCTTCGATTACCACCACGGACCGGCGTTCATTGATGAAAACTTCTACACGATCCGCGGCCCCGGCGAAGCGATTCCCCTGCACGCAGGGGGACACGATCGCGCGAAGCGGATGTCATTCGGATATCACAACGGTCGCTTTCAATGTAACCAAATCAACGTGCTCATGGCGTTTACCGATATCGGCCCTGGCGATGGTGCCACGATGGTGATTCCCGGTTCGCACAAATCGAATATTGCGCATCCCGAGTTCGCCAAGAGGGCCCGCGTTGAAGAATGGCAGGATGGTGGTGGCGGATCAGTCGATGGGATCGAGGGTGCCGGCGAGGTCCACATGAAGGCGGGCGATGCGATCGTGTTTGTGGATTCGACCTGTCACGGATCGGCCAAGCGCGTGAATCCCGGCGAACGTAAAATCGCCGTCTATCGCTACGGCTCATCATGGAATCGCACCCGCTGGGGCTACCACGCGTCACCAGAATTAATCGCGAGAGCCAATCCCTTAGCGCGCGGACTGGTCAATCCTCAGGAATACATACGACCACCAGATATCGATGCACGCTGGTAAAGACATTATGGGTCACGATACCCAGCTGTCATTGCGAGAAGCATAGCGACGAAGCAATCCATGGGCCCCATCACTTCAATCTGTCGCCAGTAGCCGATCGCACAGCTCAAGCAATCGCGACCATAAGGACTGACCACGCGCGGCGAAGTTGCGTTGATGCTGTTCGTATTCAGTGCGACCCGATTCGGTTTCGACAGTGATCGGCTCGAACCCCAACGCTCGTAAATCGTAGGGGCTCGCGCGCATATCTACCTCGCGAATGTCTCGCGCGAGCTCGAAACAATCCGCAGTCAGTTCCGAGGATCCGAACGGCGCGAGCTTCGTGGCCCACTTGTAGAGATCCATGTTGGCATGCAGACACCCACGCTGCTCATTCTCATGCAGCCCATCGCGCGTGGGTTGGCTTTTGTTAAGCGGTTGCGCCGGCTTAGTGAAAAACCGAAACGCATCGTAGTGGGTGCAGCACAGTGAAGTAGCCTCGACGATCCGTGCTAGCTCCTCCGGCGGAAAGCGCATGGGCCAATCATTGTGCCGCACCTCATCGGCTGTCTGCCGATAAACCATCGCCCATTCGTGCATTCCAAAGCATCCGAAAAAGGCCGGTCGCTCATTCGTGATCTGAATCAAGTCGCGCAACCAGCTCACGAACTCACGTCGACGCGGTTTCAGCGACCCCACATTCAACCTCACGCCCTCCGCGGTCTCCTGATATTCGGACCAACGTAGATACTCACGCGCGGAGTCTCCAGCCAGCGCGACATCCGGCCCCGGATGCCAGCGTCGCAGCCACGCCGCCCGAAACGCGTAGTAGTTAAAGAGAAAATCGTAGACCGGATGTTTCTCTCCCCGCATCGCGCGCTCTTGATGCGGATCGGTCCAACCGCGCACCCGCTTCTCATGCGCCCGACGCCGCTCAAGCCAATCGGCCTCGGCGAGAATCGTGGGAGCACAATCGATTGTCGGCATTTTTAGTAAGTATCAACGAGCGAATGATGCGTGAGCGCTTTCTTCACTTCGGCGACGGTGATCGGATCAGCGAATTCCACGTAGATGTCTTTCTGATCATGCGGGTAGAGCTCGAAGTAGTTGTCGCTTGATTCGTGCGCGATACCGGCAAGATCAAACGCGACGCGATGTTGCCACGCACTTGACTGGAAAGTGAGCAACGCTTGCGTGGGCGTAAGTCGGCGCACCGCCACTTCGGTTTTTCCACGCGGCAACGCCATGAAACGAGGCGGCGTGAGCAGCGCAGACTCTTCGCTGACTCGCACGCCATCGATTTCGAGTGCAACCCGCACGTAGAGATTATCACGAACGTGTTCTGCGAGCGGCTCAGCCAGATCGAGCGTCTTTTGGCGCACGCTTTTGCCGTATTTAAGCGCGACCTTCTTTTTCCCGCTGAGCAACGCGCGCCCATCGACATGAAAGAGATCCCAGAGCAACACGCCCTCGGCGGATTCCGGCGCATCATAGACCGTATACAAATGGACTTTGCGCACATCGCTGCGGCGGTAGTTACCCAGCACCGTGCTTTCGTCGCCCGGCACATGCGCACTCACCAGAGCGGGTGCGAGAAAACGTCGCGCGACATGATGCAACGCCTTCCAACGGCCTGTGTGTTCAATCGAGCTCCACGAAGCGACCGGCCAGCAATCGTTGAGCTGCCAGTAGAGCGCGCCCATACAACGCGGCATCAGACGCCGGTAGTGTTCGATACCCGTCTGCATGCAATACGCCTGATTGAGCTGCGAAAGATAGATGAGTGAATCCTGATCTTTCGGAAACCGATAGCGCCGTGAAATGTAATCGAGCACGACCTGATTACCCCCGATGCTCTTTTGGTGATTCTCCATCACGGGGCCGAAAATATTGCTGTCTTCTACCGGAGAAAACGTCCGCTGCGTCTCCGGGGAACTGTAGCTCTGCATGCCAAATTCGGACACGAAACGGAATTTCCACTTCTCGTAATCTTTCACTGGATGGCGCGCCTGCCAGACATCCCAGAAATGAGTGTCGCCCGTTTTCTCGCCCAGAGCTTTGTCCGAATAATCGTTGCTCCGATTAGGGCCGCGACTCGGTGAGCTCGGCCAATAATCAGTCACGCCATCAAACGATGCGACAACCTCAGGGAGGAGCCGATGAAACAGCGTCTCGTAGTGACGATGCAGCTTCTGATTGGTTTCGAGATCATCCCAGTTGAGCGTTTCGATCTCATTGTTACCGCACCACAAGGCGAGCGACGCGCGGTGCCTCAATCGAATGATATTGTCCTCGGCTTCGCGACGCACGCTGGAGAGAAATCCACGATCACCGGGGTAGAGGGTGCAGGCAAACATGAAGTCCTGCCAAACGAGCAGACCGAGCTCATCACACAGATCGTAAAATTCTTCACTCTCGTAAATCCCACCACCCCAGACGCGCATCATGTTCATGTTGGCGCGCACCGCGGACACGAGATCTCGCTCGTAATCAGCACGCGTCAATCCGGCCACGAAACTGTGGGCGGGAATCCAGTTCGCCCCCTTCGCAAAGATCGGACGACCGTTGATCACGAACTGAAAAGACTCACCCCACTTATCTGCGGAACGATTCAGCTCAATCGTGCGCAAACCGATTCGTTGTGACCACGTGCCAAGCTCCCGCCCCTTCGCTTCGCGCCCCACGATGGTGAGCGTGTAGAGAGGCTGATCGCCGTGTCCGTTGGGCCACCAAAGCGCAGGATTCGTCACCGTGATTCCCAAATCACCGGCGCGACCTTCTTTCTCCGCAACCACTTCACCCTCGAGCGAAAGTGTGACCCCATAGGTGACACTTTTTCGAGCGCGTGTGAGCTCAGGGATGAGTTTGAGACTAACGCTGGTCGCAGGTTTAGATTTGGTTTGGCCATGATGCATTTGCGTGACACGCACCGACTCCAAGCGATTCGCAGACCACGCTTCGAGCCGGATGTCGCGCCAGATGCCCGCGGTCACCAAACGTGGGCCCCAATCCCAACCAAACTGGCACTGTTCTTTGCGGAAAACCGAACAACGCCCCATGGTATCATTATACTCCTTCGGCATATGTTCAGGTCGCGTCCTCGCCAGTGCTTTTCTCGTGCTCGCAAACTTGACCAGCAGTTCGTTGCGACCCGCCTTGAGGTAGCGGCGCACATTATAGCGGTGCGTAATAAACATGTTGTCGGTCGTGGCCACTTTACGGCCGTTGATCATGACCGTCGCGAGCGTATCGAGTCCCTCACAGACCAGCTCGACGACGTCTTCTTCCAGGAGTTTTTTAGAAACCTGAATCGAAGTGCGGTATTCCCAGACATGCTGTTCGATCCACTGCAGATCGAGTTCGTTGGTGCCGTAAAACGGATCCGGGATCAGCTCATGCCGCAGTAAATCGCGGTGCACACAACCGGGCACGGTCGCATCGCGCCAAGGCGAGTTGTCGGTAACGTCGCGAAATTTCCACGAAGACGAAGCAAGAGGGATAACCGGCATAAAAGAGAAAGATTAAAATTAGAGACGAGCGAGCAGACGACGCACACCTTCGATCGGTGCATCATTCACTGATATCCATTCACAGCCCGATCCCAAGACTGAGGCAATCGCTTCACGCGCGATGGGCGTTTGCGGGATCGCCCCGCTCAGACCGACGATGAGCGATTCGTTGGTTGCTTCAGGCATCACGCGGGCAACGACATCGCGTGCCATCTCCGCGAGTTTACGCACAGAGTTGGCCACAATCTCCTGGGCGATCGGATCGCCATTGGCCGCAATCTCAGTAACACGCGGAGCCACCGCTGCGATCGTCGTATGCGCCAAATCGTCGTTGTAATAATGACGGGTAACCGAATCCGAATCCTTGAGGCCAGTCGCTTGGCAAATCATGGCACTCACTTCGGAAGGTTCGGCCCATCCCTGCAGTTCGAGAATCGCGCGACCGATGGCATGGCGACCGAGGTCGTAGGCACTGGCCGGATCACCGAAACGCCAACCCAGCCCACCAGCGTAATGAGTGCCACCGCTCGTATCGCGCGCCGCGACAAAAGATCCGGTGCCCGCATGTAGGACCAACCCGGGTTTACCGTTGGTCGCGAGCTCTAGAACCGGCACAGAATCATCAAACGTCTGCACCTCTCCGCAATCGGTGAGGGTCGCGCCAAATTCACGCCAAAACGGACGGCTCCCCGCCATACAAAACAGGGTATGCGTTATAAGTGTTTCTGAATCACGCGATCGGCCTTCGTCGACCAAGGAATTCAGTTGGCCATTGATCAAAGCTTGAGATGCTTCGCTCCCAATTAGGCTGGGGTTGCAACCCCCGGAATTGCGTCGCGCAATGGTGTCTCCGCGTTCATCGACAAGAATGAAATCTGTTTTGGTGCCACCACCATCAACACCGATTTTGAAATTCATAGCGGTAGTGAAACCTCTAAACCCGTCGATGACACACAATAGTGTCCGCTCCCGCTATTTTTATTACGCGGCATCGCGTTAAGCCAGCTGACGGCTCAAGCGATACCGATACTTTTCACCAATCGCCCGATTATGCTCGATCGCACCCGGCAAATTCTGGCTGCGAAGCAAGGGAAGGGGATGGCCATTCGCATTGAGCCATTCGATCACTTCGAGCATCAGCAGATTAAGCAGCATGCCGCCAATCAGAGTTGATGTGGGTCCCGACATCGCACCATCGCCAACATCGATCAGCGTATCGCCCGGCACACCCAAATTATCGAGCACGTGGTCGGCGATCTCGTGGAGTTTCTTCCCGCCGGGATGAACTGTTTTCGCCGTAGAAGACATCGCGACAGAAGTAAGTCCGATGACATTGAGACCCTTCTTCTTGGCGTGAAGCGCGACTTCGATTGGCGCGCTGTTTTTGCCCGAATTGGAAATCACAATGATACTCTCACCGGGTCGCATTTGATACTGCCGATCATAACGCTCCGCGAGCGTCGTCCCATAGCCTACCTGGTTTTCGATAAACCCCGCCGTGGGATCGATGATACCACTCACGCAGGCCAGCCCACCGGCGCGACCAATGATTTCACGCCCGATCACTTCGCTATGCCCGCTCCCAAAAACATGCAGCACGCCATTTGTGGCTGCTGATTCACCGATCAAGGCAGCACATTGCGAGATGACAGCCTGATTCTGCTCACGCGCCTTTGCTAGCAACGCCGTAGATTGATGATAAAATGAATCGGATAGAGTGGGCATGTATTAATCTTTTCATCATTATCGAAGTGCGGTTGGGTTCAATGCATAACCCCATTATGTATGTATGCGTAATTCACTGATTGCCCTTTTGTGTCTGCTTTTTAGCTCGCTCAGCCAAGCCGCTCTGATTCCGACCATGGAATTCAGCCATGCCGCACCTTTTAGTGGATTCCAACTCTCTCCAGATGGCAAAGCCGTGGCCTACATCGAAGCGATTAATGGCGAGAATCTGCTACGAATCCTGAACCTTGAAACCAATACCGGGGCCACCGTGGATCTGGTTGGAAGGAATAGAGCGTGGTCCCACGGATCCATATATTTTTGGATCAGTGATGATCGATTGGTTTATCTCGCCAAAACCGGATTCGAGGCGATCAATTGGGATGGGAGCAAGGGTCGAGCTCTCGGTGGAAAACGGCGACAGCTGGATGGCGGGAACCGGTTAAATATGGGCAACGTTTTACATGCGTTTCGCCACCAGAAAAATGAACGGGTCATCGTGGAAAATATTGATGTGAGTGTTCGTGACAGTTCATCCATAAATCAAACGACACTCGATCGGACTAGGCCTAGTGTGGCGCAAGTGAGCACCAGCTGGAAAGGCATGGATCTCATGGAGCTGAATCCCGGCTCGTTTTCCAAATGGCTCATCAATAGCGAAGGTGAGATAAAAGGAGCACAGGAAATCAAGGGCACCCGCTATCGGGTCGTATATCGCGAATCTCCCAAAGCATCATTCCAAGCTCTTCCGGGAATGGATTGGGATGACCCACAAGTTCGTCCACTAGGTTTCGGGGAAAACGATGAAGTGCTCTATGTGTCACGTCTCAATGCCAACAGCCGCTGGGCAATATACCCCTATAATTTAACGCGCAAAGAATTTGGACCGGTTCTCCTAGAGAACAAAAACTACGATATCATCCCCCAGACCGATACCCCCTCTTGGAGTGGAATGATCTTCAGTCCGGACAAAAAACGACTGCTGGGTATACGTTACCAAACAGCATACCCACGAATATTCTGGCTGGATCAGGGACTCGGCGGAGTTCAACAGGCGCTAGATCAAGCGCTCAGAGGCAGGGTAAACATGATTACCAGCATGAGTGATGATCTCCAAAAGTTGGTTATCTATTCACGCACCGATCGCGATCCCGGAACCTATTACTATTTCGACCGCGAGAAACAGGCTCTGTCTGAATTGATGAAGAGCACGCCGTGGAACAAAGAAGGACAAATGGCCAAAATGCGGCCCATCAAGTATAAAGCGCGGGATGGTGTGCTAATCCACGGGTATCTCAGTCTACCAGTCGACAAAACCCAAACAAATCTACCTCTCATCGTCATAAAAGACGGGGGTTTTTGGTCTCGAAATACATGGTATTATGATCGCGCGGTCCAGTTTTTTGCCCATCGAGGCTATGCCGTGCTACGTGTGAACGAACGAGGGTCATCAGGCTATGGCGATGCGTTTAAGCGTATGGGGTATCAGAATATTGAAGCCCGAGTAGCGGATCTTGCCGATGGCGCAAAGTGGGCCATCAGCAAAGGTATCGTGGATGCCGATAGAGTGGCGCTCTTAGGAGATGGCTCTTGGGCAGGACTCATGAGCTTAATCACACTGGCCAAAGACTCTGACGTATGGGCTTGCGGCGTAGTGAGATCGCCTCGCACCGATTGGAATAAGGTGATCGATCCCAAGATAACCAAGGGAGATTCTATGGCGAGATACTATGAACGCATGGGTGATCCCGCCAATCCCAGTGATCCAATTAGTCAACTCTCCCCTATACAGCTTGTGGATGAGATCAAAGCCCCACTGCTCGTCGTAGAAACATCCAAAACTAAGCCAGATCATTACACTTATCTTAAAAAATTTGTGAAAGCACTCGAGGACTCCGGATCCACCGTGGAGTTTAACAATAAGTATAAGCAAAAATATGGTTATGAAGTTGTCGGCCAGTGGTGGGAAGATGCCGCTGCCTTTCTGGAAAAACATATGCCAGCGAATAGGTAGGTGAGAAATGATTATCGCCATTGATCATCTCAACATCGTCGTCGCTGATCTTGAGCGGTCGGTGCTTTTTTACACCGAGCTGTTGGGCTTTCGCTTGATGAAGGAAGCCCAACTCGAAGGGGAGTGGATTGATCGCATCGTCGGTTTGAAAGGCGTGAAAGGGCAGGTCGCTTACGTGGTGGCGCCAGGAGGTGAACCACGCATCGAACTACTTCACTACGAAACTCCCACTGGCGCTAATCCTGCCGCGAATAACCAAGCCAATACGATTGGGCTGCGTCATTTCGCGATGCGCGTAGATGATATCGCCGCGATGACCGCCAAGCTACGCGAGGCCGGAGTCGATGTGGTGAGCGATCCAGTTAAGGTGCCCCAAGGGGTGGTGAATCACGACCAAGGAGAGAAGACGCTCGTCTATTTTCGCGACCCAGACGGCGTGGTGCTCGAGCTGGCTCAATACCGCTAATTTTCTATCGATCTTTCCGATCGAAAGCTACGTTTCCCAGCGGCCGTAAATACCGCAGGGGAGAATCTTACCATCTCGCTGTCCCGGCAGGCCTACTTCACCTGCTGTGATTTGCCCTTTCTTGTTTGGAAAGAGCTCGCCCAACAGATTGGCAACGACCGTGGGCGAGAGCCGAGCAGTGTAGGCGTTGATTAGAAAAAACAGCGGATAGTCACTCAACAACGCGCGGCATTCCGTGAGAAGAGTCCAGAGGTGATCTTCGAGTTTCCACATCTCTCCGGTGCTGCCACGACCGAAAGTCGGGGGATCCATAATGATAGCATCGTAATGGCGATCACGCCGAATCTCACGCCGCACAAACTTGAGACAGTCATCCACGATGTAGCGGATCGGCGCCTCTTTGAGACCGGATAGAGCCGCATTTTCTTTGCACCATTTCACCATGCCATCGGCGGCATCCACATGGCAGACGCGAGCTCCGGCTGCAGCTGCTGCACAGGTCGCGGCACCGGTGTAACCGAATAGATTCAGCACGTTAACTTCGCGACCAGCCGTCACGGCTTTTTTAATCTTCTCACTAAACCATTCCCAATTGACCGCCTGCTCGGGGAATAGCCCGGTGTGCTTGAAACTGGTCGGCTTAATTTTGAATTTTAGTTTCAGCCGCGCGTAATCGACCGTCCAGTGATCCGGCATCTTTTGGCGAAACTCCCACTTTCCCCCGCCGCTTTCGCTGCGATGATAAAGTCCGTCCCAATCTTTCCACGGCGCTCCGGACTTTTTACCGTGGCGTGGCCAGATAATCTGCGGATCGGGGCGCACGAGGGTATGTTGCCCCCAGTTCTCATGTTTCATGCCATCGCCGCTCTCCAGCAACTGATAGTCCTGCCATTGATCGGCGAGGAGGATAGAGGGGCGCTTTGGCATAATAGGTCAGAAAGATGGGACTGCTCACCGCCAGATTAACAGAAAAAACAGAGAATCAGGTAAAAACGGGCTTAGTAATAATACGACCATAAAACTAGGGTGAAAACACTAGATATTTTTTGCATCAGTTGTTATGCCTTACCGTTTAATCAAAATAAACATGGCTATGAACAAACGAATCAAAGAGGTGCTCGGTCTCTCGCTCGCCTTTTTTTAGCAGGAGGACTTGCGGCCGCCGATGTCGTCGAAACGAAGAGCGGCGCACGCATCGTGGGAAAAGTGACCAAGATCGACGGCGGTAAAATCTATGTGACGACCGACTATGCGGGCGATCTCGTGATCGACCAAAGCACGGTCATCGGCCTACAAACCGATACACCCGTCGTGGTGCACCTAGATACCGGCACGACTGTGGCCGGAACGGTGAGCAGCACAAGTGACACGTTAAATATCAACGGCACTGACGGCCAGCTCAGCACGAGCATCGAAAAGGTCGCCGCATCGTGGGCAGAAGGGGAAGAAGACCCTCAAGTCATCGCAATGAAAGAAGAGCTTGCTTCGAAAGAACGCAAATGGGCTTACGAGGCCGCCGTCGATATCTACGGCAAGTCCGGCAACAGTAGCCAACTCGGCACCGCCCTCAGTGCACGCTCCACGCTCCAAACAGCGAAAGATAAGCTCCAGTTTTATACCAACTACAATCGTCAGAAATCTGATGACGTTTTATCTGCCGACCAATTCAAGGTCGGTATCGATTACTCCAATATTTTTTTCCGGCAAGAAATCGTGGTATGTTCGTAATGAAAGCGGCTTCAATCGGGTGAAAGACATCGACCTCTACAACGTGGCCGCCGCGGGTATAGGCTACGACTTCATCAAGGAAGATAAGCGCACCCTCACTGGTCGTGCTGGTCTTTCGTTCCGCTACGAAGGTTACAAGAATCCCACTCGGGAAGACACCAAGAGCGCCGGTCTCGACTTCGGCCTCAATCACGAGTGGGAATTGGAAAACTCCAAGTTGGTTAACCGCTTCGCCTTCGTCCCCGCCTTCGAAGACTTCAGCGACTACACCGTCACTCATGAGTCCTACTACGAACTGCCACTGTCCAATCCGAAGTGGAAGCTGCGCATCGGTCTGAGCAACGATTACAACAGCCAGCCGGGTGTCGGTGTTGATGAACTTGATACCTCATACTTCACCCGCTTGGTGTTAAACTGGGACTAATCGATCTTCGATCATCCACTCTTTCATCGGCCCTCGGATTCGTTCGCGGGCCGATTTGCTTTTTAGAATTGAAGCCACACTCTTGATTCTATCTCGAACCATGCTGCGACAAGACTACATCATGCGGATGATCTCCGAGCTCGGGCAATGCGTCCGGGCTGCGGTCGCCAGTGGAGAGCCGGGTAAAGAAGCCGAAGCCCTTCAGGCCGTCATCCATGCCCAGCGGCAACTGTTTCAGGAACCACCTGAGATCGCGCTAGCCAAATCGCTGGATGAACAGATCGACCATCTCGCGAAAGGCGAGACTCCGTTCGCCGCCGCGCACCGGGTAAGCGATTACGCCGAAATCCTCGAGCAAGCCGCCCTGATCTATGATCACGTCGGCAAGGAATCGCTCGCCCTGAGTTCACGGATACTGGGCTTGAGCGCCTTGCTCAACGCAGTCGTTCGCTGGCCCGAACAACGCGCGAACCTCGCTCCGAAGATTGATCGTTTTAGCGCGCTGGTAACCGCAGAAGAATTGCCGCCACCTTTTCAGGAATTACTCGAGCACTACGAAACCGTTCAAGTGCCGTAGAGTCGGTCGCCAAAATCTCCCAGACCCGGCATGATGTATTTCGCACCATTGAGTTCGCGATCAAACGCCGCCGTGTAAATCGGCACCTCAGGATGATCTTTCTGCACCGTTTCGACGCCTTCAGGTGAAGAGACGATACACGCAAACGAAACGTCTTTCGCGCCGTTCTCTTTCACAACCGTGAGAGTTTGCACGGCAGAGCCACCGGTCGCCAGCATCGGATCCACCACGATTACACGAGCGCCAGCCAAAGGTGGCAGTTTACAGTAATAGCTTCGCGCCACAGCCGTCTCGTGATCGCGCTCTAAACCTACATAACCGACACTCACATCGGGAAACAAATCGAGAAAAGGCTGCGTCATTCCCAATCCAGCCCGCAAAATCGGAACGATGACCAGAGGTCGCGCGAGCACTTGGCCGGTGTGCTCTTCCAGTGGTGTTTGCACGGTCTTGTCTGTGGTTGCGAGGTCGCGGGTCGATTCGATTGCGAGGAGAAGACCGAGTTGATACGAAAGCGTGCGAAAGGTCGCAGGCTTCGTGCTCTCATCACGCAGATGCGTCATCACATGAGAGGCGAGGGGGTGTTTAAGAACGTGCAGGGGCATGACCGCAGTGTGTGGATTCCTCTCCTTGGCGAAAGCCCTGAATTAAACCTCTTCGAAAATGCTTATTCAGGCTGAAGGATCAGCGTGTGCTCAGTCGCGCCGGGCAGAAACGGAGTGGGATCGCCCTTCACCCATGCTTCGTGTCCAGCCCGAAAATAGGGCGAAAGCGGATTCCCACTTTGTCCTGTCGGCATGTGGAAAAGCCCCTCTTCCTCTCGCCCTGGCGAAACGACCATGCGTTCACTCGCGCCAAAACCAGGTGTCTGCACACGAGGGGTATGACCATCGCCTGGCAATGCATCGTTCGGCATCGACAACCAACCTGCGAGCCAGCCGGGTAAGGCTCGCGCCATCGGATGACTAATCTTCGCGCGATTAAGTTTACCCCAAGTCACCCGCGAAACGCTCGTGCCTTCATCCTCCAATTGCTCGATCACGCCGTGCGCCGAAGCGACTAGCAGCGTTTCCCATGACTCATATTCAGGGCTCAGCAAGTGCAGTGGCTTTTGTTCTAATAGCGTCCAGACCGGCTGCTCGTATGGAAAATGCTGCCAGTTGAATTCCGGGAACTTCAGCACGCTGTAAACAAAGAGGGGATCAAAAACCCGCTGCGCAACCTGCGCCCGAAAATATTTCACGAGAGCATAACTCGAGGAATCGATCCGCGCGCGACTATCCCAATCAGCCAGTCGCTGGCGCATCCTCGCGAGCGAGCGATCTGCATCCACCACCTCGGGAGTGAGTGTGCCGAGGAGGAGTTCGTGCCAACGATCAAGCGAGGGGGCATGATCATCAAGTTGCAGTGCAAGCAGGTCGGCCGGAGTCGCGTTTTCCATCGCGAATAGCCGATCGCGGATCCGGGCGGCCCGCGCGGGTTTCTCGTAACCACCATCGCCAAGCAGCTTAAGTGCCTCGCCACCGATCATACGATTATTGGCCGTCCATAAACGTCCGGAAGCAGGGTTGATCAGAGTCGGTTTTTCGTCGGCAGAAAGAACGCCATCCCAGTAGCGATCTCCGTAAGTGCGCGATGTCGGGAAACGCCCATCGTAGCCCACGCGACGCGGGAGTTGGCCCGCGATACTCCACGCCATGTCGCCCTGCTGATCGACTACGATAATATTTTGCGCAGGCATCCCGGCGTCCTGCGCGATGGGCAGGGCATCGGCCACGTTGGTCGCGGTTTCTAGCCCCATCAAAGAAAGATTCACCGCATCAGGCAGATGCGCCGTCCAACGGTAGGCGAGAGGGCGTGTTTTATCTCCTTCGCCAATCACGGGGCCCCAAAGTGTCCAATTGACCACGAAGTCAACCGGCTCCTCGCCTCGCACTTTGATGAGCTCTTCCCGTGGTTCAAACCGCAGTAACTCTTTCCCGTATTTATAAAAAGAACGACTAATCTCATTAGGATCGATCACCACCACATCACCAATATCCGCATAAGCGTTGGTAAATCCCCACGCGATATTTCCATTACTCCCTGCTACGATTAATGGTATCCCGGGCAAAGTAACACCGGTGACCTTGTGTGCTACGTCCGATTCGTCGGTCCACTCCAGCGAAGCGCGATACCACGTATTCGGGGCGCGCAAAAACAAATGCATGTCATTCGCCAACATCGGCACTCCACTCGCCGTATGATCACCAGAGAGTGCAAAACTATTACTACCGCTACGCACAGGATCAGGTCGTGGGGCCGTTTCCGTTTCCTCGGCATCTCCCACTTGGCGTAAATCGATAATCTCTGCAGAAGGCACGGCGGGAATCTCATCTGCACGAGTGTCATCCAAGGCCGCATCCGCATCCGTATAAAGAGGCGCAAAGAAGTCAGCGGTCGTGGGGCCATATAGCAGACGTAGCACACTCAATGAACGCTCATATGTGCCCACTTCGTGCAGTTCCATCGCCATCGCAAACACGACGAGAATGGAATCCTCCGCCAACCAGGGAAGAGGTTCCGTGCGCAGCAGCGCATACTCAAAAGGCGCTTTGTCCAACGCCTCGCGGCCCGCATTCACGCCTTCGGTGTAAGCCTCGATCAGCTCGTGCTCGCCCGATGCAAGTCGCGCGATGTTATCCTGCGCATTGCGTCGAAACCCGTGCAACCGGGCGCGCTTATCCGCCTCCACCGCTTTCGGTCCAAACAGCTCGGACAACTCTCCCGCAGCGCGGCGGCGCAGCAGATCCATTTGGAAAAATCGCTCCTGCCCGTGCACCCAACCAAGCGCCCGCGCTACATCAATGCGGTTGCTGCCCTTAATTGTCGGCACGCCTAGAGCATCACGCTGCACCTCCACCGATGCCCCAAGTCCGGACACAGTCGCCTGCCCATCGAGCTGCGCCAGGCTGCCCCGCATCTGGAGATAAACCCACCCCACCGCCACGAGCGCGATCAGGAGCAAACCTATTAGCAAATAAACAAGTCGGCGGAAAAATTTCATAGAGATAAAGAATCACGAATTGTTGCCACAATCGCATCAGGATCAGGCGTGATATCAACCTTGAGAGCATCCTCGGGTATTTCCAAAGTAGCCAGCTGACTATCGAGCATCGCCGGTTTCATAAAATGCCCTTCCCGACCACTGATGCGCTCCCACAAAAGCTCGCGCGAGCCATGCAGGTGCACGAACTTTACTCGCGCGGGATCAACCCTGATCACATCGCGATAAACTTTCTTCAGAGCTGAACACGTCACGACCGCTCCTTCATCACGAGAGAGGCAATCCGTGATATGATCCCTAATCCCCTGCAGCCACGGCGTCCGATCATCATCATTGAGCGGTTGCCCCGCGCTCATCTTCGCCACGTTGGCCGCCGGATGAAACTCGTCGGCATCGCTAAACTGCCAACCGAGCTTCTCCGCGAGCAATGCTCCTATCGTGGTCTTCCCACAACCGGCCACTCCCATGACGATAATCACGCAGGGTGACATTATTCTTTCCAAGCCTGGCTCGCTACTGGATCGCGACCCTCATCATATTCGATGAAATCAAACATCGATTCGATTTCTTTGCTCTCAAAGCCATACTCTTTGATCAGTTGGGCAATTCTGGGAGAAAGCACGTCGCGCCAGCCACGTTTCATCATAAATCCGTTCCAAATCTCGCACTCATCATCCGTGCGATTCCCTCCCTGCTCGAAACACCAAGCAAGAATCTGCTCCTCGGTGCCACCAGAGAGCGTGCGTTCCTTGAGCGCATCGTAATCGACCTTGAGAAAATCGCAGCAACGCTCGTCGAAACCCTTGCCCAGCCCATGGTGGTAGTCTTCCGGTAATTTTCCGGCCGCGTGGAGATGAATTTTATCGAGCATCCTTCCAAAGTAAACGAGACGATCGGTTTTGAGATAGATACTACGGAGTCCGGGAACATTTGGCATAGTATCCTATCTCCGCGATTTAAACGGCTCCGGGCGAGACGAAAAATAGTCCCGCTAGCGACGCACGTAATAAACGATTGTCGCGAGCAATCCGAGGGCGAAGGTCGGCGCGTTGATCCAGAGTTGGTGAAAAGGCACCGGCCAATGGGCACACGCATATATAATAAAGACGTGCTTAACTGCGATCAGCACCCAGCAAATCAGGATAAACCGCTCCAGTTTCGGATCGCGCTCCGGCTGGGAGCGCACCTGCACCTCCAAGACAAAGTTGGGATCTGGCTCGGTTATGGGACGACCGGAAATGAGTTGGAGTAGGTTGGTAAACACGGCGATGCTTGAAAGATAGCGCAAAATTGCCGAAATAAAAGCCATCGTGTCGAAACAATCTTCCACCTCCGCCCAACCTCCCGTCGAACTTCAGGGCACCACCTTGGGCAAATCCAGCTCTGCGGCAGCCGGTTTAACCGCTGTCGCGAAGACCACTAAATTTGCGGTCGCGGGAGTGGGGCCGATCAAAGGCGCAAAGCTTCTCCTCAACGTTAATCAAAAAAACGGCTTCGATTGCCAGTCCTGCGCTTGGCCCAGCCCAGATGGCGACCGCCACACCTTCGAGTTTTGTGAGAACGGCGCCAAGGCCATCGCCGATGAAGCGACGCCAAAACGCTGCGGACCCGAATTCTTCGCTCAACATTCCGTCGCCGATCTCGCGAAGCAAAGCGATTACTGGCTCAACCGACAGGGCCGTCTCACCGATCCCATGGTGCTGCGTCCCGACGCTACTCATTACACCCCGATCTCCTGGGAAGAGGCATTTAAGCTGATCGCCACCGATCTCCACGCACTCGGTTCGCCCGACGAAGCCGCTTTTTATACCTCGGGTCGCACGAGCAACGAGGCGGCGTTTCTCTATCAACTTTTCGTGAGGCAATTCGGCACCAACAATCTGCCTGATTGCTCCAACATGTGCCATGAATCGAGTGGCTCTGCGCTTAACGAAACCATCGGTATCGGTAAAGGCACCGTAAAATTGGACGACTTCGAAAAAGCCGATCTAATTTTTATCATCGGGCAAAACCCCGGCACGAATCATCCGCGCATGTTGTCTTCACTGGAAGACGCCAAAAAACAAGGCGCGACGATTATCTCCGTGAATCCATTACCAGAAGTCGGCACGGAGAAGTTTAAAAACCCCCAGCACTTCATGAATCCCTTGAAAGCTCTCCCCACCTTACTGGGAGAAGGAGCGCGCCTCTCGGATCTTTGGGTGCAGCCACGCATCAACGGAGACCTCGCGCTATTTATTGGCATCATGAAAGAGATGCTCGCGGCCGAGGACGCCGCGCCCGGCACGATTTTTGATCACGCCTTCATCAAAGAGCACACCCACGGTTTCGAAGCTCTCATCGCCGATTTACGCGAAGCAGATTGGGAACAAATCGTCGAATCGAGCGGCGTGAATCGCGATCAAATCAAGCTCGTCGCTGAGCATGCGATGAAGTCGAAGGCTACGATCTGCTGCTGGGCGATGGGCCTCACGCAGCAACCCAACGCCGTCGAGACCATCCAATCGATCGTTAACCTCCTGCTGCTCCGGGGCGATATGGGCAAACCCGGTGCTGGCGCTTGTCCCGTGCGCGGCCACTCCAATGTGCAGGGCGATCGGACGATGGGTGTATTCGAAAAAATGTCCGACGAATGGCTCGATGGGCTCGATGCGGAATTCAAATTTAAATCTCCGCGCGCCCACGGTCACGACACGGTCGATGCGATCAAGGCGATGCACTCCGGCGAAGTGAAAGTATTCGTCGCGATGGGAGGCAATTTCCTTTCCGCCACGCCCGATACGGAATACACCGCCGAAGCTCTGCGACGCTGTTCGCTGACCGCACAAGTTTCCACCAAACTCAATCGCTCGCACCTCATCACCGGTCGCACCGCGTTGATCCTGCCCTGCCTTGGTCGCAGCGAACGCGATACTCAACTCGCCGGCGAACAATTCGTCACCGTCGAAGATTCGATGGGCGTGATCAATCCCTCACGTGGATCCACCGCACCCGCTTCATCGGCCTTGCGCAGCGAACCCGCCATCGTCTGTGGTCTCGCTCGAGCCGTGCTCGGTTCCGAAAATCATGTGCCGTGGGAAGACTTCGCCGGAAACTACGACCGCATCCGTGATCGTATTGCGCGCGTGGTGCCGGGTTTTGAGAATTTCAATCAGCGCATCAGTGAAGGCATATTCTATCTGCCCAATGCACCACGCGACACCCGCGAATGGCGCACCGACACGAAGAAGGCCAACTTCAGCGTGGCTCCGATTCCGCGCAGTGAGCTCGCGCCGGGTGAATTCGTGATGATGACGATTCGCACGCATGATCAATTCAACACCACGGTTTACGGCCTCGATGATCGCTACCGGGGTGTCTTCGGCGGTCGCCGTGTCGTTTTTATGAACGAAGAGGATATTCGCGCCGCCGGCTGGCAACAGGGCCAACTCATCGACCTCACCAACAATCACGGTGGTGTAGAGCGGATCGCAGAGGCTTTCATGATCGCGCCGTATCGTATTCCCCGCGGTTGCCTCGCCACGTATTTCCCTGAGGCCAATGTGCTTGTGCCGATCGATAGTGTCGCGGCGAAGAGCAATACACCGACTTCGAAGTATGTCGTCGTCACGCTTTCACCGACTGCAGATCCCGCCGCCGCCCTGGCCGCTCGGCGGGCGGAACTCGCAGAATAATCGAAACCGGGAACCAAACCGGCACTTCCACAGTCAGAACACCCGTTATGAAAACCAAAACCTTCTTACTCGCAGCCTTGGTGGGACTCAGCGCTTTGGGTGTGCTTCACGCCTCAGACGACGCGGCGACCAACGTCAGCGTCTCTTTCGATCAACCTGAAAACTACAGTGATATTGGTGACGGCTTTAATTCCACCGCAAAGGGAAAAGCCGCCAATCTTGAGGGCATTAAACAATACGTGCAGAAACAGGCGAAGAAATATCTGCCTGCTGATCAGAAGTTGGAAATCACTTTCACCAACATTGATCTGGCTGGTGAATTTGAGCCGTGGGACGCGACCATGGATGATATTCGAATCGTCAAAGACATCTATCCGCCCCGAATCGATCTCCAATTTCGCGTGATGGATGCTTCGGGCAAAGTCGTCAGGGAAGGGGAGCGTAAACTGCGCGATCTCTCATTCATGATGAACCTTCGCCTGAACAACAACGACCCACTACGTTACGAGAAAACCCTCATCGATGATTGGATGCGCAAGGATGTGCGTCCGACCGAGAGCTGATCCTTTTTCGAAAACCGATTTGCGCACGGCCGCGAGTGTTTTACGCTCGCGGCTGTGTCTTTGGGAACAAACCGGATCGATAAATGGTTGTGGTGTGTGCGGCTGTTTAAAACCCGCGCCCTCGCCACGGCGGCCTGTCGCGCCGAATCTGTGCTTGTCAACGAACAGCCCATCAAGCCCGCGCGTGAACTTCATGCCGATGAGATCGTCAGCGTGCGCCAAGGGATCATCACGCGCCGCGTGCGATTCATCGCTTCACCCCCTTCACGAATCGGTGTCAAGCTCGTGCCCGACTATTACGAAGACCTCACGCCTCCCGAGGAATACGATAAACTGAAGGTCACAAACATAGAACAGGTGGCCAGACGCGAACCAGGCACTGGGCGCCCTACTAAGCGCGAACGCCGCTTGCTCGACCAGTTTCGTGAAGACACCTAATTTTCGACCACGCCCCACCAACTTATGAACGTTTACTCCAAATTTGAATCCGAGCTCACCGTCCGCCCCGACGATATCGATCTCTACCAACATGTGCACAGCACTCGCTATCTCGATTACGTGCTCGCAGCCCGTTTCGAACAGATGGACACATGCTACGGCATGTCGATGCAGGCCTTCGCCGATTTGGGGTTAGGCTGGTATATGGCGAGTGCACACATCAGATATAAACGGCCGTTGGGGTGGGGTGATCGCATGACCGTGCGCACTTGGATTGAGAGCTTCACCGACTCTGGTTGCCGCGTGGCATTTGAAATTGAGAAGATACCGACCGCCAAACGCGTCTGCGATGGTTACTGCGATTACAGCTTGGTCAGTCTCGCCAATGGTCGAGCAACTCCGCTGCCCGAAGAGATCAAAGCCAAGTATTCGATCTAGTTTTGCTCCAACTAAGCCTGCTCGAATAGGCTTGTGTCATCATAGACCCTCTGCATTTACTGGCCGTCTCGATAGAGAAAACGTTAGATGACAGGATCTGGTGAGTCGTTAGCAGAGCATAGGGCTTAGTGATGATTTCGAAACCCACGTTGGGAACGGAACTGGCAGCGGACGGTGTATCTTCGAATCATCAGATGAGTAATTCAAAACTATATGTTGGCAACCTGTCCTTCAAAACGACTGAAGACGAACTCCGTTCGCACTTCGGCCAGTTCGGCAGCGTGACCGACGTTTATGTCGCTATGGACCGGATGACCGGTCGTCCTCGTGGCTTCGCATTCGTGACCATGGGAACTGCAGAAGAGGCCCAAGAGGCCGCAGAAAAAATAAATGGCTCCGAGCTCGATGGCCGTCAATTGACGGTTAACGAAGCACGTCCCAAGGAAGAACGTCCAGGTGGCGGCTTCGGTGGTGGCGGCTTCGGCGGCGGCGGTGGTCGTGGCGGCTTCGGTGGTGGTGGCGGTGGTCGCGATCGCGACCGCGGCGGCGATCGTCGTTACTAATACGACTCCGGTCTTATTACCCAAATTTCAAGGGACGGAGCCCACTTGGGTTCCGTCCTTTTTTGTCTCTCCAGCGTTTGAAGAACTGTCGTTCCGAGCGTGGCTAAGAATCATGGGGCGGCATCTAAAGCCCGCTCTCCGCAACGAATATCCAAAACGGATTCTTCGCTGCATCCAGAACGACAGAAGTTTCAATATCATGTCCTTTAAAGCTCTCAATTTATCTGCCGACGTTCTTCGTGGCGTCCAAGCAGCCGGTTACGCCGATCCTACTCCCATTCAACTACGAGCCATTCCGCTCGTGCTGGCGGGTGGAGATGTGATCGGTTCCGCTCAAACCGGAACCGGCAAGACCGCCGCATTCGCCTTGCCGATCATCGATCGCCTCGGCTCCCACAGCAACAGAACCCGCGTGCTCATCCTTGAGCCCACTCGTGAACTCGCCGCTCAAGTCGAAACCGCATTTCGCGATTTCGCGCGCTTCACCGATCTACGCACCGTCGCCGTCTTCGGCGGAGTCGGCTACGGCAATCAACGCAAAGAACTCAGCCGCGGCGTAGATATCATTGCGGCCACTCCCGGTCGCTTAATGGACTACCTCAAGAAAGGCACGATCAGCCTGAGAGATATTAACATGCTCGTCTTGGATGAGGTAGATCACATGCTCGACATGGGTTTCCTCCCCGTCGTGAAGGATATCATCAGCCGCTGTCCACGGGAGCGCCAAACGCTCCTCTTCTCCGCCACCGTCCCTCCTGAGATTCAGGCCATTGCCTCCTTTGCTCTGCGCAATCCAACCAAGATCGAAATCAACGCAAGTCGCTCGCCCAACGAATCGGTGAACCACGCGGTCTATAAGGTAAGTTTCGGGCAAAAATTCGACCTACTTGTCGCGCTCATGCAGCGCACTGACTTTGATAGCATCCTGGTATTTTCCCGCACCAAACACGGCGCCGATAAGATCGCTCGCCGCCTCAAGAAGGCCAATCACTCCGTGGCCGTGCTTCATTCCAACCGTTCTCAAAACCAGCGCATCGAAGCACTCGAAGGGTTTAAGTCCGGTAAATACGAAGTCATGGTCGCCACCGATATCGCCGCACGCGGTATCGACGTCGCTGGTGTTTCCCACGTCATCAACTACGATGTGCCTGAGAAACCTGAAGACTACGTGCACCGCATCGGCCGCACCGGTCGCGCTCAAGCCGTCGGCGATGCCTTCACGCTCGTCACTCCTGAGACCGAGAAAAACATTCGCGACATCGAACGCTTCATCGGTTCAAAGATTGCCACGCTCAAACTCGAAGGATTCTCCTACGGCCCTTACGAAGCCCGTCCCGAGCGTCCGCCCGAGCAACGCGAAAGTCGCTCACGCAGCACCTCGCACGGCGAAAGTGCGAGAAAGACTGGCGGTTTCCGCAAAGGCGCTAAAAAGAATACGCCCTACGGCAACCGCAGTCGCAGCCGACGCTAAGCAGCGAAGATAGGCCGCTCTAAATCCTAGGGCGCGTATTCATTGCACACTGCGGCTGGTATTCCGCAGTGAACTTTGCATGTTAAGTTCCGAACATGATCACACTTCTCGACGCCGCGCTTTCTCGTCAGCAACTCAAGGCCCGCATGCCGTTTCGCTACGGCATCGCGACGATGACCGAAGTGCCGCATGTGTTTCTGCAACTCACTTTTGATTTCAACGGCACGACCGGACACGGCATCTCGGCCGATCACCTGCCGCCGAAGTGGTTCACAAAGGACCCTGATCGCGATCTCGATGAGGAGATCGAAGAAATGTTCTTGGTCGTGCGCACTGCCGTTAAACATTCGCGCGATATCTCCGCCGCCACGCCATTCGCATTTTGGCGCCAGCTCTATGCCGCCCAAGCCAAATGGGGAGAGGCCAACAACATCCCACCGCTGCTCGCTCAATTCGGAGTCACCCTTGTCGAACGCGCGATGATCGATGCGTATTGCCACGCTCAGAATACGACTCTCGAAACCGCTCTGCATAAAAATCTCTTCGGCATCGACCTCGGTGCTATCCACGATTCGCTCGCCGATTTCCAACCCGGCGATTGGCTTCCCGCTGTAGCGCCCCGCGAGGTATTCGCACGACACACCGTCGGATTGAGCGACCCACTGACTGATGAAGAAATCTCCGACGAAGATCGCGTCGCTGATGTGCTCCCTCAATCGCTCACGGCCTGCATCCGCTTCTACGGGATGCGTCATTTCAAACTTAAGATCAACGGCGAGACTGCCCGCGATCAGGAGCGTCTCGCACACATGGCGCAAGTCTTCGCCACCGAATGCGGAGGCGATTACGCCTTCTCCCTCGACGGCAACGAATGCTTCCACGAAGTCGCCACGTTTAAAAATTACTTCTCGGAATTACAGGCAAAAGTCGGTGATGTAGACTTCTGGTCGAAGCTCCTCTTCATCGAACAGCCCTGGCATCGCAATGTCGCACTTTCACCCGAAATCGGCGAACTCGCCGCCGCGTGGCCAGATCGCCCGCCAATTATTATTGATGAATCGGATGCAGAACTCACCAGCCTACCCACCGCGTTGAAATTGGGCTACGCGGGCACAAGCCACAAAAACTGCAAGGGCGTATTCAAGGGAGTCGCCAACGCTTGCCTCCTCGCGCAACGCCGTTCGCAAGGTTTGCCCGCCATGATGAGCGGTGAGGATCTATCCAACGTCGCGCCTGTCGCGATGCTTCAAGATCTCGCCGCCCAAGCCTGCCTCGGTATCACAAGCGTCGAGCGCAACGGGCATCACTACTTCGCCGGCCTCACCCAATTTCCTGCAACATTACAAAACGCGATGCTTACCCATCACGCCGATCTCTTCACCAAGGAAGTCACCGACTGGCCTCGGATCGATGTGCGCAACGGTCATCTGTCGCTCGCGACTACGTTGGCCGCTCCATTTGGTTATGCGGGCGAGCTTGATCTTTCGGCGCTGGAAAAAGTCTCTCTGACTTAAATCCTATACGAGGTCGCTGAGCCGAGTCGCGTCCGGCTTCAGGGCTACGAGATCGTTGATATTGATCGGTTTGTTTTGGCGGATCGATTCGACCCCGGCGACACCGACCAGAATAGAAGCGGCACCTTGCTCGTGACCGGCAAATCGATCCGAGGGATCAGACTTCGGCGCATCGGGCGAATAGAACGAATGACTCAACACCTTGTCCGCGCCGCCGTGTGAACCCGATGAAGGCGGCATCGTCACCTCGTAGCTGTCTTGGAAATGCGGATAGACCCGAATCAGTTCGTTGGGCTCATTGCTCGCGGGTGGCTTGTCGGATTCCTCGCTGTCCGAGTTCACCGCGCGATTCATCTGCGATCCGAGAAACTCGTGATACTCGATCCGACCGCGAGCTCCGTTGAACGAAACGCGTAGTCCTTCCCGTGGTGAAAAACAGTTGAGCGAATACGTCAGCAATTCGCCGGTGCGGTAGCGCACGTTGAGTGACATCTGATCGTAAATATCGATGTCTTCACGAAAGACATTGGTATCGCGCAGGTAGCCTGATTCGGCTTCGGCCGCGAGGTAGAGTTGGCGGTAGGGTTCACTCGATTCGAGATCGAGCCGGAAGGGATCATCCTTCGCCGAGGCTTCTCCGGTGTAACGAGGATAAGTCGTGAACTTTTCATCGCCACGCTCGATGGCGTTTTCCTTTCCGTAGAAAGCGAGATTCCCGTAAGCGAAGACCTGCTCGGGAATCGCATCGAGCCACCAATTAACGAGATCAAAGTGGTGCGTGCTTTTGTGCACGAGCAACGATCCCGACTCAGCCATGTGTGCATGCCAGCGGCGGAAATAGTCCGCGCCGTGACTGGTATCGAGCAGGTATTCCAGGTTAACCGAGCGCACTTGGCCAATCGTCCCGGAAGCAAGCAGTTCACGAAGCTTGGTGCGATAAGGCCCCCAACGATAATTGAATGAGACGCGCAAACGCCGACCTGTGGCTTTCTGTGTTTCGAGGATCGCGCGGCACTTCTCCGCATCGATCGTCATGGGCTTTTCAGTGATCACATCACATCCCGCCTGCATCGCGCGGATGATGTAATCGTGGTGGGTGCTATCTTTCGAACAGACGAAGACAATGTCGGGCTTAGTCTCACGCAGCATGTCGTCGAAGCGATCCGCGTGATAGGAGGGCACTGAGGGGCTCTCCCATTTTTCAGTCAGCATCGACTGGTAATAATCCATCCGCTTCTGGCTGCTGTCGCAGATCCCGACGAGTTCGTTGTGATCACGATACGTCGTGACCAGTGGCTCGATAAAGCACATGGCGCGGCCACCGGTGCCGACAAACGCAAAGCGAGTTTTGCTCATGAGCTCAGTAAGTTGATAGAAAAGTCTGCGATGGCGACAGCGAAGAGACTGGGATTAGTTTCCCACTTCTTTGGGCAGAAAACCACGGTGCTTCAGCCACGCTTCTGCAAGCGCGAGCCAGACCCCCTTGGGGCCTTCGAGATTGTTCACCGCAAAACCATGATTACCCTCTTCGAAAAGATGTAGTTCGGTCACCACACCAGCCTCTTTGAGCGCTTGATAAATAAGCACGCTGTTCTCCACATCCACGATCTCGTCTTGATTGGTGGCAACGATAAAGGCTGGCGGCGGCTCTCCAGTGACTTGCTTTTCCAATGACAACAGATCGCTTTGCTCCTGAGTAAACTCTTCGCCCAATAACCCCAGACGCGAGCCAGTGTGGACGTTAGGTTCATCCATCGTGATCACGGGATAGAGCAGCATCATAAAATCAGGACGCGCGCTGATGCCGCCCAGCGTATCGCCGGCAGGCGCGACCTTCAGATCATAAAGCGTGCCAAGACTCGCCGCGAGATGCCCGCCGGCCGATGCCCCAGAAATACCTACATTATTCGAATCGCCACCAAATTGATCTGCTCGGGAACGCACGATTCGAATGGCGCGTTGCACATCCTGTAGCGGTGCGGGATGCCCGTATTCGAAGAGGCGGTATTTGAGCACGAAGGCCGTGATGCCTAAACTGTTGAGCCACTTGGCCACGCCGATCCCTCCGTGTTGCCACGAGAGCTTATGATAGCCGCCGCCGGGACACACTATCATGAGGGGCGCTCCCTTTAACGGCTTGGATGCGGGATAAACGGTGAGGGTAGGAGTGCTGACCGCCCAGATGCTATGTTCGTCGCGTTGTTCAACAGGAGGATTGGCGAGCTGGCCAGGCACACCTTCCGGCCAGAGGTCGATAATGGCGGGTGCGTTGAGAGACAAATTGGAGAGAGGCATACCTGATAATTTCTTGAGGCGGGAAGATTGCGATTACGATGAAGTTTCTAAAAATACCTGCAATGTCTGGAGCCCCTAAACGACCCAACATCATCCTGATCTCTACGGATCAACAACGCACCGACACGTTGGGCTGTTACGGATCTGATTTCATGAAGACGCCGGTGATCGATAAGTTGGCGTCTGAAGGGGTAAGGTTTGATCGCGCTTATTGCAGTAGTTCCGTGTGCACACCATCGCGGGCCAGTTTATTTACAGGGGTGTATCCTTCTAGGCACGGGGCTTGGCATGTGGGCACTCATGTGCCCGAAGATATACCGATGCTATCGCATCGATTGAGCGCGGAAGGCTATCGGACACACTATGTGGGTAAGGCGCATTTCCAGTCGTTTCTGGGTGATCCGAAAATTACCGCCGAGTCCCTTCAACCCGATGGGCGCTACCCGGATTGGAAGGGGCCCTATTACGGATTTGAAACCGTCGAACTCTCGATCGGGCATGGGCTCTATGGCCATCGCAATGGCCATTACTCATCGTGGTTGCAGGAAAGATCGGGGCAGAAAGAACCTATTTTTCCTGATAACACCGAGTGCGCACCATTCGGGGGAGAGGCGATTGATTGGGATATTCCAACCGAGTGGCACAGCAGCACATGGACATCGGAACGAGCCTCAGCGTTTTTGGAGGAAGCGAGTGAGGACGAGCCGTTTTTCCTGACGGTAAGTTTTCAAGACCCGCATCATCCTCATGCATTGCCGAGTGACTGCCCTTGCCGGGTTGAGCCATCGACCGTGCCTCCACCCATCAGGAAAGAGGGTGAGCTCGACGATAAGCCGGAGCACTTTGGAGATACCGCCCGCGGCTTAGTGGAGAAATGGGCAAAGCGCGGCAGCTATGCGTTCACTGCGCAAACGGGCAACCCCCCGCTCAATCAACTTTCGACGGATGATACGCAAAAATCCCGGGCACACTACTACGGTATGGTGCAGCTGATTGATCGCAGTTTAGGGAAAGTGATGGAGACGCTCGAACGGCGCGGGATGACCGAGAATACCTTAATCATCTTTCTGAGCGACCACGGCGAATTGCTCGGCGATCACGGTCTGTGGTTCAAGGGGCCGTTTCACTACGAGTCCATCGTGAAGGTGCCGTTGATCATGCACTGGCCTGCCGGGCTTGAAGGAGGTCGCGCCGTGGATTCACCGGTAGGCTTGGTCGATATCGTGCCTTCTGTTTTGGCAGCAGCGGGGATCCCAGGAGACGATTCTCTCGATGGTGAATCTCTCTTACCGGTGGCGACAAATGAGGGGAGTTGCCGAGGGGAAGCCTATGTCGAGCTGGTCGATGACCCCAAGCGCATCCGGTTGCGCACGATCGTCACGAAGGATTGGAAAATGACGTGGTATGCCGGCGAAGAATTTGGCGAGCTCTACCATTTGGCTGAGGATCCCAACGAATTCGTGAATCACTGGGATGACCCAAAATGCGCGGTCATCAAGGCGCAACTACTCAGTCGTTTGCTTAACTACACCGAATGCAACGAGCGGCGCGAAGTTCGCCATACCTCCAGCTAAATTCTGACAGGAGTGCTTTGATCACCAGCAGGTGAATCCGCCATCGATCACCAGATCGTGACCGGTGACAAAACTCGCTCCGGGTGAAGCGAGGAACACCACGGCCGGCGCGAGTTCTTCGGGAGCTGCCATCCGCTTGGACGGCGTTTCGCTGATCCACTCTTCATGCAGGTGCGCCACTTTCATCGTCATCGCCGTGGATGTGTAGCCGGGGCTGATCGAATTCACGTTGATTTGATGCGGCGCCCATTCGCAGGCGAGCGATTTGGTCAGCTGCACGACGCCCGCCTTGGCGGCATTGTAAGCGCATTGATTTTGCGGACGATTCACAATGTGCGCAGACATCGAAGCGGTGTTGATGATCCGACCGCCTTGGCCTCTCGCGATCATCGAGCGCCCCGCCGCACGCGCGACATAGAAGACGGCGTTGAGATCCACGTTAACGACCTGAAGCCATTCTTCGTCGGTCATGTCTTCCGCCGGAGCGTTGATGCAGATGCCCGCATTGTTAAACACGATATCGATTCCACCCATCTCAGTTTCTACCTGTTTGATCATCGCATCGACCTCGGTGCTCTTCGTGACATCCGCTTCATGAATCATCACGCGACGTCCAATCGCGCGAATCATGGCGGCCGTGGTTTCGAGATCCGATCCGGGTAAATCTGTGATCACTACATCCGCCCCTGCTTCGGCCAACCCCTTGGCGCAGATCTGACCGATGCCACGAGCGGCGCCCGTCATCAATGCTGTTTTTCCGGAGAGGCTAAATTGATCGAGAATGGAGGACATAAGAGCGGGGTTTCAGAATGAGCGGATTAACCAGTGAACAACTGGCGATGACGTTCCCGATAGTTCGCCGGGGTTTCAGAAAAGTAACCCGTAAACGCACGATGAAACGCCACGACATCCGCGTAACCACATTCCACCGCGATCTCCTTGATCGGCCGTGGAGTGCCGGAAAGCAGATGGCGCGCATGTTGCATGCGGATCTCGAGTAAGAAACGGCGCGGCGTCATCCCGTGTTGGCGTAGAAAGAGACGCAGCGCCTGCGAAGTGAGATCGAGCCGTGCCGCCAATTCGCTCACAGTCGCTTTGAGCAAGGGTGTCTTTCGAAACGCCTGCCGCCATGCCGTCAGCTTTTCCCTCCCCTCCGGAGCCGCTTGATCAACCACCGAAGTCGATTCCAGTTGGTTGAGAATCATCGCGAGATTCAACCAGCGCAATTCACGCATGGCCTTGTTTTGCGGTTTCGAAGCTAAGTGAATAGCACGTTCGATATCCGCGACTACAGGATTATGTGAGAATCCACGATACACCCGATAACCGCCTTTCTTCGCCCGCAATCGCTGCAACGTTAGTGGCAATTCCTTCGAGCGATCAAAATCGAAGTGCTGGGCCGATGCGAATGCTGTATCGGTGAGCGCCTTCCCCTGAAAAGGCGTGTTGGGATAAATAAGCACCCCATCACCGCCATTCAATTCGAGCGGTTCCTTGCGGCCGAGCTGGATCGTCACCCTCCCGGAGTAAATCCAGAGCAGGTCAAAATGTGGCCACGTATTTGGCCCGATCTTATGCTCGGCGTGGAACTGCCCAAAATCATGAACCAGAAAACCCATTGCCCAGAGCATCCCCGATATTTCCCAACCTGTTAAGCAATCATTACGCTTTAAGGTTAATAAACGAGGCTGATGTTCTTGCAGCTTGATCAACTGGCCCAGCCGCGATGCGTTAATCACATGTCTTCCGCGGGTCATATTCGCTTCGTTGTCACTAACGACTTTCACCATGATAATCCGGCCAACGATGCGTGGATGGAGACCGCATTTAAGCAGATCGCCACGACGGAAAATGCCGACTTCTGTTTCGAGCTCGGTGATCTCGCGAACCATGGAACTCCCGAGAGTCTCGCCACAATGAAGCGTCTTTCCGCACTCGCGGGAATGCCGTTTTATCCTGCCATCGGAAATCATGATCTCGATGACCAAGGTGATGCCGGAAACTATACGGCCGTATTCCCAGACCGGCTCAATTATACGTTCACGCAAAACGGTTGGCAGTTCGTCGTCATCGATTCGACCGATGGTGTCATTTGGCAGGACTCATCAATCCGCGACAAAACCTTCGCGTGGCTCGATGCCACTTTGCCGACACTCGATTCGGATGCGCCCACAATCCTCGCCACGCACTTTCCTCTGGCGGCGGATGTCACCTTCGCGCCGATCAATACCGAGCAAGTGCTGACGCGTTTCGATAAACTCAACTTACGCGGTGTGTTTTGCGGACACTATCACGCCAATCACGATGGCACGAAGGGTAAGGGCTATCTAGTATGTGATGGATCCGCTGATGGGGAGATCACGCGCACCTTTGTGCCGTTTGCGGGAAGCGCCTAAGGCACGGTTCGCAAATCCCGAGGAACGTGCTATCTATTACTCCCGCATGCCGATCCCCTTCGATAATACCTACGCGCGATTGCCTGAGCGTTTCTTTGCTCAGCAACTTCCAGCACCTGTCCCTGATCCGAAGCTAATCAAGGTAAATACGAGTCTCGCGAAACAGCTCGGGATCGATCCTGAATGGCTCGCGTCTCCCGAAGGCGTGGCGATGTTGTCGGGAAACTCGCTACCCGCAGGGGCCGAGCCCATCGCACAGGCTTACGCGGGCAATCAATTTGCCAACTTCGTGCCCCAACTCGGCGATGGTCGCGCGATCCTGATCGGCGAAGTCCTTGATAACGACGGCGTGCGCCGCGACATCCAATTGAAAGGTTCTGGCCGCACCGCGTTTTCGCGCGGAGGTGACGGCAAGGCAGCCCTCGGTCCAGTCTTACGCGAATACATCGTCAGCGAAGCGATGGCGACTCTCGGCGTGCCGACCACGCGTGCGCTCGCGGCCGTCAGCACTGGCGAAACCGTGCAACGCGAAACTCCACTCGCAGGTGGCGTATTCGCGCGGGTCGCCTCCAGTCATATCCGCGTCGGCACGTTTCAATACTTCGCCGCTCGAGAAGATGTTGACGGGTTACGAGCACTCGCGGATTTCGCGATCGCTCGCCACCATCCGGAAGCGGCCATAGCGCATAATCCCTATCTTGAATTTCTACGTTCAGTAATCGCCGCGCAGGCAAAGTTGATTCCGCAATGGCTGCACCTTGGCTTCATTCACGGCGTGATGAATACAGACAACGTCGCGATCTCCGGCGAGACCATCGACTACGGTCCCTGTGCCTTCATGGACAACTTCCATCCACAATGCGTCTTCAGTTCGATTGATCGGAAGGCTCGTTACGCGTGGGGCAACCAGCCCTCAATCTGCCAGTGGAACCTCACGCGCTTAGCAGAAACACTTCTGCCCCTGATCGCCGACACCAGAGAAGGCGCGATCCCTCTGGCCGAAACCGCCCTCGCGGAATTTCCCGACCAATTCGAATCACGCTACCTCGCCGGTTTTCGGGCGAAGCTCGGATTGGACCATGACGTCGCCGAGGATGGGGGAGCCGCCTTCCTTAAAACGACGGTCAACGTCCTCGCCGAGCAGGAGGTCGATTTCACACTCTTCTTCCGGCACCTCACACGAGTCGCAGCCGGCGAGAATCCGACAGAGTTCACTTCTCTCTTCAAAGATCCCGAACGCGCCTATGACTGGCTCACCGATTGGCAAGCGATCGCCGAACCCGAGTCACAGTTCGACGCCATGCGCGCCGCCAACCCTATACTCATCCCCCGCAATCACCGGGTGGAAGAAGCCATTCAAAACGGCTATCGTGGCGACTTCGCACCGTTTCATCGTTTGGTCGATGCGCTCGCAAATCCCTTTTCGGAAAATTCCGAATTCGCCGACTTGGAAACCGCGCCCAAACCAGAAGAGCGCGTGACCGAAACCTTCTGTGGGTCCTGAATCGTGAGGCAGCGAAAGTTTAATGTGGAAAGCTGGAAGGCTGGAACGGACCGACTAACCGCAGGAGTGACCACGGAACACACAGAAAATACGGACTCCCCAATCTGTGCACTCTGAGTAATCTGTGGTTAATGAATTGAGGGATTTAAGAAATACCCTCTTACCAAACCTTCTGCGGCACGTAGGAATATGAACCGTGAGGCAGGGGAGTTTAATGTGGAACTCCCTCCTTCGCCAAGGCTATGGAGGGCAGGCAAGGAAAGCTGGAAAAATACCTTCAGCCATAACTGTACTACACAATCACCGGAGCGGTGCTGATCATCGCACCACGTTCGTCGGTCGCGGTGATAAACCACGTGTTCGCATCAGCGGGTAAGGACGGGGCGGTGATTGAATCTGGGGCGATGGTCGCTACTGATTTTTGCCAAGTTCTCTCGGAGCGCGGTCCGCTTTCCGTCGTGTAATGGAAAACGGCTGAATTCAGCGGAATTGGAGAGGTGTAGGACACGTTGATGGAATCGCTGGTGTGCTTTGGTTCGCCAAGCTGGGGCAGTGAACTCGACTCGGGATGGCAATAAGTATCGAAAAACATACCGATCTCGTCGGGGGCCCAACCATGTTCATGGCTGTGTAACATGTCCGGTTCGATCCGCACACTTACCGGCCCCGCGGGCAACGCGAGCGTGCGAGCATAACTATCGAGTGGGTAGTGGATATCATGCGTGCCATTCACAAAAAGGATCGGCACGCGACAACGCGACAGGTGACTCGATGGATCGTAAAGCGCGATCCACTTCGCCCGATACTCAGGCGCAAGTTTGTCGATCTCCGGCTTCTGCACCGATTCACCTTCGTAGAGAAACCCACAGCCGTAAACTGGCGCGGCCGCCTTGAAGCGCGAGTCGACCGAAGCGGCGATGCAAGTCGTGTAGCCGCCCCAGCTGATTCCCGTCACTGCGGTGCGCTCTGCATTTATTTCCGGAAAACTGCGAATCAACGAATGGGCGAGAATGGTATTGGCGACCGCATGGCGCGACCAATGGTGCTCGGGATCGCGATCCACACTATCAACTTTGTCCTCGCCCGCTTGGTTCGGCCCGCCGTTTTTCAGCGGCGTGCGGTTCTCAGTATCTTTCGCGCCATCACGCACAAATTGTCCCGTGGCCGAATCATAGATCGGATCATCCGGTTGATGGGCCCCCAAATCCATCGCGATCGCCGCGTAGCCGCGCTTCGCCCAAAGGTGCGTCCATTCCGCAAAGGCCGTGCCGCCACCACCGTGAATTAACACCGCCGCCGGAAACCCATTGGCCGGACTTTCACTCACCTCGCCAATCGTCAACGGACTCGCATACCACGCAAAGACCTCCGCCACGCGTCCTTTATAAGGCAGTCCTTCGTAAAGCATCGAACGGATCGGCTTGTCGGATTCGAGCCAACGAAACTTCGGCGCGACTGAAAGCAATCCGATATCCCAAAGAGTTTCAGCAGTCAGGCTAGTAGTAGAGGCGACCATATAAAATACTTCACCACAAAGGTCACGAAGAGCACGAAGAATCTAAACAGAGAACAGACAGAGCCCACCTACCGCACCGATTCTGCCAATTTAATCTGGAAGTCTGGGCGCTTG
The DNA here is from genome assembly GCA_002713695.1 of Opitutaceae bacterium. Classification (GTDB taxonomy): domain Bacteria; phylum Verrucomicrobiota; class Verrucomicrobiia; order Opitutales; family Opitutaceae; genus Cephaloticoccus. The sequence continues at coordinate 35,069 of PAUB01000015.1, forward strand.
AACCGGGCCGAGATGATGCGTTGTTTAAAATTTCCAGACCACAAGATTACAGCAGTAATCCTTATTCTAGCTACTCTTCCGGAGGAATTAATTAGTGTGGAATAGTGTCCATTAGTGGTTTCAAACCTCAGTCATCCTCGTTCTGCAGATACGCGATCAGCTCCGTTGAGCGGGGCCAGGTGAGTTCGACGTGTTGTTCGGTGAGGCTGGCTTGAAGATCACTTGCAGGGAGATCTGAGAAAGAGGTGAGCTGCTTTTGTTTTGCGAGGGCTGCGGCGGTTCCGGCGGCTTGGCCCAGCTGCATCATGGTGCGGGAGAGGCGGCAACTGGAGGCGCCAATCGTCGAAAATCCAGCGCCGCGACACGCGACGGCGAGGTTGTCTATTTCGCTCGGAAGCAAGCTGCGGTAGGGAACACCGTAGGGTTGTTTCAGATTAGGATCTTGCGCGCCGGTATCGGCTCCATGCGTGTCTTTGCTGTGATCGGAGATGGTGATGAAATCGTCGTGAGTCTGGCCGGTCAGTCCGGCATCGAGATCGTGTTCGGTCAGCACGTATTGACCCACCAGGCGTGGGCCAGCCCGCACGCCAAGTCCGGGCGCGATCCATGTCATGCGGAAGTTCTGAAATTCGGGAAACACGCTCTGTGTGTGATGCCAGTGCGCGCGGATGCGTCGCTCGCATTCAGCATAGGCGGCTTTGTAACCGAGCTCGGCGACCTCGCGGCCCGCGATCGTGGGGAGCGAGTTGATGTTGAAACCGCCGTCTGGGTATTGGTTACACGAGGCGACGGGAAAACGATCGGCCCACCAGCATTCAGTCGGAATATCGGCAGCCAGCGGTTCAATCCCAGGGTCGTTAGTCGGGCTCACGCGATAGATCAGGGTCGCGCCATTGAGCTGATCGGTCGGTTCACGCGGTGCGCTCGGCTCGTCGTAGAGCGCGCGTGGTTCCTGACCGAGCGAAGTCGCGCAACCGGCTTTCTGGGCGACGAGAATATCCGCCGTAGAATCGACATAGAAATCCGCAGTTACGGTCTGACCGTTGTCCAAGCTAAGTGATCGCAGTTGCGAGCCTTCCACTTCGACCGAGGTAAATGCGGTGTTTTTCCAAACCGTGCAATGACCGGTCTCCGCGAGCATGGCCTCCATCTCGGCCGAGTAGATCTCCGGTTCAAAGGGCACGCCGTGCCAGTGAGTCTGGCGGAAGACTTTTTCGGAGTAATTTTCCGGGGCCCCAAACTGCCTCAACGTATCGAGGTATCGCTTCGTGTGATCGATCAGTATCTCGGCGCCAGGAAATACCGGACCATCGGCCGGATCGTCCCAGCAGATATGTCGCCGAAGTGAATAGACGCCGAGAGCTTGAGGAATTTTCTTCAGCCGCTTGTAGAGATCGAACGGGATGCCTGTGCCGCCCACACCCATCTCCCACGTGTTCACCCCACAGCGCGAAGCGTTGCCGCCCAGCCAATCGCTTTTCTCCACCAGCAACACTTCCGCACCGAGCCGAGCCGCCGCGAGGGCCGCACCGAATCCACCGGAACCGGCACCAATAACAACGAGATCAAAATGAGAAGAAAACACTATTTTCGGAGTTGGGAGATTGGAGATAGAAGTTCGGGTGGTAGCTCGTTTGTCATTGCGAGGAAACCGCGCAGCGGATGACGCGGCAATCTATCTGTGGAATGATCCCCACGAATTACACAACTTCACCGGAGAGGAATCGCGCCAGGATAAGATGCAGATCTTCCGTTCTCGGCTGGTTCGGCAGCTTGAATGGACACCGTAACACGGCACCTAAACTATCAAGAGATACTCAATTCTATCAATTGTGAGATGTCGCGAGTTGACGTATGATTATCGAACGTCTAATCAGAAGCAGATAACCTCAAATCATCTTATTCCCCTTTGACATTCGACTTCAAACCTCTCGATCCCAACGCATTTCCCGCGGAGTTTCGGCAACAATATTATGAACTGGGCTACGTGCGCATCCCCGGTTTTATCAATGCCGAAGAGGTCTCCCTTATTCATGAAAACCTGGAGCGGTTGATCCGAGATGTTGTCCCCGGTTTGCCAGACGTCGACGTCTTCTACGAAGACAAGGCCAACAAGGATTCGATCAAGCAAATCATCCGGCTGTATCAGCACGCCGATTTCTTTGAGCAACTCTATCTGCGCAGCCGTTTTTTCAATCTCTCTGAGTTTCTGCTCGGCCGACTCGTAAGTGGTCGCAACATGCAGTATTTCAATAAGCCCCCCGGCACTGGGAAACCCACGCCTCCGCATCAGGACGGTTATTACTCCAAAATGACTCCGTTAGAGGGCATGACCATGTGGCTCGCGCTGGAAGATGTTGATGAGGAAAACGGCTGCGTGCGCTACATCAACGGTTCGCACAAGCGGGGACTCCGTGATCACGGCGCAACCGGCACGCTCGGTTTTTCTCAGGGCATCTCAGATTACAGCGACGAGGATCGAGCCGCCGAAGTCTGCATGATCGCGAAACCCGGTGATCTCATGGTGCACAACGCACTCACGATTCACCGCGCCGATGGCAATCTATCGGCCACCCGCACACGCAAAGCCCTCGGTTTCATTTACTACTCAGCTCGCGCTCGCGAAGACGAGGAAGCCGCCTCTGCCTACCGCGAAAAGCTCACCCGCGATATGCGGGAAACGGGGAAGATCTGAGAAAACTCAGCCTCCTAGAGCGGTCTGTGCCGATTTGACCAAAGGAGTGTCGATCAGTTCGGGTGCGGGAACGTCAGCCGCAATACCCAGCTGATTGAGTCGCGCCCGCATCGTGAGACACGCGAGCGAAGTGGCTTCATTATCAGCCGCATGTTTACTCGTGGATGTGACCGCCTCCGTGAAGTCGGGCATTTGATCCGGCGGGAGTAATTGCTTCTCCGCCAAAAAGAGTGTGACCGAAGCGCCGAGCGTTTCCAACCAGGCGCGAGGCGAGGTGGGCTTGCGATAGGTAAGGGCGCTTTCGTCGGCACTCCATTCCATAAACATGCTGATCTGCTCGTGGAGTTTACCCAGTTCTTCATCGGCAGACGCTGGAGTCCATCGCGCAGTGAATTGCTTACGCTCGCGGAATTTCCGCACCTCCCACACCCGCAGAATCAATTCGTAATCGCCATCCTTCTGACGAATAGCACCGGTAAAAATGTAGTCCAATCCACCTTCAGTTGTGTTAACCAGCTGTTGAAGGTTATCGGTCGTCCATTCCGAAGGAAACAAACCGTAGTGGCCCGGTTGACCGGGTTGCGTCGTGGATACACCGACGGCGGCATTCGATTCATAGTGCGGTGAAAAGTAGAAGGTCTCTGCCAGCCACAACGGAATCGCCCGACTGAGCCGGCCCATTTTCTCCTCGGGTTGTCCGGATAGATTAATGAGGTCTTCAATTCCCGGCAGGGCCAATTGCGCAAAAGATACGCGGCGCAGTTTTTCTCCCTTTTCGGGCAAGACTCCGGCCACTTCTTCGAGCCCGTAAAACCAAATCGGTTTGGTGAGGTTCACCATATTGATCTGAGCCGGGTCTTCGTTGACGGGATCCGATTCACCGGTCTTCGGGTTTTCTTCGAGCGGACCAAGATCACTGTGCAGCAGATCGCCGAGCGCGTTCGAAAACCCATACAACCGATTCTCCAACTCGGGGCGGTTGAGCGCGTAGAGAATATCGAGGATGTGTTGCGCGGCATCGACGTGACGCAACGCGAGGTAGGCCTGCAGCAAATTGATCCCTGTCGCCGGTCCGTGTTTATCGGCATCATAGCGTGGCCCGATCAACTCCACAATCTCACGCAGATAACCATTCACTCCAAGATCGCCGGAGATCGTCACGAGCACATCGGGGCGTTCGCCGGAAGCGCTGAGCACTTCTTCGTAGATATCCTTCGCACCGTCCAAATCCTTCGCTTCGAGCTTTTCGCGCGCCTCAACCAATCGTGGCATGACCTTACCCGCGGGCATCGCATTCTTATCAGCGGACAAAGAATCATCTCCGTCCGCACTCGGATCCGATGGTTCAGGCGCGGGGTCGTTCTTCCCCAATAGACGATCAAAAATACCCATAGCACCCATGAAAACGCGCCGCCCATCCGCTGGCGAATCGAAACGACACGCCAATTGCTCCGCTCATTTCTGCGGAGGCGGCAACTGAACCCAATTGGTGCCAGCCCGTCTTTTCATCGTGGCCAAACTTTAGGCACACACATGCGAGTCTCTGCCGGAAGCGCGACGGAGATCTCGGCAAACGTAGTCGCGCGGTTATTATTCAACATGCGGTTTACCCGGTCCCCACCGGCATTGTAAGCCGCGAGTGCCAACGGCCAGCTTTCAAATCGATGGTAGAGCTGACGCAAATAACGTGCGGCGGCACGCGCGGATTTCTCAGGATGATTGCGTTCATGAGGCAGAAAGGTGCGTAAACCCATTTCTTTCGCGCTCGCGGGCATGAATTGAAACAGACCGCGTGCGGCATCCCCTCATCGGCGAAGATAGCGCGCAACTTCGGCACGAGTTTCGCCGCCCGAGAAGGAACCGCGCGGGTCTGCATGCGATCACGCCAAAGCTGAAGATGTGGAATCTCTTCAGCTAATTGTTTCTTCGGTTGGACCGATGGCAGGAGAGGGGGAGCAGGCGTGACCTGTTTGGCCGCATCGATATAGTCGAGGCGTCCTTCCAGCCACTCCGCGTAATCTTCATAGCCCGGCATCGCCCGCAGCGCAGCTCGCGCCTCCGGTTCGTAGATAATCAGGTCTTCGAGCGAATCGCCCTGCAGCGTGTTTTGTAAACGCGTCGCAAATTCCATCCACTGTTGCGGCATGGGAAACTCGAACTGCGCTTTAATCTCCGGCGGTGCAAACGTATCAAATAACGCGCTGCCCACTTGGTAATAATCCTCCAGCGTGGGTTTCTCGGTTTCAGCCACCGGTTCGTTGGCTCTCGCGAACGAAAAAAGCAGCAGGGCGCACACGATGCCTCTTTGAGAAAACTTCATCACCATAGGAATACCTCACTAGTTTTGAAAGGTTCCCCCTAAGCGCGAGCCCCGATCAGGGGAAACCTCGTTGACCCATCGCTGTCCCTCTCTACTTAGAACCCTCCCTCAAGTGAACCGCGTCTATATCAAAACCTACGGCTGCCAGATGAATGAGCGCGACAGCGATGCTGTTGCAGCCATGTTGCGCAACCGTGGCTACCGGATCGTCAGCGACGAGGCCGAGTGCGATATCATGCTCCTCAATACATGCAGCGTGCGCGACGCCGCCGAACAGAAGGCCATCGGCAAAGCGGGTCACGTGGGTAAGCGCAGACGGAAACAGCCCGACCTCGTGATTGGCATTCTCGGCTGCATGGCGCAGAACCGTGGCGCCGAACTCCTCGATTCGCTCCCCGACGTGGATCTGATCGTGGGCACCCAGAAGTTTCACCAAGTGCCCGACTATCTGGATAACATCCGCGCAGCCCGCGATGCCGGAGTGCCTTTGGGTGAATCCATCGTTGATATCGATGAAGAAGAAGATTCGCAAAACACCATCCGCGATCACCTCGAAACCGAGACGGCCCAAATCAGCGCGTTCGTTTCGATCCAGCAGGGGTGCAACATGGATTGCCACTTCTGCATCGTCCCCAAAACCCGCGGTGACGAACGCTCGCGCCCGATGGAAGACATCGTGGCCGAATGTCGCAATCTCGCCGCCAAAGGTGTGCGCGAGATCACCCTGCTCGGACAGATCGTCACCAGCTATGGTCGACGCGATTACGTGCATACCAATGGGGTTTCGCCCTTCGTCCAGTTGATTGAAAAGGTGCACGAGATCGACGGGATCGAGCGGATCCGTTTCACCTCACCGCATCCACGCGGGTTTAAACAAGACCTCGTCGAAGCCTACGGACGCCTACCCAAGCTTTGCGAATACGTGCACCTTCCGATGCAAAGCGGCAGCAATCGCATCCTCAAGGCGATGAACCGGCCTTACTCGCGTGAACGCTACCGCGAAATCGTCGACGCGCTCCGAACTGTGCGCCCCGATATGTATTTCTCGACCGATATCATCGTCGGTTTCCCGGGCGAATCAGATGAAGACTTCGAGCAAACCCGCCAGCTGTTCGAGGCCTGCAATTACGACATGGCCTACATCTTCAAGTATTCGATCCGCAGCGGCACCGTCGCCGCCGATCTCGGTGATCAGATCTCCGAAGAAGTGAAGGAGCATCGCAATCAAGTGCTCCTTGAAATCCTGCGTAAAAACTCCGGGGCGAGAAATGAGTCGCTGGTCGGCACTGTGCAGGAAGTGCTCGTGGAGGGTCCGGACAAGAAAGGGCTGCATTTCACCGGTCGCACCCGCGGCAATCGCGTGGCCATTTTCGACGCTGATCCGCGTCTAGTTGGGCATTTCGTGCCGATGCATGTCGATCGCGCCACAGTAAGTTCACTTTATGGCTCGCTCGTGTTGAGCGGAGTTGAAAACTAATCCCATCATGTCGCTGCTCCTCGCCACCCTCATTCCCGGTATCCTGCTGATCCTGCTCGGCGGCGGATTGCTGAGTGGACGCAAGACGATCGTCGCTTCGCTGAAAGCCTTTCCACGATCTGCCACCGCCACTCTCTTTCTATTTGGGGGCGGCGCAGCGTGGTTTCTTTTTCGCGTGTGGCATCTCACACCCGCGGATTTTGGAAACTACCGCACCATCCTCTTCATCGCATTTGGAGCTATCGCGGTGCTTTCATTTAAATACGTGCCCGACTTTCTCGCAGTGCGGGGGGCGGCGATTCTCGTGTTGCTCGGGGCATCGCCTCTCCTTGATGCGGCCTACATGGAATACGATCAACCCCAGCGCTTGCTGATGGTGGGCCTAGTTTATCTCGCGATCGCTTTCTCGATCTATTTCGGATCGGTGCCCTATCGGATGCGCGACTTTTTTGAATGGCTGTTTCGCACCGCAACACGGCCGAATCTTTTTGGCGCCTGTCTGCTTGGTTACGGCGCGCTCCTCACGATCACTGCTTTCACTTACTGATTCTCGTGTCTGACAATTCCACTCCCTTACTCCTCGTGATCGCCGGCCCCGCCGGATCAGGAAAAAGCACCCTTTGCGATCGATTGGTCGCCGCCAACAAAGGCTTCTCGCGCATCATCACGACGACGACCCGCAAACCGCGGCCGGGCGAAGTCAACGGGGTGCACTATCATTTTCTCAACCGCGCCGATTTCGAAGCCAAGGTCGCGAAAGGGGAGTTTCTCGAATGGGCACAGGTCCATGGCGAACGTTGCTATGGCACGCTCGCCGCTTCCGTGCTCGATCCTCTTGGTCTCGGCGAAAGCTTGGTCGTAAACATAGATGTGCAGGGTGTCGCCAGTTTACGTGAAGCGGCTCAACGCTACCCGTTATTGGAGCGCAGCCTCGCGACCGTGTTTATCATGGTCGATCACGATCAGCTCAAAATCCGGATCCGCGACCGCGGTCAGGACGACGAAGCTGAAATCGCGCGACGGATGAAAACCGCTGAAACAGAAATCAAGGAAGCGGATAAATTTGAGTATCAGATCAACAGCGGTGAGCGTGATGAGGATTACCAAACCCTGCTCGACATCATCGAACAGGCGCGAGCCAAGCTCAACGGCGGCGACTAACTTGTGCCATCGAACGATTTCGATACTCAGCACTTCTGCGTAAATCGTCGCGCAGGCGCTGTTCCGACCAGTTCTGTTTGATCATCAATCGACGATAATTAGCCAAGCCCATCGCATCGGGTTTCCGGTTAAGAACATCCTGATAGGCACTGTGGATGATGCGGTCCACCGATTCGCGACGGTATTCACCACTCCGTTGTAAATGACTACGCACCATCCGATCAGACCAACCCTGGTCGATCACCAGACTGCGATAGTAGCGCAGACCTTCAGGATCCACCGGGCGACGTAACACTTCCTGGTAAGCCTTCTTAATCATGCGATCCGGATTCACCTGAGCCACGGGCCGACGCGGTGAATCATCGCGACCATAGTGGCTGCGATCACCGCCAACACGAAGAGAAGAGATCCGGTCGTTCCAAGGGAGGTTCATATCGGGCATCCGGCGATATTCCAAATCACGAATACTCGAAGTCACCCGCAACACCTGCCCACGCATGCGAGGGTGATCATACAACATAATCGAAGCGCCACCGATCACCCGAACAGACGAGATCTGATCGTTGATCGTCTTCCCGCGATTGAAACTAGCGCGCTTCAAATTGTGGATACTTTCACCGGGATAAATCGTGAAAGACTCACCACGGAAATTGGCATCTTCATAAACAATGACCCGTGGGCCGCCACGATCACGAAAATCGCGATCCCTGTGTCCGCGGTCAGTGTGGTTATTCCGATCAGAGTTTCTGTGCTGGGACGAATAGCCGGCCTGAACCGGCACCGCGATGGCCACGCCCAATACGAAAGAGAGGAGGGTAAACGTTTTCATACCCATGAGACGCGCGCCCGATGAATCTTATTCAAAAAAACACGCCACCCCAAGATTACACGTCATCCAATAGTTGACGAATAGCAGTGAGCTCGCGTTCCCATTGGAGGTGAATCAGAGAGGAGGATTACACCTCTTCGACGACGTAGTGGCAGCCTTTGCTCACGGGATTGAGCGAAGCGGCGTGGACGACGAGGAGGGCGGTTTGCACGGCGTTGCGCAACTCGATTAAATCTTTCGTCACCCGATAGGTGCGGTAGAAACTCTGAATCTCTTCGCGCAATTCCAAGAGAATGCGGCGGGCGCGAGTCAGGCGTTTCGGCGAGCGCACAATACCCGCGTAGTTCCACATCGTGCTGAGTAAGAGCTGCAAATCCTGGCGCACCAAAGTCGGATCGACTTCATTCGTCGCGTTGCGCCATGTCTGCGGATCGGGGAGGCGAAACTGCTTCGCGGCGATATCGGCTACATCCGCGAGTGCGGCAAATTTCGCACTCGTTAAACACTCAAGGAGGGAGGTGCTCGCCAATCGATTGGCGCCGTGTAGTCCCGTGCAGGCCGTTTCCCCAATCGCATTGAGATGCTGCACATTGGTGCGCCCGTTGAGATCGGTGTGCACACCGCCGCACGAAAAATGCGCAGCAGGCACCACGGGAATCCGCTCTTTCGTTACGTCCACGCCATGCTCAGCACAGCGCGCGGCAATCGAAGGGAAACGGTCATTAATAAACTCTGGCTTGAGCGCCGACAAATCGAGATAGACACACGGTTCACCACTCGTCGCCAATTCCTGATGAATCGCACGCGCCACAATATCGCGCGGCGCCAACGAACCCCGTGGATGCTGGCCATCCATGAATCGTTCACCCGCCGCATTCACCAGCACGGCACCTTCGCCGCGCAGCGCTTCCGTGATGAGGAAGCGTGGGGCGTTTTTCTTGTAAAACGCTGTGGGGTGAAACTGCACGTATTCGAGATCGATCAGACGCGCACCCACCCGATAACACATCGCGATGCCATGGCCGACGCTGCCTAATTGATTAGTCGAATGTTGGAAAACCTGCCCGAGGCCACCGGATGCCAAGATCGTTTTCTTCGCGATAATCGCGTGCACTTCACCACTCGCGGTATCGAGCACATAGGCGCCAAAACAGGTGAGGGGCGCGTAACGATCCGCCGCATCGTCGCTATTGTGAGAGAGCGTGAGTAAATCTACCGCGACCCAACCCGAACGCCGCGTGATCCCCGACGTCGTGTCGATCCGGTTGATCACGTTTTCTAAAATCGCATGCCCCGTGGTGTCTTTCGAGTGAATGATCCGACGCGTGCTGTGGCCGCCCTCGCGAGTGAATTCAAGTTCGCCCTTGTCGTCGCGATCGAAGTTCACGCCGAGTTCATCAAGCAACAGTTCCTTCACGGCGAGTGGTCCTTCGCGCACGAGATGATCGACCGCGAGGGGATTCGAAGTGCCGTCACTCGCTTCCACAATATCCTTGGCCAACTGCTCTGGTTCGGAAGATTGCTCGTAAATGATTCCCCCCTGCGCCCAATCGCTATTTGCGGCCAACGGACCATCGAGCGAAAGCATCTCCACTTGCAAACCGCTGCGTGCAGCATGCATCGCATAGGCGGAACCGGCGAGCCCGGCCCCAATCACAAGACAATCGGTGTGGATGGTTTTCACGATTTATGACGCTTGCCCTTGAGCGGCAGCGTTAAACTCAAGTCGGCTGCCACGGCAGAGTGGGTGAGCGCGCCGATGCTGATCACATCCACTCCTGGCTGGGCGTAATCGCGGAGCGTTTCGTAGCACACCCCACCGGATACTTCGACGACTGCTGCACCGGCAATCGTAGCTACGGCACTGGCTACTTTGGCGGACGACATGTTATCGAGTAGAATCACTTCCGCTCCCGCGTGCACCGCCTCTTTAACTTCCGATAAACTTTTCGCCTCCACTTCGATCTTCGCGCCATGTGGCGCTTCGTGACGGCACAGCTGCACGGCTTTCGTCAACGAACCGGCGGCGGCGATGTGATTATCTTTAATCAACACGTGCTCACCGAGCGACGCGCGATGATTGTAACAACCGCCACACCGCACCGCGTATTTTTCGAGCGCACGCCAACCGGGCGTGGTCTTGCGCGTATCGACAATCCGCACGTCCGTGGCTATGACCGCGGCGGCATACTTACGTGATTGCGTGGCGACACCGGAAAGCCGTTGGAGAAAATTGAGGGCCGTGCGTTCAGCAGTGAGCAAAGCAATCGTGGGACCGCTCACTTGGAGAACGATCTCACCCTTTTTCACGCGATCACCATCGTTCGCGTTTAGCTTCACTTTGAGAGCGGGATCAACCGCCGTAAAAACTCGCGCCGCGATTTCCAATCCGCAAATCACCAGCGGCTCCTTCGCTTGGATATACGCTTTCGCGGTATCCTTGGCAGAAAAGATCGCGCGACTCGTGACGTCGCCCAATCCAGCATCCTCGTCAAGAGCCAGTGCGATTAAATGTTCGGTGCGAGGGGTGAGCATGATATTTCGGAATGAAGTTCAGGATATTGGCCAATGTTCGTAATACGAACATTGGACTAGGTGCTTACTTGGAGGCTGGGGTGAGTTCAAACATCCGATCGATGCATTGCGCAGCTCGAAGCCGCAGATCTTCATCAAGAGTTACTATCTGATCAGGTCGCGGCGCTTTGAGCGCATCACGAATCTTCTCGAGCGAGTTGAGCTTCATGTAAGGACAGAGTCGGCATCCACCGATGAAGTTCTTTTCGGGATCCTCGACTTCGAGGCGCCCCACCAAACCGCATTCGGTAAGCATCAGAAAATACGGAGCCTGAGTGGACTTCACGTATTTCATCATCTCGCCCGTGCTGCCCACAAAGTCGGACGCCGCGGCGACCTCTTCGGTGCACTCGGGATGCGAAACGACTTTTAATCCCGGGAACTGCGCACGCGCTTGATCGATCTGGCTGACTTCGAATTCCTCATGCACGACACAGGTGCCATCGGATGAAATAATCTCTTTCACCACGCCACGCTTCTTCAATTCGGCGCGCACATTGTCCGCCATCAAGCGGTCAGGCACGAAAAGGATCTGCTTCTCCGGCAGATTGGCGACGATGTCGTAAACGTTACCTGAGGTCACACACACATCGCATTCCGCCTTCACCTGCGCGGTGCTGTTAATGTAGCAAACAACGGCAGCTTCGGGATGAAGCGCTTTTAACTTTTTAACTTCTTCACCGGTGATTGAATCCGCCAGCGAACAACCCGAACCGTTATCAGGGACTATGACCGTGGAATCAGGGGAAAGGATCTTTGCCGTCTCCGCCATGAATACGACCCCGGCAAATAGAATGATCTCCGCCGACGATTCCTTCGCCATCTTGCTGAGATAATAAGAGTCGCCCTTAAAGTCGCCCACGCCGTAAACGATTTCCGGTTCCACATAAGAGTGGGTTAGAATCACTGCGTTCTTATCTTTTTTGAGACGATTGATCTCCAGCGTGAGGGGCGCGATTTCGCGACACGTCTCGAGATTCCAAGTGCGCCCCTTGGGGTCACACTCAACGTGCATCAGAGAGCTCAAAAGGCGTTCAGCCTCAGCTTCAATCGCTGGATCGGTAGCAATCATGTTGGAAAAGCTTAGGGTTCACCGACGCCAACTTCGCGTTGCGTGGTGATTTTGTTTTGGTCGTCCAGCTGCACCACCGTCACGCGATGCGCAGCGATTTCCTTCGGCGTCATTGAAGCATACGACGCGATGATTACGCGATCACCCACCTCGACCAGATTGGCAGCTGCCCCGTTGATCTGAATTTGCCCCGGCTCGCCAAAAATCACGTAAGTCGTGAAACGCGCGCCGTTAGTGATATCGTAGATGTCGACCTGTTCGAATTCCAGTAAACCCGCCGCACGGCAAAGGGCCCGGTCGATCGAAACCGATCCTTCGTAGTGAAGATCGGCAGTCGTGACCGTCGCGCGGTGCAGTTTGGTGCGGAGAAATGTTCTATGCATGAGCGGATTTTCCAGAGGCAAAAGCCTGTAGGCCGTGCAGAATAAGCTCACTCTCGATATGGGTAAAGAGACTTTGCTCTTTAAAGTGTGTCACCTGTCCACCCGTGCCGAGCACGACGACAGGGCTTCGCCTAAACGCTTCCGCCCGAGATTTGCTAATCAATTCACGGATCGCACCAGCGTGCCCGTGCATGATTCCGCTCCTGATCGCGGTATCAGTATCACGCCCCACCACCTTATCTGGGGAGCTCAGCGAAACCGCCGGTAGACGAGCGGTGCGCTGGTTTAATATTTCCGACCACATGGCCACACCAGGCAGGATCGAGCCTCCCAACAAAGTCCCGTCCCGGTGAAGTAGCGTGAGGGTGGTCGCGCTGCCGCAATCCACCACGATTACATTTTTATTCGGATAGAGCTTTTGGGCCCCGAGCATATTCGCTAATCGATCGACGCCCAATTTTGCCGGCTGCTCGTAGGCCACTTGCAATCCATGATCGCTCTTTGAGGTAAGGATTAACGGCGCTGAACCAAATAACTTCTTCAGCAACGACGCTAATCGAGGAGTCTGCTTCGGCACCACTGAGCAAAGCGCGATGCGATCCACTTTTCCCCGCGCGAGCCGATCTATTTCCACAGACACATTTTTTGTGATCCTTGCCGATCGCATAAGTTTGTCTCCGCGAAAGACACCGGCAAAGAGCGTGGAATTACCCCGATCGAGCACCAAGGTTTTCAAGCGGGCTCCTCCTGGAGAAAATCATCAAGCGCGGCTGTCAAAGTCGTCACCCCGCTTAAATCACGGCACTCATCTGCCGACGAAAACCAACGAAAGAGGTGTTCATCGCTGGATCGAATTTCGTCGAGATCGTTTTGCACGACGACGTCTACTCCCGCTTTCTCAAATTGATTCCGAACCGCTTCTTCCCGGGCTGATTGATCAGCACCCACGGTAAGTTTGAAACCCACGACCTTAATGGGGCGGGGAGAAAAGCCGCGGAGTTGCGGCAGAATTTTTGGATTACGCACCAAGCGTAAAGTAAGCGTATCCTCGTCCGAATTGATCTTATGGGCCGCCACAGTCTCGGGACTGTAATCAGAAACTGCTGCCGCCATGATCACCGCATCGTAGGTTCCGCCGGACAATTGGGTTTGAAGTTTAGTCCGTAAATCCTCAGTCGTCACGTAGAGCTCCGTCGTTACCTGTTCGATTGGCAATGTCGCGCCGGCGCCATGTAACAGCGTCACGTCGTGTCCGAGTTTGACCAAAGCCGATGCGAGAGCCGCACCGGTTTTGCCTGTGCTGCCATTGGAAAGGTAGCGCACCGGATCAATCGCTTCACGCGTGCCGCCCGAGGTGATGAGCAGTTTCATTTCTTTGCCAATTGCGCCAAAATCTTGGCCGCGATATCCGCTGGTTCCGACAAGCGGCCGCCGCCTTCTTCACCACAGGCGTGAGCCCCATCCACGGGATCGATCACTTGCACGCCCCATTCACGAAGCTTGGCGAGAGAACTCACCGTAGCGGGGTGTTCCCACATGCGGTGATTCATCGCCGGAGCGATCCACCACGGTTTCTGATCGAGCTCCCAAGCGAGAAAGAGTGCACCGACCGGATCATCGGAAAGTCCCGACGCCATCCGGTTAATCGTGTTAGCCGTAGCCGGACAGACGAGAGCGAGATCAGCGGCTCGCGCGAGCTCGATGTGATCCAACGCACGACCGTCTTCCCAAAAATCTGTAAACACCGCGCGACCACTCAAACCCTCAAGCGTGGCCTTACCTACAAAGCGCAAGGCGGACGGAGTGGCCACCGTTTGCACAGTGACCCCGGCCTGCGTGAGTTGTGAAATCACGGCGCAAGCTTTGTAGCAGGCGATCGAGCCGGTGAGGAGAAAGAGGACGTTACCTTGAGACATTGTCGATGAGACGAGTGGAGCCGAGACGCACCGCACCGAAGCGGCGATCCGTTTTATCTTCGATGTAATCAACCACGAAACCGAGCGCACGCAACTGCTGTTCTGCCATCGCCGCATCGGGCGCGGATTTCAGAATCGCGTAAAATTGCGGAGCCAAGGCGCGTTCTTCAGACGACAAACGTACATTGCGAGAGCTCATCGCCAAGCCGTCAGACTCACGAATGGTCGGGCAGGGCACGATTTCTGTATCGAGGAAAAACGCCTTCGTCATCCCGCGGATCAGTTGCAGCTGCTGATAATCCTTCTCTCCAAAATACGCACGATCCGCCCCGATGATTTGGAGCAACTTCATCACCACCGTCAGCACGCCGGTGAAATGACCCAGACGATGGGCGCCACACAAATCACGGCTCAGTTCATTTTCCTGCACCGTGTAATCAGAGCCACTCGGATACATCTCCGCCACCGAAGGCACAAAGACCAAATCCACGCCAGCAGTTGTCATCTTCTCGCGATCCGCTTCATCGGTGCGCGGGTAGTTTTCAAAATCCGTCGATTCATCAAACTGCGTGGGATTCACAAACAACGTCACCACCACTACATCGCATTCACGTCGCGCCTTCTCACATAGAGAAACGTGGCCCGCGTGCAAAGCGCCCATGGTCGGCACCAAGCCGATGCTTTTACCAGCAGCGTGATACGTCGCGTGGAGTTGCCGCCACTCGGCTACGGTTTGCACGGTTTTCATTGGATTAGAAGGATTCCTTAGGTTGGGGATAATCGCCCGAATGCACCGCGGCAGCATAGGCATCCAAACCTTTGATTGGATCTTCACCCTCTTGAGCAAAGTGGCGCACGAACCGCGCTTTGAAATCAGGATTCAGCCCGAGCAAATCGTGCCACACGAGCACCTGCCCGTCGCAACCGGCCCCCGCACCAATCCCTATCGTGGGCACCTTAGTTGCGGCGCTCACCTCAGCAGCGAGTTTCGCTGGGATACATTCGAGCACGAGGGCAAACACTCCGCAGCGTTCGAGCGTGGCGACATCCTCGCGCAAAGCCTGCGCATCGGCGGGTGTTTTCGCCTGCACTTTGTAATCATCCGGCGATTGCACGCTCTGCGGTAACAAGCCCAGATGGCCCATCACCGGAATGCCCGACTTCACGAGATGTTTAATTGCATCTTCATGTCCACGCACGCCTTCGACTTTCACCGCATCGGCTCCGGCCTCGATGAGAAATTGCGCACACTCGAATGCAAACGGGGTTCCCTGTTGCACCGATTGATAGGGCATATCCGCGATGATAAACTTTCCAGAGCCACCTCTCGCGACTTCTTTGGTATGCTTGGCCATTAACTCGGGGGTCGCACCTCGCGTGTTATCTTCACCATGCACAACCATCATCACGCTATCGCCGACTAGCACACAATCGACCACCGTCTCCGCGATCAATCGAGCGGAGTTCGCATCATAAGCCGTGACCATGGCAATCTTATGCCCACTGGTTTTGGCGTCGGAGAATTCACGGACAGTTTTCACGAGTCACACCAACGAATCCCAAAGGCCACAAACCGCAAGGGCGACTTGCGTCATCCTTACCGGTAACTAGTGACTATCGTTTGCCCAGATAGCGGTCTAATTGAAATCTCCAATAATCACTTTGGGTTTGTTCGAGAACTGCAATGTTGATGATTTTGCGCAAGTGACTCTTGAGGGGCAGAGCAATCGCATAGTCTTGGCGAGCAAACACTCTTGGGAGTAACTGTAATTTTGGGTGCGTCAGTAACTTATACTGTAGAATGGGTTCATCGTAGACCACAGCTACTGCGTCCCCATCTAAAACCGCACGAAGGGCACTATCTACGTCCGGTAGGACAATCGTGTGCACCCCAAGATGCTCTAGATAATCATGCGCTGTGGATTGTGACACCGTCGCCACGATAAACCTTGGAAGATCTGCCGGATCTTCTAGCTCCGAGTCCATTCGATTAACCGTCAAAGACGAAGCAATCTGAGCTGTAAATCCCGAAATGATGATCACGCTTGCAAACATCCAAACCAGCGCGACGAGACGACCGCCCTTGGTCTGTGGTGCCTTATCGCCGTATCCCACGGTTGTCATCGTAACCGCCGACCACCAAAAGGCCGCGCCCAGACCACGCGCTGGCGAACCTCCAAATTGCTCGGCATTGGCTTTTCGTTCAAAGAGCCACACGCCAAAGGCCGCCAACAAGAGCACAAAGGAAAGCGCCATCACAACCTTAAGGAAATCAACAGAGAAAAATGCGCTAATTGTTGCCCACCAATTGCTGCCTTCACCAGTCGGCACGACGATAGCAAACCCCGCAGTGTAATAGGGTTGACTAAAATCAACCTGTTTCGCGCGATCCGCCGTTACAGTAATCGCAGCAATTGATGCATCAATGGAACCATCCGCTACGGCCTGAACTAAGGTTTCCGGTTCGCCCATTTCGCGCCACTCGAATTTGAGATCGAGCTGCTTCGCGACGTCTATCCATAAATCCACGCTCAGGCCGGTCCATTCACCATCGGCACTCTTCATCGAAAAAGGAGGTGCTTCCCGCGTGCCTATAAGTAGAGGTCGCTCTTCGTCTTCCATTGCTCCCATGAGTGGGGATACCGCCAAAAGTAGACCCCAGAACCAGATACTCAATTTAGCTTTCATTGCCCATCAATTACCAAGTATTGCCTCGTTGCACAACCCTGCGGAATCCACGCTTTCCCCAAACGACCCTCGCGGTTTAACTTAGCTAAAGGAGTTACCCACCACCTTTAACATATTCTGATGATAAATCTCTTTAAGGCGTCTGCCCGCAATTGGCTCACCGCCACCTTGATCTTATCACTCGGCTTCATCATCGGCTGCGGCCCACGAGAAACCCAAATTCAAAAAGCCAGCCGCGAAGGCATCATGATTGTCGGTAATGGTGCAGAACCCTCCGATCTCGATCCGCAAACGATTACTGGCGTCCCTGAGCGCAACATCACTGCGACCATGTTCGAGGGGCTCACCCGCAGTGATCCCGAGACACTCGAGGCGCGACCCGGTGTCGCTAAAAATTGGGCTATTTCCGATGATGGCCTCACCTACACTTTTCATCTTCGAGCAGGCGTCACTTGGTCGGATGGAGAGCCACTGGATGCGAATGATTTCTACGCCTCTTTTCGTCGGATGCTCGCGCCTCAGCTCGGCTCGGATAACTCCGATCAACTCTACGATGTCGTGAATGCGGAAGAATTTCACAAAGGACAGATCGACGATTTCTCCAAGGTCGGATTCCGCGTGATCGACGATCTCACCCTCGAAATAAAACTAAACCATCCGGCTTCTTATCTTTTGAAAACCATGGCGTCGCTCACTTGGGTCCCTGTGCCGATTCACGTCTTGGAAAAGCATGGTGATCCTCTGAGCCCCGGCATCCCATGGACGCGACCTGGCAACCTCGTCGGCAATGGTCCCTTCATGCTGAAAGAGTGGAAGCCCAACAGCTACATCGAGGTCGAACGCAATCCGCGCTACTGGAATTGTGATACCGTAAAGTTGAGTGGCATTCGCTTCATCCCGATGGAAAACCAGCCCGCTGAAGAAGCTGCGTTTCGTTCCGGCCAACTCCATAAAACCGAACGCGTGCCTCTCACCAAGATCGCCGTCTATCGACGCGACGCGCCCGAGAAACTTCACATTCACCCGTATTCCGGCGTCTATTATTATAACTTCAATGTTCTGAAGCCGCCGTTTGATAATGTGCTCGTGCCCCGGGCACTCGCCAGGGCATTGGATCGCGAAAGCCTCGTGAAAAATGTGACCCTCGCGGGCGAAATTCCCGCGTATCATTTCACCCCCGAGGGCATCGGTGGTTACGTGAGTCGCGCGCACACCAAGCTTGATTTCGATGAGGCGCGACGTCTGCTGGCCGAGGCTGGTTTTCCAGGAGGCAAGGGCTTGCCGCCGATTACGCTGCTCTACAATACCGCCGAAAACCACCGCGTGATCGCCGAAGCGATCCAGCAAACATGGAAGCGCGAACTCGGCATCGACATGAAATTGGAAAACCAGGAATGGAAGGTTTATCTCGACAACATGCAGCACGGTTTTTTCCAAATCTGCCGGGCCGGTCTAATTATGGACCCGTTTGATCCCTCCCAATTTCTGCGAGTGTTTACCTCGGACAATGGCTTCAACCGCACCGGCTGGTCCGACCCCGAATACGACCGTCTCTACGACGAAGTCATGAACACCGCTGATGAAGCCAAACGCATGGAACTCATGCAACAGATGGAGCAAATCCTCACCGATGCCATGCCAATTCTCCCTGTTTATTACTACACCAATCAATACCTGATGGATCCGAGCGTAAAAGGCTGGGCGGACAACCTTCTTTCACTCGTCCCCTACGAACGCGTGTGGCTGGAGTGAGATGGCACAAAAAGCGCGGTCGTAATGTCCGCGCTGGAGAGTGTTTGAACTGTAGCTCGATTACATCTCGAGCTGAGGACGAGCTGGATCAGGCCAGTCGATGTGGTAGAACTTGCCTCGCTTTTGATCGACGCGCTCGTAAGTGTGGGCACCGAAGTAATCGCGTTGAGCCTGGAGCAGATTAGCAGGCAGACGGGCTGACCGGTAACTGTCGTAATAGGCCAGCGACGAACTGAACGTCGGAGCGGGGACACCGCATTCGGCGGCGAGAGCGACAACCTTGCGCCAGTTGTCCTGCGCCTTCTTCACGGTCTTGTTGAAGTAGGGATCGAGCAAGAGATTTGCGAGCTTGGGATCACGCGCATAAGCCTCCGTGATCTTCTGCAAGAAAGCGGCACGAATGATACATCCACCACGCCAGATCTGCGCGATTTGGCCGAAGTTGAGTTTCCAATCGTATTCCTTTTGCGCCTCACGCATGAGCTGGAATCCCTGCGCGTAAGAACATATCTTCGAACAGTAGAGCGCATCACGAATCGCTTCGATGAGCGCCTTCTTTTTAGCAGCAGGGGTCTTTTTGATCTTCGGGCCCTTCAAGAGTTTCGAAGCAGCGACGCGCTCTTCTTTGATCGCAGAGATGCAGCGAGCAAAGACGGATTCGGCAATCGTCGGAGCAGGCACGCCCATATCAAGCGCGTTGGTTGAAGTCCATTTACCGGTTCCTTTTTGGCCAGCGGTGTCGAGGACGACATCAACGAAGGCCTTTCGCTTATTCGTAGGATCATTCTGCTTGAGAATGTCGGCCGTTATTTCGATGAGGTAACTGTCGAGCGCACCCGCATTCCATTGGGTAAAGATCTCACCCATTTCCTTGGGCTTGATACCGAGAATGCCCTGCATGAGCGCGTAGGCCTCACAGATCATCTGCATGTCGCCATACTCGATCCCGTTGTGGACCATCTTCACATAGTGGCCGGCACCGTTGTCGCCGATATGAGTCGTGCAAGGCACACCACCCTTAACCGGTTTGCCGGGAGCAGCGCCTTCGAGCGGACGACCGGTCTTGCGATCCACTTTTGCGGCGATCGCATTCCAAATAGGCTTAAGTTCTTTCCAAGCGCTCTTGTCACCGCCGGGCATGAGCGATGGGCCAAAACGCGCGCCTTCTTCACCGCCGGAAACACCGGAACCGATGAAACGCAGTCCCTTCGCCTTTAAATCTTTTTCGCGACGGATCGTATCCGTCCAAAGCGCGTTACCACCATCGATGATGATGTCGTCCTGATCAAGCAGGGGCACGAGACCGTCAATCACGGCATCAGTCGCTCGACCGGCTTGCACGAGAATGATTATCTTGCGCGGCTTGGCCAAAGATTTGACGAAGGCCTTTACCGTTTTCGTGCCGACCAAACCACCAGGATTGGACGGGTTTTCCGCGACAAACTTGTCGGTCTTCGCAGTAGTGCGGTTAAAGACCGAAATCTTGAAACCGTGGTCGGCGATGTTGAGGGCGAGATTTTGGCCCATTACGGCGAGGCCGATGAGTCCGATGTCTGAGAGTTCTTTAGCCATAGCTACCAAGAGTGGTAGCGGATGTGGGGCCAAAAACCACCCGTTTTTTCAACCGTAGATAAAAATGCGAGCGAGTGATCCCGATGCACCCGTCCCATACCGCCGTTTACCAATTGGTTGTCGTCCCCTTGGAGGGAAAAAACGACGCGATGAAATTGATCGCTGGGGTGAGGACCTTCGGCTCGTTGCGCTCGTAGACCCAATTGAAGCCCAACACGGTCACGATCAGAGTCACCGAGATGGTTAGCACGACTCTGTTCATCTGAGAAATGCTTCGCATCAAAACGATGCTGAGAGCAAAGATCGCCACGATGGAAAACTTCTTGAGCCAGAACTCTACTGGGACTCGTTCCAGTTTCTCCATCGTTGTGAGTGCTAACAAGGGCTTGGTTACACGATAGGACTAATGGTTCGCAATACGAGCGGAATAGGGGTCCCAAAATTTTCATAATTTTTTACTAATCTCCGCTCCGGCACCACGAGTCGCACAATTGATCCATTCGCTCGCGCCATCTGCGTAATGTTCTTTCTTCCAGATCGGCACACGCGCCTTCACTTCATCGATCACATAACGGCAGCCATCAAACGCACCCCCACGATGGGCAGCCGTCACGCCAACCCACACTGCTAGATCTCCGATTTGCAACACGCCCGTGCAATGAACGCAAACAATCGTCTGCAACGAGAAACGCTCGCGCGCTTCAGCCAGAATGCGATTACCCTCGGTTTCAGCGAGTGTCGCATAGGCCTGGTAATCGAGAGCCTGGACTGGTTTGCCCTCGTTGTGATTTCTCACCCATCCCTCAAAAGTAACACAAGCTCCCGCCTGCGCATCCTCTAAAGTCATTTTGAGCGATTCTATCTCGATGGGTTCGGAAACAATTTTAAACATAGCTCAACCTCCCGCTACTGGTGGAATAAACACCACGGTGTCGCCTGATTTAAGAACAGCATCTGCCGCCACAAATTCGCCATTCACGGCTGCACGCACGCGATCCGCCGGAAGGGTAAATGCATACTTCGCTCCCAGTTTCTCGTAAAGTTCTGTGGGTGTTACCGCAGTAGTCTCGAGCGTTTCATCGCTGAGACCACGTTGCTCGCGGAGCAGGGCAAAATATTGAATCTGTAGTTTCATGATGAGGCGCGGTAGTAGCTCTTGCCGCCGGTTTTTTCGACCAAACGGGTTTCCTTAATCACGATGCCTTTCGAAACAGCTTTGCCCATATCGTAAAGCGTCAACGCTGCCACGCTTGCGCCCGTAAGTGCTTCCATTTCGACACCGGTCTTCGCATGAGTCTGCGCCCGACAGTGAATCGTGACCTCGCGCCCATCCTCAGACGTTTCGATTTCGATCTGACAATCATCTAGAGGAAGAGGATGACAAAGCGGGATCAGACTGCTGGTTTGTTTCGCGCCCATCACACCAGCGAGAATCGCGGTCTGAAAGATAGGTCCCTTCTTTGTGGCAATATCTCCTTCGTGCAGCAGCGACGCCAATTCATCAGGCAATGAAACCACCGCCACGGCATGAGCCGTGCGCTTGGTCACAGCCTTGTGGCCTACATTGACCATGGCGGGCTGTCCTTGAGGATTAATATGAGAGAGCATCGGAATCACAAATTCACGCAAAGTCGCGAAGTCGCAAAGAATTTATTATGCAACCCGAAAGAATCATATTTCCCAATCTGACCGATAAGTGCGGTTGCTCAGGGCTTCAGTGAGCTCAATCGCCACATCTATCGTTTTCGCCAAGCGCTTCTGTTTTTCGTCGATCATCTTGTCGTCATCCCAATGCCGACTGTGCACATAAAGTTGGTAAGGATTAATGACACACTTGAAATCAGTCAGCATCGACATGGCTGTCGCACTGTAAGCCATGTAACTATGCGGGACACCGGCGGCACAAACAAACGTGAGCACCTTATCGTAAAACGCTCCGCGCAGAGAACCATCAGGTGGCGTCGAACCGACCGATTCGATATACTTCTTCAACTCCCCACAACATCCTCAATTATAAACCTGGCTCGCAAAGATCAGGCTGTCTGCTACCAACGTTTCACGGTGCAAATACTGGTAAGCCTCACACTGATAAAACGTGTCGTTGTCGAAAGAGATCAGCACATGGTCCTTCAAACTGAGCACCTTCGCTTCGTGCCCTTTGCTTTCAAGGTAAGCCCGACATTGCTCGGCCAGCTTATCACTGCGACTTTTCGGATCGAGACTGCTAGAGATAATCGCAAAACGCATGATGCGATCCAATCAAACCCAGGACCAATAATTGGCAACTGTTCCAGCGGGAAAC
The DNA here is from genome assembly GCA_002713695.1 of Opitutaceae bacterium. Taxonomy (GTDB): domain Bacteria; phylum Verrucomicrobiota; class Verrucomicrobiia; order Opitutales; family Opitutaceae; genus Cephaloticoccus. The sequence continues at coordinate 57,810 of PAUB01000015.1, forward strand.
TCGCTCTGATCTGCGGGTAGCTCCACGAAACCATCGGTATGCACCAACCCGCCAAAGTCACCCGAAGTATTCGTCGACAAAGGTCGCGCAAGCTGAGTGCCGTCGCCCTGATCGATTAATTCCACCGGCATGAGTCGCGCCAGCGGTGGTTTAAAAGTGACCACCGATTCCAGTCGAATCGTGCGAGGCGAGGTAAGCGGTAATCCTGACGCTTTCGCCAGCGCAGGCAGCGCATAGCGATGCAGACACGTGTAGGCCGATACCGGATTTCCGGGCAGAGCAAACACCGCGACTTGCCGCGGCCCGATCCCAAACCAAAACGGCTTGCCCGGGCGTTGCGCGATGCCCTGAAAAACCTTCTTCACCTCCAGGCTTTCGAGCACTTCGGGCAGATAATCAAACTTACCCTTCGACACGCCTCCGGTCAGCAACACCACATCAAACTCCTCGAGAATATGCCACAACTGGTGTTCGATCTCATGCTTCATGTCGTGCAAGAGAAAGCGGCTCACATCGGGATAACCCGCCGAGATGAGCGCAGCTCTCAGCGCGTAATCATTACTCCGCCTTACCTGATGCGGCGCGACGATAGCATCGACCTCCACTAATTCATCCCCTGTGCTCACGACTGCGATTTTCGGCTGCTTGGTGACATGTAAGGTAGCTCCACCACAACTCGCTGCGACCGCGATCTCCCGACCGGTTAATCTTGTGCCCGCTTCAACCACTAGGGCTCCTTTTGAATAATCAGAACCCCGCGGATGCACAATATTTCCCATTTCGAGAGTGGTCTGATCCGAAATAGTCATGCTATCTGCCGTGCGCGTGGTTTCCTCGTAGGGCACCACACAATCCGCACCTACCGGTAAGACCGCACCAGTCATAATTTCGACACAAACACCCAGCTCTTCACTCAATTCGGCCGGTCGCATCCCCGCCGCTTGCACACCCTGAATTTTAAACGTGCGCTGATCCGGAGTGAGATCCGTAGCGCGTAATGCATAGCCATCCATCGTCACCCGATCAAAGGGTGGCAGATCACGATCGGTGTGAATCGACTGCCGCAGAATCCGTCCATGCGCTTCAAGCAAAGGACAAGTCTTACTCGGCCATTGCGGCATCCGTTTCAGGGTTTCTGTTTCAGCTTCAGTTGGGGTCAGCATGGGAATCTAGAGGAAACCATAGAAAGTAACGGAGAGGGGCGAAAAGTTACAAGCTGGCTTTGCCACAAGCGGTTCACTGTGTCTCATTGGCAACCCATGTCTTCCGATCCACGTGACCAATTTAGTCGTCCACTGCGCGATTTGCGCATCTCGGTCACGGATCGTTGTAACTTTCGCTGCCCGTATTGTATGCCCAAGGAAGTCTTTGGCGCTGACCATGCGTTTTTAAAAGACCCTCAACTCGTGAGTCTGCCTGAGCTCGTGCGGATCGTAGGAGCGTTTCGAAAACTCGGCGTCGAAAAAGTGCGACTAACCGGAGGCGAGCCACTCTTACGAGTCGACTTACCTTATTTCGTGAAAGTTCTGAAACAAGATCTCGGCGTGCCCGATGTCGCGCTCACGACCAATGGTTGGTTGCTCCAAAAACACGCCGCTTCCTTAAGCGAGGCCGGACTCGACCGCCTTAATGTTTCGGTTGATTCGCTCGATGAAACTAAAGCGGGGAAAATGAACGGGCTCGGTTTCAAAGTCAGTCGCGTGCTCGCGGGAATCGATACCGCCGCCGCCCAAGGTTTGCCCGTGAAGATCAATTGCGTTGTGCAGAAAGGAATCAATGACGGCGAGATTCTCGCGCTCTGCGACTACTTCCGCCAACGTGGTCACTCGTTGCGATTCATCGAATTCATGGATGTGGGTAACACCAATCACTGGAGCCCGGAACAGGTGGTGCCCGCCCTCGCTATCATCGCAGAAGTGCATCAGAAATGGCCCATCGAACCAGTCAGCCCAGCGTATCGCGGCGAGGTCGCCTCGCGTTATCGCTACACGGATGGAAAAGGGGAGATCGGCATCATCAGTTCGGTCACCGAGCCGTTTTGCAAAGACTGTCATCGCGCCCGTCTCTCTGCCGATGGGCAACTCTTCACCTGTCTCTTCGCCGCCAAAGGTCACGACGTGCTCGGCACCTTAAGAAAAGGCGCCAACGATGAAGAGCTCTCCGAATACATCGCCAATATCTGGCGCGGACGACATGATCGCTATTCCGATGAACGTGCAGAACTGATCGCAAAAAAAGAACCCCGCGTTAAAGTCGAGATGAGTTACATCGGGGGGTGAGTCTGAAAACAGGAGAATCGTCGGCAAGGCCTGAACGATTGCAGTCAGTCACGGAGAACGCTGTCCAGTCTAGTCAGGGGGATTTGTTAGGCTCCTTTTGTGTTTTTCGTGGTATCTAATTTATGCGCGAGATTCCATACAGAATCAGAAACAGTAAATTCAAACACGATTATCCGAACGCGTCCGTCTGGCCAAAATAACTCAAGCATGCCCTTCTTGCTGAGATAGGGACGGAACGCATACACATTTGCGCCCGATTTGGTTCTCACCAAAGGGCGTCCTTTAATTTCCAGCATGGTGGGAACGCTAGCGGTCGATATACTTCCATTATCTTCGCTAAGAATATGAATTTTCTTTATAGAGTCGCTGTTTGTGTCGCGCTCTGTGAGCGCCAGAGCCACATCCCCAGTTATTGGGGACTTTCCTTGCTCTTCGCGAATGCCGAGAATCGGAATTGTTGAAGTTGCAACAGCATGCTTGAGGGAAGTAGCACTTTGGGGAGCTGCGGTTTGCTTCCGGTCTGCAAATATCCAAATGCAACCCCAAATAAGAGAGAGAGAGGTAGCACTGCTCCAATGATAATAATCGTAATAAATTCAGCAAAGTCAGTTCCGTAACTGAATGCCTCTCGAATACCTACTAGAGTAGTAATTACGATCCATATAGCGGAAATGACAATGGCGACTTTCGTTCGTCTTTTCATAATTCTCCTTATCGGTGTTCTTCGCCAATGCTTAGCATAAAGTTTTGGTGAATGATTAATTCTGATTAATCTATGCTATTCTAGGAAAGAAAACTTGGTTGGGATGCGCAAAGACTAACTCCTGAGGTCTTTCTTTCACGAGCGACGCCACTCAATCCGATAGGAGTCCATCGCGCTTTAACTCCTCCAGAAACTGTTCATGGGGGACGGTGGGTTCTTTGCGACGTTCCGCTACCGCCGCAAGATCATGGAAGTCCTCCAGCAGATGCTCGTATTCCGCGATTGGAAGGAGAACGGCAGTTCTCTTACCTGTCTCGTCCGTGACGAATTGCGCGTTAGGGCTCATGATCGATGAAATCTGTCGATTGAGACGGAAAAGTCGAGAGCGACGATGCGATGGAGGGTAGCGTAGATTTTCAAGGGCGGTTAAGGATCAGCCTTCGCCAAGGCTACGGTGGACACCCTAACCGCCCCGACCTAAACACCTCCTATCGTGTAACCAATCCGACCTGTAGCCGAATCTTGAGCCACCAGCGAAAGTTTGGCCTCGTTGGGGAGAATGGAATCAAACGACCAAATATTCATCCCGCTTTGCGAGAATCATATTCGGCTACCCGAACCTCTGGTCCCGTAGCCGATTTCTGAGTGGCCCGCCCGGAGGTCGGGCCCTACCTTAATTTCTTCACTGATACCGCACGCTACGGCCGAGGTAGTTGAGCATCCAGATTTCTTTCCAGACGCGGTAACGACCGGCTTGGGTGATCTTGCCGAATTCATCTCGCTCGGCATGCGGGTTGAGAAACCCGAGCTGCGTATTCAAGTGATCGAGCTCGTGCTGCTGAGCGTTAAGATCAGTCACCGGATCGGAATCAAACGCGACCAGAGTTTCGCCGGTGATGCGTTTCTGATGACGGCTCAATAATCCCTTTAAGCCACGGCGCCAGGGTCGGCGCTCGACCAACCAATTCTCTGGATAAAAACCGGCGAAAGGGATGTAGAAGTTATCGGTCACGTAGCGCGTGCCATCAGTCGCGATTGAAACGAGGGTATAACACACGCCAACCATCCCCGTCGCCGAAGGAAGAAATGTGACCTGCAAGCGTATGCGAGCTTCCTCATCCTGATAAACCGAACCGCGCAGGAAAACCCCGCCGCCAATTTCAGCTTTCACGGCTTGCACTTGTTTGAATCCTTGGGCGCGCAACCATTCGCGCACTTTCAACAACCGTGGATGGGTCGGCCATTCCTCACCACTTGCGTTGGACACGTAACGCGGAAAAAGAGGGAGCGGGCTCACGCTGAGCGCTTGAATGCCGAGCCAGTTGTAGAGCGTTTCACAGAGAAACCACACGAGTAGAAAAACCAGGGTGAGCACCCAGAACGGACGGTTGATCAAATCGAAATCGACACACATGTAGGCAACGCCGGTGCCAAAAACGATCCAGCGTAACCACCGCACAAAAATCGCAATCACCGGTGAACCCACGCGTTGATTCACCTGCACCAAAACGATGGAGCTGATGATTGCAGCGAGGATGAAATAGGAGGGATCCATGGTGATAATGACGAACGACCAAGGGAGGTTGGTGTCGCCAATGTCGACACATTTCCAGCTAGGTTGTGAGTAATAAGGCGCAATAAATGCGCTTAATCAATTAGCTCAAGCGCACCGGCATGACCACGCAAATGAAGCTCTCGAGGGTTTTGATCACACCTGGGCTTACGTCGTCCTTCACTTCGAGAAACACTTCGTCTTTTTTCAGCGCACGAAGCGGATCGATCACAAATTGTGGATTAAACGCGACCTGGAGATCTGGGCCGGTGTAATCAATAGCCATCGATTCGTGAGCTTCGCCAAAGTCGGGACTCTGCGCTGTGATCTCGAGGAGATTATTGGTGAGTTTCATCTTCACGGAATTCGCCTTTTCACTGCACACCAAGGCGGCGCGATGCACGCATTGGAGGAGGAGCTCACGCTCGAGCTTAATCCGTTGATGCGTCTCTTTGGGAATAACCTGTTGGTAATTCGGATAATTCCCCTCAACTACCTTCGAATAGAGGTAAATGTTATCGACCAGACCACTGTCATCGTTGTCCGAGGCGATTTGGAAAGCAGCGCGACGTTCGTTGAAGTTTATCTTCAATTTCTCACCCTTATCCAGCAAACGGAGCAGCTCGCTCACGGTTTTAGCCGGAAGGATAATCGCTCCTGCACTATCGGCTGGCACTTCCATCTCTTTCGAAATGTGGGCGAGACGACGGCCATCAGTAGCTACAAGAGTAAGCTTTCCTTCGCCGAAGCTGAAATACACGCCATTGAGAATGTAACGCGTTTCGTCATTCGATTGCGCGTAAGCGACGCTCTTGAGCATCTCGGTGAGCTCACTTTGTTCGAGCGTGTAGGACTTTTCGTCACCAAATTCTGGAAGAGGAGGAAAATCTTCCTTACCGATACCCATGATTTTGAAGTTGGAGCCACCGGAAGTGAGTTTCACCTGATGGTTGGCAGATCCATCCACCGAGACGTCCACATTGGGCAATTCACGCACGATACCAGCCAAACGTTTGACGGGAAGGGTCACGGACCCTGTTTCTTTAACATCGGCCTTAATCTGGCAACGAATGCCCAAATCGAGATTCGTGGTGGTCAGGAAGATCTGATCCTTCTCTGCTTCGATCAGCACATTGCTGAGAATCGGCATGGTGGCTTTTGAGCCGACGACGTTGAGCACCTGGGAGAGGCCGTTGGCGAAATGATCGCGATTAATTTTGAATTTCATGGGAGCGCGGGGCAGACAGGTGAAAAGAAACTAACAAAGTATAAAAGAATACATCCTTAAAGAGTAAATCTATCCGTATTCATATAGGCGCGGTAAAAGACCAGTAACAAGGTTCTTTCCCTCTTAAAAAGAACCTTTTTCGTATGTGAAGAATTTCTCGTAACTGAAGAACAAAGTAGGAGTTATTCACAGGCTTTTAGTTGTTGGTGAGTAGTTGGGATAATGTTCACAAGGAATTAGGATTCGATTTTCCACGTTCCGCGCGGCGCATTTTAATGTGCTGGAAGAGGCCATAGAAAATGTAGCCTAGCGTCATCAGAAGCATCGCGATTTCCTTCAGCACGATAATAAGGCCGACCACCACGAGGAATAGGATGAAATGCCCCATTTGGGTCGTGGTTTGCAAATCCAGTTTCTTACCGCTGGGATAACCCACATTACTGACCATCAGAAATGCGATGAGCAGCATCAGAAAAGGAAGAGCTAATGCCCAGTGGTCGAGTGACTTATCAGATTCAACCAGCTGCGTGAGGAAGAAGACTAATGCGGCTACCGTGCCTGCTGCAGCTGGAACCGGGAGCCCGACGAAGTCTTTCGTCGTTTCCATATCGTCGCGGTAGAGCAGCGGATTGGTAATCACATTGTAGCGAGCCAAACGCATAGCGGCGCATAAAAGATACACGAAACCGACAAACCAGCCGACATTGCGGAACCACATGATGCCCTGCGTAGGCGAAATGATGAAAAAGAACATCAAGAGGGCCGGCGCGATACCGAAGGATATAACATCGGCGAGCGAATCGAATTCCGCGCCAAAGAGTGATTCACGTCCGCCCATGCGGGCTAATCGACCATCGAGTGTATCAAAAGCGGCGGCCCCGAGGATAAACCACACCGCCATACGATAATGATCAGTAGGGGAACCATCAAGATATTCACCATCGAGCGAAGTTTCCGCGAGGCGGGCCTGGATGCAGTTGATCACAGCCATGAAGCCGCAAAACAGATTTCCTGCCGTCATCAAGTTGGGCAGGAAGTAGATCCTGCTCGCCTGGGTGACGTGGTATGGGTTTTGCGGATCGGGTCGATCAGGCGCACGTGGTTCTTGATCGGCCATGGGTTTACTTTTTGGTCAGACTTTCGATGTATTTCCAGAATTTGGAATGTTGCTCGACGAGTTGCTGTTCAGTCACGGGAAGTTTGTTGCGCAGCAGAAAATCCTCCAGCGAATTACTGTGCAGAATATAGTGCGTGTAGAGCACTGAATCATCATTCACCTCAAAATAAAAGCGGTAGTCGCCGGCTCTCAACCGATAGAAAACGTGTCCCCCGCGATTGAAGCGCCCAAGCGGTTCGCGTGGGTGTTCGAGATCCTCAGCTTTCAGATTGCTGATCGGCTCGACGAGCTCGAGCTGCAGGAATTGATCGAGCTGGTTTAGCTCGTGCAGACTTTGATCTGAAAAGGTGACTTGATACATGAGATACGGGCAGGTTTTAGAAATTGATGTAACCGCGAAAGATCTCGGGCGTCTTAGTTAGGTAGACATTAACTCTCAAATTCTATTACCATGAAAAGGTCTGATTTAACCACCCTCATTACCGCCGCAACGCTATTCCTTTCGTTCGGTGTGCTCAACGTGACCGCCCAGAACAACAATCAAGGGGGTCCAAAAGGCAACTTCTCTCCTGAACGTCATGCGGCAATGATGAAAATAGCCGATACCAATGGCGATAGTCAGGTCGATGAAACTGAACGGGCTGCGATGAAAGCCCAACGTCGCGAAAAAATGGCTCAAAATCCTCGTTTCCTCAAACGTGCCGATACCGATGGTGACGGCGAGATCAGCGATGCCGAATTTGCGGCCGCTCAAAAGAAAGGTAAGCAAATGCGTGACCAACGCAAAAGCGCCAAAAGTGCTCGCGGGGATCGTGCGAAAGCTGATCCCAAAGTAGTCCGCGCTTATATGCTCGGTAAATATGATGCCAATGGAGACAGAAAACTTGATGAATCAGAACGCGCTGCCATGCGGTCCGAAGTCGAAGCTCAAATGCGGGCCAAAGCAGAGGAGCACCTCCAGAAGCTTAGCGCCGTGGATGTAGACAAAGACGGCAAATTCAGCGATGAAGAATGGGAAGCGGCCAAAGAAAAGTTGATGAAAGATGGCCCCCGCCAAGGAGGCCCTCGCGGTCCCGGAATACATCGCGGGAGGTAAGCTCTAGCTAGTTTCTGTTTATTAAGTAAGCGTTTTGAGAGGCGGCGGTGCTTTCGGGCCCGCCGTCTCTTTCGTGTTCCCATTCATCAAGGGGTGCACACACTCCGACCATGCCAGTTACACTTTCGGATATTCGGGCCGCCCGAAGACGTATCAACAGCGGGATCATCACCTCGCCTTGTTTGGAATCCATCCCGTTGTCCGAAATCACAGGATCGCGGATCGTCTGCAAATACGATAACGCACAACGCACGGGATCCTTTAAAGAACGCGGCGCGCGCAATGCGTTGCTCAGATTATCTGCCGCGCAAAAAAAACTCGGAGTGATCGCAGCCAGCGCAGGCAACCACGCGCTCGGGCTCGCTTATCACGGGAAGCTGCTCGGTATTCCCGTCACGGTGGTGATGCCTGATTACGCCCCGCTGATTAAGATCACGACCAGTCAACGACTCGGGGCCAACGTAATCGTAAAAGGAAGAGATTTTGTGCAGGCGCGAGCTCTGGCTGACGAACTTTCTACCAAGCACGATTACACTTACATCCACGGATTCGACCACGACGATATCATCGCGGGGCAGGGCACGATGGGTTTGGAGATTCTCGAACAAGTCCCCGACTTGGATGCGATTGTATGTCCGATTGGTGGTGGTGGTTTAATCGCGGGATTGTCGCTCGCCGTGAAATCAGTGCGCCCAAAAGTGCGCGTGATTGGGGTCGAGAGTAAGGCCACCGGTAATTACGCGGCGGCAATTAAAGCGGGTCACCCCGTCGTCCAACCACGCCGTCCCACGCTTTGTGATGGCCTGGCCACGCTCACGGTGGGCGCCAATGCATTTTCGATCGCACGTAAACACGTGGATGAAGTAGTCAGCGTGAGTGAAGATGCGATCGCTCTCGCGATTCTACGGATGGTTGAATTGGAAAAAACGGTGGTTGAAGGCGCCGCCGCCGCGCCACTCGCAGCCATGATGTCGGGCAAGCTCCCAAAACTCGCGGGCAAGAATGTGGTGCTGGCTGTTTGTGGAGGAAATATCGATCCGGCGGTGCTCAGTCGAATCATTGAAAGCGGACTCGTGAATGATGGTCGCCTCACGCGATTCCGCGCGCGAATTAGTGATCGTCCTGGTGGCCTCGCGCGCCTCACCAAGGTCATCGCCGATTGCGGCGCGAGCGTGAAAGATATCGCCCATGATCGCGCCTTCAGTGGCCCCGATGTTTCCGCTGTCCAAGTCGTTTGCACCGTGGAGACCCGTGACCGCAAACATATCAATGCCCTCAAACGCGAATTGAAGAAAAATGGATTCCCCGTCGAAGTTGCTAAATAAGCTTCTGTGTTTGGCTGGCTTGATCGCAGTTGTTGGTTGCCAAACAGCACCGCCTCCGCCACCTCCGCCGGAAAAGCCTGCGCGAACAGATGATGTGATTCTTGTCGATGGGCAGGCATTTCACACCGGCACCCGAATCGTTCTGTGGAACGAGAAGGGCGGCTACAATGCCTACAAATTTCAGCCAACCAAACTCGCCGGTAATGCTAATCATGGAGCGCGCCGCGTTCCTTCAACCGAAGTGAAAAATAGTTGGGTGGATCGTGAAGAACCATGGGATTTAGCAGCGCTGCAGGATTACGTGGATCAGTTTGTTTTGCATTACGATAGCGAGGGATTCAGCCGCCGCTGTTTCGAAGTGCTGCAACGTCGTGGGTTGAGCGCACACTTCCTTTTGGATCTCGATGGAACGATTTATCAAACGCTCGATCTGCGGGAACGTGCGTATCACGCGGGAGCTTCAAATAGTCGTTCGATCGGCATCGAAATCGCCAACGTGGGTGCGTATGGCCCCGAGGAAAAAAACGAATGGGACGATTGGATTTCCTCGGATGAAACCGGAAAGCCCGTCGTAAAAATACCGAAAGTCCACGGTGATTCAAAATTGGGTAAAAATGGTTTTGTCGCGCGACCTATTCGACCTGAGATAATCGAGGGAACGATCAATGGTCGCGTCTTGCTCCAATACGATTTCACGGCCGAGCAATACGCCGCTCTGATCGAACTAACCGCCACGCTCCATCGAGTGTTTCCGTTAATCAATCTCGATTTGCCGCGCGATGTTTATGGACAGCCGATCCACGAAAAATTGCCAAACCGAGCGCTCGAATATTACCAAGGCCTGATTGGCCACTACCACCTTCAGGAGATCAAGATAGATCCTGGGCCCGCATTTCAATGGGACAAAGTAATTGAGGGCGCGCAGCTGGAGATCGAAGCAGACTAAGTCTCGATTTTAGTTTTTCGGCCAAACGACGGATCGATTTTGAGCATCCCCGTCACGACGAGCGAAGGGATTGTGGCTAACATTATCCACCAGAAGAAATTAACGTAGCCGATCTGTTCCTGGATCCAACCGGCTGCCATCCCCGGAAGCATCATGCCTAGTGCCATAAAGCCGGTGCAGATTGCGTAGTGGGCGGTGCTGTTTTCACCCTCAGAGACGAGCATCATATACATCATGTAAGCGGTGAAACCAAAACCGTAGCCGAGTTGTTCTACGGCCACGGCTGAGCCGATCAGGTAAGAATTTTCGGGCTGCGCGAGCGCCAATAGAATAAACACGGCATTGGGCACATGCATGGTGATGATCATTGGCCAGAGAAGTCGTCTTAAACCGTAGCAAGATACCACGTAGCCACCGATCAACCCGCCAATCGTCAACGCGAGAACGCCAATCGTGCCGTAGAAAATGCCCACTTGCTGGGTGCTCAAACCGAGCCCGCCGATCCCGCGTTCGTCTAGCATAAATGGCGTGGCGAGTTTGAGGAGTTGGGATTCCGCGAGACGATAAAGGAGTAGATAACCGAGAATAACCCCGATGTGTTTCTTCCGAAAAAACGAACCGAAAGCGGAGAAGTATCCGGACGTCACCTTCGCGTCGCGCACGGCGTGATCACTCGCTGGTTTGGGCAGGACGAACAGGTGATAAATACCGACGAGGACAAATAGCACCGCGAGCACGCCAAACACGATTGACCACGCGTGCACGACATTGCCCGTGGTTTCTTGCAGCCAACCCGCGAGATAAACCAACCCGCCCTGACCCGCGATCATCGCCAGTCGGAAAAACGTGCTCCGCACGCCGACAAATGCGGCCTGCTGATGCGACTTTAGCGCGAGCAAATAGAAACCATCCGCGGCGATGTCATGTGTGGCCGAGCTAAACGCGAGTAGCCAGAACATCGCCAGTGTGGCCTTAAAGAAACCCGGTGCGGGCACCGTCAACGCGACGGCGGCCATCGCCGCGCCAGCCAAGAATTGCAGACCTACGATCCAGAATCGTTTCGTGCGAAACAGATCCACGATCGGCGACCAGAGCGGCTTGATGACCCACGGCAGATAGAGCCAGCTCGTATAGAGCGCGATGTCGGTATTCGAGACCCCGAGGTTCTTATACATGATGACCGATAACATCATCGCCGCCACATACGGCAGTCCCTGGCTAAAATAGAGTGTGGGAATCCAACACCAGGGTTGGCGGGATTTAGCGGTGGCGGGGTCTTCCATTAATTCGCGCAACCATAACGCGAGCTGATGCCTCGCGCAACGTCAGAACTCGGAGCCGAACCAACTGATTTATTTAATGTGGAAAGCTGGAAATCAGGAATCAGACAAAGAGCCGGATTGAGTTAAGCTCGATTACATTACTTGATCGAAGGCTCACGTATGACGACTAACCAAAAACCGATTCGTAATTCTGTTAAGGCGATCATCCGGAAGGAGGCCGCGGTGCTCTTGATTCGGAAGAAGGATGAATCGGGGGATTACTACATTTTCCCCGGTGGCGACAGGATAAATGCGAAGACATGATCTCCACATTGCGACGAGAGTGTCGTGAGGAAATTAATGCCGAGGTAATTGTGAACGACTTGGTCTTGATGCGGGAATATATCAGGAAAAACCATGAGTTTGCTTCGACCGACGCTGACACCCACCAGGTGGAATTTTACTTCTCATGTCAGCTAGCTGACGGTGCCATCCCGCAGAACGGACATAACATTGATGAAGGACAAATCAGCGTGGATTGGGTGCCCGAAGACGATTTAGATAAGCTGCGAGTTTACCCTCAAGCGCTTCGCGAGGGTTTACTAAATCCAAAGAAAATTTACTGTGATGATATCAATTAGCTCTTAACCCTCAAATTTACGTCTTTGCCCTCTGAAAACGATCCTTCGCTCCAACCAGCAGCACTCAATTTAACACCCGGTTCTGAATACGGGCCCGAAGCTCGGGGGTTTCAGGGCATTCCGGGGATTGCGAGGGCGGCGAATGGGCGGTTGTGGTCAACTTGGTATGCGGGGGCTAAAACGGAGGCGCCGGATAATTACGTGGTGTTGGCCACGAGTGCTGATGACGGGCAGACGTGGTCGGAGGTGAAAGCGGTGATCGCACCGGAGGGGGATGTGCGGGCTTACGATCCCACCATCTGGATCGATCCACAGGGGAAGCTGTGGTGGTTTTACGCGCAGTCCTACCTTTATTGGGATGGACGTTCAGGCGTCTGGGCGGTGACGACGGAGGATCCTGAAAATGAAAATCCGAAGCGGTCTGAGCCACGTCGATTGGTGGACGGCATCATGATGAACAAACCGACCGTGCTCGCGAATGGGGATTGGCTGCTGCCGGCTTCAATCTGGGCCTATGAGCCGACTGAAGGTTCGGTGAAACCCGGAGGAGAAAGCGCATTACCCAAGCCGGGGGCGCATGCGTATCGCACACGCGATCAGGGAAAGACTTTTGAATACGCGGGTGGGGTGACAGTTCCGAATCACAGCGCGGATGAACACATGATCGTCGAGCGGAAGGATGGGAGTTGGTGGATGTTGGTGCGGAATAAGGATGGAATCGTGGAGAGCGTTTCGACTGATGAGGGCAAGACTTGGCCGGAGGTCGTAAAATCTGCGATTCCCCATATCGTGACGCGTTTTTTCATCCGTCGGCTCAAGTCAGGCAAGCTCTTGCTGGTGAAACATAATCCGTCGATGGATCGGGCGTGGCTCGCTGAGGCAGTGCTCACAGCGAATGCGCCGGAGCGTTCTCATCTCACGGCTTACCTCTCTGACGATGATGGGAAAACTTGGGCTGGCGGTCTCTTGCTTGATGAGCGTCAGCGAGTCTCTTATCCGGATGGAGATCAGGCGGATGATGGGCGAATTTTTATCACCTATGATTTCGACCGCCGCGGGGCGCGCGAAATCCTGTTCGCCGTGTTCACCGAAGAGGATGTGCTTGCGGGTAAACTCGTTTCGGACGGGGCGCGATTACGCGCGGTGATTAATAACCTGGGGTAGGCTGCGAGCTTGCTCGCTCAAATGGTGTGCCGAAATGGTAGGGCGAGGTGTCTCTGCCGAGCCGCGGCTCCCCGGGGACGGGTCGCCCTACCTGCATAAATATGTTCCGTTTACAGAGATCAGCGTTTCTCCGGCCAAGGCTTGTCGTCGTTGAAGCGGAGCTTTTCGGCAGTGCGATCGAGAAAAGGCACGCCTTCAGTGAGCCAATCGGGAGCGGGGGCACCGCGGAGGTAGTGGTCGAAGTATTGCCACATGCGCTTGCTGAAATCTTTCAGATTGGCACGTCGGCCAATGCCGTGACCTTCGTCGTTGTAGTTGATTAGCCAGACGTCTTTTTCGTAGCGGCGTAGGGCGAGATAATACTCCACGGCTTGTGTCCACGGCACGGCGCCATCACGATCGTTGTGGAGAATGAGCAAGGGGGTTTCCACTTTGTTGGCGTGAAAAACGGGGGAGTTTTTCAGATAGAGATCCGGAGCTTCCGCGAGAGGTTGGCCGATCCGGCTTTGGCTTTGTTCGTATTGGAAGAGTCGAGGTTGGCCGGAAGTCCAACGAATGCCTGCGTAGGCACTGGTCATATTGCTGACGATGGCTCCGGCTTCGGCGGCGCGGAATCGATTCGTCTGCGTGATAATATAGGAGCCGGTGTAGCCCCCCCATGAGGAGCCTTGGATGCCGAGGGCGTCTTCATCGACGTAGCCGCGAGCGATCACGGTATCGAGCGCGGAGTTAACCGCATCGAGGGCGCTCGGTCCCGGTTCGCCGGTCGTGTAGGCGATGTCGGCCAGCATAACGAGATAGCCGTTGCTGGTGTAAAACGGGAAGCTGATGTTAGAGCTGTAAACCGGTGAAAAGAATTGGTGCACGATCCGGGAGAGTCGTTCGTAAGTGTAAACGATCAGCGGATACTTTTTGTTGGGATCAAAGTTGTCCGGCTTGTAGAGCGCGGCCTGTAACGGAATCCTTTGGGAATTTTGATAATCGATTAATTCGGCACTGCCCCAAAGGAAGGGCTTCAATTGCTCGCCGCCATCGGTGACTTTGCGTGGGGTGGTGAGTTTTTCGTTTGTGATCCAAACATCGGGAAACTCATCAAAACGCTGCGCGGTGAGCATCAGCGCATCGGCTTTTAAGGCGCGACCTGCGTAGCGGTAATTTTTGTCGCCCCATAAAAGTTTCTCCGGATCGGTTTCACTGCCAGGAATGAGTCGAAAGAAACCGGACGCGCGGGTGGTTTCACTTTCGCCCCGCAGGATCAGGGGTTGCGTGAAATCGGGATGAGCTCGTGGCGTGCCTTTTTCCTGAGCAGCGATTCGCTGCAAGCGATAGATGATCTGATTCTCGCGGCCGTGGCCTCGCGTGAGGTTTATCGGCAAACGGCCATCGATGGAGAGCTGCCAGATATCGTAGCGATCATAGATGAGCACGGATTGGCTATCGTGATTCCAGCCCGCCCAGCCGCTAGCGGGATGGGGTTCGGGTTTGTCGTGGAGTTCGCGGAAAACCGGAACAGGCATGCTGGAGGTCAGGTTGCGCGATTGTCCGGTGGCCAGATCGAGAAGGCGCCAATGGGCGTTTTGAAAATACAGGGCATGATTGCCGTTGGGGGAAAAGCGGAGGCTGGGTTTACCCTCATCGCCGGATTCGCCGCGGAGTTTTTCGATGACGAGCTTTCGTGCACCGGTGATCGCATTGATTGTGTAAACGTCGTAATAAGTGGCGTCGAAATCCCGGAGACGCTCGTAAGGGCTAAAATCGCAACCGAGCGCATGGGTGCCGTTTTCAGAAATGATGACATCGGTCATCTTCTCATCGGCCAAGAGCGTGTAGCGTTTTGTCTTGAGATCGAAGAGCCCACTAAAGGTGCGTTTCTCCTCCAGTTTTGAGAGCACGGCTTGGCGCGTCTGGATCAAACCGTCGTGGCCGCTCCAAATATCGGCGACGACGATGTCGGCCAGATCTTTGGGTGCGGGTTTGGGTTTGATCGCGGGTTTGGCGACCCCGATGATGAGCTTCTGATCATCGCGGGTGTAGCTTGGGGCCGCATTTTTACTTAATTGCATTTCGTTCGAAAGAGCAGCCCAAGTGGTAGCGGGCACCAGAGTGACTTTGCGATCTCCGCGATCCCAGAGGTAAAGGCGCCATGGATTATTATCCTTCGCGCGACGGCTGATTGGTTTACTAACAAATGCGGCCTGAGTTTGCGCGTTATTCCAGGTAAGCTTCACGTGTTGACTCTTGCTGCTAAGCAGGGCGCGAGGAGAGGAACTGTCTTCGGGCGAATAGACATAGACACCATTTTTCCGCGTCTTTGGCGAGGAGACGACATAGATCAAAGAGAGACCATCGCGGGAGAATTGGTATTCAGTGACGTGAGGAAAGCTCCGTTCACTGCCTGTCTCTAAGTCGCGCAAAACCAAAGTGGAGCCGATGGTATAACTGGCTTTCCGATTGCGGGGATCGGGCGGGAGTTGGTAGGCGATCCAACCACCGTTGAGCGTGGGCACTTGCACGGATTTCACCTGTGGAATGTATTCGGACTTTCCATTGAAGAGCCTAGTGATCGTGAGCGTGCGGCTAAACTTCGGGTTATGCTTACGGCTGGCTTTGCGTAAATTCGCGAGGGTTTTGAGCACGGGAAATGTGGTGCTGATCAGAAACCGGTTGTCGGCGGTGAAAATGAGGCTAGGCGTTTCCGGCTTGGGGCGACGTTCGTCTGGGTGGGTGACGCGCGGAAAGGGTAGTGGTGGAATCGCTCCAGCGGGCACACGAATTTCACGAGCAGTCGAGAGATGCTGCATGACGATCTCGCCATCGCCGTGCTGCGGAAAGGCACCGTAAGCGATCCACTTGCCGCTAGGTGACATCGTGGTCGCGGAGAAATTCACCCATCCGTCGATGTCGGAGGAGTTGAGGGCGCGTTTGGCCTCCTGTCCAAAAACAGAACTAAGCCCGAAGAGGAAAGAGATTACCAAGAAGACAGCGCGGGGATAGACAGGCATAAGCAGGCGGTGTGAGGAAAAACTCTTCACAGCATGCTCAACCGCGTAGATCGCTCAAGCTTGAGAGCGAAATTTTACTCGTTCGGCTTCATCTCGCGGATGAAGGATTCGGCTTCGCTGATGGATTTTTCCATGTCGCGAATCAGATCAGCGATGTCGCCTTGGAGTTCACGGCTGGTGCCGTCGAGTGAGCGCAGCGCCTGAGCGTTGAGATTGTGTTTAAGGAAGAGCACTTGATCGCGGAATGTGGCGAGGATGGGCTCCATCCGTGATGCCGCGCGACGCATGACGGTCATCAGCTCACCATAACGCACGCGGGTGCTGTTGAGCTGCTGCTTACTTTGCGAACGCAGTTTCTGATTACTGTATTGATCAAGCTCGAGTCCCCATTCTTCAAAGAGGGCGGTGGCGACATCGTCGATTGCGCTGATGCGATCGTTGACTTCCTCGGCGCGCGTTTCGCAATCCTGCAACTGCGTGTTTAGCTCGTCGTATTTCAGCTTGAGCTCTCCACCATCGATTTTGGTCGCCGCGAGAAAACTTTGTAGAGCATCGGCGAATTGCTCCTTGGCATCTTCCTGCGCGGTTTGAGCTTTTTCTACCCGAGTCACGAGGATGTCGCGCTTCGCGTAGCCCATCTTTTCCATCGCGCCATAGTAGGCGGAGGAGCACCCCGCGAGCAGGACAATCAGGAGCGGAAGAACGAGTCGTCGAATGTTATTCACGAAACGATTTTGTAACGATCGGCGGGTGAAACTCAACTCTCCTCGATTTCGAGCGAAGCAATGATCTCACGGGCGTTTTGCGCATCATCTTCATTCACTTGCACGCGCACGCCGCGACCGGCGAACAGGTAGGGCGGCGCATTTTGCGCGGTAAATTCGTCGGGCACCAAAGCCTCGATCCCGCTGCCGGCCAGCATCGATTTAATCATCAGGGCTTCGTCAACATTGGCACATTCAGCGACAGTGATCATGCCTCATATAGAAACGGATTTTCTAAAAATAGCGAACTGAGGTTTGGGAACGGTTTAGCGCACTTTGGCGCACACGATGCAATCGCATGGCTCAGAGCTGATGTTCGGCGCGAAGTGGAATCGCCGGAATACGCCCTCGCGGCTCATCTCTGCTTTTTCCATCACGCGAGTCGAGGCGGGGTTATCGACATCGCTAGCCGCACACTTGCTTCGCTCTCCGTTGCGGAGTCGGTGGCGAAACGCTCACGCATCATCTGCAGCAATAACCTACTCTACTTGGGCACGCAGGTCATGCAGTTGACCATCGTAGTCAACGAGCGCAAGTCCGAGAGCGATTACTACGATTTCTACGATGAATAGGACCCGTTTTTCGGTTTGGTGTTAGCCGACTTAGCCCAACGTTTGCCATGCGTTGGTCTTCATCGACTCGCCGATGGCGGTGAGCACGCTTTGGGCGTGCACGCCGTCGGCGAAAGTCGGGAAGTCCACGGAATCGCCCTTCAGCGTCTGAGCGATACCGGCGGGAGTCACTGACGGGTTGGTCGCAATGAAGCCGGTGGGCACTTTTATCTTGGGCAGATCAGTCGCCCAGGTGGCATAGCGGGTGACCGTCTTGCCCGCATAGAGCCAGATGTCTTCGGGAAAATCAGAACGAATCGCGAGGGTGCCGCTTTCGCCGGAGATCTCGATGCGGAAGAAATTACCAAAACCTGGCGCGACCTGTGAGGTCTCGAAAGTCGAGATCACGCCGCCATCGAGTTCGCTGAGCCAGGCGGCATTCGTATCGGTCGTGATCGGATGGAGTTTTCCCTCTGCATCGGCTTTTTCCTTAATCAAAGTCTGCGCGGTGCCAACGACGCGCTTGTAATCGAGGCCGCTCACGAATCGCACGCCATCGATCATGTGCACGCCGAGATCGCCCAGGGCGCCGAAACCAGCGATGTCCACATTGTTGCGCCACGCGTAAGGTGTGGCAGGAGCGCCAAGAAAGCTTTGCAGATAAACGCACTGCACGCGAAGGAGTTTACCGAGTTCTTCTTCGGCGATTAGCTCGCGCGCGTAGCGAAACGAAGCGAGATTACGGTAGGAGAAATTTATTCCGCCGAGTTTACCCGATTCGGCACGGGCCGCTTCCATTTGTTGCGCTTCGTCGAGGGTCATCGCCATCGGTTTTTCGCAAACGACATCCACACCGTGTTTGAGGGCGAGGATCGAGAGCTCGGCGTGAAACTTGTTCGGGGTGCAGATGGACACCAGATCGGGCTTGGTCTCGATGAGCATCTTCTCCGGATCGTTAAACTTGGGGACTGATTCATACTCTCCCAGATCACGCCATTTGGCGAAATCCACGGGATCGCTCATACCAACGAGAGTGACGTTGGGTTGAGTAGCGATAGCAGCCAGATGAGTGCCAGAGATATTGCCGGCGCCGATCACGGCGTAACGAAGTGGGGGAGCAGACATAGTGTTTAGAAAAACAGTGGAGTGGTTTAAGGGGATTACGGCTCGCTCACTTGATCGAGCACGGCATCGACCCAATCGCCCAACGACTTAATTTCATCGGAGGTGAGGCGCGCGTCTCCATGGATGTATAGGTATGAAGGAAGCGGCATCTTAGCTTCTCCCACCTCTTCGACGATTTCTTCGAGCTTGTGGATTTGCCGCTTCTTGGAATACGAGCCGAATTCCTCAAAATTAAAGTGTTCTTTAGCTTCCGTAACGTGGTCATTGAGCCACCATGCGACCGGTTGCACGTTTGCATACCAAGGGTAGCGGGTATTGTTGGTATGGCAGTCGTAGCACGAGCGCTCGATCAGGGCCTTCACTTCAGCTGACGGGGGATACAAGACGGCGAGGTGATCCGGACCGGGGGCTTTGTCCGATAAGTTTTTTTCCGGTCGCACGAATTGAAGGCCTATGAATATGGCCACGAGGATAATGAGAAACCGCTTCATATAAGATTGGGAGATTGAGACGGAGTTGTCTTTTGGCAAGTCGCTTGCCTCGTTTACGGTTGATAAACAGCGTCATCATTTGATGAACCCCATCTCGATCCCCGCCGACTGTTTGACCTGCGGGGCGTGTTGTTTCTCGCAACTACCCACCTATGTGCGGGTGACGGGCGATGATTGGTCGCGATTGGGAGATCACGCGGAAACGGTGGCGCATTTTATAGGATCTCGGGCCTACATGAAGATGACCGAGGGGCATTGCGGTGCGTTGGCGGTGAGCGAGGGAGCGCAAGGTCGCGAGTATTACTGCTTAGTTTACGAGCAGCGCCCCCAGGTTTGCCGCGATCTTGCGCGTGGTTCACCGCAATGCGAAGCGGAGCTGGAGCAAAAAGCCGCTCGGGCACGCGCGGCCGGACTATCTTAACAAAAATTCCTGTTCTACTTGGCGTGAGCTAGTTCGGCACTTTATAACCTCTATTTGTATCTCATGCCTGCGCCTAAAACAAAAGCCCCCACGGAGGTCAAACTCCTGCCTCCTTTCACTAAACTCATGGCCGCTAATCGCGGCGAGATCGCCGTGCGCATCTTCCGGGCTGGCACCGAATTGGGGCTGCGCACAGTTGCCGTTTACGCCGAAGAGGATCGCTTTTGCATCCATCGCTACAAAGCGGATGAGGGGTATCAGGTCGGCCATGGCACCGGGCCAGTAGCGGCTTACCTCGATATTCCTAGCATTATTGAGACTGCGAAAGAAAAGGGAGTTAACGTCATTCACCCCGGCTATGGCTTTCTTTCTGAAAACGCCGAATTTGCCCGTGCCTGCGATAAAGCTGGCATCGCCTTTGTAGGTCCTCGAGCTGACTTGCTCGAAATGATGGGCGACAAAACAGCGGCCCGCGCTCTCGCCAAGAAAATCAACGTGCCCGTATTACCCGGCACCGAAGATCCGGTCACCGATCGAAAGGAAGCGATGAAGGTCGCGAAAGAAATAGGATTTCCTCTCATCATCAAAGCAGCCTTCGGTGGTGGCGGCCGCGGTATGCGGATTGTGAAAAAGGCTGAGGATCTCGAATCGCTCCTTGATGAAGCTCAGGGCGAAGCTGAACGCGCCTTTGGTAATTCTGCCGTATTTTTGGAGAAATATATCGGTAACGCTAAGCACATCGAAGTGCAGATCGTGGGAGATAAGCATGGCAATGTGATCCATCTTCACGAGCGCGATTGCTCGGTTCAGCGTCGCCATCAAAAGGTGATCGAAGTCGCGCCGAGTTATGGCCTGCCACGCGAGGTCGTCAGTGAACTTTGCGAAGCGGCGGCCCGCATGGCGCGTGAGATCAAATATGACAACGCGGGCACCGTGGAATTCCTCTACGATCTCGATAGTCATGAATGGTTCTTCATCGAGATGAACCCGCGTATTCAGGTGGAGCATACGGTCACCGAAATCGTGACCGGTCTCGATATCGTTCGCGCGCAGGTGCTCATCGCTCAGGGCCATTCCATTCACTCTCCCGAGGTCGGGATGCCGCAACAGGCCGACGTGCCTTGTAATGGCTACGCGATCCAAAGTCGCATCACTACGGAGGATCCTGCTAATGGTTTTGTGCCCGATTACGGTCGCATTATCGCGTATCGTTCGGCTGGCGGTATGGGGGTGCGATTGGATGGAGGAATGGGATTTGCCGGTGCGGTCATCACGCCCTTTTATGACTCTATGCTCGTGAAGGTCACGGCCAGTGGGCAGACCTATGAAATAGCGATGGCTCGTGCGCATCGTGCGCTCAGCGAGTTTCGAATTCGTGGAGTGAAGACGAACATACCGTTTATCGAAAACGTGATCTCGCATCCTCTTTTCCGCAGCGGACAAGCGACGACGACGTTGATCGATACAACTCCGGAACTCTTCAACTTCAAGAGACGTCGTGACCGTGCGTCCCGACTACTTAATTTCTTGGGCAACGTGATTGTGAACGGCAATCCGCACTCGAAGGGTTATAAGCCGGGCGGCGTCTTACCCGTGGCGATCCCACCGAGTGTCTATGATCACAGCACGCCGCCAGATGGCTCGCGTCAGTTGTTACTCAAGCTCGGCGCAAAAAAATTCGCCGAATGGACGCTCGAGCAAAAGCGCCTGCTCGTCACCGATACGACCTTCCGCGATGCGCACCAATCGCTCATGGCGACCCGCGTGCGCAGCTACGATATGCTCGCGTGTGCCGGGCACCTCGCGCGACGTGCTCCTGAGCTTTATTCACTTGAAATGTGGGGCGGCGCGACCTTCGACACTGCGATGCGCTACCTCAGTGAAGATCCTTGGGCTCGACTCCGCGATTTGCGCGCCCGGGTGCCCAATATTTGTTTCCAGATGCTATTCCGCGGTTCCAATGCCGTAGGTTATTCGAACTATCCTGACTCTGTTGTCGCCGGTTTCGTGAAGCATTCCGCGGAAAGCGGCATGGATATCTTCCGCATCTTCGATTCTCTCAACTACCTCCCAAATCTGCGTGTGGCGATGCAAGCGGTGCAGGATACTCACGCGGTCTGCGAAGGCACGCTGTGCTACGCGGGTGATATTCTCGATGAGAAGCGCGACAAATTTTCGCTGAAGTATTACGTCCGTATGGCGAAGGAGCTCGAAAAGATGGGCGCTCACATGATTGCGATTAAGGATATGGCAGGACTTTGTCGTCCTTACGCTGCGCACAAGCTCGTGAAGACGCTCAAGTCCGAAGTCGGTGTGCCGATTCACTTCCATACCCACGACACCAGCGGGATCAATTCCAGCTCTGTTTTGCGCGCTAGCGATGCTGGCGTGGATGTGGTTGATCTCGCGATTGCATCGATGTCGGGCAGCACCGCGCAGCCAAATCTTAATTCTATTGTAGCTTCGCTGCAGCACACGCCGCGCGACACCAAATTGGATTTGGAGCAGCTCGATGTTTACTCGGATTATTGGGAGCAGGTGCGCAACTATTACGCGCCGTTCGACACGGCACCCAAGACCGGCAGCGCGGAGGTTTACCTCCACGAAATGCCCGGTGGCCAATTTACCAATCTGAAGGAACAGGCTGGTTCGATGGGTGTGGGACATCGTTGGCCTGAGATCGCTCGCGGCTATGCTGAGGTGAACCAACTCTTTGGTGACATCGTGAAAGTTACACCTTCCTCGAAGGTCGTTGGCGACATGGCATTGTTCCTTTTCTCGCGTGGCATCAAACCCGCCGATGTGGTTAACCTGCCCGCTGGACAAACCCCGTTTCCTGATAGTGTGATCGATATGCTGAGCGGAGGACTTGGTTGGCCCGATGGTGGTTGGCCGGTTGATGTGTGGCGAGCCGTGCTCGGCCCGAAAAAGTTCCGCGCTGCTCAAGCCAAGTATAGGACTGCGCTTGCGGCAGAAAAGAAGCTCAAGACAAAGAAGGGCGGGGCTCCCAAGAAGGTCAGCCCAGCTGCGCTCAACAAGTTGCGCAAAGAACTCGCCACGAAGCTTCGCCGAGAGCCATCCGAAGATGAGCTCTACTCACATCTCATGTATCCGCAGGTGTTTGCCGACTACCAGAAACATCATCGCGAGTATGGCACCGTTGCCGCCCTGCCTACACCGGCATTTTTCTATGGCCTCGAACCTCGCGAGGAAATTTCGGTCGAAATCGAGGAAGGCAAGGTTCTCATCATTAAGCTCATCAACGTGAGCGAGCCCGACAAGGATGGTCGCCGCACCGTGAATTACGAACTCAACGGCATCGCCCGCACCGTCTTGATTCTCGATAAGGGCGTCACCGCTGAAAACGTTGCTCGCGTGAAAGCCGATCTGGCCGATCCACTCCAGGTCGCTGCGCCGATTCCCGGATTGATCGTTACGGTCTCGGCTTCAGTCGGAGCTAAAGTGGCGAAGGGCGACCGCCTCTTCATGATGGAAGCGATGAAGATGCAGACCTCGATTTACGCTGCTGAGGATGGAGTCGTGGATGAAATCCACGCCGCCATCGGCGACACCGTCGAGTCGAAGGATCTCATCGTAAAATTGCGCGCTGCTTCTTAATTACGCATTCGCGTAAACAGATGGAAGACGTTGTATGATAACTTGATGCGCATCCCGCCCATTGTGAGTATTTCGAATATTGGGAGATCCTAGGTAAGCTGCGAATTCGCCTGAGTCTGGCGGAAGAACTTCCTCCGGCTAGTGTGTCCTCTTCTGTGATGTCGATCGTGCTGAATCGCGATCAGCAGGTGCTGTATCTCATTCCGACGAATCTAAAAGGCGGGATAGCCAAGCTGATCGCAGGTGGGCGTCCCGATGCGGGGAAAACTCCGTAAGAGACAGCCATTCGTGAAGTGGCTGAAGAAACCGGATGGCGAGTGAAGCCGATCAAGATGATCGGGATTCGCTCATTTTTTCATACGGAGCCGCGATCACCTAGGACCGATAGACCCTACCCACATTTCATCCAGCCGATCTATGTGGTCATGGCGGAGTCATTCGATCCGAAAGCCATTATCCCGGAAGACCGGATCCCCGCCGAATTCATGGACCTCGCTGTGGTAGAAGAACGAATTGTAGAGAACCAACGACCGTTGCTTCGCACTGCGCTAGATGCCGTGAAGTCTCAGGCAGAACAACAGCCGATATAAAAAGTGTAACCCATTGGTTTACACTTTACTGCGAGGGAGGTTTGCACTGGACGTGAGCGTTGGCATGGTTGAAAGCTTGAAAACCGAAAATCCTTTTCGTCGCGTGGCTCGTTATCTGTTCCTCTATCGCGGGCTGTTTATCCTGACTCTTTCCCTGGCGGTGGGAAGCACGATGTTTTTGGTGGCGATTCCGCAGGTGATTAAATGGATCGTCGATTCGGTGATTGGAGCCGGGCGGCAGGATTTATTGCTGTGGGGCGTCGCGGCGTTGACGGGCTGCTACTTTTTGCGGGATGCGTTTAACTCGCTGCGGATTCGCGTGAACAACACGTTGGAGCAGCGCGTGCTGGTCGATCTGCGGGGAGATTTGCATACGCGACTCCTGCAGTTGCCGGTGGGCTATTATGATCAACGGCAGACAGGGGAGATTGCCTCGCGGGTGATCGAGGATGTGCAAAACGTGGAACGCGCGCTGCTTGATGGCACCGAGCAAGGAACGGTGAGTCTCCTCACGCTGATGGGAATCAGCACGATCCTGTTTCTGCAGCAGCCGATGTTGGCGGCGCTGGTGCTCGCGCCTCTGCCGATTGTATTTCTGCTGGGCCGGATGCATTTCAAGGCCGGTCGGGTGTTGTGGAAAAACACGCGCGAGGCGGCGGGATCGTTAAACGGTCTCTTGATGGAAAACATTTCCGGACACCGGCTGATTAGCTCCTTTGCGTTAGAAGATCGCGAGCGTGGGCGTTTCCGTGAGGCGGCGCACAAGCTGCGCGATACGACGCTCAAGGCGATGTATCGCTGGTCGTTGCACGGTCCCGGCACCAATTTTCTCGCGAGCCTGGGAGCAGTGGCAGTGATGGGGGTAGGCGGTTCTTTACTCATGCAAAGTCAAGCCAGCGGCGGGGATTTCACGCTGGGAGATTTTATCAGTTTCTTTGCCTATTGTTCCTTGGTTTACGACCCGGTGAGTCGGCTTAATCAGCTCAACCAATTGATGGCGTCGGCGCGGGCTTCCAGTGACCGGGTGTTTGAGATCCTTGATCATCCGGTGGAGATCGCGTCTCCCGCTGAACCGAAGCCCTTTCCGCAAGGTGTGCCGGAAATCCGTTATGAGAATGTGAGTTATGGCTACCCGGGCAGACCGGCAGTGATGGAGAATTTTTCTCTGACCCTGCCCCAAGGAAAGGTTACCGCGCTGGTTGGTCACACGGGTGCGGGTAAGACGACCTTGGCGAATCTGATGTTGCGCTATTACGACGTGACGGGTGGCCGAGTGACTTTGGGTGGAGTGGATGTGCGCGATTTCGATTTGGGAGAGCTACGGCAACAAATCGGACTCGTGGCGCAGGAGCCGTTTCTGTTCAACGGCACGGTTGCTGATAACATGCTCTTAGCTCAGCCGGAAGCGAGTAAGGCCGACATGATCGCGGCATTGGAAGCTGCCGCGGCGTGGGAGTTTGTTAAGAAGCTGCCCGAGGGTATGGGCACCCAGATTGGCGAACGCGGCGTGCGGCTTTCTCAGGGAGAAAAGCAACGCCTCACGATCGCCCGCGTGATCCTGCGCAATCCGCCGCTGATCATCCTCGATGAAGCGACGGCCAGTGTGGATACGATCACCGAAAATGCTATACAGACTGCGCTCGATCACTTGGTGCAGGAGCGCACGACCCTAGTGATAGCTCATCGCCTTTCCACGGTTCGCCGAGCCGATCAAATCGTCGTGCTCTCGCATGGGCGCATTGTTGAACAAGGCACCCACGACGATCTCATCGCTCGCGGTGGCGCCTACGCAAAACTTTGGCGCGCTCAAGCGCAGGCCGATCAGCACACCTTCGAAACGCTGAGCGAATTGTGATCCGCGTTTAACCGCTGATTATTTCGCGTCGGCTGCTTCGCTGATGAGGCCGACGATTTCTGGAGAGAGATTGAGTTGGCAGGCGAGGTCTTGCGCCTTATGACTAAGCTTCTTCCACGTCTTGCTCAGAATATGGACGAATTTTTCGCGGGGGTATTCGGCGTGTTGAGCCGCGAAGGCCTCGATTTCGTTTTCCAAAAACACAAGCACGGCGGCATCTTCGAGAGCTTGCGTGCCGGGATTGGTTTTGAGGCCGCTTTTAGAAACCCACGTCGCGACTTCAGCGGCTTCATCTGCCGAAACACCCGCCATGACGAGCAGCTCGCGTGCACGCTCCGACTGCTTAACGTAGAGACCTTGGCGCCATTTGAAGTATCCGGGTTTGTCCATCGGATAGGTGTCGCGGGGCACGGACCAACGTTCGAGATGTTGGCAGCGAGCTGCGAGCCGGAGCAGCGGTGTGGCATCGACCACAAGCTTGGCGATCCATGCTTCCATCCGATCCGCATAAACGAGTTCGGCGGGTTGGCCGTCGACCGTTTGTTTGGGATCTGCGGAGTGCGCGGCATCGATAGTCGCGCGAGCTTGGTCGTAGGAACTCATCGTTTTACGGAATACAATTTAACCACTAATGCACGCTAATCGGGGCGGTGAAATCACTCCGCCAGTTCAGGCGTCCAGCGGATCAGAGGTTGGTCGCCTTTCACGTAAAGCGGATGGCGGGGATGTCCGGCCTTCGTGTTGCCGATGCACCATAGTTTATGGACTGAGAGTAGTTTGGTCACCGCGACGGCGCGATCTTGATGGACCCCACGGGCTCCCCATGCGGCGACGACCATTTCGCAACGTTCGGCGGCGGCGAGTAGGGCTTGATCATTCTCGGGTCCGTTGGGATCGCCGGTGCTGATCATCTCTTTCGGATCCGTGGCGCGAA
The DNA here is from genome assembly GCA_002713695.1 of Opitutaceae bacterium. Taxonomy (GTDB): domain Bacteria; phylum Verrucomicrobiota; class Verrucomicrobiia; order Opitutales; family Opitutaceae; genus Cephaloticoccus. Next base: position 84,474 of record PAUB01000015.1, read on the forward strand.
AGCCGAAGATATTAGTCATTAGAAAGCCATCGAAGCCTTCGCGCTCGGAAAACCCGCGGATGCGCTTGAGCGTGGGATCGAGCTCCTGCTCATCGGCCGTGCTCGGGTTGAGCCCAATCCACATGATCAGGCGGTCACCTAAGAGCGGATTGATCCGATGCAGCAGAGTGTAGCGATGACGCCGGTCCGGCGAGAAGTGACAGTCGTTTTCCATGCGCGCGAGTTTAACTCGTGAAGCGTGCCGAAAGTGCACTTTCCCTAGCAAGAACTAAACCTTCTGTGGTCGCTGATGGCATTCAAAGCACCCTCACCAGTGATATGTGGCTGACCTCACTTTCAGGATCCGACTACATCGTTTTCGATCTCGGGGCCAATTATGATGTTACCAATCTCCATGTATGGAACTATTTTGAAACGGGTGCTGCGCTCCGAGGTATCAATTCGGTGAGTATTTCCTATGATACCACTGTGGCGGGAAATGAATTTACCTCTGCTGGGAGTTATGAATTTGCATCCGAGATAGAAGGTTCTGGATCAGACGTAGCGATATCCACGATGACAAACGCTCGATTGGTGCGCTTTGATGTGAATTCTACCCATGGTTCTGTGTATTATGTCGGACTCAGTGAGGTGCAGTTTACAAGTGCTGTTCCCGAAGCATCGACTTGGGGTGTAATCGCTGGGCTCGTATCACCGGGAGTAGTCGCATGGCGTAAAAGATTCAGTAAGCGGAACTGAAACCTGGGTGTTGGCTTCCTCACTCTAACCTCCTATCAGGTCTCTGCATTCTTTTCAGCCAGACGGGCCGCTGCTTTTTTGGTCAATTTCTTGGGCAGGCGACTGCCGGGAATGACCTCGGGCGCGTCCTTCCGCCGATCAAATGCGTGGTAGCGTGTGTTATACTTGTTGTCCTTATCGGTCGGTAGATACTTTGGGCCCATAAATGCAGGCTGGGTGTTAACGAAGTGCCGAGCAATCGGAATTCCAAATCTTGTGTAGCCACCGGACTTGATCCGATGCGGCACTTGGGAAAGTCTCTGGTCATGACTCCCGTTGCCACGCTGCGCACTCCATTTGCCGAAAAGTTTGGCGTGCCGCGTCAATCGGGAATCATCGCGGCAGCGGAAGCTCGTGTGGAGTTTTTGCCCGAATTTGCCTCGCCGGATTTTGTGCGGGGGTTGGTGTCGTTTTCCCATGTGTGGCTGATCACGGGATTTCATAAAAATTGTGCCTGGGATGGTGCGGCGACCGTGCGGCCCCCACGACTTGGCGGCAACAAACGCGTGGGCGTGTTTGCCTCGCGTGCGCCAATGCGCCCTAACGGGCTGGGGCTGTCGCTAGTAGAACTGCTCGCGATTGAACCCAGTGTGTTGCGGGTCGGTGGGATAGACTGCGTGGATGGCACGCCCGTTTACGATATCAAACCTTACCTGCCTTATTGTGAGGCTAAGCCCGAGGCGCGAGCCGATTGGGCCGGATCGGCCCCGACTGCGCGATCAGCGGAGGATGTTTTAGCGACGGATGAAGTAGTGTCGGTCTTACCGGCCGAAGTGCTCACGCTGGTCAAGCAAGTGCTGACGCTCGATCTGCAACCCGCGTATCAAAAAGACAAAACCACCGCGCGTTCCTACGGTGTAACTCTCGCCGGTTGGAACCTGCGCTGGCGCTTCACCGAGGGCGAACTGGTGGAAATCTTCGAAGCTACGATTGTGGAGTAGGAGTAGCCCCGAATTGCAGCGCACTCAGGTGGCGGTAGAGCCCATCGGGGCGGGCGGAGAGTTCATCGTGGGTGCCGGTTTCGACGACCTTGCCCCCATCGATTACCGCGATCCGATTGACGTCGCGAATCGTCGCGAGGCGATGTGCGATCACGAAGGTCGTGCGGCCTTGCATGAGGTGGTCGAGCGCCTCCTGGACCAACCTTTCGCTCTCGCTGTCGAGGGAACTGGTGGCCTCGTCCAAAATGAGGATCGCGGGATTCTTGAGGAGAGCGCGGGCAATGGCGATGCGTTGGCGTTGGCCGCCCGAGAGCTTGATGCCGCGATCGCCAACGAGTGTTTCGTAGCCTTCGGGGAAGGCGGCAATGAAGTCGTGGGCATTGGCCTGCTGCGCTGCCCCCTCGACCGCGGCGAGGTCCGCGCCAGGTCGGCCATAGGAGATGTTTTCGAGAATGCTGCCGCCGAAGAGCACGACATCCTGCGGCACGAGGGCCATCTGATTGCGAAGCCAAGCGAGCGGGTAATCGCGAGCATCGCGACCGTCGATCCGCAGGGTGCCAGCTTCGGGATCGTAGAAGCGCAGCAGCAGCGCGGTAAGCGTGGATTTTCCCGCACCACTGGGGCCGACCAGAGCGATCCGCTCACCGGGACGTGCGACGAGATCGATTTCGTGAAGCACGGTTATATCGGGACGAGACGGATACCGAAAACTCACGTGCTCGAAGGCCACTTCGCCGCGCAGTCGAGTCGCGGTCGGGGCTTCGGTGGAAGCGCCTTCATCCTCGACTTTTTCGTGGAGAATTTCTCGCACCCGCTGGGTGGCGCCGACTGTTTTTTGAATCTGGCTAAAGAGTTCGGCTGACTGCGCCATAGCCCCGCCGACAAAGGTGGTGTAGAGCACGAAACGCGTCAGCTCACCGCCCGTGAGGGCACCCATCTGCAACAGGCGCGCGCCATACCAGAGCACGATGAGAATACCGCCAAACAGCGCGGCGATAAAGAAGGCGACAAACACCGCTCGCCAGCGCGCGGCCTTCAACGCGGCGGCGAGGGTGGCATGATTGGCGCTGTCGTAACGGCGCAGCTCAAAGGCTTCGTTGGCGAAAGATTTCACGCTGGCGATAGCTTGCAGGGTTTCTTCGACAATGGTCTGGCTATCGGCCAAGCGGTCCTGGGTTTCCCGGGAAAACGCTCGCAGCCGCCGACCAAAAAATACCGCGGCCGCGATCAATAAAGGCAAAGTGCCGAGCATCACCGCAGTGAGAGGCAGGGAAGTGGCAGCGATTAATACCAGCCCGCCGCTGAGGAAGACGGCTTGGCGGCAAAGCTGAGGAAGCGAATCGATGAGTGCGCCCTCGATCTGCGCGATGTCGGTCGAAACGCGACTGGCCAACTCGCCCACGCGACGTTGCCCGAAAAACGTCATCGGTAGGGACAGCATCCGCGCATAGGTCGCGCTGCGGAGATCGGCCAAGGCGCTTTGTCCGACCCGGTTGAACGCTAAGGCACTGCTAAACGAACCCGCGGCTTGAAACAGAATCGAGACCGCCAGAGTCAGCGCGATTTGATTGAGGGTGAGCGGCCCCAGCACGGGCACGGCGGCTTGGCTGTTATTCATGGCCGCGTCGATCAACGCACCCGCGAGTAAGGGAAACAGCAGGCCCAGTGTAGCACTCGCAAAGAGCGATCCCATGCCGACAAAAAATCGACTCCGATAAGGTCTCATGTAAGTGGCCAGTGCCCAAGTTTCGCGCAGGCCATCTCGATTCAGCGCAGCCTTGGGCAGCCGTTCGAGGGCATTGTCGGTATCGCTTTCGGAGGGACGAGGCATGGTTAATATGAAGTGAGTCCTATCGGTCGACTAAGACAAGCAAGGGCGTGATTCCGTGTGCGCCACCACCGACGAAAATATGGCATCTGGAGTTCGCGTTTTCATCAAAACCCGATGCAATGAATCTCATGTCCAAACCCGTCGCTTATTCCGTGAAAGCCTACTCCGCTGCCAGCGCGACCTCGCCGTTGGCCGCCAGCAACATCCAACGCCGCGAGCCCACCGATCGCGATGTGCAGATCGAGATTCTCTACTGTGGTGTCTGCCACTCCGACCTCCATTTCGTGCGCAACGAATGGGGTAACGGTCAATATCCCGCTGTGCCCGGTCACGAGATCATCGGTCGCGTGAAGAAGGTTGGCCCGAAGGTCACCAAGTTTAAAGTCGGAGACATCGCCGGAGTCGGCTGCATGGTCAATGCCGATTTGAGCTGTCCGCATTGCCGCGCGGGCAATGAGCAATTTTCACCCTCGATGATCATGACCTACGGCTCCACCGACAAGCACCTCGGTGGTCCGACCTTGGGCGGCTACTCCGAGGCTATCGTGGTCGACGAGCACTTCGTCCTCCGCGTGCCGGAGAATCTCGATCTCGCGGGCGTTGCTCCGCTGCTCTGCGCGGGTATCACTACCTATTCACCTCTACGCCACTGGAAGGTGGGTCCGGGTAAAAAAGTAGGGATCGTCGGCCTCGGTGGTTTGGGCCATATGGGCGTAAAATTCGCCCGCGCCTTCGGCACACACGTTGTCGTTTTCACGACCTCACCTGGTAAAAAAGAAGATGCGATTCGTCTCGGTGCGCACGAAGTCATCGTTTCCCGCAATGAGGATGAAATGGCAAAACATGCCGGCACCTTCGATTTCATCCTCGATGCCGTCTCGGCTGATCACGACATCAATGGCCTGCTCAATATGCTCACCCCCGATGGCAACATGACCCTCGTTGGCGCTCCGGAAAAGCCATTCCCAATTTCATCCTTCGGTCTAATTTTCGGCCGCAAGAGTCTGTCCGGTTCACTGATTGGTGGCATCGCGGAAACGCAGGAGATGCTCTATTTCTGCGGAGAGCACAACATCACCTGCGACATCGAAATGATCCGCATGGACGAGATTAACGAAGCCTACGAACGCATGCTGAGGAGCGATGTGAAATACCGCTTTGTGATCGATATGGCCTCGCTCAAAGCGGAGTGAACGAGACTCCTGAGGTTCCGGATGTTTGACGTAGATTATAGTCAAACGCCCACACCGCAGCACAGGGACCTATGGGAATACCAGCAGGCGGATAAACCAAACGACGGTTTGTGTCTGGCCTGCTTCATGACTTAATTATCCCGTGCCCCAAACTGAGACAGCCTTGCCCCTTGTCGCGCTAAGCGGTGCCAGTGGTTTTGTGGGTTCTCATCTCCGCCGGATTTTAGGCCACTGTTGTCGTTTTCGGGCTCTTACCCGTAGCCCCAGCGTCCTCCAGGCCAATCCCTCCTCGTCCTCCACCGATTGGCGGAAGTGTGATCTCTACTCGTTGCCCCAGCTGACGGAGGCGCTGCAAGGATGTGATATTGGGGTGTATTTGGTGCACTCGATGGCTCCGTCGAGCCGCCTGATGCAGGGGAATTTTGAAGACACCGATTTACTGCTGGCCGACAACTTCATCCGCGCGGCGGAGAGCGCCGGACTGCGCCATGTCATTTATTTGAGCGGATTGATGCCACCCGCAGACGAAGTGCTTTCACCACACCTGCGTTCGCGGCGCGAGGTTGAGGTCGTGTTGAGAAGTCGTTCGGTGCAAGTCACCGTGCTTCGGGCCGGCCTAATCTTTGGCGCGGGAGGTTCCTCGTATTCGATGCTGGTCAATCTCGTGCGTCGATTGCCCGTCATGGTGTTGCCCGATTGGGCCAGCTCGCGAACGCAATCGATCGATGTGCAGGATATCTGCGAAGCCTTCCGACTCGTTATGAGTGAAGACCGTTTTGGCGGCGGCACTTACGACCTTGGCGGCCACGAACCGATGACCTACGGCGAATTGATTCACGCCACGGCTCGCGGCCTGGGTCGGCGCGTGCGCACGATCGACGTGCCCTTCAACCTGTTCACCCTGTCTCGACATTGGGTCGCTCTATTTGGCGGGGTGCCCTTGGCCTTGGTCGGGCCATTGCAGGAAAGTTTGCTGCATGATTTGTCGGCGAAAAATAATCCGCTGCTCGATCAACTGCGCCCGCAACTCGTGTCGCTGGAGGAGTCGCTACGCCGTGCAGTTGACGCCGAAGGGAATCCCTTGCCAAACCCCCGGAGCACCACGCAACGGGCCGATCGCCGGACGATCCGTCAAGAGAGCCGGGTGCGCTCCGTGCAACGCATGTCGCTACCGACGGATTGGAATGCCGCCAAGGTATGCGATGCCTACGGCACGTGGCTTACTCGACGCTTTGGCGGAATCATTAGTGCGACGCAGAATGAAGAAGGTGTCCTGCATTTCCGGTTCGCCCATCGTTGGACCTTGCTCGAACTCAAGCCAACACCTCAGTCCCAACACAATGAGCGCCGTCGGGCGTATCATATCACCGGCGGATTACTCGCCCGGAACGTCACGCCTCCCGGTCGTTTCGAGTTTCGAATATTTCCCGAAACTAAGTGCCTCATCGTCTCCATCCTCGGCTTTGCCCCTGCTCTGCCCTGGTGGCTCTACGCCCACACCCAGGCGGTCGTTCATCTCTGGGTGATGCGTGCCTTTGCCCGTCATCTCAGCCTATCGTGTTTCGCTGGGTCAGAAAAAAGTGAATAGACGCAGGATCTAAAGTTCAGGTCCGACAGAAGAGGCTCGTGCTTTAAAAATAAATGACCCGAACACGGTGAATGTTCGGGTCATCTTAAAGCAGGTTTTCTGCGAGTCGGTTACTGCTGAGCTTTGTCCGGGCTCGAGTCGCGGAGGTAGCGCACGTAGTCGGATTCAGGACCGAGGAACAGGGTGGTCTTACTCCCGATCGAACGGCTGTAACTTTCCAAGGAACGGAAGAATGTGAAGAACTCCGGATCAGCGCCAAAAGCTTCGTTGTAGATCCGAGTAGCCTCGGCATCAGCCTCACCGCGAATCAGCTCGGCTTTGCGTCGGGCTTCGGAGGTGATCAGCGCGAGCTGGCGTTGGGTGATACCGTCGATTTCGGCGGCGCGACCTTGTCCTTCCGATCGGAATTGTTCGGCGATGCGTTGGCGTTCGGCGATCATCCGTTCAAACACGCGCTGCTGCACGGCTTCGACATAATCGATTCGTTTGATCCGGATATCGACCAATTCGATCCCGAGGTCTGGCATCAGCACGCTGGCTTTGGCCAAGATGGATTTAACCAATTCCTGGCGACCACTGGCGACGCGCTGGAGGAGAATTTCTTCATCGCCTGCGCTGACCGTCTGAGCGCGTTTGAGATCTTCTTCGGAAATTTCCCAGTCTTTCGACCGGACGATTTCCACCAGATCCGCAGCTGAGATATGATCTCGCACCACAGAATCGAGGATGTCGTTTAACCGCATCGTAGCGCCGCGCTCGTTTTGCACACTCTTCAGAAAGGTGAGCGGATCAACGATGCGCCAACGGGCCGTGGTATCGACCGAGATGAACTGTTCACCGCGGGTCGGGATTTGATTAGGCTCGCCATCCCATGAGAGCAGTCGTTTATCAAAACGACGCACCTCTTGGATAAACGGCATCTTAAAATGCAAGCCCGGCTCAGTAATCGGACCACCCACCGGAGCTCCGAGTTGCACGACGATCGCCTGCTCGGCTTCGTCGATGGTGTAGGCAGATGAAGATACGACGACTGCGCCCGCAATGAGAGCAATCACCAGACCAATAATAGTTACATTTTGACGATTCATTTTCCACCTCCGATCGGCAGCGAGGTGCCGGATTGACCAAGATTAAGTAACGGGATCGGCGAGCTGACGCCGTCTTCCATGATGTAAACCGGTCCTGCGTTTGGCAGCACCTGATCGATCATTTCTATATACATGCGCTGTCGCGTGATGGCGGGAGCGTTTTGATACTCCGACAAGATCGCGGTGAAACGTCCCGCTTCACCGCGGGATCGGTTGACGCGCTCGGCCCGGTAGGCCTCAGCTCCAGCGATAATCTGCAAGGCCTGTCCTTCGGCGCGAGGAATCACTTGATTGCGGCGCTTTTCGGCCTCGTTGATCAGACGCTCCCGCTCCTGCTCGGCCTGATTGACCTCATTGAAGGCGGGTTTGACCGTTTCAGGCGGGGTCACGTCCTGAAGTTCGATAGTGTTTATCTGCACCCCAATATTGAAGCTGTTCAGAAGCTCTTGCAGCTCGATGCGGGCCAAGGTCGCGACTTGCACGCGCTTTTCGGTCAACACATCGCTACCGAGGCTATTGCCCACGATCCGACGCATCACAGCTTCGGAATTATCGCGGATCGTTTGGATCGGGTTGCGCGATTCGTGGAGGAATTTTGAAGCGTCCGCGATTTGGAACTGCACCACCCATTCGACGTCGATCACCTTGAGATCGCCAGTCAACATGAGCGACTCGCCGCGGTGTTCGCGGGTTTTTACGTATTGTGTGCGACCACCTGTGTTGACCGAGCGGAATCCGAATTCCTCTTTGAGGACACGGGCCGTCGGCACGACTTGAACACTATCGATGCCAAATGGGATTTTAAAGTGAAAGCCCGGTGGTTTGATATCGATGACGTTACCGAAGCGTTTCACCACCGCTTCTTCTTCGGGTTGCACCGTGTAGAAGCTGCTGAAGCCTCCGAACCCGATGGCCATGATGATCGGGATTAGGATCAGCGACTTCGCGTGTTGGAGTATCTCATCGAGACTTGGAAGGCCGTTGCCTTCAGAGGAGGGGAAGGGAGAATTTGCCATAAATTATATAAGATAACCCATCGTTAGTTGAGGGTTACTCACATCCAATACCTTAAACCCTTTCCTAACACGCAAGGAAAACAGGTCGTTTTATCCGCCTAATGGAAAATCAGCTGGAATGTGTAATGCGGTCTTTGGACTGATCGCACTAAGCCAGAGTACGTTCTACGCGTCTCTCCACCTTAAAGGAATTAAAGCGTAGCTGTCCGACTCCCACTCAGTGGCATTGCGTTTAGAAAATAGCGGGACAGATTTGAGCTTTCCTCAATTACGGGGAAAGCAACACAAGACACACTTATGGGTAAATCACACGACGCAAAGAAAGAGACGAAGAAGGCTCCGAAAATGAGCGCCAAAGAAAAGAAGGCTGCTAAGAAAGCGAAGAAGTAGGATCTCCGAATAAACGGAGAATTGACCTGCACTTAAGAAGTCACGCTGACTTCGCTCAGTAAACTTGCTCGTCTAACATCGCCAACAGCTCTGCTTCGGTGATACGGCGTTGGGCCATGGAATCGCGTTCGCGGAGGGTGAACGTGTCGCCTTCTTTCTCAATCGTATCGAAGTCGATGGTCACACACCACGGGGTGCCGATCTCGTCTTGGCGCCGGTAACGACGACCGATAGCACCGGCTTCGTCGTAGAATACGGCGTAGCGACGTTGGAGCTTTTTGTAGAGCGCCTTGGCGCGGTTGGTGAGCCCTTCCTTGTTTTTTAGGAGAGGAAGCACGGCGACTTTGACCGGCGCGATCCGTGGGCTGAGGCGCAGCACGGTGCGGGTCTCGGTCTTGCCTTTATCGTCTGTGACTTCCTCTTCGGCGTAAGCGGCGCAAAGGATGGCAAGGAAGATACGATCCACGCCGACGGCGGGTTCGATGACGTGAGGCACGAATTTCTTCTTCGTGGCTTCGTCGAAGATCTCGTGAGACTTGCCGGAAGCGTTGGCGTGTTGGGTGAGATCGTAATTACCACGCGCGGCGATACCCCAGAGCTCCTGCACACCGAAGGGATACTTGAACATGATGTCGGTCGTGCCGCTCGAGTAGAACGCGAGCTTGGCCTTTTCGTGATCGAAGAGGCTGAGGTGTGACTCGGGCAAGCCGATGGACTTGAGCCAATCCCAGCACCATTGGATCCAAATTTTATGCTCCTTTTCCCAGTCGGCGTCTTCGTGGATGAAGTATTCCATCTCCATCTGTTCGAATTCACGGGAGCGGAAGATGAAGTTGCGCGGAGTGATTTCGTTGCGGAACGATTTGCCGATTTGCGCGATACCGAAGGGCAGTTTCACGCGGCCGGTATCGACGACGTTTTTGAAATCAACAAACATGCCCTGCGCGGTTTCGGGACGCAGGTAGGCGACGGATGAACCGTCGGTCATCGCGCCGACATTGGTCTGAAACATCATGTTGAACGAACGCGGCGGGGTGAGGCTACCGGGCTCGCCCGTGGCAGGAGAAGGGATGAGGGGGATTTCCTCGTCGGTGGCCTCGGTCATGTCCTTGGCGACGACCGGCGCGAGCGTGCCTTGAACCGCTTTTTTGCGCTTCATGGACTCGGCCTTCTCTTGCAACTCTTCGGTGGTGCGTTCGCTTTCGAGGACAGACACGTAACCGACGGTGCTTCCTTCAACCACGACGGCCGCGAAGAAGAGTTGATCGGCGCGATAGCGCACCTTGCTCGCTTTGCAGTCCACGAGGGGATCGGTGAATCCTTCCACGTGACCGGAGGCCTGCCAGACCTTCGGGTGCATGATGATCGAGGTTTCGATACCGACGATGTCGTCGCGGCGGCGGACCATATCATCCCACCAGCAATCGCGGATGTTTTTCTTTAGCTCGGAACCGAGGGGCCCGTAGTCAAAGAAGCCGTTGAAACCGCCGTAGATTTCGGAGGAGGGAAAGATGAAGCCGCGGCGCTTGGAGAGAGCGACGAGGTTTTCCATGGTAGTTTCGGCGGAGGCGGCTTGATCGGACATAATCTGCCAGACATGAACACCGGATCGCGGGGGGTCAATTCCGCGGTTCGGGAAGAAGGCGGAACATCGTTGGAATTTTCCAGTCAGATGCCAGTGAGTCGTCTGGGTGGAATCCGAAGGTCGGGTTTCTGCGACGGCTGTTTTGAACAAATTAATACACTCTCTATGACTATGAAAAATTACACATTGAATCGCAGTCTGCTTTGGATGGCCTTGCTCGCGCTGGTGAGTGCTTCGGGGATTGTCCTCTGGGCGGGCGATAAGAATACGGAGCGTGATCCGCTTGTTTTGAAGTCCGATCGTAAGCCGCTTGATCGCGACGAGACGTTGAGGGTGAGTTATTCGAGCGTGGTGAAGAAAACTTCGCCGAGCGTGGTTTATGTTTTCTCGAGCAAGACGGTGAAGACGGACAATCGGATGGCGCCGTATTTCAACGACCCGATTTTTCGCCGCTTCTTCGGCGTGCCGGATCAACCGAATAGGCAGATGCCGCGCGAGCGTAAGCAGCAAGGGCTGGGCTCGGGTGTGATCATCTCGAGCGATGGCTATATCCTAACCAACAATCACGTGATCGACGGCGCGGATGAGGTGAAGGTGGCGTTTGGTGATACTCAGGTAGAATTTGAGGCGAAAGTCATTGGACGTGATCCGAAGACCGATATAGCGGTGTTAAAAATCGATGCGGAAGATCTGCCGGCGGCGACCTTGGCCGATAGCGATGGCGTGGAAGTGGGAGATACTGTGTTTGCGATTGGAAATCCTTTCGGCATCGGGATGACGGTGACCCATGGCATCGTGAGTGCGATTGGCCGTGGAGGATTGCGCGCAGATGCTTACGAGAATTTTATCCAAACGGATGCCGCGATCAATCCCGGCAACTCTGGCGGCGCGCTGGTCGATTCGCAGGGGCGCTTGATCGGGATCAATACCGCGATTCTCAGCCGGAGTGGTGGATTCAACGGGGTGGGCTTTGCTATTCCGGTCAATACGGCTCGTTCGCTGGCTGAACAGTTGGTCTCCACCGGCAAGATTAGCCGTGGATTTATCGGCGTGCGGACACAGGGCCTTACACCCGAACTCGCCGAACAGTTTCAGGTGAAACACGGCGCGCTTGTAACGGAAGTATCACCCGACAGTCCGGCGGAAGAAGCTGGTTTTCAAAGCGGCGACATCATCACGAAGGTGAATGGTAAGGATGTGCTTGATCCGCGTCGCTTACAGCTCGCGGTGATCACGCTCGCGCCGGGCACGGAAGTGGAGGTCGAGTTTGTGCGCGATGGAAAAACGAAAATGGTCGAATTCGCATTGGGTGAATTACCCATGAATACCCTCGCGGGTGGAGATGCCTATTCGGACGATGATGTGGGGGTGCTCAATGGCGTGGGGGTCACGGATATTACGCCGCAGATTCGTCAGCAGTTCCGCTTACCCAAGACGCTCGAAGGGGCATTTATCACCTCGGTCGATCCGGACAGTGCGGCGGGCCGGGTCGGAATTCGCGAAGGAGATGTCCTGCTGAGTCTCGACCGGCAACGCGTGCTCGATGCGAGCGAAGCTGTCGAACTAAGCGAAGAAATCGAAGGACCCAAAGTGCTCGTGCGCATCTGGCGCGAGGGCTACAGCCGCTACATCGTGGTAGACGAATCAGAAAAGTAACTCTTCAATCCCAGATCAACTATTCAAACGCCGTTCCGCAAATGTGTGGCGGCGTTTTTAGTTTTTATAGCCAGTTTAAGAATCTTCCCTGGGGGTCTGTGATGCGATGCGTTGGCGGATTAATTCGGCGCGCTGTCTCGCGACCGATCGATCAGTCGAGCTGAGTTCACCTCGGGCGAGATCGCGATGCTGGATGGCTTGTTCGGTCCCGCCATCGGCAGCGACTTCAAACCAGGCGAGAGCTTGCACGGGATCGCGTGGAACGCCTTCGCCGCGCATATACATAATGCCGAGCCAATCCTGGGCGGCATCGAGACCTTGTTCTGCCGCGCTCCGGCCCCAATGGATGGATTGAGGAATATCTTTGGGTGCACCTTGCCCGTTTAAATGGATCATCGCGAGGTTGAGCTGAGCCACGGCGTGACCTTGCTTCGCCGCGAACAGGAACCATTGAGCGGCCTTGGCTGGATCGCGTGGCGCGCCATTTTCACCGCGCAGGAGTAAAAATCCGAGGTAGGTTTGGGCTTCGAGATTTCCGTAGTAGGCTTTGACGTGAAGCTGATCGATATCGTTCGTCACCTTACCGACTTCACCGTCGGGATTGAGGAACATGGGCTGCATGTATTCGCCCAGATAGATTCGCGTCCAGAAGTGTCCGGTTTCGCGGTAGGTCTCGAGATCAGTGAAACTATACTTATAGCCTGCGACTCTGATCATCGTAGGTGGGGAATCCGGAAAGGGGTTGCTCTCGAACAGATCGATCACGGGTTGTTTTTGCTCCAGGAGTCGTGTCGCCACAAAATGAAAAAGGGGTGTGGCGTGATCGTTTAGCGCGGACTGTGCTTTGATGTTGGCTTCGAATCGGGGAAGCCTTGGGGCCGTGAAGGGGCTGATGCGATCGAGTTTCTGCGGGAAATAGCGATAATCATAGGTTCGCCAGGTGACGCCGCCATCGTTGGATCCCAGAAACTCGGTGACGAATTGGAAGGGTTCGAAACGGGAAAATAGGGAGTAGCCGTTAATGCTTCCAAAGCCATCGAATATGGCCTTCAACGGTCGATTCACACTCTCGATAAATGCGGGCATAGGCATCCGCGCCAGCGTGGTGAAGGCGATAATCGAGAGATAAAAGTGCAGATTCATCGCTCCGCAGAGTGCGTAGCGTCGCCATTTGGCGAGCGGCGGCACAGGCGTGACCGCAGAGGTCGTCTTGAAGTAATCGGCGAGTTTGCGCAGACGTAACCATCCGGCGGCCTGAGCGAACATTTTATCGTCTAACAGGAGAAGACCGAGGGCGATTGAGGCGGTGTTGAGCCAACCGAAATTGCAGGTGAGCTGGATGCCGGCTTGAAGAGCGGCCCACAACCAAAATGCCCACCAGCGACCACGCCGACCGCAGAAAACCGCAATCAGGGGAGCGATAATTTCCGCCGCAAAAGTCAGTGCGATTTCAAAGAGATGCCAATCATGGGGCATGTGATGATCAAAGAAACCGAGGATGGTTGGGCTGGGCGCGGTTTCATACATGATATCCATCGCGCGCAGATCGAACCAGTAAAGATCACCGCCGAGGATTTTAGATATGCCGTTTTCAAACATGATGCGGAACAACAACCAGCGCATCATGAAAACGATAATTGGTCGGGCGGAGACCTGCGCCCCAAGACCCGGTCGAAAGCCCGCCGGGGCAAAGAGCACACACAGGAGGGTGACCTCTAACATCAGACGATCCACCATCGGCCCTGAATACATCAGCCATCCTTTGGCGAAAGAAAGCAGCGACAACCAGCAGATGAAAAGACTCATGCGCGGCCACAAGTTGAGCACCACGGCGATCGCCGCGAGCAAGCCGCCCCATTGAAGCAAAGCCACCATCGCGGTGCTACTGCTGAGAAAGAACAATGTGGGCGAGGAGATGATCGCCTCAAACAGATTGGACTTTGCGGCACGTAGTTCGGCGATTGCGCCGGGCAGCGGCGTGATCCCATCCGGTCCAATCAGCGCGGCAGACTCTTTAATGATCCCCGCAAAGATGATGATGAAAACAATCCCGACCGCGCGCAGGAAAAACCATCGTGGCCACAGATAAGTCGCCTCACCACCGTAGCCCGCAAAGTCCTTGATGCGGGTCCAGAGGTTGGCGGGGATTGCGCGAAATGATTGGGCAATCGAGCTCATAAACTAAAGCCGAGGTCTCGCGGCGAATTGGGTAATCACGTTTAGCATGGGGCAGAAAGCTACGCGCAGTAGCAGGTGCAACCCACTTAAGAACAAGAGAGGTGTCAATGTTGTGCCATGTGCTCTTTCGTTCTCCGTAACGGAGTGAAATCGTCGATCAAAAGTTGATCGGCACCTGCACTTTGGTTGCAGCGGGATTTCCGTTCTGAGTTGGGTTAAGAATAATCCACTTTCCGAGTGGCGCGGCCTCACTGGATCATCATCTAGGATGCACGGGAACATGCACCTCGTAGCGTTTAAGAAACCATGGAGTGAAAGGGCCGTTCCAATAAACGGCATAAGGTTCGCCCGCTGCCATAATTTCTGGCTGCACCAGTAGCCACGCGAGCAGTTCATCCCGCGTTTTTTCAAAATTGGCCTGCGAATAGCCACCCCGCTCGCCGCGACTTGCCACCTGTCGCTCGGCCATCCGGATCACTTTCACCCCGTCGGCATCCCCGTTGACCTTAGCCACTTCGCTAGGGGCTACCCAGAAAAACATCGCCGCGTTCTCGATGGAGATTTCCACCGGTGTCGTCATGGCGATATCGCGGCTCGAGATATAACGGAATAACGGTCGAAACAACCCGTTGGATTCGTCAAAATAGGAACCCTGTCCGGTTGATTTGAGTAAGACACCCGCCGGCAAGGTTTTAACTTCGGCGACACCGGGCGCGGTCGGGGGGAAAGCATTTTCGGCAGACATAAGAGCAGGATAGAGGATGAAGACAGAGCTCAGAAGAAGACACCGCATAGTGTAATTTACACAGGTTAGCCCGAACACAAGCTGCTCCGTCCGATTGATATCCATGGGCAGGCGAAAATTGGGACGGAGGGCCAACCATAAACCGGATGTTTCGAGGTATTTAGAATGATATCTAAGCTATTTTATCCACGACACTCGGATGACGGATCGTTATGCGTAGTTGCAATATGTTCAACCTAACAAAAAAAGTGGCGCTGGTAACTGGCGCGGGTTCGGGAATTGGGCGCGCGATCGCTCAGCGATTTGCTCAGGCGGGTGCGAAGGTCTTCGTTGCGGATATCAACGAGGCAGCGGCGCAAGAAACCGTGGAATTGATCGAAACGACCGAAGGCAACGCCCTGAGCGTAACTCTCGATGTCGCAGACGTATCTTCCGTGGCGGCTGCTGCGAAGAAAATTGGCGCACTTGATCTTCTGGTGAACAACGCGGGCATCGGCCACGTGGGCACGATTCTCGAAACCAATGCGGAGGACATGGAGCAACTTTACCGCGTGAATGTGGGCGGGGTGTTCAACGTCACTAAAGCATTTATTCCGGGCATGCTGGAGCGGAAGAGTGGGAGCATCATCAACATCGCTTCGATTGGCGGAGTTGTCGCGGTGCGCGATCGTTTCGCTTATGTGACGACGAAGTTTGCGGTGGTGGGGATGACAAAGCAGACCGCGCTCGATCACTCGCACAGCGGGGTGCGCTGCAATTGCATTTGCCCCGGTCGCGTAGAGACGCCGTTTGTGCAGGCGCGACTCAAGGAATACCCCGATCCCGAGGAAGCTTATCGCGAGATGAGCTCCACTCAATTGATCGGGCGGATGGGTCAGCCTGAAGAGATCGCCGCGGCCGCACATTACCTCGCGAGTGACGAAGCTAAACTCGTGACGGGTTCATCTCTCATGGCAGACGGCGGTTGGAGCGCGGGGAAATAGTCGATGGGTCGCGTTATACTAATTGCGATGCTCCGTGACGTCGCGCGAGCGGTGGCGCGTGATTTGGGTGAACAGGCGAAAGAACCGATGGCTTACATCCGCACCGCCGGTAAAAATTCTTCGGAACAAGGTTTGCGGATAACGAACAGGGACGCTTTAGTGGAGGCAGGGTTTAGACCTACCAATTATACGATCACAAGCAAAAGTGCCGTTGAGTTACGGCGCGACTTGGCGGAATTCCCAATCCTGTGTTTTGAGGGAGGCGATCCGTTTTACTTGCTGGAGCAAATGCAGAAAATGAACACCACCGATACGATCCGCGAACTGACACGGGAGCGGTTGTATATAGGTTTTAGCGCAGGTGCGACGATGGCGGGACCGGGTATTATGTCGGCGCGACACAATTTTGATACGACATTCCCAGAACTTACTGACACGAAGGGATTGGGTTTAGTTGATGTGGTGGTGTTGAACCACTGGGGTTCGGTGCCTGGCCGCGAGGTGTTTCTGGTCGGGAAGTGCGGCCGTCCGGGCGCGGTGTTTAATAATTTCGATGGAGAATTTCGCCGCATCTTTCTGGCAGACAATCAGCATCTGGATTTCGAGGAAGGTCGCTTTGCATTTCGTGAAGTCTGAGCTTTTTCCATAGAGATCATGCCAACTAACCTCATGCTCCAGAACCACCTTGACGACCCACGCGCCTGTAAGCGCTGTCTGCAAATCCACAAGCTCAAGCAGGCCCTTTGGCTGATCGCGAATCGACCGGAAGTAAAAATATCCGTGTCATCGTGACATAGTTTGTTCTAGTTGGGAGTATGTTGAAGCGTTTCTTCCTCTTTATTCTCTTAGTGTGGGTGCCCACGGTACTCATGGCGCAGCGTGAGAAGCTGCCGCCAGAGGACTACGAATGGGTGACTACTAATTTTCCCAGTGCGAAAAAATCGAACACCGGTATTCGTTACATCGAGATCGAAAATGGCAGTGGCGAAACCATCAATCGCGGTGATCTTGTCTCCGTGCTCTATGTCGGGCGTTTCCTAAGCGGAGAAACATTTGATCAAAAGATCGATCCAAATGAACCCCTTACATTTCGGGTAGGCCGCAACAAGGTGGTTCGTGGCTGGGATCACATTTTACAGATCATGCGTCCCGGCGACAAATGGTTGGTCATCATTCCACCCGAGTTGGCTTATGGCACCAAGGGGCGACCACCGATGGTTCCTCCCGATAAAACCCTCGTCTTTACGATGCAGGTCTTGGACGTAGAGAGAGGCGAATAAGTCGTGGATCGATGGGCGCACGCGCCGATTATTCTTTCGCGGCGTTGGTGTAGCCGTAGCGATTTCTGAATTCTTCCATCGCT
Source organism: Opitutaceae bacterium (assembly GCA_002713695.1). GTDB lineage: Bacteria > Verrucomicrobiota > Verrucomicrobiia > Opitutales > Opitutaceae > Cephaloticoccus. Next base: position 101,808 of record PAUB01000015.1, read on the forward strand.
TGCCGTTGTGCTTCGGAAGGCGCGGAGCCTTTGGCGACCAATTCGGCTCCACGGGTTTCAATCCACCGATCACGGAAAGATTGTTCAGTTTGTGCGGTCAACGGGGCTTGAGGCTCTTTTTTCAGGACGGAACACCCGACAAAGAGAGGAAGAGCGGCGGCAAGGCCGAGGAGGAGGATTCGCTTTGGGTCTGACATATTTTGGTTAAATTTGATGGATTTTGCTCTGAGACCGCGAGGGAAAGTTTTTGTTTTCGCGCATCGGCCGAAAAGTGTTCACTGTTTTTTACTATGAGCGATGAGCCCAAGCAGCCTCCGTTGCGCCTTAAGCCCCGTTAGCGTCTTGAAAGCGAGGAGAGTGAATCATCGTCTGCCGAAGAGAAACCTTCCGCGGCCTCTCAAACGCCGGCTGAGCCAACCCCCGAAACTAAGCCCAAGTTGCGGTTAAAGCCGCGATTAGCGGCTGAGCCAGAATCTGGTTCGGAAAAGCCTAGCGAACCCGAGTCACCAAAGACTGCAGAAACCTCGGTTCAAAAACCGGCCGACGAAGCTCCTAAACCTATTCGTTTAAAACCACGGCTTTCTGCTGAGCCCGAGCCGGAATCGAAGGAAGAGGAGGTTAATCCCACCCCTGAGTCTCCTGCGCCAGCGCCGGAAGTTTCTCAGCCTGCGCCAGAAGTTACGAACAAAGCAGAGGCCATTGAGGATAAACCTAAGTTTCGCCTGAAACCCCGTTTGGTAGCCCAGCCGGAAACAGCCAAGGCCAAGGATGAAGAGCCGCCGACCGAAGAGAAAAAAGTTGAAGCAACCGAGGTGGCATCAACGCCACCAGTTGAGCCTCCTGCTGAACCTCCTGCCGCGAAGACCCCGCCAAAATTTAAGCTCAAGCAAAAGACAGCTGAGCCTGCTTCTGGATCTGATCAGGTCGCGCCTAAGGTCGATGGAAAACCCGATCCGAAAGACGAGCATAAGCCGTCTAAAGCCATGCCACCACCGCCATTGGTGCATTTAAAAGCATCGGATGATATGGATGATGACGACATCCAGTTGACCGATGATGATGATGATGAGACCCCAGCTCCGCCGAAAGGGAAAAAGCTTTGGTCGGATTAGTGGTGTTGATCGTTTTGGTTGGCAGCTACTTTGGTTGGCAGCAATTCGGCCCGCAGGAGCCCGAACCGATCGTGTCACCGACTTCAGATACTCCGACCCCTACACCCCAAAAACCTGCCACTTCATTGCCGGGTCAATTAATTGAAAAAGCGCAGTCAGCTTTAGATGCACGACGTCAGGGAGAGCAGGATCGGGTGGATGCGGTGCTTGATGGAAAAGCCGTTCCCGATAGTCAGTTTCAAAGAATTCAGCAAGCTCCCGTGCCAGATCCTGAAGCTGAGCCGGAAGCCGTGCCAGAACAGGTAACCACCCAATCACAATCAGTGATCGCGCCGGGAGTGACCGCGACGACGACAAGAGTAATGTCCGCGATCGAAGCGAGCCCCGCCTTTCGCGCCCTTGTGGGCCAAATGCGAATCAACGGAGTCTTCCAGGGTTCACCAGCGCGAGCGTTGCTGAACGGGCACACTTACCGTGAGGGTCAACTGGTAGATGCCGGTCTCGGTATCTATTTCGATAGTGTGGTTGCGGAGGAAAAATTGATCGTATTTCGTGATGCTTCGGGTGCAATCGTGCAGCGAAAATACTAAGGGTTATTCGGTGCTTACGCTCCACTCGCTATGAGCAATGGCGCGATTGACATTGATCCCGGGTAGGCTGACCTCAGCCGTCACCCCCTTGGGTAGATCGAGACTCACTGCGATGCGGTCGCCGTCTCGTTGCCACGCGCTGGTGATGTTGCCTTGGGGGGTGGGGATAGTCGAGCCGCCCTGATTGCCATGAAACACAGGAGCGAACGAAACCCGTTTCCATGCCGGAGCGGTTTGGCGCACACCACCGATGATTTGCATGAAATGAAAGAGCGGGTGAGCGGACCACGCATGTGAATGGCTCATCGGGTATTCGACGTGATCGTCAAACATCTCTGACGTTGAACCTTGCTCGACCATCGGCTCCCAATTGGGGCGAATGTGATCGATCACGGCTTGGCCGTGCCCCCGCTCGGCGAGAGTCGTGTAAACATAAGTGATCCAATACGCGCTCGGCTGTGAGGTGTGTTTTGATTCGTCGCGCAGATAATCCACGAGGAAACGCTCCATTTTCGGAGCAGACTTTGGCGCGAGATTAGTCATCAACGCCATCGTCTGCGCATGCGGCGAAGTGCTCTTGACGATGCGACCCTTCCTATCGATGCCATCACGCAGCAGTCCGCGGCGATCGATGAGGTTACCCAATTTTTGGCGGAGTCGCTTAGCCCAGCGCAGACAGCGGGTGGCACCGGTTTTGTTTTTGGTGAGAGTGTCGAGCTCGGCGAGTTTCTCCAGCGCAAGCACCAGCCAGAGGTTATAAACCGTCGGTGCGCCTTCCTTAAAAAGAGGCGTCCAGTCCAGAAATAACCAGTAGCGATCATCGTAAGTCACGAGACCGTCTTTGCCGGTGTGTTCTTCGAAATAGCTCAACGCATTCTCGATGATGGGGCGTTGGCTGAGAAAGAGATCGAGGTCACCGGTCTGCCAATAATTATCCCACATCGTGATGAACCAGATGAGGGTGAAATCGGGCAGCACGCAGTTGTGCGCCATCGTCGGAGCGTGGCCGTAGGTGACTCCGTCTGCGGTCGTTTGCGCACCGATCTGGCGAATCCCGCGCTGGAACAATAGCGAATCGCCGCTGAGGTGAAATGTGTTCCAAGCCTGCACGCGCGCATCGCCCCACCATTGCGCCTGCTCGCGCCACGGCGTGTCGACGTAGGCATCGAGCATGCAGTTTTGTTGCGACCACGCGCAGGTTTCCCAGATCTGTTCGAGCATGGGATCCGAGCTGCGAAACGCGCCGCGACGTTTCACGGGATAACCGGTGCGATGCAGCGTCACGCCGATGTGTAATGGGGTCGTGCTTTCGCGCACGGTCAATGTCGCGTAGCGAAAACCGAAGGGATGATAGTAACGATGATCGCTGAGACCCCGGCGACAGATCAGGCGCGAGCTAAACGTCGCGCGGCTGCTGCCCGGGTAGGTCATCACGGGTTCGAGCGTATCGGCTTCGATGATTTCGGTGTAAATGACATCGATCGTTTCGCCGCCGTGAGCTCCACCGACTCGGAGCGATAAACTCCCCACCACGGGTCGTCCCATATCGATGAGGTAACTGCGGAATTTTCCCCGCCCGGTTTTCGGCACTTCCAGTCCACTTATGGACAACCCCACGGGTGCGCTCGGATCGTCGATTGCATCTAGTCCTGATTTGGAAGCCTTCACGGGTTGGTGTGCATGATCTTCTTCTTGCCTAAGCAGGAACAGATTGCGCGCCTCGCGCCAGCCCTTGCCGGATGTGCCGCGCGCCGTGCCGATCACGGTGCCCGGTCGGGAAGCTTCTTCAAACATCTGCGGGATTCCACGCGGTTCGAGTGTGCTCCACGGCAATTTGCCGTGTGCTTGACCGACGGGTGCGGCCCAATCCGAGTCGTTGAAATCGGTATTCATCCAACCCGACAAACCCTCACGCGCATCATAATGCTCCTGATCAAAAAGCTGATGACCACATTGTTGGGCATCTCGCTTGATGCCGGCCTGAGTGACACATTTCCACTCCTTGCCACTCTCGATAATTGTTCCCCCCCATTTGGCTGCGACGAGTAGACCGGCGTAGCCTTCGGTCAAATATTGGAAGTTGCTGCGACCGGGATTGTGCGCGCGGATGGCAAACACGTTGCGCCCCGCCGTGAGCCACCGCGCGACATCAATTTCATCAAACGGCCAGTGGGATTGAAAACCGCGTGCGGGTCCGCGTCCGACAAACGCGCCATTGATGTAGAGTTGATACGATTGATCCGCTGTGATGAAGAGGGGCGCTTTTTTCGGCACACGCTTCAGCTCAAACTCGTGGCGAAATAGCACGTAGGCGTTGTGCAAATCCCAGCGATGATCGAGGGGCCAGATCCATTGTGCAGATCCGAAAACTTTGGCGTGATTGATGGGGGCGGGGGCAGATTTCATAAAAATTCGATGGGGCTACCAGACATCGACCGGACCTTTGGGCACGGGGATGGCGGTGCGATTGAGACCGGCTTGTTTGTCCGTTTCCTCGCTCATGAAGCTTGCGGACATCGGTTCGAGTTGAAAACGCGGTAACAGCTCGCCGTCCTCGTCGCAGAATTGTTTGCGCCATTGGAGATAGGTATCGAGTGCCGTCTGAAAATCCGCCCGCGATTTGATTGCGGTGATCGTTTGCTTAAACGGCTTCGAGGGGCCGAAACGCTTTGCATACCATGGCGCGACCTTACGAAAAAGTCGTGCACCGTGCTCTTCGCCGTAAAACACGCAGTAACGCTCGAAGTGCGCGCTCATCACGCGAATGCGTTCATCGAATGTCGGCTCGGGAACCATTTCGCCGGTCGCGAGAAAGTGTGCGGTGCGTTTAAAAATCCACGGATCGTAAAAAGCCCCGCGACCAATACTCACGCCATCGCAGCCAGTCTCGTCGAGCATGTGCTTGGCGGCCTCCGGTGTGGTGATATCGCCGTTACCAATCACCGGAATTGTCGACACCGCTTCGATGACAGAGCGGATCCCATCGAGATTCACGCGTCCATCAAAGCCTTGTGCGCGCGTGCGGCCGTGCACGAAAACCGCGGCCACTCCGGAATCCTCCAGCACGCGTGTAAGATCAGGCGCAGTGAGATTATCGTCGTCCCAACCTAGACGCATTTTCGCAGTAATCGGTATTTTCACCGCATCGACCATGCCTTTCACCAGCGCCGCGGTCTTATCGAGTTCGTTCATCATCGCTGACCCGCCGCCGACCTTGACGACCTTTTTCACCGGGCAGCCCATGTTGATATCCACGGATTGTGCGCCGAGTTCTTCGCACATGATCGCGGCATCTCGCATCTCTTCCGGCACGCTCCCGAAGAGTTGAATCGCGAGCGGACGATCTTCGGGAGATGTGGCGACCAGCTTCAGCGCGGTGCGATTGCGCTCCAGCAATGATCGAGCGTTAACGAGATCCGTTGTCGCCCAACCGAGCCCTCCGATTTCACGAATCGTGAGGCGAAAGGGCAGGTTGGTGTAGCTCGCCAGCGGCGAGAGAAACAGATTCGTCGAAAGCTCGTGTTCACCGATACGCATCACTCAGAAACGCCGACTATACGTTAAGCCTGAACCGCGACAACTCCACAAAGCGCTCAGATCGCCGCGACCGCTTTTTTCAAGCGGATCAGGGCTTCTTCGAGCGTGGCTCGCATGCAGCCGAGATTGATGCGCACGTAGTCGCCGGGCTTTGCTCCGAAAAACGCACCATCAGTCAGGCCCACGCCGTAGTTCTCGAAATGGGTAATCGGATCTTTCAAGCCAAGCTCGCTCACATTCAGCCACGCGAGATAGGTGGCCTGCATCGGCGCTTCCATTGAGATGCCCGGTAGATCGGAAGCGATAAACTCGAGCAGGCGATCGCGGTTGCCACGCAGGACATTGAGCAATTCTTGACGCCACGATTCGCTCTTTCCGTATGCGGCTTCGCAGGCGGCGTAACCGAGCGTGTTGACTTCGGCGACGATACCAGCAGTCGCATGCACGAATTTGCGACGGAGCGCCCCATTGGGAATGATCGCGAAAGAAGCGCCGAGGCCGGGAATGTTGTAGGTCTTGCTCGGAGCCATCAGCGTGACGGTCCGCTGGGCGATTTCCTCGCTAATCAATCCGGCGGGGATGTGCTGCACATCATCGAGAATGAGGTCGCAGTGAATTTCATCGCTGCAGAGCACGAGATCGTGGCGCGTGCAAAATTCAGCGATGCGGGTAAGCTCATCGCGAGTCCAGACGCGCGCGACCGGGTTGTGCGGGTTGCACAGCAGAAAGAGTTTGGTGCGCTCAGTGACGGCGGCTTCCATCGCGTCCCAATCGATGACCCAGCGCTGACCGTCTAGCACAAGCGGGACGGAGACGGAAATACGCGCACTGTTTTTCGGCGCGGTCATAAACGGCGGATAGATCGGCGAGAGAGTGAGCACCTCATCACCCGTTTCGGCGAAGGCCTGTGCGGTGACGTTGAGCCCGCACACGAGACCGGGTAGCCAGACAAACCACGACGGATTGACCGTCCAATCGTAACGCTCCTTCATTGCGCGCACCATCGTATCCATCGTGGATGGAGTCGGGCGGGAATAGCCGAAGATGCCGTGCTCTATACGCGCATGGAGGGCTTCGAGGATCGCGGGTGAGGACTTAAAATCCATGTCGGCCACCCACATGGGCAGCACGTCGCGGCCGGCGTATTTCTGCCATTTCTGGGAATCGGTGCCGGCGCGTTGGACGGGAGTTTCGAAATCAAAATTCATAGGTGAAAGGCTGCAGACAACCATGTTGCTCGTTTAAGATCACGGCAAATTACCGACATAAAATTTGGGTAATTCTTTCCCAGGTGTGACGTCACTGCGGGGACGTTTTTTCCCACTGGCGATAGAGAAAAAATAATAAGTAGCTAATTATCAATCGATTACGATGCAGAACGATTCGGCATTTCTCCTGCAATAGAAGGGGCAGAACCCAATCTTTAACCTAAAAGGAGAAAACAACATGAGAATCATTAGATACAACCAACCTGTTACTCGCGGTTATGCTCGCGCCAATAGTGGCTACGAACGCTCGCCTTGGGCGGGCCTCGAAAGCGAGATCGACCGCCTCTTCACCTCGGCAGTGGGGAATGTTGCGAGCAATCCGTCCACGCAATTTCCCGTCGATCTATATGAAGACAAAGACAACGCCTATGTGCGGGCCGAACTTCCGGGCATCAGCCGCGACGACATCCAAGTCGAGTTGGTGGACGGTTACCTAAATATTAACGCCACGCGCAAAACCAAGAGCGGTGAAGACGAGCAATCGTTTATCTACAGCCGCTCGATCAGCGTGCCCGACACCTTGCAAACGGACAAGGTTCAGGCCGCCTACGAAAACGGCGTGCTGACCGTGACTTTGCCCAAGCGCGAGGAAAGCAAGCCGCGCAAGATCACCGTGGCCGTCAACTAACCCATTCAAAAACATCTACGAAAGGACCCAATAATATGTCATTACTTAACACTCCTATTCCTACCATTTGTCGCTCTGAGCGGACGAATCGCGAGGCTTCGAAAATTGAAGGCCCCGTGCAGAAGCCCTCCTACGCTATCACGGAATCGACCGAAGCCTTTGCTCTCACGGTTGACCTCCCCGGCGTGGCGAAAGACGGGCTAGAGGTGACTTCAGATACCGGTGAAATTCGGATCGTCGGTCGCCGCAACTGGAAACGCCCCGAAGGCTGGACCTCACTGCACCGCGAATCGGTTGACTCGACCTACGAGCTCGTGCTCACGTATGACAATGCGCTGAACAACGAGAAGATCACCGCGCAACTCCGTGATGGCGTGCTCAACGTCACTCTGCCGAAAGCCGAGGAAATCAAGCCGCGCAAGATCACGGTGGGATAAACTTCAACTTTGTCATCGCGCGTCCGACAAGGGGTCCTCCCGAAGCGGGCAGCCTCGTGATGACAATGGTATTTCAGAGCCGGACGTTTAATCGCGTCCGGCTCTTTGTTTTTGATTTAAGTCTTCGCGATAATGGACTCGCGGAGCATACCAGACATTAAGCACACTTGGACCAATGAATGAGCAGATATCGATCCCCGTGCTGATCTTTGGCGGTTTCCTTATCCTGATGGTGATTATCGCTCGGCTGGCGGCGAAATACTCACGGAAAGCCCATAACAATCTTTGCGAGTTGTCCCAGCGGCTGAATCTCAAGATGCAGGAAGTAAAACCCGTGCTCGGATATTATCAGCAGGCCGACCTCAATGGTGAGATCCGCGGCAAGCAAGTTCGTCTCTACATCTACACGACCGGTACCAGTAAATCGAAGACCACCTGGGCTGCGATTTTAGTCGTGCCGCGCGAGCACGGCGGACTCACGTTTTCCATCACTCGACAGGGCTTCGGCTCGAGGGTTAAAGCGTTATTTGGGGCCGAGGAAATCAAAGTCGGCGACGAAAAGTTTGATCGCGAATGGTTTATCGAGACCAACGCACCGGACTTTCTGGCGGCCGGACTTCTGCTGGAGCTGCAGCAAAAAATCCAGCCTCATCACGGCAATTGGAAACTCAAGGATGGCTCGATTATCTATTCAGAACAGGGCTCGTTCGCGGATCGGGAGCGTTGCACGCGCTTTATCGCGATCGCTGATGCCGCTTGCGATTTGGCCGATGTCGCGGAGGTTTACGCGAAGCAAAAACAATGAGCGATTCCCTCAAAATTTCCGGTCCCGTGCTCCTTTACGATGGCACCTGTGGTCTGTGTAACCGCAGTGTGCGGTTTTTGCTGCGGATGGATCGGCATGGGCGAATCAAGTATGCGGCCCTGCAGAGTGAACCGGCGCAGGCGTATCTGAGTTCGCAGGAACTTCCCACCGATGATTTTGATTCGCTCGTCTTCGTGCCGGACTGGTCACAGCCGGAACGTGGTGATTATTTACTCCGAACCAGTGGCGTAGTCGCGGCACTAAAAGTGTGCGGTGGATTCGCTAAAGCAATGGGTGCGGTGCTCGGCGTGATTCCGACCAGCTGGCGTGATGCGGGTTACAAGGTCATCGCTCGGTGGCGCTATCAGATCTGGGGCGAGTGGAAGACCTGCCCGATGCCGAAGCCTGAATGGACCAAGCGGTTTATCAGCTGAGTTTTTTAACCACGGATGAGCGCGGATCGACACGGATTAGGTTCGATCAGATGAAACGGTTTAACCACTAATTTTCGCTGATGGGCACTAATGGGCAATCAATCCGGATTAGCGGTTATTAGCGTGAATCAGCGGTTTTCATGATTGGATATTACAGTTCTGAAAGCAACGGGATGGAATCGGCGGCGCCGGTTCGGGTCACGCAGATGGCGGCGGCGCGGCAGCCTTGGGCGAGGGCTTTGGCAGGGTCGTTGCTTTGCATAAGTTCGGCGAGGAAGAAGCCGATAAACGTATCACCGGCGGCGGTGGTATCGATCGCGTCCACTGCTTGAGCTGATTCTTGATGAAGCGTTTCCGCGTCGAAGTAGATCGCGCCTTTTGATCCGAGAGTCAGCACGACCCCGGCCCGGGGATATTGGGCCAGCATTTCTTTTCGAATCGCATCCGGATCGGTTTCGCCGGTGAGTCCTTCGGCTTCGGTTTCGTTGAGCACGAATAGATCGACCAGATAGAGAGGGTAGTCGCGAATCGCCGAGGTCATCGGTGCGGGATTGAAAACGATCCGCATCTTCCGGTCGTGTGCGGTTTGGATAGCTTCAGCGATCAGGTTGGTTTCGTTTTGGACCAGCAGAGTGTCGCCTTCCGCAAACGTGGCGCAGGCGGAGTGGATGTCGGCTTCGGTGATCGTTTGATTGGCTCCGCCATAAAGCACGATGGAGTTTTCTCCGGAGGGCTCGACTTGGATCATCGCATGACCGGTGGTGTGTCGCTTTCGTGTAAGTGGGTCGTGTCGATACCTTCTTTTTGGAGCCGTTCAACAAGCCAGTTGGCGTTACGGCCTATTCGTCCCGCGTGGAATGGCATCGCGTCCGCGCGAGCGAGGGCGACCGATTGATTGAACCCTTTGCCACCTGCAAAAATTTGGTAGCCGCTACTGCTCAGCGTCTCACCCGGTCGCACGAAATGCTCGACCTCATAAACGTGATCAATGTTGACGGAACCTAGGTTGAGAATGGGCATGGGGTGCGGGTTATCAGAATTTAACCACGGATTGCACGGATGACACAGATATGAAAAAGAGGGTTAGATTATACATGTCGGACCCTTTCAAAGTATTTGTTCTCTGCTTGCTCTACGAACTCCTGTGAAAATAGCTACTTCTCCTTCTTCTCTTCCGGGATCAGGATCGAGGCGAGGACGGACGCGGTCAGGACACTGGCGATGACGGTGAGGGAGACCGTGATGCTGAGGTGGACCCATGCTTCGATCAGCATTTTTACGCCGATGAAAGTAAGGATGAGCGCGAGGCCGATCTTCAGGTAGCGGAAGAGTTTCATGATGCCGTTGATCGCGAAGTAGAGGGAACGCAGGCCGAGGATCGCGAAGACGTTTGAGGTGAGGGCGATGAAGCCGTCGCGGGTGATCGCGAGCACGGCAGGAATCGAATCGACGGCGAATACGAGGTCGGTCGTTTCGATGACGATGAGCACGATGAAGAGCGGCGTGGCCATGAGTTTGCCGGTCTCTTTGCTTTTGATGAAGAAGTCGCCGCCGTAGGATTTTTCGGTCACCGGAAAAAAGCGCCGGAAGAGGCGCACGGCGAAGTAGTGATTGGGGTCAACGTCGACTTCGTCTTTGCCCGGCAGCGCCATTTTGATGCCGGTGTAAACGAGGAAGGCGCCGAAAATGTAGAGGACCCAGTGGAAGTGGCTGATCACACTCACGCCGACGAGAATGAATACGGCGCGCATGACGGCGGCGCCCACGATCCCCCAGAAGAGCACACGGTGTTGGTATTTCGGGGGAACTTTAAAGTAGGCAAAAACGAGAATAAAAACGAAGACGTTGTCCACACTTAGGCAGAGCTCGACGATGTAGGCCGCGAGAAACTCTTGGGCGGGTTGAGCGCCACGCCAGAACCAGATCACCGCGTTGAACGAGAGCGCGAGCGTGACCCAGACGGCGCACCAACCGAGCGCTTCTTTGAGTTCAACTTCATGCGCCTCGCGCTGAAAAACGCCGAGGTCGATCGCGAGCATTGTAGCGATAAAGGTGAAAAATCCGACCCAAGCCCACCAGGGGAGAGGCGGCATGGTTTCCACGATGGCGAGAAATTCAGGCATTGGCGCGAGGATGCAGGCAATCTCGCGCGAGGGGCAAGCGGCGAGTGGCGGAGTTAAACCGCTAATGGACGCTGATGAACCTCATCAATGGATGAGGCATGATTTGGGTGATCCCTCTAAACTGTCATTGCGAAGGAGTCCCGCAGTCGAGGGACGACTGTGGCAATCCACGACATTTCGAATGGCTACGCGCGATCGTGGATTGCCGCGTCGCGTCGCTCCTCGCAATGACAATTGCTTCACGAAACCATATCCCTAATCGAGGGTTTGGCGGTAGCGTTTTACGCCGATGGCCATGACGATCACGAAGAAGAGAGTAAGGGGGCCGAGCTCGGGAGCGATTTCAAAGAGGCCATTTCCTTTGAGCAGGATGCCGCGCACGATCCGCAGAAAATGGGTAAGCGGGAGCACGCTGCCAATCCACTGTGCCCACTCGGGCATGCCGCGAAACGGAAACATAAATCCGGACAACAGAATCGACGGCAGGAAAAAGAAGAACGCCATTTGCACGGCTTGCAGTTGGTTTTTGGCGAGAGTCGAAAAAGTGATGCCGACCGCGAGACTCGCGGCGATGAAGAGAAATGCGACCGCGTAGAGCAGCGCGAGACTACCGACGAGGGGCACTGCAAAAATGAAGCGCGCGGGCCGGTGAGATCTCGATTGAGAGCGGTTTCGGAAATGACGCGAAGCGCACTCACGGCGGGGCCGACGGCCGACGGATCAGTCGCATCGGCTTCGATCAGCAGCGAGGGTTGTTCGCCGCGCAGGAGTTTACGGGAAAAATCGACGGGGATGTTGATGACAAATTGCACTTCGCCGCGACGAAGCATCTGGCGGGCTTCGGCTTCATTGTTCGTATTACGAACAAACTGAAAATAATCGCTGTGCTGCATCGCGGTGATGAGCGTGCGCGTGAACGGGCCTTCGTCGGCGGAAAGAATCGCGGTGGGAAGGTGCTTCGGATCGGAGTTGATCGCAAAGCCGAAGAGCATGAGCTGCATCAGCGGGATGCCGACCATCATGCCGAAGGTCACGCGGTCGCGCTTCATCTGGATAAACTCCTTGATGACGATCGCCCAAAGTCGATGGAGCGTAAAACGGTGCGCGCTCATGAGAAATTATCCTTGGATTCGCCCATGAGGCCGATGAAGACGTCTTCCAAACCGGATTCGATTTTGGTCCACGTGTGCTGATCGCTTTTCAAAGCAGCGATGGCAGCCTCAAGCTTGGCGGAGTCGTGACTGCTCACGTGGAGGATGTTTCCAAACGCGACGACTTGATCGATCCCATGGCCGGACGCGAGCAGCTCGATAGAAAGAGCAGTGTCGCTGCGCTGAGAATGAGATTAGTGAGGGAAATTTTTTTCATATTCTTTTCGTCCCTTGGGTGTGAGCAGACCGGTGTAGAAAATCCGTATCGCCTGATCGAAGGTTTGAGCGGGGGTAAGTTTCAGGCGTTCGAGAGTCGTGGGATTCATCATGCCTTGCATCGCATGCATATAAAATTGGCCTGCGAAAGTCGGATTCATGTCGTCGCGCACGGAGCCTCCGATTTGGCCTTCTTCGATGAAACGGCCGAAGGTATAACTGATGCTGGCACTTCGCGCCTCGCCGATATGCTCATAAATGTGCGGGGCGGAGCGTTGAATATCGCGGAGGATTTCGGGGCGGATGTGGCCGAGCCGCTTAATCATCATGAGAGCAAATCCGCGAAGCTTTTCGATAAAGCTCACGTGGAGTTGGAGGAGAATTTCGTCTACCTCGGTGCGGACACCGGCCGCGAATCTATCGATCGTGGAGATGATAATCGCGTCCTTGTTGGGAAAGTGCACGTAGAGGGTCTTTTTGCTCATCCCCAATTCACCCGCGAGTTTGTCCATCGTGAAGGCGCTGTAGCCGAAACTGAAGAGGTGCCGTTTCGCTTGCAGTAGGATGCGGTCGCGGACCGCGGCCTGCTTGCCAGAAGGTTTTTTGGTGGGAGTGGCCATTGATAAACTACAGAAACTAAAAATGTATTATCAGTTTCTAATTAAGGTGAAAAGTTCTCCCCTCATGGATCTTGTTTTGATCCGGAAATCGCGACTTATTGGCCGTGAAGGGAATGTAAATGTGACTTAATTGAAAAAAGAGAGTGTATTTAAATTTGGTGCTCATAGGTTCACTTTCTGATGCCTGACGAACCTCCCCCCGCCACCGCCGCGACCGTGCCTACAACAGGGCAATTGGTTCGACGGCTTTTGGGACTCGCATGGAATTACCGGCTGCACTGCATCGGGATTATTCTGATTCAGCTGGTGCTGCTGACCATGGGTATTTTTGGTCTCAGCTTTATCGGGGTAGGTATCGATTATATCCGACACGTGCTCACGCCTGAAGTAGCGGCGCCGATGCTGCCGCTGGGTCATGCGTTACCACTGCATTGGGAACCGATGCAGGTGTTGATGCTATTGGCGGGCACGATTCTCACACTGGCGTTGATTCGCGCGGTGCTGAATTACGTTTACGCGATTTCGATCAACGTGCTGGTGCACAAAAAGCTGGTGCTCGATATGCGCGGGAAGGTTTACGACAAGCTGCAGCGATTGAGCTTTCGTTTCTATGATGCGAATACGACCGGATCGATTATCCAACGCGTGACGAGCGATGTGGGTGCGGTGCGGAGTTTTGTGGATCAGGTGCTGATTCAAACGGTGATCATGGTGATCTCGTTGTCCGTGTATTTGGTTTACATGGTTAACCTCAGTCCCGGACTGACGATCGCGTGTTTGGCGACGACTCCGCTGCTGTGGATTATCTCGACGGTGTTTTCGCGGATCATCCAGCCGGAGTATGCGAAGAACCGGATCCTCGCTGATCAGATGGTGCAAACGCTGGCCGAGAACGTGCAAGGTATCGCGGTTACGAAGGGTTCCGGGCGCGAACAGGAAGCGCAGGAGCGTTTTGATGTGGCGAACAACGCTGTGCTCGATCAGCAGCACAGTATTTTCCACAAAGTGAGTTTGTTTAATCCCACGGTGAGTTTTCTCACCCGGGTCAACATGATGGTGCTGCTCGGTTATGGTGGTTGGTTGGTGATTCGCGGTGAGCTGGCCTTGGGTGCGGGACTGGTGGTCTTTGCGGGATTGCTCGAACAATTTTCCGGACAGGTGAACAACGTCGCGAATTTGGCGAATACCGTGCAACAGTCGTTGATTGGCGCGCGTCGCGTTTTCGAAATTCTTGATGCGCCGATTGAAGTGAAGTCCGATCCCGAGGCGGTGCGACGTCAGAAACTCAAAGGGCACGTGCGCTTCGATAATGTGTCCTTTGCTTACACCGGGATCGAACAGGTGTTGAAGGAGGTTAATTTCGAAGTGAAGCCGGGCGAATGCGTGGCCATTCTTGGTGCGACGGGTGCGGGCAAGAGTGTGCTCATGAGCTTAATCCCGCGCTTCTATGATGCGACTGAAGGCAGTTTGTTGATCGATAGTATCGATGTGCGGCGGATTCATCTCGATGACTTGCGCCGCAATATCGGGCTCGTGTTTCAAGAGAGCTTTTTGTTTTCGAATTCCGTGGCGGCCAACATCGCGTTTGGGCATCCCGAGGCGACGCTGGAGCAGGTGACGAAGGCGGCGAAGATCGCCTCGGCGCACGATTTCATCATGGATCTGCCGAAGGGCTACGATACGATTCTGGGTGAGAGCGGAAACACCTTGTCGGGTGGGCAGCGGCAACGCTTGGCCATCGCGCGTGCGGTGCTCCTCGAGCCTCCGATCCTCTTGTTAGACGATCCCACCGCGGCGATTGATAGCGAAACCGAGGAAGACATTTTTTCAGCGTTGGATGGTGCGATGGAAGGCCGCTCGACGTTTATCGTCGCGCACCGTCTGAGCACCTTGCGGCGCGCAGACTACGTGATCGTGATGGATGGTGGCCGGATTGTGCAAAAGGGCACCCACGACGAATTGATGTCGCAACACGGCCCCTATAAACGCGTGGCCAATCTGCAGTTGGTCGATGGCCGGGAATTGAGCCAGAGTCCCTTTCCTCAGACTGAAAAGGAGGACGCGTCATGAAAGAAACCGCGGTAAAAGATAAGAATATCACGGTGGTCGAAAAGACCCGAGAAGAGCAGGCCGAAGCTCAATTTCGTCCGCTGCAGTGGGGGTTGATTCGTCGGCTCTTTTCTTACACGGGACCGGTGAAAACCAAACTGCGCGTCTTGATCGGGCTCACCCTGTTGCGCGCGATGTTGTTACCGGCGCTGATTTTCCTGTCGTCACGAATCATCTCGGGACCGATCGCCAATGGTGATTTAGAAGCACTTCCTTTGGTGGTGACTGGATTCGCTCTCCTCGCCCTATTTACGGAGGGCATGATGCGCTGGCGGCAGAAGTTTGCGCTCGAAATAGGCGAGGTGGTCGTGAACCGACTGCGGCACGATATCTTTGCGAAGATGCTTGTGCAGCCGATGAGTTTTTTCCACCGCGTGAAACTTGGTCGGATCATTAGCCGGGTGACGAGTGATGTGGAAGCGTTGCGCGTGGGAATTCAGAATGTGTTTTTCGTTTCGCTGGTGCAGGGCGGCCAAATGGTCGTGACCGCGGTCGTGATGGCGCTTCTGGATTTCAAGTTGTTTCTCGTGGTGCTCGCGATGGCTCCAGTGCTTTACATGATTAACCGCCACTTCCGCATGAAACTCAGTAAGCTCACGCGGGCGACGCACGAGAGTTTCAGCCGGGTGACGGCGACGCTGGCGGAATCGGTGACAGGTATACGGGTGACGCAGGGTTTTGTGCGACAGGAAACCAACGCCGGATTCTTCCGTAATTTGTTGTCTGATCATTCACGCTACAATCTCGCGCTGGCACGCACCTCCGGCGTGCTCACGCCGTTGCTCGAATTGAACAGTCAGTTCTTCGTGGCGATCCTGTTGATGTTCGGCGGCTGGCGCACATTGCACGGCGACATGTCGATGCAATCGCTGATCCAGTTTTTCTTCCTTTCGAATTTCTTCTTCGCGCCGGTGGCGACGTTGGGAAACCAATACAACGCAGCCTTGATGTCGATGGCAGGCGCCGAGCGCGTGTTTAACATGATCGACGCGAAGCCCGATTGGGAAGACAAGCTGACCGCGATTGATTTGCCAAATACACGCAGAACCGGCGGTGCATCGGAAGATGCGGAAGTGGGAGCGCGTGTGGAATTGAGAAATCTATCGTTTGGCTACGTGCCGGGTAAGAAGATTTTGCATGATGTGAATCTGGTGGTCGAACCGGGGCAAGCGATCGCTTTGGTGGGGCACACCGGTAGCGGCAAGAGCTCGATCATTAACCTGATCTCGAAGTTCTATCTGCCGACCGACGGCGAAGTGCTCATCGACGGCCACGAAATCCGCGACATTAGGAGCCTCTCTCTGCATCGACAACTGGGTATGGTGCAGCAGCAAAACTTCCTCTTCGCCGGCACGGTGTTTGATAACATTCGTATGAGTAAGCCGGACGCGACCGAAGATGAGGTGCGCGAAGCGGCCCGCCAATTGGACTGTCTCGATATTTTAGAGGATTTACCTAAAGGCTTATCCACGGATGTGGGAGAGAAAGGCGCGGCCCTTTCCGTGGGCCAACGACAGCTGGTTTGCTTCACGCGAGCTTTGTTGGCCGATCCGCGCATCGTGATTCTCGATGAGGCGACGAGTTCGATTGATGCGCTCACCGAGGCGCGATTGCAGAAGGCGTTGTCCGTGCTCTTACGCGGTCGCACGAGCTTTAGCGTGGCGCATCGCTTGAGCACGATTTGCGATGCGGATCAGGTTTTGGTTCTCGATCAGGGTCGCGTAGTCGAGCGTGGAATCCACGACGAGCTACTCGCTTTGGGTGGCCAATACGCTGAACTCTACCAGCAATTCACCCAAGTGGATGAAGACTAGTGAAAAATCTCGTGATCTCCTAAAACGGGAGTCTTGTAAAATTCTCCTAGGCAAAGTGTCCTTTATCCCTCTATATGAGGGTTGTCTTCAACTAATAGAACCCTAACCAAAAAATAATTATGGCTAAAAAAACCGCACGTAAACCCAATGCCGCATTCATGAAACCTGTCACACCGGATGATGCTCTCGCCGCTGTAGTTGGTTCCAACCCCCTTCCTCGCACTGAGCTTACTAAAAAGCTCTGGGTGTATATCAAGAAGAACAATCTTCAAGATGCGAAGGTGCGCACACAGATCAATGCCGACGATAAGCTGAAGGCCGTCTTCGACGGTAAAATGTCTGTCAGTATGTTTGAGATGACTAAGCTCGTTTCGGGCCACGTCACCAAGTAGGCTGGCTATCCTTCCTTCTACTTTTAACCGCCGTGGATATCCACGGCGGTTTTTTTGTGAGGTTCCCAAGGGGAGGTTCGTGATTGCCTGATAGTAAGGGGTGCGTATCGCTAGCACTATTGTGGCTACCCTAATGCGCTTTCGGATTTTCCGCCCCGATAGCATCAGGGGTAATCCTAGTGGCTGGGTCATTGCACGGGCGTGTGTCTATGACCAGCGAGAATAAGGAGATTCGCGCAGACCTAATTCGCGATGCGCAACGGGAGGAGGCGATTTTTTTTGGACGAGGAGCTTAGTAATTTGATGGGCACTAGGGCCGACCTAAAGGCCACCTCTACCGTGATGTGAAGAGTCGCTTGGTGCGCTACCGTGGGGCTGATCCTGCGCTGCAGTTTGTTTATATTTTTCGGGCGAATCCAGATGGCGTTATTTTTCTAGCCGATTCAGAGCCGAATAATTCGGAAGACATCTCTTTACCCGGTGAAAATTATTCCGAGGCGACGAATTCGCCGGGGCTGCAGAGCATTTTGAAAAAAGGGGATACCTTCCACGGAAGGTCCGATCGCCGATTCGTTTGGCACTTGGGTGACCGGTTATGCGGTGGTCTCACGGCGGTGCGCACGCGTCACGACGAGGTGTCTTGTTGTGTGATGGTCTTCGAAGATCAGACCAAGATGCGCGAGAGTGAATCCGTGCTGCGTGAGTCGCGAGATCGCGCCGAGGCGGGTGATCGCGCGAAGAGTCAATTTTTGCCCACAATGAGCCACGAGGTGCGCACTCCGCTGAATGGCATTCTGGGTTTCACCAATCTGCTGCTCGAGACGCCGCTCAGTGCGGAGCAACACGAATGCATGGAGACCATTCGCTCGAGTGGCGAAGCGCTCATCCAATTAACGGATGATATTTTGGATTTCGCTCGGATCGAATCGAGCAATCTCAAGTTGGACCTGAAACCGTGCGATCCATGTGAGAGTGTGGAAGAGGCACTCGATTTGCTCGCCACGAATGCGGGGTCGAAGAGGGTAGAGCTCTTACATTGGATCGATGAATCGCTGCCCGAGCATGTGTTGACGGATCCTGGGAGACTCGTCAGGTGCTGATCAACTTAGTTAAGAATGCCGTGAAGTTTACCGAAGTCGATGAAATCGCCGTGACGCTCTCTGCTTACCGGATTAGCGCTGCGACCGAAAAAGATGCGGCCATGTGGGAGCTAAAATTTACGGTTCGCGATACGGGTATCGGAATCGCGAAGGATAAATACGATAGGCTATTCCGCCCCTTTAGCCAAGTGGAAGATACTCCCACTCGTCGCTATGGTGGCACGGGATTAGGTTTGGTGATCAGTCGCACTTTAGTCGAATTGATGGGTGGCGAGATCGGCCTCGAAAGCGAAGTCGAAGTAGGATCGACCTTCACGTTTACGATCAAGGCTGAGGGTTTGGCGTAAGATACGAGCATCGCTCGCCCGGCTCCTCCAAATATTTCAGGGATGCGTCTGGCGGTTGTAGCGAAGCCCGGTGGATTTCGCACCGAGCGCACGCGCTTGGGTGAACGTTGGGGAGCGCAGGTCATGAAAATGACTTCGGAAGAGCTCTCCGCGGATACGTGGGACATGGCCTTGGTTGATCTTCCAGACATGCAAGCGGCGGCCTTGAGTTCGCTCGAAGAAGCGCGCCCGGGGATGTCACGGGAAAGATGGTCGCCTTGGTATTGTTGACCTTGCCATTGGAGACCCGGACCGCTTTGCGTCCCCATTTTCGCATGTTGATTAACAAACCTGCGCACCACTCCTCATTGCGTGCAGCTTTTGGGGCGACCTCATCAAGGCGAGTGCTTCGCCCAGTGATTTAGAAAAACTCTTTCGATCTGCGTGTGCTACTAGTGGAGGATAATCCGGTGAACTAACGCCTCATGCAAAAGGTGCTGGCGAATCTGGGTTGCACCTGGACGGTGGCGGAAAACGGCAAGATGGCTTTGGATGAATTGAAACGCGTGGATTACCATGTGGTGCTGATGGATCTGCACATGCCGGCGATGGATGGCGCAACCGCGATCGCGGCGATTCGCGACGGCCAGATCGGTGATAGTATGCGCGATGTCTGGATCGCAGCTTTGACGGCGGATGCTCGAGCGCTATTTCGAGCACGAGAAGAGCAAGCAGGACCAAACTTCGTAATCGGCGAGACTACTCGGCTTCCAGAGCATCCGCGATGCGGCGGCAGCTCAGCTTCAACACCTGTAGGCGTGCGTAGCGTTTGTCTTCAGCAGACACGAGATACCAAGGCGCCCAGCTCTTGTCGGTGAGCATGAGCATATCGCCAACGGATGTCTCGTATTCGCTCCACTGATCGCGATTACGCCAATCCTCTTCGTTCATCTTGTGGCGTTTGTATTCCGTTTCCTCGCGGAGCCGGAAACGTTTCAGCTGCTCCTCTTGGCTAATGTGCAGCCAAAATTTCAGCACGATTACGCCATCTTCGCTCATCTGATGTTCGAATTCATTGAGTTCCTGATAGGCGCGTTTCCATTCCTCTTCACGGGCAAAGCCTTCGATCCGTTCAACCAAAACACGTCCATACCACGAGCGGTCAAAAACGGTGACGCGACCAGCTTGGGGAAGATGTTGCCAGAATCGCCAAAGGTAGTGATGCGCCTTTTCCTCTTTGGTGGGCTTAGCCACTGGGATCACGCGACAATCGCGCGCATCAATCGCATTGGTCAGTCGCCGAATCGCTCCGCCTTTGCCCGCGGCATCCCAGCCTTCAAAAATAAAAGCAATCGATCGCTTCTTTTTCGCAGCGAGCCTCACCAGTTGATTTAGTTTACCGAGCCAACGATCGCGTTTCTTAACGTATTCAGCCGGGGATAGTTTTTTATCCAACGGCAAAGATTTGAGCTTGGTAACCCCTTCGGGTTCCAAGGGGGTGATTTTATTAGGCCGACCAGCAGGGGGAAGGGTGCGATGCTGCTTATAATGATCCTCGAATGCCGTGAGAAGCGCCTCGGTAATTGCAACATTACGAGTGCGCTCGTTTTCCGCTTCGATAATCGTCCAATTTGCGCCCGTGCGATTCGTGGCTTTGCGGAGAGTTTTCCCGAGGGAATTACGCAGATTGTAGTTCCGGTGGCTTTCCCAATCTCGTGGAGTCACTTTCCATGCCGTGCGGCTGTTCGATTCGAGTTTGGTGAGCTTCTTGTGTTGAGCTTCTTTGGACAGATTAAGCCAGCATTTCACAATTAAGACACCATCCGCTACGAGTAATCGTTCGAAGTGCTCGATGCGTTGGAGGGCATGTTTGAACTTCTTAGGATCGGCATTCTTGGCTGAGGCCTCACGCATAGCTTCCGTATACCAAGAGCCGGCGTAGATGCCGATTCGGCCTTGAGGTGGCAGGCAACGCCAGTAGCGCCACATGTAGGGCCGGGCGCTTTCTTCATCAGTGGGAGGATGAAAGGCAAAGACCTCGACACCTCGAGGATCGAGCCAGCTATTGAGGGTGTTGATCGCCTCCCCTTTGCCGGTCGATTCGACTCCAGCGATGACCAAAAGCACGGGGAAAGGGACCTTCTTCAACTTCACCTGCAGCTGGATAAGCTGCTCGCGTAGCTCGGGCACGCGAGCTGCATAGTCCTCTTTTGAAATTTTATTTCGTGTGCTACGAGATGTCGCCATGCAGCGGAAAGATGTGAAGGCCTTCGCTATTTATGTCGAGATTGGGATGACTGATTCTGCGCATTGTTACATTCACGCTTGATCCTGGCAGGATTGGCTGCGCCCGATGTTTTGGGCTTCAAGCCCGTAAACCCATTCACGACTACTTTACCCCAAGCAGCTCTCGCATGAAATTAGCAAATGCTAAGCACTGGCTCGCGCTGGGCATTCTGCTGGCCTGTTTGGCTTCGCAGGTAGTGTGATCGTGATCGGGAGGAGGGCGTCTCCATCGTAGCTGTTTCCGGTGATCATTTCGGTGTGATCTTTGATTACGTGGGGGGGCGGGCCATTGGATGGGGCCGGCGGAAAAACCTTCAGGCGGGGCCCATTGGATCTTTGGGGAGTCCGGTGCCGGGGTTGAGCCAGTAGGTATGCCAATGCAGATCGTGCTGGAGACGAAGCCCAATGGTGAAGGGTTCACCGGCTTGAATGGTTTGTCCTTCGCTGACCAGAGTCGCGTTTTCCTGAGCCCGTCATCAAGGGAGAGGGTTTGCGCTCTGATCGGAAACGAGCTGAAATCGCCGACATGAGTTTATACTGGGGCGATTTGCACAATCATTGCGCGGTGAGTTACGGTGATGGCACCCCTGAGCGTGCGCTCGATAACGCGCGGCAGCATTTGGATTTTTGCACGATTACGGGTCACGCATTCTGGCCGGATATGCCGATGGATTTGGCGAGAAATAATAAGGGTGGCGGTATCCACATGGGAGGCTTTGCCAAACTTCAGCACTTCTGGCCGCAGTTGAGGCTCCAGCAAAGCGCGGCCAAAACCATCTGCCCCACGGCTTTGGTATGATCTGCATGCGACGACATCCTCTAATCGCGTAGCGTATTGCGAGTGCGGGGCGAGCAAATGAAAAAATATTGGTGTCGTGTTTTCAGCGGGACTTTTTAAAAAGGCCAACTCAGTCTGATACTCGGGAAGAAACCATCTACGGTTTACCCCGGTGATCTTACCTTGAGTTAACCTTATGAGAGAAGAATACCTACAAGAAGCCGCAGCGATAATCGATGATCCGAACATCCTCGTGAATGTGGTTTCACGCCGCGTGAAACAGCTGCGGGCCGGGAATCGCCCTCTGGTTGAATCTCTGGAAAGACTTTCCCCCGAGGATATCGCTTTGCGCGAAATCATCGAAGGCAAGATCAGCTACGAGCCACCTACGGAAGAGGAATTGGCGAAGCGTAGTTAGTGCTTCGCTGTAAGTCGTCGGTCGATTGATGTCCGGTTTCGGTTTAATCACCGACCGGACATTATTTTTTGTTGTCTTTCAACGCATCCAGCACGGTGCCTGCCGTGAGGAGTTCCGGTAGCAAGATTGGGTCGGATTGTCCGGGCATCCAGATCACGTTGAAGGGAACGGCGCTGCGGTGGTATTTCGCGAGCTCTGCGGTAATCAGTGGGTCCTGGTTGGTCCAGTCGCCGCGTAGGGTTACGATCTTGTTGTCGGCGAAATATTTCAGAACTTCATCGTCACCAAAGACGAGTTTCTTGTTGGCCTGACAGGTGGCGCACCACCGAGCGGTGAAATCGACGTAGATGGTGCGATCGTCTGCACGGAGACTCTCAACGGTTTCGGAGCTCCATTTCCCCCACTTTACTTCGTTGTCATCAGGGGCCGATGGCCATCCGGTCCATGCGCCGATGGCGAATACGGCCAGACCGGCGATCAGTCCAAACTTTGCGCGTCCGGCGGATGCGCCGGGAGCATTCCAACGGCCGTAGATCCACACGCCCATGGCGATGATCACGAGTCCGATCAGCGCAGTAAGCATCGCACCTTGTTCGAGTTGGCCGGCAAGCACCCACACGAGATAGCCTACGGTCGCGTAGAGAGGGAAGGCCATGAACTGTTTGAATGTTTCCATCCATGCGCCGGGTCGTGGGAGAATCTTAATCGCGCCAGGGAAGATAGAGAGTAGCAGGTAGGGCGTCGAAAGGCCGATGGCGATGACGGTGAAAATAGTGAAGGATTGCACCACGGGCAGCGCGAGGGCTGCACCTAAAGCAGGGGCGAGAAATGGGGCTGAGCAGGGAGTCGCGACGACCGTCGCAAGCACGCCAGTGAAGAACGAGCCGCTGTAGCCCGACTTCGATTGGAGACCGGAACCAACGCCCACTGCAGACATACCAAACTCGAACAGGCCACTCATGTTCAAAGCGAAAACCAGTAACAGAACTGAGAGGAGATAAACAAAGATCGGAGATTGAAGTTGGAATCCCCAACCGAGCTCCTCACCGCCTGCTCGCAACACGGCAAGAGCGCCGGCGAGCACCCAGAATGATGAGAGCACACCAATAGTAAATGCGACACCGTGCATCGCGACTTTTCGCCGATCACTTCCGGCCTGGTTAACGAAGCCGAGGATTTTGATTCCCAGCACGGGAAAGACACAAGGCATCAGGTTGAGGATGAGGCCACCAACCAATGCGAGCAGGAGCGTGCCCGTCAGGGTGGGAGTGTCGCCAACCGACGCGGCTGCAGCCGCCGTCAAGGACACTTCTACGCGCAATCCCGGCAGAGTCCCGTCAGCCAGCCAACCGTTTCCGGCGGTCAATACCCCGATCAAGTGCGTCGCGTCCTGCGGGCCATCGGGCGAAATATCCAGCTTGAGCGCGTAACCGCCGGAGCCATCAGCGGCCATGTTTTGCGGTGCCTCATAAGCCACGAGGTTGTCGTCCGCAAAAAAATGAAGATTGGTGGGAAGGTGATTATTTTCGCCGTTGGGCGTGACATGGAGTGTGATGGATTTCGCGGTCCGGCTCGCGGCCACGCTCCATTTATCCACTGCTCTGGGTAGACCGGCTACGACCTCATCAATGCGTCTACCCAGTTCTCCTTTGGTCGCCGGGGCCTCGCTGCCGACCGGCAGGGCCAGCTCGAGATCGGCTTCGCCGGGCATGCAGACATCCTTACACATCAGCCATTCAATCCGCGCCCGTAGCGTGATTCTTTCCCCCGCCCGTAGATCTGCCGGCGGTGTAATCGTGACCGGCAGCAATTGGTCATTTTCGTAACCGTTGCCAATCACATTACCCATCCGATCTTTCAGCGCCACCGGAGCCGGCCATTGAATCGGTCCGGCCGTAAACCCGGGCGGCAGCTCCCAGGCTATCTCGGTGGCAAGCCCGGTGCCGGGATTTACCCAATAAGTATGCCAGTGCGCATCGTGTTGCAGGCGCAGCGCCACGGTAAACGGCTGGCCGGGCTGAATCGTTTTGTCTGCTCCAACAAGAGAGGCTTTGACTTGCGCCGTAGCCCAAGGTGATGCCCACAGGGCAAGAGCAAGAAATACGAGGAGTCGGGTGAACTTCATGAATGGAAGGATAGTAATAACATAGAGAGACGCAAATCACGGGAAACCTCCCTATAAATGATTGGGCGGGCGTTTACTCAGGGACAAAACAGTTTGGTGGAAAACAGTTTGGTGGAATAGTAGCGCTCGGCCCGATCACAAAGGATCGTGACGACTTGGGTGGAAGGAGTGAGTTGCGCTGCCACCCGCAGGGCGGCCACCACATTGGCCCCGCTCGACGGGCCGACCAGAAAACCAAACTCGCGATTCAACCGTCGCGTCATGGCCATCGCGTCACTGCTGCTCACTTTGATGTTCGCATCAATATGCCCCGAACGCAGCAACGGCGGCACATACCCACCGGCCACGCCTTCGATCAAATGGCAGCACGGCATCTCACCCGAAAGCATCGCCGCCTCGGCCGGCTCCATGGCGTAAATCTTTATCTGCGGATGAGCCGCCCGCAGTGCGCGACCGCAACCCGTCAGCGTGCCGCCCGTGCCGTAGCCGGAAACAAACGCAGCGATCGGCCCTAGCACTTGGTGCAAAATTTCCTGTGCGGTGCAGTCCTCGTGATCCTGCGCGTTGAGCGGATTTTCAAACTGCCGGGGCAAAAAGTAGCGCGGTTCCTTCGCGGCCATTTCGAGCGATAACTTGATTCCCGTGCTGTAACCCTCGGCTGCCTTGAACAACTCCACCTTCGCGCCGAGTTGTTGCATCAAATAACGACGTTCCACACTGGCACTCTCGCTCATCAAAATATGAACGCTATAGCCCATGGCCGCGCCCACCATAGCGAGCGAGATGCCGGTGTTACCACTGCTGCATTCGAGAATGATGGAATCCGGCTGCAGCAGACCGCGCTTCTCCGCATCCTCCAAAATGCACAACGCCATTCGATCCTTGATCGACCCGCTGGGATTAAGAAACTCCGCTTTGGCATACAGCGTGCGGTCTTCTTCGGGAAAATAGAGAGGAACAAGCGGAGTATCACCGATTAGGGAAAGGACAGGAGAGCGGGGATGTGAGGTCGGAACGGGCATGGATAGACAATAGCGATTCGATGGTGGGCCGACCATAGGTCGAAAGCACTAAACGCCAGCCCTATTTCGCCGACCCCAGCCCAGTAGTCGCCGCATTTCCATCATGACAATCCCAATATTGCCTAAGGACGGGCGATGCATGTAATAGAAGGGGCCCTTCCTAAGGTAGACGGAACGATGTTTCAGCTGCTCCCGCTAATTGAAGATAATGTAGGCTTCAGGCTTCTCCGGCAGAGCGGGGTAGATGTGGTGATATGAACGCTGATGGGAGCTTGAGCACCTAGAAATAAATCCACTGCGCAGACACGCTTCGCAATCTACAGCAAACGTTACTCTCTCGGAAAGACGATTTCCGTTAGTGAAAAAGTTTTATATTCCAAATTGGGCTTTTGTATTCCAAATCGGGATCTTAGGGACTATCTTCATTGGACAGATCCGCTCAAAAGGCGGAGTGAAACCAGCGGTAAAGTCCACTATTACTATTCTCATGAATTCCGATGATCCTTATATCAGACGCTGGTTTGCAGCAGATATTGAGCCCCACGCACCGGCTCTGCGATCTTGGTTGCAGGGTCGTTTTTCGAGTCTGACCGATCTAGACGATATTATGCAGGAAGCTTTTTCTAAGGTTTGCCAAGCCCATCAAACCGTTGGGATCACCTCCCCGCGGGCCTTCCTTTTTACCACGGCCCGCAATCTGGCTTTGGACCGCCTCCGCCGTCACCAGATCGTAAAAATCGAATCCCTAGCGGAAATCGAATCCCTGTCCGTCTATAGTGATGAGGACGGTGTCGCCGAGACCGTCGCCAAAAATCAAGAATTAGAACTATTGACCCAAGCCATCCAGTCATTGCCTGACCGCTGTCGGCAGGTGCTCACCTTGCGCAAAATCTACGGAATTTCGCAGCGCGAGATCGCGGTTCAATTGGGCATTACCGAGCACACGGTTGAAGCCCAAGTGGGCATCGGTGTTCGTAAATGTGCGAAGTTTTTAGCCCGGCTCGGTTTGCCCTGATCCCATGCCCAACCCCCTTAAACTTTCCTTAGAGTCTGACCTCATCGCGGCAACAGCGGCGGCATGGTTGGCGCGGCGTGACCGCAGACTGACGGCTGCCGAGCAGGATGATTATCTGCAATGGCTGGCTGCTGATTCGCGCCATGCGCAGGCCATCGCCCGTCTGGAAAAAATCTGGGACGCGTTGGATACCTTGGCCCAGTGGCGGCCGGAACACAGCCGCCGCCCCAATCCTGACCTCTTGGCGGCACCGCATCACCGCAGCCGGATTTACTGGTTGACCATGACCAGGCTTGCGGCCGCGGCCGCCTTGGTCTTAGCCGCGGTGTCCTGGTGGCAACCGGTTCCGCCACCCAAGCCCGTAGTCGATTCCCTGAGGACCATCGTGGCCGCCACTTATCAAAAGCAGACGTTGGCCGACGGCTCGGTGGTCGAGTTGAAAGCGGGCTCGCAATTGGAAGTAGGTTTTACCGCGTCCACCCGTCGCGTCCGTTTGGTGGCAGGAGAGGTGCATTTCACAGTGGCAAAGAATGCGGCGCGGCCCTTTGTCGTGCACGTGGGCAAACTGGCGGTGCATGCCGTGGGCACGGCCTTCAACATACGAATGCAGCCCGATCAGATCGAAGTGCTAGTCACCGAAGGCAAGGTGCGCGTCGACGAACCGGCGACCCCGGAACGAGCGATATTGAATACACCTATTTTGGTCGCAGGTGAACGGGCGTTAATTTCCACCTTGGAGAACGAGTCGGTAGCGTTAGTGGCTGAAATGGATGCCCGGCAAATTGCGACCGAGCTGGCGTGGCAGCCGCAACGGCTCGAATTTGTCGGGATGCCGCTCAGCGAGATTTTGGCTGACTTCAATCTTCATAGCTCCACGCAGATCGTGCTGGGCGATATAAATCTGGCTGGTATGCTCATTGGGGGAACATTCCGGGAGGACAACGCTGCTGCTTTTGTCCGCCTACTGGAGACTGGCTTCGATATTCGGGCCGAACACCGTGGTAAACAAATCGTGCTCTATTATCGGCCGTGATGGCCGGTGGGCCTCGGAAATATTTTATGGGGGTTTCTCTAACGGAAGTTGTGCAGCCATCCGTCTTATGGGCTACGGGGATATTCCCACCATGCCCCACACCCTCGATTAACACTAATATTATGACTACCTTTTTCAAGTCTGTCTGTTCCCGGTTGGTTTTTACCACCGTTTTTCTTCTTGGCTTGCCGACTTTTGCACAAACGGCGGATGCAGAGATGAGCAAAATCTATGATTTGCCTGCAGCAGATGCTATGGCCTCCTTCAAGAGCTTCACCGAACAATCCGGATACGAATTGATCTATCCGGTCGCGGTAGTGACCGGGGTCAAGACCCAGGCGGTCAAAGGTGAATTTACCGCCCTCGACGCTTTGAGTCGCATGCTGGCCGGGACCGAGTTGTTTGTCGTGCGAGACAAGGAATCAGGGGCCTTTGCCGTCTACAGGAATTCCAACCCAAACGACCAAGGGGCGGCGCAAGGTAGCGACCTCCCGGTAGTGGTAGAGAAATCCGCCTCTGGTGCGGTGAAACTGTCGCGCTTTGAGGTGCTGGGCACTCGTATTAGCCAGACAGAAAAATTCGGTCCTACCCCAGTATCGTCTTACGGCGCGGATTACATCCGGGGTTCGGGTGCACTGACGTTGGCAGATTTTCTCAATCGGCTTCCGCAAAATTATGGTGCTATTTCGGCCGGTCGGGGCAGCACGCCGAACGAGTTGAACCCCGAATTTGGCTCCCGCACGGAAACGGCAACCCCCCCTTACAATTTTGCTATGGGCTACTCGGCGGTCCCGGCAACCTCCACAGGCCAATCTGGCGTGGGTTTGCGTGGGTTAGGAGCGGGATCCACTCTCGTCCTTGTCGATGGCCGCCGGGTTGCGCAATCCAGCACCGGCAATGCGGGCACCGATTCCCGGCAGGGCTTTGTTGATTTGAACACCATTCCGTTGGGTATGGTGGATAGGATTGAAGTGATCACTGACGGTGCCTCGGCCCTCTATGGTGCGGACGCGGTTGCCGGCGTGGTAAATATCATCCTCAAGAAGAATTGGTCCGGCAGCGAATTGTCCGCCAATTACAAGGGGGCGTTTGACGGTGGTGGCCAAGAGCGTTCGGTTTCCTTAGTTCACGGGTTCAACTATGGTCCACTGCATGGGACTCTAGGCGTGAATTATTACAAACGTTCAGCGCTCAAGGCGAATCAGCGGAAGTTTTCAAACCAACAGGACCACAGAGGAATCCTCGAAGGAACCAACCCATCCACCGGGGCCTTGGTTTATGGCAGCGACTTTAGGCTGAATTATGGCTACCCGGCCTCCGTGCAAGCCCGGTCGGGTAATCTGCCTGGAATGACCGTCGATGGCAATCCGACCCGGGCGGCCCTGACCCCGAGCGGGTTGACGAGTAATCCCACCACTACGGCGGGTTTCACCGCTGTGGGACCGAACCCCCCATATACAGTGGCGTATGCAAATAAGGCGCGGCGTGGTAACACGGCGGAGTTCCTCGATCTAATCCCGCCCTCTGAGCGCAATGGCATCTCCCTGAGCATGGGTTACACGCTGCCCAACGACATGGAGCTCTATACGCGATACGGTTATTCGTTAAACAAGGCGTCATTTTCTGGCCAACCGGCGATCTTTAGGGCCTCGGCTTTTACTGGCTTTGGCAACTTTGCCAGCATTGTTCCGGCCGCTTACAATCCCTTTGGTGTGGATGTTACAGTGGGTATGATTCCCTACGAATTTGGCAGTTTGGTCCAATCCACATCCACCACGACGAACAATGCCCTGCTCGGGCTGACGGGCAAATTCGGTGAAACTTGGCAGTGGGACCTAGCGGCCGGTATGCAAGACCAAGATTTTTCTCGCAGCACGAGGGAATTCAACGGCGCCGCCGTTACTGCGGCCCTCGCCAATCCGGATGCCGCATTGCGCTTTAATCCGTTTGTCGATAGCCGTTATCCTGGGGCACCGGATCAATCGGCTATCATGGAGAGCATGGCTCGCTATGTCACCTTTGATGGCACCTCGACTCTGCAGACATTGGATTTCGTGGCCGACGGTGGCGTTTTTACCATGCCCGGTGGCATGGTCAAGATGGCCGCTGGCATTTCCTATGAACGCGCCAAGAATAGCGGCTTGTCTGTGACGCCTAGCGTGGCCGTCACTCCGGTCAATACGACGGTCAGCACGAGTGGGAGCCGCAAAACATACTCTGTCTTCTCCGAATTGTCTGTGCCACTGTTTGGCAAGGACAACGCCAGCCCGGGTTTTGAACGACTCTCGATCCAACTGGCGGCGCGCTACGAGGACCGGAGCGATGCGGGCAACATAACGGTGCCGAAAGTAGGCTTCACCTGGGTGCCGATCAAGCCGATCATGTTGAGGGGCAGCTACTCGGAGGGCTTCCGGGCCCCCTCGCTCACGGAATACCAGCAAGTGGTTGGCAGAACCTTCAACAGCAACTCGGTTTACGACCCTCGCCGGGGCGACACGCGAACCAGAGGTGTGACGGTAACCCGGCCGGCGAATCCTGACCTCAAGCCGGAAACTTCAAAATCGCAATTCGCAGGCTTAGTATTCGAACCGCCAGTCGTGAAGGGTCTTTCTTTGCAGGCCAATTATTACCGCACCACCCAGTCCAATGTGATTCAGGTTCTAACCGAACAGCAGCTGGTCAACAACGAGGCTTTTTTCCCCAACCGCATCACCCGAACCACTCCGGACGCCACCGATACCGCCAACAATTGGCCGGGGGCAGTGGTGGGTGTAGACCGTTCGTTGATCAACTTCGGCAACGTGCGCAACGATTCTGTGGACTTGATCCTGGAGTATAATATTCCGTGGCAGGAAATGGGTCGTTGGCGGGTTTCTGGCGGAGCCTCGAAGACACTTAAATCCGAGCGTAATGTGCGTCCTGGTGAAGCAGCGGTCGAGGACCTAGGTGATACCTTGAGTCCGCCAAAATGGCGGATGAACGGGTCACTGTTCTGGACCAAAGGCCCGTGGAGCAGTTCGCTCTTCGTCAATTATCTCAGTGGCTTTGGTTCCAACAAGGCGGGGAACACCCGAGCCCCATTGGCGATTCCCGCCCAAAGGATCATTGACATCCGCGGAGGCTACGAATTTCAGAACGGAGTTATAGGCGACCATCTAAAGGGGACCAAGCTCACGATTGGGATCGGCAATCTCATGAATGAGAAGCCGCCGTTTTCCGATACTGTTTTTGGCTACAATGGCGCGCTGCACAGCCCGCTGGGACGCACTTATGAGCTGTCAGTGAGTTGCCCGTTTTAATTGGCTTAAATACCAGTCTAGCCTATCTTCACCCTTCGCCTCGGATTGCCGTGGTGCTAGTATGACCTGATGATGAAAAATCTCATATGCCGTCTGTTAACCTTATTTGGTCTCGCATTTGCTTTGACCGGAACCGAGAGCATGGTCGCAGTCGGAGCCCCTGGTCCGGCCATGCCGAGCCCTGCCCCCAACGTGGTGACCCCAGCGACTGTCTTGGCGGTGCCATTGGCCTCCGGCAGCACCGCCCCGAATTTTACCCTGAGGGATAACAAGGGGACCGAAGTTCGACTGTCTGATTACAAAGGCCGGGTAGTGGTGCTGAATTTTTGGGCCCCTTGGTCCGCGCCCTGCCTTGCGGCCATGCCCCAGAACCAAAAGCTAGCCGAAAAATACCGTAGCCAACAGGTCGTGGTCCTCTCTGCCGGAACCAGCGATCTGGCGGTGAACTTCCGTGATTGGATCACGGTTAACCAAGCCAGCTACGCCGACGTGAGATTTGGTTTCGACCCGGTTGAAAAGGGTTCGGTGAACTATGATGAACGCATTGCGCGCCGCCTATATGGTGTGTTGGCTATACCCACCCAATTTGTCATCGATGGTGATGGCATGATAGTTGGTAATTTAGTTCCGACCGCGCAGGAAAGCGACGTGCGAACTGAAGCCCTGTTGGCCCGGGCCGGGATTGAGGTTGATGCGCACGTGGTCGCCCTCGGAGAAGATCAATTGCTGGCCGACGCCAAGGACGCCGCCGCTCGCGCGGCGGCGATCGCAGAGGAAGCGAAGAATCCTAAACCCAAATTCTACGAACGCTACGGCAAACTTCTCGCTGGCTCGTTGGTGCCCGAGTTCACGGCGGAATCGACCGAGGGCAAGGCGGTATCGTCCGCCGATTTGATGGCGGGAAAGATCACGGTGCTGACAATCTGGTCGGCTGCAGGTGGCCTTTCCGATGATGGACTGGCCTTCTTGGGAGCCTGGGCTAAGAAATATGGCGACCAAAACGTCCGTTTTGTTGGGCTCGGTTCATACGGCACCAGGACAGATTTCAATAGTTGGTATGAAGCGAATGCGCCGAAAATAGCATTCCCGGTGCTATTTGATCCGGCGGGCAAATTGTTCCGTCCGAAACCGATCGCACAGATGAGCGCTGAGGAGAAACAGGCCTTCAAGGCCGTTTCCAAGGAATATTATGCCAAGGTTCTGCCAATGCGTTTGGCCGGGGGAATGATGGCTCCTGTGCCGCATAACGTGGTGATTGATGCCGAGGGGAAACTTTTGGGATTTTATGTCGGGGCCGGCGGTGTGACCGCCGAATCGTTGGGGAATTTGCTCTTGCGCGGCGGAGTGAAACTTGTCGACGAGGACATGCCGGCGAAGATTTTCACCCCCGAGGAGACACGGATTCAAGTGCCGAAAAACCAGATCAAAATGCTGCAAATCGGTGCGCAAGCACCGGATTTCCCCGCCACCGATTTGGCCGGAAATCCAGTTAAACTTTCCGATTTTCGCGGCAAAGTTGTGATCTTGGATTTTTGGGCGACCTGGTGCGGCCCTTGTATTGCCTCAATGCCCCATACCCAGAAAGTGGCGGCTCATTACAAGGATCAGGGAGTCGTCGTGCTGGCGTCCTGCACCAGCGACAAGCGGCTTTCCTTTGAGGCTTGGGTGTTGCGCAACCAGGCCAAGTATCCGGATATCATATTCAGCCACGACCCCCAGGAAAAATCACCTGAACGGGCCGCAAAAAAGTTGTATGGAGTCGGGGGAATTCCGCAGCAGTTTGTCATCGATCGCGACGGTCGCATTGCCGCCCTCGTCTCCGGTTACCTTAAGGGGGAGGTCATCTTGGATGCCGCCTTGGCCAAGGCGGGAATCAACGTTGATCCTGCGCTCATCGCCAAGGGTGCCGAAGACCTCAAGAAGCGCGAGGCCATGCGTTGATTTCCTTTGTGCCGTTAAGCCGCCGGGTTGTCGGTGCCGAATAGGTAAGTCTAGCTTTTTCTGATTCGCCCCGCCCTTGTCATGGTATCCCTGCAGACAGAATTAAATTCACTCCGCGTGAAAATCCCCATTTCACCGACGAGCTCCTGGCGGCAGTTGGCGGGAAACACAGGCGGGATCGCGCTCGCCGAACTGACCCCGGCGGAGCAGGTGGTGGTAGCCTGCTTGCTGCAGGGTATGTCAAACAAGGAAATAGCCCTGGCCTTGGGGAAATCAGCCTACACGGTCAAAAACCAAGTCAGCTCCTGTCTTACCAAACTCGGGGTCAGCACCCGTTCACGGCTGATCGCGCAGCTGCGCTTAGGTCCTGTTTGACCCGTTTATCTGCATCACGATTTTGCGTTTGGTTCGTTCCACCGCTAAGGCCTTGACCTGACCTTGCCATTTTCAGCGAGAGTCCCCCGATAGCCTTCACACTCCAGTGCCGTGCCCAACATATTTAAGTAGGGCACATCGTCTTCGATGATGAGAATATGTGGTTGTGACATGGCGTGATTCGTTAACGGGCTAACAATTCCTGCTGATACTGCACGACTTCGGGCCGTGGGGTCAAAACGATTGGCGAAGAATTCCTAGCGATTCAGCAGTGCCGCGATTCTCGTGCGACCATGCACCTCCAGTTTGGTGAAGATCGAGGCCAGTTGCGTCTTGATCGTCAGGGGGCTACGACTGAGTTCTTTCGCGATCTCCAGAGTAGGCATACCTTCGCGCACTCGCATCGCCACCGCGCGCTCTCTTTCGCTGAGACGGGCGAGCATCGCCACGGCGCCGGGTGAAAGCTGCCGATCTCGATCGCCACGCGGCAAGCGATGGTCGAGTTGAATATGAAAAGCGAGCTGTTGGCCGGCGCGACCCGGAGAGTGCAACGTGATCCGCGCGTGCAATCCGCGAGCGTCATCACTGATTATCTTGGCAGGAGGAGGGAGCTCGTGAGGATCGTGATTGTCGCGCAGCTCCTCACAGACGGTCATTACCTCGGCGGGGATCTTGAATTCATTGCGCACGCGGAGTGCGGCGGCCTCGCGTTCACCGAAATTCCAAACGGCGCTGGCGCGAGCTGCTTCAAAGTTAAACCACATCGGTTCCAGGTCCCAATCGAGCAGCAGGAGGCCAAACGGAACCTCTTCCAACATGTCTTCATAATGCGCCAATCGCATAGCGGCCTCTTCGAGTGAACGAGGTGTGGAGTGTCGCAACATGTTTCCACTTATTGACTTCATCACGCAGATATCAAGCAGAGGCTTACGCTATTTGGGCTAGCCCGGAATGTGGATCAGTGGTGCTGGGATCGCAGCTTGGTCTCTAGAGCACATTAGTATTAACAAGAGAGTATGACCTTGGATTTCTCCTCCTTGTCCGTTCGCGATTCGTATCAATGGATGATCTCCACGATCACGCCCCGACCCATTGCGTGGGTCTCAACCATCTCGGCAGATGGGAAAACGAATCTCGCGCCCTATTCATTTTTCCAAGGTGTCTGCGCGAATCCACCCACGCTGATGTTCGTGCCGGTAAATACGCGCGATGGAGCCAAGAAAGACACCGTGCTCAATATCGAAGCGGTGCCGGAATTCGTGGTGAATCTGGTCTCACATGAGCTGGGACAAAAGATGAGTGATACCGCCGCGATGCTGCCCCATGGCGAGAGCGAGTTTGAAGCGTTTGCTATTGCGAGCGCACCATCGACCAAAGTGCGTCCACCGCGAGTGGCGGAGGCACCTGTGGCGTTTGAGTGCGCGTTCGATCAAGTCGTCCATATCGGCGAAGGGCCACTGGCGGCGAATGTGATCTTCGGTCGCATCCTGACTGCCCATGTGCGCGACGAGGTGTTTGGTGATGATGGCAAACCTGATTCAACCAAACTTGATTTGATTGGTCGCATGGGTGGTGAAGATTACACGACCACCCGCGACACTTTCACGATTGAGCGCCCCGACTGATCGCCTCATCTTTCTCATTCCTCTTTATCTTAATCGTTCTCCCGTGCGGGAAACTCCAGTTGTCGGGGAGAAAGATTAAGATAAGGAGACAGAGTAAGATTTAGAAATACCCCTCAAACATTTTATGTCCGATATAGTCATCCTCTCCGCCAAGCGCACGCCTCTTGGCAGTTTTCAAGGTGCGTATTCCGGCACCCCTGCCGCCCAACTTGGAGCGACGGCGATTCGTGGCGCGGTCGCTCATGCGAAAATTTCGCCCGCCGATGTTTCCGATGTGCTAATGGGCAATGTGCTTCAAGCCGGGCAAGGCCAGGCTCCGGCCCGTCAAGCCGCGCTCGCGGCCGATCTGCCTGAATCCGTGCGCACGGTTACGGTAAACAAAGTCTGCGGCTCGGGCATGCAAGCAGTCATTCAAGGCGCCCACGCGCTTAGTGCCGGGATGGGTTCAGTGATTGTGACAGGTGGTATGGAAAACATGACGCTCGCGCCTTACCTTATGCCCAAGGCACGCGACGGTTACCGGATTGGTAATCAGCAAGTCATCGATTCGTTGGTCTCCGATGGCCTCTGGGATCCGTATAACGATATCCACATGGGCAACTGTGCGGAGAAGTGCGCTGAGAAATACACCTTCACCCGTGAAGAGCAGGACGCCTACGCGATCGAATCATTCAAGCGCGCCAATGCTGCTCAGCAAGAAGGTCGCTTTACAGCCGAGATCACCCCGGTCGAAATCAAGGACCGCAAAGGTAACGTCACCAAAGTCGAACTAGACGAAGGCCCGACCAAGGTGCGGTATGAAAAAATCCCGCGGCTCAAACCAGCATTTCAACCAGACGGCACGATTACTCCGGCCAATGCTTCCTCAATCAGCGACGGAGCCGCCGCCCTCGTGCTCACTCCCGCCGATCACGCGAAAGAGAAAGACCTCCAACCCATCGCGAAGATCGTGGCGTTCGGATCACATGCTCACGAACCACTCTGGTTTACAACCGTTCCTGTGCAGGCCGCGCAAAACGCGTTGTCATCCGCTGGTTGGACCACCGACGACGTTGATCTTTGGGAAGTGAATGAAGCCTTCGCTGTCGTGCCCATGGCCTTCATGCGCGAACTTAATATCTCGCCCAAAATAGTAAACGTGAACGGCGGCGCCATCGCCCTTGGCCATCCTATCGGCTGTTCCGGCGCGCGTATCATCGTCACCCTAATTAACGCACTCAAATCGCGAGGTCTCAAACGCGGCGTCGCCGCGATCTGCATCGGCGGCGGCGAAGGCATGGCCGTGTGTGTTGAAATTATTTAACCACTAAGGACACGAGGATCACAAAGGCCGGCTTTCATCTTTGAGTGCTTTGTGATCTTTGTGGTGAAAATATGACTACTTCTAAATACCTTTGGAAACCTGAAGACTACGCGTGGACGCGTGAGTCACATTTGGCGAAATTCGTGCGCCAGCATGGGTTTGAAACGCAGGCTGAATTGCATGCGGCTTCGGTGCGCGATACGGCTTGGTTTTGGGATGAATCGGTCAAGGACAGCGGGATCGAATGGTTTAAGCCTTACACGAAGGTGAAGGATGAATCACGCGGGTTTCCGTGGACACGCTGGTTTGAGGGAGGCGAGCTCAATATCGCGCACAACTGTATCGATCGACATGTGCGCGAAGGGCATGGCGATGAGGTGGTGGTGTTTTATGAAGCAGATTCCGATGCCGTGGAGGATCGACGTGAGGTTACTTTTGCTCAGCTGAAAACTTCGATTGATGCGTGTGCTGGCGGGCTACGGAAGATGGGAGTCGAGCGGGGTGATAGCGTGTCACTTTATGCGCCGATGCGCGTGGAAACGGTCGCGGTGATGATGGCGTGTTTCAAAATCGGCGCGCGCTTCGTGCCGATTTTTTGTGGTTACGGTGAGCATGCTGTGATCGAGCGCGTAGAGTCTTGCGCCGCGAAAGTGTTGTTTGCCGTCGAACATATGCAGCGGCGCGGTAAGACGGTTGCCGCGGGAAAGATCGCGCGTGGCGTGGCGGAGAAAGTTGAGAGCGTGCAGCGGGTGATCTGTTTCGATCTGCCGGAGTGGAATGAGTTTCTGGACAGCGCGTCGCCGATAAACGATTGCGTGAGTATGGCCGCGGAAGATTCGTCGATGATCATTTACACGAGTGGCACGACGGGTCGGCCGAAGGGCACTGTGCACACGCATGCGGGTTGCCTCGCGCAGGTGGGGAAAGAATTGCGCTATGCATTTAACGCACAGGCGGGTGAGCCGTTCTTCTGGTTTACCGATATCGGATGGATGATGGGACCGTGGGAGATCATGGGCTGTCTGCTGTATCGCACGCCGATTGTGTTGTTTGATGGCGCTCCGGATTTTCCGGACAGCGACCGACTTTGGCGCACGTTGGAGCGATTGAAAGTGGTTACCTTTTGTGCATCGCCGACGTTGGTGCGAATGTTCATGCGCGTGACAGATGGCAAGGGGCCGAAAGATCACGATCTGTCGAATCTGCGCGTCTTGGGATCAACGGGCGAACCGTGGGACGAAACGAGCTATCGTTGGTTTTTTGAAAACGTGGGCGGCGGGCGTTGTCCGGTGATCAATATTTCCGGCGGCACCGAATTGTTTGGGTGTCTGCTGAGTTGCACACCGCTCACACCACTCAACGCGAGCTCGCTCGGCGGTCCGGCTCTTGGGATGGACGTGGATATCTTTACTGAAGAAGGCGAACCCGCGCCGACGGGTTCGGTGGGCCATCTCGTGTGCAAGCAACCGTCTCCTTCGATGACGAAGAGTTTTCTGCATGATGATGATCGCTACCTCGAAACGTATTACAGTCGCTGGCCCGATGTCTGGTATCACGGTGATTGGTCGAGAAAGGATGAGGATAGTTCGTGGTATGTGCTCGGTCGCAGCGACGACACAATCAAGGTCGCGGGAAAACGCGTGGGCCCGTCG
The DNA here is from genome assembly GCA_002713695.1 of Opitutaceae bacterium. Classification (GTDB taxonomy): domain Bacteria; phylum Verrucomicrobiota; class Verrucomicrobiia; order Opitutales; family Opitutaceae; genus Cephaloticoccus. Next base: position 139,342 of record PAUB01000015.1, read on the forward strand.
GAAGTGGAAAGCGCATTAACTTCCCACGAAGCCGTCAGTGAAGCGGCGACGATTGGCGCGCACGATGATTTGAAAGGACAGGTGCTGGTTTGCTTCGTGGTGCTAAAACCGGGTGCGGAAGTCGTTACATCGGAACTGATCGCGCATGTGGCTAAGGAGATGGGTAAGCCGCTCGCGCCTAAGGCAGTTTTTGTGGTGTCGGCTTTGCCGAAGACTCGGTCAGGAAAGATTCTGCGCGGGATGATTCTGCGGGTTTACTCAGGTAAACCGGCGGGTGACCTTACCAGTGTGGAAAACCCAGCCGCTCTCGATGAGATCATCGCGTGGCGCGATAAGGCGAGTGGAGTTTGACATCACCGTGCGGTCGCGGATGACTGCGTTTCCCTATTTATTATGAAGAGCCAAGCCGTTGTTTTTACCGCACGTAATCAAGTTGAGTATCGCGAAGTCGATTGTCCCGATCCGGGGCCGAACGATGTCGTGATCGATGTCGAACATTCTTGGATCAGCAACGGCACCGAAGGATCCTTCCTGCGTGGCGAACGTGAGTCGGGTGACACCGCGTGGAACGAGGGCGATCCGTTACCATTTCCAATCGTAGCGGGTTATCAGAAGGTCGGTGTGGTAACGCATGTCGGTGCGGATGTGACGAAGTTTTCGCTCGGCGAACGTGTGTTTGCCGTGATGAGCCAATTCGAGGGTTTGTTCTGCGAATACGGAGGCCATGTTTCTCCGTCGGTCTGCGATGCGAATCAGGTGCACACGCTACCAGAAGGTGCGGACCCGGTCGCGTGTAGTGGAGCGGTGCTCACACAGGTGGGTTATAATTGCGGCACACGTCCTCGTATTAAACCCGGGCAGTTGGCTGTCGTGGTGGGCGATGGGATGGTCGGTCATTGGACGGGGCAAGCGCTCAAGCAGCGTGGCGCGCGTGTCGTGTTAACCGGTCGTCATGACGATCGGTTAGATAGATTTCGGAATGGAGGTTGGGGTGAGACTTTGAAGGTGAAGGGCTCGGGAGTCGAAGAGGTCAAGGCGATCGCGAACGGACCTGTTGAAGTGCTCGTCGATACGATTGGTAACATGAGCCTCTACGATGATTACCTGCCGATTATGGCGCACGGGGGCACGGTCGTCTCGGCTGGTTTTTACGGCACGGCGGATTTGTTGCCGATTCAGACTTATCGCTTTCAAGAACTTGCTTTCGATCTTTGCGCAGGCATCACCTACGAACGTGTCGACGCGACCTTGGCGTGGATCGCCGAAGGCAAGATGGATACGCTTGGCTTGATCACGCATCACTTCCCGGTCGAACAGGCCGCGGAAGCCTGGAAGGTGATTGAGAATAAAACCGACAATGCTTTGGGCGTAGTGCTCGATTGGCCCGCATCTCGAAAATAAGGAAACGAACATGAGTAAAACGATGAAAAGCCTAGTGATCGAAAAACCGGCAAAATCGGTCTGGACCGATCTACCTATACCGAAGCCTATCAAGGGCGAAGTGCTTATTCGCGTGGAAGGCGTAACGACGTGTCCGCATTGGGATATGCACATCCTCGATGGTGTGCCGATGTTTCCCGGCATGACGCTTAAGTATCCTTACTTTCCCGGCCAACCCGGTCATGAGGCGATGGGTGAAGTTGTTGCCGTGGGCAAGGGCGTCAAGAAGCTCAAGAAGGGGATGAAGGTCGTCGCTTGGCAGGATACGGGACAACCGCGTCCGGGATTCTACGCACAATACAACACCTTCCCCGAAGCGTCTTTGCTACAGATTCCTAAGCGACTCACTCCTTTAGAGATCGCGTCGCTAGAATTGGCGATGTGCGTAGAGGTTTCGTTTCAACAACTCGCACAGCTCGGCGGAATCAAAGGGCGCCGCGTGGGTATTTCCGGACTGGGGCCGGCTGGATTGTTGGCCGTGCAATTGGCCAAAGCGCATGGCGCGAAAGAAGTGGTCGGCATCGATATGGTGGCGAGTCGTCGTAACCTTGCGCGAAAGATGGGCGCGGATCGCACGGCATCACCTAACGCGAAAGCTTGGCTGGCGGACCGCTATGGTGCGAAGTCACTCGACGATGCGATCGATTGCACGGGCTTTCCCGCCTCAATCGAATTCTTGATGGATCGCACCGAACGTTGTGTGACGATCTTTGGTGTGTTGCGCGAGGATGTGACCTTTAGAGCGCGCCACATGTGGGGCCCCGGTGTGACGTTGATGGGTTACGGGGATCACAACCGCAAAGCTGCCGAGACCGCGCTAAAGTTTGTGATCGCCGGTAAGCTCGATCTGACATCGCTCGTTTCCAAGACTCTCCCTTTCACTCGTTACGAGGAAGGCGTGGAGCTGTTAAAAAACAAAAAGGCGATTAAGATCCTGTTCGATCCTTGGGCTGAATAAGTCGCGCCTCTTTACCGTGCTGTCCATCCGCCATCGATGGGGATGGATGCGCCGGTGATTGATTTAGCCGCATCGCTGCAAAGATACATCGCGAGGGCGGCAACTTCTTCGATTTCGACGAATCGTTTCGTCGGTTGCGCGGCGAGGATCACGTCGCGGATGACTTTATCGTGCGGCAGATTATGCGCTTTTGATTGAGCCTCGATTTGGCCTTCGACGAGAGGAGTGCGCACGTAGCCGGGACAGATCGCGTTGCAGGTGATGCCGGTTTCGGCGACTTCGAGCGCGACAGTTTTGGTGAGCCCGATTTGTCCATGTTTGGCGGTGACGTAAGCCGATTTAAATGGCGATGCGACGAGACCGTGGGCAGAGACGAGATTGATGATGCGGCCCCAATTACGCGTCTTCATGCCGGGCAGGGCGACTTTGATCGCATGGTAGCTGGAGTTGAGAATGATGTTCTGAATGGCGGTCCATTTTTCGTCGGGAAACTCATCGACGGGCGCGACGTGCTGGATGCCGGCGTTGTTGACGAGGATGTCGACGGAACCGAGTTCCGCTTCGGCAGCGGCGATGAGAGCCGCGACTTCGTCGGCCTTGCTCACATCGGCACCGTGATAGGAAACAGTCACGCCGTGTTGGTCGGCGATTTCCGCGCGAATTTTTTCGATTTCAGCGGCATCACTAAAACCGTTGAGCATGACATGAGCTCCTTGTTGAGCGAGAGCTCGCGCGATGCCCAAACCGATCCCGCTGGTGGATCCGGTGACGACGGCGTTTTTATTTTTAAGCATGGGGTAAGGTTGAAGGGGTGAAATCAGGTTGAGAGTAATTGACGTAAATCGCGAGGCTCGGGTGTGCCTGTCGTGCCGAGTTGATGCACGACGAGAGAGGCGGCGGCTTGGGCGAGTTCCATGCTTTCGATCGGGGTCGCGTCGATCGCGAGTGCTAGCGCAAGTGTCGCGGTGACGGTGTCGCCAGCTCCCACGATATCAATCGGGCCGCGCAGAGGGCGCGCGAGCACGTGAGCCGATTCACCAGCTGGTGTGGCGCCGATCATTCCCCGTTCCGCCATGGTGATAAACACGGGGTGTTGATTACTCTCCGCCAAGCGCGCGGCTCCGGTTTGAATGTCACTTATTGAGTGACACTCAGAATTGGTGAGCGTGGTGAACTCGGTGGCATTCATCTTGTAGATGAAGGGCGGAAAATCAGTGAGCCCGTGGCGGCTATCTGCAATGATGATAAGCGCGGGTTGTGATCGATGAATTTTCTCGATGGCTGACAATACGTTCGGAGTGATCGCGCCCATCTCGGGAACCCCCGCCTGATCCATGACGATCAGAACATCGATTTGCGGCGCGAGTGTTTGCAGGCTGGCGATGAGCTTGTCCTCAACCGATTTGGGCGTGGGCGTGCGGTTCTTGATGTCGAGTCGGGAAAGCTCTTTGGGTGGTTGGCCGGGATGATGTAGCAGAGGTTTCGAATAACTGAACGTCTGGCGCTCTTGGGTTTGCTGGAAATGCGTGAGATCGACGCCGGACAATCGAGTGAGTGCGCGGCGCAGTTCGAAGCCTTCGCCATCGTCACCACAGTATCCGATGGGACATAGTTGAGCGGCGCCATAAGCTGCGAGGTTGGCGGTGATATTGCCGGCAGCTCCCGGCTGGCATCGCACTTGGCTCACGTTGTAAACGGGCAGATCGGTTTCAATTGAGGTCTCGGCCTGGGCGGGATCGATGTCGAAATAGCGATCGAGTGAAAAATCGCCAACGATGCCCACACGGAGTGTTCTTACTCGTTTCAGGAGCGCGTCAAAGCGGTCGGGACTCATAGTGGGCAGGTAATCGCAATCTGGGATGTGCGGCAATCGCGCTTTGCATTTTCCGATGTGCGTTGCACAGTTATTTTTTTATGGTGCCAACGATCAACGCGTTGCCAGACTTTAGAGGGGAGACCGTGCGCGGGAAACCGGGCTACTTTCGCGTCGGCCAAGCCGAGACGGGTCAGTGGTGGTTTATCGATGCGCAGGATCGCCCGTTCTTTGCCAAGGCGGTGAATAACGTGTCGGCCGATGCCGAGGCAACGCACGATCCGGCGGCGCGATTACGCACGTGGGGTTTCAATGCTTTAGGCTGCGGCAGCGATCAGCTCGCGCTGGATGAGGGGCTGCCTTTTATGGCGGTGGTAAATTTTTGTTCAGGTGAAGAAACGGTGAATCTCGGTGGCGTGAAATTACCGGATGTGTTTTCCAAGGATTGGCGGGACTATGCTCGAGAGCGGGCGGCCGAGGTGTGTCTGCGATTAATTGGAAATCATGAATTACTTGGTTGGATCACGGATGATAGTCCGAGCTGGCCATCGCGTCCTGAGTTGAAGCGGCCAGGTCTATTGCAGGTCTGTTTGAGTTTGGATCCGAACAAGGCGGCCTATCATGCGGCATGGGAATTTGCGTTGGCCTTGCATGGTGGAAAATTGGAGAGGATGGCGAAGGCATGGGGCGCCGAATTGGCGAACAAGGATGCACTTCGTGTGATGACGAGAGAAGATCACGGAATCGCGACGGCGGCGCATCGGCGTGATGATGGGCAGTGGTCGCAGGAATTTGCGCGGCGTTATTTTGTGACGACGACGAGCGCGATTCGGAAAGTGGATGAAAATCATTTGGTGTTGGGACCGCGTTGGGGTGGACCCGTGGCGCCGAGATTGCGACGCGAGTGTGCGGCGGCGGTCGATGTAGCGCTGGTCGATTACACGGAACTTGGGGAAGTGTCTGCAGGGCCAGTGATGTTGGGAGATTTTTGTTGGGCGCAGAATAGTTTCTACGAATCGACTGGCTCGCGCCGGGGGTTGGGGCCGACCAAGATCGAGCGAATGTTACGTCGTGGCCGGCTCGCGTTGGCGCGATCAGTCGCGCATACATCGGTGGTCGGCTATGCGTGGAGCCGCTGGCACGATCGCAAATCCGAGGCTGCCCCATTCGGCACTGGTTTGGTGAGAGCCGACGAATCGGCGGCGGTGGAACACACGGAATTGTTGACGGCGATCAATGATCGAGTGGAAGAATTACGTGCGGTGGCATTAGCAGCGGAGGAAACCCTATGAAGAGTATCGTATTTTCAGGATGTATCATGATGGCCAGTTTGATGCTCGCGGGTTGCGCCAGTGACCGTAGCGGGGTGAGTGATACGAGGCCGATGCTGACGGGCACGGTGAACTATCGCGTGCGAATCGCGTTGTCGCCGTCGGCAGTGATGACCGTGCGTTTATTGGATGTGACCCAAAAGGAAGCCCCCGCAATTGTGCTCGGCGAAAAGAGTATTTCGAATCCGGGTAATTCGCCGATCTCCTTTTCGTTGGCCTATCCGTTTGGCGGAATCTCACCGAGCCGAAACTACGTGATTGATGCACGGATCGAGCTGGAGGGCCGACTGCGTTTTTACGCGATGGAACCGTATGTGGTGACTCCGCAAAATGCAGCTGATCCTCATGCGGTGTGGCTGCAGTTGACGGGCGATTGATACCAACAGCTCGTAATCAATAGACTGTCATTGCGAAGAAGGCGCAGCCGACTGCGGCAATCCACGTCTACCCATTCGGTCACACTTGCTCAATCGTGGATGGCCGCGTCTCTTCTCTCCTGGTCATGACACAGTCTAAATTGCAACAGACCTTGGTATGTGAGGGGTATCATTCAGGAGGATTTGCTTGCGCGACAGAGGGTCGCGAGGCGTCATGCAGGTATCCCCATGAACGATTCCGATTTGGCCGCATTTCTTAAAGCTCGTGTTCGCACGGTGCGTGATTGGCCGCAAGCGGGGGTGAACTTTCGCGATGTGACGACGTCGTTTAGCGATCCCGAAGCGATTCGCGTGATGATAGAGGCGTTTTCGCTCAAGTGTAAAACACGTGGAGTGGATGCGATTGCCGGGGTAGATGCGCGGGGATTTATCTTGGGCGGCGCGTTGGCTTACCAAATGCACAAGCCGTTTGTGCCAGTGCGTAAAAAGGGAAAATTGCCGCACGACACAGTGTCGCAGGAATACGATTTGGAATACGGTAAGGCGACCGTAGAAATCCACACCGATGCTTGTCGACCGGGCGATCGCATTATGGTGGTCGACGATCTGATCGCGACGGGTGGGACGTTACTGGCCGCAACTAAGCTTTTCGAATCGATCGATGGCGTGATTGCTGGAGTCGCCGCAGTGATTGATTTACCTGAGTTGGGCGGCTCGAAGCTTCTGCGCGAAGCGAATTACGACGTGCAGGCTCTATGCTCTTTCACCGAAGAGGAATGAGCGATGAGCTTGACGATTTATTGTAATACTGAATTTGGCGACATGGCGCGCGATCTTCTGATCGAGGGCACACGCGAGCATCGGCTCATTCAGGCGGCCACCCGATCGGCCGATGTCCTGCAAGCCGGCGCTGAGATCCACATATTGCCGAGGCTGATATTTTGTTTGGGCAACCCGCGGTAGAGGACTTTTTAAATACGCGAATGTCGAATAGATGGAGGTCACGCCTTCCTTTTATCCCCCAAACGCTCCGTCTTCAGGAGCGGGGTGGATTGCAGAGGTCTTCGTAAGCGTAGATAAGGGCAACCATGTAGATGGGGATGGTCACAAACATTCCGATGATCAGGGCGACGGCTCCGAGCAGTGCGAGGAGCACGCCGATTAAAGCGAGACCCAACAGGCGCCACCATTGTGCAGTGATGACCCGACGGCTGACTTCCATTGCAGCCCAAAACTCGAGCTTCTTATCCATAATCAGGATGTAGACAAAGAGGTAAGCGACGGCTAAATAAATCCCCGGGAGAATCAGGAGCAGGACCCCAACCCCAGTGAGGACTTGTGAGACCATTGATGCGAGCATCAGAGGCACGAAGGCTACGCTAAACCCATTGAAGATATCGCTCAACTCTGCGCTCTCGCCTCGCGCGAGTTTGAGATAGTAGCCGAAGAGGCCTCCATAAAAAACTCCCGTCAATAGTAGGCCCGTTAAGAGGCTGATGATCGGCACAACGCTGAACAGCATCATGATCAGAAAGATGGCGGCGAAGGCTCCTACCATGGGCCAAAAATTTGCTTTCAGCAGATCCCAACCACGTTGGAAGCAGCCGGCAATATCGAGTGGTATTGCGCGCTCGATCAGATCGTCCGCATAAGTCTTGGGATCGACCTTAAGTGGTCCCTTGCCATCGCTGGGATCGGGAATAGCCGGTTCTGCAGTCGAGACCTCAGCGGGAGCCAGGGTATTTATTTCCGGAAAATCTCCCAAGCGTTTCCACTCCTCGTCGCCGATGCGTTTGGCTTTGGTGTCGAGATTGGCGCGACCATCCGCGATCCAATTTTTCACCTGCTGAAGTTTTACCGGTCCGTATTCCTTACCGTCTCCTCCGATGATTGTGAACATGGGAGAAGCCATAGAAGCGCACGAACTGGGCGTCAATCCCTGAGGAACACTCCTGACCGCGACCTAGAGATCCTTTTTCCAGTTGGCTCGCTCTTTTGCGAGTTGGGACATTTTTTTCCAAGAACTATTGGCGGCACGTTCGAGACTCGCTTTGGCTTGGCGATCTGCGAAGGCCTGTTCGCGTTGGAGCTTCAGGTAGCTTTGCCAGCGGGTATCTTCGAGCGTGCCGGCTTCGAGCGCACTATGCACCGCGCAACCCGGCTCTCCGTTGTGTCGACAATCATGAAATTTACACTGACCCGTGATGGTGTGGATATCGTCGAATGTGTCTTCGATGGCTGACATGCCGGTTTGCCAGAATTGGAGTTCGCGCATGCCGGGCGTATCGATGACGAGGGCTCCCGAAGGGCCTACTAACAGCTCGCGTCGCGTCGTGGTGTGACGGCCTTTGCCGTTTTCTTCGCTGAGGTCGCCCGTGTCCTGGATATCTTCGCCAAGGATACGATTGATGATCGTGGATTTGCCGACACCGGATGATCCAAGTAGAGCGATGGTGCGGCCGGGTTTGAGCCAAGGGTCGAGCGTATCCAGGCCGATCGAGTCGCGTGCGCTCAGCGCAATGACGGGCGCTCCGGGCGCGACGGCGACGACTTCGGCGATGGCTTCTTCGAGATTGGAGTGGAGATCTGTTTTGTTGAGCACGACGACCGGTTCCGCCCCGCTTTCCCATGCGGTGATGAGGAAGCGCTCGATGCGACGGAGATTGTAGTTCTCATCCAGGGAGGTCACGAGGAACACCGTATCGATATTGGCGGCGACGATCTGCTCCATATCACGATCACCCGCGGCGCGACGGGAAAACTTGGTGCGACGGGGAAGGACGGCGTGGATATCGGCGTTGGTTTCACCTTCACGCGGACGAACGACGACCCAATCGCCGACTGCGGGAAGTTCCGCATGCGTGAGGGTTTCGTGGAGGAGGCGGCCGGTGCAGGTAGCGATCAGCGGCCCGTTCGAGCTGATCACATCACAGGCGTGTTTGTGCGCCCGAATGACTCGGGCCACTTGGAAATCTGAATTTTGATAGGGCTCGAAATGCGCTTCAAGGGCGTCATCCCAGCCAAGGGAGGAAAGATTCATTACAATGAAAAGGGGAGGTTGCCGTTAAGGCTAAAGGGGAGGGTGGTAAATCCTGAATTCTGTCTTGGATGTCAGGATGAAACAAAAAAGCCGCCCGGGGGGCGGCCAGCATAAGAAAAAACGCATCGCTTGAAATTACGCGGAGAAGACAGCAGCCACGGCGGTGAGCGATGAAGCGATAATGGTATTTATCATAGTAAAATCCGTGGTTGAGGGCTGCGGTTTAATCCCAGAAGGGGTGAGTTCCCTAGGGAGTAGAAATTTAGCGACCGAGTCAATCGCGTGAATCATGGCATTTTCACCTACGCATGAATGCGTAGAATTTTTATGACCGAAAACTTGCCGACGAGGACTGAATTATTACAACGAGATTGCGATAAATCCGAAAATTTGACGAATTTATTACAGCTTAATTCCGACAACCCTACTCACTGCATCCATGAAAAAGATTACCAGCATTATTGCACTCATTGCGCTTCTCTCAACCCCGGTATTTGCAATCACCGGCAATACCATGGCTGATATCACCAAGGCCCAGATCATCATCGGCAAGGCCATGGAGATCGCGACCAAGTTTGCAAAATATACCATCGATCTAGAGGCCCCAAAGGTGAGAAAGAATACCCGCGGTAAGTTTTTAGTGCCTTACGATAAGAACGGTAACCTGACGGCGTGGGCTAACAAAGCACTGCACGCTAAGGTCGGCGCGATGGCTGGTGAGAAGGCCGGAGCAGTCGCGGGTAATGCCGTTGCCTCCAAAGTTCCTTTTGGTGGTTTTGCTTCGTGTTTCATGAAAAAGTAGGGTAAAGAAACGGGCGCGATGGCCGCACTCGGTGGCAAGAAATTTATCAAGAAGAGCTCTTCCTATTCTCTCAATAACATCGAGGACTACGCGGTTTATCTCCACGTAGTGCACGGCAAGGATCCGGGCTACACGCAGGCGCTGGCTGCAGCGATGGCACTCTATCCTGATCTTGAGTTTCGCTACGATGCGGCTATCAACAAGGCGTATCGCCATGCGCTTACTAAGAGACAAAACATTGAGCTAAAGCAGATTTCTTTACACTATTTCAGCCATACCGCCAGCGCCTCTTCATTATACGTCTGCACCGACCAGGTGGTGCACGCGGCATTTGGTAAACTCTAATTCGGATATCCCATGATCAAAAAACTAAAGATTCTCATTGCGATGATGCTTGGAAGTATCGTCGGAATGTCGGCCCTAGCAGCCGAAGATACTTCCTATACTACAGCGGTGATCGTTAATAATCGGGCCGGCGCGGAGTATGACTCTCAGTTGGCTGTGCTCGAAGATTTACTCGCGGGTAAACTTTCCGATCAGGGGTTCAGTATTATGAGCCGCGATTTGATCATTGATGCCGCGCGCGGTATCAATCCGGCTTCGGACGATGATTTTGGGAGCAGCCTTTCCGATCAGTTGGTTGATCAATCTTCCGCACTTCGTCTCGCCCAAAGCATGGGGGCTGATTATATTCTGTCCTCCTCGATCACGAGCCTCACCAAGCGAAAGCGCAACGTGAACGCATATGGGGTTAAGTTGGCCAACTATGTTTATACGCTTCGCCTCAGCTACACGGTGGTGGATGCGAATGGCGGCGGTTCAGTGACGGGTGGCGTCGTGACCGCGACCAAGACCGAACAGAATACGGTTCATTCCAATGAAGGCTTCCGCGTCGTCGCGCCGGATCCATCGACTCCCGCTGCGCCAGCGGGATCGCCTGCGGCCAATGCTGACGAAGGTTTGATGCGTGCGACCAAGAGAACTGTAGCCGTGGCCTATCTCGATCCGAACATGGAGCCCATCCTCGCGGATTTGCTGGATGATGCCACCACTCAGATCGCCAGCGCACTACGCACCAAAGCCGCGCAAAACCGTATCGCAGCTCCGAAATCGAAAGCAGGCCCGGTGAGTATTACCCTCAATGTGGAAACCGCGGATCTCTACATTCCCGATGTTCAGCTTGGTCCGGAAAATACCGTTTCCATTAAAGACGGTAAGCTCGCGATCGCACCGCTCAACGTAACCGTTGAGGTTGATGGCGTGGCGGTGGGTTCTGCTCCCGGAAAGATTTCGCTTCGTCCGGGACTGAGTAAGCTCCGTCTTACTCGCGAGGGTTACAAGACTTGGGAGCGCACGATCAACGCACGGGAAGGACAAACGCTGACAATTGCTATGCAAATGAGTCCGGAAGGTCTCGCCCGTTGGGAAGAGCTCACGGCTTTCATGAATACTCTCAAGAACGGCGCCAAACTGACCGATGCCCAGGTGCAGGTCCTTCAAGGAAAAGCCAAAATGTTGCAGAACAGCGGCTTCAAAGTGGATACCGATCAAGGCATCACGATTCAGAACGGCCGAGATCGCTCCTTCTTTAATTGGTAATCAATCCATCCCGTAACCTTTATTATTTCACCCATGAAATTCACTCGATACTTACTCTCTCTCGCTGCCATCACACTGGCCTTCACCACCTTTGTATCTGCTCAGATCGGCGGTGGCAAAAAGAGCATCGTCATTACGAAGATCACCGCCATCGACGCGATCGAGGAGCGGATGGAGAATCAGGGCACGGGACTCTCGATCGAACAGGTTCTCCAAGCCTTGGATTCTCAGGTCTATGACCGCATCGTAAACAGCCGCCGCTTCAATGTCTTTGATCGTTCCGATGCGGATGCGCTGTTGGAAGAAGCCGGAGCCATTGGCGAAACCTTCATTTTTAGCAAGGCGGACTATGTGCTCACGATTCGCGTTGATAGCTTCAATGACCGCCAGGAAACCCGTAAGTTCGCATCTCTGGGTAAAACGATGCAGGCGCGCGTGGTGGAAGCCTCTGCCGTCGCCAAAGTGATCATGGGTAGCACCGGGTTGGTCGTCGGCACCGCGAACATTCAGGTATCGGTGCGTGATGCGGAATCACGTTCACAGAATACTGTGGGTCGCGTGGGCGAAGCGAGTGACGATCTCATCAACCAAGCCACGCGTGAGCTCGCCGAAAAGCTTGCGATGCGCGCAGTCGATTTTATCTACCCTGCTCGCCTCCTCGCGGTTCGGGGCCAGATCGCCACCATTAATCGCAATGATCAGGCTGGCATCAAAGTTGGTCAGGTCTGGGAAGTGCTCGCTCAAGGAGAGGCGCTTGTGGATCCTGATACGGGTGATGTCATCAATGAGGAGGTCTATGTTGGTAAGGTCCAGGTCGTCCGTGTTACGCCGCAATATTCTCAGGCCAAAATCGTAGAAGATTTCGGCATCGATCGTGGCGCAGTGGTTCGCCTGCTCACCGATGTTGATGAGTAAACCGACGCGCTAATTTTTTAATCATGCATACAACTGAAACTACCCCCTCACGCCTGAGAGCCTTGAAGCCCATGGGTGCAGCTCTGGCTGGATTAGTCCTGCTGTCTGGCTGCCAAACTTACGAACAACAATCTCAGGCTTTCACGAATGCCACCCGTAGTGGAAGCATTGCCCAAGCTGTGGGTGAAATCGAGCGTCGCGCCGAAGCGAGTAAGGGCAAGAAGGACGAGATCCTGCTTCGATTGGAACAAGGCGCGACTCTGCGCACCGCGGCAATGGCAAACCCATCTGAGGTTCCGCCGATTCCAAGCGAACCACTTCCACCTGTGGTTGAAGGAGAAGAACCGGTTGCACCAGTTGTTCCGACGGCTCGCGAGGTTCACGATTTCTACCAACGCCAAGCTCTGACCGCACTCGATCTCGCGGAAGAGAAGGTCAACGAGTGGGAAGAGAAGTCCAAGGTGAAGATGGGCTCGGAAATTGGGGCCGCGCTGACCAATCAGGCCAATCTGCCTTATCGTGGTCATTCCTACGACAAGGTGATGATGAACACCTACAAGGCACTCAGTTACCTAGCGATTGGCGATGCCGACAGTGCTCGCGTTGAGCTCAACCGCTCTTTGCAACGTCAACGCGATGCCGTGGAAGAAAATTCCAAGCGTATTGTGGAAGCACAGGACGAAGCTGAGAAAGCCCGCAATGGAGAGCTAAAAGATGAAAAGGGTAAGACGGCAAAATACGACGTGAGCCGGGCCCAATCGGATGGCCGCAGTGGCCCTGCTTTGGAAGCCGCACTGCAGGCATCCATCGCGCGCATGCAGCCTTATGGTGACTACGTGAATCCTTTCTCAGTCTTCCTTGATGGCTTGTATTACAGCGTCCTCGGCGTCGATGGTTCTGATTTTGAACGTGGGCGCAAATCACTTGAACGGGTTGCTGGTATCGTGCCGGATAATCCTTATCTCGTATCTGATCTCGAGGCCGCGACTGCCGCCGCCGAAGGAAAGACGGTTGAAGGCGTCACCTACGTTATTTTCGAAACCGGCACGGCTCCATCCCGGGGCCAAATTCGGATCGATATTCCGACATACCTGGTGACGAGCAAATTGGCTTACGTTGGCGCGGCTTTCCCTAAACTGGAGTATAACGATGATTACATTTCCCATCTTGGGATCATCCTCAGTGATGGCGGCGAGACCTCCACTTCGGTGATCGCGAGTATGGACAGCGTCGTCGCGAATGATTTCAAAAATGCTTGGCCGGCGGTGGTCACGAAGTCCCTCATTGGCACAGCCACTAAAGCCATCATTCAAGCCGCGATTCAAAAAGAGATTGAGAATCGAGGCGGTTGGGCTGGACAGCTTTTGGCCGCGACTCTGGTCTCAGCTGCCTCTGCTTCGACCAACATAGCGGATACCCGCACTTGGACCTCCCTGCCGAAAGAATTCCAATACGCACGGGTCTCCACTCCCGAAAGTCGCGAGTTGGTTCTCGTTGCGGGTGGAGAACAAAAAACCGTTACATTGGAACCCGGCTCCGTTAATGTTGTTTATGTTAAATCGGCGTCTTCCACGGCGCCTCTCCACGTGTCTCAATTTGCGCTCAAATAAAAAACATGACATCTCAAACATACCAGCGAGCAGGTGCTACTCTGCTGATGGGCCTTGGCCTGATCTTTGCCGGCTGCGCTACGAATGTGAATTCGTATGAACGGGCCGATTCCATGGCCCCGCCCAGCTACGTGCCGGATCGTCGGGTGATCACCGACGAATCGCTTTCACGCAAATTCCAAGTCGTCTCAATTAATCAGGCGACTGTTTCGGGCAACCTGCTCAAAGTGCAGGCGACCATTGCTAATCTGAAAAACAATCTGCGCACTTTGAACTACAAGTTCGAGTGGGTTGATCAGGATGGCATGGCCGTTGATTCACCCAACGAGACTTGGAAAGCCATCATGTTTCAGGGCCGCGAAACCAAGACCGTTTCTACGGTCGCCGTTTCTCCTCGGGCCGTGGATTTCCGACTCAAACTCCGCGAGTAATTAATCATCCAATTCTATCAAATTATGAAACTATCCTCCAAATTCATTGCCGTCCTCTCGGTCGGAACCGCTCTTTTCCTGACTGGTTGTGAAACTCCTACCGAAACCCGCACGGTCGACTCGAAAGGTCCCGAGGCGCTCAACACCTCTAACATCAACTCGCAGGATTGGGCCAATGCCGCCGATCAGCTCGTTAATTCTCTGCTCTCGGGTAATGCGCTTAATAATGCGCCCCGCACTCCGGCGGTTCTTGCGATTGATCGGGTGATCAACAATACCCAATTGATGGTCGATACTGACCTTCTCATCAAAAAAATCCGCGTCGCTCTTACGCAAACGGGGAAGATCGCGATCACGAATACGATGGGCTTAGGCGAGCGGGCAGTTGTGGCCGGTGAAGCCGCCGAACTTGAGGAAATGATGTCGGGCAAGAAGCAAAAGATTATGGTGCCTGACTACACCCTCTACGCGAAACTCATCCAACAACGAGATCGCAACAAGCGGGTGACGCAAAACACCTATTTCTTCCAGATGTCTCTCGTGCAAACCAGCACCGGACTCACCGTATGGGAAGAAGAGAAGTCCATCGCCAAGCAGACGAAGAACGCGAGCAAGCTCGGCTGGTAAAGCATCTTCGAACTATTTAACGCAAAACGCACACGGAAGCGGGTGCGTTTTTTTGTGCGCAAACCTTGTGGTTGGCTGCTTAGCCGCGATCCAAGGCGCGTTGTTCCGGGTCGGCGTGTTCGCGATAAAACAGCGCGGTGTGTCCGACGCTATTGATGAAATGGCAACGACCTTCACTAGCGATCTGTTCACAGAGCGTGGTGCGCTCGGCGCGCTCAATGCCGAGAAAACGAATCTTTACCAATTCATGGGCGCGCAGCTGGAGCTGGAGTTCGGAAAGGAACGTGGGCGTGAGTCTACTTTTGCCCAATTTGAGGGCTGGATCGAGACGTTGGCCGAGCCCGCGCAGTTGTTTCTTTTCCGCGCTGGATAGAGTAGAGTTTTCCATATTGGTCTCACGCTCGGATAAAGGCAGCGTCGCGCCAAGGATTTAACTTGAGGCTGCAAACGTATCCAGCGGTAGCTCGCGCCACTTGCCCGGAGCGAGCTCGTCGAGCGTGAGCTCGCCTAATTGAGGGCGATGCAGCGCAAGCACTTCGCAACCTTGGCTGGCGAACATGCGGCGCACTTGGTGATATTTTCCTTCGGTGAGGATTAGCTTGGCCTCGCGAGAGCTATTCATCGTGAGCGTGGCCGGAGCGCAGGGTTGTTTCTCACCTTCCAAGGTGAGAGTGCCGGCAGCGAAGAGTTCGGCGAGTCCGGCCGGCGG
This sequence comes from Opitutaceae bacterium, assembly GCA_002713695.1. Lineage (GTDB taxonomy): Bacteria > Verrucomicrobiota > Verrucomicrobiia > Opitutales > Opitutaceae > Cephaloticoccus. The sequence goes on from PAUB01000015.1 coordinate 154,994, forward strand.
TTCACGATCAAGGGTCGCGTGATATGTCTTCGGGACTTTGTGTTTGGGCGAGGTGAGGCGGTGAACGAGTTGGCTCTGATCGGTGAGAAGCAGCAAGCCACTGGTGTCTTTGTCGAGTCGGCCGACGGAAGTGATCACAGGATTGCGCGCACGCCACCGCTCGGGCAGCAATGAATAGATATTGGGCCCATCGCGTTCTTCGTGCGAACATACCAAGCCGAGTGGCTTGTGCAAAAGCAGGAGGAGTCCGTCGGGATGATCGAGTGGTTGTCCGTCAATCTGCACATTAGCCGGATCGACCTTGGTCGCCGCATTGCTGATCGGCTTGTCTTGGGCGGTGACTGCGTGGGCCTTTAGAAAGGCGCGCGCTTCGCGTCGGGAGCAATAACCGAGGTTGGCGAGGATTTGATCGAGGCGACGCATCGTGCGCATGCAAACATGCTTCGGAGTGAGGGCACGACGAAAATGGTTTCAACTGCGCGGAATATTCGTGCGTAGTAGTGAGGTATGTTGCTTCAACTTGGTTTATTGCTCCCTGCCCTTGCGTTATGCGGCTTATCGCTGCTGACCTGCGTGCGGGTGCCGGTGATCATCCCGTGGCGCGCGACGGTGATCGCGGGCGAATACGGGCACAGCTTTGCGCTGGGGGCAGGTGGCTGGGCGCTTATCATTTGGATGTTGCGGGGAGAACCGATGGGCCTATCGGTCGCCGCGATATTGTTTTGCGGAATCGCCATCGTCTGTTTTCTGCGACCGGTATTCAGCGCGCGACGGGTGTCAGCTACGTTGCACGAACAGATGACGAAGGGGTGGAGTTCATCAGGAGGTGATTCGTCAGCCTTTTCCTTGAGGCGACTTTGGAAGGCGCGACCGGATAAAGTCGCGGTCGAGACGCATGAGTATACGGGGGGGGTGAAACTGGATTTTCGCCGCGCAGTGAATCGGGATGGCGCCGCGCCTTGCGTGATCATGATTCACGGCGGTGGTTGGGATAGCGGAGATCGGGTTGAGATTCCGTTCTTCAACAATTGGCTCGCGCGTGAGGGTTACGCGGTCGCGTCGGTCGATTACCGGTTGGCGCCGGAGCATATCTGGCCGGCACAACGCGACGATGTTTTGAGCGCGATGCAGTGGCTCAAGAGCCACGCGAGTGAATTTGGAATCGATCCGAAGAAGTTTGTTTTGATGGGCCGTTCGGCGGGTGGTCAAATCGCCAGCGCGACGGCTTACACGGCTCAGGATGAATCGATTTGTGGTCTGATCGCACTCTACGCGCCGCACGATATGCCTTTCGCGTGGTCTGTTTCGCGGCCGGATGATGCGTTGAATTCGGTGAATTTGATGCGCCAGTATTTGGGCGGTCCTCCGGATACCCCTGAGCGTGAGGAGCGCTATCGTTCGGCCAGTGGGCATCTCAATATCGCGCCGGCGCGACAGGTGCCGACTCTGCTCATGCATGGCCTGATTGATACTTTAGTGTGGTATCGGCATAGCAGGCGCTTTGCGGCAAGTCTCACGGAGGCCGGCCAGCCGCATGTTTTGGTCGAGCTGCCCTGGGCCGCCCATGCTTTTGAGTATAACCTCTCTGGTCCGGCGGGACAGCTCACGACCTATGCAGTGCGGCGTTTTCTGCATTCGGTGACTGATGATAGCTAAATCGTATCTTGGTCGATACATATCGCGATTTTGCTCGGCAATCAGCGTGGTATCTGGGAAGCCTGAACCCTTAGGATTTTTATCTATTATGGCAATTTGGGAATATAAAGTGATCTCCAGCGGTAAGGGCGGTTTTGCAACGCCGGTTATGTTGGAAAAGTTTCTTAACGACCTCGGCAAAGAGGAGTGGGAAGTTATCGAATTTACGACGCCAGCGGACAATCCGCTCGCGTTTAGCGGTCTCGCACGACGTCCGACCCAGCGAGATTGGACGTTGGCCGATGCGGCTGCGGCTGCCGCCAAGGAAGAAGCGGGTAAACTGCGCGAAGAGTTTGAGGCAAAGTTCAAGGGACTTGCCCCGACCGGTGGAACTGAAGACGACGATTCCGAACTTGCGGAGAACGAGGACGACTATCGTCGCCCCGTGGATACTTCGCGCGATCAGGATCCGGATGCTGATGATGAAGAAGACGCGCCCAAGGATGAATGGGAGCAACTAATGGAGGATGACGATCTCCCTACGTTCTTCGAAGCGATGCGCCCTCATATGCGGCGGAATCAACGCGGAGCAGGCATTTCTGTGGGCGTGAGTTATCTGGCCAACAAGTGGAATTTCGATGACGCGGATATCATTGGTGCGCTCGAAGAGTGCGGTTTTGTTCTGCCCGAGGATGAGGATTCCAAACCCGCTTATCTCGATTACGACGGAGACCTTTTCTGGGTGAACATCAATCGTCGCGGCGAGCTTTGGATCAACACCAAGGAAAAGCCGATGCCGGTGTTCCGCACGGTGGCTGGTGAGCCGATCGAGGTTGAAGAAGAACCCCAGAAGAAGGGGAAGAAATCCGCCGAAAAGTCGAAGGCTGATTCGAAGTCCGACAAACCTGAGAAATCAGATCAACCCAAACAAGAAGACACCTCCGGAGCACCTTTGCCGAAGGGTGAAGAGTTCCTCGCGTTGATCCGCCCAAAGATGCGCCGCAGCCGTCGCGACCCTGGACATTCGGGTAGTATGACTTTCCTTTCCCGTGCGTTGAAATGTTCAGCGGAAGATCTGCAAGCTGCCTTTGAAAACCTAGGGCTTTCGCTCAGCGAAAACAAAGACGAGAAGACTGAGCCCACGGTAATTGGCGACGAACTCTGGTGGTTAAACCAAGACTCGCGCGGCGGTGTCTGGATCAACGGTCGTGAAAATAAGGACAACGACGAAGCGGCTCCGAAGTCCAAGGGTGATGCCAAACTGTCACTCCTGAGTTCGGCTCGACCTCATCTGACGACCGTCCGCAAGGGCACCTTTTCTCAGGAAACGGGAGCCGTGGCCGCGAAGCTTGAACAACCGTCTGAAGACTTCCTGAACGCACTCGTAGCTGCCGGTCTCATGGTGCCGGAAAAGCCGCGCCAGAAACCTGTGATCGTGGATCAGGGTGGGCAGAGCTTTTGGCTCACGCGCAACACCAAGGATCAGATCTTGCTTAACGCCAAGGTCGCTGAGAAACCGGAAGGCGAGGCGGAGAGTGCTTCTGAAGAGCCAGTCGAGTCACCAACCAAAGAGGAGCCTGCTCCTGATGCCAAAGAAAAGAAAACACGTCGACCGCGCACGCGGAAGAAACCAGCTGATAAGAAGGAAGGCTGATCGCAGCCTGAACAGCCCTACGGGAGCCCTTCAGGTGAACTAAAATTCTGCATTGCCTGGGGTGCGGGCGAAGGGGATGACGTCGCGGATATTGGCGACGCCGGTGACGAACATGAGCATGCGTTCGAAGCCGAGGCCGAAGCCGGAGTGGGGCACGCTACCGTAGCGACGTAGATCGACATACCACCAGTAGTCCTTCTCGTTGAGATCGTGGTTGGCCATGTTTTCCCGGAGCACTTCAAGGCGTTCTTCGCGTTGGCTGCCGCCGATGATCTCGCCGATTCCGGGCACGAGTAAATCCATCGCGGCGACGGTTTCGCGATCTGGTGATTCGCCCTCATTGACGCGCATGTAAAACGGTTTCAGCGAGCGCGGATAATCGTGGATGGTGACCGGGCACTTGAAGTGCTCTTCGGTCAGGTAGCGTTCGTGTTCGCTTTGGAGATTGTCGCCCCATTTGACGGGCTTCTCCCACTTCTTGCCGCTTTGCTCGATGATCGAGATGGCTTCGGTGTAGCTGCAGCGCACGAAAGGTTTCTCCAACACTAAATCGAGGTTGGTGAGCAATTCCTTATCGACGAACTTGCCGAAGAATTCGAGGTCGTCGGCGCAGTGCTCTTTCACGTCGCGCACGAGGTATTTCACGAACTCTTCTGCGAGATCCATGTTGCCCTGCAGGTTGCAGAACGCGACTTCGGGCTCGATCATCCAGAACTCCGCAGCGTGACGCGAGGTGTTGGAGTTCTCGGCGCGAAAGGTCGGACCAAAGGTGTAGATGTTGCTCAGCGCGCTGGCGAAAATCTCGCCTTCGAGCTGTCCGCTGACGGTCAAGTAGGTAGATTTCTCGAAGAAATCCTGTGCGTAATCGACTTCGCCTGACGGGTTGAGCGGAGGCTTTTTCGGATCCAGCGTGGAGACGCGAAACATCTCACCCGCACCTTCGCAATCACTGGCAGTGATGAGCGGCGTGTGCACGTAGCAAAACTTCCGTTCTTGGAAAAATTGGTGAATGGCGTAGGCGAGCCGACTGCGCACGCGAAAGACCGCGCCGAACAGATTCGAGCGCGGACGCAAATGGGCTATCTCGCGGAGAAATTCGAGCGAATGCCCTTTCTTCTGGAGCGGGTAATCGCTCTCCGCTTCGCCCACGACTTGGAAACTGGTGGCGACGACTTCCCATTTTTGGCCGCCGCCTTGAGACGCGACTAACTTCCCATTCACCTCAACCGAGGCTCCGGTTTGAGCGCGCGCGACTTGCGCGTAATCCGCGAGGGAAGCATCGACGATGATCTGGAGTCCTTTGAGCGAAGAACCGTCGTTGAGTTCGATAAAGGAGAACTTTTTCGCATCGCGCTTCGTGCGCACCCAACCCTGCAGTAGGATCTGATCCATAGGGTTGGAAGAGTTGTGGGCGGCTTTAACTAAAGTGCGTTGCATCTCTCATACGAAGCAGAGAGCGGTGGCGGTGGCAAATCTGGAAACCTCGACACCGCTGTTATTGAAAGTGGACATCAAGAGAAGTTGGCTTTTCGCTAGCTGCCTTGAGATCACCATTGTGGTCTGCTTCATCAAAACCCTTTAAAAGTATGATTTGTTACGTTGTTGCGGAAACCAACCAGGATGAAAGCCGCGCGGCATTGACGCCGACAAGTGCTGCCGGACTGGTAAAACTGGGGCTCACAGTCCAAGCCCAACCCGGACTCGGTGCGAAGGCACATTATCCGGATGCCGATTATGCGGAAGCTGGCGTCGAACTCGTCGCAGACCACGCCGCCGCTTTGGGTGCAGCTGATCTCGTCTTGCGAGTGAGAAAGCCGTCGCCGGAAGACATCGCGGGAATGAAACGCGGTTCCTGGCACGTTAGCTTTCTCGATCCGTTTAACGAAAAGGATCTCATCGGTTCATTTTCGAGCGCGGGTGTAAACGCGGTCAGCTTGGAAATGATTCCGCGCACGACTTTGGCGCAGAAGATGGACGCGCTCAGTTCGCAGGCGAGCTTGGCGGGATACGCTGCCGTTGTTGAAGGAGCGCAGCGTTTGCAAATGGCACTTCCCATGATGATGACACCCGCGGGCACGATCATGCCGTCGCGTGTGTTTGTGATCGGTGCAGGTGTGGCGGGCTTGCAGGCCATCGCGACCGCGAAACGTCTCGGCGCGCGCGTCGATGCTTTTGACACGCGCCCTGTGGTTGAAGAGCAGGTGCGCTCGCTCGGAGCGAAATTTGTGAAGATCGATTTAGGAGAGACCGGCCAGACGGCTGGTGGTTACGCCAAGGCGCTCACTCCCGAACAGGTTGAAAAACAACAAGCGGGGATGGCTAAGATCATCGCCCAATCCGATATTGTTATCACCACGGCTAAGTTGTTTGGCCGTCAGGCTCCTAAGCTGGTCACTGAAGCGATGCTCGCGGGAATGAAATCCGGTAGCGTGGTCGTCGATCTCGCGGTAGAAGGCGGCGGCAATGTCGTCGGTTCGAAATCGGGCGAAGATGTCATGACCGACAATGGCGTGACGATCATCGGCCATCCTTGTTTGGAAGGCACCGTGGCGACGCACTCGACTCAGGTGCTCGCGGCGAATTACGCGGCGTGGATCACCCATTTCTGGGATGATGAGAAAAAGGAATTTAACGCTGATCTTACCGACGAGATCATGAGTGGCTGTCTGATCACCCACGACGGAGCTATCGTTCACCCCCAATTTGCAGATAAATCCTGATTACCCGCTATGGAACTCATTCTACTATTTTTTATCTTCACGCTCGCCGGATTTCTCGGGTTTGAGCTCATCGCGAAAGTGCCGTCGCAACTGCACACGCCGTTGATGTCGGGATCGAATGCGATCTCCGGAATCACGATCGTGGGCGCGTTGATCGCCTCGGGGGCCGATGACGGTTCCATGGTCACCACATTGCTCGGCACGGCGGCGGTCGCGCTGGCGATGATCAATGTGATCGGCGGCTATCTGGTCACGGATCGCATGCTTGATATGTTTAAAAAGAAGGACACCGGATCGAAGAAGGAGGGTTCATCATGAGTAACGAACTTCGTGAAATCCTGATCAATTCGGCCTACATCTTAGCCTCGATTCTCTTCGTCCTCGGATTGAAGATGCTCGGGCGTCAGGCCACGGCGCGCCGTGGTAACATGCTGTCGAGTGTCGGTATGTTGATCGCCGTCGTGGTCACGCTGCTCGACCGACAGGTCATCGACTATACTTGGCTCTTAGGTGGTCTGGTGGGAGGTGCGTTGATTGGTCTGGCCTGTGCCCGGCTGATCAAGATGACGTCGATGCCCGAGATGGTGGCGTTGCTCAATGGCTTTGGCGGACTGGCTTCATTGTTGGTCGGCGGGGCGGAGTATTTTCGCATTAGCGGTGGCACCGTTGTGCCGGATCATCCTGCTTTCACATCGTCGGTGATCTACCTTACGATTCTGATCGGTGGGATTACTTTTACCGGTTCGATTTATGCCTTCTGCAAACTAGCTGAATGGCTTAGCGGTCGGTCAATTCTCTTCACGGGTCAGCACTTGGTTAATGGTCTGCTGGTCGTGCTCACAGTGCTTTCGGGAGTCGTGTTTGTGGTTTCTGGCGATCCCGAGATACAGCTCATGGCGCTGGGCGCTTTCACGCTGCTGGCGCTTATCTTGGGTTGGACTTTGGTGATGCCCATCGGCGGTGGCGATATGCCGGTGGTGATCTCGATGTTGAATAGTCTTTCCGGTCTCGCGGCTTGTGCGGCGGGTTTTGTGATCGGTAATAACGTGCTGGTCGTCGCGGGCTGTCTTGTGGGCACCAGTGGGGTGATCCTCACCACGATCATGTGCAAGGCGATGAATCGCTCTTTGGGCAATGTGCTCTTCTCCGGCTTTGGAGCGGCTCCTCCTCCGAGCAGTGGAGAAGCCTCCGAAGGTGTGATTCAAGGCGAGCTCAAGCCGATTTCGGCGGAGGATAGTTTTGCGGTGCTTGAAGCGGCCCGCCAAGTCGTCATCGTTCCCGGTTACGGCATGGCCGTTTCTCAAGCGCAACATGTGGTGCGCGAGCTCGGCGAGATGTTGGAGGAAAATGGCGCCGAGGTGCGTTTCGCGATTCACCCGGTAGCCGGTCGGATGCCGGGTCACATGAATGTGCTCTTGGCCGAGGCCAATGTGCCTTACGAACAACTCGTCGAAATGGATGCGGTGAACCCGCTCATGTCATCGATGGATGTAGCGATTGTCATTGGCGCCAACGATGTGGTGAACCCCGCTGCCTCGCGTGACAAGAGCTCTCCGATTTACGGGATGCCGATTATCAATGCGCATGAAGCTCGCACGGTGATTTGTCTTAAGCGCGGTAAGGGCACGGGTTTCTCCGGACTGGAAAATCAACTCTTCATGATGCCGAATACCCGCATGCTTTATGGCGATGCCAAGGGCTCGTTGCAAGGTGTCGTCTCAGAATTCAAGAGCCTCGCCGACGGATAATCATCTGCCGCTGAAATTGATCGTCTGCGACGGTTCATAAAAAAGAGACACAGATTAGGTGTCTCTTTTTTGTTCATCTCAGTCGTGCTCTCTGCAGGAGCGTTGGGCTCACCTCTTCTACGAATAGACGAAGGTGAAGGTGAGGATCTGCTGGTTGCCGAGGTCTTTGATCATTTCCGGCGACCACGATTTGATGGTTTTCCGGATAGCTGTCATCGTGGCTCGGGCGCATGCCCTGCGAGATTTCTGAGTGCCTCCTCGAATTGACTTAGGGTAGGGCTCACCGCCATCCGAAAATATCTGGACCATCAGTCTAACGGTCGTGCCCTTGGGAGCATTCACTCGGTTCATGGTGATATTGCGAGACCATTCCTTACCCACCTGATTGGTGAGAGCTTCTAACACCTCTGGCTGTTTGTCCCATGCCGCAGAGGCATTGATAACGAGACTTCCTGAGCCGAGGGAGCTGGTGGCGCAGCCGGTCAAAGCCGCCATACAGACGAGAAATAACGCTAATTTCGGTTTCATCATTGGGGTAAAGATCTAGATCAATGGTAAGGAGAGAATCGAAGATGCGAACGCTTCCGAATGATCGGATTTAGAGCTAAATACAGTGCGGTTGTAGAGTGAAAAATGATGGCACTATAACCTATATTTCTGACCCGCGCGGGTTAGAACCGGCTCGCCCTGATAGCGGGAGGTGAGGAAAGCTATTAGGCTACTGTTGTCAGCAGCCTACGTCTGACGGTTCCGAGGAAACAATCATGCTTCTTCAAGCATACTGGCTTTTTCCATCTCAATGGCTTCTTCGAGCCACATGAACGTAGTCTGATCGATGCTCTCGATTTTTACATCAACGACCTGTTCTTCGTGGAAGAAAACGTAGAGGTTGTAGACGGGGAGGTCGGGGAGACTGAGGTGATTGCCTTCGATGCCAGATTCAGTAGAGGAAAGACTTGGCCCACCAGGTGCATTGACGTTCATGTTGGCATGGCCGATCTCGAGATGATCGAGGGATCGTTGCAGATTGGGGTTTCGACTCTTCGAATACGTGGTCAAGAAGTCGGCCAGTTGACCTGCTGGATAATATTTCGAATAGGTCCACATCTCGACCGTATCGCCGTCCTTTTCTTTGGTCTCGATGGACGTGGGTTTTCCCAACGCGATGTAGGTCATCTCAGTGGTATCACCCGGGAATACGATGCCATCTGCAACGTATGCTTTTTGATCCGGCGCCAATGCGGCAAACGTGGATGATTTTTCGTTAATACGATTGCTGACACCATTGGTTTCGCACCCAGCAAAAAAGAGCACGACCGTAGCGAGGCAGGAAGAGTAAAAAAGGGATTTTTTCATGATCATAAGCTATTCCCCATCATACTAAATGCAAACGAGGTGGTTTCCCTTCAAATTCGTTCACGGATTTGATCAATGGACTTGTCTCGGAGCGGCAGTCGAAAACTTGATGGTGGGGATAGTTGAAAGCTGACCCCTCTTTCAGGAAGGGCAGCCTCCTCACGATGAAAATACTGGTCGAGTTACCCAAACTGGTCCACCTAAACAGTTAGTCTGGATGGGTTGATGTAGTGGTTGAGGGTGTAGAGTAAGTCAAGGGATGGGCGGAAGGA
>PAUB01000016.1 GCA_002713695.1 Opitutaceae bacterium
CCTTAAAGGCGGGGGCGGACGTGAACAAGGCGGAAAATGACGGCTCGACTCCACTCATATTCGCCTCACGTAACGGTCACGAGGCCATCGTGAAAATGCTGTTGGACGTAGGGGCGGTTCGTCGATCCCGACGTCTTCAAAAGATGTCGATCGAGTAGGTAGTCATCGAATACAATCTTTCACTAACTCGTCGCACTCGAATTTAATTTTTTCGACGCCTCGCCATCCCAGACCGAATTCCGGAAACGCGTACGCGACGCGATCGTGCGGCATCAGTTCCCCTTTCGCCACGTTGTACACCTCGTTCGCGGATTCGGCGCTGTGGACGATCGGAGGGAACAGTTCCCGACCCATCGCTTCCGACACGTCTCCCACGTACGAGTGTGCCCTGGCGTCAACGGGGTCGTAAGAGACGTACCCGTCCAGTTTCGAGAGGTCTAACGCCATCCAGAACCAGTGGTAGTAGTCCGGATACTCGCGTTTTTCCGTGCCCATCAATTCACCGAACGTCTCCTCCGCTGACTTCTTCCCGTACGTCGACCTGTTGTAATCGTCGAGTTCCGGCCACGGCGCGTTAGGATCGACGGCACGCGGATCGCGGTCGACGGCGTCGACGATGGTGTGGACGAGTTTCTCCCACGCGTCGCGGCGTTCGGGGACGTTCTCCGTCAGATCCAAGAGTCTGAGCGGTCGCTCGTCGACGCGGAACCTGGCGAGCGGGGTTTCTCCTTTCCGGTACCCCTTCCCGAGGGAAGCGACGGGGTCCATGCTGAACCAGAAGCCCTGCGCGCAGGGTTTCTGTTTGTTCAGGTAACGGCGATGCCACTCGTCTTTATCCCTGAACCATCCCCAGTGTCTGAGTTTGTTCGCGTGAAAAAGCTCGGTGCCCGAGGGCAGCTCGATCGTCGACATCCCGTCGATCGTCGACATCGCGACGGCCATGCTGAACCCAGACGGAGGCTGTCTCTGCGGCGGCGCGCCTTCGGGGCGACAGTTCTTGAAATATTTGGCGATCTCATCCTCCTCGGAGGGTTGTACGTGGTAAGACATGACTACTCTCAAAGGAATAACAAATTTTTTCCCTTAAAAAACAAAAGTATATTATATACCATGCCCGTGCACGTTCGTTTTCTTCGTCTTCCCTCGCACCCGTCGCACGGATCGACGGTCTTCGCGAAACCCGACCGTCGCACGGCGACGAACGAACCGACGAGACAACACGGCGCGACGCACCCGACGCAACACAGGCGACAGTCCTCGTCGTTCGGGGTCGGGGGACAACACGCGGAGAACGTGTCGACTATGTTTTCGGGATCGATCGATCGTTTGGAGGAACGGCGGAATCGCCCGAGGTCCGCGGGGTCCGCGGGGACGATTTGGGCGGGAGGTGGGACGTGATAACTCATGCCCGTCGATCGCGCGATACGTATTTAAGGCGATATCAGCGCGCACTCCATCCTCGCGAACACGAGCCGCGAGTCCCTCGATGTCGTTCGAATTAATACAGACCCAGGCGCGATTCCGACCCGTCGATGACGCGGAGGAATCGCGAGCGTCGAAAACGCTCAAAACTTACGAATTCACGACGTGTCCAGTTCCGACCCGAGACGCGTGGGAACGAGTCGAGACGAACGTGCCCGAGGTGACATACTCGGGGCCTCACGGGAGTGGCACGCCCGAGTACGAACAGGTCAAAAAAATTCTCGAGGAAGAAGACGAATCGGAAGGACGGAGATGGCAGACCATCTTGTGCAGAGGGGATTGTCTGCGGGAAGATGCCAGCGACACCACCCGACTGATGGAAACGCAGGGTCACGCCATGAACGTCTTCATCGCGCACGTACCGTCCGGCGACGCACACGACGAATGCAGATTTCTCTTATCCGTGCTGGTGTCTCGAAACTATCCAGACTCGGTGAGCATCGAACTTCTCTGCAGCGCATTGAAGGGCGCCGGCGTGGGAGGACGTTTATTGGATCGCGCGATGACTTTTTTTTCGTCGAACGAGAAGATTCGCGTGGTCGAATTGTCTCCCACGGAAAAGGCCGTTCCTTTCTATAAAAAAAAAGGGTTCGACGTCTTCAAATATTATTCGATCTTTTCCGGAACCGACATGGTCTCACAGATGCTCGGAGAAAGCGATCGACTGTTTCTGGATGCGGTGAAACGCAACGAGGTCGAGCTCGCCGAGACGTTGTTGGAAAAAGATGGCGCAAATCCAAACGCGATAATCAAAGAAGGAGACGCCGCCGAGACTCCGCTTCATCACGCGGTGAGAGAAAATCACGAAGCCATGGCTGACTTGCTCGTGAAGAAAGAAGCGTTCGTTAACGCGACCTTAAACGACGGGCCCACGCCGTTGAGTCTCGCGGTGTCGAATGGTCGTTTTAAAACAGCGCGAATGCTCTTGGAGAACGGGGCGGATCCAGACGAGCGAGACAGAGACGGAGATACTCCCCTCCACACTGCCGTCAGAGCAGAAAGTAGACGTATGGTCAAATTACTCTTAAGTTACGGCGCCGATCAAACTATACAGAACAGGAAAAGGCAGACCGCGCGCGACATGGAGTTAAAACTTTCGTTCAAATCTTTACCCACGAAGCAACAAAAAGCATCTAAGACTGCGAGAAAGAGCGTACCAGGGGTATATTTAGCAAATTTTTCCAAGGGAAACTAAACTGGATTCTAACGGACCACAAAACAAAGTGCGTGTGCCAGCGCGTGGAGACTGACCAGGACGACACATAACGCGGGAGACGTTGGTCAAAAAGACTCGCTCGCGTCGTGTGCGACGAGGCCGCTCGCATGACGATCGAAGAGGCGACTGCACTTCTCGATCCCGCGGTTTCACGCTGGCTTTGAATCGTCGAGACGAAAACCATCACCGAGCCGTCCAGAGAGAAGACCTTCGCGAAGATATTTAAAGCGGCTGTATATTTTAAGAGTTAAACCTGTCGAGAGCGTCGTCGACCGACTCCTGCGGTTTAGACGCGACGTACACCATCTCCTTGACGTTGCACCTGAGTCCGGGACCGGCGAACTTGCCGTTCTGGAGCGTGTCGTACTGCACGAAGAGCATGAGCATCTTGTTAGGCGCGGAAGAGCCTCCACCACCGGGACCACCACCGCCGCCTCCGGAGGGCTCGCGAAGAGGAAAGTCGCGAACGATGTCCTCGGCGGTGGCGCGAGACTTCTTGCCGTCGCCGTCGACGCGAGTCACCTTCGGACCGCGACCCTTGACGTCGAACTTACCGGACCCCGATACCTCGTCGGGACGAATCGGAAGCTCCACCTCGAAGGTCGGCTTGCGCTGCGCGGACGCCTCGGTGTTCTCGTCGCCGACGTACGTGCGCCACTCGCCGGTGATCTCGTCCTTGGTGAGAGGAAGACCGAGCTTGGTCTTGTCCTTGAGCCACGTGAAATCGGTGGCGTGCGCGTCGTAGGGAGCGTCCTGGTCGATCTTGCCCAGACGCTCGCGGACGTACTTGTCGAGGTAGCGCCCGTCGGGGTGGTCCTCGCCCTTCGCGACGTGGTCCTTGTTGAGCTTGGACTTGGACACCTGCGTCGCGAGGGGAAGACAAAAGCTCGAGACCAGCATCTTGTACGCCGTGGACGACTTGACGGAATCGTAGATCTGCTCGGACGTGAACTCCTCGAACGGATCGTCCGTCTTGTTCCTGTCGAACACCCACCGAGGCAGACCCTGGAACTGCACGACGTCGCTCTGCGTCACGTTATCGAGACGAACCTTGATCGTCGACCTGAACTCGTTGAAGCGCGTGCTGTCGTTCCGCTCGTTCGCCACACCGAACAGGACGGCGTACACGCTCTGGTCGTCGTGACGAGGCTGGAGGTAAAACGAGTTGGTCTCCTTGATGAGAGTCGACGACTCGACGGGTCCGCCGAGTTTCGACGCCACCTTGAGGGCCCCCTCGTTCAGGATGCCGATGCCCTGATGGAGAAAGAAGTTGCCCGCCTTCGTCGGGAACCCGCCCTCGGCCATGATCTTGTCGGCCAGGACGTCGTACTCGGGACGCCACCACGCGTACGGAGACTCGCGAGTCTCCTCCTCCACCTCGTCGGCGTCGGCGTCGCCCCGAGAATCGTCGGAACCGACCGATTTGTCGTCGACGTCGGCGTCGGCGTCGGCATCGATCGAGCGATCGTCTTTCGACTCGTCGTCGTCGTCGGTCGGCGGGGCGGGCGAGGCGACGCGCTTGACCTTCTTAGTCTTCTTCTTCTTCGCGTCGTCGTCGAGGTCGCGCGTCTTCTTCTTGGTGGTGGGGGTCTTCTTCTTCTGCGTGAGAATCTGAGGGGACTCGGAGGACGGAGACGGAGAGGGCGCGTCGCTCATCTTTTTTTTTCTTCGCGAATAGATCGAGAGTCTCAGAACGTGCGTCAGGATTCGAAATTTGCGTCTGACTCTCTGAATCGGACTCGATTTTATGTTTGGAACTCTCGTGACTCTCTCGAGTTCGCGAAAAAGACTCGCGACGTTCGCGCGTAAATCGGGAACGGACACGAGCTCGTACGCGTCGATCGTCGAGTGCACGCGAAGCAGTCGAGCCGACGCGAGCGGAATCCCGTAATGACGTTCGAGGACGTGTCGGTATATGTTCTGCTGACACGCGTAGTGTCCCCACGGATTATCGGGAATCTCGTCGAACGGCGCGAGTCCGACCTTCCCGTACGGGTTCGAGGAGGTGAGCTCGTGCGCGCAGCACTTGTAGTCGATCATGTGAAAGGTTCCGTCCCGCGCGTCGCGGTACAGCGCGTCGACCTGGCCCGACACGACGTACAGACCGAGACGCGCGAAGACGGACCACTCCGTGCGATACGGAACGAGGTGAGGGTGATCCGCGCGGAAATCGTGGTACTGTCTGACCTCGACCGCGTCCTCGTCGTGCGCTTCGTCGTTACAGTGGAGCTCGCACTGGAGGTGTACGTACGTCCCCCTCTCCGACGCGACCTCGCCGAGTCTGCTCCACAGGGTGACGACGCCGTCGACGCACGCGTCTTTATCGAGACCTCGAGACCACATGTGCGCGAGCAAACGCGCGTACCCTCGCTCCGCCGGATCGCGCGACGCGATCGAGGTCGACGACCACCAATCGCTCGGCACGCCCGCTCGAATCGCGTCCTCGCGCGACCCGCCCTCGACGAGTCGCACGTACCTCTCCGTGTACGTCCACGCGTCGGCGTCGGCCCCCTCGCGCGCGGCTCGCGACCACTTGCCGCCGTAACACCGACGCGCCGTCTTCTCCGCTTCGAACGTCTCGAACCTCGATCCCCACAGGGACGACACGGATCCGATGACGACGTGACCGTCGACCGTGTACTGATGTTTCGCCTCGTCGAACGCGATTCGCGCGTCGCGGGGGTGCGCGTTCTCGCGCGCGAGTCGAAGCACGCCGTCGTGCATGATGTCGATAGATCGTTTATTTCAAAAAAAAATCGCACGCCGTGACTGTGGATGTCGTTCGACGATGTTTATTTGTAGACCATCGATCCATCTGTTTCCGTAGGTTCCGGTGGCTGAACTGAAACTCCTTGTATCATCTGTTTGATACGTTCGAGACAAGCGTACACTTCTCTCGAAATGTCTTCAGAAACGTCGCTCCGCTCTTTCTCGTCGCGCGTCTCGTAATACAACGAGTGGAAAAAGTCGGTGTCGTTCCACTCGTCGTCATGGTCACCTTTCTGATAAGGCACGCCGTAGGTTTCGACGAGCAGCGCGATGATCTTCTCGAGAGCCTCGCATCTCTCGATAGTCTTGTCGTGGTGATAATCGAAAAAGTGATCGAGCAACGTATCGTACAATCTTAAGATGTCTTCTTCTCCTTCCTCGTGCGGTCTCTGAATCGTCGATGCGAGACCAGTCGGATCGACACCTTTTATCTTCCTTTCAATCTCTTCGAGACGATATGGGGTAGGGTCGTCGATGTAAGCGACGAGTCGTCTCGTGAGAATTTGCGCATCAGTCAGTACGGGTGGTAAAGCGGTAAAAACGGAATCGACGTTCATGAGGGATTTAGGGAGTGTGTACGGGTGACGCTCTTGGTGAGCATAGTAATCTCGCAGAGAATCCACGTTAACGCATTCTCCGCGTATTTTTTTTCCGCGCGTATCTGGGTCACCTTCGTTATCTTTTGTATAATACGTGGCTCTGAAAAATGGCACCTCGATGGGTTCATGAGTTATCGGATCGGTCGCGGGGTCGCTGCCGCATTCTCGTTTAATGTCGCATCGATCGTTTTTTTCTTCGCAACCTTCGGGATAATCGTACTCCACCACGTACTCGACGTCAGAGGTGCCGCCGTCGTCGCCGGGAGCGATCAATTCGAAACTCATCTTCGGTTATGTTAAAACTCGACGCGCGTTTGTCGACAATCGGCCGCGTCTCTTTTATATATATACGACGACGCGCGCACCCAGACGTTCGTTGCGTAGGAGTATGAGATGGACGGCGTCGACGACGACGTCGTCAATTTGATCGACGACGACGATCTGTTCACCCCATCCACCGAGAACACTTCGGTGGACGGCCGCGCGAGTAAAGGAGGGGACGAAGAAGGGAACGAAGAAAGAGACGCGTCGAGACTCGATCTTTCGGCCGCTCTGCGCGCGCTGTACATTCGTCACGTCGTGCTGAGATACGAATGCGAGACGCTGCGAAAACCCTTGACGCTCGAGCAGAACTCCAGAGTCGAAGCGGCGTTAGAGGTGAATGACGATGATGAACTCGTCGCGAGGACATTCGGAAAAAGTCACTTGAGGATCACGGGGAAAGACGCGAAGACCACGAACCCTAAAACATGGCTGAACGATGAGATTATAAATTTTTACTTAGCCCTCGTCGCCGAACGGACGAAAAAAGTCTTTTTCTCCACCTATTTCATCGCGAAACTGTATAAGGACAACAAGGACGAATACTACATGTACGAAAATGTAAAACGTTGGACCGATAAGCTCGGTTACGATATCCTGGAACGCGACAAAATATTCATACCGGTCAATCAAAACCGTGACCACTGGGTTCTCGTCATCGTCGACCTGCCGAACACCACGGTGTCGTATTACGACTCCTTAGGCGAAAAAGATGAGACGTGCACGGGGAACGTGGTGAGGTGGCTCGAGGATGTTTCTGAGGGAAGAGGCAACAAGCGCGATGAGGGACGTTGGCGGAAGGAATACGTGTCCGAACCGAGACAGGATAACTGCTACGATTGTGGGGTGTTCGTGTGCGAGTACGCGGAGCGCGTCGCGATGGGGTGCGAAATTGATTTCAAGGGGAGTGACATGGAATACATTCGTAGGCGCATCCTCATAGACGTCTTAGAGGCGAAAAGCTGATCGTAGACAAAACCTCTATCTCATCACGCGAAGACTACCTCGTCGTCCTCGTCCTCGTCGTCGTCCGCGCCGAACACGGTTCCGAAGAGAAGGTTGAACGCTTTGAACGCGATTCCGATTCCCTCGACGTCGCGAAGCGCGCGCATCGCGTCCTCGGTCGTCGTCGCCCTCGCCCTCGCGTCGGCGAAAGGCGTCGACTCGAACGTCGTGCGTCTCGCGCGAGGTCCGCGCGTCGTCTTGTCGAGATTCTCGGAGAAGAGACGCCATACGAAAGCGATGTCGCCCGACACGTCCGGGGAACGTTCGAAGTGTTCGCGGAGGTGCCCCGCGAGAGTCGCTCGCGCGGACGGAGGAATCGACGGGGGAACCGCGGGTCGAACGAGTTGGTCTCGTGTCCCGTCGCGAGCGTCGTCGTCACCGTCTTTCTTTCGCCGTTTCGTCGTCGGAACCGAGAAGTCCGCACCGTCGGGGTCGTCGGGGTCGTCGAGGTCGCCCGCGCCGTCGGGGTCGTCGAGGTCGTCGAGGTCGCCCGCGCCGTCGGGGTCGTCGATGTGTTCGGGATCGTCGTCACGCGTCGTCGGCGGGGCGTCATCGGCGACGGGGGCGCTCTTCTCGACGCTTTTTTTTTTACGTTTCTTGTCGTCGCCTCCACCGCCGAGCACGACCGCTCCGTACTCGCGCTTCTCGTCGTCGGTCATCTCTCGCCACCTCTGCTGCAGATACGTCTTCTTGGTCTCGGGGGTTTTGTGTTTGGCGTAGAAACGTTCGAACGCGGTGGGTCGTTTCTTCTTCTTCTTCGTTTCGGTCGGCGGCGGGACGTCGTCGACGATCGCGCCGACCTTATCAGCGATGTTCTGACGCGCCTTCTGATCGATGACGTCCGCGTCGCGAATCCGATGCTGCGCGGAAGACTTCGCGAGCTTAGAGGATTGTTTTTTCGGACCAGACGAGGGACCAGACGAGGGACCAGACGAGGGACCAGACGAGGGACCAGACGAGGGACGATCCGCGGAGATCGTCCCTTCCGTCGGAGGAGGACCGATGTTCTTCGCGAACTTTCCGAAAAAAGACATGTCCTTCGACGAACGAGACGACCGAGAAGATTCCGTATAGATGGCGTCGACGATCCGCGACAGAGCGTCGTGTGTTTTGAGATGCAGGTTGAGTTTTTCGGCGTATTTCACGGCCACGAGGTCTCGCGCGTCGGTGTCGGTGGCGGAGTCGCGCCACGATTTCGCCCATCTCTCCTGTACCGTCCAGTGCCACGCGAACATCTCGTACATGTTCTGCGCGAACGCTCGCTGCGCGCCCCCGTCGATGACGAAGAGCTCGACGGGACGCACGTACGCGTCGACGCATTTCCCCCCCTCGAGGCGTCTGACCCTCACCTCGACGATTCCCAGGTCGTCGTGTCGACTCGCGGCGAAGAAACGTCGGTCGAATTCGCGCGCCGATCCGGGATCGGCCGTCGTCGTCCAGTCGAGGTCGTTCTCGAGACCGTACTCGTGAAGGTCTCGTTCCATCTCCCAGTAGTATCGCGAGTTCGCTCGAACCTTCAAGACCACGCACGACGCCACGTCTACTTCGAGCGGCTTCTCGCGACGCCGCGCGAGGTCGAGAGAACGCAGATCCTCCTCGCCCTTCTTTCTCTTATTCTTAGAGTCGACGCGCGACTCGACGTCGCGAAGGCGCGCGTAAGACACCGGCGTCCCGTGTTGTATCGCCCGGAAAAGACGAAGAGACGCGTCGGACCACGACGGGTCCGAGACGAGCGCGTCGTAACGTCGACGCGCGCACGCCTGAACGGCGCACACCCCCTCGGCGTACGCGTCGGCGTACCTCTCGGGTTCTCGTTCTCGGGTCGCGACGTCGGCCGCGTAATACTCGAGCGCTCGACGCGCCTGTTCGACGGTGACGAGAGTTCCGTCGGTACCCCCTCCGTCGCCCGTATCGTCGACGTCGTCGTCCGCTCGCCCTGAATCGCTCGTCGACGCGACGTCGTCACCGCTCCAGGACGTCGCGAGGCACGTCGGTGGTCGACCCCCGCGCTTCATTCGCGACGTGTTCGCAGCCGCGGCGGCGGCGATAGATCTCGAGTCGAGCGAACTCTCGTCGTCGGTTCGAAGTATGCGACGCATACTCGTTCATTCATTACAAAGGTCCCACGAGCGCGTTTTTTATATCGAGGCGTAATTTTTTCCCTATTCCGTCGACTCCTAGGCCCGCGTCGTCTTCTCGGAGAAGCGCTTCTATGAGCGCGGGCGCGTTCCGGTACTTGGTGACGATCTTGCTCGCCTTCGCCTTGGACACGCCTCGGACGGTCGTCAGCATGTCCCGCCAGGCGTTGTCTTCGCCGTAGTCCTTCTTGCGAAACCTTCGCGTCCCCCCGCCGCCCTCCGCGGCACGGTCGAAAGCGAACTCGGGGGTGAACGTCGGAACCTTACCGTCGCGACAACGACGAAGCAACCAGTCGACGACGTCGCGCGTGTGTTCGACGTCTTTCGTGCGTACGACCGAAAACCCCTCGAGGGCGTATTTAGTCAGACAACAGTCGATGAACTTGTTACCGAGTCCACCGCTCTTACCGTTCCACCCGACGACGCGATCGTGTTCGATAAGGAGCACAGGGCGCGCGCCGACGTTCTTGCACTTCTCGACGATTCGCGCCGTCTGGTCCGCGAGTCGACGACCCGCCACCGACGACACGAGATCCGACCACGTCTTGCGCTCGACGACGATCGCGACGCGCTCGCTCGACGCGATCTCGAAATCGCCGACGTCGAGGTTCCGTCGGTCGTGACGAATCGAAGCTTCGGCGAAAGACTCGAAAACGCGAGGAGGTTCGCGACCGTCGATCGTCAGTTCGTACGTCGGCGTCGGTGCCGGCGTCGATTCGTCGACCATGTTCGCCGAGACGCTTCGTCGTCGACACAGCGCGACCGTAGAAGGAGATCGCGCGCGCGACGTCGCGGCGAGGGGAAGAAGTCGCGAGCGAAGAGACGACGTCGCGGCGAGGGGAAGAAGTCGCGAGCGAAGAGACGACGTCGCGGCGAGGGGAAGAAGTCGCGAGCGAAGAGACGATCGCGCGCGCGACGTCACCTTTTTCACGACCATCCTCTCGCGGACCGGAACGTCCACCAGGTCCATGCGCTGTCGAGGTCTGACCGCCGTGACCCGCGAGAGGTACTACCCCGAGTACGTCTTCACGCCGGGAAGAGGCGCGTGGAGCCGCGAGGGAGGCGTCCCGAAAAAAAAAAGACGGGACGGAGGCATGTCGCGAGGACGTCGCGTCGACGTCGAGGTCGAGAGGTGGATCAAGAGTCGCGCGAGGGGACCGCACCCCCTCAGACCCCCCCTCGAGAGAAGTGTCAACCCCTCTCGACCTTCCGTGACTTCGAGAGGAGGAACCCCCCTCCTCGAAGAGCCGACTCATCCGCTCGCTCGCGCGTTCGTGGCTCTGACGCGTCGTCTAGGACTCGTTCCCGTGGGAGCGCAGGTGGTGGTGCGCGACGAGCAGGTCGACCTCGCGACGTTGGTGGACGGGGTCTTCGTGGACCAGCGCGGTCGCGTCGTCCTCGTGGAACTCAAGTGCGGATTCGAAGGGTACAACGACGTCGGTAACGGACGCATGCGCGCCCCCTTCCAAAAGTTCACGAACGCGCCTAAAAATCAACACCAGTTGCAACTGGCGTTCACGAGGTGCATGTTCGAACGAACGTTTCCGGAATTCGGTCGGGTCGACGCGCGGATCGTGCGCATGACTGACAGGGGCGCGCACGTCACGAGGATAGACGGCGATCTCGACGCGACGACGCGACGCGTTTTCTCAGCGGGAAGACGAGTGTGAATGAATTTATTTTAAGTCAACACGGCGCGAATTCTACACTCCTGGTCGGTGAGGGGGTACATCGCGTTATACTCTTCCGATGCTAATGCCTTTCTCAGCGGTCACAGGATCGGTCGATCATGTCTACGAGTGCGTTCACGACCCTTTTCTCCTGCTCGGAGAGTTCGGTGAGGTCGCGGATGTCGGGCGCGTCGCGAATCTCCTCGCGGAAGTCGCGCAAGCAGTTGTAGTTGGCATGGAAATGTCGTTCGACGTTGACCCCGGATGAATTATCGGTACGCGTCACGCGTAAAAACATAGGAGGAATGGGGTTACGACAACGATGACAAGTAGTCGGGACCGTCGCGTTACGACTCATCGCTTTCCAAGTGACCCTGGAGACAGGGTTCGCGACGCGATCCGTGTCGGTCGTGTACCTGAAACGAAACGGATTACGCAACGTGGCGTCGTCCCGAAAGACCTGTCGCTCCACGACCCGAGACGAAAAAAAAAGGGGAAGAGGGAGTGTGAGACGAGAGGGGTGCAAACTTTTTTCGCCGTCGTCGGGGTGCAAACTTTTTTCACCGTCGTCGGGGTGCAAACTTTTTTCACCGTCGTCGGGGTGCAAACTTTTTTCAC
>PAUB01000017.1 GCA_002713695.1 Opitutaceae bacterium
ATTCTCGCTCAGGAGGGCATAGCAATGCGATAGGCCAAGTCGGATCAGGCCCCGCAGGCGCTTTGTGGAAAGCTCAGACGCGTTTGAGATGTATTGGATGTTCGTAAAGTTTGTGCTGATAAGCTCTTTAAAAGCTTTGAGATTATCCTGTGTCGTCGGGGAAGGTGTCACAGCGTCTTTAAATCGACCCACCTCAGGCGCCATGAAAACGGCGGGGGGCGGCCCGGAGGAGTTGTCTGGCCTGACAATGTCCTGAAGCGCGGCGCTCAGGGCGCGAAACGTGTAGGCTGACTTTTCGCCATCCGGGGTGAGCGCGTTTTTGTTGAGCCAAGAAGTGTCACCACCATCGATGTCATTGATTGTGGTTGTGGGTGCAAGCTGAAGCCCACAGTCAATGGGAAAAGACAGCTTGCCGACACGCCGCAGATGTGCGAGTGGCCGGGTAACCAGCTTTTCCTTCTCCGGAAGGACTGAGTGCGTGTCGCCGTGCTCCTCGATGTGCTCGTGAATGGCAAAGAGAGCTTCCAGCTGGCGCAACTTAAGCGCCCCGGATGTGGCTTTGAGTAGTTTGCTCTCAGCTTCGTTGTTTATGGCTGCAAGCTTTCTGCAACGCTGAGCAGCATGCTCAAACGCCGCGGCTTTTGCGACGGCAACACACTGAGGTCCAATTGGCCTCCACCTGGCACAGAAGCTCTTCTCAATGGAACCGCTGGCCTGTACGGGGATCAACGCAAAGTCGCCCATAAACCTGGACAAAACTCCCGTAACACTCGCCGATTCAAAGAAATGCACAGCCTCGTGGCGCTCGATCTTTGAAAGCGGGGCGTCGGCGACAGCGTGATGCTCTGCAACCGTATCTCCGACGAGGAGATTTCCCGACTCAGCATTCTGTTCCCAGGGGCTCGAATACGGCAGATGATCGTCCGATTTGTCTGCGATTGTGCTTATTGGCTCCTCAGGGCCGCGCTGGCCGACGAGGCCCCGGTACTCTACGTAACGAGAGAGGTCGTCTTCTGTCGCCGCCTTTGGCAAAGGATCGGTCGCCCGCTGGGTCGCCTCCACGGCAACGCGCGCATACTCATAGACCGCCAGTGTCGCGCCACCGGCGGAGTCGGCATCGTCGCCTACTTCACTGATGTTTCTCCCAGTGAGCACTTTTGCCCCGATGTCGACCGACTGCCGGGAGACAAAGTTCTGGCCGACTGCCATGTCGGGATCCTCGTCGGGATCCTCGCCTCGAAGTAGGGCAAGACTTTTCACCATGGCGGAATACCAACTACCGCCTCCCCCACCGGCGCTTGCACCGCCCCGATCTTTGACTAGCTCCTCAATCTCCGCGCGCATCTTCGCGCGCTCTTCGTTGAGATTTTTAATCTGGAGCAGAAGCAGCTTGACTTCCTCGTCTTTTTCACTGAGCTCTTTGGTTTTCTTCCCAAGCATTGCCAAAGTCTCTTCTAACTGGTTGGAATATTCGAGCACTTGAAACTTAAAGGCCTTGTTCAGTCGCCTTTCGGTCTCCACCTCGGCTTTTGTAGTGGCAAGGTCCTTTTCGCACGCTGCAAGTTTCTCCTCCACAGCGGCAATATCACGGGTCAGCTGCCTCTTATTTACCTCTGCCGCCTCAATCTGAATCTCCAGATCACTGCGCGTCTCGTTCAGGGCATCAATCCGGGCATCGCGTTGCGCAATGTCTGCCTGGTCGACCCTTGCCCCCGCCTCGAGGCCAGCAATCTCTTGATCTGCAGCGGCTAGTGCCTCCCTCAGCGAACTCACGGAGACCTCTCCCGCTGCAAGTTTGGCGTTCAGAGTATCAATGAGCTTATAATTTTCGGTCACAATATTGGTGAGCTCCGCAAGCTGCTCTTGCTTGAAGGCCAGCCGGCCTTCTAGCTCAGCAATCTGCGCCTTCAGTGTCTTGATCGCCGTTTCTTGCTGCTGCACAGTAGCTCCAAGTTCGTTGACTTGCTTGACCAGCTGCGAGTTTCTGGCGTTGGACGCTTCAAGCTCTCCCATCATGTACGTGAGTTTTTCTTTAGCCGCCTCCAGCTCCCCGGTGAGAGTGGCGACGCTCTCCTCGAGTTCGGTTTTGCGCGCTCTGAGAAACTTTAGGTTTTCAGCGTGCATCGTCTCTCGAGCCGAATCGACGTCCCGGGCGCTCTTGCGCATGGCCTCCTCGATCTCGTCTGCGAGCCTCCCCGGGGCGTACTCGTCGTTGAGCATGGCGTAGAGCTGGAGTAGCAGGTTTTGGAATTTGGCAAGCCCGTCGCCGCCTTGTCGAATGGCCGTCGCCATCTTCTCGACACTCTTACTTTGATTGTAGGCATTCTCCGCGTCTGAGCCTGCGACGACGATCAGGTCGAGTGCATCGACTCCTTCGCGCACCTCGTCGAGCTGCAACAGCCAGCCAACAGAGACCGCGAGCTGTTCCAGCTTCCCCGGCGCCTCCGCCAGCCGACCGACGTCCCGGGCGCGCATGTCGTCCTCCACGATGCGCCGCACGCTTTCGACGACGTTGGCGCCGAGCATCTCCCCGGGTGCGATCGGGATTTCGTCGGAACCGCGTTCATGGCCCGCGGCGAGTACCGAGACGGCATTCTGGAGGTACATGACATCGTCTGCCCCGAGCGCAAAGCGTCCCGCCATGGCCCGGCTGGCGGGGGTCTGGTTCCCGATAGAGGTGCTTAGCTTCTTTAGGCGCTTCATCGCATGCTCCTGCACGTCGCCGTCGGCGCCAGTGGAGTGGTCGGAGAGCCCCGCCGAGACCTGCGCGAGCACGGCGCTCACCAACCCGGTGTAGTTGCCCAGCTCGACGCTGCTCTCGATTGCGCCCTTATTGTGGGCGTGGTCCATCGGAGATTGACGCGCTAGTGCAAGCCCTTTGCTTGCGTGTTTGTAGCCTGTCCCTCTACATCTGGTTGCCTTGTGGTTGATATCATCCACGGGGAGGTAAAAAGAGTGAGAGAGGCCAATCTCGCGTGCGTGATGGAGCTAAATGCCGCGTGTAGCCTTTGGACACAGGAATGGGAGGCGCTTGAATCTGGAGTTCCGCAGGATGGCAGAGTTTCTCCTTTGAACCCCGCCCAGCGGCCGTACGCCGACGCCACCCGCAACAAACTTCCCGATGGCAATGCTCCACGGCGATCGACGCAACTTACGCTTGTCAAGTCGGCGGGACAGACACAGCTTTTTGTCGAAGGCGTTCTGGCCACCCCAGATGCGGACGGAGTTGTGCGCCTTGACCAATTTCATGCCGGTGAGCCTCACATGGTACGTTCTGTCGACGGAAATGGGGAGGTTTCTCAATACAAGGCTGCAACAGGTCTAAAGGCAGGCACACACACTGCGTCCATCGTGGCGCCCCTGATGGTGAGCTCCGTTGTGGAGGACGGCGAGGCGGAAGCAGATTCCGTCAAATTGAGCGTGTATCAAATTGCGACTGTAGATGGCGAACAACAACCCGAAGAGTTGCTTGCCGAGCGCCCCGTGTCCACGTCGAGCGTCGGCGACCCCGATGCCGGGGCGCTGGTTCTCCCATTCCCATGCCTCTTCACGCACCCTCCGTTTGTCGAAATACTGGACAATTCGAGTAAACGCCGTCGGGAGGCAGGGACGCATGCGGGTTTTTACACCAAGATCCTGACACTTGGACTCTCAGAGATTATCACATCAGACGCAAAGGAAGGGCCGGGTGCACTGAACACACTGCTGTCGAGTTACGACCAACTGCCGACAGCCGCACAAAAGAACAAGGACAAGACAGTAGCTTGGATTCTTGGCATTTTGGGTGGTTCGTGGCGACTTTCGTCGATGCTTTCTGACCTCGACCCTAAAGAGTGGGCCGCTTTGCGAAATGCGGGACGATACTATGAGGCCGACAAAGAAGGGAAAAAAGGGCCCGAGAGTAAGGTGGAAACCAAAGCATTCCGTTCGATGCTGGAAAAGGTGGGCACGGCAGCGACTAAAACTACCCCCGAGACGCCAAAGGCTGCCCGGGTAAGATTCACCATACGCCAGCTCGTGGACTCACTGAAACGACTTCGCCGCTTCAAGGGCGCGGGTGTAGACGAGTCTGGCTCCGGACCCGTGACTACAAGGCTTCGTGGAGGGACTGTAAAAGAGAATGCACCCGTCTACGGCGACGACTACCGGAGCCGTGGGCTATCGCGAGAAAAGGTGCTGGCAGAGTGGTTATCAGAAGGCACCGCATTCGACTTCATGGTCCGTCTACGCAAGTTTGCAACGAGACGGGGCGTGAGTCCGGAGCCGAGCGACAAGGAGACGCTCAATTCCGTAGGCTACCTTTCCATCAACGGGGACATGGTCAAGCGGGGACTTGAGGCCAGCGAGCTTCGGCAGAATGCCGTAAGCACTCGCATTGTGATTGAGGTGCAAAACGATTCGCGTGTCACGCGCTGGAAAATAGAAAGCACCCCGGAAGCCGGCCAGCGCGCAGGCTGGATTGCGTGTGGCTATGGAGACGATGTTCGTGATCTCCGCGACGAGATTGAATCGTTTGAGGCCAACATGTGCGCCAAACCGGTCACCGAATATGCCTTTTATGAGTCTATGTGGTGGTACACCAATTACTGGCGTGAGTCTGGATCGGAGCGCGACGCAAAGGCGGGCAAAAATATCGCCCAGTTCATGAAGGGTATGAGACAAGTGACCAGAGAGTTGATGTGTAAGCATGCATGGAAGTTGGGCTCGAAGCACGGGACTGGCCTTGAGGAGGGGGGCATGCTTGCCAACCTGGTCAAGGAAATGGAGGCGCTTACCACTGTGCCCCCGGAGGAACGGATAGATGCCGCCGCGGTGGTGCGCCGCGTCCTCCCGCAGCGGCTGACATACACAAAGCTGGTGGCGTCCCCGCTTTCACTGCAAAGGCTCAACACCGACTTTGTGTCGGGTGCCGATGGTGAGATTGAGAGCTCGAGAGCCTACCACCTCGCCGATCGGTCCATCGGGGAGATGTCCAGAGCCCACCGAATTCAGGCCGTGATACTTACAGACGTGCTTGCCCCCGTGGGTCAGTCGCGCACATTGCGATTCTTGCTGTACGAGCACCTGGCTTCCGACCAATTCTTAGATAACATTTTGGCTCCTCTGGCAGATCACACCAACGCACCACACGGCCCGCCCGTGGAGGTCCTGGACTCTCTTTCACGCTTTCGAGCAACCGGTGTTTTTGAACGATGGATGCGGCTGGCACACGGGTCCATACAGGAAGCATCAACCGAAATGGGGAGCTCAATGACGCAACATCTCGCACGGTCCGTTTTTGCAGATCAACTTGTTGCGCTTCTTGTGGCTCGCTCTTCTGCGCTGCACGACCAACCACTGGGACTGGCTCGCGTAGAGGGCGCGCAGAGGGAGCTTCGCGAAGTGCTCATCCCCCGCGCCGTCGCCCTGATGCGAGTGCTTCTGAGTGGAGCGTCTTCGTCTGATGATGGTGCCGCGCCGTCGTTGGCGGACCTCGAAAGCGACGCACTGCTTCTGAGCTTCCCCGGTGGTTCTTTTGCAAGGCGGATCATTCGAATTGCATTGAGAAGTACAAAAACGGACAGCGGCAACGGACAGGTCAACTACAAGGCGCTCGAGGCGGGGTTCCCAGACGGCCTTGTGCTCCGCGCGAAGCGAAACGAACTTTCCAAGGAGGCAGTCCGGCGGCTGAGTCAGACAGTAGAAGCGCTGCTCGAGCTGACGCGAGCAAAGCCTGAAGATGTGGCTAAGCTACCCGCGTACCCGCTGCAGCATACCCTAGTCATTGAGTCGTCCTCCAATCAACGACATCCGTTGGTAGTGATAGGAAAGTTGCGCGAGAGCGTTGACGCGTGGGATCGGTGCAACAAACTGGCAGTGAACCTCGGCGCAAACGGCCATCGACTTACCCTTCTGGGGGCAGCGATCGTTTCCGGACGGCCCACACTTTTGTCCGCACGCGAGGCGTTGGGAAAACAAGACCAGCTGCGTGTGGCGCTGGCTGTGGCTCTCTCGCTGTCAGACCAACATGCACCGACATCCGAGGCAACACCCATTCCCCCGTTGTCGGCCAAGCGAGCACCGGTTGTATTTCGTGAACGCAACGCAATTCTCCGCATCGACCTTGAGGACACGGACATCGACTTCAACACCCCGGCGGTTGTTGCCAGCGAGAAGGCGGTGGACGCGCTCGCAAAGCGCATGCAGTTGCTCCCCGCTTTGGACGACGTTGTCGTCGACGAGGCAACGGTTTGGGAAGCCACCTACATGGTGCCGTTTGGACACGGCGATCGAAACCTTCCGCTGCTACCTGAGCGCACCCGGGTCGCCCCGACTGGCGCGCCGGCCTTCGAGACGGTGCCCGTGTTTCTGGATGATCTTCGAAAGGCGGCTCTTGCGCTCATTGACAGCCTCTTTACAAGAGGAGACTCTGAAGTGCTCATAATCGATGTTTCACAGTCAGAACCGGACCCTTCCTTGCCTTCCCTGCGTCGCATTCCGGAGGCAACCCGCCACCCGATGTGCATCAGACTGCAACATCAGCAGACGACGGATGCGAGATTCAAGCGCAAGCGCATCCTCAGCGTGCATTTTGCGCGCAGCCGCACCGTAATCGCTCGGGTGGATTCTGACAAGATGATGGACATTGCCGAGAAGATTGCAAACGACAAGAAGCTCGACCCCAGTGATTTTGACTATCTTGCAACCCCGGAAAGACCCCCGAACGAAGAAGGAGACGACGTGCCCCCATTGGAGGAGGCGACCCCACCGGGGTCGCCTGCCGTCACGCCCGCGGCGGCTTCATCAACCGACGAAGAGGACGTGCCCCCATTGGAGGAGGCGACCCCACCGGGGTCGCCTGCCGTCACGCCCGCGGCGGCTTCATCAACCGACGCCCCCTGGAGACTGGCGGCGGGCGGCGCCGCCCTGCTCCTTGCAGCCCAGCAGTCGGTTGTTGCGCAAGCTCCGGAAACACGATTTTTGCAGCCATGGGTCGATCCAGAGCTGCAAGCAATGGATATTGCAGTATCGACAACGACGGCCGAAATGTCTGCAGCGTGGCAAGCCTTAATGGGACAATCCTTTGGCGAATCGGTCTGGGACTTGGCGGGAAGAGCACACGGAATGGTGTTTAAAGTCAAACGAAAATCCCCGCGAGAGGAACTTGTCGAGGCGGCAGTGCAGTCAGCAAAGGCCTTCGTAAACGTCGTGGTCAGCCGCGGAGCCGATGCCGACCGCGAGAGCCTTTTACAAGCGGGTGCTGACATTGATGTGGCATTTCGCGCGCTGGTCAGGGAGGCTCGCGATGAGCTGCCAGTCGAGGCTCGTCACGCTCTAGACTCAGTACTGGCCGTCGGTGAGATGGCACTGGAGACGACCGCCCAATCGGCAGCTGTGGTCATGGAGGCGGTTCGAAATGCGGCCAATGCGGTCGATGTGGGTATTGTCGAGCCGGTGCGAGCGTGTCTTGAGACGGCAGAGGAGCTCGCGTCCAGTCTCTATTACAACTCGCTTCGCTACGCCCGTCTTAACGAGGATGGCGAGCGCATTCGGATTGAACTCAAGGGCCTGTTGGAGACACTGAAGCAGATGCTCGGCACGCTCTCGAGTGAAACGTTGGCTGATACCAGGGAAGCGCTCAACCAATTGCACTCCGTCTTTGTGACCCGCTTACCTGAGTCGTTTGCATCAGCCATCCGGGGCGTGTCCAATGCCCCGGAGCTTCTCAGGGGTCTGCTCAACCGCGGCGTGACGACCGGGGCCGCATCAATCCGCATCGGTATCACCAGAATCAGTGGTATCGTTGAAACCAACCCAAAGACGACTGCGATCGTCAGTCAGCTGCTCGGAGTGCCAATCTCTGTGGTCGTTCCCATTGTGCAAAATCTCGACGTGCTCGCCTACATATGGGACCATGTCATCGACCAAAAAGTCGCGAGAAACTATCTTTTCGGTATGCCAGATGCGAAGGAAGGCGCCAATCTCTTTTTAAGGGTTGGTATTGGCGGCGTGGGAGCGAGGCTGGCGGCGGCGATGATTCTGGCGTACCAATTTCTAATCCCACTTGTTCAATACGGCGTTGACACCTATCGGGGACAGAACTTGGAACAAAGGGCAAAGCGGCGGCTCACGGGGCATGAGAATATTGCTATTCAGAAGGAGGACGATGACACCGCTGCTGAGCGAAAAAAGAGGTCGGATCGACAGCGTCGCGTAGCGGCCTCTCTCACGTGGCTAGCAAGGTTGGCGGCCCCAAACGATGTGTCTGATTCAGTGGAACAAGTTTACACTTCCGGGGGATACTCCGGTGAGCTCAGCCCGACGATGCGCAGCATGCTTTGGAACGCCGAGCGGCTCTTGCAGAGCCTTCTGCTGCTTGTCGGAGAAGGGCGGGGTCCGTCGACGATCGTAAAGGTCTGGTTTCCGCGGCTGGTCAAACCGGCGCTTGTGGTTCCGACCAAACTTGCGCTGATCAGAATGCGGACAAGACTGATGCTTCAGCTTCGCAGGCTCGTCTTTCAGCATTTTACAGTAGCCGGAGCCGGACTGGATACGCCGGTAACCAGCCTCTCGACGGGGATCAAAAATACGATACCGGATCATGTCGGTCCTCACATTGGTGTTCGCTTTGCCGACCCGGGGCGGCGTAGGGGCCCGCGAGCTATCGCGCCGAGCTCGTGGCTCGACCACGCTGTCAACAGCGACGCTGACATCCGCGAGTATGTGGAAGATTCGGAAGACTGGGAAAAGGAACGCGCTGGACCAGATTCCAGGCCTCAATATACCCGTCGCAATCGGGCGTTCCGGAGTTTGAAACTCGCTGCACTACGTGAGCGCATGAAACTCGTCCTGGCCGCGTACAATGATCCGGTGGTTCACTGTAGGGCCTACGACGCGGAGACTTTGAAGCTCCAGGTGGCCAACCTGGCGCTCGCGGCCACAGTGAACGAGGCTACAAAGGTGCAGTTTGTTCACTCTGTCGCCGTCGGGCTTGCTATGGCAATGCGTTGCGTTGAGGCGGAGGCCCTTCCTCGGGTAGTGCTCGTCGACCCGTCCCGTGACGATATCGAACATCTTCCAATTCGCAAGGTGCCGCTGTATGCCCCCCCCCCGTCCCTGGCCGAGGCAAAGAGCGCGCAGCGTGAATCCTTTGCAAACGCGTCGAGACTGTGGAAATCTAAATCCGCTGCACGGCAAGAGGGGCTAAATGCAGCAAAAGCTGAGGTCAGCACCGAAGAATGGGGAGGCGCTCCGGTTGAGCCACCCGGGAACACGCATTCTTCGGGGGGGGATTACGATCCGCTCGCCCGGAACCGATGGACCTCGGACATCGACCCGGAACCCGTACAAGAGCCAACGCTCCCACAGTGGGCGCCGAAAAGCACAAGCATCGACCAGATGCTTCAAAACATTGTGAAGGCCGGTGATCTTACAGGCAATAAGGTCTCTAGCATGCCGCTGTACGAGCTTCTCACAGTATTGACTGCGAGTGTCTGCGATTGAATGGCGAGTAATACATAACACGTAGAGTCACTAATTAGATGTAGGTGAAGTAGGATAAATGGACCCCCCGTCAAAAAGGGCCCGTAGTGGTCCCTACCCGAACTTTGAGGATGATGAAGCAACGCAATCTTTTTTTCAAAGCTTTCCGGACCCGGAGACAGTAAATCTAGAAAGGAAGTTTCTGTCGATCAGCTATGCTATGCATCTCTATGAGCTTGTGGCTGTGTGCACGACCGCCCCGGGGTGGGAGAAGAACGATGAACTCAAGGAAGTCAGGGAGCTCAACGCCGCAGTACTTTCGCAGCTTAAGGAAATCGAACCGGATGTGTACGAGGCCGAGTTGATGCGGCTCGAAAAAGAAGGCGTCCCCATGTCAGAATTCCTTCAAATTCTGAATGCAGTCAACCAACTCCCGCGCAAAGTGTCAGAAACGGGCGAGCTACTTGATCTCAACCTCGATGATCTCATACTGGGGGGCAGCACGGAAGGCGGGGGCGATGCCGAGAGTGTGGTCACATTCGCGAGCGTGAAGAGCTTGGTCGGGAGCTTGATGCTAGGTTCACCTGGTCGGATTCTTGCAGGCGCCTTAGGCGTCTCGACACACGTTGTGCCCGGAGGCGCAGTTTTGTCAGCGGTGCTCATTGCTGTGATCTCAAACCTGGATCAGATGTTTGATGAGGCCGGGGACGTCGACTTCCGCAAATTCGTGAGCTTCTTTTTCAGGTGGACGACCGCCCGGGACATTTTACTACCCACCCTTGGCCTCGGCATGTTGACTGAGCTCACGAGGATCCTAAAGGACCAGAGTTTGCTACTCGAGGCGATACAGACGATAGGCGGGCGACAGGCCGAATCCGAATACAATCTCGCACGTGCGTGGACGTTGGGCAGTTCCCAAGAGGTCACCCTAAGGTTAGGCAGAGAGTTTGCAAAACCCGGGAGTCCAATCTCAAAGTGGATCTACGGCACCACTCCCGACCAGGCCAAAACCTGGAAAAAAGTATTGGAGGAGCTGGAAAAAGTTATAGGCGATACGAACAATACGAACACCAATCGGCAAAGCTGGCGTGTATGGCTGGCCAACACAATCTACCAATTACGCCTCGGAGGCTCCGCAAATACGCTGCTTGTTGGGGCCGGTTCTTTAGGTTTGGTTCTGCTTGTCGCCGCCATCTTTTGGTGGTATTACAATCGCGTCCGAGATCGCGCGAGCTACGAGGAAGACTACGAAAACTTCATCGTCCGCGAGGTCAATCATGTTGACAGTAATAAAGGCAATGCGGCCCAGTCGATGCGCAAATCGATGGACTGGCCATGCGCAGATGCTGCATACACCGTCTCCAGAACGATCGCAGGGATCTCCTGGTATGCGTATCACTTGCAGAAAACCCCGATACACGCGAAGTTTGCAGCTCAATACAGTAAAATCGTCAACTCTGACGCCTTCAAGAAGCTCTTTGGGGACGTGGTGTTGAAACTGCACGCACTGCAGTACCGACATCGATTGTTTGTTGAAGAACACACTCCCAATGCGATACCCTGGCAAAGAAAGGTGATCTTTGTGCAGGCCATGCGGGACACAGTCATCTTGATAAAGAACCCGAATCTTTCCAATCGGCCCGTCGACAAACGCTTAGACAGCTCAAAAGCTGGTCTGATTGATCACCTGTTGTACCAGGAACATCCGGTGTTTTCCTCAGTCGCGTTTGCCGCCCTCAAAAATACTGAGGACGTCGAGAAGGCAATCTCCGAGCAGCTTCCAGGCTCGCCGATTTCCCTTCCTGAGCCACCCCTTACGTTCGTACCTCCGAACGTAAGGCCAGAGGACATGGAACAGCTCGACGTGCAGTATCGCCCCGCGGACTGGGTGCCACCAGCGGCGCCGGCTGTGCAAAATGAACCGGGTGGCGTGCAGCCCCCGGGGGGGGGGCGGGGCCAAGGCCGAGGTCGAGGCCGAGGTCGAGGCCGGGGCCGTGTGGCCAGCTTCGTCGATGAGCTCTGCAACCTCGCCGCGCTCCGGCTGATCCACCACTGACGATAACGAGATTGAGTCTCGTAAGAGGGAGCGGTGAAAAACTGGGAGGAGGGGGAGATGATGTCTCAAAACCTCTGGAGCAAAATACTGCTAAGAATTGAGTCAACCCCAGACACTGGGGGGTGCACCGTGAACGGAATCAACAAATTCTCCCGCTGTGCGCGCTGCGACACTAAGCTAGCCGGCGCGGTGTTTATGGCGTTCGACTGTCCCTACTGTAGTGAAATGTGCCGCGTGCTAGCCGTCTCCCCCAAGGAGGTCACAGCGAAGATCGAGTGTGCACTCCAATCGGCAAGGGTGGAAAGATGAACCTGCCGAATCGGAGTCTCTCCGCGACTCTCTCGATTCGCGACATGTGCCGAAGGAAGTCTCTTTCATTCGGTGCGCGTCCTCGTCTGTTGTTAACATTGGATGCGAACATCTGCCCGTCATGACGTTTTTGTGTCTCGCAAAGCTCTTCGCTCGGGGTGGTCTCGACCAAGACGACCGAATTCAGCGATCGAATTTGGTGCCGAACGAGAAGCTCCTCTCGCCCAGTGACAGTGTCAAAAGAGGCGGCCGACGGGAGCGGTACGAGCATCGTGCCACACGGTACTACCTAGCGAGGCAATGTAGCGATGTGTGTGTGAGGTAGAGGGAGGGCTGTATTTGGTTTTGGCCAGCTGGCCAAACGTCCACACGAGTTACAAATGTAATTTTTTACGAAACCGCCAGGAATTGCCATTCTCTCGGAGGTCCACGTTTGCGCTCCTGCCGATCACCCGTTCTAATCACTCCCTACCCGTCCGCACCTCGACCAAACCCTGAGACCACCTTAAGACGACTACAGCGCTAAATGGGTACCTTGTCCGTTGGCCTACAGGGTTGCACAACTCATCAACCGCCCGTTTAGGCTCATGCACGAGCAACAGGCACCGCCCTGCCGCGCTCCACAGAAGGATCTCATTCTCGAGATTGGAGGAAGCAAGTCCGATTCGAAGCCGTCTGGGCTACCTCAGAACGCTGTAATAATCGATGCTAAGAAGCTACCCAATCCGTACACCACTATCGCGCGGGGTACGCTCGCCCCGTTACCGGGCGCGATAATAGACTGGATCATTGCCAAGTCCCCCGGAGCTGGTGAGGAGATCGACATGATGGTCAATCGGGCGACTTCGGCGTTTGTATTGGATCGTTCCGTGCGGATCCAGTGCTACGGCGGAGCTCATCGATCCCAGGCGATTGCATGGAAGATTCTCCAGTCCCTGGACCCCGAGCTGGCTGCTGGGGTTCGTGTTGTGTGCTTGGACGCTCCACGGCTTGTCGAGTTTTAACCGTACGGCGTTTGCGTCGTTGCATATGTCCAATCCGGGACGATTATGGAGAGGGGGGGGGAAGAGGCAAACGCCGCTCCTATGAACCTTCCCAACCTTTCCGGCCTCTCCCTAAAGTCTCAAAGTACGCATGCGCAATGGCTCCAAGCCTGTGGCACGCGTCCAGATTTCAAGTCGTGGGAGAGCAATAGGGCCAAGGACAAACACCGCTTGCTACACAGCGTCGCAGAAACAGCTGACAACGATGAGGTTGAAGGCGGAAGTTACGTGAGCGCATACGAACAAAAAGACACCGACGTCCTTAGAAACACGCAGCAATACTCAGTAGAACACGTTGTACCCCGTTCGCACGTCAATGGCAACGAGCCAGGGGAGGCGGAAGACGACCCGCTCGGTTGGATCGAAGCCACCAGGCGTGCAAACTCACAGCGCTCAAACTCACCGCTTTACTTGTGGTGCGACCCCAAAGGCAAAATTGCGATACCAGGCACGAAAGTATACGTGGATGGCGAACTTCATTATGTACCGCCATTTGAACAGCGCGCAAGACTCGCACGCAAATGGCTTTTTATTAGAGCGACCTATCCAGGAGTGTCTACCCCTACCGACGCGCAAAGGCGCCACGCCGCGGAAATTGTTGCGCTCGCAAAATACTATCCCGCCGCGGAAGCGGAGATAAAGGTCAACGAGATCTACAGAAAACAGCTCGGGTGGGCCAACCCTCTTCTAGAGGCCAACCCCGAAAAATGGTACGACGACGACAAGTGGCGTGCCTCAATATTTTGGAGTGTTTAGTGTGGGTGGGTGGGAATCCGGACACCCGTACGGAGGAGTATCTGGACGCTCCGCGCCTTGCCGAAAAGTACTGTCAGACAAATTTTCTAGATCCCTTCACGGATTTGCTACGATTTGCGCGCTTCTAAAGGGTGCAGTAAGAACAGCGATTCCCGCAGCCGAGCTCAAACCCACCGAAACAATCCACGCGATTATAGCAGGCATAAAACGCCAATCAACCTCGTCGAGAGGTGCAGAAGAGGGCAAGGGAGGTCCGTACGGAGACGGCGTGCTGAGAGGCGGGTAAGAGGGCGGAGGCGCAGTAGGGCTCGTCGGGACGCTTTCAAGGGCAACCGCGAGTGTAAAAGCGGTCATGAGCATGCGCTCAAAAGTCTTTGTTGTAAAAGTCTCTCAGTGCTCCTCTCATTTGAATAACAGAAGTAGTCTTGCCTATCTTCTTCAGGGCCTCCTTCAGCTTAGCGTTCTTCGGCTTGCGCACGCCGCTGGTGATAGATCGAGATCCTCTGTGCTTTACAGTGTAAAGTCTTTGTGCCAAACACGCGACAAACGGTGCGTAGTTGATGCCCCAAGGGTCGGTGACGACCACGAACGCTTTGTTGTCTTCACTGAGCACATCTACAATCTCATCGGCGACACCTGCAAGGCCGACAAATTCGGCACAGCCCAGGTCTTCGCCATTCTCCGGGTCAACCTTCGCATTGATGTGCTCTGACCCGATATTGTAATCGATAAAATTTTCGTCCGTGAGGCGGTGGACTTTGATATTGCCTCCACCAGACCGGCGCAATTTGTAGGATAATGGAAAGATATGCACGTTTTTATGCTCCTCAGCGATATCTAAAAGGCTACTGGCTGCCGTCTTGGACGAGACGACAGCAATGCGGCGCGGAGGAGGCGGAGCGCGCTGCCTATTGGCAGCGGGTGCCACGTCGTCGTCGTCATCGTCGTCAGTGAAGCTTACCTTCTCTCCAGGCTTCTCCGGTTCCATGAAAGACGTGTGCTGTTGAGGATAGGTAACAGTAAGTGGTGTTAATGCACTCGCCATTCTTTCCCCGGTGCCGGGTCGAGTGGCACAGTGCGCTTCCGAGGCACGTGGTTGTGTGCTTGCTAGACAGCGGGTTGCTGGATCTGCCAAAGTGACCGACGCGTCGCAGCCGTGGTCGTAGCAAGCCGAAGCGTCCAGGGGTGGTCGCCACGTGGCCAACGACAGATAGCATCCCTACCCCGGGACGCTCCGAAGATCGTCACAGCCACACACACACACCGTCCAGGGAACAGTAAACACACCCGGGTCAGGCACCGAGCTGATTCAATGACCACCTCTAACATCGACTCTGTGCCAGAGTCACTCGAATGTGTATTGAATTGCTACAGTCATCCTAGCTACGACAAAGCAGACAAGATTGTGTTCAGGCGGGCCGGGCAGTATGCGTCGGCCGAGTACAGCTATGTTGCGCACAGACAAATTGATCTCATGATCTTGTCTCATCTCGACAATGCCATCGTCAGGTCGGCCGGAGAAAAGATTGGTAAGATGGGTGGACTCCAGGCAATGCAGGGCGTCTACTATGCTCTCGTGGCGCTGATGACCGAGAGTCTAGAGTACTCGCTGGAGAAACGCGATATGTCCGAGGAATGCGCCAGGACTGGCATGGAGGCGGTAAAGGTCGCAGTATCCCAGGCGTGGAACGGCGTTCATGCGTGGGTGGATTAAACAGATTTTGGCACACAACACGGTCGCGGCTCAGTCGATGCTACGACGATGACCGGGCAACCCAGGCAAATCATTGAAAATGGCGTGGTTGAGGGGGGGTCCAGATTTCTTTGTTCTTTTAGATAAATGCCAACATTAACTAATAGATAGTACGGAGATATATGTTGCCTAACGTTTCGTCGCTTGGATCGGGTGACGTGAAGGATGTGCACACGGGTGTGGAGTGGACGAGCATGATAAAGATGGCACCATTTCAGGCCAAAGCGAAATCGAAACGAGCCATGCAAAACACGGTGCAAACACTGAATATGTGGTATTATATGACAAACAACAACAGGCCCGCTGTGCTTAATAGTAGACCTGTGACGTTAGGAGAATACACGGTTATAGCAAACAACGAATCGATAAATAATGTGCTACCAGTATTTGCAAACAAGATATTCGACGCATTGCACGACACCTTAAGTTTGCCTTGCGCAGCGAGCGTTCGCAGCGCAAGTAAGGATTCGGCAACGAATGCGGACGATATTGTGGAAAAGGAGCTCTGTCAGGTGCTTGCACAGATAGGACTTAATGGTTCTCTTGATATGGCGAACTTGCTCATTAATGCCTACGCGTACGCGCGGTGGCGGAACGATGAACTGAGGGAAAACGTGCTAAACTTCATATATGTCTTCGACGAAAGTTCTTTGGAAAAAGCAGTGCAGGCCATGAATCCCGATCAGAAATGCATAATGTTTGTGGCTATCATTAAGGTGAACGAGCTGTTTAAATGCGGCCTTGTTTTTGGGCGCATTGATACGTTGCAATCGGTGCTCAATCTCGTCTTACATAAATACGGTAATTAGGATTTTTGTGGATCCACAGACTGCCTCCTGCCCGCAGGCTTACGAAACCGTTTAAATGATCTGAAACTGTTAATATTCAGAGTTGACGACGCAACCAGCGCTCGTTGGCCGGATTCGTCATAAAATTCCATCGCCTCCAGGGGTTCACCTGAGGAGCGCGGTTAGAATGGTCGATGGCCGGGGACGCACGCGGTAATCTTCCGTACGAGATGGAGATTTAGGGGGGTTTCGCAGAAAGTTACATTTGTAACAAGAAAAGTTACATTTGTAACAAGCCTCTCGAGTTATGCTAGCCCCATTTCTGACGAATCCGGCCAACGA
>PAUB01000018.1 GCA_002713695.1 Opitutaceae bacterium
AGCATAACTCGAGAGGCTTGTTACAAATGTAACTTTTCTTGTTACAAATGTAACTTCCTGCGAAACCCCCCTAAATCTCCATCTCGTACGGAAGATTACCGCGTGCGTCCCAGGCCATCTACCATTCTAACCCCTCTACGCGCACACTCGCTTGGACAACCAGGCTCTTTGTAACAAGCTACTTGAGTTATCTCCCAAGTGCCGAAGGGCCGGATTCGGCACTTAGGAGATATTCGCGCTCGCGCGCCAACATACCCATCGCTTCCCGCTGACGCCGCGTGGGGAGACCCCAATCGGGCAAGCCATCCTTGTCCCGCGGGATGCCGTCGTCCGAGTCGTCAAGAGGAAGCCAGCAGCCACGCGCTGAACGCGGTCCTTGTCCGCGGTCCATGCTTCGGGCTCGCGCTCGCGCTTGGCACGCCGTTTGCCTGCCACACGCTTTGGCGCTCCCTCCACGTGCTCTCGGAACGTGAACGACATGCGGCGCGCGGCGTCCTTGGCCCTGGGGATTTCGTGGGTGATTGTCTTCTGGAATCCCACGCCTGTCATCGAGAAGATCGTGTTTGGCGCCAGGATGACCTCAAGCCTTTCTTTGGTGGCCTTCTCTTTGAAGACCATCTTTCGCAGTTTGCCGTCCGGCACGTCGTCGTAGACGTTGATTCCGAACACGCCACGTGACGTGTCGAGTCCCTTTTCGTCATCGCCGTGCGCCCCGATGCTGGACGTGTCGCCGGCCGGGTATTCGTTGACTAACACCGCGTTGCAATTGATTCCGAATTCCTGGTTCGTCGCGTGTATGAGCTTCTCGATTGAAGCGCTGGCAGGGATTGACGGGACGGATTGCCTAGAAAAGCGGTACTCTTTGACCAGCGGCATCTGAGTCTCCTGCGACTGCAATGAGAAGAACCCCACGTTGCGGGGCATATCTACATCGCGCCCCATAACTTTGATTGGTGGCCTCTGCAGCAGCTGTGGCTTCGCTTCAGCTGCGGCCTGCTTTGCCAACGCAATCGAGTCGGCGCTCATCTCGTACACGGTTACGGCGCAATCGCCGTTTGTTCCGATTTTGTGGACCATGGCGTTGGTGCCTGGTGCTTGCATTCTGGATGGCTGGGAAGTGTGTGTGTGTGCTGTTGCTGCGTGCCGGGTTTCTGCTCAATGGTGACAGTCGGGTACCGGGATGCCCCTCGGCCATAGCGTCCCGGGGTTGGGCTCCTCCTGACATGAAACCGCAATACGAGGTGTAAATCTAGCTCATAGACGAAAAATGAAATTTCTTCTTCTAAAATCCACAGACCCCTTTATCCAACACAGCTTTTCGATCTCGTGCAAGTTTTACCCCCGTTTTTTGCTCGGAACTGTGCGCTTTTGTCACTGGAAGCCCGAAGGTACCCCGGGCGCGGTTTGGGTTGTGTGTTCAATGTTGAGAAAGGTAAGTCAGCGATTCTTGAGAAATTTGCATGCAGCAGACCGGTTGCGCTCGGTACGGAATGGCACGTTGTTCTTGATCTTCCAATACGCCCACTGCAGCTCTGCAATTTTTGAGCTCCACTCCAAGGACTTGGACCATGTGGTACTGCTCTTCTTCAGATGCCTGTTCCCGCGCTCGTGTTTTGCCAGCAGATTGACGCGTTTGTCAAACGCCTTGCGCGCGGCCATCGAGGCGGCACGAAAAGCAAGCTCTTCGGTGCAGGTGTCAGCTTTTGCATCCGACTTGGACCGCCTTCGTGCCATCGACACAGGCAGCAACTGCTGAGCCACCAGTGTGAATACGTCTTCGTTGTCAAACGGCGACATGGCCAGAGCCGACATTGGTGCCGGAGCTGGCGTGGGCGCGGCGCTGAAGCAGTCGGTAGCCAAAGTGGAGCGCAGCCTAGCGCACCGTGGGTTGTGTGTGTGTGTGGGGGGGGTAAATTCCCAACTCCTAAAATCCAAACCACCACAACAGCCGACCCCCCCTCCCCCTCCTATGATAGGGCGACATGCTTGGTAAGCCTAGCACGGGTGTCTGCCGAAGAACGTCGTGTGTCCTTTCCTCGCGGGAGGCCATTCCGAAACCGGCACCAGGGGCATTTTACGGGCATGTCGTCGGTCCAACAACAGCTCGATCCTCAGCTCGTTAGCAATGCACGCGTGGAAATTCGGAAACGCCTTTCGCAAGAACAACAAGACGTTCTCGACTGCGGCTTTCACCTAAATCAGTTAGTAACCTGCATTGCAATCGCAGGCGCAGGGAAGACAAGGACCGCTGCAAGTCTGATAGTTGAGTCGATCTTGGACGAAAGAATTGATCGAATCGTCGTGATGACTTGCATGCGCTCTGCGGCCAATACCGCACTGGTCCGTATAGGGGAGGCTCTTAAGATCTCCGGGTTGGCAGATAAGGGAGTCTCGGTTCATTCAAGCAATGTCCGTACGATCCACTCTCTCGCGCGCGCCGCAAACAGGTTTGCCGGGCGGCCCTACTTCATTTGCAGCAATGTCGACGACTTTCTTGAGCGAGCAGTCGATGAAGTCCTCTGTCCTCATCGTCTTTCCCGCCTCGGCGTGGGGTCGTTTACGGCCTTCTGGAATGCCCGTGACCGCCTGGTGCACAACGCCAACGCCGCCGAGGTGGCGGCCGGAATTGTGGAAAGCAATCCAGGCTGTTCCACGGAGTTCTACGGTGTCAAGCTCTTCAAGGCGACGTGCCCGGCGTTTGACCCCGCTCTCGAGGCGGCGGGATTCAAAGAAGTCCGATGCTCGCACCTGATTGCGTCGCTCAGAGAGATTCGGAAGGAGATCATGGAGCGGTGGCTGCCCTTCTCAAGCACCGACGAGGCGAAAGCAAACCTGATCAAGAGGGCAAACGAGCTGATGGAAGCGGAAAAAGTGGTCGACCATGTCGGATCCATCTACTCTTTTGCATCGTCCCAAGAGCCAGTCTGTGGGACGGGTGCACTGCTGTTGGTAGACGAAGCACAGGATCTCACAAAGTCTCAGCAGATCATCGTCCTCACCGCCCTCCGCGCAGGAGCCTGCGCGACCCTGATAGGGGATCCGAGCCAAGGAATAACCTTTTTCGCAGGTGCCCTCTCCAACCCGATTGCTTGCATGCAGCAAGAGGCGGAAGCCGGTGGGTTCACAGTCAAGAAGAACAAACTCACGATTAACTACAGGTCCTCTGTCGAGATTGTAAGGGCGTCCGAAGCTGTACTACCCGAAGCCGACCGTGTGGCACGCGGAGGGGTCATTGCTACGTT
Source organism: Opitutaceae bacterium (assembly GCA_002713695.1). Lineage (GTDB taxonomy): Bacteria > Verrucomicrobiota > Verrucomicrobiia > Opitutales > Opitutaceae > Cephaloticoccus. The sequence continues at coordinate 3,243 of PAUB01000018.1, forward strand.
CACAAGAGAACCGGTGAAGCTAGTCTCTTCACCCGATGAGCACCAGGAAGCTCGCAAGATTGGTCGATCCATCTACCAGTGTGTACAGGACGGCGTACCTCACGGGGAAATAGCCGTGCTGAGCTATCGTAATCTCAACTGGAACGACCCTATCTGTGAGGTGCTCCGCAACCTCCACGTCGCCTTCACAATTCGGGGTCTCGGCAAGGACACGGCGTCGCCAGCGGGGCGCATTCTCCCGGCGCTGCAAGTAGGGCTAGGCGTGGAAGAGTTTTCGACCGACCTCGCGGAGCAGACCACGATCTTGCAGTCATTCGTTCGTGCCCTTCAAGGGTGCACGTTTACCGAGGAGGTACGCACCTACGTGATTGAGACTGCCGAGAAGCGGAGGGTGACGGCAGTGAAGGCGTACCTGGACCACACCCAGGACATCCTCGATCTCACAGAGAGAGACCACCCGAGCCAGTGGTCGGGTAAGCGAGACCTGCTGGGGAACAAGGTGCTGGTTCGTAACGCGCGAAAGGTCAACGTGATCAAGGCGACCATCACCGCCCGATCTGCCATTGAACAGATGAACGTCTGGATCTCCGCGGCCAACAAGGGCCAAACGGGCATTGGCGGTGTGTACTCCCCCGTGGGACTACCACTGGTCAAGGCAGGAGTCCACGCCGGCTTTGCAGAGCCGAGCTGTCCACCCCCCGCCTCGTACGTCCCCGTCAGTCCGTTTTCGTCTGTGGCCCGGGCTATTGCCGTGAGCTACCTCAAGATCAATCCGCTTCGTATCAACGAGTACAACGAGCTGCTTATGCAGCTTGACAACATTCAGGATGAGGACTATCTGGAGTCTTGGGTCGGAGCCGTTGGGGAACAGCTCGCAAAGCTTCAGGAACAAGAAGAAAGCAAAGTTGTTTGCCTGTCTACAATGCATCGTTTCAAGGGGTCGGAGCGTGACCACGTCTTTGTGCTCCGTATGAACTCCAAGTTTGACTACGTCAATGTCAGTCGGTCGAAGCTGGAGGCATATAGCTCTCTGCATGAGTCCAACTGCCTCGGTATTGAGGGCTGTAGTTGTGTGGCCTTCAATGCCAAACACCGTCAGCTTCTCGACCTGAGCATATCGGAGCGCAAGCGCGTAGCCCACGTGGCACTCTCACGGGCTCGTCAGAGCCTCACTGTGTCAGTGCCGGGAGAGGCAGGGGAGTCTGCAACGGCCCTGCGTGCCGTATGCGCCAGTTGCTGAAGGGGTCGGGTGGTCCGAGCGACCGTGCGACCGCTAAACGATGCCCATCCTCGCGCACTGCGGGTTAGTACATGTCGTCGTCGTGTAATAATACAATGAGTTGCACCAAATTCAAATACCACTTCAATCACATCCAAGTGAACGCAATCGACGGCTACCTGAGAACACACGCAATTTCCTCACTGCAGCTACATCCTAGATTTCTGCAGCTAATTGTGTTTTCAAATCTTGCTTCCACACTTAGGGGGTCTGGTCTTTTGGCCAGATCAGAGCAGGGTCACCAAGTGCCGTTCGAAGTATTGATTAACACGCCAGGGTCAATGATGTGAACGTTTTACTAGACGAGTTGCGGAAGATCCGTCGTGAAAGCTTGCAGGTCGCGTTCTTGTCCGGGTCCATTCGAATCGTAAGAAGGGCCCTGCTTTGCCTCAAACAGAATGTGTGCCAGCTTCCAGCGACGAACAGCCACGCGCACAATTGCCCAATTGATCCTGGCGCGTGAGGCGTTCAAACGAAATGCTAGCATTTTTGAAGTTTGTCGCTTCATTTTGTCAATGGCCTTTTTGGCTTTTGTTGTCGCGTCTTTGCGATCTTTTGTGGATGGGGTCGACCGATGAAGCCTTGCGGGACGGGGGGGGCGAGCTGAGGTTTGCACAATAAATCGATGTGCTTGCGTAGTCCAGACTTGAAGTCGAATTTTGAGACGCACATACGCGTCGAGCTGTTCCGCTGTCAGTCTTGCAGGACGGCTGCTCGCAATTGTGCCACATGTTTCTACGTTAGTTTTGGTGCAAGCCGTGCAGTAGCATTCGTAATAAAAGACATGGATGAAAGGAACCGTTCCGTTAACGCTCACGTTTCCATCACACAACTCGTCGTTGTCTGGATCGACGACATGATTAAGGACGCTCTCCAACTTAGAGCGCGCCTCACATGCATGCGCCAAGGCGAACACTTTTTCGCAAGTGGCTCTGCATGGTTTGGTTTCCTCCAACAGGCGACCCGTTTCCTTCATGGTGTGCTTTATTGATATGCCTAGGTTTATAGCAGCGGGCTCCATGGCGTTTGTGTAGAAGCAGGTGTTCAGCGCGATATTGCGCTCGGTGCCGGCCCTGAGTTAACGACCTGAGACCAGTGTGCTTACCGGAGGCTATCGTTCGCCTCTGAGGCTAATTAACCAATAGACCGGCAGTAGCTGCGTGGAGCGAGGTTAGAATGGTCTATCTCCGAGGGTGGGTGGTGTGATCCCCAAGAATATGGCGGTTTCGTTTCACGTTACATTTGTGTGTGTGAATGCTAACCCTTTCACGCACAGAGCTCGCACGAGTGCCCGGTCGTGAAAGCTCATCCCGGGGTGGGACAGACAGACAGAAGCCAAGCAGAAAGCAACCAGAGCACACGCAAAGATGCCCGCCAATCGGTCGACCGGCACCGATACCATTCTTTGTACCAAGTGCTTTACTAATAACATACCAGATGCAGAGCGCTGTGCAAACCGCAAGTGCAACCTCCGGCTGGCGCTTACGGCCGCCTCGCCCAAGCGCAGGCCCCATGTCGTGCGCGTCATCAACACAAAGACTCGCAAGGTGCAGAAGCAGCCCCCAGTGGCATTCAAATTACCATTTGTGGCTGTCAAAGTCACTCCCCTTTCGATAACCAAGGCTCACCGCTCAAAGACGCTAGGCATAGGTGCCTACAAAGCTAAGGAGATTGCCTATACGTCCCAATTCATCAAGGGGGTTGAATGCGGGCGATACACAAAGAGCTACTTCGATAAGAAGAAGGCCAAAGCAACTTCCCAGTCCAAGCACACGGCAACGCCGTGCGCCCAAACACAGCCGATGTAAGACACCGAATACAGCACACAGGCAAGGGGGTTGTAAACCGGGTGCGGCATGGGCGGGGAGGTGGTTAGAACGGGTGGTCGGCATGGGGTGCAAAGGTGAACCTCCGAAGGCGATGTGAAATCCGGGTGGTTTCACTGAAAGTTACATTTGTAACAAGAAAAGTTACATTTGTAACAAGCCCCTCGAATTATGCTAGCCCATTTTCTGACGAATCCGGCCAACGAGCGCTGATTGTGTCGTCAACTTTGAATAGTTGCGGTTTCAGGTCGAGTCTACGTGCCTCTGTCTGGCTCAACATTGGCGCAACTGTGAACTGTCCGGAGTGCCATGGCACTCCGGACAGTTCAAAGAACCGGGGGGTCACTAGGTCTGTGGGGGTGGCGAGTGGGTCGTAACGCCCTTATAATCAGTTCATGATTGAGTTATGCGTTGATGACTGAGGGCATTGCCTTCCGAAACCGCGTAAATAATCCGAAACCGCTGCTATTGAGAGTTGACGACACAATCAGCGCTCGTTGGCCGGATTCGTCAGAAAACTGGCTAGCATAACTCGAGGGGCTTGTTACAAATGTAACTTTCCTTGTTACAAATGTAACTTCTAGCGAAACCACCCAATTTTTCCATCTCTTCCGCGAGATCACCGCGTCCGCCCAGGCCATCGACCATTCTAACCATCGCAAAGCGGAATCGGCTACACCAAACGTGCTAAAACTAGCAATTGGCAGGCTTCCCCGTGGGTGGATGCCATGGGTCCCAGTTGAGGGGGGGGGAGCTACGTTCATACCACGGTTTCTGAGTTATCACACCGATTATATTTTAAGGGAAAGTCGCACTCCTTGGACGGCTGGCGTGCTCCCTGACGCGGTCCCTGTGGGCTGTGTCTGCGTCGGGGGCGAACTTACTATAGCAGACCACAGAGCCACTGCGGTCACTAACCAATCGAGTGCTAGAAATACCGCAAAAAGGGCCAAGAACACAACGCTCACACTGGGACTATCTTCCTCCTCGAGCCGTGGACACGACGACAGCAAAACGGAAGCTGAAGACGCTGTCAGCACTCCCGATTCAGACAACAAGGGAATCCCCATCCCCTCCTACTCATAATCGCAATAGGTGCAAATGTCACACTTTGTGTCTAGCGTCCGTGTGTGTCACTACGGCTAACGTGATCACTACCACAAGTGCCAGAGCTGAAACCTGAATCAGCTTGCCGAGAATACGCACCACATAATTCATTTCTTCTACGAGACTCTGCGCGTTCCTTTTCAACTCCCCGTGTCCAGGCACAAACACTTGAACAATCGTATTGCCCGACAGCGAGCACTCGACGCACGTCGCCGTCGTGAGCGGCCAGGTGTTTCTTACCAGCTGGCAAATCCTAACCCCAGAAGCGTTCCTCGGTGTGACCCTTAGAACTGTCCCGCCATCCTTTGAAAACAGTGCGGATGGCGTGACACTCTGAACCCTTGCGTCTTCGTCAATTTCCCTGATCTTCCCAAGTACTGAATGTGCTACTCGCTCCGCATGCCATTCTCCCCGGTTCTCCGACGTTGACATTACCCCGCTGTTTATTCGCCTTCGCATTCTCTCTGTAAGTAGGCCTTATATTTAGCGGGTACTATCATACTCCAAAGAACCTGCAAATCTCCGGCTTGGAGCGGAGATGCACGCGCTTCTTGTAAACGGCCGAAGCGGGCCGGTCTACGTAGCCGTCATAAACATTCACGTTGCCTCCCTTTGCGCCACGCTTAACGACCGAGATGGTAAACTCTCCGATGGTCGTCGCGACGGAGGTATAGCCATCGTCAAAGTATAGACGACCAGCCTTTGCGTCGAACTTTGCTTTGTCGAAGGCAACCAAAATGCGCGTGCAGAGGTCGCTGGTATTGCTCGACTTTGCCGGCTTGGCAGCGGTCTTGGGGAGCGGAGATGTGTCGGGCGCTGGGGCGGGAGCCGAAGCGACACTCGGAATGTTTACTGGGGCCGTAGGTGAGGGCGGAGGCCTCGAAGTGTTCACTGGGGTCGGAGGCGGGGGTGGAGGCGGCGGCGGCGACTGATTCACTGGAGCCTCAATGGGGACCGTTGCTAACGCAACAGGTGGTACCGCAACGCCCTGTGTGACGACCGGCGGCACGTACACCGGCACTCCAGCAGGAATGTTTTGGATGGATATTCCGAGCGCCTTGTCTTCGTCCATCCATTCCTGACGCATGGATTTGAATTCATTGGAAGATATACAGTTGACGAATCCACGCTTTGTATTCATTCTCTCGGGGTCGAGGCCGTGATGTCGTACGAGTCTTGAATGGCAATTGATCTTGCCCTCACAAGGATCTTCCACCCACTCTTTACTAAACTTGCGCGCCAATCGTAGAAATTGGGACAGTCGGAGTCGCGTGCGATCCTGATCTGGACCACTGGCATTTGAGAATCGGACTTGATGGGTGGATTGAAGCTTACCTTTGAGGGCGCCAATCATGACTTCTCTGTCCATTACGAATGCGGCCTGTTCATTCCGATAGGTCCCAACACATCCGGTCAGGCTGCTTAGGGACGCGCCTTTGCCCTTCTTGGCAATATTGGCGAATACCTTCATGATTTCGGCGCGCGAGACCATTACCCTTTGGTGCCGGTGCCGAGCTCCGTGTGCCTCCGTTGGAGGAGACGGTGATTTTTAGTCTGATCCAGGTATGCCTCTTTCATTCTACCAAAAGGCCCAGAGCCGAAGCGTCGTGGGTGTCAGGAGGTGAAACCGGTGAGCGTCCTGGGTGAGAGACCGGGCCCCTAATCCAGTCATGTAAGCATCTTGGTGAAATGAACCCCCAACTATAAGCACAACTGAACCAGGGCCTCGTCGCAGCACACAGAATGTCAGACCCGGCACCGATCGTCCTGGAGCAAATGACGGAAACTGCTCACGTTTCGGAGGTTTCACCCCTTACCACGGGGCCTGCCCCAAAGGCTTCCCCACACACCACCAGGCACACCGTTGTCGGCAAGCTGCGCATTTTGCGGCCGCCTCAGAGAGAAGCCCTCGAGGCGTTTATAGCAAACGGTTGTAAGGGGATCGGCATTCTTCCCTGTGGCGTGGGCAAGACAGCCGTTATTATGCATGCTCTATGCTATTCAAACGCCTTCAAGGGACTCATCATCACCGCCAACACACAGACGGCGATCCAGTTGAAGAACGATTTAGTCAACAACACCGACTTTAATGTCGATAACATCTTCTTAATCACAGGTCGTGAAAAGCAGAGTGGATTCAGGCGCAGTGTCGAGGCAGTCGTAATCACAACTTACACCCTGTTTGCGGCAAACAAGGAGAAAAAAAAGAAGTCGATGACTACTCAAGAGCTACTCAGTGAACTCTGCGATACCAGGTGTGTAGCTCATGGCTCATAGCTCGCGGCTCATAGCTCGTAGCTCACATCTTTCGACTCCTAACTGCTCAGGTGGGGCTTTGTAGCTCTCGACGAGGTTCACGTGGCCCCCGCCCCTGCAATCCAAGCTTTTATTCGATCTGTAATCGATGCGAGGGCTCAGCGGCCGGCGGCCATCCTTGCACTCACTGCCACTCCGTATAGAGAAAACCGCATCGGTGGCACGGACACGGACTTGACAAATGATCAGTTTGACTTCATCGGTCCGTTTGTCTACCGCGCCCGGTGGTCTAAGATGCAGCTGGAAGGTATCATCGCAAAGATGAAGTTTGTTCGAGTGACGTGCCCGATCGACTCGGAGACACAATCTGCCCTCTCGCTTCTGAACAACTACCCTAAAAGTATCCAGGGAAACATAAGGAACGACGTTTACAGCCTTACTCCGTCAAAGATCGAGGTTATGGTCGCGATAGCACGATACCACAACCGTTGCTTGCACCAGCAGGTGCTCATCTTTGTAGAGGCAAGGGTTATTGTGAAAATATTGAAGAATCTCGGGCTTGCGGAGATCCTAGAGGAGGGCTACATCATTTTAGATGGAGAAACCGACGATGCACTCCGACACGAAGCAGTGTGCAAGATTGAAGATGGCAGCTGTCCCGGTCTGATTCTCACAAGCATCTGTGAGACCGGCCTCAACTTGACGTCTCCCAATCTCTGTGCCATTATCAAGGTCAATGGCCCGCCAAAGTCGCGCTGTCGAGATGCTCAGCGTACGGGGAGAGTCACACGGACGCCTGACATTGGCTCTTTTGCCGATGAGCCATACGAGGCCGCCGTGGCTCGGCGCAGGGCGCAGCAGAAGTCTGCGATAGTATATGATCTCGTCACGGCCGGGTCCTCCGAGGAGGAAGGTGCCAACTACCGCGAAGAGTCTCTCCTGGTGGATGAAGGGTACTCGCGCTCCTCCGCCATTGAGGAGCTTCGAATTCTGAATCACACGTCGGATTACGTGCGTGATACATGCAACGAGTTTCTTCAGACGGACGACAATCGTGTGAGGCTGACCGCGGCGCAGCGCCTGGCGGTCGTCGACGCGATGGTTCGGCGCAAGGAAGAAAATGCAATTGAACGCCAAGAGAAAAAGGTCAAAAGCGAGGTTGCTGCCTTGGGGCGGCTGAAGATTAAGGCGGCGAGGGAAAGAGCTGCCTCGAAAAAAAACCCTATGTTTAAGAAGAGGGCCCAAAAGAATCTCGGTCGGATTGAAGAGGAAATCGGAACCAATACCGCGGCCATTATGACCGCGGCAGTGAGTGCCGTTCGTTCGACAATGTCATCTTCGACGGCCGCCCCACAGCTTGCAAGACCCTCGTAGTGTTAGCCTCTACGCAAGAGAGAGAGATCGGGGCGCTATCTCGCCAAAGCTCGTAGCCCACGCCTTTCATGCAAACACCCATGGAGAATCCACCAGCGTCCTGTTCGCCAGACGCAAACCGAGACGAGGACCCTGCACATGTTGCACTGACTAATGCAGTGCATGCAGTGTTGTCCGGACAGCAGTTGGAGTCATCTGCTTGCAAAGGCCATAGCAAGCATAAACTTCCAAGTACGATTAGTTTTGCGCAATTGAGTGGGCTACACGATGTAGCCCGCCATTGGTTTGCGTGCGACTTTGTGGGGGGGGTTGGTAATTCTATGCATTTTGCAGCCCGGAAGGTTCAGCCATCACAGCCGCAGCCGGCTGCTGTGGGACGAAAGCGGCCCCGTGAATGTGACGTTGAGTCTCTGATTGACGCATCACTCGCGACTCTGAGGCGCCGTATCTCTGAGGGGATCTTCGAGCGGGTGCACTCGATTGTCGTCCGGCTATATAGAGATCTCAGGGGAAGTCAGGGAGAGCTAGTGGTTCAGAATGTCGGCGTTCAGCTTCGAAAGCTAGCACCAGACGACGAATTCCCCCGCGTCGTTGTCTTTGCAAGATTGCACAGCGGAATCGCAATTTCGACCTCAAGGCTGCGATCGGCCCTTGGGGAGGCGTGGGCGGACGGGGTGTTGAGCATCGAGGAATCTGTGATGGGGGTAGGAGATGAGGAACTCGCATTGACTTCCGAGGCGAGAACCAGCAGAGATCTCGGGAACCTCCCATTGCTAATGGTCTTTTCTCTTTCTCAGTCCTAGAGATGTGTGTCACTAGATTGCTATTGAAATATATTCACCCAGAATTATTAATGTTGTCAAACACTACTACCAGAGAAGCAGTGTTTCCGCGGACGACGTGTTCAATTCTTACATGCATACCCCCCCCCTTCCCTTCCACCTTCCCATCCTTTGTTTACCCAAGATTACAGGCCGATCAATGGGACGCTTCCCGTTGTAACACGCCTCGGCTGTCCTGCTTTTGCATGCATGGCCATCTTGGATTCCGAGCCCACACTCTTGGCAAACACATTCGCCAACTCTAGAGTGTGTCTGTCGTTCTTTGCCTTGTACGATGACGCTGACTTGGCACTAGGACGGTCATTGTACTCATAGCTTGGCTTTTTCAGAGGCTGGCTCTCTTTATTTTCAGACGCAGCAACCTTGACCCTGCCACAGCAAAACAAACAAATTCCCATGGCGACAAGAGCGAGGAACGCTGTGGTTCCAAGAGTTAGTCCGAGTATGAGTCCCAGATTGTCCTCTTTGGCGTCCGGCCGCGGCGGTGTGGGAGGCGGAGGCGAGTAGTAGTTGGTATATACGGCCGGGGTGGCGAATATCTTCTCAACCGTCACGCCGAGGGCAATGGACGCCATAGAATTGTTGTACGCCAATGTGTTATCAAGGTTCGTCTTCACGTCCTGTGCTGTGATGACACTGTCGTATTCAAGCCGGATTGTCGTGGTAACGTTACCGTCTTGAATCTGCAATGCGATGCAGCTCAAAGGAACGCCAGCCGCCAACGATACGCGAATCTTGTAGTCAGTTCGGTTGAACGATTGCACAGCCTCTCCGGCCACAACGACCCCGAAGACGACCTTCTTTTCCATGGGTGGCGGCGTCGACGGCGGTGGAAGCGTCGGTGGTGAAGGCGATGGCTGATTGGATTGCAGCTGACAGCTTGCAGACATGTTCAGATATAAGTCGATAGTGGCGACGCACACGTACCCGGTGCAACAATCGCTTCCTTGAGAATCACGGGCAAGCGCTCTTTCGAACGCGACGTACTTGTTGTAGACCACGTTGTAGGGAGCAAGTTGCTGATCTTGCCCGCGCGGTGTCATGGCCAACATCTGGAGTGAGTTTGTGTAAGCACTCTCGAGCCCAGAAGATGCAAAGAGGTGGAACGAGCGAGAAACCACATTCGAACGGGCGGGTGCGTTCAAATTACACGCGGTGGCCGCGCACTGCCCCGCGGGCACGACAGTCGTCACCGCCGGCTTGATCAGCTCTGGTTTGGTAAAGCCATACCTCGCACAACTCGTAAGTCGCTGGATTTGACCTCGGAATCCGTCCATCGCAGAGCTGCCCGCCAACACACCGATGTCGCTTTCACATCCTGTCATTGAGGCAACCAACGCACTCTCCGCTCCAACCGCGGCGAGGCGCCGCGCCGAGAACGAGTAAGGAGCGGCGTACTTGCTCACGTGGATCCCGGCCTTTGGGAACGACGGGATCCACACGAATATGTCGAATCCACACGCCCGACTTGGAGGCTGCTGTCGCACAGCAATCGTGTTGCCTAGCATCACGCTCGATTGAACCGTTGCCGGAACAATGTTCGCACAAATATCTTGCTCCACGATATTTACAGCGCTGGAGTATTCATCTTCGTACTCAGTGCGCCGTGCAAACGCGATTACCACTCCCCGCGAGTCCTCGTCGATTGGTTGGCACGTGGTGCAGTTCTTTTCAGGAACACCCTGCAGAGATAGATGGACTGGTTCGTCGACCGATACTCCTGAAAGGTAGAGTTCCATGGCGATTTGCACCCCCGGAGCGCGCAACCGAATCCACCGGCCGTGGCCGGCTACCACGCCCCACTCGGCGACATCTATGTCGAGTGTCCTCATTGCATTTACCGTTCTGAGCATGTCATCGCCATTGATAGTCGAGCGACGCTCTGACGGTCCCCTTGCTTCTTTCGCATCAGATACAGTGGACTCAACCGTAGCGTCCAACTGTCGGAACTTTGGACGAAGCGGCTCGCTCCTGTACGCCTCGAATAGATTCGCCGACAGGATGCTTCTTTCCGGCACCATGGCGTGGGAAAGTCGCCGCTGTGAATCGTAGCCGAGCATGTTTGCATTTTGACCGCTGTGACAATAGTCCTCGCCCACTGAGAGCTGCCACATGCGCCTGGTCTCACCAAGGTTGCACCTGTAGCCAGTGTCGTCGCGCCCCTGAACCGTGGCAACCATCGAGGGGTCGTCAGGGAGCTGGTCGTAAGGCTCAAACTTGAACTGGTACCACATGATGGTGGCTATGTCGTATGCGTTGACTGCACCGTCGCCTACCACCTTCCCGTTGCATGAGACGTCGCCTCCGAAATGGCCCGTTGCGTTCTCCCCCGTCATGTTCAATAGTCCCTCCAGCGCGAGTACGGCATAGAAGTTCTTGTTGAGATCACCATTTGAGCCCGACATGTTGTAAGCCACGCTGTCCGAGAGGCTGTTGCCGAGCGTGCGCGGCCCTGCAATGTCCAAGCACTCCAAGAACAATGCGTTGTTCACCGCGCACGTGTAGGGGTCGTATGAGTCTTGTCCACTTGAATCGGCCCACAGTCGTTCCATAAGAACGAATTCCATTAATATATTGCCATCCGAACCCTGTGTTGGAGTTCCGTAAAGGTCTGATGTGACAAAGTCCAGTGTGCATGACAGCGGAGGCGGTGACGGCGGAGGTGGCGAAGGCGGCGGCGACGGCGGAGGTGGCGAGGGCGGGGGTGACGGGGGTGGGCTTGGAGGTGGTGGCGACGGAGGCGGAGGCAAAGGAGGA
>PAUB01000019.1 GCA_002713695.1 Opitutaceae bacterium
CTCGGCAATCAGCCGGCTCATGATTGAACGCACCTTACGCGCATTGATCTTACGATCCACGTGGATGCACCGGCTTTGCCGGGTGTATTCATCGAGGACGGTTAGCATGCGCAACTTGCCGCCTCGGGAGGCTGCCTCCGCTACCCAAATCGTCTGGGCGGAGGCCCGGATCGAGCCATAGTGCGTCGGTGGTGATTTGATTCTCAATCCGAAGTCCCGGCAGCTCTGAGCATTTGCGGGTGCGACTGGCGCTCCGGCTGGTGGTGTGCTTATTGAGGAGATGTTGTCTTTCCCGCCTTTTCCTGCTGCCGACCGCGAAACTGCTTTGGCAGCGCTGGAAGATTTTCTGCCGCGCGCCGGGCGGAACTATGCGGAACAGCGAAACCACGATCAGGGACCGTCGCATCGCACCAACGTTTCCCTGCTCTCGCCTTGGATTCGAGTGCGGCAGTTACCGGAGTGGGAAGTGGTGGCCGCGGTGCGGCGGGAACACGGCGCAACGGCGGCGGGCAAGTTCATCAATGAAGTGTGCTGGCGAACGTATTGGAAGGGTTGGTTGCAGCTGCGACCGACGGTGTGGCGAGACTATCGGCAACGCGTGGCCCGGCTCCAGGCTGAAGCAGAGAGATACGGTGAGATCCAAGCGGCGGTGGCTGGGGAAACTGGGATCGATTGTTTTGACGCGTGGGCGCAGGAATTGGTCGAGACGGGTTATCTGCACAATCACGCCCGCATGTGGGTCGCCAGTATTTGGATACACACCCTGAAGCTGCCGTGGGAGTTGGGAGCCGATTGGTTCCTGCGACATCTCTTGGATGGTGATCCGGCCTCCAATACCCTGAGTTGGCGTTGGGTGGCGGGTTTACATACCGCGGGCAAAAACTACTTGGCCACGCGACTGAACGTCAGGCGCTACACCCAAGATCGGTTCGAGGTGACGGCAGATTTGGCCAAGACGCCCGTGAATCTGAAACACTCACCGCCACCTCCCGTGCGACCCCTTCAGGAGTTGCCCGCTGCGTCGGCCGCGGGTCGCACGGGGATATTGCTCACAGATGAGGATGTCTCAGCCTCGGCTTGGCTGACAGCTGAAGATGCGCCGGCCGCGGTCGCGGGGTTCTTTCTGGCGGAGGCACATGAGGAATGGGGGACGGCTGATCACGTGGTTCGCTTTCGAAAGGAGGCGGTGCGGTCAGCGCTGGGTAAGTCCGCGGATAATGGGTTGTTTGAATCGGTTGACCGTTTGGCGGATTGGCTGAAGGAGACGCAAATTGAGGTGTTATTGATGGCCGAACCGCCGGTCGGTATCTGGACGGATGTCCTGCCGCGCGTCACCCGGGTTTGTAAGGAATCTGGCGTTCAGCTGAGCCTCCGCCGACATGGTTGGGATACATTGCTCTGGCCCCACGCCACCCACGGATTCTTCCGATTCAAAAAGGTTATTCCGCAGGTGGTGGCGCGGTTGGATGAGTGGGAAGGCTGACCGCAGGTTGGCTGGGACTCACCGCACCATGTCTCGGTGATGCGTGTGTTTGGCTTGAAGCGCCTACCAGAAGGCGAGAAGGCGCACGACATGAACACTCCGAGTGGAAAGTTGGTCCAAGTGAAGGCGACGCAAAATGCACCAGAGGCGAAAGGAGTTGGGCTCGGACTCACTAAAACTTCCTACGATCATCTCCTTGTTATTGAGTTCGATAAGAACGGAGTGTTTGAGGTCCTCTACAATGGTCCAGGATCGTATATTGACGAAGCCAGAGCGCACAAGAAATCGGCATCTCTTTCGAGGAAACAACTCCGAGCCTGTCAGCTTAAGGTTCCAAAAGCGCAGAGGCTGAAATTGTTGTGAAATCCGTGTGAACGGCTTTCCGGCAGCCAGACTTGTCTATTTAAGCCACTACCCCCACGGGGAATCGAACCCCGGTCTGATCCGTGAGAGGGACCTGTCCTAACCGCTAGACGATGGGGGCAAAGCTAGAAAAGAAGACAGTTGGATTTTGCGACACGGGGTCAAGCGCGCGATTGGCGTGCGCTTAATAAAACACTTTGCGGTCGAGGCTGCGGTATTGTGTCGCCTCGAGAAGATGGGGACACTCTATCTTATCCGCACCGGCGAGATCGGCGATAGTGCGCGCGACTTTGAGGATGCAATCGTAGGCGCGAGCTGAGAGGGAGAGTTGCTCCATGGCTTGTTGGAGCAGATCGCCCAGCGTGGTATCTTGCAGTAGGGCGCTGGCGATGGCCAATTCGAATTGTCGGGCGTTAAAGCGCGGCGCGGTTTTGGCTAGATGGCGACCTTCAAGCAGGTGCATCAAGCAGACTTTGGCTTGAAGGGTGTGCTCATAATCGTGATGCTTTAAATTATTCGCCATGAAATCGGGATGCTTGCCGGTGAAGAGATTCGTCGTATCTTCAAACAATCTCTTGAGATTACCAAATCTAGCCCGGGGGAATAACGCCTTGTATTTATCACACACAAACTCAGCAACTGCCGGTGGATTCTTAGTATCTATGTTGGTAATTATTGAGCGCGCGATAATACGTCCGTTTGGATGTGGTGCCGTTAGCTTAGCTATGCAGAATAAGGAGTTAACAGACGCATGAGCCAAGCGAAAACTAGGGTGAATCACTCAGTCTGTATCGGGGTAACCGGCGGGATGGGCTGTGGGAAATCAACGGTTTCCAAATTGCTGGCGGAGCAGGGTTTTATACTGATCGATTCCGATGCCTTGATCCGGGATAAGATTCTGCACCTGCCGGAAGTAGTCGCAGAGGCTGTAAATAAATATAGTGATAAGATCCTTAATAGCGAAGGGAAGATCGACCGTTCCCGGCTCGCGACCAAGGTCTTCGCCAACGATGCGGACCTTCGTTGGCTGGAAGAATTGACCCATCCGCGGCTCTTTGACGAATGGCGTGCGATCATGCGGCCGGATCCAAAGGGAAGGTGGGTTATCGAGGTGCCCTTGCTCTTTGAGAAACAATTGGAAAATTGGTTTGATTTCATCGTCTGCGTGGCCTCTTCTCCGGATAAACAACTCGCACGGCTGGAGCAGCGAGGTATTCCGAGACCGCTTGCCGAGCAACGAATTTCCAAACAGCTGCTGTTGGCGAAGAAAATTGAACTATCCGATTTTGTTCTCTGGAACGACGGGCCGATCAGCTTCCTTAAAGATCAGGTTAAAATCCTGTCTGCGGATCTGCAATCCCGCCTCTAACCGGTCACCAAGCCACCACGATACTGCCTTTCTCCATGGAAGATACTCCAAAACCTGAAGCCACATCTACATCCGCATCAACTGAATCGGATGCACCTGCACCGAAAAAAACTCCGCGGACTCGCGCGACTAAACCCAGCGCCGCGAAGCCACGAACGAATCGGACGAAGTCCGAAGCTAACAAAAGCGCTGAGGTTGAAACCGTAGCCTCGGCTGCAGCTAAATCCGAAATGGATATGACTCCAGCTCCGGCAATAGAAGCACCAGCTTCTCAAAGGGAAGCTCCTCCATTCAAGGCAAGCGATTCTTCGTCTGAAGATCGACAAGTCCAATCTGATCCGGAACCGGGCAACAAAGGCGAAGGCGATTCTCCGAAGAACAATGAGCCTGGTCCGCGTCGAGAGCGTCAGCGAGGTAATGGCAATGACGATCAAAATCGTGGCCGCAACAAACGCGGTCGTGGGCGTAATGGTGGCGGAAACGGCAAATGGCAAAAGGGTGGTCGCAGTGGTTCGCCACATCCTGCACAGCCCGGTCCAGCCGAGGTCAGACAGGTCGATGGTGATCTACCCAACTTAGAGCGATTCGCTGATCTGGAAGCACTCGAAGTCGTAGCAGGTGAAATTTCGTCAGGTGGCGGTGATCCGCTTTACCTAGATGAACTCTATGCCATGAATCTCGCGGACCTCAGCGCATTCGCGCGTGAATATGGAGCTACTTTTGAGGGGGCACCAAATCGCATCCAATTGCTTCTCGAGGTGTTCAAATTCGCGAGTGAAGCGAAGAAGCCGATTCGTGACCGTGGATACATCGATGAAAATGCGCAGGGTGCTTTCATCGTTCATCAGCACGTTAATTACCGGCTTTATCCAGAAGACCCTTATCTCGCCGACACGTTAATCAAGCGCTTCGGTTTGAAGCGTGGTCATAAAGTAGATGTGCTCGTGCAGGTGCCGATTGATTCGGATCGTTGTCCTGCCGTGGTTCGTGTTGAGAAGGTGATGGGGATGGAACCGGAAGAAATCTCCAAGGTGACGGCTTTCGAGGAATTGGTTCCGTATTATCCTCTGCAACGTATCCTCTTGGAATCTGCGGAGCCGCAGAAAGATGTTTCGATGCGCACGATCGATCTCTTAACCCCCATCGGGTTCGGCCAACGTGGTCTGATTGTTGCACCGCCTCGCACCGGTAAAACAGTGATTCTTCAGAACATCGCCAATTCCATTTCGGAAAACTTTCCAGACTACACGTTGATTCTGCTGTTGATTGATGAGCGTCCGGAAGAGGTGACGGATTTCAAACGTCACACGAAGGGCGAGGTCGTGGCTTCGACCTTTGATGAGTCTCCCGAGAGTCACGTGCACTGTGCTGAAATGGTGGGCGAGAAAGCTCGTCGTTTGGTTGAACAGGGTGAGCATGTCGTGATTCTGCTCGATTCGATTACGCGACTAGCTCGCGCCTACAACGCCTTGACGGGCAATCAGGGCAAGACGATGTCGGGCGGTTTAGAATCCAACGCACTGCAGAAACCGAAACGTTTCTTCGGTGCTGCTCGAAATATCGAAGGCGCCGGCAGTTTGACGATCATGGGCACGGCTCTGGTCGATACCGGTAGTCGAATGGATGAGATCATCTTCGAGGAATTCAAGGGCACGGGCAATATGGAGTTGCATCTTGATCGTGGCCTCGTCGAACGGCGCATCTTTCCAGCGATCAACATCGATCGCTCTGGCACGCGAAAAGAAGAGCTCATTTATCATCCGGATGAATTGGAGAAAATCTACGGACTGCGTCGTGCGATGCAGGGCCTTGGTCCAATCGAATCGATGGAAATGTTGATCAAACGTTTGCGGAAAACGAAATCCAACGCGGAGTTCCTCTTCACCCTACGTTAAGCCACTCCATAGCCTTTCGTTATGAATATACCCTCAACCGCGGATGATCTTTTTCTGCGGCTGATGCGTGAATCAGGGCAGGTGACCGAAGAACAGTGTCGCGAAGCAGCAGAGCAAGCGGCCGCCACAGAGAATGAGCATACCAGTCCGTATCGCATCCTGATTGAACGAGGATTGATTGATACCGCGGAGACGGCTCGCGTGCTGGCGGCCAAGTTTGGTTTGGAAACCGTCGAGGTCGCGTCTCTCATGATTCCAACAGAGGTGCTGACTCTGATTACTCAAGAGCAGGCGCGCCGCTATCAACTGCTTCCGTTGCGACGCGACGGTGATGTTCTCTCAAGCGCTCCAACAGCATCCGAAACTGTTTGATCGGCTCTACGTGAATATGATCAAAGCCGGTGAGGCGGGTGGCGTGCTCGATGTTGTGCTTGATCGGCTGGCTCAGTTTCTCGAAAAATCGGTGCGAGTGCGCGGGAAGATCAAGTCGGCGATGACGTATCCGCTTATCATCATCATCGTAGCGACACTCATTGTGGCGGCATTGATGGTCTTTGTGGTGCCGAAGTTTGAGATCATCTTCGCGACTTCGCTCAAGGGGCAGTCGCTTCCCGCACTCACTCAAGAGGGTGATTGGAGTCAGTAGTTTTTTAAAGAACAACATCATCGGTTCGATTGGCATCGTCGTGGGCGGATTTTTTGGAATCAAGCTACTGGCAAGAACCAGGATTGGGATCGCATTTTTGCATCGTTGGCAACTCCGCGTGCCGGTGATGGGGGATCTGTTTTTGAAAACCGCGATTGCACGATTCACGCGCACCTTTGGGACGTTGCTGTCCAGTGGAGTGCCGATCCTAGAGGCGCTGCGCATTACCGGAGATACGAGTGGGAATAGCCATGTGGCTGCGGCAATCGCCGTGGTGCATGATCGCGTGAAACAAGGCGACAGTGTGGCCGGACCCTTGCGCGGCACTGGAGTCTTTCCCGACATGATTTCGAGTATGATCGAAGTGGGTGAGGAGACCGGAGACCTACCGGGAATGCTCACGCGTGTAGCAGATGGCTACGACGAGGAAGTAGATAATTCCGTAAACGCGCTCACTTCACTGATCGAACCGCTGATGATCGTAGTCATGGCCGTGATGGTGGGCACGATCGTGATAGCGCTGTTCTTGCCCATCGTTCGCATTATTCAGACGCTAGGATGAGCCGTTATTCCGAGTCCGCAATTGGTTTCGTGAGCAGCGGAGAATTGAGGCCCATGTGCCGTTCGGTAAAATCCGAGGAACCATCCGATTGGCGCAGAAGTCGCTGCACCATGCCCATCTTTGCATCGAGATTATCGATCATCGAAACAAAGACGGCCTCGGGAGTGGCGGCCCAAACGGCGGCGCCCCAAGCAGGTTCACCTTGATGGCTGAGGACGATATGTTCCAGACGCTCTAAACGATCCGCATCGAGTTTGGCTTTTAGCCCAGCCTTCCTGACGAGTTGATAACCGAGCACGACGTGACCTTGAAGAATACCACGACGGCTTCGTTTACTGGCCAACGAACCCTCATACTCGATCACCTTGCCGGTGTCGTGAACGAGAATACCTGACATCGCGAGATCCGCATCGATTTGCGGATAAAGCGGAAGAAGGGCGTGGCAGGCGCGAGCCATGTGAATCGTGTGCTCGAGTAGGCCATGACGATAGGCGTGGTGCATGGCGACCGCTGCCGGAGTCCATCGGAAAGAACCACCGATATCCTCAAACACGGAACGCACGGTCATACGCAGTTCATCGTGTTTAATCTCGTCGATAAACTCGTTGAATTCTGTCCAAAGTTCTTCGGCATTTTCCGGAGCCGTTTCGACGAGGTTTTCAATGGCGTCCGGTAGGGCCGCCATCTCTTCCTCGGTTACGACCACGACTCGGGTCGCGCGGGGCGAAAAACGATCCTGATAGAAATCGACCTTTCCTTCGAAGCGAACGACACCGCCTTCACCCGCTTCCTTGAGTGCGACAAAGGCCGGGCTATCACCGAAAATGGTGCAAGTAAAAGAGCCTCCGCTATCACCGAGTTCAATGCTGAGAAAAGGATTACCGTTGGAGGCTGTTTTGGGATTGAGCCGCTTTACAACGAGCAGGCTGGCGAACTCGCGACTGTGATCCGCGGTGCTGAATTGCTTTAGGTCTGAGACAGGAAGAAGAGGAAGATCAGCCATGAGCTTTGACGAGTTGAGTATAAGCTTTGAAGAAAGGATGTTGCACGGTTTCGAGCAGGGCGTAAAACACTGTTTCGACGGGGAGCACCTCGGCTCCTTGGTCACGCAACGCAGTGAGGCAGTGTTGAGCATCTGCGGGACGTCGCGCGCTAATCGCGTCGCTGAGCACACTTACCCGGCAGTTGGCTCGCAGGGCCGCGAGAGCGGTTTGATAGACACAGACAGGCGTCTCTAATCCGCAGAGAATGATTCTCTTGGGGGAGTAAGCCGCAATCGCATCGCTGACCGCTTCATCGCCGAACGCAGAAAAAGTATCCTTGGGGTAAACTTTCGCATCGGGGGCCAGTGCGAGCAGTTCTGGTGAGGTCGCGCCGAGTTTGGCGGGCACTTGCTCGATGAAGAGAATCGGCAATTGAAGGCCCTGCGATGCTGCGATCGCGAGGGAAGCGCGCCGAACCAGATCGTCCGGCTCGTTCATGACGCGGATGAAGACCGGTTGCAGATCAACGCAAAGAAGCAATGTGGGGGTGTTCACGGAAAGTAGCGTTGGTGAGCGTAAACCTGAATAATGTGTTTCTCAGGAAGAATGTAGGCAGTGAGCTTTCCGCCCATCGCGCAGGCGGTATCGAGACCGATTGACCAATCGCGTTTGTATACCTCTGATCGTGGCGTGTGTCCATAGATCACAAACGGAGGTCCTTTCCAGAAATCAGCCCAAGGCAAAGCATCAGGTGCTTCGCGGCGTTTCCGAGGGATGCCGTCTTTGTCGATGGATTGAATACGCGTGACTACTTCGAGCGGTTGTTTCTTCCAGCTACCTTTCGGCAAGAAGCCACCGTGAACGAAGACGGTGTCCAATTCGGGCTCTTTATGCGTGAGTTTCATTCCCTCCAGATATTGCCAGTCCTTGGGCCTCATTTTTCGGTAAGTGAGCAAATCGTTAGCACGAAGACCGGAAGGGTCTTGTCGGCGGTAAGCCTTGAGCAACCGAGCTTCATGATTTCCCAGGAGCGCGATGGCGTTGTGCTCCTGAGCGAGCTCAATCACTTTGATTGAATCAGGTCCACGATTCACGAGATCTCCCAATAGGATGAGACGATCAGCCGGTTTCAGCTGCAGTAGAGTCAGCAATTCAGAGAATTCCTGGTGGCAACCGTGGATGTCGCCAATGGCAATGATGCGTCTGGTCATATGAATAATGAATTTGCTAGCTTCCTCGGGGAGTGGAAGTAAACAAGAAAGCCAATGGAAATGAATCTGCAGCCTTTGGCGACTACCTGTTTTGTTTCGGGCGATCCTTTTAACGAAGGCGACCGCGTGCTGAGTCATTTAATGCGGGCCGAATCTATGGAAATCATGCGCTATGATGTGCTCGAGAGCCATTTGCGAGAATTTCATGCTGATGGCATCTTGGTCTGCAGTTGGGGGAAGCCCTATAAGCCAAGAGCGAAGAACGAGAATCCTGAGCGTGAGCTAAAACTCACCGCCGAAAATCTCTTCGTCACCCTAGCTGATCCCAATAATGAGCCGAGTGAGGAAAACACGCGTCTCGTGCAATTCCTCGCTTTGATGCTTGAGCGTAAACGCCTACTTCGTCCAAAAGGGCTCAATGCCACTCGTGATAAAACGATCTATGAGCACGCTAAGAGCAAAGAGCGTTACGAAGTGGAGGTCGGCGAATTCAATCCTGCGTTCTTTATCGCGGTGCAAGAGCAGTTGAGCGGGCTGGTGGGAGCATCCGAGAAAGAAAGTCCCGCGGCTGAAGAAACACCGAAAAAAGAACCTGAAGTGTAACTTTACCCTATAACTGGCGTCATAGTGGTTAAGGGCTCGTCTCAGACTTAATAATACTCTTAAGTGTTGAAGCCGATGGCGGGTTTAGCACACACAATGGTCAATATAAAATAACGATGAGTTATTCCGATACCACACCCACCGGCGATTCTTTCCAATTATTGAACCGATGCTCTCCCAAGGCCCGCGAGGCCGCTTCTCGCTATCGCGAGAATCAGAAGCCTGAAGAGGTAAAGACGATCGTCAGCGAAGTCATCTCACACTATGTAGCTGAAGAGCAGTTGCCTACGATGAAACGCCGCTCTACACAAGTGAGACTGCGCGAGGACCTTGGTTTGGATTCCCTTAGTCTAATCGAGATCTGCATGACTCTGGAGGAAGCCTTCGGCATCACGCTAACCGAATCTGAACTGCGTGGCCTTCACACCATAGGCGATGTGAATCGTTTCACGACGAGGCGCTTGTCGTCCTAATAGGCAGGTCGCGTGCGGCGAGAAAGGCTTTGGCCTCGGGTATGGTATGGGTGCCGTAGTGAAACAGGCTCGCGACAATCACCGCGCTGGCATTTCCACGTTTGAGAACGTCTTCCAAATCTTCCAGTGAACCGGCACCGCCGGAAGCGATTACTGGCACTTCGACTGCGTCGCTAATCGCGCGGGTCAGCTCAATATCGTAGCCAGCCTTCGTGCCATCGCGATCCATACTAGTCAGCAGGATTTCACCGGCTCCGATACTCACCACACGCTTGGCCCATTCGACGGCATCCAGCTCCGTAGGATTGCGTCCGCCATGAGTGTAAACTCTCCACGACTTACCGTCCGGCTCACGTTTCGCGTCGATGGCGACGACGATACATTGATTGCCAAATTTACGGGCTGCTTCGCGCACGAACTCAGGGTTCTTGATCGCGGCAGTGTTCAGGGAAACTTTGTCGGCACCGGCATTCAGCATGGTGCGGATATCTTCTACTGAGCGTAGTCCGCCGCCCACGGTTAAGGGCATGAAGCATTGTTCGGCGGTTTCGCGCACGACATCATGCATGATCCCGCGATCTTCACTTGAAGCGGTGATATCGAGAAAGACTATCTCGTCGGCTCCTTGTGCATCGTAGGCCTTAGCCATCTCAACAGGATCGCCAACATCGTTCAGCTCGCCGGCTTCGGCTTTGCCAAACTGCACGCCTCGAGTGACTTTGCCATTGTGAACGTCAAAACAGGGAATGATGCGTCGTGAAAGCATTTTAGTAGTGGTCTGGTGATAAATGAAAACGCCGACAGGTTTAACCCGGTCGGCGCTTGAAAGGGAAGGCTGAGATTTAGGAATCAGCCGTCGACCCTAGTGATGTCGGGATCGTAACTCACAGCCAGTCGATAAATATGACCGGGACGCATAATGAGAGGATGATCGCGCACCAAGTGCTGGATGTAGTGAATCTTTCCGTAATTCGTGCGGTAGGCAGGATCGTTGCTCACGACTTCGGTTTCCTGCCAGTTGGCTTGGAAATCGTCTTTCTCAACCGTGCAACGATGGCCTTCAGCACCCAGCGCGATCGAACCATCGACGTGGTATTGGGAGTGAGGTGCCGCGATCGCGAGGGCGAAGCGGAACTTATCCATCGAGACTTGTTGTTTCACCGTGTAGGCGAATTCACAACTGATCTTCTTACCGGTGAAGTTCCATTGCACCTTCACGCTGCCGAGACCCTTGAGGATTTTTTCCTCAGTGCTGATCAACTCGGGTTGCTCATAGCGGAAGAAGAAACTGTTGCGCAGGCCAAGACCGGTCACGCAGTTCTTTCCGTAGAAAGCGGGAAGCGTCACTTGATCACCGAAGGTCAGCTCAGGGAGCATGACGGGGAGGTAAACGTTGTTCGGCCAATCGAAGACACCGGGGCAATGCGGAAATGGCAGCGCATCGCTGGTCAATGTATCGCCGCAGCTGATTAGAGGCACTTGCGTGTGGATACCGCTTTCGGCATCGCGGTAAAGGAAGACGCCTTGCTCCTTGCGAGTGCTCTTGTCGAAAATCACGAACCGACCACTGCGGGCAGGAGTTTCGACGGCCGGTTGATTGGCGGGCATGTGCACCGCCTTGGCCAGACGCGACCATTGGCACAGATAGCGAGCGGCATCGAAATTAGCCATGCGAGTCGTATGCGCATCGTAGGCCGTGCGTTCAGCATCGCGAAGATCTAGGAAGCCATGTTCCTGATCAAGATAGGTCTCGTAGAAGTAAAGAAAGAGACGACGCAGAATATCGAAATACTTGGCTTTTTGAGCCTCAGGAATCCAGCCGTCGCGAAGCCCCTGTAAGATGAGGCTCACGCAATGCATTTGGCCGTAAACGCCACCGGCACGCCCAAAGGCCCAACCCAATCCATCCGCGCGGACAAGATCAGGCATCATCTTGATGTATTTTTCTGCGTAGGTCCGCAGCGTGGGCAACTTGCGATCACGCACACCACTATTCGCGTGTAACTGCAGAGCCGAGCGCACGAAGACGAACGACATCACGCCGTAGAGATTGAAATTACCGCCGAAGCCTTCGGTGGAATCATCAAAGAAACCGGTCGAGCTGGTCTGATCGATCCGATCCACCATGCGTTCGATGAGGCGCGAGGTCTCATCTTTTTTGGAAAGTCCGAGGCTGAAACGAGCCACGGCTTTAGCGATGTTGAATGCCTGCCAGTGGTTGTCGTAGTCGCTGCGATGAAGCAGCTGCTTTTCGATGCGCTCTTTGGTTTCGTCGACGAGGCGCTCCCAGACGGGGTTGCGTTCCTTCGAAGGGCCAAATGCGAGCAATCCCAGTGCCGCGTAAGCGAGACCGTTTTCTGCCTCAGGCTCAGTAAACATTTGCGCGGTAATGCAACGTGCCGCGAGATCGAACAGGTCATGGCCATCAAGCGTGCCTTCTCCGGTCGCGCGGTAAAATTCACCGAGGGCGAATGCAATATGGCCGGGCTCGTCGGGACGAGACTGTTCACCATCCACCGGAGCAATCGTGCCGTTAGGTTGGATGGAATCTAGATTGTGGCTCAACATGGATCGGGCCATGTCGAGGCACTGCGCTGAAAAACTATGCATTCGTGTTTGTTTTAACTGTCAGGATACGGCGGACGCCGCGTGTGAAGGAAGAGCTTGCTTCGCTCAATACCGAATCGGCAAGTGCGAAAGCTATTGGGCGATAAGTTTTAAGAACTCTTCGTTGGTCTTGGTTTTCGAGAGACGCGCGATCATCGTTTCGGTGGCTTCCTCAATCTTCTGCTGCACCAGAGCGCGGCGGAAGAAGTGGATGCTCTCGAGAGTCTTTTCATCAATTAAGAGCTCTTCTTTGCGCGTGCCGGACGAAGCGACGTTGATTGCGGGCCAGAGCCGCATCTCGGCGGCTTTGCGATCGAGCACGAGCTCCATGTTGCCAGTGCCCTTAAATTCTTGGAAAATCACGTCATCCATCCGGCTACCTGTTTCGACGAGAACAGAGGCCACAATCGTGAGACTGCCGGCCTCTTCAGTTTTCCGAGCCGCGGCGAAGAGTTGACGCGGTT
This sequence comes from Opitutaceae bacterium, assembly GCA_002713695.1. Lineage (GTDB taxonomy): Bacteria > Verrucomicrobiota > Verrucomicrobiia > Opitutales > Opitutaceae > Cephaloticoccus. The sequence goes on from PAUB01000019.1 coordinate 12,660, forward strand.
TTTCGAGTGCACGCACATCCAAACCACCCGAGCCAGTGCGGCCGGAGTTTTTCATCGTATTGTGAGCGCGGGAGAGACGGGTGATTGAATCGACGAATAGCACGACATCGCGGCCGCATTCGACGAGACGCTTGGCACGCTCGATACAAAGATCGGCGATCCGCACATGATTCTCGATCTGCTCGTCGTTGGATGAAGCCCAAACCTCAGCAGGAACGCTACGGCGGAAATCGGTAACTTCCTCGGGACGTTCATCCACGAGCAGGATCATCACATGGCACTCAGGATTGTTTTCGAGCACGCCGACCGCCATATCGCGGAGGAGGGTGGTCTTACCGGTGCGGGGAGGCGCGACGATCAAACCGCGGGTGCCTTTACCTACCGGGCAAAACAGATCGACGGCGCGAGTGGTCATCCGACCATCCTTAACTTCCATCTTCAGATGTTGCTCAGGTGAAATCGTCGTGAGCGACGTAAACTCAAACTTCGAGCGGCGCTCTTCCATCGGCACACCGTCAATCGTCTCGATGAACTTCATCTTCGGATTGGGGAAGCGACCTTCGGCGGGAAATGCCGTGCCGCCGATTGCGCTACCGGCTTGCAGCTTGAATCGACGAATCAATTCCTTGGGCACAAACACGTCGGTCGGTCGGCGTCTGCCGCACTTCGTCATGTCGAGCAGCTGGCCATTGCCGCCACGCTTATTGTCGATATCGAGGATGCCCTCGACTTGAATGAGGTTGTCCGCCGGTGCGCGTTCGTTGGGTTGAGGAGCTGCTTCAGGAGCGGTGCTCTCAACTTCATCGTTTGTAGCGACGGGTTTATCCTCAGATGCGGAAGGAGATTTCTTAGCCATACAGAAATTATTAGTGTCTAAAACACGGCCTGCGCTTGACCCTGTAAACTCGTCGCGGGATAAAAAAGCGTTCGCGTTTCTTAACCCTTAACCCGCCACATACTGTGCCAGATCAAACGATTACTTCAGTTTCCCGAGAGAGTCGGGTATTCAAGCCTTCAGCCGAATTCAAAGCCCAAGCAAACCTTGGGAGTGAAGTCACCTACAAGAGACTCTATAAGGAATCTGTCAACTCTCCAGAAAAGTTCTGGGCTAAACAGGCTAACGAGCTTCTGGAATGGCGTAAGCCCTTCAAAAAGGTGCTTAACTGGAAAGTTCCACATGCCAAGTGGTTTGCTGATGGCACGCTAAACGTTTCCGAGAACTGCCTCGATCGGCATCTAGGCACTCCGCTCGAGAATAAAGCGGCGATCATCTTCGAAGGTGAGCCCGGCGATATCCAGACGCTTACTTATAAGCAGCTTCATCGCGAAGTCTGCAAATTCGCCAACGGTCTCCAATCCCTCGGGATGAAGAAAGGCGATCGTGCTGCGATCTATATGCCCATGGTGCCCGAAGCGGCGATTGCCATGCTGGCCTGTGCGCGGATCGGCGTGATTCATACGGTAATCTTCGGCGGCTACAGCGCTGAATCCATTAAGGACCGCGTTAATGATTGTGAGGCAAAACTCGTGATCACTTCCGATGGTGGCTGGCGTCGCGGTAAGATCATCGAGCTCAAGGCGACTGTTGATGCGGCTCTCAAGAAGGGCGTGAAATGCGTTGAACACGTGATCGTGCACCAGCGCACGTCCAACAAGGTCACGATGAAGAAGAAGCGCGACATTTGGTGGCACGACCTCATGGCGGATTCCTCCTCCGAACATAAGGCCAAGGCCTTTGCCGCTGAAAATCCTCTCTTCGTTCTCTATACCAGTGGTTCGACCGGCAAACCCAAGGGCGTGCTCCACACCAGTGCGGGTTACCTCCTCGGCACGACGATCACGAGCAAGTATGTTTTCGATCTCAAGGAGACGGATATTTATTGGTGCACCGCCGACATCGGCTGGATCACCGGCCACAGTTACGTCGTTTACGGCCCGCTCTCCAATGGTGCGACCGTGCTGATGTATGAGGGTGCGCCAAATCATCCCGAGCCGGATCGCTTCTGGGATATTATCGACCGTCACGGTGTGACTATTTTCTACACCGCACCGACCGCCATTCGCGCCTTCATGCGCTGGGGTGATGACTACGTTAAGAAATATAGTCTCAAGTCGCTGCGCTTGCTTGGTTCGGTCGGTGAGCCGATCAATCCCGAAGCTTGGATGTGGTATCACAGGATGATCGGTAAGAAGCGTTGTCCGATTGTGGACACCTGGTGGCAGACCGAAACCGGCGCGATCATGGTCACGCCTCTTCCCGGAGTTACTCCCGCTAAGCCTGGATCCTGCGCGGTGCCATTCTTTGGTGTTGTGCCTAAGATCCTCGACGAAACCGGCCAAGAAGTTCCGAAGGGCGAGGGCGGCAGACTCTTTCTCACGCAAGCCTGGCCTTCGATGCTGCGCACGCTTTGGGGCGATGATGATCGCTTCAAGAAACAATACTGGAGCGAAATCAAGGGTATCTACTTCGCTGGCGATGGCGCGCGATTCGATGAGGATGGCTACCTTTGGGTAGTTGGCCGAATCGATGATGTGCTGAATGTTTCCGGTCACCGCATCGGCACCGCCGAAGTGGAAAGCGTGCTCGTCGCGCATCCGAAGGTGGCTGAAGCCGCTGTGGTTGGCCGTCCCGATGATCTCAAGGGATCCGCTCTCGTCTGCTTCGTTACCTTGAAGTCAGATAAAGCTGCCTCTGATGATCTGAAGCAGGCCCTCCGCGTTCACGTGGCCAAGGAGATCGGTGCATTTGCTCGACCTGATTCGATTCGATTCGCACCGGCCCTGCCGAAAACCCGCTCCGGAAAGATCATGCGTCGTATCCTCAAGGATATTGCCGCTGGAGTGGAAGTGAAGGGCGACATCACGACCCTCGAAGACATCAAGGTCGTCGCCGCTCTGCAGGCCAGCGATTAACGAGAGACTCGTTTTAATAACACGCCGACCACCGCAGTTTGCATTTGCTGCGTGGTCGGCATTTTTGTTGGCTCAGGGCATGTTACGTCGGCCCCCAGGCAGCGCCTTTACCCTGATCGAACTCCTCACAGTCATCACGATCATTGGTATTCTCGCCGGCATCGTGATTGGAGTCGGACGACGCGCCGGAATCCGTCGCCTATTGTGGAGCGATTGTGCAGCGGACCAATCAGGATGCCCCTTTAGGAAACGGCAAGAAGTTCGTCATTACCTATTTCCGCTGGCTGGGGCCGGACGATATTTGAGTTCGGGAATCTCGTTTTTCGCCTAACCCGCGTCTGCTGAGATTGATAGGTGTGACGACGCCTGAGCCTCTCGGCTCAGGCAGGATAACAGGGAGGGTGGGACATTGGTTGTCCCAGTAAAATAAAGGTGAATTCTGGTTTTCAGATTTCCGGATTTGGGCAGGGTGGGTGTCATGCCCCTTCGGACGTTAGCTGTGGATTTTAACTCGTTCTTCGCTTCCTGCGAACAACAGGAAAATCCGCATCTGAGAGGCAAGCCCGTGGCCGTTTTGCCGGTGATGACGGACAGCTCCTGTGTGATCGCGGCGAGCTATCCGGCCAAGGCGCGCGGGGTAAAAACGGGCACGGGGGTGAGGGAGGCTAAACTGTTGTGTCCGGAGCTGCACTTGGTCGAATCGCGGCCCGGGGTTTATATCGACTATCATCATCGGCTCATCGAGGTGATTGAATCGTGCATCCACATCACAGCGGTCAAATCGATTGATGAGATGGAGTGCGATCTCACCAAGACGTTTGCGCCTCGTGCGAAGGCATTGTCGGTGGCGCACCAGATCAAGCATCGGATCAAAAAGAAAATCGGCAGCAGCATGACGAGCTCCATCGGAATCGCGCCCAATTGGATGCTCGCGAAACTGGCCACGGATATGCAAAAGCCCGATGGCTTAGTCGTCGTGGAGCAGGAGGAGCTGCCGCAGCGGCTACTCGGTCTGAAGATCGATGATTTCAACGGGATCGGATCGCGGATGAAGGCGAGGTTGGAGGAGAAGGGGTTCGATACCGTGGAGCGCTTGTATGGCGCGACGCGTAGCCAATTGCGGGGCATCTGGGGCGGAGTAGAGGGAGAGCGCATGTATGCGCGTTTGCGGGGCGAGCAAGTGCCGCTGCAAATGCAAAAGCACCAGACCGTGGGGCATTCCCGTGTGCTGCCGCCTAAGCTGAGAACCATCGCCCAGGCCGATGCGGTGCTTCATCGGTTGATGCAGAAAGCCGCGATGCGTCTGCGTAATATCGCCCACTATGCCGGCGCACTTTCGGCCTATATTTCGTATCAGGATGGCCAGAGCTGGAGCGAAGAGATCCGCTTTGCCGAAACGCAGGATTCCCTGCGACTCACGCTCGCCCTCAATCAGCTGCTGCTCAGGCGCCCGAGGATTCGCCAAAAACCCGCTCAGGTCGGCATCACGCTGATTCGTCTGCTCCCGATGACTAGCTTCACGCCGGATCTATTCGAGCAACCCACGCAGGAGGCCCGCGAGCGCCTCAATCACGCCATGGACACGCTCAATCATACCTTCGGAAACGGCAGTGTGTTTTTAGGCGGAGCCTTCGGCGTGACCGACAATGCTCCTATGCGAATATCGTTCACCTGCATCCCCAAACCCGAGCTGGAAGAAATCGATCCGATGCGGAAGAGAAGACTGCGACCGGAACAGAATTAGAAAAATCTTGTGGCCTTGGGCAAAACATTGTGCCTTTTACCCTTCCCCAATTGCCAGGGTAGCTCAGTGGTAGAGCAGAGGACTCATAAGCCTTTGGTCGCGGGTTCAAATCCCGCCCTTGGCACCATTTTTAAAGCGCACTCCTAAACCGGTGCGCTTTTTTATTCATCGGACAGGAGAGTGGCGTCGTTCCATTGCCTAGCGTCGGTTAGCCGTCTCAGGCACCTAAGGGCTCGCCTCCAGCTCACTGCTTCAGGAAGGTCTGATTAACTTCCTGATACCATGCAACGTCGTCCCAATTCTTCCAATAGGGGTGACTGAAATTCCAGGGGGTGCTTCCCCAGAAGCCGTATTGGGCCGCGAGCTGATTGCACTCCGTGCACCACTCGCGCAACCAATCCCATCGAAGGTCGGGATGATCCATGTGCCACCACGGGCCCCAGGCTTCGGAAGTGGTGACCGGAGCACCGATCTCTTGGCCCCATGCCACGGCGGTCGCGAGACGCTGGTGCATTTCCTCCACGAGCATGGGCCGCATGGAGCTAAGCGTCGCGTCGATCCGGCGCTGATAATCAGCATAAGAGTGATCCCCTCGATTCTTGGTGAGCTCGTTGAATCCGGTCCGATTATCAAAACAGGGGCTATGAATCCAACAGTGCAGCTCGAGCACATCAAAGCACTTGAGCTTCAGTAAACGGCATTCGTCCCAGAATCCGGTGAGGGAGAACGTGAAACGCTGTGCCGGATAGAGTCGCTGAAAATGAGCAATGGAACGATTGAAGAGATCGCTCACGAAATCCAGTTGCTCCTCATTCCAAGCCAATCCTCGTTGGGCGCGTCGACGACCAGCTGCGTCCATGGCGTCAGGGGCTGCTCCCGAATCATTGGTTACGCCGCCCAACTTCGCCAGCTCAGCGGCGTGGGCGCTGAAAAAGGGGAATTCCTGATCGAGATCGATGTAGAGCACATGTGTGAGGAGATTGCGCTCAGCCAAAAACGAAAGGGTCCGCTCCCAAACCTGAAGAAAACTATCAGAGTTCTTGTTGGGGTGCTCTGGGTGGACATGCCCCCAAGTCGACAGGATGACAGAGATCCCCTTGCGCTGGGTGATGGTCATGAATTCAGCCAGCTCCTGAGCGACCGCGTGTTTACGATCAATATCGCAGAGACCCCAGTTTCCCAGCGGTTGACCTTTGACCGTCGTCATCTCGTCTGGGTGAGTCAGCTGCCCGATTACCCAAGGCATGGCATCGATTCGAACCGTATTAAAACCGCGTTCCAGTAATTCATCGGTCACCCGATCATAGTCGGCGTAGGTCGCGGAGGGATAGTGACAATGTAGCCAAGAATAATCCCACATCGCGATACTGAGACGCTTGGGGTGCAGCTGCTCTCTCAAGTCATAACGCATAGTATTGTTTCCAGGTTACGGTGGCGAAAAGAGCAGGTAATCCGGTTGGTAGTCCTAGATACCGACTAAAAGGTCCTGCAATTCGGCGGCGGGATCTTCGTGGTCCTGATCGATCGCCAGCTTGAGGGCAGATTCGAGCAAGAGGCGGGCGCGAGCTGTTTCACCGGAAGCGAGGAGGATCTTTCCGAGCATGATGCGGGGCATCATCCAATCGTCTTTCTTCCCCGTGCAGAATTCGAGGTGTGGGATCGCCTCGGAATCGCGGCCCGCATCAATGAGTGCCTGGGCCAGACTGAAACGAAAGAGCTCGTTGTCCGGGCTGGCGGTGAAGAGTGACTGAAATTGTTCGACGCGAGCTGACATTATTCGGTGCTGTCGATGTAGAGAAGGACGGCCGTGGCGTTGTCATGACCTCCACGTTGAAGGGCGAGGGCGACGATTTTCTTAAGGACGCTGAGCGGCTCGTCTTCACGGCCTTCAGACAGGAGATTAGCGAGCTCTTCGTCTTCCATCAGGCCGGTGATGCCATCGGTGCAGAATAAAATACGGTCGCCTGGTTGCAGGGGGTATTCGTAGAGATCGACTTCCAGTTTATTCGGTTGGCCAATGCAGCGGGTGAGCGCGTTGCGATTGATCTCGTGAAAGTGAACATCTTCGCCCCGTGCGCGGCGTTCGCGGATTTCGTTTTCGACGGAATGATCGGTGGTCAGTTGTTCGATGATATCTCCGCGCAGAGCGTAACAGCGGGAATCGCCGACATGGGAAATGTGCAGCGTTTGCCCGACAAGATGCCCGATGCTTAAGGTAGACGCGATACCTGTGGCGGGACTGAGCTCCTGGCCAAGTGCATGCACGGCATGGCTCGCCTCGCGCACGAATTTTACCATATTCGGCTTGGTCGGCTTTGCGGTGAGTTGAGCTTGAATGTTTTCGAGAGCCAGCTCAGCTGCTTCCGCTCCACCGGGCAGGCCGCCAACTCCATCGGCGACGCCGAAGAGCCCGAGTTCTTGATCGTCAATCATCCGATCTTCATTGCGACGGCGCACGCGTCCAATGTCGGTATGGGCTGCGGAGCGAATTCGGATCATGAGTAAGGGTTAGGCTGAGGTGAGAGTTTAATCAAAAGGAATAAAGGTGCGCTCGCGATTATCCACGGTTAAGCGCGTGAATTCGGGCTGAGGAAGGCTCGCCAGAAAGAGCCGTCCGTAGGCTTTGGCCAACACGCGGGAATCGAGAATCGTAATGCACCCTTTGTCGTCAGCGGTGCGGATCAAGCGACCCACACCTTGGCGAAACTTAATCAAGGCATCCGGCAGAGTGAGATCGTTGAACGGATTGCCGCCTTGATTGCGGATCCATTCGCTGCGCGCCTCGATCACGGGGTGGCTGGGCGGATCGAAGGGCAGGCGGGTGATAATCACTTGAGAGAGCGAGGGACCGGGCACATCGACTCCCGCCCAAAAGCTGTCGGTGCCAAACAGGATGCCGTTGCCCGATTCCTGTAGCATGCGCGTGAGTTCGGTGCGGGAGTAATCAGCGCCTTGCATGTAGAACGGACGCCCCGCCGCGCGGAAGTCGGCCTCGAGTGCCGTGGCCACCTGGCGCATATCGTGGTAGCTGGTGAAGAGCACGAGCGAGCCACCAGCGACGCGAAGCGCGCAATGGCGGATATAATCGGTGAGAGACTTGATCGCGAGTTTCGCTTCGCGTGGCGAGGGTAGCGGCACATCACCCGCGACGAAGACGCGCATGTGACGCTCAAAATCGAACGGCGAGGCGACCATCACGGCTTTCTTTTCTTCGGCCCCGATCCGGATCTGATACGGTTTCAACGACGGACCGCTCGCGAGCGTCGCGCTGGTGAAGACCACAGAGGTGCCGCAGTTGAGCAGTTGATCGCGCAAGTAGGGCGCGATATCGAGCGGCGCGGTGCGCAAGGTAACGACGGTTTGCCGTCGGCCCGAGCGTTCCAGCCAATACACGAATTTCTCATCTGCTGCCGCGAGCCAGAAGCGGACACCCGCGAGGCAACTTTTCAGGCGCGAGTTTTGCTCCAGGAGTTCGTCGCGCTCTTTGCCATCGTCGAGTTTATCGGCGCGAGCTCCGATCGCTTTCGTGAGCGCATGCAAGGGCCCATCGAGCCAAGGTTCGCAAGCGCCTTCTTCGCGGATGCGAACGACGGGCTGCTTAGCTAGAAGCTTATCGCGCAGAAAACCGAAGAACTGTTCGGCGGCATCAATCACATCGATGACGAGCTGTTGCTCAAAAGCGCCAGCGTGGCGTGAAAGCAATCCTTTGCAGGTCTTCGGATTGAAGAGGTATTTGAGCATCCGATTGATGCCATAGCTGCTCAATCGAAGGCCGAAGTGGTCGGTGGCCACCACGGGCACGGTGTGCGCTTCGTCGAGCACGACAAAATCATCGGGAAACAGCACGCCGCGGGTATTGGCGCTTTCGGCCCCGCTACCGCCGGCATTCATCAAGGCGAAAAGCAGCGAGTGATTAACAACGATCACCTGGGCCTGCCTGATGCGGGTGCGGGCGCGTTGATAGTAACAGTGATCGCTATCGCAGTGTTTGCGCGAGCAGGCCGACGAATCAGAGCTAACCCATTCCCAAACTTCGGGAGCGGGAGGAGGCGTGAGTTCGTGACGGAGACCATCGGTGGTTTGCGCGGCCCAAGTAGCGATACGCTGCAACTCATCGCTTTCCGGGGTGGAAAAGAGTTCCTGCCGGTCTTTCAGCGCGGTCGCGAGTCGCGTGGGGCACAGGTAGTTGCCTTTGCCGACTAGCACGGCGCTTTTGAAATCAGCGTAACCTTCTAACTCAGGTTGCGATTTTAAGATCCGCCGACAGAGCGGCAGATCCTTGGTTTGCACCTGCTCTTGCAGCGAAATCGTATGGGTGGAGACGAGGAGCTGGCGGGATTGATCGACCGCGTGGATGATGCCGGGGAGGAGGTAGGCGAGAGATTTACCGACGCCAGTGCCTGCTTCGAAGAGGAGCGGTTCATCCAGATCCAGGGCCTTGGCGGTCGCGTGGGCCATCTGTTCCTGTTGGGGGCGATGCTCTAATTGCAGGCCATCCTGCAACCAGCCGCCTTCGGCAAAGAGCTTAGCCGCGAACTCAGGAGCATGACTCAATGGCGGTGCCGGAGGCAGGGTAGAGTCTGTGTCATCGCGGAGTCCGATCATGAAGCACTCGACGCAATCCTGTGGCGCGTCTCCGCGCAAACGAAAATAAGTAAATGAGATGTAAGAGATTTATCTCCTATCAGATTGCCATCGGGAGGGAAAGATTTGCAGTCTGCCCACGCTTTTATGAATACCCCTCTGACCGCAATCATCGTAGGCGCTGGCCATCGAGCTTTAACCTACGCCTTATACGCTCACGAGCACCCTGATGAGCTTAAAATCGTCGGAGTAGCAGATCCCACTCTGTTTCGCCGCGAGAGTGTCGCTCGTGAGTATAAGCTCACTCCGGAACAATTGTATAACGACGCCAATGAACTTGCTGCTCATCCCAAACGTGCGGATTTCATTATCAACGGCACGATGGACCAAGATCACGTGCCGACCGCGCTTCCGCTTTTAGCGCGCGGTTACGATATGCTGCTCGAAAAACCGATGGCTACTTCCGAGGAGGAGTTGGCCCAACTCGCTGAGGCTGCCAAAAAATACAATTGCAAGGTCAGCATCTGCCATGTGCTCCGCTACACTCCTTTCTATACCGCGATTCGTGAGGAAGTATTGGCGGGTGCAATCGGAGAAGTTCTCAATGTGCAGGCGGTTGAGCATGTCTCCTATCATCACATGGCCATGGGGTTCGTGAGAGGTAAATGGAATCGCAAGGATGTGTGTCAGTCCACGATGCTGATGTCCAAATCCTGCCATGACCTCGACGTGATCACATGGATGAAGAGTGGGGTCGCTCCGGTAAAGGTTTCTAGCATGGGAGGTGATTTTCAGTTTCGTGAAGACAAGGCCCCGGCAGGGGCGGGCACGCGTTGTCTCGTTGATTGTCCCATTGAAGCGGATTGCCTCTATTCAGCAAAGAAGCACTACATCGATCATCCCGTGCGATGGGAACAGTATGTCTGGCATCCCATTGAAGAAATCGAGAATCCGACCATCGAGGACAAAATAGAATCACTGAAGGGCGATAATCCGTATGGGCGTTGTGTTTGGAAATGTGACAACGATGTCGTAGATCATCAATCTGTGGTCATCGAGTTTGCCGATGGATGCACGGCGACACTCAACATGATTGGTGGAGCCGCTCGTCCCGCCCGGTATTTACACCTCGTCGGCACCATCGGGGAGATTCAAGGATGCATCGAGGATTCGCGTTTCGTCGTCAGGAGCATTGATCCACGATCCGGGCATGAATACGCGGAACGAGTCGTCGAATTGGATGCGGTGGGAGATATCAGTGGTGCGCTCGGAGGGCACGGGGGCAGCGATCTCAAATTGGTCCAAGATTTCATCGAAGTTATCCGGGGCGGGAAACCCTCGATCTCATCGACCTCGATTGAAGATTCCATCGCCGGACACAGTATCGGTTTCGCGGCGGATCGTTCGCGGGAAGAAAGCAGCGTAGTGATACTTTAGTCGGTCGTCCTGAAGAAATCCAATTGCGACTTAGCGCAGAGACTCTTTGTCTAGACCATTCATGGCTGAGACCGGAAAAAATAAGCACGATTGGGGCGAGGAGCTTGCCGAATTCTTGCGGCTGCAACCCAAGGTAAGCGCGGTAAAGATAGATCCGGAAACGCATAAGCTGCAAGTGGCAACATGGGGTGATGTTGATCTGCCAAATCTGCATGATAAATTACGAGAAACGATCACGGCGATTGAGGAACAGCACGCCAAACATTTGAGCGAAAAAGCGCTCAGTGGTTTCACCGTGAGGCAGAAAGATGGGACGACGTTAGTATCTCGCGGCGATTGCGTGACCGCAGAAAAGCTTTGGCTTTGGCGTGAGGTCGAGTGGCCTGACATTTCGACCGAAGTCGTCGAGCATGAATCGGAATGGAAAGAGCTCTCGATCCTGGCGGCGATCTGCGGAGTGGGCGGCTTGGGTGGATTTATTTCCGAATCGTTTTTACCTGAGGTGACTTGGCTCTATCGCGGCCTGTATGTCATCGCGTTGATCGCCGGTGCTTGGGATGCGGCCAAGGACTCATGGGAAAACATCAAGACGCTGAAACTTGATATTCATTTTCTGATGCTGGCTGTCGCCATCGGTGCGATCGCGATCGGGGCGTGGGGTGAAGCGGCACTGTTGCTGTTTCTGTTTTCGGCTTCCGGCGCGATGGAAGATTACGCGATGGATCGCACCCACCGTGAGGTGAGTTCGCTCCTCAAAACCGCACCGAAGCAGGCTACGCGACTTGATCCCAATGGGCACGAAGAAGAAGTGAGCGTCGACACACTGATCATCGGAGATCGTGTCGTCGTGAAGCCGGGCGAAGGGTTTCCCGCTGACGGGGAAATCACCAAGGGTAAGAGCGCAAGCGACGAATCGACGCTCACCGGTGAAGCGATTCCGGTGGAAAAGAAACCGGGCGATCAGGTCTTCAGTGGCACTTTAAACATTTGGGGCGCACTGGAATTTAAAGTCAGCAAGCTAGCCTCGGAAAGCACGCTACAGAAAATCATTCGCCTGATTCAGACAGCGCAAAAACTAAGGGCGCCGAGCGAACGTTTCACGAATAAATTTGGGCCCGGCTACACCTATATCGTGATCGGTGCCTCGTTGTTGATGTTTCTGGTTTTGTGGCTGGGCTTCAATGTCCCCGCGTTCGAAAACTCGGAGGCCACGCGATCTGCTTTTTATCGCGCGATGACTCTAATGGTGGTCTCGAGTCCCTGTGCTTTGGTGCTTTCGATTCCGTCGGCCATTCTGGCCGCAATTGCCTGGGGAGCTAAACACGGCGTGTTGTTTCGTGGGGGAGCGGCGATTGAGAAGCTCGCGGCGATTCAAACCGTGGCGCTTGATAAGACTGGCACGCTAACCACCGGGGAATTGGCGGTGGTCGGATGCGAAAGTTTTCCCAAGGGACAAGAGGGCAAGGTCATGGAATTGGCCTATGCGCTGGAAGCTAAATCACAGCATCCAATTGCACGCGCGATCAATCGCCACGCCAAAGCCGAAGGCGTGAAGATGCTCGAACTGGATGAATTTGAATCGCTCACGGGCAAAGGGCTACGTGGTCAGCACGAAGGTGCGAATGTGCTCTTGGGACGACGCGAGCTACTCGAATCAGGGCCTCTGGCCGTATGGGCGCAGAAACTACCTGCGGCCGATGCCGAGCTGAGCGAAGTTTGGGTGCTCGGCAAAGATCTCGTGGGAAGAATTTTGTTACGTGATCAGATCCGGGCGGAATCGAAGGGCGTATTGAAAGCGCTTCGGGACATGGGGATCAAGGTCGTGATGCTGACAGGTGATCGTCGACACACCGCCGAAGCGGTGGCGAAAGAACTTGGCGTCGATGAAGTGCGGTCCGGGCTATCGCCGGAAGACAAGGTGGAGGCGATTCAGGAGATCAGGGAAAGCGGCCATCGCGTGGCGATGGTTGGTGACGGCGTGAATGATGCGCCGTGTTTGGCGGCAGCGGATGTGAGCGTGGCGATGGGGGCGAGGGGCAGCGATGCCGCGCTTGAGCAGGCGGAGATCATTTTGATGCACGACCGAATCGAGAACTTTCTCGCCGCGCAGAAACTCAGTCGACGAGCAGCGCGGGTGATCAAGCAGAACCTCACGATCTCACTCGGGGTGGTTATCTGTATGGTGCTCGCGACTACGTTTGGAGCCGTGCCGCTGGCGCTGGGAGTGGCCGCGCACGAAGGCAGCACCTTAATCGTGGTGATCAATTCTTTGCGTCTGCTTTGGGGAAAAAATCGTTAATCGACGATTAGCACTTGATCGCCGACGCGCACTTGTTCGTAGAGCTCCATCATTTCCAGATTGCCCATTAATACGCAGCCCGCGCTGAGGGGCTCGCCCAGGCGCGCTTCGTGGTTCGTGCCATGGATGTAGATGTAACGGGAGTGGCTATCGACATCTCCACCGCAATTTACACCTGCTTCCAAACCGTTGAGCCAAAGAATACGGGTCGTGATGAGATTGGTCTCAGCTTCGCTATTGGGCAGTTCGTTGAAATGCTGACCGATCGCGACGCGACCTTTGAAGACCATACCCGGGGGCTGACCCGCGCCGATTCTTTCCGAAATTTCGTGAAGCCCGCGGGGCGTGCCAAGTGAACCTTTAATGTTCGAGGGAGGACGGCGTGAGGTGGAAATGACGTAGCTTTTGACGAGATCGCCATCGCGAAAGAACTGCAACGTGTGCGTGCCGATATTCACGAGTAAAATTCGTGCTGTGGGCTTGATGCCGAGGTCTTCGCAGACTTTAGTGATCCGTTCAAAAGGTTTATCCATGTCTAATAACACATCCTTAACAGTAGGTATCGTCGGCGCAACAGGCGTTGTCGGTCAAGAGCTGCTCCGGCTCATTTTCGAACGGAATTTCCCGTTGGCCTCGTTGCGTTTGTTCGCATCGGCTCGGTCCGCAGGCAAGATGATCGAGTGCGGGGATAAAAAATACACGGTAGAAGAGGCCAAGCCCGGCGTGTTTGGCGATATCGACATTCTGTTCATTGCCGCCGGTGGCTCGGTCACCCGCGCCTTGGCTCCCGATGCCGTCGCTGCAGGTTGTCTGGTGATTGATAAGAGTTCTGCACTCCGGATGGAACCGCAGGTGCCTTTGGTCATTCCTGAGATCAACCCTGAAGCACTGCGCACTCATCAGGGCATTATTGCTAATCCGAATTGCTCGACCGCGGTCATGATGATGGGGCTGTGGCCATTGCATCAACAATTCGGTCTGAAGCGTCTGATCGTTTCCACTTATCAATCCGTCTCAGGCACCGGTGCCGATGCGGTTAAGGAACTGGAAGCGCAAGTCCAGGCCCACGTTGCGGGCCAGCCGCTCAAGAAAGAAGTCTATCGGCATCAGATCGCTTTTAACTGCATTCCGCACATCGATGACTTTGGGGAGGATGGTTACACGGGTGAAGAGACCAAAATGGCACAGGAAACCCGCAAGATCATGGGGCGGCCCGACTTGAAGATCTCTGCTACGACAGTCCGCGTGCCGGTCGTGCGTGCGCACTCGATTTCCGTAAGTGCGGAATTCGAACGTTCCGTCAATCTCGCCGAGGCGCGAGCTGCGATTGAAGGATTCGCCGGTGCTGAGCTCGTGGATAATCCGGCCGAATCACTTTATCCGACTCCGCTCGATTTTGCCGAAAAGGTGACCTGTGGAGTGGGTCGATTACGGGTGGACACCGCTTTTGATAACGGTCTTTCGTTCTGGGTGACCGGCGATAATCTCTGGCGTGGCGCCGCCATGAACGCCTTGATGAATGCTGAATTAATGGTGCGCACGGGTTGGCTGAAAGCCAAATCGGCCGAGGTTATGACATAAGCTTAATTCGGTTTTCGGAATAAGTTCTTGTCAGGCTCCGCAGGAAAAGGCTTATTTCATCGTTCGGCTCGGACGTTTAGCTCAGTTGGTTAGAGCATCTCGTTTACACCGAGAGGGTCGGGGGTTCGAGTCCCTCAACGTCCACCAGCCTTCGCTCCTAGGAGCAAGGCGGTGAATCCAGCCGAGCAATACCACCCAATACTATCATGCGACACACGATCTCAGTCCTCGTTGAGAATAAGTTCGGAGTTTTAGCCCGAGTGTCCGGAATGTTTTCCGGCCGCGGTTTCAACATCGATTCGCTCAACGTCGCGCCCACGCAGGAAGATTCGATGTCTCGAATTACTGCCGTGCTTAATGGCGATGATCGTGCTTTGGATCTCTGCATCAAACAGCTGCGTAAGCTGATCAATGTCGTTGATGTTATTGATTTTCCTGATGGTTCTGCGGTGGCTCGTGAACTGGTGCTGGTCAAGGTGAAGGCGGATACGCGTTCACGTTCCGAATTACTCCAAATCAAGGATATCTTCCGTGCTAAAATCGTGAATCTCTCGGAGAACGAACTCATGATCGAATGCACCGGCGATGATGGTAAGATCACGGCCTTCCTCCGTTTACTGGAGCCATTTGGTATTCTCGAGCTCGCCCGCACCGGACGTCTCGCCTTGAAACGTTAATCCTCAAACTCTCAATTTCATTTAACCCCTAGTTGTTTTATCATGCCTGCTAAAGTCTATACCGACAAAGACGCCGATCTCGGCGTATTCAATAAGAAGACCCTAGCCATCATTGGTTACGGTTCCCAAGGTCACGCCCACGCGTTGAACCTTAAGGAAAGCGGCTGCAAGGTCATCATCGGCCTCTACGCTGCCAGCAAATCCCGTAAAGTAGCCGAAGACCACGGTCTGAAGGTTTACGATACGGCCGAAGCCGTGAAGCGCGCTGACGTCATCATGATCGCGCTGCCCGATATGGTGCAGGCTGATGTCTACAAGAAGGATATCGCTCCCAATCTCAAGAAGGGCCAATGCCTCGTGTTCTCTCACGGTTTGGCGGTTCACTTCGATCTCATCAAGGTTCCGGCCGATGTGGATGTGGTCATGGTCGCGCCGAAAGGCCCCGGCCACATGGTTCGCCGTCTCTACGTCGAAGGTAAGGGGATGCCAGCGCTCATCGCGGTGCATCAAAACAAGAGCCGTCAGGGCAAGAAGATCTCCCTCGCATGGGCGAAGGGTATCGGATCGACTCGCGCCGGAGTGCTCCAAACCACCTTCAAAGAAGAGTGCGAAACCGATCTCTTTGGTGAACAAGCTGTTCTCTGTGGCGGTGCGTCAGCACTCGTGCAGGCTGGTTTTGAAACTCTGGTCGAGGCCGGTTATCAGCCCGAAATGGCTTACTTTGAATGTCTCCACGAGCTGAAGCTCATCTGCGATCTCATGTATGAATCAGGTATCGCCGGTATGCGTTTCTCGATCTCTGAGACCGCTAAGTTTGGCGATATCACCCGTGGACCTCGTATTATCAACAAGGACACCAAGAAGGAGATGAAGAAGATCCTGAAGGAAATCCAATCGGGCAAATTCACTCGCGAGTGGGTGAAGGAGCACAAGGGTGGCCTCAAGAAATACAACAAACTCCTCAAGGAAGGCGAAAAGCATCAGATCGAAAAGACCGGTGCCCGTCTGCGCAGCATGATGCCTTGGATGACCAAGAAAAACATCAAGGGTTCGCAGGCTTCTTACGCGTAAATCCTGTTGAGTTAATCAATTAGCTGAATCGGCACCCGTGGCTTGTCCGTTGGTGCCGATTCTTGTTTTTAGAGCCTAACTACTTACGCTGTTCACCGTGACTGATCGTAAACTCATCCTCGCTACCCGAAAAAGTCCGCTCGCGCTTGCTCAGAGCGAGATGGTCGCGGCGCATCTGACCGCCGAATTGAAGGTGGAGGTGGAGTTGCAGAAATTCGTGACGACGGGGGATCGACAGGCTGAATGGTCGCTCGAACAAAAAGGCGGCAAGGGCCTGTTCACCAGTGAACTCGAAGCAGCGCTCATGAATCACGAAGCCGATCTGGCGGTGCACAGCACCAAGGATCTCCCCGGCGAAATGCCGGAAGGTTTGATGATTGCGGGTTATCTCCCAAGGGCTGATGCGCGCGATGTGCTGGTATTGCGTGATGACGTGGAAACACCCACGAAACTGGCTACAGGCAGTCCGCGTCGTCGGTGGCAGTTACAGATGCTCTTTCCGAATATCGAATTTTGTGAGATCCGCGGAAACGTCGATACGCGCCTGAACAAGATCGCGAATGACCATCTTGCGGATGGCACCGTATTGGCGGCAGCGGGTTTATCGCGGCTGGGTATTTCAACCTGGCCGGGGTTGGTCTTTCAAAGACTTGAGCAAGGCCAGATGGTCCCGGCGGTCGGGCAGGGCGCGATTGCGATTCAAACGCGGATCGAAGACGCCGCTCAGCTCGCCCCGATCTTTGATGCGGAGACCGCCAGAAACGTCAGGGTCGAGCGTGCCTTTCAGTCCGCCCTCGGAGCAGGTTGCCACACCGCCTTCGGCGCCCATGCGATCGACGACACGTTGTTCCTCTTTCACGAAAATGTCGGGCTGCGCACATTGCCACTCGATGAAACTGACTTCAATGCGCCCGCCGATACGGCACAGCGTGTTCTCAAAAGATGGGGATTAATATGAGTAAGAAACAGACACTAGCAGGTCGCCGGATCGCGATCACCCGAGCGCGCGAACAAGCCTCTGAGCTTGCGGAGAAATTGACCGCGCTAGGCGCAGAACCAGTCGAACTACCGTTGATTAAAATCAGTCGCGAGATTTCGAAACAAAACCTGGCCGACACCATGCTGGAGCTCGGTAACTACGATTGGATGATCTTCACGAGTGTGAATGGCGTGCGCTATTTCTTTGCTCAGTTCTTCGAGCTCTTTGAGGATATTCGTGCATTAGGGCTCATTCGATTCGCCGTCGTGGGCGATGCGACCGCCCAAGCGATTGAAGACCTGCACCTCAGAGTTGAATGTCAGCCCAAGTCGGGGAATGGCGATGCCCTCGCGGAAGCGTTAATCGAAACGGGAAGTCTCGATAGTGCCAAGGTGCTCGTGATTACGGGTAACCTAAACCGCGACACCGTGGTGACGAAACTGGAAGAGGCCCGCGCCATCGTGGATCAATTGCAGGTCTACAAAACAGAGCAGAACGATCTGACCGATGATGCCTCGGCGGCCGATTTCAGAAAGCACGGTGCTGATGCCGTGCTGTTTGGCAGCTCCTCGGCCGTGCAATCCTACGCCACCCAGAATGAGGCCTTGAAATTATCTTCCGGGGCCAAAGCACCTCTCATCGGAAGTATCGGACCATTGACCAGTCAAACGGTTGTCGAATCGGGTATGCCGCTCGCCTTCGAAGCAAAGAAGCCGAGCCTCGACAGCCTGGTCACTGCTCTGGTTAAAAAACTAGGCTAATGAAAGTTCCTTTTCTAGACCTTGGGCAGCAACACCAAGCGATTCGCGAAGAAGCGCTCGCGGCGCTGACGGCTACCTATGATGCCACGCGCTTTTGTTTGGGTCAGGACGTGCAAGATTTTGAAACCGCGTTTGCCGAAACCCTGGGTTATCCTCGAGCACTAGGCATGAACAGCGGCACCGCGCCACTGCATGTTTCGTGTATGATGGCTGGCTTTGGCCCCGGTGATGAAATCATCACGACACCGTTCACCTTCATCTCGTCCGCCTGGGGGATTTCTTACGTCGGTGCCAAACCGGTCTTCGTCGATATCGAAGAGGGCACCTACAATATTGATCCCGCAAAGATCGAAGCTGCGATTACGCCGCAGACCAAAGGCATCATCGTGGTGCATTTGTTTGGTCAACCAGCACGGATGGACGAAATCATGGCCATCGCGACGAAGCATAACCTCTTTGTGATCGAAGACTGTGCGCAAGCTATCGGAGCGAAATACAAGGGCACTCCCGTCGGCATGATTGGTGATACCGGAACATTTAGTTTCTATCCGACCAAGAATCTCGGCGGATGCGGGGAGGGTGGTATGTTGGTCGCGCGTGAAGAATCGAAGCACACTCACGCCAGCCATATTCGCGTGCATGGCTCTGATCGACGTTACTATCACTATATCGTCGGCGGGAATTTTCGCATGGATGGTTTTCAGGCGGCGGTGCTGAAAGTCAAGTTGCCGCATCTGGCTAAGTGGACCGCACGTCGTCAGGAGATCGCCGCCAGGTATCGGGCGGGGATCACCAATCCGGATATCAGGATACCCGCGACACCGGAATACGGAGACAGTGTTCTGCATCAATTCACAGTCCGACATCCGCGACGCGACGCGCTACGTGAACATCTCGCCAGCTGTGATGTGGGCACTGATTTGATCTATCCGGTGCCTCTCCATTTACAGAAGTGCTTTTCAGATTTGGGGTATGCTAGCAGTGATTTTCCCATCGCGGAAATCACCAGCGAAACCTGCATTAGTCTGCCGATTTTCCCCGAGCTGACCGACGAGCAAGTCGATCATGTGATCGCGGGTATCAACGCATTTGCTCAATCATGATCGCCGGAATTCGATTTAAGGTTTGCGGACTCACTTCACTGGTCGATGTGGAGTGTGCCGATAAATGCGGCGCAGATTACTTGGGTTTTAATCTCTATCCGAAATCCCCGCGTCGCGTTACTTTGGAGCAGTATCGTGCTTTGGCGAAAAACCTCCCTGATCGTCGGAAGATTGCGATTACCGTGGCCCCGACACTGGAGGAACTGGCTGAAATGAAAGACGCGGGATTTGACGCGTTTCAGATTCACTTTGTGGCAGAAACCCCGATAGAGACAATCAAAGCTTGGAGTGAACTCGTGACTCCTGAAAGGCTGTGGTTGGCGCCAAAGCTGCCTGCAGCAATGGATATTCCGACAGAGTGGCTTTCGCTGGCGAAGACCTTCCTGATGGATACTTTCTCGAAGAGCGAATTCGGAGGTTCAGGGAGAACAGGTGATTGGGGTAAGTTTGCGCGGCATCAAAAAAATCATCCGGAAAATACCTGGGTGTTGGCCGGGGGCATCGGCCCCGGGAACATTGCGGACGTTCTCGAGCAGAGCGAAACACGCTTCGTTGATATTAACAGCGGTGTGGAGACGGCTCCCGGCGTGAAGGATCACGCGAAGCTCAAACAGTTTGTCGTGAAGCTAAACGAGGCCCGTGGTTAGCGCGCCCTCGTGTCTTAGAAGCTTTTCCTTAATCTTCTCTCCGAATGCAAAGCCAGTGAGCGAGCCATCTGCGCCGATCACGCGATGGCAGGGCACGATTAAGCAGATTGGATTCGTGCCATTGGCGCGACCGACCGCGCGTGCCGCCTTCGGGCGACCAATTGACTTTGCAATCTGCATGTAGCTGGCGGTTTCACCGTAAGGGATCTCTACAAGCGCGTCCCATACCGAATGTTGAAACGGCGTTCCGGCAGGAGCGAGTTTCAGTGTGAAGCAACGCCGCTTTCCCCAAAAGTATTCTTCTACTTGTCGCTTAACTTTCGCCAAACGCTCCACGTCAACCAATAGATGACATCCTTTAACTCGCTTTCTTAGGGCATCACTAGTCCCAAAGGCGGTAGCGACGACGGCGTTGTTTTCGTTTACCGCAGCAGAAAATGGCCTCACGGGCGTTTCGAAAGTGGAGGAGTAGTGAGTCAAAATAATATGATAGATAGAGGATGCAAAGCTGGGTCGTGATCACCACCTTGTGCAAGTTAGCACGTTGGAGCCGATCTGTCGTCCGGATATTTTCGGTCCAATCTCCCGAACATCACTCGACACCGGCTAAACTACGGGCACCTTGTTGCTATGGCTACGACATATGAAACTCTACGGGCTGATATTATCGTCGCGATGAAGGCACGTGACTCGGCCACGGCGACGATTCTGCGAACGGCAGACGCGGCAATTCAACGGTCCTCGATGGACCTGAACAAGGACATCGACGAGGCTCTGGTCATCGCCACGTTACGCAAATCGGTAAAGAATTTGAAGGATGCCAACTCGGAGTTCGCGAAGGGTGGTCGCGATGATCTGATTGCCGCTAATGACGCTGAAATTACTATTCTCAACAAGTATCTCCCGCAGGAAATCGAAGGAGCGAAGCTGGAAGCACTTGTTGATCAAGCACTCGCCGATACCGGTGCCCAGACTCGCAAGGAAATGGGAAAGGTAATCGGCGCTCTCAAGAAATATCCTGAGGCCGATCTGATAAATTTTGGTAGCGCGAGTAAGTTGATCCAGTCCAAGCTGAGCTGATTCGCATCGTGTGATGTCGGGTGCACCGCTAGCTCCTCTTTCGGGCAGTCCCACTTCCGACGAAGTCTTGGATCGATTTCTATCGGTGGCGGCCGACAAGGGGCTTGAACTCTATAATGAGCAAGAAGAGGCGATCCTCGAATTGTTCGATGGCAAGAACCTGATTCTTGCCACTCCGACCGGTTCAGGAAAATCGCTGGTCGCAGCCGCCTTGCATTTCAAATCGCTCTGCGCAAATGAGCGCTCGGTTTACACGTGCCCGATTAAGGCATTGGTGAATGAAAAGTTCCTTTCCCTGTGCCGTGACTTTGGGCCGGAAAACGTGGGGATGATGACGGGCGATGCGAGCGTGAACATCGATGCTCAGGTGCTCTGTTGCACCGCAGAGATTCTTGCGAACATCGCACTGGGAGGCGGATCACGAGCAAAGGCGGTGAAGGCCGTGATCATGGATGAGTTTCACTATTACTCGGATGCTGAACGCGGCTCGGCGTGGCAGGTGCCTTTATTGACGATGCCGGGGGCACGTTTTTTGCTCATGTCGGCCACGATTGGAGATACGGACTTTTTTGCCCAAGACATCGAACGAGTCACCGGCGTACCGTGTGTGACGGTGCGGAGCGATGAACGTCCGGTGCCACTTGAATTTGAGTATTCCGAAACGCCCCTGAGTGAGCGGGTTGCTCAGGTGCTTGCAGAAAAGAAAGCTCCGGCGTATCTGGTTCACTTTACTCAGAGAGAAGCGTCGGAGGCAGCGCAGGCCTTGATGAGTCTTGATGTGTGTTCCAAAGAGGAGAAGGCGCTACTCGCAGAAGCCCTCGAAGATGTGAAGTTTAACAGTCCTTACGGCAAAGATGTGAAACGTTGGTTGCGGCACGGGATCGGCGTGCACCACGCAGGGCTGCTTCCGAAATACCGCATTCTCGTCGAACAGCTCGCGCAGAAGGGGCTGCTTAAATTGATCTGCGGCACGGACACTTTGGGAGTTGGGATCAACGTGCCGATTCGGACGGTGATGTTCACTCAGCTCTGGAAATACGATGGGATCAAATCCGCCATTCTCGCAGTGCGTGATTTTCGGCAAATCGGGGGGAGAGCAGGGCGCAGGGGTTTTGATGATTGCGGCTATGTGATTGCGCAGGCTCCCGCGCATGCAATCGATAACAAGCGGGCCGAGGAAAAAGCAGCGGCCAATCCGCAAAAGAAAAAGAAGCTCTTGAAGGCTCGTCCGGCCAAGGGAGCAGTGAGCTGGGATGTGAAGACTTTTGAAAGACTCCAAGTCGCGCCACCGGAAGTGCTGAGTTCGAATTTCGGCGTGTCGCACGGCATGCTTTTATTGATGCTCGGTCGAGAAGGCGATGGATGCAGAGCAATGCGCAGGATGATCGACGAGTGTCATGAGACGCCGACCAAGAAAGCTGCCTTACGCAAAAGAGGCTGGCAGCTGTTCCGAGGATTGGTGGAACGCCAGATCGTGGGAATCATTCCACGCGAGCAGCGGCGCAATCCGGATCGGAAATTGAAGGTGAATATCGAGCTGCAGGATGATTTTTCGCTGCACCAAACGTTATCGCTCTACTTGATCGATACGCTGCCGATGCTCGATACTAAATCTACTGATTACGCATTCGATGTGCTGACGTTGTGCGAATCCATTGTCGAAGATCCGGATGTTATTCTGCGGCGACAACTTGATCGGGTAAAAACCGACAAGATGGCCGAAATGAAAGCGGCGGGAGTGGAGTATGATGAACGCATCGCGAAACTCGATGAGCTGGAATACCCGAAACCACAACGGGAGTTCATTTATGATACCTTTAATGCCTTTGCGGCCGCACATCCGTGGGTCGAAGGTGAAAACGTAAAGCCGAAGTCAATCGCCAGGGAGATGTATGAGCGCTACATGTCCTTTGCCGATTATATCAAGGAGTATGGGCTGCAGCGCAGCGAAGGACTCCTCCTACGGCACTTGTCACAAGTCTGGAAGGTCTTGGCGCAGACGGTGCCGGACACGGTGAAAACGGATGAGATCGAAGAGATGGAAGCGTATTTCCGTGAGTTGATACGAGGAATCGACGCGAGTTTGCTGGAAGAATGGGAGCGAATGAAAGATCCGGATTGGGTGGCGGCGAGCGTGGCTAAGGATGGAAAACCACGACGACCGGATAGCTTCGATATCACTCGTGATGAAAAAGCCTTCCAGCGACTCGTGAGGGCTGAAATTTTCCTATGGTTGCAGGGCGTCGCACGGTGGGAAGCGCATGGAGCAATGGCCGTGCCGTTAGATAACGATATTGATCGTGAAACCGAGGAGAGCTATCGGAGCTTTGATCCGTATTTCGAGGAACGTGGAAGGTTCCGGCTCGACCCGGAAGGCCGCGCAGCAAAGCACACGCATTGGGATCAAACGACCAAGAGCGACGAATGGAATGTCGCGCAGATGCTCGTGGATGTTGAAGCGCAAAACGATTGGGAAGCGCTGTTCACCGTATCCCTGAAAGACTCAAGCGAGGAGAACCGGGCGATCGTTCGATTTGACCGAGTGCAGAAACTAGGGAGCTAGCGCAGGGCGATCACATGCCGGGCAATCCGGGGAAGCCACTACCGCCGCTGCCGCCGCCTTGGGCCGCTTGCATGGCTTCCATTTGACGACGCATTTTTTTCGAACCGCCACCGTTCATCATCTTCATCATTTTCTGCATCTGCTGAAACTGCTTCATCAGCTGGTTGACATCGACGATCTTAACTCCGGCGCCATTCGCAATGCGCTGACGACGACTGCCATTAAGTAAGCGGGGAGTGCGACGCTCTTGCTTGGTCATCGAATAAATAATCGATTCAGTGCGTTTCATCTGCTTCTCCGCATCATCAGGCACCGCGACTTTATTCATGCCCGGCATCATGCCCATGATGCTCTGCATGGAACCCATCTTTTTGACCTGCTGCATCTGCGAAAGAAAGTCTTCGAGATCGAACTCCGACTTCCGCATTTTTTCGGCCATGCGTTCGGCTTCTTTAACGTCGATGTTTTCCTGGGCTTTTTCGACCAATGAGACGACATCACCCATCCCCAGAATGCGTGACGCGAGGCGATCAGGATGGAACGTTTCAAAATCCTCAGTCTTCTCACCCGTGCCGACAAATTTGATCGGCACGCCGGTAATCGATTTGATGGAGAGAGCGGCACCACCACGGGCGTCGCCATCGAGCTTGGTGAGGATTAAACCGGTAAGTTTGAGCGCATCGTTGAAAGTCTTGGCGACGTTGACAGCTTCCTGGCCGAGAGCGCCATCCGCCACGAGGAGAACCTCATCGGGCTGCACTTCAGCGCGGAGTTTGCGGACCTCTTCGATCAGGTCTTCATCGATCTGGAGACGACCAGCGGTATCAAAGATGATCGCGTCGTTTTCACCAGCGCGTGACGCTTTGATCGCGGCGGCTCCGATTGCGGGCACATCCTTGGAATCACGATCTGCATAGAAATCGAGCTCTTCCTGTTTCGCGAGAATCTCCAATTGGTCGATGGCCGCCGGACGGTAAATATCACAAGCAGCCACCATCGGTTTGTAGCCACGTTTCTTGAGGAGCTTTCCGAGCTTGGCGGAGGAGGTTGTCTTACCGGAACCATGGAGGCCGACCATGAGAATCTTGAGCGGCTTGTGATCGGAGATCGCCGTGGTGCCTTCTCCGAGCAGAGTCGTGAGCTCGTCGTTGATGATTTTGACGATCTGCTGTCCCGGAGTGACGGACTTGAGCACTTCCTGACCGACGCAGGCGGTTCGCACGCGGTCGATAAACTCACGTGCGACCTTAAAATGCACATCGGCGGAGAGTAGAGCGGTGCGCACTTCATTCAGTGCCTCCGCCATATTGTCTTCGGTCAGCTTACCGACGCCGCGAAGGTTACGTAGTGCGCTACCGAGTTTGTCTGTCAGAGATTCGAACATGGAACCCGACAATTGCGGGATTTTTCAACGCGACGCAAACTCTCAGCAAAAAAGGTTGCCCATCGGGGCGAGGAGTGAGCTCTTCTTCGGGAGAACCTTCAGTGCCGCCCTGCAAAACCCGATTGTAGACTTCATGCCACCTTTCTGCTAGATCGGGAAAGAGGTCGTAGTGCGACTGACCAATGATTTGGTCGCGCTCGAGTTCATACTCAAGAAGCCAACGATCACTCACATGCAAATAACGCATATCGCGATCACACATCGCAATGGCCGCCGGGGTATGTTCGATGAACTCTCGGAGGAGGTTAGTGCTCGGAGGAGGTTAGTGCTCGCAGCCAGTTCGTCGGCGACAAGTTTCCGGTGTGTAATGTCCTGAATCTGCGAGACGAAAAAATCAGGTTTTTGATCTGCATCCCCACTAAAGAGACACTGAGAATCACCCAGATAACCCGCCCATCCTTATGGAAATAGCGTTTTTCCATATGATAGTGGGTCGACTTTCCCGCGAGCATCTGGCCCACCTTTTCCAAGTCGGCATTTAGATCTTCAGGATGAGTGATCTCCTGAAAGGTGCGCCCACGAAGCTCCTTATGCGTGTAACCGAGCAGATCACACAACGCCTTATTGAGCGTAATCCAGGATCCATCAAGACCGACCGTGGCTATGCCGATCGCCGAATATTCCACCACGTCGCGAAACGGGTGAAGTCTGGGATCATAGGAGGAATGGCTTTCCTCATTTCGGGGGACGACAGGCATGGATAGGAATCAGAATACGAGAACCACTAGTTCATATCCGGTGGCATGATTTCGGAAAGACTAATGTTGCTAGAGTGAGCCGGCGGTTTGATTTTTGCGCAAGCGGAGTGTTTCCGCTGGTAAAACCCTAAGCATTCGCGGATAAACGCAGTCCCTATGAATCCTGTTCTCAAGCTCTTAATCGAAGGCGGTAGTCTGTCTCCAGCGCAAATCGCGCAGGTGGCTGGCTTGACTGAAGCCGAGGTCAACCATCATCTGGAGCAGCTGAAAAAAGATAAAATCTTCCTCGGCTGGCGTCCCGTGCTCGACCTTTCCCGTGAGGGTGAGGCCGCCGCGGCCGTGCGTGCCGTGATCGAAGTCCGAATCACTCCGGAACGTGGAGGCGGGTTTAACCACCTCGCGGATCGGATCAGCCGGTTCGATGAAGTGGAGACCTGCCATCTGATGTCCGGAAGCTACGACTTGCTGGTTTTCGTCAAAGGATCCTCATTGCAAAACGTAGCGGGCTTCGTCTCGGAGAAGCTTTCGACGATGGAAGGGGTGCTTTCAACCGCGTCTCATTTCCAGCTGCGTTGTTACAAAGATCACGGCGTCCTGCTCAAGCAGCAGGACACGTCAAATGAGCGATTGGAAGTCGCTCCTTAACCGGTTTAGTTATGAGTAACGATCCTCAACAATGGGTAGCGAAGCATGTGGCCTCGCTACCGAAAAGCGGCATCCGCGATTTCTTCGAGCTCGTCGCCAAGATGAAAGGGCAAGACGTGATCTCACTCGGCGTGGGCGAACCAGATTTCGTCACACCGTGGCAAATCCGTGAAGCCGCGATCTTCGCGCTCGAGAAAGGGAAGACCTATTACACGTCTAACCTCGGCTTGCCCGAATTGAGGCAGGAGATTTCGAGCTATGTCGCAAAGCATTTCAACGTGAGCTATAGGCCTGATGATCAGGTGCTCGTGACCGTGGGCGTGAGCGAGGCGCTCGACTTAGCGTTCCGCGCATTCTGCAATCCGGGCGACAAGGTGATGTTTCATCAGCCCTGCTACGTTTCGTATAGTCCGAGCATTGCGCTCGTGCATGGCGAGGCCATCGCAGTGCCGACTTATGCTAAGGATAATTTTGCGCTAACCGTGGAAGCGCTGGAAGAGGCTTGGGAACCTGACTGCAAGATCCTGATGTTGAATTTGCCGTGCAATCCTACCGGGGGAACGTGCAGTCATGAGCAGTTGGAAATGATCGCGAATTTCGCTCGTGAAAAAAATCTGTTGGTCTTCAGCGATGAGATCTACTCGGAACTTACCTTCGAAGGAGAGCACACGAGTATCGCTAGTCTGCCGGATATGGCTGAACGAACGATCTTGCTGCACGGATTCTCCAAGGCTTTCGCGATGACGGGATGGCGGATCGGGTATGCCTGCGGTCCCGTAGTGTTGATCGAAGCGATGATGAAGGTGCACCAATACTCGATGATGTGTGCTTCTATCGTCGCGCAGGAAGCTGCCCTAGAAGCCCTGCGTCACGGTGAGGAAAGCGTCATCAAGATGCGTGAACAGTATCACCGTCGGCGCGACCTGATCGTGCGACGATTCAATGAGATTGGGCTGACCTGCCATTTGCCTCGCGGGTCGTTTTACGCTTTCCCTTCGATTACCAGCACCGGATTGAGCTCGGAGGAATTTGCATCCAATTTGCTGAAAAGTGAAAAGGTAGCAGTGGTGCCGGGAACCGCTTTCGGCGAGAATGGTGGCGGCCACGTGCGGGCATGTTTCGCGACCGGTTACGAAGATCTGATCGAAGCCTGTGATCGGATCGAACATTTTGTTGAAGTGTTAAAATAATGAACAGATCAGTAGCTATTGTTGGACGCCCTAATGTTGGGAAAAGCCGCCTATTTAATCGATTGGCCCGTAAACGCATTTCTATCGTGCACGATCAAGCCGGCATCACGCGCGACGTGATCACCGTAGAGATTGCCGACGGCGAATACACCTTGCTCGACACGGGTGGTCTCGGCCTTACCGGCAATGATACCCCGGTGAGGATTACCAAGGCTTCAGAAGAGCAGGTCGCCTTCGCGATCGAGACGGCAGGTCTCGTGCTTTTCATCATCGATGGACTCGATGTAATCACCGAGTTGGATCAACGCATTGCCTCACGACTGCGGCGAAGTGGGCGCGAGGTCGTGCTCGTGATTAACAAGGCAGACTTCGATGACGACAAGGTGGATATGGCTGAAGCCTATCGTCTCGGATTGGGCGAACCCATGATGGTCTCAGCAGAGCACGGTCGGGGGGAGCACTTCTTGCGCGAGAAGATCATTGAAAAATTGGGTCCAGTTCCCGTCGAGGAAGAGGATTCCGATAGGGATGCCGCGATTCGCATCTGCTTTGTGGGACGGCCAAATGTAGGGAAGTCATCTTTGAGTAACCGGCTCACGCGGAGTGATCGGTTGATTGTCAGTGACGTGCCGGGAACGACCCGGGATTCGGTAGAGTTGGATTTCGCTTTCACTGCTCGCAACAAAAGGAAATACAACTTTCGCCTCGTTGATACGGCGGGAATCAGAGCGAACACCAAGCTGTCTTCTCCCGTCGAATATTTCTCACGTCTGCGCTCGCTTGAAGCCATTCAACGCACCGATGTAGTTTTCCTCGTGCTCGATGCCATTGATGGAGTTACGCAACAGGACAAAGCAATCGCCGGTGAGGCCATTAAAGAGCGTAAACCTATCGTCATTATCGTGAACAAGTGGGACTTGGTGCATAAAGCATTCAAGAACCCCGAGGGGATTGAAGATCCGCAGGGAATCCGTGGATATGAGTCCGAACGCGAGTATCGCGAAAAATATAAGAAAGCCGTTTTTGGGGATCTCTTTTTTACCCCCGGATCTCCGATCATTTTCGTATCAGCACTCAGCGGTTATGAAGTTTCCCGAATGCTGAATGCGACCGTGAAACTCTATCGCACGCTGGATACCAAATTACCTACCGGTCGCCTCAATAGTTTACTGGGTAAGATGATGGAACGCACACCACCACCAGCAGTGGGCGGTAAACGATTCCGCATCTACTACGCCACGCAATCCGGCTACCGACCATTTCGGATCAAGATTTTCTGTAACAACGAGAAGAAGCTGAGCGAGAGTTACCGCCGTTATCTTCAAGCAGGCATGGTCAAGGAATTCGAACTGGATGGATGCCCCTTCTACTTTGAATTAATCGGCAAAGATAAACACACGCCAGGCGCTCCCTATACTTCAAAGAACACGCTGGCGGCGAAGGCTGCCA
This sequence comes from Opitutaceae bacterium, assembly GCA_002713695.1. Lineage (GTDB taxonomy): Bacteria > Verrucomicrobiota > Verrucomicrobiia > Opitutales > Opitutaceae > Cephaloticoccus. Next base: position 41,525 of record PAUB01000019.1, read on the forward strand.
AAAAATACGCCCCTTGTCGGCAAACACTCGAAGACTGAGTGAGATTGCCGTCTGCTGAATCGTAACCCGACAATCGTTGTGAGTGTGCTAAAAACAGCTTTTTTCGGATCGGATCTCATCGCATTGCCTTTGCTAAATTGGCTCTACGATGACGCGAAAGAGTCGGTGCAACTGACCGCGGTGTTCACTCAGCCAGATCGACCGGTTGGCCGTGGGCAGAAGTTGCGCGCCAATGAGATCAAGCAATGGGCGGAGGCACGAAACCTAACGGTCTACCAACCTGAACGCATAGACGAAGCGGCGCAGAAGAGTTATGCCGAATTGGCCACAGACCTATCTCTCGTGATGGCCTACGGCCATATCCTCAAACAGGATTTCATCGACACGCCGAGATTGGGAACGCTGAACCTCCACACATCGGTTCTCCCGAAGTATCGCGGCGCTTCGCCGATTCAGACGGCGATCGCGATGGGCGAACGTGAAACAGGAGTCTCGTTGATGCGCATCGTGCGCGCATTGGATGCAGGACCAGTCGCGGATTGCGAGAAGGTGACCATCGGGCGTTTGGATACCGCTCTGGATGTTGACACGAAACTCGCCGAAGTCTGCGTGCCGCTGGTGAGCCGAAATCTCTCTAGACTCGCGTCGGGTGATTTGGTGTTCACGGAGCAAAACCATGATGATGCGACCTTCTGCCGACGCCTGATCAAAGGAGATGGCGTTCTGGATTTCACAGTCCCAGCGGTGGCATTGGCCGCTCGTATCAACGGGCTATTCCCATGGCCAGCCACCGTGCTACCCATCAATGGCCAACTCATCAAAGCTGGCCTCGCAACTGCTAAAGCGGGCGAGGGCGCAGCAGGTGCAGTCCTGAGCTCAGACCAAGAAGGCCTATTGATTGGAACGGGAGATGGAGTTCTACGGCTCCACAAATTACAGCGCCCGGGAGCTAAAATGCTCCCTGTGGGTGATTTTCTCCGGGGATTTCCCATTGAAGTGGGGACGTTAGTAGGATCCGCAAAGATGCCTCCGCTGGTATCGAATGCGCCTTTCTGTCGGTAGGTCTTGTTTTTGCTCACGGGTTTTCCCAAGCTGCTGACATGTTGATACGTCTGTTTTTGGGATTCTTACTCACTGCCACAGTTGGTTTCGCACAAGGTGCGTCGCCCCTGCAATACGAAGTCGCAAACTTACGTGAGGATGTTCGTGGCATGGTGCAGCAAGTCGGCCAACTGACATTGCGAATCGAAGATCTTGAGCGTGAAAACGCTTCACTGAGAGAAAGAGCCGATGCCACCGCCGCGACATTTGCCACGGTTGAACAGCTCAGCGATTCGATGGCCGACCTCAATCGCGTGGCCAAAGCAGCTGCCGCGGAAAGTAAATCCGAAGTCCTCAAGGAGGTAGCGAAGCAAATGAGTAAGCTCGCTCGCCAAACCAATGCGGCGATTGATTCACTGGCGAAAGGCATGGCTCAACGACCCGCTGTGCAAACCAAGTTCTCCGATGATTTCGCGATGGAGGGAATCAGTTACACGATTCAAAAAGGCGACACGTTGTCTTCGATCGCGAAAAAGACTGGAGCGACCGTCAAAGATATCACCAACGCCAACAAGATCTCCGATCCAACTCGCATTCAAGTGGGGCAAACACTCTTCATTCCTGCTAAGAAATAATCTCTATGTCCGCCGCACCTAAATCACGTCTCGGCCGAGGACTTGGCAGTCTGATCGCCAAAGCTACTCCTGCCACCGCAGCTAAAAAATCCGCTGCGGCACCTGCGCCAAAGGCGCCTCCAGCTAACACTGAAACGCTCACCGGTGCGCCCGGATACGCTGAGATTGCGGTCTCGCAGATCGAACCGAGCCCCTTTCAAGCGCGTCGAGAGTTCACGACAGATCAACTGAGTGAATTAGCCGAGAGCATCCGCTCGGAAGGACTGCTGCAACCCATCGTCGTGCGCAAAGTAGGCGATTCGTATCAACTCATCGCCGGTGAACGTCGATGGCGCGCCTTTCAATCGCTCAAGCTCAAGAAGATCGCCGCCCGCATCGTCGAAGCAAATGACGCTTCGTCGGCCACGCTCGGGTTGATCGAGAATCTGCAACGCGAAGGGCTCAATCCGATTGAAGAAGCTCATGGTTATGCGAGCTTGATCAGAGATTTTGACCTTACGCAGGAATCCGCTGCGGATCGCGTAGGGAAGGGCCGCGCGACTGTTGCGAATACATTGCGCCTTCTCTCGTTAGACGCGGAAACTCAGGGTTTTCTCGGAAAGGGACTGCTCAGCGTGGGCCACGCCAAAGTCTTGTTGGGTGTGACTGATGCCGCGCGCCGGAAGTTACTGGCTCGTCAAATCATTGAGGCCGGCCTAAGTGTGCGCGCGACGGAAAAGCTCGTGCAAGGTGATCGTAGTGCTGTCGGTGGAAAGAAGAAGCGCGTGGCTAAGGGGGTGTCTTCGAAAGATGCCGCGGCCGTCGCCAATATTGAGAAAAAGCTAACTTCGCACCTTGGCGCACGATCGGCCGTGCTTCATTCCGGCAAGAAGGGCCGCATTGTGATCGAATATAACGGCAACGATGATTTACAGCGCGTGTTGGCTAAAATCGGCGTCGAATTGTAAATAGCAGCCAGCGATTCATATCATATCAGCTAACTTTTAGCACCGATCCCTGCATTGACAAAGAGTCTGATGAAGGGATGCTATCGACCTTTACTATGAGCATTCTCCTCGGAATTTTCACTTTCATCCTCATCCTTATCTCCATATTTTTGGTTCTGCTGGTTCTTATGCAGAAGGCAAAAGACGGAGGCATGGGCGCTGCTTTGGGCGGCGGTATGACTGAAGCCACTTTCGGCGCAGATACGGATAACATGCTAAGCAAGCTGACGATCAACATGACGATCGCCTTCTTCGTATTGGCTTTCCTCCTTTACCTCGGCCACATCTACCAGCGCGCCCATATGGACATTGGTGCAGGGAGCAGCCTGCCGACAATCGAAGCACCTGCTACGATGGACGCGCCTGTTCCTGCAGGGGGAACAACCGAGTAAACCCGACTGTGTTTGGTTACTTGAAGTCCACACCCGCCATGATTCGGTGGGCGTTTTTCATGCTCGCGTGCCTCTTGGTCACGCCGATTTTCGCTGGACCCAGATCGAAATCGATTCAGGTGCCTAAGCAATTCATGCAGTTAGGTGAACCTGATCAGGAGAAGGGGCGCGAGGTCTTAGAGTCTTTCCGGGGGATGGGTATTCAGGGTGACTACTACTTGCAAGTTGAGCTCAAAGTCCGTCCACGTCGAGTCGATGAAATCGTGTTTTCCGGACGATTGTGGGGGAGTCGAAGTTACCTGGGGCCAGTCTCCCGTGTTGAGTTGAAAGACCAGGACGGTCAGGTGCGTCGCTACCTGTTGCAGAATGGGAGCGAGCCAACGGTGTGGTCGTGGCGAGAGGGCGATAAAGCTCCGAGCATGACCTCTAAGCATCTCTTTGAGCCACTCGTGGCTCAAACCGAACTGACATTGTTTGATCTCCAAATGCCTTACCTCTATTGGCCGAGCTTCAGGTTTGAAGGCACAAGTAAGATTCTCGGAAGAATTGCTCATGTTTTTCTGTTGAACCCACCGGAAAAGATGGCCGCGGAATATTCATCCTTGGGTGGCGTCCGCGTGTATTTGGACACTCAATATCACGCGATGGTTAAATCGTTTCAGGTCGATCAGCAGGGGCAAAATTTGAAATCAATGACAGTTCGAGATATCGAGAAAGTGTCAGGGCAGTGGATGGTGAAAAAAATCGATCTACGAAATGAAGTCACACGTGACAAAACACGTTTTCAAGTTGTTCGAGCGGCGTTGAATCTGGATTTCTCCCCCCAGCTCTTTACCTCACAATCACTCTCGATTGATGTGCCTGCTCCTGAGCAAACGGTTTCACTCGGCCGCTGATCACAGCGAGCCATTCAATAAAAAACCCCTTGGATAATCCAAGGGGCTGAATGTAATAGGAAAGGGAAGTAGTGCAGACTACTTCAACACGTCTTCAGTGGTCGGATCGAACAAATGCACCTGATCCATTTGGAAGGTAATTTGAACTTTTTGGCCGACATCGAAGCGATCAGAAGCACGCACCCGGGCAATGAATGAATGTTCACCGCTATTGAGATAAAGATAGGTCTCAGCGCCCATGGGCTCAGAAACTTCTACATTCACCTCAATTGTATGTTCCGGTGTAGGTGCGCTGAGGTTAAGTGAATCCTGGGCGTCTTCGGGACGGATACCGAAGACGATTTCTTTACCGACATAAGCAGATGCTTTCGCGGCGAGATTGTCGGTCAGTTGAACCTTGAAAGGGGCTTCCTTCGTATTGGTCTCGGCAAAAACCACGTGATTACCATCACGCGCGAGCGTGCCCTTGAAGAAATTCATCGGAGGCGAACCGATAAATCCCGCGACAAACATGTTTTTCGGGTGGTTGTAGAGATCGAGCGGCTCGTCGACCTGCATGATATCCCCATCCTTCATCACGCAGATCCGGTCGCCCATCGTCATGGCCTCAACTTGGTCGTGAGTGACATAGATCATGGTGGCTCCAAGACGGGCATGGAGCTTGGAAATATCTGTGCGAGTCGAAACACGCATCTTCGCATCAAGATTGGAAAGAGGTTCGTCGAAAAGGAATACCTTCGGGCGGCGAACGATCGCACGGCCCACCGCCACACGTTGACGTTGTCCACCGGAAAGCGCCTTCGGACGGCGCTCAAGTAGCTCTTCCAATCCAAGCATCGACGCAGCATCACGCACGCGCTTATCGATGTCCTCCTTCGGGAACTTACGCAGCTTCAAACCAAACGCCATGTTATCATAGACGGTCATGTGCGGGTAGAGCGCGTAATTCTGAAACACCATCGCGATGTCGCGATCCTTAGGCAGAACGTTGTTCACGACTTTGCCATCGATACTGATTTCACCATTGGTGATATCCTCCAAACCAGCTATCATCCTAAGAGTCGTTGATTTGCCACAACCCGAGGGGCCAACGAGCACCATAAATTCACGATCCTCGATTTCGAGGTTGATTCCCTTTACGGCCGTGAAGCCGGGGCCAGTTTTTTCAGGGTAAATTTTAACCAACTTATCAATTACAACGCGAGCCATGGAAATAGTATAATTTAGGGGTGAGAAGACATCGCGAAAATCAAGGATTCACAACACGAGTCAATGCCTTAGCTCTTCATTTTTTGCGTTGCGACCTGAGAGTGTATCGGGCTGCATCATATTTTACTCGATTTCAACACAATGCCATCCCGCCAGATTAAAAAGCCTGCACCCGTAACATTCGATCTTTCCCTCGATCTGCTCGCGAAAATCGAAGTATGTCGGAAGGACCTTGAAGCGGAGACAACGAGCGACGTAATCCGAGTGGCATTGGATCAGTTTGATTTCGCGGGATGTCAGCCGGAAGTGATTCCGCATCGCCAAATTTCGGTGCGTTTAAATTTAGAACAACGCGCCAATCTCAAGCGATTCGCTCGCGTAAAAGGTGTTAGCGTCGGCGAGCTTCTACGCATGGCCGTCGAGTCGATGCCTGCTCCTAAGCCTAAGGCCAAGCAGAAAAAGCCGATAGCTAAAAAGAAGAAGACTGTTCGACGCAAGTAAGGCGCGAGCTAGTCGCATCGTGATTTCGGCAGACGTGAGCTGATCGGGTTGCGCGGAGATGACATGGTTTTCGCATTCCGAATGCTTGCCAATAAGAGTGAAGTTGCGCTTTAGTCTTTCCTCGAAAGCTAATGACGACACCACAGCCACTATCTACTTGGGCCCGTAACATTTCTCCTTCGCCAACTTTGGCGGTGGACGCAAAAGCCAAGGCATTGATTGCCGCTGGAGAGGACGTTTGCAGTTTCGCCGCTGGTGAGCCTGATTTCGATACTCCTCAGCACATCAAGGATGCTTGCGAGCAAGCTTTGCGCGACGGTAAGACCAAATACGCGGCTACACCCGGCATCTTGCCACTTCGCGAGGCGATTGCCGGTCAGTATGCTGATGACTACGGCTACACAATTTCGCCCTCACAGGTGGTCGTATCTCCCGGTGGCAAATACTCCTGCTATCTCGGCATCCTCGCAGTTTGCTCTCCCGGCGATGAAGTGATCATCCCCGCGCCATATTGGGTGAGCTACCCCGAAATGGTGAAGTTATCCGGTGCCAAACCAACATTTGTCCTCTGCGACGATACTACCGAGTTTAAGCTCACCGCCGAAAAGCTCGAAGCGGCGATCACGCCAAAGTCTCGGATGCTCATTCTCTGCAATCCATCGAATCCTACCGGCGCGGTGTATTCGCGCGAAGAGATAGCCGCGATCATCGCAGTAGCAGTGAAGCACAACCTCTACATATTATCCGACGAAATGTATGAGCGCCTGATCTATGATGATGCGAAGCCCACCTGTGTCGCTACGTTGTCACCAGAAGCGGCCGAACGCACCATCACCGTGGCTGGTTTCTCAAAAACTTACTCAATGACGGGGTGGCGGATCGGAACCACCGCAGCTCCCGCACCGATTGCCAAAGCCTTGGTAAACATCCAGAGTCAGACCTCTTCAAATGTGACCACCTTTGCCCAATACGGCGCATTGGCGGCAATCACGGAAAAGGAAAAGACCAGGGCTGCCCTTATCGAAATGCTGACCGCCTTTGATCGTCGCAGAAAGTATCTTCACAGAGAGTTGAACAACATCTCGGGGGTCAACTGTTTGCTCGCGCAAGGTGCATTTTACCTCTTCCCCAATGTATCGAGCTTCGGACTGTCGGATCTGGAATTCTGCGAACGTCTCCTCGAGACCGAAAATGTCGCGGCCGTCCCAGGAAGCGCATTCGGAGCGGAAGGCTATTTGCGACTCAGCTACGCCACCGCCGATGAAACGCTCCAAAAGGGAATAGAGCGGCTCACACGTTTCTGCGGAAGCCTGTAAAGTATAGATTCAATCTCACAAAAAAGCCGGCCAGATCGGGCGCCTTTTTTGTGTGCTACCACCAAGCTCAAATACGTGCCACACTGTAGTGAGGGTCGTCGTCCATTACCTCGATATCCACGAGTGTGCCAGCCTGCTTGAGCATGGCTTGGCAATCCGTTGAGAGATGACGCAGATGGAGGGTTTTACTGATCTTTCGATAACGCTCGGCGAGGGCATTAAGAGCTTCCAGTCCAGAGAGATCGCAGACCCTAGAATCACGAAAATCAATCACGACATTCTGCGGGTCATTGGATGGATCGAATCGTTCGGAAAATTCCCGGACTGATCCAAAGTAAAGCAAACCATCCAGCACATAGATGCGCTCATCCGGTTCATCCTTCGTTTTCATGAGATTGATGTGCTTGGAGCTTTTCCAGGCGAACACCAGCGCAGAGACGATCACACCCACGAGCACCGCGATGGCTAAATCAAATGCCACCGTTACTCCTGTCACGATAAGGATCACCATGATATCGCTTTTGGGGGCTTTGCCTACTGTCGCAAAGGTGGCCCATTCAAACGTGCTGATGACTACTATGAACATCACGCCAGTTAAGGCGGCCATGGGGATTCGATCAATAAATGGAGCTCCAACCAAAATAAACAGAATCAGGGCAATCGACGCGGCGAAGCCTGAAGTGCGGCCGCGGCCACCAGAACGAATATTAATCAGTGTTTGGCCGATCAACGCGCAGCCACCCATGCCCTTGAAGAAACCTGCCACCACATTGGCGATACCGAGCACAACAGATTCACGATTACCGCTCCCGCGAGTTTCCGTGAGTTCATCTACTAGTTGCACCGTCATGAGCGATTCAATGAGGCCGACCGCCGCGAGAATCAAAGCGTATGGAAAAATGAAAACCAAGGTATCCCAGGTGAATGGAATATTCGGTAAATGCGGCATGGGGAAACCACCAGCGACTGAAGAGAGATCTCCGACCGTTTGCGTGTTTACGCCCGCCATCACGATACCGGTGACCACCAGAATAGCGATGAGCGAGGAGGGGATCGCCTTGGTGAGTTTTGGCAGGAGCCAAATAATCGCCATCGTGAGAAGCACGAGACCAACCATCGTGACCATCGCCGAGCCTTGGAGCCAATCACCAACCACCGCTCCGCTGCGTTCCTTAAACATATTGATTTGAGCGAGGAAAATCACCACGGCCAAACCATTCACAAATCCCATCATCACCGGATGCGGCACGAGCCGAATGAATCGGCTCAGTTTCAATCCACCGATAATCAACTGGATCACACCCATCAAGACGACGGTCGCCAGTAAATATTCGAGACCTACTCCGTCACCGCCACGCTGGTTACCCTCATAAACGAGGGCCACCATGACGACCGCTAGCGAACCGGCCGCCGCAGAAATCATCCCAGGACGACCGCCGAAAAGGGAAGTAATCAAGCAGACAATAAAGGCCGCATACATGCCGGTGAGAGGAGGCACTCCGGCCACAAATGCGAAGGCAATGGCCTCGGGCACAAGGGCGAGCGCAACGGTCAGACCAGACAGAACGTCGTCTTTCACGTTACCTCGTTTTTTGGTGAATGGATTTTTCATTAAAAGTAAATAAAGACAAAAAAGGCGCCAACGCGGGGTCGACGCCTATCTCGAAAGAGAAATTATCGGGCCAACAGGAACACTCAGAACGCCCTAGAAGCCAGAACAAGCAGAAGAGAGAACGTGAGCCCTGTTTGAATTGCAATCACAAACAATTATGGCGAACGATCACTCGCTGAGTTGCTATCACCTGTCACTTCCCATCCAACAAAGCAGCAAGGGCGGCCTCGTCGATGTCACCCTTTACTGAATGAAGGTGATGGAGCACGCCCATGCGGTCATCTTCAGCGCTGGTGGAAACATCGATCACCCATTCCTCGGTATCGGCTTCGGTGACGAGCAACTCATCGGCCCAAGCGATGACTTCCTTGGGGTCAACAAAGCCTCCGGTAAGACCTTTAATAAAGTATTCGGCGTGGGTGCGGATATTAACTGGATTGGACATAAGTTTCGAATTGAGAGGATGAGACATCTGAGCGCGAGCCAGAACTCGTCTTGCCTGCAAAATGAGAGCCTAAGCTTTTTTCACGAAACATGACTTTAACGCCATCGCCGTGCCGTCGATTTTGCAGTCAATATCATGATCCTTATCTACGAGTCGGATATTCTTGGCTTTGGTCCCGCCTTTGAGCACTACACTGCCGCCACGTAGCTTCAAGTCTTTGATCAGGACGACCGTATGTCCATCAGCCAAAACGGTGCCATGGGCATCTTTGACGACAAATCCGGATTCGGCGGCGTCCTCTCGGGGCCATTCGTGGCCACAGGTCGAACATTCCCAGTGATCGGAATGCTGGAGAATATCATCGAGGGTGCAAACAGGACAGGTAGATGCGGTCATAAGAGAGACGCAGTTAGTCACTAAACTGCGGATGATTTCGAATCAAATGACCGAAGCTCTCTTCCGCAGACTTTGGCAAGCCAACCGGATACTGCGAACTGCTGCGACTCCAACGTCCGAGCCAATCAGCGCCCAGCAGTTCTGGTGGAGCAGGGTGCTGCTTGATCCCATCTGGATGCGTGAAAGCCACCGTCGTGGTTGCCTTGGGACCACTCCCAACGCCTTCGGCGACATAGAAACGGACTTCAAGCAACGTCACACGAACAGATGTCGCCGCCGAATAGGTGTAGAGTTCAGCCGAGTGATCGCCGATGTGTTTCGCTATTTGTCGAAAAGTATCCGCGGTCCATAAGGGCGAATCCGTTTTTTGAGAAAAGGGATCGTAGTAAATAATATTCGGCACGGCAGTCGCGGCGAACTTCTCGAGGAAATCTCCCGGGTGAAGCTCCCAGTGGAACAAGCCCGATACATGCTTCCAACTATTGTGCTTCAAGAGTTGATGCGGAGCCGAATGCCGTAGGTGAGGAAAATACGCGGCGTGACCTGCAGCGAGCTTCAATGGATCAAGATCGCACTCAAAACTAACGAGCCGCACTGGTCGCAACTTGGTCTCAGGTCTCTCGGCGTGGACTTTTTCAAAGCAGTGTAGCGCAGCCATCGCATTCGAGGCCGCTCCCAAACCAACATCCCAGATCACAAGCTCACGATCCGTGTCCTCCATGAGACGCGAGGCGAGGGCGGACTGCTCGACATAAAGCCGATTCGCTTCCTCTTCCGGCGCATTCACTGAATGCATTACTTCGCCAGAACTCATCTGCTTGATACTACTGAATCCTTGCGGTGCGGGATGGATTTCGTAATCGCCTAATCGAATCGGGCCGCGAACAGCATTACGTTTCGGCGGAGTCACCGGATTGTCCTCATCATCGCCGACCAGATTGTGACGCTTATGCTCGTAATACTCCGCAAACGTATCCGCCAAAATGTGCTCACGAATCTCTGCCATGAGACGGTGGTAAAACGTAAAGTTGTGAATGCTCAGTAATTGCCAACCGAGATTCTCATCCGATTTCACGAGATGATGGAGATAGGCCCGCGAGTAGTTTTGGCAGGTGTGACAACTGCAAGATGCATCGAGAGGTTCTTCGGCCAGCTTATAAGCACCGCGCCGAAGTCGAATTTTTCGTTGCGAGGTAAACGCGACCCCACGCTGCGCGAGTTGCGATGGGATGATGCAATCAAACATATCCACACCGCGATGCACTGCTTCCAAAATATCGATCGGCGTGCCGACTCCCATGAGGTAACGCGGCCGATCAGTCGGCATGTGATCAGTAGCGAGATCCGTGAAGCGATAACGCTCCTCGTGAGTTTCGCCCACCGCGAGTCCGCCGATGGCGAGTCCGTCAAACGGGAACTCGCGCAGAAATTCCGCGCTCTTGATCCTCAGATCCTGATGGCACGCGCCTTGCACGATTCCAAACAGCGCCTGCGGCGAATCACCCCGTGCACGGAGTGAACGCTCGGCCCAGCGATGAGTGAGATGCATCGCCGCTTCCGTCTGATCATGCGGAGCGGTCGATGGGATACATTGGTCGAGCACCATCATGATATCGCTGCCAATATCTTTCTGCATCCCGATACTCGATTCCGGTGAAAGCAGATGCGACGTGCCATCCACGTAGCTTTTAAAGCGCGCGCCATCTTCGTTCATCTTCCGCTCCTCGGGGAGTGAGAAAATCTGAAATCCACCCGAATCAGTGAGCACCGGCCGATCCCAGTTCATGAAGTTATGAATACCGCCGAATTTGCGAAACACTTCCGGCCCCGGACGCAGCAGCAGGTGATAGGTATTGGCCAGCAGGACATTCGATCCCACTTCCTTCATCCGCTCCATATTCATGCTCTTAACCGTGGCCTGAGTGCCGACTGGCATGAAGATGGGAGTCTGCACTTCACCATGCAGCGTTTGAAATCGCGTGGCCCGCGCTTTACTACCGCGAGCGGTCTTTTCCAATTTGAAGTTCAAGCGTGACATGTAGGAAACCAACAGCCTGCAACGCTGCCGTTCCGGCGCAAGTGCTGCGGTGAGGAAAAGTCGGATACGATTTCGCACATAGGTTTTGCCATCCTCATATTGACGCAGCTTCACTGATTTCATGAACCCCACTGCCGACATTCTTGCCACTGCGGTGGTGCCCTGGACTAAAAGTTACGAATTCGATGAGGATAAATTCTGCCACCAGGTTCACGAGATCGCGCGAGGATTGACGCCGAATATCTATGTCTTCGGCACAGCAGGTGAGGGCTATGCGGTTACCGAAAGCCAATTCGATCATATCTCCACCGCGTTCTGGAGCAGTTCGCAGGAGTGCGACGCCTTTCCGATGCTCGGGATCATTTCGCTCTCGTTGCCAACGATCATCGAGCGAATCGAACGCGGTCGCGCGTTGAGCTTTCGTGATTTCCAATTGTCGCTGCCCTCATGGGGCGAGCTAAATGATCGCGAACTGGATACGTTCTTCGCTGAGACCTGCGGACGTTTTCCGGACTGTCATTTCCATCATTACAATTTGGTGCGCACGAAACGGTTTCTCACTTCGGTCGAATATACGCGACTCGCGGAGGCTCATCCAAATCTTGTCGCAGTCAAAGCCGGCACGCGCTCCCCCGAAGTGATTGCCGATCTATTGAAGGTTTCTCCACGACTGCGCTTCTATTTTACCGAATACGGCTATACCCATGCACGAAGGACTCACGACGTCGGCTTTCTGGTTTCGCTCGCGTCAGCCAACCCCGAGCGAGCGAAGGCTTTTGTCGCCGGTGACGATGCTCGCCGAACCGCTGACTTGGAAGATCTGCAAGCGATGCTCGAATCGTTGAAGGAACTCTCCACCGACAAGTTTCACATCGATGGCGGATTCGATAAGATGATCTACAAGGTAAACGATCCATCATTTCCTCTTCGCCTCCTGCCTCCTTACGCCGGACCGACGGATGAGGACTTTGCCACATTCCGAGCTGATATCGCCGATGGTTGGATGAGGTAGAAGATTCAAGTCACTGGTCGTCGCTCGTGCATTTGCGCGAGCAGATCCGGAATCGCTTCAGTCAGCGGCGAAGTCGCGAGAAACTCTTCTGCGATCGACATGATCCCGCGCGAGCGCAGTCCCGCATAGACGTGCAGTTCGAATTGGAGGCGCAATCGTTCCTCTTCTTTGGTGAGCCCGAGAGCCGCTAATAAAAAGAGCAGCGCTTCAATCGTGGAGTAGCTTTCTTCGCCCTGTTTTTTGCGCAGCCAATAACGACTCGGCGCAGTCATCGGTAAGCGCACCAAGCGTCCCCAAGTCGCCACAGTCTGTGACATGCGTGAAGCCTCGCGCCAGGTGCCGTCGAGTAGGACGACTTGGATATTAGCCGGCGCAACATCGGCCGGGAGCTCCATTCCGTTGGGATGAAGAATCCACAGCTCACGTCTGGGTAAAGTAACCGCTCCGTGTGTCGGCGGCGATTCCGCTTCGAATAATATATTACGAGACGCAGGAATGATTCGATTAATCAGTTTCCCGGTGCTCGTCGGCCGGAGCTGCTCACGCTTATGCATGAGCACATCCACTTGCAGCGGCAGCTCGATTGATTCATGGCCGGCGCAAACACACCAGCGCGGCATAAAGTGACATCGCTCACAACGTGGGGTTTTGTTAAGGATTACGCTTCGCGACATCTGCTTGTTAACTCAAGGAAGGTTTCTCGTTTCACCGCGAACACAAACTGTGCGTTTACTTCCGCGAGTAGGCTGGAAACGCTGATCGGTTCAGTATTAATTGGTGCTACAGAAACCCATGTTTTCTCAATGTTGAAATCGTGTTGGAATCCTGATTCTTAGTTTCATGGAATTCACACCCGCTGAGGACGCGCCCCAAACCTCATCATATGTCCAAGGGTTCTATCTGCATACCTCATGGGAGTTCGCGTATCCTTTTGCCGTGAGAAGTTGGGACAGGGAGGACTATCGGCGCTACTTCCAACTGCTCAAGACCCTTAATTTCAATCTAGTGATGTTCTGGCCTTTGACGGAAGCGATGCCCGCGCCTCTTTCCACTCCCGATCGGACGGAGTTGGAAGCTATGCGTAAGTTGGTGGATGATGCTCATGGCTGTGGGATGGATTTCTGGCTCACATTTTGTCCTAACCTGACCTCCCGTCCTGAGATCGCGGCTGATCCTTTCAAACGCAGGCACCTTTACCCTTTTCGCATAGATGTGCGGCTTGATGATCCCGAGGCGAAGGCGGCGTATCTGGCTCATCGTTCCGAAATCTTGAAGGTCCTCAATAACGCTGATGCCTATGTCACGATTGATGGAGACCCCGGTGGCTACCCAGAGGCCAAACCTCGTCAATTTGTGGAGGTTTTAGAAAATGATCGCGCCGTGATTGATCGTTGGGGCGTAAATCCTCAACAGCAGAAACTCATCCCTTGGATTTGGAATGGTTGGGGGTCGGATTGGGAAAAACATGGGTTTTGGAATGAACCTCTGGAGCCCTTCATCGAACCATTTTTGGAGGAGCTGAGGACCTTGCCCGAACCGTGGGAACTTTTACCCGGCAGGCATATTCGCGAGGGCAGGGGAAATGGGCGCACGGTCCTTGAGATGACCGAAAGGGTGGGACTGACCGAAAAATCGACTCTCTTTTGCTACGAAGCGATCGAGTATGAGCCCACTCCTCCTGCAGTGGTGATTCAATTTGATGACATCCGCCGAATACTCAAACAGGAGGCTTCGCTTCTAGAGAAATCTCGTGGGGTGATGGGGAACGCTCAGCAACCCATTATGGCGCTGCCCAATCTCTTCTTCTTTGCGCGAGCCACGAGTGATCCTGGCTATCTGGATCGTAGCGACATCGACGTGCTCCGAGATCTGGCGGTGTTTCTAGGCGGAGACGCCGAGTTGCTTGTCCCGGCATGGCAATGTCTTGATTTGAATCTCGATTCATTACCGATGGATTTAGCGGAGCGCCTTCGGGGCTCTTTATTATCATCGGTTGAAGCCCAATTATTACCCAGTGGCTCTGAGCACTATCTGGAGCTACTCGCACGATTTGCAGAAACCCGACTCGAAGTTCTGCAGGCGTGTAGCGATCACGTTGAAACAAGTGCTGATGCAGCGGATCGTCTCTGCCGAATGGTCAGCGCACTATACGGCTGGTGGCTGGTTCATCGCTATGTATTTAGCGGAGAGAATGGCACTGACTTTCATTGGGATTTCACCCACCCAAAATTGATGTCCCCAATTGAAGCATGGCTGAAGCAATCTCGCGTTGAACCTCAGGCGCTGATTGAAGCGACCGTAAACAAATTAGTCGCAACAGGCGACTGGGATGAATCACGAGCGACGGTTCTGCTGGGAGAACTCGTTGATAGCGATTCAGAATCTGGTGCATGAACATCTCCTGGCATAGGGTTGTTAGTGCGATCATTTACGTTATAGATTCGTTAGCCTAAAAAACATAACCCACAAAATACATAGCCCTATGACAACCAGCGAAATTGCCGAGAAACTCATCTCTTATTACCGCGAAGGAAAATGGGAGGAAGCCCAGAAGGAACTCTACGCCGAGGATGTCGTTAGCATCGAAGCAGATGCTTCCCAAGTTTTTGATAAAATCACGAAGGGATTACCCGCCATCATCGAGAAGGGAATACGTTTAACAGCATCGCCGAAGAGTTTCACTCACTGGTCGTATCCGAACCACTCGTCGCAGGAGCTGTCTTTTCCCTAACGATGACGATGGATGTAAAACTGAAAGGACAGGAACGAGAGGTCATGTCCGAGCTTTGTGTCTATGAAGTGAAGGACGGCAAGGTCATCTCCGAGCAGTTTTACCCGTGATACGGAGTGCAAGATGAGCCGATCAATCCGGCATTGTCTCTCATCTCCTTGCTCAACTGATTCACCTATGAACGAAGATAATCCCTCATACTATCTTGAGAACGTTCGGATCGTCGATCCAGGCAATTCGGTCTCATCTGGCAATGCCTTGATTCGTAACGGTCGGATCGAGGCCCTTGGCATCATCGATCCAGCGCAGGTCGATTCATGTGAACGTATTGATGGGCAAGGCCGTTTACTCACGCCGGGGCTCATCGATGTCCACACCCACGGAATACTGCAGTATCTCTATACGACCTCGCGCCAAGATTTCTTACTCGCTTGCAGTGAACTAGGCCAGTTCGGCACGACCACAATTCTACCAACAATCGTGCCGCAAGTGGAACCGGGCTGGTTTGAGCAACTTTCTGAAATCGCTGATGCGATTCCCGAAGTGACGAGCGTGAATGTGCCGGGGTTGCATCTGGAGGGTCCCTTTCTCGCAATCAAAGGCTCGGCTGCTCCCACGCTGCCTGGTGATCTAAAGCTTCTCGACGAGATCATCGCGGCGTGTCGCGGCAGGATGAGTGCGATGTCGGTCAGTCCGGAAACGCCTAATATCATTCCGGTGATTGATCGATTATTTGAAAACGGCACGAAGGTGTTTTTAACCCACACGCGAGCTTCACCCGAGCAGACTGAGGCCGCGATCGAAGCAGGCGCGACCCACGCGACTCATTTCTATGATGTCTTCTACGCTCCCGATGAAAAAGATCCGGGCGTGCGACCGGTCGGCGCGGTCGAATCCATCTTGGCGGATCAGCGGGTTTCGGTGGATTTCATCTGCGATGGAATTCATGTGCATCCCACCGCGATTCGTGCCGCCATCGCCGCAAAGGGGAGCAGGAAAGTTTGCTTGATTACCGATGCAGTGATCGGCGCAGGACTACCGCCAGATATTTATGATACGCCGTGGGGCTTTCAGATAAGAGTGAAAGAAGGAGATGCGCCACGCCACGCAACCAATGGCACGCTGTCCGGTAGCGGCCTTACAATGGACGAGGGCATGCGCAATCTTCTCAAATGGATCGATCGGCCCGAACATGAGATCTGGGGGATGGGTTCGACCAATCCCGCTCGCATGTTGGAGCTTGCCGATACTGGCGCGATGAAGGCAGGAGCCTCCGCCGATCTGGTGTTATGGGATTTCGATCTACGCGTCAGCCACACATGGGTAAACGGCCGTTTGTCGTTCCAGCGAGAATAGACAATCAACAGCTCGCGCCTGGTGAAATCGCTCACGCGAGCTAACTCCAAGCTGGCACGCCTCATGGCTGCCGTTAACGATAGCGACTGCATGAAAGAACACCCCGCTTTACTCAGCCGTTCCACTCAACCGGTTCTGCTCCCCGATCAACCATGGGAAGAGGGTGGTAGGATTAGCCCCGTGGCCACATTCATCGATGAATCTTCGGGCGATCTCTTGCTCTATTATTTACTCCGTTCCTCAGAAAGGGCGCTTGCTAATGCGCTTTGCCTAGCTCGTTCCAATGATGGAGTGAATTGGACTAAGCCTGACTACGACTCTGGCACCAACATCGTCATGCGTTCATGCGGAAATGAAAATGATTGGGGACAGTTTTATCCCTGCTCAATTATTCGTGACGAACACGAGACCGATGAAACCCAAAATTGGAAGATGATCTATTGGGATTGCCCAGATCCAAAACTCGGTTCCGGCATTTGCTTGGCCACCAGTCCCGACGGCATCCAATGGAACCGACTCCATAATCACCCGATTATCACCGGCGCCAACGATGCCGCTTCTTTAATCGACGCGTTTCCCGATGCGAAAACTCCTTTTAAGGGAGGCTCACATTTCATCCACCAGCAGACTTTTACCTACAACCCCGACTTGCCGACTGATCGCGACAATCTGAAACAAATGCATCGCGCCATTTCGATCTGGAAATGCGACAAATTCGACGAGCGTTGGGTCGGCCCTGTGCGCATCCTTGAACCTGATGTGGATGACGAACCTGATCTCCAATTCTATTGGCTCACGGCATTCAAAACACCCTCCGGCGTCTATGGCGGTTTTCTAAACTGCCATCACACCATCGACCAAACCATGGATGTCCAATTAGTGAGCAGCAAAGATGGCTGGTCGTGGACTCGCGAGAATGATCGCGATCCTGTGATTCCTTTGGCCCACCGCGGGCAATTCGATTGTGGACTCGTCTCTGCGATCGTCCCACCAGTGATCTGGAAAGATAGCGTTTGGGTATTTTATCAAGGTCGGCCGACCGTGCACGATGCCCAACCGCGTTATCCCGAAGTTGAATCTCAGCCGAATCCGGGAATCGGTCTAGCTCAGTTTTCCACGGATTTCTTCAACCTGAATCCGCAGTAATCAAAGATCTGATGCTTACACCTGACCAAATCCAATCCTATCGCGATCAAGGCTATTTGGGTGTGGAGGGTGTTTTCTCCGCAGCCGAGTTGGACGAGCTGCGTCAGGTCACTGATGAGTTTGTGGAGAAATCTCGAGCCGTCACCACGAACGATCAGGTCTTCGATCTTGAACCCAGCCACACTCCGGAGACGCCACGTCTGCGCCGTTTAAAAGATCCCATCAATCAACATGAGATCTATCGGCGAGCCCTCCAGCATCCCAAAGTGCTTGAAATTGTCAGTCAACTGATCGGCCCTGCCATCACCAGCAATGGCAACAAGCTCAACCTGAAGCTCGCGAACGTAGGGAGTCCGGTCGAGTGGCATCAGGACTGGGCATTCTACCCACACACCAACGACGATTTACTCGCAGTTGGTATCGCGATCGACGAGTCCACGCTGCAGAATGGGTGTTTGATGGTGATTCCTGGCTCCCATCGCGGACCATTGCTCGATCATCACCAGGAAGGTGTTTTTATCGGTGCGGTTACGGATCCATGTTTCCAATCCGATGCTGCCGTGCCGATCACTTTAAAAGCAGGAGGCATTTCCATTCATCATACACGACTCTTACACGGATCATTTCCCAACCGGTCGCCAAAGACGCGACGGCTCTTGTTGTTTCAATACTGTACCGCCGATGCCTGGCCCCTCATGCCAAATGAGAACCCGTGGGAAACTTACGTCGCGACGATGGTGCAGGGAGAACCACTCAATGTTCCACGTCTTGCACCAGTGCCCGTGCGTTTACCATTAGCAGAGCCAAAGGTCAGTGGTTCGATTTATGAGATCCAGCGTGGGCTGAATAACGTAAATTTCGGGGACGAGCCCGAGAAGATGTGATCTTTAGTGGAGTAGAGCAGGGCGTCCCTGTATCACCAGAATGCTCAGCTAAGCCTTACTGCCAGTCTATGCTTTGTGTTGCTGCAATTTAGCCACACCAGCTTCTAATGCATCCTTCTTCAGTGCTCGTCGCTTGGCGCGTAATTCGCGATAGCCGACCAACTTCTTCTGATCTTCATCCCATAGTCGCAGGGTGAGCGATTTCAAACTCGTCCAGAAAGTGAGAGGCTTAATATCTTCAGAGAAAGGCAAATCCCGATGGGCGCGAGCGAGATTGTAGTTAGGAATTCGCGAGCTCAGGTGATGAATATGGTGGTAGCCGATATTGCCGGTTACCCATGTCCAGAACTTGGGCAGTTTATAGAAAGAGCTACCATGAAAGGCGGCGGTGGCATAGTCCCATTCCTCTGTGTGCTCCCAATGCGTATCATCGAATTGATGCTGCACATAGAACATCCAGATGCCGGCGCCACTACCAACGGCGGTGATGAATAATTGGATCACGAGATACGACTGCCATCCGATCAAATAACTCATACCAACTGCCATCGCTAGAATGGCCACATTCATTAAGTAGACGGATCGCTTCTCACGTGGGTTGCCCTTGGGGTTTGGGATGCGCTGATAAAGCGCGAATAAAAGCACTGGAGCGATTACGAAGATGACGACCGGGTTACGAGCGACTTTGTAGCGGAAACGCAGAAAAGCAGACCCTTCGAGATACTCCTTCATCGTGAGCGTCCAGATATCACCGATTCCACGTTTATCGAGATTCCCCGACGTGGCATGATGAACCGAATGCTCCCAGCGCCACTGATAATAGGGAGTAAGCGTTAAAGCGCCGGTGATAAACCCAACGACGTTATTGGCCATGGCTGATTTAAAGAATGAGCCGTGCCCGCAATCGTGAAAGATGATAAAGATCCGAATAAGCATGCCTGCAGCGCAGGTCGAAAAAAGCATCGAGAGCCAAATCGAGTCGATGAGGGTGGTGTAGGCAAGATACCAAAACAGCGCGTAGAGCGTAAGAGAGTTGGTTATCTGCCAAATAGCCCGCCAGAGCGATGGGGTCTGGTATTGAAGGACCTGTTCTTTCCAGTCGGAGGGAACCGTTTTAACCGTGTGGTCGGAGGATTGTGAATCGGGCATCAAAATTGAGATTAAGCGAGTGGATTAAGTGCAAAGACGTGGAAGATCTACGCACGGACTGTCCTACTCTGATAGTTAGCTAACTAAATTTTCCCATCGGTCGCGCGGAAGGGCAACAGGATACTTCGTCACCCAAAATACAGCGTAAATGGGGACTGGAGCTCTCTTGCAAGCCACGCGAAGGCGGATAAATTCTAGTAATGAGTAAACACCCCATCTCGAAATCAAAAGCCGCTGCCAGTGGTAAATTCAAACTCGGCGGAGATCGGGTGGTGCATCGACTAGGCTTTGGAGCCATGCGTCTTACGGGGCGGGGCGTCTGGGGAGAATCTCAAGATCCTGCTGCAGCCAGACGTTTGCTGCGCAAAGTAGTAGATTTGGGAATCAACCTTATCGATACAGCTGATTCCTATGGACCTGAGGTCAACGAACTCCAGATCTCCCAAGCGCTCCACCCGTATTCCAAAGGGCTGCTCATCGCGACAAAAGGCGGACTCACTCGCTCGGGCCCGGGCGCATGGGCGCCGGTTGGTCGTGCTGAATATTTGCAGCAATGCGTCGAGCTCAGCCTGCGTCGCCTGAAAATTGACTGCATCGACCTCTACCAATTGCATCGCCTTGATCCGCAAGTGCCGATGGCAGAGACACTCGGTTGCCTGAAGAAACTCCGGCGGCAGGGCAAGATTCGCCACATTGGCTTATCCGAGGTTTCCGTAGATGAGATTAAGCAAGCGAGGAAAATCGTGCCGATCGTCAGTGTGCAGAATCTCTACAACTTCGGAAATCGTCAGAGCGAAGACGTCCTCGACTACTGCACCAAACACAAATTGGGATTCATCCCGTGGTTTCCTCTCGCGGCAGGCAAAATTGGCGGCCCCCGCAGCGCGCTGGCGAAAGCAGCGAAGCGACACGGCGCGACTGTTTCTCAACTCGCGCTCGCATGGCTCCTTCACCGTTCGCCTGTTATACTGCCCATTCCCGGCACCTCCAGTCTCGCGCATCTCAAGGAAAACGTCGGGGCTGCAACGATAAAGCTCAGTAAGTCGGAATGGGCAGAGATCGACGCTTAAAGAAACAACCATGGCATTCGACGAAGAGCTAGCCGCACGCGTCAGGCGTTACTTCCAGCGCAAAGAAGTCGCATTTGATGAGAAGCGGATGATGGGTGGGCTCTGCTTTATGGTAGATGAGAAGATGTGCCTCGGTGTTTCCGAGGATCGACTCATGGTCAGACTTGATTCGACTGATGTCGTAAAACTCGTCGATCGACCCGGAGCTGCCCCGATGGATTTCACTGACCGGCCGATGAAGGGTTTTTTCTGGGTTTACAAAGAGGGGATCAGCACCAGCAAAGATCTGACTTTCTGGATCGAGAAGGCGCTCGCGTTTAATCTATTCGCCAAGGCTTCAAAGAAAAAGAAGAAGCCTAGCAAGTGAATAAGAATCTAAGAACCGATCGCAGCCTGCCTTAGTTTAGCAGTGTCGAGCGTGCGGGTGATTCAATAGGTGCCTGTCGGGGTGGAGTAGCGGCCGCAGTAGATAAAGATGCGCTGCACCCCTCGTTCTGCGTCGATCACGGCTCCACCGGGGTGCGCGGCATCGATATCATCCGGAGCCATATCAAGCATGCCTGACGACAGAGAGAGGAGGGTGGCTCATCACAGCCTGATTGCTGTCTGAATCGGCCTGCAGTCCGGAACCATGATGACGCAACGTGCGATGATAAGCGCAGAGCAGAGTGCCGCCAATCAGGTCGGTGATCGGCCCCTCAGGTTCGCTTGAGATAATGTCTGCATAGGTGTGGCACAGATCGGGAATGTGTTCATTCAGGATACTCGCCCGATGCAAGGCCGCTAGAGCAACTCCAGTCTGTCCAAAATGCAGCCCGCGCTTGAAATACTTTCTTTGAAAATTGGTGCACCAATCAATCGCCGCTGACTCAACTCCAAGGCAGCTTCGTTTCCATATTGCCGATAGTAATCGTTGAGGAAAAACGGAATGCCACCCACGCCATTGAACACACTGATATCATGCTGCGGCTTGTTCTCGTAATCGATCGTCTCCCACGTAATCCCATTATCAGTTTTTACGGCCGAGCGCTCGATAAAACGATAAATCGAGTGGATGGCTTCTTAGAGGAGCTGCTTGTCAGTGGGCATAGGGTGTAATCAGATTTAACAAAATCTCGAGCGTGGAAAGCCGACAAATCTGCAGGATACACAAAAGGGTAGTAGGCACGATTACATCCTGTTTGCAGGCCACAAAAAGGCGGGACCAATTAGTCCGCCCTAGAATTTGACTCAACGCCGATTAGCGCCAACCAGAGGGTTTCGAATTTTAATCAGATCGTCGCCAGAATACCATTCAGCGTAGCACT
This sequence comes from Opitutaceae bacterium, assembly GCA_002713695.1. Classification (GTDB taxonomy): domain Bacteria; phylum Verrucomicrobiota; class Verrucomicrobiia; order Opitutales; family Opitutaceae; genus Cephaloticoccus. The sequence continues at coordinate 63,647 of PAUB01000019.1, forward strand.
TGGGCGCATCGCCACAGACGCCTTAGCTTCATCCGGCTGGTAGTAGCCACCGATGTCACAGGGCTGACCTTGAACCGCGAGGAGCTCTTCGTTGATCTTCGTTTCGTTGGCCGCGAGTTGGTCTGCGACAGGGGCGAAAATTGCCTTGAGCTCAGCATCACCATCTTGTGAGGCGAGGGCCTGCGCCCAGTAGAGACCAAGATAGAAGTGGCTGCCGCGGTTGTCGATCTGGCCGACTCTACGAGCAGGCGACTTGTTGTTGTCGAGGAACTGCGAGGTCGCGGCATCCAGCGTATCGCCGAGGATTTTCGCCTTCGAGTTTTGGAAAGTTTCGCTGAGGTGTTCGAGCGAGACGGCGAGGGCTAGGAATTCGCCGAGCGAATCCCAGCGCAGATAATTTTCAGCCACGAATTGCTGCACGTGTTTCGGAGCGGAACCACCAGCACCGGTTTCGAAGAGACCACCACCGTTCATGAGAGGAACGATTGAGAGCATCTTAGCTGAAGTGCCGACTTCGAGAATAGGGAAAAGATCGGTGAGGTAATCGCGGAGCACATTGCCGGTGACAGAGATCGTGTCCTGGCCATCCTTGATGCGCTCGAGGCTGAACTTACACGCATTAGCCGGAGCCATGATGCGAATATCGAGCCCGGAAGTATCGTGCTCATGAAGGTATTCGTTTACTTTGGCGATGATCTGCGCGTCGTGCGCACGGTTCTCATCGAGCCAGAAAATTGCGGGATCGCCAGTGGCACGAGCACGTTTGACGGCAAGCTTAACCCAATCGCGAATCGGAGTATCCTTGGTTTGGCAGGAGCGCCAGATATCACCTGTTTCGACGGCGTGCTCAAGGAGCGTCTGGCCGGATGAATCGACCACGCGGATCGTGCCGGTGCCGGGAGCCTGGAAGGTCTTATCGTGCGAGCCGTATTCTTCGGCTTTTTGCGCCATCAAGCCGACGTTGGGAACTGAACCCATGGTCGTGGGATCGAGCGCACCGTGTTCGCGGCAGAAGTCGAGAGTAGCTTGGTAAACACCAGCGTAAGAACTATCAGGAATCACGGCGAGGGTGTCCTCTTCATTACCAGCGGCATTCCACATCTTGCCGCCACCACGAATCATCGCTGGCATGGAGGCATCGACGATTACATCGGAGGGCACGTGGAGATTGGTGATACCTTTGTCGGAATTGACCATGGCGAGAGCCGGACCGTTGGCGTAAGCAGCGGCGATGTCGGCTTCGATGGCGCTTTTCTGATCTGCAGGGAGCTTCTCAATCTTGGAAATAAGATCGCCGAACCCATTGCTGAGATCGACTCCAAGTTGCTCAAACGTGTCACCGTGTTTGGCGAAGAGGTCCTTGAAAAACACGCGAACGGCATGACCGAAAATAATAGGATCGGTGACCTTCATCATTGTCGCCTTTAAGTGCAGAGAGAAGAGAACGTTTTGCTCTTTGGCGGCGGCGATCTGCTGATCGAGAAAGGAAACGAGGGCAGCCTTGCTCATCGCGGTCGCGTCGAGGATCTCTCCACATTTAATAGGCGTGCTTTCCTTGAGGACCGTGATCGCACCGTCGGTAGCGACGAACTCGATCTTCACGTCAGTCGCATCGGACACGACGACGGACTTTTCATTGGAGGCGAAATCGTTGGCGCCCATCGTGGCGACGTTGGTCTTTGAATCGGCAGACCAAGCGCCCATGGAGTGTGGATGCTTACGAGCGTAGTCCTTAACGGCCTTGGGAGCGCGGCGGTCGGAATTACCTTCACGTAAAACAGGATTCACGGCGCTGCCCATCACTTTGCTGTAACGTGCTTTGGTTTCCCTTTCGGCGTCGGTCTGAGGCTCTTGCGAAAAATCGGGAATGGCGAAGCCCTGTGATTGGAGTTCGGAGATGGCTTCATTGAGCTGAGGGACCGAGGCGCTGATGTTGGGCAACTTGATGATGTTGGCCTCGGGCTTACCGGCGAGTTCACCGAGCTCAGCGAGATAATCGCCGATGCGTTGGTCTTCGGTTAAGCTCTCGGGGAAGTGGGATAGAATGCGCCCAGCTAGCGAAATGTCGCGAGTCTCGACGTTGATTCCGGCATGCTTGGTAAACGCCTGCACGATCGGCAACAGCGAATAGGTAGCGAGAGCGGGAGCTTCGTCAGTTTTGGTGTAGATGATGGTAGGTAACTCGGACATAGGATCGATGTGTCAGTTGTTAAATAAAGAGTCCGCCAATTTAGGGAACCGCGCCGACTCTGGTCAAAGGGTTTTACGATCTACGAATGGTTGTGATCACGTTTTCTTAACTCCGGCTTGCGCCAGTCGCTCAATCTTGCGGCACTAGTGGATAGCTACATCCCATCATGAGTTTATATATTGGCATCGATTCAGGAACCCAAAGCACTAAGGCCGTCGTCCTCGACATGAAGTCGCGTCAGGTCATCGCCGAGACTCGCGCTCCGCATAAGCTGATCACGGGACTACCGGCCGGTCACATGGAGCAGCATCCACAGGATTGGACCAAGGCGCTCGACAGAGTGATCAAGCAGGTCGTAGCCAAAGTGGACGCGAGCCAAGTGCGCGGAATCGGCATATCCGGACAGCAACACGGATTTGTGCCGCTCGATGCCAAGGGTTCGGTGATTCGCCCGGCCAAACTCTGGTGTGATACTTCGACCAGCGAAGAGTGCGTAATTCTCACGAAGAAGCTCGGCGGCGAGAAAGCGGTGCTGCGCAAATTCGGCGTGGCGATTCTACCTGGATTTACCGCGCCCAAGATCCTGTGGTTGAAACGGAATGAACCCGCGAACTTCAAGAAGCTCCGTCACGTTCTGTTGCCTCACGATTACCTCAATTATCACCTCACAGGGAATTACTTCATGGAGCATGGTGATGCTTCCGGCACCGCACTGATGGATGTGCGTAAACGCAAGTGGTCGGCCGAAGTCATCAAGGCGATTGATCCGCGCTTGGCTGATTGGCTGCCGCAGCTCAGTTCGTCGGATTCAATCGCAGGGACACTCACACCGAAGATCGCGAAGAAATACGGACTCTCGAACGATATAATCGTTTCTGCTGGTGGTGGCGATAACATGATGGGTGCGATCGGCACGGGTAATGTGAAACCCGGAGTGGTGACGGCGAGCTTCGGCACCAGTGGAACAATTTACGCGTATGCCGATAAAGCAGTCATCGATCCGCGAGGAGAGATCGCGGCGTTTTGCTCATCTACGAATGGTTGGCTGTCGCTGCTCTGCACGATGAATGTGACGACAATGACAGAGCAGATGCGTTGGCTCTTTGGCAATGATCATAAGGCTTTCGATAAAGCCGTGAGTAAAGCCCCGGCAGGTGCCGGTGGGCTCGTGTTGTTGCCCTATCTCGCTGGTGAACGCACTCCGAATGTGCCGGATGGTTCCGGCGCCATGATCGGACTGAACGCAGATAATTTCAACGAAGCCCATTTGGCTCGCGCGACCATGGAAGGCGTGACGATGGGGATGAATTACGGTTTGCAACGGCTCGCGTCACTCGGCGTGAAAGCGAAGGAAATCCGCGTAACGGGTGGGGGCGCTAAATCACCAGCCTGGCGGCAGATCATGGCAGATATTTTTGGCGTGCCTGTCGTGGCGATGGTCGAAGATGAAGGCGCCGCGGTCGGCGGTGCCATTCAGGTCGCGTGGGCCGAAGCACGTCAGATCAATTCTAAGGCGAAGATCACCCGATTCACAGATGGGGTTTCCGCGGTGAATGAAAAAACACGCTGCAAACCAAACAAGAAAAACGTCGCGCGCTACCGCGAGTTACAGAGAGTGCAGGATGTTTTAAGCTTGGCCCTACGCGATGTGTTCAAGCTGCAGCGCATGCTGAACGATTAAGCCTGTGGCTGATCGTCTGATCTGATCGAAAGTCGCTCTTTTACTATCGTCCTTCGAGGAAAGCATCACACAGTTTTTCATCCTCACAAAAGCTAACCTCAGTTACACCCACTATGTGCGCAGCTAAACACAAACAGATCGGCCATGCCGACCACACCAAAGATGCCGCCGCCCGCGGTTTGCCCGGCGAAATGCTCCGCCCGATAAAGATCACCATGATGGGAGCAGGGAGTGCATTTACTCCACGCCTCATGAATGATATTTTGAGGATTCCCGGCGACAAGGGTGGTACAATTGCATTGGTCGACATCGATCGCGAACGCCTCGCCACGATGACGAAACTGATCACACGACTCGCTAAGCAGTTGGGCAAAACGAATTGGAAGGTCGTCAGTTCGGCGCAGCGCCGAAAGGTGCTGGCTGATTCCGACTACATCGTAAATTGCATCGAAGTAAGCGGAACGGCTTGCGTTAAATTTGATAACGATATCCCCAAGAAATACGGGATCGATCAATGTATTGGCGATACGATCGGGCCGGGTGGCTTGTTCAAATCGATGCGCACGATTCCCGTCTTTCTCGAAGTGTTGAAAGACGCCGAGGAGCTTTGCCCGAATGCGATCGTGCTCAACTACACGAATCCAATGGCGATGATGTGTCTCGCTGCAGGGCGGAGTTCATCGATGCAAGTCGTCGGGCTTTGCCACTCCGTGCAGGGCACAAGCAGCTTGCTCGCGGGTCGCGCCGGAGTGCCGGTCGAAGATATGGATTGGGAATGCGCGGGCATCAACCACATGGCGTGGTTCACTAAGCTCGAACACAACGGCAAGGACCTCTATCCCACGCTTAAGCGCAAGGCGACGGCCGATCTCAAGAAGGCGATGGCAGCGGGTCGGCCGAAGAGTCCGAAATGGGTCAATCACCACAGTATCGAAGGACCGGATTGGCAGCGCGATATCGTCCGCAAGGATATGATGCTGCACTTTGGGGCGTTCATCACCGAGTCGAGCGGACATCTTTCCGAGTATCTTCCGTATTACCGCAAGCGTCCGGATCTCATCGAAAAATATAGCCGCGAGGGCTACGATGGCGGCTCGAGTTTCTATTCCAAGGGATGGCCCAACTGGCGTAAAGCAGCGGACAAACAACGCGCCAAAATGAACGCCGGAAAAGAACCGATGGAATGGGAACGCAGTTGGGAATATGCCAGCTGGATTATTGAAGCTCGGGAAAAAGATTCACCTTTCCGGATTCATGGCAATGTGATGAACAACCACGGCGGCACCGGGCAGTTAATCACCAATCTGCCTGCTGATGGTTGCGTGGAAGTTTCCTGTATGATCGATCGTAATGGCATCAACCCCACGCGCTATGGCGCGCTTCCCGCACAAATGGCGGGACTCTGTTCAAGCAACATGGCCATGTTTGATCTCGGTGCGCAGGCCTGTATCGAAAAATCTGTCGAAAAGGCCACCTACGCTCTCATGCTCGATCCATTGACGGCGGCAGTTTGCTCACCGTCGGAAATCAAACAGATGACTTTTGAGATGTTTAAAGCTGAGAAGAAGTTTCTCCCGGGTTACAAGTAAGCCGACATTACGAAGCGTCACATCAATCTGATCACACCCGGAACCGGTTCGCTGTTTCCGGGTGTTTTGTCATCGAGCTACTCGCGTGGTTGCGCGAATTCGATCTCATCGACGATTTCCCTCAATCGCTCGCGCAGAATCACATCTTCCTCTTCAGGCGTCTTATTGTAAGACTTTCCTTCAATCGATCGTTCCGAGAGTTCAACGCTCACGACATAGACCACGCTGTGTTGCACGAAAACGAGATTACCTCGTTTCGCGACAACAACTGACTCGTTTCCACCAAAATTTGCCACTGATGAAGGGAACATCGTTCCCCCTGGCATCAAAGTGTAGCAGAGTAGAGCTCCGCCCAAACGCTGCGGCTGAAAGATGGCTGTTTCGACCGATGTGCCAGGAAACATTTGCCGAAAATCCGGCAATACATAATTCGCAAAGAATAGAGGGAGATAATCTTTTAATCCGCGAGTAGATAGCTCCCAGCGCTGGGTCGCATCTTGAGGAAACGCGCCGATACTGACATGCATGCCATAATCATCACGAAATACAACGACCGTGGCTGTATCGGAGATCGTGCCACCCAAATCCGGTAAAACCGGGACACGAACCCGATAGTGCTGTTCAGGTGAAATGTAAGTAACCCCATCAATGCGCCCCACGAGACCTCCAAATGACAATTGGGCCGATACGAGGACAGCGGACAGCAGCAAAAAAATAGAAGTGGGGCGGAAAAGCGAAAGCATTGAACGTATATTTAAAAGTGATCTCATAAATTTCAAGACGCAGGTTCCGGAACAGACAATTCCCCCCAAAGCGCGATCGGAACCTGTTCAGGCCGAGATTGAGCAGAAAGCCCCGAGGCTTCGAGTTTTTCAAACCAATGTTGCCCATCATCTGGCAACTTCCCTCGCAAGAGGGACCCCAGTTGTTTACGGCGACGTTGGAAACAATCGCGAATGAACTGTTTCGTCACTCGAGTAAATATTCTTGGGGTAGGACGTCGAACCAGGTGCAATAGATAGGACCCCACATCCGGCCGCGGATAAAAACAATGGGAAGACACTTTGTGTCCCGGTGCGACTACATAGGCCGATTGCAAAAATACTGAGATCGCCCCCATCAGCTTACCGCCCGGCTGTGCCGCGTAGCGATCAGCGGCCTCGCGTTGCAGCATCAAGACCATACGAGAGGGCAGTGGGCCCGAAAGCACTTTGTCCATCCATGGGGTGGAGATCGCGTAAGGTAGATTGGCGACAATTTTATGTTCGGTATTTCCAGGCGGTAAACTGGCCAGGGGATCGCTAACGGCATCGCCTTGGGTGAGATGGAAACGATCCTTATATTCCTCTAACAAAGTCTCCGTCAAATGCGTGTGCAAAGTGCGATCTTTCTCAATCGCCCAGACTTCGGCTCCTGTTTTCAACAAAGCAGCGGTCAACGTGCCCAATCCCGGACCTACCTCGACTACAACATCACTTGAAGCGACTTCAGCCAACTCGACTGATTTGTTCACGATATTACCATCCACGAGAAAGTTCTGCCCCAGAAAGTGTCGAGGGGTATGGTCGAGCTTCGTCAATAGCTCTCGCGTGGCGGATGGAGACAGCGGCATTACTTGCAAGAGAGAAGCATTTTCTCCAGAGGTCAAACTACCTACATAGAGTATTAAAGTAATAGGGCATATACCTCATATAACACTCATAGACACAACTGACCCTGAATCAATTAATCAAATAGCCGAAGCTGTTAAAACATGGCTCGCGACCGATGGTCTCGACTTCGGTATCCGTATCGTAACATCCCTCCTGATCTTCGTGATCGGTAAGTGGATCGCCAAAGGCATCAGCGGAGAAATCTCTAAGGGCTTTGCGAGAGAGAGATGGATGAGACGCTTAACGGATTTCTCACGCGCATCATTTACGTCATACTGTTACTCGTCGTGATCCACGCGGCAGTGGATCGCCTCGGCATTAAGACCACATCAATGGTCGCCATCATCGGTGTCGCTGGGCTCGCCCTTGGTTTGGCTTTGCAAGGCTCGCTCGCAAATTTTGCCGCCGGAGTAATGCTCATCATCTTCCGTCCCTTCAAAAATGGGGACTTCATTAATGCCGATGGAGTCATGGGAATCGTCGAAGAGATTTCTATCTTCACCACCAATCTGCGCAATCCTGATAATCTTGCGGTCATCGTGCCTAATTCGCAGATCACCGGAGGCAGCATCACAAACTTTGCCGCTAAAGATACGCGACGCGTGGATATGACCTTTGGCATCCCTTACGATGATAACATCAAGGCAGCCAAGGAAGCCATCTGGGCCGTGCTTAAAGCAGACGAACGCGGGCTCAAAGATTCTGAGCCTACCGTCGGAGTGATGGAACTCGCCGATAGCAGCGTGAACATCGTTGTTCGGCCTTGGGTCAATCGTGATGACTATTGGGGCGTGAAGATGGACATGAATAAGAAGGTAAAGGAAGCGCTTGGAAAGCACAGGCTGCAGCATTCCATTCCCTCAACGCGACGTGCACATTCACCAGAGCGAAAACAGGAGCGCTTGATCGCACTCGTAAGTCTCGATTTTAAATTCCCGCCGATTTTAGCTCGCGGGGATTTTTGCGCATGGTCAAATCCGTAATGCCATAGCCGAGCTATGTTTACTCGAACATGGCTCACTCCACCTTCAGGCCGTGGCTATTTCATACAGCAGGGCGCCGGTATCAGGAGCCTTCATGAGAGCTTCGCCAACCAACACGGCATTCGCCCCTGAAGCGCGAGCTCGCGAGGCTTCGGTGGCGCAAAAGATTCCGCTTTCGCTCACCGCAATCACTCCATCAGGGAATTGTGGAATCAAGTGTTCGCTGATCGCGAGGTCGGTCGTGAATACGGCAAGATCGCGATTGTTCACTCCGATGATCTTCGCGCCATGAGTCACGGCTCGCGCGAGGTCGGCTTCATTGTGGATTTCGAAAAGCGCATCAAGGCCGGCAGCATACGCGGCGGTGAAGAGCGTGCCGATCTCTTCGTCGTCGAGTGCGCGCACGATGATCAGGATCGCGCTCGCACCGGATTCACGGGCTTCAAGCACTTGAATCGGGTGCACCATGAAATCTTTACGCAAACAGGGAAGAGCAGGAGAGCTCTTGCGAAACTGAGCAGTCACTTCGCGAAGGTCATTCAGTTCTCCACCAAAGAATTTGTAATCAGTTAAGACTGAGAGCGCGCTGGCACCGGCGGCTTGATATTTAAGCGCTTGCTCGGGAGCCGAAGCCTTACTGGCGATCGCACCAACGGATGGAGAGCGACGTTTAATTTCGGCGATGACTGCGAGTTGACCATCGTCGCGACGCAGCGCGGTCGCGAAAGAAGGGGGAACGGGCAGGGAGCTGTTCAGCTCCGACAGCTCTTTAAGAGACACGTCGCGAATCTGCGCAGCGATCTCCTGTCGTTTCCAAGCCATGATCTCAGTCAACTTATCCATGTGATCTCACGGAACACGCTGATGCCCGCAAAGAAAAGAGGGAAATTAAGTGATTTTCCGGCGCTTCCGTGTAATTCGTCTTGGGTATGTCGAGCGCCATGAACGAACTTCGCGAAACAATCGCCCGTTTGCGAGCCCCGGGCGGGTGCCCGTGGGATCAGGAGCAAACGCATCAAACGCTTGTGCGCTGCCTGATCGATGAAGCCAGCGAATTGATCGAGACGATCGATAAACTCGATATGCCTCACATGCGCGAAGAGCTCGGCGACGTGCTGATCCAGGTTCTCTTCCACGCTCAATTAGCGGAAGAGGCTGGGCATTTCGATCTCGATGATGTCGCGCGCGAGGTGAACGAGAAATTAGTGAGGCGCCATCCGCATGTCTTCGGCGATGGCTCTGTGGATAACTCCGACCAAGTCCTCAAGCAGTGGGATGAGATCAAAGCCGAGGAGAAACAGCAGGCGGGGAAAACCGAATCGGGTGTATTCAAAGCATCACCGCCACGGTTGAATGCTTTGCTGTTGGCCGAATCGGTCTGGAAACAGATTCAGAAAAAGAATCTCGCCGGATCAGACCGCATCAGCCCCAAGCGAGTTGAAAATCTGGCCACAGAGCTGACCGATGATTCGCTGGGTCAGGCTCTATTTGAATTAACCGCCGCGGCGCAAGCTAAGGGATTGGATCCCGAGGGCGCCCTCCGTCGCAAATCCGATCAAGTGATCAACGATGTCGAGCAACACGCCGCCAATTCAACCTCTGCCTGATACCGTTCTTACTGAATGGTGGCAGCCCTTTGCAGAATATCTCTCGAAAGAGCGGCGGTATTCGAAGAATACGCTGCGCAACTACCGCCAGGCGTTTGAAGATTTCTACCGCTGGCTGAAAGAAGCCGAATTATGGGAGAAGGGAATCGATGCGCTGGATTCACGTGATATGCGTGATTTCGTGATCGAAGCACAGCAAAGGTATAGTCGGCGCACCTTACACAACCACGTCTCCGCTCTACGGGCTTATGTGAAATATTGGATGCTTCAGGGTAAGCTTCGTCGAAATCCATTCGTAGGCATCCCACTACCCAAGCTGGATAAACCGCTGCCTAAATTTCTCACCGAAGCGCAAATGAAGAAGCTGCTCATGGGGCCGCAGAAGCTGCTCGATAATGAGAGCATCGATGCATTTACCGCATGGCGGGATAGATCGGTCATGGAGCTTCTCTACGGTGGCGGCTTGCGGGTGAGCGAATTGGCGGGGCTAAACTACAGCGCGATCGATTTCGGATCAGGAGTCGCACGAGTCATGGGCAAGGGGAACAGGGCGCGCCTCTGTCCACTCGGAAAGGTCGCCATCGCTGTGCTGCAGCGCTTCCGGGAGAATCATGCGCGTGATAAGAGCCCAGATGCTCCAGTCTTAATCACAGCCCGATTCCAACGTTTACCCGTGCGTCAAGTGCAACTGCTGCTGAAGCGTTATCTGTTATTAGCTGAGTTGCCTCTTGATCTCACACCGCATAAGCTGCGCCATAGCTATGCGACTCATTTATTGAACGCTGGTGCGGATCTGCGCTTGGTGCAGGAGCTACTAGGACATGCCCAACTAACTACGACGCAAATTTATACGCATGTGAGCGTCGCACGATTACAGGAAGTATACGCCAAAGCACATCCTCGCGCTTAAAAGCATTAAATTACAATAAGGCAGAAATAGATAGGCATGTTCTTTTCTATTTTATTAAGTAAATGGCCTAGTTTCTTAAACCTACCTATGAGTAGGTGATAGATATAAAGAATCGCCCGTGTTTGGCACGATCCCTGCAAATGCATATCCATTCCGATCATAAGTCATACGCATTTCCAACAGCTTTACTGTGAGCAGCACTGCTTATCACCCGAACAGTTTTCTCGGCACCTCCGCACTCGCACACTCTATCCGCATGCCCGCTTCTTGACGCCGATTCTTACACTCTTCAATTACGACTATTTGGCCGCCGATAATGATTTCGTGGATGATGTCGCGCAGTTGGTCCATTATAGCCATTTTTTCAGCTCCAGTTTCCAGTATATCCATCATCCCGCCAATCGCGGTTTTCTGAGACGATACTGCCGAATTCGAATCTCCACCGAGAGAATGCGCCGGATCGTGCGTCGCACCTTGAAGGCTCAAGCCGCAGTCGCCACGCTGGAAACCATGATGCCGTTTCCAACCGAATCCGGTGAAACACCGAAAGCGGCTAAGTCATCTCCTAAAAATCCCGATTGAAGCGGATCGGCGATCAGAGCTCTTTAATCGCTTCGGCGAATATCTCACAGGCTCGATCAATCGCCGCTCCGCTGTGAGCCGTGCTCAGAAATCCGGCCTCAAACGCACTGGGTGCAAGATAGATACCTTTGCTCAGACAGCTGTGGAAAAACTTCTTGAAGGTCTCCGCGTTTCCTTGAAGCGCAGTCGTGTAATCACGCACGGGATTTTCGTTGAAGAAAATACTGAACATCGCGCCACGCTGCGGCACTTGAACGGCTAATCCTTTGGCTTGCGCCGCAGCAGCCACGGCATCGCGTAATTGCGCACCCAGTTGGTCGAGCTGCGAATACGGATCGAGATCCTCCAACAGCTTCAAAGAGGCAATCCCAGCCGCCATCGCCAGTGGGTTTCCACTCAACGTGCCTGCTTGATAAACAGGACCATCCGGCGCGAGGTAATCCATGATCTCGGCTCGCCCGCCAAACGCACCGACCGGCAAACCGCCACCGATGATTTTCCCGAGCGTCGTCAGATCAGGAGTGATAGTCTCGATCTCTTGCACGCCACCTTTGGCTAAACGGAATCCCGTCATCACCTCATCAAAAATTAGCACGCTTCCATGCTTGGCCGTGATCTCCCGTAGGTAGCTGAGATAACCCGCATCAGGCATGATGAAACCAACATTGCCGCAATAGGGCTCGATAATCACACCCGCGATTTGATCAGGATTCGCGGCAAACGCCGCTTCGAGTGCCGCGCAATCATTATAGGCCACCACCACAGTTTCCTGCGCAAACGCCGCCGGCACCCCCGCACTGTCGGGGTTGCCATGCGTAAGAGCGCCGGAGCCCGCTTTGATTAAAAGCGAATCACTGTGGCCGTGGTAACATCCCGAAAATTTGATGATCTTATCGCGCTTCGTGTAGCCGCGAGCCAAGCGAATTGCCGACATCGTCGCTTCTGTGCCGCTGTTGCACATGCGCAGTTTTTGAATGGAAGGAAAGAACTTCACGATCAGCTCCGCCATCTCGACTTCGTAAGGATTGGGCGTGCCAAACGAAGTGCCATGTTCCAGTGCTTCGCTGATCGCCGCTTTGATCACCGGATGGTTGTGCCCGTGAATCGCCGGGCCCCACGTGCAGACAAAATCAATCAACTCATGATCATCCGCGGTCGTCAGAGTAGCGCCCTGCGCCGACTTCACAAAGAAGGGTGAACCGCCCACCGAGCGAAACGCCCGCACCGGAGAATTAACGCCACCAGGAATGAGCCGCTTAGCGCGCTCGAATAGATTTTCAGAATTGGTCATGTCTTATAAATAGTGTGTCACTCAGCTCACGTATTTTTGCACGATGGGGATGCGGCGACCGACGCCGAAGGCGAGGGGAGTGATCTTCAAACCGGGGGCGGCTTGTTTACGTTTGTATTCGTTGAGGTCTACTTTGCGCACGATGTCCTTAACGACATCCTCAGGATATCCCTTCGCAACCAGATCGCTCGTGGACAGGCCTTCCTCCACATAACCGCGTAGGATTCCGTCGAGTTGATCGTAGGGCGGCAAACTATCCTGATCTTCCTGCCCGGGGCGCAACTCCGCGCTCGGTGGTTTCTCAATCGTGTTCACCGGAATGATCTCACGTTCACGATTAATCCATCGGGCCAGATCATAAGCCTGCGTTTTAAACACATCGCTGATCACCGCGAGACCGCCGCACATATCGCCGTAGAGCGTGCAATAGCCGACCGCGATCTCACTCTTGTTGCCGGTCGTGAGCAGGATGGCGCCAAACTTATTCGACAGCGCCATCATTAGCACACCGCGAATACGCGCCTGCACGTTTTCCTCCGTCACATCGTCATCGAGACCGGCAAAGATCGGCGCGAGTGAGGCATCGCAAGCTGCGACCGCATCGGCGATGGCGATAGTCTCAAAACGAATCCCTAAATTCTCCGCCAAGATCCCCGCATCGTCTTTGGAATGTTCCGATGAGATGGAAGAGGGCAGAGAAACGCCGATCAGATTTTTAGCTCCGAAGGCTTCTTTCGCGATCACCGCGACCAACGCCGAATCGATGCCACCGGAGAGTGCGATCAAAGCACTTTTAAATCCGCACTTTTGCGCGTAATCCCGCAGCCCAAGCACAAGCGCATCGTGAATATCCTTCATGTCCTCCTGTTCAAAACTCGCGTGAATGACCGGCTGCTTCTCTGCCGTATCGACGACTCGAAACTCTTCGGCAAATGACGACAGTCCAGCTGTGATGAATCCCTCGCTATCCGTCACGAGACTGCGCCCATCAAAGACTAACTCATCGTTGCCACCGATCGCGTTGACATAAACGACAGGACAACCGAGCGATTTCGCAGCTTCGGTCACCAGCGATTGGCGCGCCTTGTTCTTGCCGTGATGCCATGGGCTCGCGGAGAGGTTGACCATCAAATCGCAATTTTCTGACGCGAGCTGCTTGAGTGGATCCAGACCGCGATAGAGGCGCCGCGTGTTGATCATCGGATGCGTCCAGATATCCTCGCAAATCGTGATGCCGATTCGTTGGCCAGCGTGCTCGACCACCGTCACCGTAGTGGCCGGTTCGAAGTAACGATCCTCGTCGAACACATCGTAAGTCGGCAGCAGGCATTTGCGGGCCGTAGCCTTGATTTGGCCGTTTACGCAAAACACCGCGGCGTTGTAACAATGCCGACCGTGTTCATCGGTGTTGGCGACCACGGTGCCGATCAACGTCGGCACATCTTTAATCGATTTCAGAATCTCATTCACCGACTCCTCGGTATGGCTCACGAAGCGGCGCTTAAACAGCAGGTCGCGGGGCGGGTAACCACATGTCGCCAATTCGGGAAACACGACCAATTCGGCACCTTGCTCGACGAGCGTCTCGTAAGCAGCGATAATTTTCAGGCGGTTTCCCGCGAGATCTCCGACAATGGTATTTAATTGAGCAAGGCCGATACGCATAATGAAAAGGTTACCAATGGAAGGATTTCCGCAACCTGACAACTCACAAGGCTTGCCCTTCTGTTCTGCGGCGAAGTTTCTAATAATCACATGAACAGGATTCCGCCTACTTTGATCCTCGCCTCGGCCTCGCCGCGTCGGAAGGAATTACTCGGCCAGCTGGGAATCGCTTTTCAGACCATCACCGCTGATGTGGTCGAACACGAGGATCCCACGACTGATCCACGCGAGATGGTCTCACACAATGCCGCGCTAAAGGCTGATCGGATCGCTGAACGTCACCCCGAAGCCTTCGTGCTCGGAGTGGATACGACGGTGTTCATCGACGGAATTACTCTCAACAAACCTGCCGATGGCCAGGAGGCGCGAGCCATGTTGCGACAACTCAGCGGACGCACCCACACGGTGTTCACCGGGCTCGCGCTTCGTCAAAAGTCCTCTAATTTGCGAATCGACGAGGGTGTCGCGAGCCAGGTCACGTTCAAGACACTGAGCGAAGAGATTATTGAGACCTACCTCTCAAAAGTTCACACCCTCGATAAAGCTGGCGGCTACGCGATTCAGGAGGAGGGAGAGCTGATCATCGAGCGTCAGGAAGGTCCACTTTCAAATATTATCGGGCTTCCTCTCGATGAAACGAAACAAATTTTGACGCGAGCGGGTCTCCTGCTCTGACTCTCCAGAGTCTCGATTAATGACTTCTCTCCGCGAACCACCTAAAAAGCCCCGGACTTCGCCTGTTCCTATCCCGGGAATGGCCGCGAAATCCAAGAACAGCTCGGTGCAAATTGGATTGGTCGGAACAATTCTGGTTCACGTGCTGATCTTACTGATTGGCCCGTATCTGTTACGCTTGGAGCATGGCGGTGTTCCCGTGCCACTGGAGCAGCAATCCGATCCTTTCGAAATCGAGCTCGGTCCCGAGCTTAGCGAGGAGGAAAAGCTCCAAGAACCTGATCCTTTTAAATTCGTAGAGACCAATCCGGATGCACCCGACAACGCGCCTGACAGCACCGATGCGTTCAGCGATCGCAATCAGCAAGTCGCGCAAGAAGAAGAGTCCGAAGATATGTCCGGGGATCGACCGGTTTTAGAGGGGCAGACTAAGATCGAATCAGAGCGAATCGTCTCTGGCCAACTCGCGCCCATCATTCCTCCTGCACCCAGCGCTCCGGAAATCTCGGAAGAAGATCCGACAGATGCCGTCGAAGAATCCACCCAAGCCCAACTTGAGCAAATCCCGCTCTCCGGATTTGAAGATGATGCTAGTGAGGGGTCTGATGGCCTCGGCACTAAGGCCACGCAATTGGCCGAAGGAAGTGCCGTAGTAGACGAATACGTCGAAGGCATCAAGGATGCACCCATCGTCGATGGGCCCACTAGTCCCACACCTCGAATCAACCCGAATGTTCCACGACCACGACCTTCGCTCCAAAAGCGCGCGCGACCAGCGATCTTCAGCCAGAGTAATGTTGGCACATCCAACATTGGACCGATCGGTTTGGACGCGCGCTGGAGTAGCTATGGTCAGTATCTCCAAGAGCTGATTGAGACCGTGCAAATCCAATGGGATCGCATCCTGATCCAGAGCAAAGTTTACCCGAAATCCGGTAGTAAAGTTATCGTATCATTTATCCTCGATGATGAGGGTAACATCACCCGCATCCTTGGCGTCGATGGCTCCAGCAATGATCTCGCCAAACAAAACTGTGTCAGCGCGATTGCCGATCGGGCTCCTTACGGAGAATGGACCGAAGATATGAAATCCGTGCTAGGCGAAGAGCAACAGATGACATTTACATTTTACTACCAATGAGCGAATCAACGCATGACTTCCTTCGAAAACTTCCATTAGGGAGAGATGTCACTTTGCTTAATCATGATCCCCATGGTCTCGCGGCGTATTCGAAACCAGCCGGCGTCCTGTCGCATCCGAATATCCCTCAGGAGGAAAGCCGCTCCTTATTGACGTGTCCTTACTCGATCGATGATGAGTGCTTCCAGTGGACGGATTCTAAAGGCAAGGTGCACAAAATTTGGCTACTCAACCGTCTCGATTCGGCGACTTCGGGGGTTATTCTTGTCTGCGTAAACGAAGAACTAGCCGATATCATACGTCTGCATTTTCGCCAAAAACGGGTGTGCAAAATTTATAATGCACTCGTCTTTGGGCACGCTCATCCGACCAAGCAGGTGTGGCGCGATCGACTGGTCGTGCAAAGAAAAGGCGGCCAGATCCGCACCTCCAGTCGCGGCAACATTCCTTCCGAATGCAAAATGAGAGTCCTGAAGCAGGGAACTGTGCACGCTCTATTGGAACTGGAGCCCACTACTGGCCGTAGCCATCAACTGCGAGTGCAGTGCAACAAGCGCCATTTTCCAATTGTCGGCGACGCGACCTATGGCGATTTCTCCCGCAATCGCAGCTTCGCGAAAGAGCAGGGCAGCAAGCGACTGTTTCTTCATTCGCTAGAGACCTCGTTCGAATATACCTACAAGGGTAAGCGCAATCGCTTCAAAGCCACCGCGCCACTCCCAGATGGTTTCGGAATTCCCGCATGAGATCATTAGCGGGATTGACAAATCAAATACCGCCCTTCAGCTATTCGCCCGTGAATCGTTTCGCCGCTTATTATTTTAGCTTTGGTTTCTGGGCATATTTTGCTCCGAAACACCTAGGCGGCTGCCACGACAACTAAGCGTTTTATAATTCTCTATAATCGCAAAATGAGCCGCCCATTCTAGGGCGGCTTTTTTTGTGTTTCTCAACCAAGACCCGACATGATCCTACCAAAACCAAATCGACTCAATCCCGAGCAAGTCGCCGAAATTACGGCGATCACCAAGGAATTCGGCTGCCACGTGCAGCCCATTATCGGAAAGGTGCGCACGATCTACGCCATCGTCGGCGACGAGCGTGACGATCTCATGATCAATCGACTGGAGGGGCTCTCTTACGTTGAGCGGATAGATCGAATCCAATCACCATTCAAGCTAATGGATCGTCGATCCGATCTGGCCAACGGCCGGCTCACTATCGGTGGTGTCACCCTTGGTGAAGAACTCCTAATCATCGCGGGGCAGTGCACAATCGATCCGAAGAATCCCAATCTCTTCTACGAAACATCTCAAGCGGTCAAGGAAGCCGGAGCCCATGTGATTCGCGGCGGTGTCTGGAAACCACGCACCAATCCTTACAGTTTTCAGGGCGATCATAAATCGCTCGATATTTTGATGGAAGCCTCTCGTCGCACGGGGTTGCCAGTCGACACGGAAGTCATGGATGAGGAGCACCTCAAGTTTGCGATCGATGCCGGAGTGGATATGTTACAAGTCGGTGCACGCAACGCGCTGAACTACTCGCTGCTCCGCGCGATCGGCAAAGCGATTGGCGATCGTCCGCAAACCTCCGTGCTCTTAAAGCGCAGTGTGCATATGGGGCCGATCAATGAGTTCATCTCCGCCGCTGAATACATCGCCGCCTTCGGCAATCCCAACATCATGCTGTGTCCACGCGGCACCACGCCGACGCTTGATGGATACCGCAACCATCCCGACGAGAGCGCCACGCCCTTGTTGAAAGAAAAAACCTGGGCTGCCGTCGTCGTGGATCCCTCGCATTCTGTCGGCAAAGCCGCCTACGTGCCCGCCGCGTCTCTGGCTGCAGTTGCTTATGGTGCAGACGGTCTCTGCATCGAAAGTCACATTGCTCCAAGCAAGGGCATCGGCGACGATCCTAAGCAATCGATCACACCCGGAGTGCTCACCAAAGTAATCAAACAGGCCAAGCAGCTCTGGAAGATTCGCCGAGAATAATCAAATCGACCGAGCTCAATATTCAAGAGTTGACCCGGTCGATAGCCGGAACGGCCGCTACTTTCTGGTGAGCACGACGTTAATGGCGGCCGCGTCGTCGCCGACCTCGGCATACTGGCCCTGCAGCTTCCCGTCAACGAGCCGGCCCTCGAACTTGCCATCATCGTCGACGATGAGGATATTGCCATTAACGCCGATGACGCCGTTCACGGTCTCCATTTGCGGCTGCTCGCCTTCCCGAGCGTATTCCTTGAAACCGGTGAAGCCCTGACCGGATGCCTCCTCGATCACCACCGTCTGGTTCTCTCAGGTCACCGGTCGGCCATTCTCGTAACCCGCACCCGTCTGGCTCCACGTTCCTTTCAAGTCTTCGCCTTTGGGCACCTGACTCGATGAGCAGGATGTGGCGGTGATGATGACGACAGCAACCCCAGCAATGGCGAACGAACGGCTGAGGGTGGTTAATCGCTTTTTAATCTGGGTAAATATGAAATTCATTTATTCAAGGATTGGTTACGAATAAGTTTAGCGGCTGAAAAGCAATCTTGTCGTGTGGAATTACTTGACCTCGGCCATCATATGAATGAGGGCCGGTGTTTGAGAAGATATATTGACCTATCCCCGTTTCCCTCATTTATGCGCAGAATAAGACGTCAAGATTCAAGAGTTGGCTCCCCCCATATCTGGCGGTCATAACCGGCCCTTTATTTACCAAGGATAAGCGAATGATTGATGCGGCCAAGTTGCTGGAAATTCCCTTAGCTGAGTAGAAGCGCACAGAAAATCACAGCAAACTCATCTGCGAATCATCAGTGGGTGTTACGGTGATCTTCTTCTTCGGTCGCGCTTTAGGCGTGGCCGAGGGGAATGTGACATCGGCATCAGCGCTTTCGAGCTTGGCGAGAATCGTTTTCGCGCGATCGATTACCGTGAGTGGTAGACCGGCCAAGCGTGCGACTTGAATGCCGTAGCTGCGATCCGCCGCACCGGTAACCACGCGACGCACGAAGACGATCTCGTCGTTCCACTCTTTAACAGTGACGGAGAAATTGCGCAGGCGTGGCAGATACTTATCCAGCTGAGTAAGCTCCTGATAATGCGTGGCGAATAGCGTGCGCGGTCCGGCGTCTGCGTCGCCGTGTAAATGCTCAACTACCGCCCAGGCAATCGACAGGCCATCGTAGGTCGATGTGCCGCGTCCAATCTCATCGAGAATGATCAGCGAGCGATCCGTCGCGTTGTTCAGAATATTGGCCGTCTCATTCATCTCGACCATGAAAGTGGAATTACCCCGCGCGAGATCGTCGCTGGCACCGACTCGAGAGAAGATACGATCGACCAATCCGATGCGGCATTGCTTCGCCGGCACCCAGCAGCCGACTTGCGCGAGCAGGCTGATCAGCGCGACTTGGCGGATGTAAGTCGATTTACCCGCCATGTTCGGACCCGTGATCAATCCGAGCTGCGCCTCGCTAGCGGAAAGTAGCGTGTCATTGGGAACGAAGGCCGAGCTCGTGCCACTGGCGGTATTGGCACCGGGTGCCTTCAGCATCTGCTCAACGACTGGGTGACGCCCCTCGCGGATTTCCAACGCATCGCTTTCGTCAATCTCAGGTTTCGTGTAATCCCATTCACGGGCCAACTCAGCCCACCCGGCTAGCACATCGAGTTCAGCGAGGGCCTTCGCTGTATTCGTTAAAGCTTCAGCATCGGCCAGAACTGCAGAGACAAGTGCGTTAAACAATTCCTGCTCGCGTATAAGAGAGTTTTCCTCGGCGTGAAGAATCTCTTTCTCCTTCGCCTTGAGATCTTCGGTTACGTAGCGCTCACCACCGACCGTCGTTTGACGCCGAGTGTAATCCCCGGGCACGAGGTGCAGATTCGCTTTGGTGACATCGATGTAATACCCGAAGTTATTCGTGTATTTAATCTTCAGGCTCTTGATGCCGGTGCGCTGTTGCTCGGCGCTCTCAAGTTCAGAGAGCCACGTCTTGTTATCGCGCATCAACAAACGCATGCGATCGAGTTCCGCATCGTGACCTTCGCGGATGTAATTCCCATCCGCTACATCCGCCGGCATTTCTTCGGCCAAACCGTTGCTGAGCAGATCGCGCAGATCGGGGAGATCGACGATGCGTTGGCTATATTCTTCGCCGAGCTTGCCGGAATATTCCGTCAACTCCTGTAAGAGTGCAGGGAGTTGGCCCAACGTATCGCGCACGCCACCGAGCTCGCGAGGATTGCGTAATCGATTCTGTAATCGACCGAGAATGCGTGGGATGTCGCGCACGTGGCCGAGGCCTTTGTGCAATTCGGCGAGGCGAGTGGGCTGCGAGAGTAATTCGCCGATCAAATTCTGCCGACGATGCACCTCGTCGAGATCCAAAGTAGGGGCCGACAACCAGCGCTCGAGTAGACGTGCGCCCGCCGCCGAAACAGTGCGGTTTATCGCCATGAGGAGTGAACCCTCACGCGTGCCACGGCTGGAAGCGAAGACCTCGAGATTTCGCAAGGTCGCCGGATCGAGGAGCAGGGTTTGCTCGCTGCGATATTCACGAAGTGCACGTAAGTTCTCTGGTTTCGCACAAAGGTTTTCCGTCGCGTAATAAACGAGGGCACCTGCCGAACCGAGCGCGGGATGATCTTGAGCGAGGCCGAATCCTTCGAGATTCAAAACCCCGAGCGTATCCATCACCGTCTTCGCACCCGTCGCGGTTTCGAAATTGTAGGCGGGCACTTCCGTGCTCAGTCGTTCCTGGCAAAATTGGTGCAACTCATGCAGCGACACCTCGTCGTGTGGAGCCGCATCCCAACGCGCCAATTCCTCCTCTGGCAGAATCAATTCCGCCGGATCGAGTGCCGTGAGCACGGGCAGCAGATCCTCGACGCGTTTCTCCGAAGCGAGCTGGAATTCCCCCGTCGAAAGATCGAGCCAAGCAGCATGCATACCGGTCTTAGTGACGCTGATTGCGCAGAGGTAGTGGTTGCGATCCGCATCGAGCTGATTGGCGGCGAGAGTCGTTCCGGGACTGAGGATTCGCGTGAGTGCGCGCTTAACGAGTTTCCCTTTTTGCGCGGCTTCCGTCTGATCGCAGATCGCTACTTTGCGTCCGGCGGCGAGCAGCTTGGTCATGTAATTATCCGCCGCATGAAAAGGGATCCCGGCCATCGGATAGTTTTGCCGTTTAGTGAGTGTAATTCCCAGCAGACGCGAGGCGGTGACCGCATCGTCGTAGAACAGCTCAAAGAAATCTCCAAGGCGGAAGAAAAGGAGAGTGTCCGGCGGCAATCCACGCTTCACCTCGAAGTATTGCTGCATCATCGGGGACAGTTTCTTCTCTTTCGTCATGGACGTCCGAAACGCTCAGGGAAACACGCCTTCTCGCAAAGGAAAAAAGCGAAGTTAGATCATTCGCCCGAATCAATACCTCAGAATCTCCCGATCCCCTGATTTCAATTTCTCTACTCACCATCCATCAATGATTATATGTCATCTATTAGTTGACATTTAAACTTGCGGCCAACTTTTGATTTTGAGAAGTCGAGGGGAACGATAACTTGCATCCATGTTGAGCGCGGATTGCTTGGAGTCTGCATGACACTTTTCCATCGAGAACTCGGCGGTAACGGACTTCCTCCGGTCGTGATCCTCCACGGATTGCTTGGATCGTCGCGTAATTGGCAGACTGCCGGGCGCGATATGTCGTCACGAGCGCATGTCTTCGCTTTAGACACGCGCAACCACGGCCAATCGCCGCATGAAGATGCGATGAATTACGAAGTCATGGTCGCTGATACGATTGCGTGGATGGATACGCAGGGCCTCGATAAGGTGAACTTGCTCGGGCACAGCATGGGGGGCAAAACCGCGATGATGCTCGCGTGTCGTCATCCGGAGCGCGTCGAGCGTCTCATCTTGGTGGATATCGTGCCGAAGGATTATCACTGGAATTCACGACCGGATGAATTTGAGGCCATGGCGGCACTCGATCTCAATACGCTCCAATCACGAGCCGATGCCGAGACGCATCTCGAATCAGCCGTTTCGAGTTGGGCGATGCGGAAATTCTTCGTGACCAATTTGGAGCGCAAGCCCGAGGGTGGGTGGCGTTGGATGATCAATCTGCCTGCTTTGAGCAAAGCGATTCATGTGCTCGAAAAGAATCACCTCAACGCGAGCGACCAATTCGATGGGCCGACTCAATTCATCATTGGTGGTAAATCTGATTACGTCTCCGCCGCGGACCATCAGTTAGTTCGACCTCATTTCCCCCAAGCCGAGATCGTGGTAATTGCGGAGTCGGGCCACAATCCGCACATGGAAGCGCGAGAAACTTTCGTGAACTTGATTAAGTTATCGGACGCGACGACGTGAATTTGTTTCACAAGGTTACGTGAGCTGCTTCGCTAGAGCCACATAGAGCTACTGTAAACCGGTCCCCTGAAATCCTGGCAATCGCCCGAGACCCTTTCGTTTAACCAGCTCGCAGCTCGCGCGACCTTGTTTCCCTATCCGACCCTCGCGCTGGCCAAGCGTAATGATCGCAGCAAATCGCTTTGGTGGTGCTCGCTGAATGGTGAAAGGGATTTCCGCCTGACTGATCGTCCGGAAAATGTGTCGGCCGATTTCGTTCAGCCAGGATTCGATGCATCTATATCTGCCGATTGGGGCAAGCTTCCCGTGCCGAGTAATTGGAATGGTTCGATCGCGGGCCATGGGAAAACTATTCTGACCCAAAGCACAGCGCGATGCTCGCGCGTTACCACGGCACCGTAACAGATCAATACGTCCCCTACATCGTCCCACAGGAGCACGGCAATAAAACCGACGTGCGCTGGATGAAACTACACAACAGAAAAGGAAGTGAAGTCACGTTCGCATCAACTAAACCGATGAACGCCTCAGCCAGCCACTACACCGCGGCCGACTTCTACGGCGCTAAACATACGAGCGATCTCGATCCGCGACCGGAAGTGCACGTAAATCTAGATCTCGCTCAACGTGGCCTCGGCACAGGGAGCTGTGGCCCTGACGCCTTGCCGCGATACCGAATTCTTCCGGGCGAGTATCAGTTCGATTTCACCGTTTCACCCAAAGTCTGAGTGAACTGAGGAGGAAATTCTCGAGGGCCGCGGCTTGGTTAAAATTCAAGCGGAGGAGCCCGACGTTTTTTTCGAGGGCTTTAATCGCGCCGACAAAGGCAGCTGTGATAGCCGTTTCGCCTGCTTCGAGTTTACTGCGCGCGAATCCACTGGTGGCGTGTTCGAGATCGGCGAAGACGCGTAACCTCAATCCGTTAGTGATGCCGGTTTCGATGGCTACTTGCTCATCATCGGCCAGATCAGGCGGGAGCTTTGCTTTTTCAGCTTTCCAAATTTCTTTGGTCGCGGATTCCAACATGCTGCCGAATCGAGCGATCAGTCCGTAGAGCGTGAAGATGTGATCAGAGACATCGCGCTTACTGGTCACACCCGCACTGAGGCGTCCAAGCCAATTTTGATAATCTTCCAACCACGGCTGCAACGCAGGATGATCGATAGGGGTAGCCGATGAGTGGAAACGGAAGAGGAGCACGCGACTGCGGATCGTGGGGAGGAGGGCGTAGGGTCGCGTGGTGAGTAAGATCAGCGTGGTATTCGCCGGGGGTTCTTCGAGCGTCTTGAGGAAGATGTTCGCAGCGGCCGTGTTCATGCGGTCGCATTCATGAATGATGGCGACTTTGCGTCGAGAAACAGTGCCAGATACTTGCACCTTGCCGATTAGCTCGCGTGTGTTTTCCGCGGAGATCTGGCGCATCTTACCGGTTGGTCGCAGTGCAAAACAATCAGGATGATTCTCCGGATGAAAGTCGGCGCTCGAATAGGACGTATTTTGGAGACGATCCGCAATAGCATGCGCCACTTCTGAAAGCGTGGCGTGATCATCGCCGTGCAAAAGCACGCTGTGGGAAAGACGCTGGCGTGCGATCGCTGCTTCGATGACCGCCACAGTCGGCGTGCCAACGAGGGAAGCGGGCCATTCCACGAGCGAGCTCATCGTGCTCACAGTCCAAGACGCACTTGCACGTGTTCCCAAACGGCCTTGGAAACATCTTCAATGCTCTTGGTGCCATCAACGAGGATCACGCGGTCGGTCATTTGTTTAGCCAGCAGCAGATAGCCTTCGCGCACTTTGTGATAAAAATCGATATTCTGACGTTCCATGCGGTCGGGTAAATCAGTCACGCGTTGTTTCAACCGGGCCATGCTCACTTCCGGTGGCACGTCGACGATCACGGTGATATCCGGCATCACATTTCCGACGGCAAAACGATTGATCTCCGCAACCGGCCCCGAGGCGAGCTTGCGAGCGATGCCCTGATAAACGGTGGACGAATCGAGGTAGCGATCACTCAACACGTATTTGCCTTCGACCAAAGCCGGGGCGATCACTTCGCGAACGAGTTGAGCGCGCGCAGCCGTAAAGAGAAGCAACTCGGTCTCGGCACACATCTCATCACCTTTGGAATTATGGACGATGATGTTGCGGATCTGCTCGCCGATCTCCGTGCCACCTGGCTCGCGCGTGGTGATGACATCTTTGCCGTGCTTTTGCAGCTGTGTCGCGAGGAGAGAAATCTGCGTGGATTTTCCACTTCCTTCCGGACCTTCAAACGAGATCATGCGGCCTGCGGGCTTTTCTTTAAGAGGCATAGGATGAGTTTGGTCGGGTTATTTCCAGTTGGCGAGGAAGGTTTCCAAATCGTCAGCGGTCGGGCTTTCACCGGTGCGCACATAATGGCCACTGGTGCAGACGCCAATACCGAGACAGGATTCGGGATCGAGGCCCATTAGTTGGCCCGAGCTGAAGCCTGCGTTAAAATGATCGCCTGCTCCGGTTGTGATAAGCGGCTTGGCGATGTAGGGACCGGGGACCCAATAGGTATCGTCGCGCGTCGCGCAGGCGGCGGATTCTTTCGGATGCACGACCACAGTGGTGAGATCGAGACGTTCGCGAATCTTCGAGGCCATCGCACGTAGCCCTGATTCTGTTTCTGATTCGACGCCAAAGCCGAGCACCGAGAAAATCTGCTGCGCTTCCTTGAGATTAAGACCGAGGGTGACTTTTCCGAATTGTTCAAACTTCGCGACGGTTTCCAGCGCGTAAACGAGATCGGAGGAGGACCGCTTTTGCGGATCGGCCAGATCGAAGAAGAATACGCGGCCAGACTTGACCGGGATTTGCGGCAAGACCCGTTCCACCAGATCGACGAAAATCGCGGTCATGTTGGGAATCATCGTCCAATTAACCAGCGCCACGAGATCGGACTTTTTCAACAGATCGCGAAAGGCCTCTGCGCCGATGACCTCCTCAATTTTTTCAGGAGTGATTTCGTCGAGCGACTTCATCATGCCAAGCATGAGTTTTCCATCGGTAAACTCCGCGGCAGTGGTCGCAGCGGGATCGCAGAGACTGATCAATTCCGCCTGATCAGCCATCTTGGCAAACAGAGGATTGAGCAGGGGTTTTCCGAGAGCACCGATAAAAGTGAGATTCGAACCTTGGGTGAGAAGGGCGTTGGCCATAATCGGACCGTTGCCACCCAGCTTATCCATCCGCGGATAAAATTCGATATTGGTGCTCTTGCCGGCGGCAGCGAGAATCCGATCACCAAACTCCTGAATCGTATTGATCGGGGTGAAGTTTTCGCCCTGACCAGCGCGAAGTGCGACGGGAGTGACAATCGTATCGACGAAGCCATCGAAACCCACGAGAGAGTGCCGAGATGAGAGGATCGCGCGGTAGGCGCGGAGCTCTTGAAGAGTGCGAGTTTTGAAATCCATGGGTAAAGTGAGGGCACAGGGAAGATTTCCGCTTGTCTGTGAGCAAACAGAATCGCGTGCATGGCAGGGTTTTCCATTGAATGCCGCTAGTAATCGCATTCAGAGTTTTTCCAACATGCCCATGCCCCTTATGTTATCAGAATTGCCGATCGCAATGAGCGTCATCCAGATCTTCCTGATCTGCGACATTGTCGGCCAAGTCATCATCGGTGGTCTCGCCATTTTCAGCCTGATCGCGTGGACGATTATGTTTGGCAAGCACTTCGAGCTCAAACGCCTCCGGCTGCTCAATCACACCTTCGAATCGAAACTCAATGATGAGCGTTCGTTACTCGACCTCCCAGAGTCGTATCGCAACCACCGCGCTATCCCTTACGCCGATATGTTTGCCGACGCCGTCGAGAGCTACTGGCGGGCCGCGGCCATCGGAAAAGAGAAGGAGAGAGACAGCACGCGCGCCCGTCTCGAACATGCAGAAAATGCTCTGCAACGTTCGCTCGGTCGCCAAACGCTTCGCTACGAATCGAGCATGATCTTCCTCGCCACCATCGTCTCCGGCGCTCCCTTCATGGGACTACTCGGCACGGTCTGGGGTGTGATGGGGGCATTCAGTGCGGTTTCCGTTCAACAAACCGCCAGCATCCAAACCCTCGCTCCAGGTGTCTCGGCCGCATTGCTCACTACGATCGCCGGTCTCGTCGTCGCGATTCCATCGATGTTTGGCTACAATTTTCTCCTCGCGAGCACCCGACGGCTCATCACCGAAATGGAAAACTACGCCAGCTCCCTAGCTGATCGCCTCGAACTCGAAAGCGACTAATCGCCGTGGCAAGAACTTTTAGAAAACAACGGCAGACAGCTCCGATTTCGGATCTCAATGTCACCAACCTGATCGATCTCGGGTTCACGTTGCTGATTATTTTCATGATCGCGACGCCGCTGATCAATCAAGAGCAGGCGATTCGAGTGAACCTGCCGAATGAATCCAAACGTGCAGCGGAGGAGCCCGATAAGAAACTGACGTTTCAGAGTATCAGCATCAATCAGGACGGCGTGCACTACTGGGGGAATCGGCAGATTCAGTTCAGCGAGCTCTCGGAATTACTGGCTCAAGCAGCCCGCAAGAAAGAGCCGCCAGTGATCCGGATTCGCGCGGATTGGACGCTGCAATATCAGAAGGTCATCACGCTGATGGATGAAATTAAAAAGCATAAGTTATCGAAGATCACCTTCGATACTCAGACCACGGATTAGACGTTCGCGATGCAGGGCAATTCACCAGGTGCCGTTTTTCTGTCAGTCACCTTTCACGGGCTGATCATCGCCTTGATATTGCTTTCATCTTACTTGCTCCGGCAGCAAGTGCCCGAGACTCCGAAGATCTTCGAACTCGTGGCGGGAGCGGGGAACAACTACGCCGCGACGCAAGCGCCTGCACCGAGCACACCCGATGAAATAAAGTTCGATTTGCCGGACGCTCCTGCTCCCGTGGTCAAACCACCGCCTCCAGTGATCAAGCCGAAACCGCAGATCAGCAAACCGCCGCCTGTCATTACACCTGATCCAGCTCCGATGATGGCGCCGCCGAAGAATGTGATTCCCGAGCCGAAACCAAAGCCAGTCATCGAGAAGCCCGAACCCCCACCGAGGAAAATGACCAAGGCTGAGTTCGATAAGCTCCATGCCAATCAGCGTAGGCCTTCACCAAAACCCGCCAAACCACGCACGATTAAAGTGCGTTCGATCGATGCAAACAGCTTCGCCAATGTTTCCTCGAAAACTCTGACTGGGGCCGGTGGCAAAGCATTGACCAGAGATGAGGGCAATCTACTCGACGGCTACATCGCTTTACTCTTGCAGCGGTTACGGGCCGCTCACCAAAAGCCTTCGGGTCTGAGCGATTTACTGAAAGCTGAAGTGCGATTCAATATCGCGGCGGATGGCGTCCTCTCTTCGGTTAAGATCGTGCGAAGCTCAGGGAGCGCTGAATTCGATCAATCCGTGCTTCGCGCCTTCGTGAAAGTGCGCACGATTGGGGCTCCACCGAATCGGAAGAGCGATGTTTGGACCGTTACCTTCCGCATGCGAGAAGAGGGGTGAGGAAAATGTCCTTGCCTTCGCTCCGAGAACACTGATTTTTTCTCCCACTTCGCATCAGCGAATGGGTCCTTAGCTCAGTTGGCAGAGCGCTTCAATGGCATTGAAGAGGTCAGCGGTTCGAGACCGCTAGGATCCACCACTTTTATCCACCTCTCGCAGGTGGATTTATTGTTTACGCCAATAGGCACTAAGCACCGGCCACTTCGATCATAGCTTTGATCACGCCGGTCTCTAGCTTGGTCCATGATTCGAAATGATCCGTTACGTCAGTGAGTTTCGCGCGATGTGTGATCCACGGATCGGTATCGATTTCGCCATTCTCGATCTGCTTGATGATCTGGGTAAACTCTCCGGGAAGTGCGTTACGACTGGAGAGCACGGTGAGCTCACGCTTGTGGAAATGCGGATCGTGGAAGCTCACATCGGCCTGAACTAAGCTGACCATGGTTAATCGGCCACCGGGGGCGACGTAATCGAAACAAGCATTCATGGAATTCACATTGCCTGTCGCATCAAAGACGGCGGTAGGAAGGTCGCCATCAGTCAGCGCCTCAAGCTGCTCAGCCACATCACCATTCTTCGCGTTTACCAGAGCGGTGACGCCGATCTTCTCACCGCAAAATGCGAGACGACTTTCGCTCACATCCACGGCGATCACGCGTGCTCCGGCTGCCCGGGCAAATTGTATCACGGCGAGACCAATCGGCCCGGCGCCAATTACGGCGACGTTTTCGCCCGTCTGGAGTTTAGCACGTCCCACCGCATGGGCGCCGATCCCGAGCGTTTCGACCAGCGCGAGCTGATCGTAAGACAGTTTGGCCGAGCGATGTAGTTTTGCCGCCGGCACCAGCATGCGGCTGCGATGCCCGCCATCAGTGTGCACACCGAGCACTTGGAGCGTGCGGCAGCAATTAGGTTTATCCTGCCGACACGCGATGCACTTGCCGCAACTCAAATAGGGCTCCACCGAACAACGATCACCGACCGCGACATGGGTGACGTTTTCGCCCACCGCAACGACCTCGACACCCAATTCGTGACCGAGAATACGCGGGTAGGTGAAGAAAGGTTGGCGACCGGCAAAGGCGTGCAAATCGGTGCCACACACTCCGATGCGGTGAATCCTAATCAGGGCTTCATCAGCATCTGGGTTTGTGGCGGGCTCTGTCTCTGCCGTGACGAATTTACCGGGTTTCTGAAGAATAAGAGTGTGCATGAAAAGAAGGGGGCGCGATTAAGCGAGCAGGGGATCGTGATTAGCGGGAAGGCCGCGAGTAAAATTGTGGTTGTGAATCGGTTTCAGGATATCGAGCACGATCGCGAGCAATTCCTGATCGATGGGCTCTTCGGCGTAAGCGACATTGCACCGGATATTTTCAGGATTGGCCGTGCCCACGAGCGTCGTGGCGATCTCCGGATAGGTAATCGAATACTGCACCGCGAGCTTTACGATATCTGCCCCAATCGATTCGCAATACTCTACGGCCCGTCGACATCCCGCGATGATCTCAGGCGAAGCCGGATGCCAATCGGGCGCGCCCCGTGATGTCAAAACCCCCATCCCTGTCGGCGAGGCGTTGATCACGCCGACTTGCTTTTCCTTCAGGTAGGGCAGCACTGATTCGAGCGAGGTATCGTTCAGCTCAAAGTGGCAAAAGGAGAGGATCGTTTCGACGATTCCGGGATCAACCTGATCGATCACTTTGGTGAAAATATTGAGCGGTAATCCTGTAATACCTACGTGACCGATGCGCCCCGCAGCCTTGAGCTTGTGAAGAGCGGGTAGCGTTTCGTTTACGATCTGGCTCAGCTCAACAAACTCGATGTCATGGCATTGCAAAAGATCGATGTATTCCACACCAAGCCGCTCACAGCTTTCGTCGAGACTACTCGTGACGCGTTCGGCTGAGAAATCGAATGTCTCACCACCGTATTGCCCGACCTTTGTGGCGAGGTAGTAGCGATCACGCGCGATACCATTAAGAGCACGGCCAAGCACCGTCTCGGCCTTGGTGTCGCCATAGTAGGGCGACACATCGATAAAGTTAATCCCCAGATCCAGTGCAGTGTGAACGGTTCGGATACTTTCGGCATCATCGGTGGCCCGAAACGCACTCCCCAGTGAGGAAGCGCCGAAACTCAGCGCCGAAACTTTTAGTCCAGTCTGCCCGAGCGCATGATATTCCATCACGCAGACTCGATGATCATGTTCGCGTATTGCGTGGTATCACCGGTTCGGATCAAACCGATAGCGCCGGGCACGCGTTGTTTCAGCGCGACGTGCGATTCGAACTGGAGCGTATCGCCGACTTGCGATTGAAGCTCCGCGAGTTTCTCCGCCGAATTACTAGTCTTGAATTCTTCGGCCACCCAAACGTGGCTATAATCGAAATTCTCTTTCATTGCCGCGAAGACCTGAATGACCGTGGGCACATCATCGATCAGCGAAATATCCACCGTTTCGATCTGAGGCCAGAAGGGGAACCCACGATCAGAAATCACCAGTGTGTTGGTGTGACGAATACGCGAAACGAGATCGAGGAGATGTGGATTGAGAATACCAGTGCGAAGCATCATGAGGGTGGGTTAAGACTAGTTACCTGCGGCAGCGGCAGGGTGAGCTTTGGCTAATTCGTCGGCACCGTCGGCGCGACCTGTTGCGCGGAGGCGTTTGAGATATTCAGGCAGCACACCACGCGTGTGCAGCGGTCCGCCTTCGAGCATTACGGTGCGCATCGGATCGTCGGCATGCGTCGCAGTGTCTAAGATTTCGCCCATCCATTTATCGAGCAACGCGATCCCATGATTGCTCACATCGACTTTCGTAGGCGCGAGATCTTTTTGAAGATGCGGATCTTCAACGACATTGAAAAGCATCACCGGCGGGAATCCGTGGTAGCCGTCATGATAGGAGCGAATGCAGAGCCAGTCGTCCCAGCGGATCGAGCGTTGGCAGCTCCAGGCCATTTGCGACAACACCAACTCGGTGCGATGATCGGCCGGTTGATTCGTTTTAAACTGCGGCGCGAAGCTCTTACTATCCCAACCAACCGGCACTTCACCGCCAGCCAACTCAAGCATGGTCGCCGCCATATCACCTTGATAGATCAGCGACTCATCCACGCGACCGCGTTCACATGTAACATTCTGCGGCGGTCGAATGATCAGCGGCACGCGCGAGGTAATCGTGTCCGCGGTTTGATGATCACCATAGATATTAAACTCGCCCAGATTTTCACCATGATCGGCCGAAATAATGATCCACGTATCGTCGAGCCAGCCACGCGCTTCGACGGCTTTTAAGACGCGCTCGATCGTGCGATCCGCATAGAGCACGCCGGTATCGTAGCCATCGAATACTTTGCGCGCATCGGCCATGTTATTGAGCTCCGTCGGCTGACGAGGGAAGGGTTGATTAAACGGATACTCCGCGTCGAAACCGCAAACCTCACGCGCCGAATGCGGACCGTAACCCGCGCGATGTTTTGCCAGCACGTCTTCCGTATACCAGGCCGGCAACGGCGTATCCGCAAAGGGCTCTCCAAATTCTTCCGGCGTTTTATACGGCGTGTGCGGATCCCAAATATTCACGTGTAGAAACCAGTTGTCGGCATCGTCCGGTTGACGATTCACCCAATCGAGTGCGAGCGGTTCGACGACATCGGCATTCTCCAACCCGCCACCACCATTGTTATAAATTTCGTTGAAACCCGCATACCAATGCCACGCCGAATGACGTTCGCCAAAGCTGCTAATCGTGGCGGTGCGGAGGCCTTGATCGTGCAGGCAACGCATCCAGTTCGCTTGGCCATGTTGTGAAATGAAATCGCGGCGCACGCCTTCGTTAAACATCTCCGAGGCCGTGCCGCCGTGATTGACCACGCCGTTATGAATCCCGAATCGGCCACTGAAGAGCGCGGTGCGCGAGGGGAGACAGGGCGCATCCGAAACATGGCAGCCATTAAACTGCACGCCGTCTGCCGCCATGCGGTCGATACAAGGGCTGGTTGCCCGGTGATAGCCATAGCAGCCGAGATGATCGGCCCGCAGAGAATCAATATCGAAGTAGAGGATGCGCATAAGAGAGGGGATTACGAGAGGAACAGCGCTTCAGGCTGATCTCTCTCCATGCAATAAGCCGCGCCCCCTTTCGCAATCGGAAAAGCACGACGCGAGCTCAACCGAGCTACTTGAGTGGTGAATCACCCTGTTGTTTCAGAAACAAAATAGCTCAAAATATTATTCCGCGAAGCCTGCGTTATATAACGCACTAGCGATCACACTACAAAATTGGCGGTTCTTCGCTCTGCCTCTCGCGATGCATGCGGGCGAGCATTTCACGCCAGTGCGCATCTTCGAACTCGCGTCGCTTGACCGCTTTGTATTCTGCATCGCCGGCCATGAAAATGAACCCAAACAGCAGGGCTCCGAGCCAGCTATCTAACCAGAAATACATCACGTAGGCGCCGCCGACCGAAAGCACTTTTCCCACGAGTGATGCCCAT
This sequence comes from Opitutaceae bacterium, assembly GCA_002713695.1. Taxonomy (GTDB): domain Bacteria; phylum Verrucomicrobiota; class Verrucomicrobiia; order Opitutales; family Opitutaceae; genus Cephaloticoccus. Next base: position 96,043 of record PAUB01000019.1, read on the forward strand.
TGAGTCGCTTTGAGATAAGTGAACTTGGTCGCCAGTAACGCCCGAAAGATACGACCACCATCCATCGGAAATACGGGCACGAGATTAAACACACCCATGACTAAGTTGGCCCAGAGCAGCTGAAAGAGCAGGCCCTGAGCAGAGTAGAACATGATGTGCTGCGGCAATTGGTTGACCGGCCACCAGAGCAGGGCGGCCAGCACGAAATTGACCGCTGGTCCCGCAATGGTGATCACGAGTTCCTTACTCGGTTCACGAGGAAGCGAATCGAATTCGGCCATCCCGCCAATCGGCATGAGTAGGATTCGTCGCACGCCCACACCGTAGCGTCGCGCCGCAAACGAATGACCGAGTTCATGAAGCACCACGCAGGCAAAAAACGCGCAAACGGTCAGCACGCTCCAGATCAAACCCGTCACACCTTGCGCCATCCAGCCCTGGTAGCCGATATACGCGAGCAGAAGGAGAAAGCTGTAATGAACCGAAAGCGGGATCCTGCTGATTTTAAAAAGGTGCCAAGACCAAGACGACATGGCTTCACGAAAACCCACACTTGCGGTTTCGCCAGCGTGAAGTTTATTTCGGAGCTCTCACGTCCGCTACCATGTCAGCACCTAAATCATCCACCATACTCATCATCGACGATGACACCGAGGTGCGCTACTCGCTCTCACGGGTGCTCACCTCAAAAGGATATGACGTGTCCGAAGCGAGCAGTGGCGAGAAAGGTGTCGCCATCGTTAAGAAAGGACCGGCACCCGATTTGATCTTTCTCGATGTGCGCATGGCTGGGATGAGCGGAATCGAAGCGCTCCAACACATTTGCTCATCGAATCGCCAACAGCTGGTGATCCTGATGACTGCGTTTGGCACCGCCCAAACCGCAATCGAAGCAATGAAATACGGCGCTTTCGATTACATCATGAAACCTTTTGATCCGGAGAAAATTCTCTCGCTCGCTTCGAAAGCCCTCCAGATCCATGCCGATCTCAATGCCGTCGGCGATTATGAATCGACGGTCAACGTCGATGATTATCGCGAAGGTATCGTGGGTTCTGCTCCGGTCATGCAGGATGTGTTTAAAACCATCGGACAGGTGACCGCGAGTGATGTCACCGTAATGATCACCGGCGAGAGCGGCACCGGCAAAGAGCTGATCGCCAATTCGATTTGGAAACATTCGCATCGCTCTACTAAGGAATTCATCGCGGTTAACTGCGCGGCGATTCCCGACAACCTGATTGAGAGCGAACTCTTCGGTCATGAGAAAGGTTCCTTCACCGGAGCGACCACGCAGCGCATCGGCAAATTCGAGCTCTGCGATCAAGGCACCATCTTTCTCGATGAAATCGGCGATATGGCACTCGCTACTCAAACCAAGATTCTGCGCGTGCTCCAGCAGGGTGAAATCCAGCGGGTAGGGGGCACTAGTTCATTGAAGGTAGATGTGCGGATCATCGCCGCGACGAATAAAGACCTCGAATCGATGGTGAAGGCCAAGACCTTCCGCGAAGATCTTTACTACCGTCTCAACATCGTGCGGATTAAAATACCGCCTCTCCGGGATCGCTCGACAGATATACCCCAAATTGTCGACTTCTGCCTGCAAAAACTCGCCATAGAAAAGAAGACGCGCGTCACCAAGGTTTCGCCCGAAGCGCTCGCGTTACTCACGAAACACAATTGGCCCGGCAATGTGCGCGAACTGGAAAACACGATCTACCGCAGCGCGGTGATCGCCCAAGGCGATGCTATTCTCGTCAACGACCTTCCGGCTGAGCTAGGTGGTTCGGCCAGCGAATCAATTCCGGTAGCCGAGACGACCGGCGAATCGAATTTCACGGTCGAAGCCGCTTTAAATTTTCTGCATAGTGAATTGGTCGATTCGGAGGCAGGCATGCTCAGCACGGTGCAACGTGAACTCGCGCAGCGCACACTGGCTTCGCTCAATGGAGATGAGGCGGCTACGGCCAAGAAACTCGGCATCACCAAGCCCGCGCTGAAGAAGCTCCTCGGCTAGCTCGCGCTTTAGTCTGAGGTAGCGGCAGCTCTCGCTTTACATCGCGCGAAGCCTTCTTCGTGCTGTCGCGATGCAATTGCACCCCCAGGCCGAGCGCCTGCCTTTCGCACATTACGGACCATTCGTGACCACCGGTGACGGAGGCGTTCTCTGTTTCGACGCGCACCATGCTCATCGCAGTGATGACGAAGGCGTGACCTGGGATTCGTTCCCCCTGTTTGCTAATCAAAAGAAATACCGCACAAGCATCGAACGCGCTCTGCTTCGCACTCGCGATGGCACGACAATCGCCGCTTGGATCAATTTAGAAGAAATTGAGCGGGGACTTGCTCATGATTGGGGTGCTTCACCAGAAGAATTCGACCACTGGATCTTACCGAGTTATATCTCTCGTAGTCACGACGACGGGCTTACTTGGGATGAACCTATCTTAATCAATCGTCCTTGGTGCGGCTGTTTCCATTCGATGATCCAAACCCGCAGCGGCCGTATCGTGCTCGTAGGGCAGGAAATCATTCCTGAATGGCGTCATGCCACAGTGATGTTCGTCTCTGATGACAAAGGTGCGACGTGGCAGCGCAGCAACATCCTCGACAACGGCATCGGCCGCCACGATCACGCCGGTTCGTGCGAAGCCACCGTCATTCAACGTCCTGACGATTCGCTCTACCTGCTTTTGCGCAATGAATCAGGTTTCCTTACCGAATCCATTTCCACTGACGAGGGGCTCACTTGGCCCGAGCAGGAATCAACCACGATTCCGAGCGTCACCTGTTGCGCGCAGATGAGCACGCTTGCTGACGGCACGGTGACTCTGCTTTGGAATCCACCCCCACGCTACGATCCCGTTTCTCCGGCGGCCCATGATGAAATGGCAGGTCGCCCCGAGCTAGCAGCTCGCGATGAGCTGGCGTTGGCACTTTCCCGCGATGGCGGCGTGACTTGGGAGACCCACGGCATCGTCGCGGCCGATTACAGTCGCGTGCGTGACTTGCCCGAATATATCCGGGCATCCTACCCGTATCTCTACGAACGTCGCCCCGGTGAAGTCTGGATCACCACCATGTTTGGCGATGTGCGGATAAAACTCGATCCCAAGAACCTCCATGAGGGCGAGATACCACTACCACCGCTTGTCATCATGTTCGGAGATTCCACGACGGCTCGACGCCCCGACGAAGTGAAGTCCGTCTATGCCGATCGTCTCAAGAAGCATCTCATCGCAGCAGGGATCGATCACACAGTCGCCAATCGCGGCGTGCCCGCCAACGACACCTCCCACGCCATGGCGCGTTTCGACGGCGATGTGCTCGCGTTCAATCCATCACTCGTCGTCATCCAATTCGGTCTGAACGATGCCGCGGTCGATGTCTGGCGTGAGCCACCCGCCACTGCACCTCGCGTCTCCCAAGCTGACTACATCGCCAATCTCGAATCGATAATCAATCGGCTCAAGGAGAGGGGTATCCCCGTGATTCTGATGACTCCTAATCGCATGTATTGGTCTCCACTACTACTCGAACGCTACGACACCGCGCCCTATGACGGATCGAATCCCGAGAGCTTCAATCAGCTTCACATCGACAACTACGCCGCCGCCATGCGCGACCTAGCTGCGCGTGAAGACGTGCCGTTGATCGATGTTAATCAAGCCTATCTCGATTCCGGGGATCCGCGCCAATTTCTGCTCACGCGGTGCATGCAGCATCCCAACGATGCCGGACACAAACTCGTCGCTGATCTCCTCGCGCCGGTGGTCATCAACTTGCTTCAGGCGGGTTCGGCCAAATCTTAAGGTATCGCCTCCTCGAACCGCTTTTACCGCGGAAAGGTTTGCGGTCACTCGTTTTACCATAGGCCTGCCGGCGATAACCGCCGAGTGTCGAATCAGACGCACAATCCATTTGAAACTTCTGCATGCGATCAAAGATCGAGTGCAGTTGCTCGGGTAGAGAGTAAGTGTCTAGCCCGCTTTTCTCCAAAACCGTGAGTAGCTCGTGCATGGATTCCAGAGTCGAAAGGCATCCCTGCTGGGGTTGATGTTTGATCACGTAGCGACTCGGCGCCGTGGGAATAAACATGATGCGAGGCAACCGTTGCAGAGTAGGGCTGATCCTCAGCATCTTGCGCGCGCCACTCCAAGTCGCATCAATGATAAAAACCTGTAGTGGCTTGCGGGTAAGCTCGGAGGGAAGAGGATCCTTGGATGAGAGATTATGCGCTTCTAGTCCCGGATAAAGGAGCACCGAATGATATTCCGGATCAGCGATCTGTCGTTGCACGATTTCATTATCGTCAAAACCCATGCCCATCTGAATTTCGCTATTCGGTAAGCACAGATGCGCCAATCGCCCTGTGTTTGCTTTCTCACGCTTGAACTCCTTCGGGTGCATCAGGAGCACGAATTTCGTGCGCGTGGGCATCGGCGTGATCGAATCACACCAACAAAGCTTCTGCGGCCAGAAACAGCGATAGCAGGTCACGCGCCCCATCGTGAGAGAAGCGCTGCGCCTAATCGCTGATCCGACTGAAGTAATACCATTACTCACACTGTTCGTTTCCTGTGTGCTCGCCAAGACCGCACTTTATTCTCATCAGAAAAAGATGCCCTCGATCCTCATTCGCCACTGTCGCGCGATTTGCGCTGATCACGTGTTACCCGACGCCACCATCTTGATCAAAGATGGCCTGATCAAAGAGATCGGGGCCGATGCGGAGATCCGCTCCGACGCGACTACCGTCATCGATGCACAAGGCCAGTATCTCGCGCCGGGCTTCGTCGATGTGCATTGCCATGGCGATGGCACAAACCGCTTCTTCGACGATCCCACCACCGTTTCGCGCAACCTCTTACAGCAGGGCACCACGACCGTTTTAGCCACGCTCGGGTATTCGGATATGAAATCGGGAAATATCGACCGTCAGCTACGTGATTTTCAGCAAACCACTCAATCGCTCGAAACTTCAAACATCGCCGGTATTCACATGGAAGGGCCCTACGTGAATCCGAAATACGGCGCGCAAACCAATCGCGGTGTGATCAAAAATCCCGATGCCAATGAATATCGCACTTGGCTCGAAGAATTCGGCGACTTGATCAAGTGGTGGACCTGCGCACCTGAATTGCCCGGCGCGATTCCATTTATCGAAACAGCAGTGCAGAATGGCGGCGTAGTCGGGGCAGGGCATAGTGAAGCCACCCCCGAGCAACTTAAGGCCGCGATCGATGCGGGCCTGCGAGTCGTCACGCATTGGAGCAACGCCACGGGCAATCCCATTGCCGCTCAATACAAAGGCACGCGTTATCCGGGCATCGATGAAGCCGCGCTCGTCTTCGATGAACTCACCGCCGAAATCATTCCCGACGAGCATGGCCTCCACGTGCATCCACTCATGGCGCAGCTGCTCTTCAAAGCGAAGGGCCCCGAGCGCATCATGATCATCACCGATGCGGGCTACAGCCGTGATGACGATCCGGTTGAAACCGACAAACCTTGTGACGTCTCGATCGATGGCAACGGCGATCTCGCTGGGTCGCGTCTCACGATGTCCGGTGCGTGCCGCAATTTCCAACGCTTCACGAACTGCTCATGGCCGGAACTGTTTCGCATGGCCGCGCTCAATCCCGCCGCGCTCCTTGGCCTCGACCATGAGATCGGTTCATTAGAACCGGGCAACCGTGCCGACCTCATTCTTTTTGATCACGATCTCAGCGTATCTAAAGTCTGCTTACGAGGCGTGTTTACGGAAATTTAGCACCGCGCTAAAAGCTGGTTAAAAGCTCCCATGGGCATGCTTTGAGAGTGTCGTGCGTGCTTGGATACGATTGAGTGCGGTCATGAAAAACGCGACGTCGCTCCAAGCTCGCCGACTCCTTCGAGGATTCACTCTCGTCGAAATAATGGTGGTAGTTACGATTATCGGTCTCCTGGCCGCGATCGCGCTCCCTGCGCTCCAAAGCGTGCAACAAAGCGCGCAAAACAGCCGGTTCGTGAGCGATCTCCGCACCTACGCTCAAGCCTTTGAGACCTACGCCATGGAGCACGGCACGTGGCCAACGAGCACCATTACAAGGAACGAATCATCCGCTTTAACATCACACAATATCCTCCGCCCGTCCGAATCGTCAAATGGCTGAACCACTATCAGTTCCCGCCGATCGCTTTGACCATCGCGTGGATATTTTCACCCGGCGGGCGAGGGTTGTGAGTCCAATGCCCACTCTCATCCACACCGCGACAGAGGATCGCGCCCTTGGTCCATCTGGGGTTGAGCGCTCTCACATCCGGTGTGCAGTAGCGAATCGTCAGACCACAGCGGCGACGATCCGAAGTGTTTTGATCCGATCCATGCGCGAGCATATCAGCATGCAGTGAAAATTCGCCCGCCTTTAACTCATCATAAACCGGCTCACCCATTTGCTCGGTGCCCTCGATTTCCTGACCGAGTACCGACTTGGTGCCGTCCGTTTCACGCCATTTCAAAAGACCTTTGTTGTGAGTTCCGGGCAAAAACTTCATTGCCGAGTTTTCTCTATCCGTATCATCGATCGCCAACCAAACAGTTACTGTGCGCGAGGGGGTAAACGGCCAGTAGGAAGCATCCTGATGCCAGGCCACATTCCGTGGATCACCTGCCAATTTGCAGAAGAAGTGCGTGCCCCAGCTGAGGAAGTTAGGACCAAGAATATCCTGCACATGATCGAGAATGATCGGATTCATCGTGATGTCGTAGAGTCCGGCGCAGTCCGATTGAAAACCATTAATCGCATAGGCATCGAGATCACTCCGTTCACGCTGCACCCGTTCCAGCATGTCGTCGAAGTAAGCTCGATTCTGATCGGCCTCAGCCGGCGTGTAGGCAGAGAGAGGCATCACATAGCCTTGCTCGTTGTAGCCTTTGATCTGCTCCTCGGTGAGCCGGAGCGGTGCATCATTCACGACTGGCTTGAAGCTCAGATCACGCGTGTCTTTGGAAGGGGCAGGGTCAACGGGGTAGATCATATAATCGCAGGGTTCTCTAATCGATTTGGATTTGTAGGTCGCCTCTGCCTGAAGACCAGTCATTTTTAACGAATTCAGAATGCGGTAAGGCAGTGAATATTAACCGCAGATGTCACAGATTAACGCAGATGGAAAAAATCAGCAGTTACTGGTTCTTAGCTGATTGAATGAAGCGTTTGTATTCCAGGCGGGGACTACCGAAATTGATGAGCAAGCCACGAGCCATCTTGGTCGCCTTCAAATAGTGAAGGACTTGAGCTGTCTCGATATCAGTCGTGGCCTTGATGGCTTTCAACTCAACGACCACCGAATCGTAGCACACAAAATCTGCACTGTAGGGTGTTCCTAGAAGCTCACCTCTGTATTCCACCGGAATAGAATGCTCTCTCGAATAGGGTATTCCGCAGCGCTTGAATTCGAGTTCCAAGGCATCGTGATAAACAGCTTCCAGAAACCCATGACCAAACTCCTTGTGGACCGTCATGGCAGCACCAATGATAGCGTAGGTTTCCGGGTCTTGTTTGGAATCCGCATTCATCAAGACTGACCAACAATATGTTACCTGTGATGATCCATCAAAGGATATTTCATCTGCGCACATCTGCGACCTCTGTGGTTAAAAGCTCAGATCCGAGTCCTCATTTCCGAGAGGCAGGTTTTTTTACCACGGATCACACGGAATGCACAGATACCGGAACAACTGAATAATATGCTGCCTGGATCATAGGATTTTCTCATCTGCGCACATCTGCGAAATCTGCGCTTCTTCTCTTTTCAGAGCAGTGCAGAGTTTCGTTCATCATCGAATTCCTGCTTTCCACATTAATTGTTTTAGCTCAGTCTTACTACTCATGAGTGACGAGCTACAGTCGGATAGGGGAGATTCAAAAAACGCCGAGAACGTTGCTCCTATGGATGAAGTAAAAGATCCGAACGAACTGTCGGAGGAAGAACAGATGGAGAAATTTGCCGAGCAGCTGAAGGAAGACGATTGGGGCCACCAGCCCTGCTAGTAGGCTGATTATTGGTTATTGATCGGATGAAGAGTAATCGGAGTTCACTTCGTGCCCTTTGCGATATTTGTATCCTTCGTGGTCAAATCTATCCTGCCACACGGCCATTAACCATTAGCCAATAAAAATACCTCTGCGGCTCCGCGTTAACTCTTTTCCTTCCGTGTATTCTGTGTGTTCCGTGGTTAAAATCCACCTTACCTCTCAGGTTCTGAACTTCACGGTCTTTGCGTTCTTTGTGGTAAACCTCAACTCGGCCCTGCGGATCATTTAATTTCCAGCAACTCCACTTCGAAGATCAGGGTGGATTGAGGAGGTATTTTTTCCTTTATCTGCATTCCGTAGCCGAGACCGGCGGGCACGAAGAGTTTCCATTTATCACCGACCGACATCAGTTGCAGGGCTTCGGTCCATGCGGGAATTACGCGATTAAGCGGAAATTCAGCGGGTTCGCCACGATCGACCGAGCTATCGAAGACCGAGTCATCCAGGAGGGTGCCATGATAATGCACGCGCACCGTGCTCTCCGCCGATGGTTTGGGTCCATCACCCGTAGCAAGCACTTCATATTGGAGTCCCGATTCAGTCGCCGAGACTTCGGCGCGCTCTTTATTCTTCTCTAAAAATGCACTGCCCTCCGCGAGATTCTCTTCCCCGATTTTGGCCATCTCAGCCATGAGCTTCTGCTGAACAGCCATAAACGCTGCCCGGATCTGTTCGTCGTTTATCTGCGGAGCGGCCATCGCAAGCGCATCCGATATACCTGCGACCATCGCCGCCTGATCAATCGACAAGCCCGGCTGTGCAGCCATATCACGGCCGATATTGTAGCCAATCCCGTAGCTCACCTTTTGCTCATCCAAGGATAGATCGATCTTACCAGCAGCCGCAGCTGGGACCGTAGCGGTTGAGGCCGCCGTTTCTGCAGGTTCCTTTTTACTGCAGGCCGTGAACAACACGGCGATAGAGGTAAAGACGACTGCAAGCGCCACGCGGTAAGCAGAGTAGGGAGAGAGTTTAGATGACATCATGGGAAAACGACATGGAGAATTGTCCGAAGGTTCCTGACAAGAATGATTATCGAATCGAACAAAGGCCTGCTAGTTAGGGCCTACATCCGGATGCCAAACCCAGTCGGCCTCATCGATCCCATGGAGGGGTCGGATACCGGTGTTCTCATTATTAAAAACAGGAGGGAGAAACTTTTTCTGAAATTTCGTGAGATGCTTTAGTCTCGAGCGGGGACGTAAAACAGTGAGGAGAGAACCTTATACACGACAAGCCGGTGCTGCTCAATCCTTCCACTATGATTCGTGCACTCCGTGGTGTATGAATTCCTTTTCCAATACGCTCCAATGCTAGTCAGAATGCCTACGTTACGACTTACACCTCCAGGCGCCACAAGAGTAAAACATTGACCCCTTAATTGGCCTCCGAAGCGACTACGCTAGCGCGAAAACGCTTCGAGATGTTTCGGAAGAAGGAGTAGTGGTCATTCAAGAATGTGAGGCAGACTGACCAAACGCGCACCACGAACAACTTTGGCCTACACTTGTAGAGCCCACATCGATTTGACCACCGTGGCCCGTGTAAGGCTCGGTTGGTGACGCCC
>PAUB01000020.1 GCA_002713695.1 Opitutaceae bacterium
CAGAAAGAGCCGGCCCGAGCCTTTGATCCAGCCACATGCAAGCGCGGGAATACATACCTGTTCTTTTCCGGTGTTTATTGGTGGAAGCAATGGGAGCAGCGGCAGAAAGAGCCGGCCCGAGCCTTTGATCCAGCCACATGCAAGCGCGGGAATACATACCTGTTCTTTTCCGGTGTTTATTGGTAGAAGCAATGCGAGCAGCGGCAGAAAGAGCCGGTCCGAGCCTTTGATCCAGCCACATGCAAGCGCGGGTGTATGGCCGGAATTGCTCCCATTGGATTTACCAATAAACACCTGATCTCTCTCTCTCTCTGAAAATTCAGCCGTGCCAACGTGGCTGGTCTCTCGACGTCAATCTGTTTTCAGCGGAACGAAGCAGTGTATTCTCTTACTATATAAACACGTCCATAACCTCGCGTCCACGCATGTAGTACTGTCTCATCCACCCCTCGCATGCCATTGGGCCAATGTACTATCCAGTCACGCCGGGCATGCTGCCGGTGATGCCGTCCGCGATGCCCAAGCGGATGAGGAACGCCAATGTCGATTACCCCGAAAGCAGCACCGCCGCTGCCGTCGACACTCTGTATGCTTATTTCCGCGAACTATACGATTCCGCGTCGGACGTCTCCTCTGCCAAACAAATGCGGACGCTCGAGGCGAAACTAACACAACGACGGGCAGAGGTTGAGCAGATGATGCGCCACCTACGAGGCCAGATGGACGAGATGCAGCAGACAGTCGTGGCCAAGCTTGCGGCGATGGCAAATGGCGACGTGACAGAATCTGACTCGGAGGGCGACGTGACGGAGTCGGACTCCGAGGAGGAGCTTGATAACCCTGACCCAGTAGACAACAAGTACAAAAATTATGAGGACATCGCCTCTCATCTGGTGTTTGAAAAGGGATACCGGCAAAAAAGAAGGGAGAAAATACAGAGAACCCGAAAGGATTATGCGTCGCACAATGCGGCGCACTACAAACAACTGCCGACGGACAAATCGTCCCTGTTTGAAATTGCATGTAAACTCGCAAAGAAAACGATGAAAGTACAGCGTGCGAAAAAGATGCAAACACAGTGTCAGATTCTGATTGTATACAACACCCTCGCCGCCCTGGAGCGCGACCTCAACAAACACTTGCCTACGTTTGACAAGACCATGCAACAAAAGCCTGGCCCTGGCGACCCGGAAGAAACCCAGTTCCAGGTCACCATGGCGCTGGAGCCTTTGCCCGTCTTTGGTGAATATCAGAAGACGTGGACAGAGAAAGGCGTGGACAACTTTGCGAGATTTGATGCCGAGAGTCCAGCGCTCCACCGGTTGGTGTGCACACACCAAGGTGTCCTGAACAAGGTCGACAGCAATGTCGCGGCGTCCTTCAAGGTGTCCATGGAGAAAATGCACAATGCAAATGACGTGAGGCTGTACCTGCAAAACTTTTACGATATTGTGTTGTCGGACCTCCGTCAAAAGACACAGAAAAACAAGAGCGCGCGGAAAGAGATCGACACCGTTGCGAGGCTCAAGCACTACGTAGAAGTCCGCGTCGCCAGTGAGGCGCAAAGGCAGGAAACGATGGCAGCCGCCAAGCCCGAGTCGTCTCAGGGGTCGCAGGATACCTTTAGCGAGCCTCTGGACGACGACAGCTCTGAGACCCAAGAGAGCGATGGGCTGACTGCCGTGACGCTGATGGTTATTGACGACGACGACCACCAGGTGCAGCTCTTGCTGACGGGTGACGACGGGGCCGTGCAGTGCTCTGTCTCGCGAACCGGGCAGTCAGAGCCTCTCCAGATGGTCGTCTTTAGAACTTATGTGACTATAACGTCTGGCATCGACGTGACCATCATTACAAACACCGGCAAGAGATTCAGCACTACGATAAGTGCCAAGGACCAAGCCAAGATCTACGACTTTTTCGCCAGGTTTGGCACCCTCCAGCAGGACGAGGGAGGCTTCGTCAATTGGCGGCCGCATGGCCTGGTCTGATGTTTTTTTTTGGTGTTTTTTTTTATTGAAAAGAGAGAGCGAGACTGAGAGATCTAGCGCGAAATCAAACCTTTGCCCACCACCGTCATCGCGAGCGCTTCCCCACGCCTGCAAACACCTCGCCGCCCTTGTAGCTCACCGGCAGCACGAGCTCCGCGCGCTCGCGGTACGCGCAGTAGGTAAACGTCATGCACAGCGACAAAAACGCCAGCAGCATCCCACCATACACACCGAGCGACCCGCGGCCCCGGGCCCGCGGCGCCGCGTCGGCCTCAGTCGCCGCCGCGGGCGGCGGCGCGGCGGTGACGCCCGTGAAAATCGCGAGGCCCTGCACCATAAAGTCGTGCGGCACGGCGCGCCCGTGGTCCCACGCGAGCCCGCCGCGTAAGTGCGTGTTGAGCGTCAGCACGGGCTCGCGCGTGGACCGCGCGAAGCGCACGCTCATCCGGCGGTGCCGCAGCGGCATGCCGCGGTCGTCCCGCACGTCGCAGCACTGCACCTGGAAGGCGCGCTTGCCGCTGTCGGGCACCACGCCGCGCAAGTGCGGGAACCACGGGCGCGGGCCGGTCGCGAGGCCGCACAGCTTGCCGCCGAGGAACACGGCCATGGTCCCGCAGGTCTCTTCTCCGTCGGCGCCATCGAGGTGCACTGCCGCAGACACCTCCTTGCTGCGCAGGCGCAGCCCGTCGACGACGCAGTTGGGGCCCAGCGTGGCGGCCGCGCGCGCCCACGGCAGCGGCGTGCTCGCGGGGCAGGACGACGCGGGCGCGCCTGCGCTGGTCGTCAGGAGCAGGAACAGCAGGGGCAAGGGGCCCACGCGGGGGCTCGGCGTGCGTCGGCGGCGTGCGTGCTGTGCCGGCACCAGCGCGCAACGTGGCTGGCTGTCGGCGCCAGCTTTGCGATGGGAGGGGAGGGGGTGTGGCTTTATATATCTCACAATGCCTACAGTGCAGAGATATTCCACGCGTTGAGAGCTACGTGCAAAATAGGTCGATGTTTGAGAAAAGGCATATGCAGAGTTGTTTCCAGAGTTACCTACGAAACAAACCGGTGCGGCAGGCACTCCTGCTTCAGCCCGGGGCACGGAATCACGAGGCTCCGCAAGTCGGCCACGCGCCGCCCGCTCGAGAGCGCAAACCCGACCGAGTCCGCCGTCGCCTCGGCAAAGAGCTTGCGCTGCGTGCACGCGTTGGCGATCCGCACAAAGAGGTCGTACACCGCGCGCGGCGTCAGGCTCGTCCGCGCGGAGAGCACGCTCCGCAGCTCGTGCACGTGCTCGGCGTCGTACGCGATGACGCGCGACGAGTGCAGCGCGCGGTGCAGCTGGATCACGTGCAGCAGGTGCATCACGCACAGCTGCGCGCACTGCAGGCGCCCGCCGGACTGCAGCTTCTCCTGCTCGAGGATCAGGTGGCTGTGCACGTCGCGGCCCGCGGGGCCCGACCACGCGCGGAACGTGCGCGCCAGCATGTCGCCCGCCATCTCGCCCAGCCCGGGGTACGCGTGGCCGTTGAAGACGATCGGGTCCGGCGCGTAGCTCTGCCCGCGGCCGTACACGCGCGAGGCCTCGAGCAGCGGCTCCTGCAGCTGCAGCGCGACCTCGCGCTCGATCGGCACGTACAGCAGGTGCAGGAGCGAGACCTCAAACTTGGGGTTGCGCGTGTACGCCGGGTCCGTCTTGTCCATGATCGGCACGACGCCCGACTTGCGGTCGACCCACGCCGAGAGCTCCCACGGCTCGATGACGAGGATGTTGTGCGAGAGCGTGCCAAAGACGACGCTCACGTGCGCAATCTGCTCGGCGCCGAGGCACCACGTGATCACGGACTCGGCCGCCGAGTACCCGCTGCCGTTGGTCACGCCCCAGAAACAGTAGCAGATGACGTTGACGTCGCTGCTCATGCTGCGGTGCGCGCGGCGGGGCCGGTGTTTTTATATATGTCGACGGGCAGTGTGGTGCGTGCCGGGCGGGGTGGCCTTGGGATATAAGAGCAGATATGCAGGCCAGGGGCGCGACATGGCCACAGACACCCTGCTGTGGGGGCGCATGAATGCAAGCATGGCCGCGTACGAGGCGTCGATAGAGAATCATCTCACAAACGCCATGGCCGCAGACACCCTGCTGTGGGGGCGCATGAATGCAAGCATGGCCGCGTACGAGGCGTCGATAGAGAATCATCTCACAAACGCAATGGCCGCGTACGAGGCGTCCATCCAGACCCACCTCGCGAGCGCACTGGCCGCGCAGAACCGCCTGGAGCGTCACCTGGTGGGGGCGTTGGACATGGTTGAGCAGATCCACCTTCTGGTGTACAGTGCCATGGCAGGCGTGACCGTGTGCGTCGCGCTGCAGCTCGCGCTGCTCGTGCTATGGCTGCGCCGGAAGCGGTCGGACCCGACGTTTGTGTTTGTGTGATGTTGATTGAGAGAAAGACGGTCCCTTGTAACAGAAAGATGGCCACGCGACACAAAAAGGGCAGTGAAACCAAGGTGACCGTAACCTCCAAGCTACGCATGATTTGAAACGCCCAAATCAAAAAAAGAATAACAGGGTGCCTTTGCGCCAGCGCTCCGGTGCGTAGACGTATTCCACACAAGAGCTTTTCCTGGACCCGATCCGCAAGCGGATTCGAACCGGGACCCCTGCGAACAGGGGCCTTGCCCTGACGACTAGACAAGGACTCATTCATTTGTATTTTTTGACAGTTGCTGCAAGCACCCTGACGACCCTGCGATCCCGAGGGCTTAAATCCTGTCTTTGCTAATGTCGCGCCGCCGGATATTAACACCGGAAACGCCACGACCACCCTCACGCATCGACATCCGCGACGCACGCGCGCGGGGTCAGCGTCACGGCGCCGATCTCGTGCGCGCCGTCGGACATCAGCATCTGGATCACCCCGACGATCCCGCGGTCCCACACCAACACCACGCCGCCGTCCTCCGGCCGCGCCTCGCTCTCGGCGAACCCAAAGTGGTCCCGTAGCGGCGCCGCTCCCGCCGCACCCGCCGCCGGCTTCCCGCCAAACAGCACGCTGCCCGCATCCCGCGCCGTCATCGCCATCGCGCGGTCCACTGGCCGGCGCGCCCGCGCCCGCCGACTGGCACACGCGCGCGCACCCCCGCCGCGCGCGCAGAACGCGGCGCGGCGCGCGTGCACGTACTTGGGCGGCTGCCGCGGGCAGAGCACGACCGGCAGCGGCGGCTCGTGGGTGCGCGCCTCAAAAACCGTGTTTCCGAACCCGTCGCGCAAACCAAGCGCCGCCGCGTCGGCGACGCACGCCATCTGCGCCAGCATGTTGTGCTCGACGTCCTGGACCGAGCTGAGCGCGCCGCACGCGGCGCTCGCCTGCAGGAACTGCGCGCGCTGCATGCTCTCCTCGTGCACGTTTTGCACGGGCAGCAGCTTCGGGCGCGCGCGGCTCCCGCCGGCGGCAAACGCGCTGGCGTCGTTCTGCAGCAGGTGCGTGCAGCGCAACATCGGCGCGGGCGTGAAGACGACGATGTCCTGCCCAGCGCCGAGCCACACGGGGAGCGGCCCGCGCGCGGCGTCGACGTCGACGCACCCCTTGCAGTGCCGCACGGCCGTGTCGGCGAGGCCCTCGTCGATTGCGAGCGACTCGGCGAGCACGCCGCACGACTCCACCGCGAGCGGCACGTCGCGCTGCGAGGCGTGCGCGTGGCAGTCCCGCTGCGTGTGCACCTCGAGGCCGAGCGCCCGCGCGGCGCTCGCGAGCACGCGCAGCCGGTTGCGCAGCGCGAGGCGCTCGACGAACCACGCCTCCTTGCTGTCGGCAAACTCGTGCGCGGTGCAGTGCTCGCCGACGTCGCTGCGGATGGCGCAAAAGACCTCGGAGGCCAGCGACGGCACCGCGCTCGCGCACGCGAGGTAGTAGCGCGCGTCGTCGCCCCCGAGCTGCTCAAACACGCCGACGAACCCGTTCTGCACGCGCGCCTGCCACGCGCAGCCGTCGCGCAGCGCGTAGTCGGCGGTCTCGTCGGCGAGCGCCGTCTTGGCGAGCGAGAGCTCGTACGCGGGGTAAAAGTGGAGCACGCCCGCCTCGCAGTCTTTGCCCATCGCGGCGAGCACGCCCTCGCTCGCGACGGCGACGCACGCGTTGCCGGCCCACAGAAAGTCGTGCGCCTCCACCGGCGGCATGACGGCGCTGAGCTCGGGCAGCGTGCTGTCGCACGCGACGAGGGCCGCGAGCGCGGCGTCGACGGCCCGGGCGTCCTGCAGCACGTCCTGGACCGCGGCGTCGGGCGACTTGATGCGCGCGACGCTGACGCCGCTGAACATGCCCTCTGACATGGCGTCGAGCGCGTGCGCCATCGCGGTCGCGGGCACGCACACGGAGAGCCCGGACAGCGTGCCGCCGTCGCGCGAGAGCTGCAGGTTCATCGCGGGCGAGACGACGGCCGCCTCGCAGCGCTGCGCGGTGAGGCGCTGCTTGTCCTGGAAGGTCTGCAGCGTGTTGATGCCCGCGGGCGCTGCGAGCGTGTACACGTCTTGGTGTATGCCGTGGGTCGCCATGTGTTGCGCGAGGGGGGGCTCTATCGTGTTTTATATACACATTTCCGGTGAGTGGAGGCGAAAACAACGCATTCGAAAAGTAACCCGACACAGGGCTGCCATAAACATCGAAGCGAATCTCCTACACAGTGCCCTCCCGGCCGTGCTTGCCCAGCACGGACCCCGCCGCTACACCCAACGCCCCCGCATGGTCCATCTGCGAGGAAAAGCACGGCAGCCACGTCGTGCTCATGGCCCCCGGCGGCGGCTGCGCCGTTAGGCCCTGCTTCGCCAGCGCCACCGCGGCGCCCTCGCCGTCCACCTCCACGTAAAACACCACGCGGCGATTCCGGCGCGCGAGACGCCGGATCACTGCACGCTTGCCGTTGAACTTTTGAAAGGTCGCGACCGCGAGGCTCTTGAGCGTCACCGCGTCGCCGACGCCAAACCCAGCATGGCGGAGCGGGTCCGCCGGTGTTGTCGTTGCTACCACCGGCACCGGAGAAACACACACAGGCGCGGCAGGCGCCTTGATGCGCTGCCAAATGTCCGGGTGGTAGATCTTGATGCGGTTGTGGATGACCGGCGTGTGCGGGCGCCCGGGCACCCAGCGCACCGTCACGCGGTGCGTCACGCGCAGCTGGCTCTCGTACCACGCACAAAACACCGTGCCCTCGGGATTGGTCGTCGTGTGCAGCGTGCGCCCCTGGCGGTCGACGCCACTGTGCGACGCGGCGAGGTCAAACACCGCCGTGTTGCCCTGTAGGAGCGACGCAACAAAGAAGCACTGATGCAGCCCAACCCCGTGTGGCGCGGCATACGCCGCCGCCTCCCATACCGACGAGGCGGCGTAGACGCCCTTGCCGTACTTGTCGCGCTGGCCACAGGCCGACCGCGGCCCCTGCCTCTCAATGAGGGCCGCGTGGGCGTGGAACGTGCCGTGGAAGACGGTGGCATAGTTGTCAATGCCGTGCGCCTGTCCAAAGGCCCGCTGCGTCTCCTCGGCAGCGTGGTTGTCGATGCGCACAATCTCGACGACCTCGTAGTTGGTCTTCTCGAGCACCTCGAGTGCCAGGTCCTGCGCCGCGGCGCCATCCCCGCCCGAGTCGGCGTCCAACACCGGCCCAAACGCCGCGCGTAGCACGCGCTCAGCCTCACCCGGCATGGCGGCGGCACCGGCGCCGTAGATGGTCGTCCTGGAAAACGGCGGCGGCGCGGGGCGCGGCTCCGGCTTGGAGAGGGCCGGCGCCATGGTGCATGGGTCCCCCGCGCCAAGGCGGTCGAGGCGGTCGAGACGGTCAAGGTGGTCCAGGTAGGTGTCCGGGAGCGGCTGCAAGAGGACTGCGCTGCAGCGCGGTCGCACCGCGAGGCCAGCGGCGTCCAGGTCGTCCGCACCAGGCAGGTCGAGGTGGTCGAGGTACGTGTCCATGGCAGGCGGTGCGGTCGCGCGCGTGCTGTGGTTTACAGATAAAACCCCCGTAAACCCCACGCGAACGTCGTAATTGCTTGCAATACCCAAAATAGACCACTGACTCACAAAAACAAAATTGAGCCCACGGTAGACCGCCATGGCCCTCCACGCCCAAAAATGCGGGCCCGAGGCGTGAAGCGCCCTGCACCCGACATGCAGGTGGACAGCTACGTCTCGTCGGACGGCAGCGACGAGGACTACCAGCAGCCGGTAGACGCGTCGTGTGATGATGACGACGGCACGGCGTCGCTGCACACGGAGTCCTCCGACGGGCCGTCGGCGGCAGAGAGCGAGCCCAGCGACGACGGCAGCTACTACACGACCGCGAGCGAGGCGTCGGACGACGAGAGCGAGTCTGGCAGCGACGACACTGTCACGCAGGGCTGATTGCTTTGTTTGTTTGGTTTGAGTGTGGTTGACAGTATATAAGACGTTCATGATGGCGTGTGTCGGTCGTGCGCATGGGGCGCTTCAAGGCCAAGCGCAAGCGCAAGAAGGGGAGGGTCAAGAAAACCACGGCCAAGAAAACCACGGCCAAGAAACCCACGCCCGCGAAAAGAGCGCCGCCGCGCGGCGCGGTGACCTACCTCTACGTCCTCACGTCCACGTCCACCCCCGGCAAGACCTACGTCGGCGTCACCAACGACCCCGGGCGCCGCCTGCGCCAGCACAACGGGCAGCTGCAGGGCGGCGCGCGGTACACCAGCCGGTTCAAGCCGTGGGCGTTTCACGCCATCTTTCGCTTCCAGGCGAGGCACGACGCGCTGAGCGTCGAGTGGCGCGTCAAGCACATGCGGTCGACGGCCGACGGCAAGGGCGTGCAGGGGATTGTCCGCCGCGTGCACCGCCACGCGCACGGGCGCGCGGGGTTCCAGGAGCTTATCCGGGTGTAGTCTCCGGGGCGGTGGCTCGAAACGCACAGCGAGCCGGTCGTGTGCTCTTTGGGCGGGCATACGAGTTTTCATCTGCAACTGTCTTGGAAACATTTGATAAATGACGGAAACGATATATATAATCGGCCGTCCCCGCCTCCTTAGCCGCGCCCAAAAAGCATGAAAAAGCCACGCCACACCCTCAAGCTGCCGCAGCCCCGCCCCGCCAAAATCCAGCCGGCCAACCAGATGATCTGGGGCAACGGCAAAATCAAGCACCACGTGACGACGGAAAAGACGGCCCAGTTTCCTTACCAGTTCCGGTTTTTTCGGTAGGCTTTCTTTGTCCAAATGACTGCGAGCTTTTCCAAGTCGAGCCCAAAACTGATTCAAAATCCAGCCCGCCCGCCAGAATCGTCACAGCAAAATACGTTTCGGCGTAGCTAGGTCAATCATGGAGCAGAGCGTCAACGCGGGGCGCAAACGGCTGGTACAAACACACTGCAGCCGGCGCCGGCGCAGTCACGGTGCCTCTGTTGCAAGGCGTCATGACACTCGCCCCGGCACCAGGCTCCTCGTCCGGGCCGCTCAGGGACTCGTTGGGGTCGTACGCAGCAATTGGTGTCATGGCGGGCGTTTTGATGTGCACCACTACGATTTCCCCTCGCCTGATGGCCTGCACTTCATTGTGCCCGCGCTCGTAGCTGGCGGCCTCGCGGTCGTCCTGTGCATCCCCAGCCGAGCCAGCAGGATCCAAGACCATCTCGTTTTCACCGCCACCACCACGACCGTGAAACGTGATTGTGCGGTTCTGCGCGAAGCTTGTGTACCGCAAGCTCCTGCTGGGCGGGGCGTAGAAGCCCAGCACCTGATACTCTTGTCCGCCAAACGTCGTCGCGCCGCGGCCCTTGTTGAAATCGAGCGGCCCAGGCATGCTCTTGATGAATTCGGGCATGCTGTGCAGCAGCGCCATGGCCATCTCTGTTGTAGTCAAGATAAACGACTCAATCTGCGTCCCATTCAACGGATTGTCGTCGGAAACATTGATGGCAAGTTGGTACTGGATCCCGTCCACCACGTTGCCCCTGAGCACCACCGCGCGAGACACCGTCCTTTCGTAATACTCTGGCACTGCCGCGTCGTATGGAATGTCCACGTCGCTCGCCACCAGCTCCAGCGGAATCGCCGGAACCTCTCCCGGACAGGGAGAGCCGTCGGCCTGAAACGAGGGAATGAGGCACCAGAAATTGCGCTCAAACGATTGCAAAAAGGCGTCTCGCTTGCTGGTGTCATCCATGTCCTCATCGCGTGCGTACCTTCCCTTGCCGCGCATTTTCCGCGGTCCCAGGCCCATCTGTAGTCTGACACGCCTGGGCGCGCGAAGTTGACGGAGATTCAACTTGTGGCTGAAAATCATCCGGGTCATCGCGGACGACACAAATTTCCTGTCAAGCACGGCCAGGGCCCTTGCGTAGTTGGAGCGCGGATGCACCGCCGCCGCGCTCATGGCAGGTTGCCCAGGGGCGCGGACGGGCAGAAAGGATAGCGTCATGATGACGTGACCTGCGGGGGACTGCAGTCGCCAGCCCCGTTCCACTTCTCCGCTGTCTGTGTCCAGTTGCACCGGGTAGGGGGTGGCTACCGTTTCCCCGGGCCGGAGCGTCAGCGTGTCCTCGCGTGCTTCCTCGTCCAGGGCCCGGTCGTTAAACTTGCAAAAGTGCACTGGTTCAATCTGCATGGCCTCCTCATTTAGATTGCAGATGTTTACTTTCGCGTGCGAGGCTGGCATGGTGCTTCTGTACTGCAGGTGCGTCGCCCCGATTTGCTGGGCCACCAGTGCCTCCCCTTCGTCATCATACTGGTCCTCGTGTTCCCGGACGATAATCAGGATGAGCTTGTTCTGCTCCGCGTCCAGGGGAAATATGCTGTGCCGCGCCTCGTCCCGGTCTTCCTCCGTGACATACCCTGCAAAATCATCGTCCCGCTCGCGCTTGCAGTCAGGGATTTCATTCAGCGCCTGCCCAAACGCAATCAGAGTCAACCCGTCCGACAACAACGCGTCTCGGCCCCTCTGCATGTTTTGCAGCGCGCGCTCATGCCGCTCCCTCTGTATTCTTTGCTCTTTCTGGGCCATCAGCATGGCCAGTCGGCTCATCTCGATCCGAGCGGTCGCGAGTATCTCCTCCTGGAAGCGCTTTGCGTGGCTGTAACGCCTCTCGGCCTCGTCGATCTCTGTTTCCTTCGCTCTGATTTCCTGCAGCAGCTGCGCGTCGTGGTCGTCCGTCTCGCTGTCTCGCTTCATCAGGTTCAATTTCTGATTCTGCAGCTGCACCACGCGTGCCAACAGGTCATCAAGGGAAAAAGAATTCTGGACGCGGGACAGCAGGCGGAAGCTGTCGGTGTTTCTCCAGGCGTCGTCCGCAGGGTTCATGCTCGAAGGCAATATCGCTGGCGTGGTTGGCTGGGGTGCGGTTGCCGGAAATGGGATCCGCCGTGTTTTTGGCGGGAAGGGATCGTACAAGACTGCTCCGCGTGGGTGACGGAAGCATACCGCCCTGTGCTCGGTCATCGCTATGGGGCGGCCTTGGCATGTTTATATATATACAAACCTCGACGCTGTCATCGACCGCGCCCAAGTCTCGCCACAGTATATATGACCACAGCTTGGTCAGTGCCACCCGCCCGCCATGTCACTAGATTTACACCTCGGGGTCTCGCACCGATTTGGCAATAGGCCCGCGTGCGTACAGGACAGCCAGATGGGATGGCTGCCATGGACATGGAACGAGGAGCCACACAGGATCCCTGAGGGTCGCCGGTTTAGCCCTGGAAGTAGGGAGTATAATGAAAGGAGGGCGAGGAGAGAAGCAGATGAGAGAATCGCAGCGATGGAAAAGGCACACCACGAGGAACAAGAACGCCTAAAACAAGAACAGTGGGAGCGAGATGCCCCAAAGCGCAAGGCCCAGGAGCAACAGCGTTGGCTTGAAAAAGCCATCCAACGGCAAATGGAACACAGGCGGCAATGGCAGGCAGAGCAGGACCGCCTTCAACACGAGGCAGAGGAGAAGCGAAAGCGAGCACGGGAATGTTACAATAACCTGCGCGACAAGCTGATTGAGTTTTTGGATACCAAGGAATTCGTTTTCTATTTTCGCGACGTAGTTCAAGATGCATGGAACGACGCGGTTGCCAGGTCAGAACGAGAAAAATTCCCTGAACAAGTAGAACTGTTTGACGAGGTGCAGGCGGCCGTGGACACAGATCTCCTCTCTGATCGCGATGTAATGAGCGCCGTGCAGGAGGCTCTGGACGACAATCGTGAAAAGTATAACATGAGATTCACTTAAAGATCGGCACAACACACAGCTTGGGTGAGAAAGAAGCAGCAGATAACTCGTACCCCCATGCCACAAAACGACCACGCACACACACGCACAAACACTACGCCTTCCCGTGTAGGCAGCCCTCGCAGATACAATTCACGCCACACGTGAGCCCCGCGGCAAAGCTCAAAAATAAACTAAACAAGTTCCCAAGACCACACGCGCTACGCCTTCCCGTTTCGGCAGCCCTCGCAGATACAATTCGCGCCGCACACGAGCCCCGCGGCAAAGCACTGGCAGTACTTTTTCCGGCACTGGCTCTGCTTGCACCGGCAGCCGTACACCGTCCGCGCCGCGCCGTCCTCGCACTGCACCGTCTGGCCCTGCGCCTCGAGCCCCGTGCCGGCAAACGCGCCCTGGCTGTTCATGCGGGCAAATCGCACGGCAAGCATGCGCGCCTCCTCGTGCGCACCGTCATTATGGCAGTCCGTGCACACGCACGCGCTGGTGCAGCGCTTGTCGTTCCGGAAGCACATGCAGTAGAGCTTGAGGCAGAGGGTCTTGCCGCAGTGGCAGGGAAGAGGCCCGCGCGTCGTTACCTTGCGATGAGGCGGCGGTGCAAAGCGCTCCGTCTCCGCGACCACCAGCAGCGCGCGCGCCGCCTCGCGCTCGTCAGCGGTCGGCTGCGTCGAGTCGGCCATCAACGGCAACACGGGTGGCGGGCAGCGCTCAAACGCCGACGAGGATGTACCGCCGAGAGTCGGGTCAGGTGGCGTGCTGACGGGTGCCGCCGGCCGGAAGGGTCCTGGCGTCGCGGTGGGAGTCGGCATGGGCCAGTTTGGACGAGGATGGCGGATCTCTGTTACTGCGGCGGTAGGTGGAGGAGTCGGCGGCGAAGTTGCTGGAGTCTGCGGCGGCATGGCGCCCCACGAATATGGCGGCAAGTTCAGCGCGCGCGAAATCTCCATCGGCGTCTTTGCGCGGATGCGCGCCTTCATCTTGATGCGCGGCTTGAACTGCCCCCATGCCCGCTCCATGCCCGCGTGGCGAGCGTCCGCCAGTGACAAACAAACGAGGGCAAATCCTGGGCCACCAGTTTGCCAGAAATAGATTGTTTTCGTGGTACAAACTCGTGCATTTTACAGTAGAAAACAAAAATGAAATCACCGTGTCACCGCTCCCGGCCGACCCCCACGGCCTGCACCGCGGCCTCAAACGCGCAGGCCTCCGCGGCCTCCGCGGCCTCTCCCCGCCCAGCCATGGCCTGCGCTGCCTTGACCGCGCGCGCCAGCTCGCCCCGCGCGTGCACAAACGGCGCGGGCCGCGCAGGCGCAACCAGCAGCACCAGCCGCGCGTGCCCGTCGCGGAGCACGCCGTCCAGCCGCGCGCGGTGGACTTGTTGTGGCCGCAGCTCCCCCATCCACACCGGCTCGTCGCTATGCCACGTGCTGGCAAACACGTCCAGGGGCGCGTCGAGCGCCGACGTCAGGGCCAGCACGCGCGGGCCGACGGCACGCGTGCGCGCAAAGACGACGCAGGGCGGCAGTCCCGGCACGCGCTGGCAGCGCAGCGCCTGCATCTCCGCGAGCACGGTGCCGTCGCCGCGGACCATCCGCAGGCGCGACACGGTGTCGGCGCCGGCGCAGCACAGCGCGCCCAGGGAGACGTGCAGGGCCATGCCTTTTTGTGCGGGTCGTGTGGGTTTGGTGCATATATACGCGCCCGCGATCATTTGTTGGTGTCCAGCGAGCAATACAGACCCGTGATGATTTGTTGGTGTCCAGCGAGCACTACAGAGCCATTTGTCTCGATGCAGTCTCGCGCGTGGCGTGCTTTTGGAGCATATATACAGACGCGACTATTTATCGGCTACAACGCATGGCGGTGTCCATTTCGAGAAGGCCCGCGCCCCATGCTGATGCTATCGTCTGCCGGAATATCGCAATGCATGGCAAATATGCCATTTAGAGCAGCTTTTGCGCCCAAACCCCACACCCGCCCC
Source organism: Opitutaceae bacterium (assembly GCA_002713695.1). Taxonomy (GTDB): domain Bacteria; phylum Verrucomicrobiota; class Verrucomicrobiia; order Opitutales; family Opitutaceae; genus Cephaloticoccus. The sequence goes on from PAUB01000020.1 coordinate 14,176, forward strand.
GCCTGCCACTCCGGAAAAGATATGCGCGCCAGGGCCGAAACACCTATATAAGCACCATGTCCGTGCACGCCCAGCGACATGTCCGACTCCACCACCGCCCCACAGACCGAGGCCCCCGCCCCGAGCAAGGAGCCCGTGCCCCCCACGGCCACTGACAAGCCCGCGCCCGTTGAGCCCACTGCCGCAGGAAAGACCGACGCCGAGAAGAACGAAGACTCCCTCGCCAAGCTCCTCAAGCACATCAACGATCTGCAGGCCGAGAACAGCGAGCTCGAGGAGGCCATGAAGCTCGTGCGCGACGGCAACCTCGCCAAGCTCAAGTCCAGCGTGGCCGAAAAGATCCAGCCGTGGGTCGAGAAGCTCGACATCCCGGCCGACCAGAAGGAAATGTTTGTGCAGGGCATCACCAACGCCGCGCAGATGGGCACCTGCAAGACGCTCAACAACTTTGAGGAGAACCCGATCTACAACGTCGTGTGCTCGGCGGCCGCCGCGCACGGCGCCGCCATCCAGGAGCTTGAGGACACCCGCAAGAAGCTCGCCGAGGTCGAGAACTCGCGGCAGTCCGATCTGGTCGACCAGGAAAAGAAGATGAACGAGCGCGCCAACGCCATGCTGTACTCGAGCAGCGCGCGCGATGGCGCCTCCCGCAAGCGCATGCACGAGGAGGTCTCGCAGGACGACGCCAGCCAGGACACCGGCGGCATCTGGGACGCCATGTTTAACAGCATGCGCCAGCAGAACGGGCGGTTTTGATCTTTTTTTGAGAATGTAACAGAGGTTTCAGACGAATAAACTGGGTTTAATATTGAAAGTTGACTTGAGACAGCCACGAGAGACCTAGCAGCCCCACTTGCGCAGGCTCTTGTTGATGCGTGAGTTTGGGTCGTGTGCGGTCTTGCTGCTGGTGAGATGCGTTTTCATGCCACGCATGCGCGCGCAAAACGACTTGTGCCGGCTGTTGTGGGTGTTGGTGGTGGGCGGGAGCAGGTGGTGCCCTTTGGCCGACTTGCGGCCCTTGTCGTTGAGCCCGCCGTTGGGGTTTTTGCCTTCTTTGCGCTGCCACGCTTGCGTCATCGGGGGTTGGGGTGAATGCGGTGTGGGTGGAGGTGCTTATATAGGAGGGACAGAATGAGGATTCAGAGTTTATTGGCGTGGTAACGGGAGCATAGGGTGTGGAACGTGTAGGTGGTTGGTCTAGGTTTACTTTCCGATGAGCGTCGTGGTCGTGTTGACCGACGGGTTGGCCTGCGGCATGAGCGCCTTGCCGTTGCGCACGGCCGCGGCACCGATGAAGTCGGCACCGTGGTGGCCGCAGCCCTGTTGGTATTGGACCTCACGGCCATTACCATCAACCCACTTTGATGTGCCCTGGTATGCCAGGCGCGTGTGCGTGGCTTCGTTGCTAATGGTTGCATCCGGTGCCGTCTTTTGGAATGAACCCTGTCCATGCATCTGTAGTTCTGTATACATTTTGGCAATTACCTTTTGTACCTCCGTTTTCAGTTTGTCATCGGTGATTCGCTTCATGACTTCGTTGCGGAAATCATGAATTTGCTGGGCATGGCTTTCCGGTGTGGTCAGTGTGGGTGTGTTCTTGGACGACGCATCATCCATGAGAATGAGAGGAGAAGGAAGCCAGTCGACAGTATTCGCGAGTGGCAGGACAACGACAGAAGGCCCGTCATACGGCTTAGATGTATCTTCCATGGCCTCCGTAAATTGCCCTTTCTGCTCGGGGGATGCCCACTTCAGGAGTTGAACGTCTTTCCCTCCGATATAACCATCATATGCCAGATCAAAAACCCTATGCATGTTCCTTTCATTACTGCCAGAACAGGACCGGCGTTCCGGTGACGTCATCAAGTCAGTTGCAGTTTACAACAAACAACGATCACAAGCAAGTACAAGAAAAGACTCAACTTACAATACAATAGCGCGTTCATGATACTTGTAGGTCATGCCCCATACACCTGTATGTCAAAGATAACACATTCAGAAATACATCAGGATCATGCAAGGTCCATCACATCACTGCACGTGCACTCCCAAACGTACCATGCTGTCCGTCGTCAAAAACACTAAGCTCAGTTTGGCCCCACAATGTAGCCCCAAGGTGCTGCAAGCCGCCGCGTCCAATGACGGCCGCAAGCATGTAGTGCTCGATGCAAGGCCTGACGAGAAGCCAATTTTTGATGCCATTCAACACAGCAACGTCTGCAATTGAATCGTTCACTAATTTGATTGTCTCAGACTTTGTAGCATCTCCTGTTGAGCCGTTGACCTCATCGGCGCAAGAAGCCAGTAACTTTTTGTATGCGATCATGCAGAAGTTGTCAGTGAACTCGTCGTAGAGAGAAACACCCCCGTTTCCTTCGCAGTTCCCATAATAAAACTCCGCGGTCCGCACCCGGCGCCGCAGCACGTCGCGCGGGGCGCCGCCCTCCTCCATGCTGAACGCGCGCGACTTGATCACGTTGAGCCCGCGGTACTTGTTCAGGATCGGGCCCTCGCGGAGCAGCTGCTTGCCGTCGTCGCCCTGCGCAAAGTAGCTCGTGCGCTCCTGCGCCGCGCGCGTGCGGGGGTCAGTGTGGGGAGGGGCGGTGTCACGGTGGCAACTAAACAGAGCACAGAGCACCCACCATACCTGCGTCATCGTGAGCTGGAAGCACAGCTTGGGCGCAACGAGCATGAAGTCGGGCTCCTCGCCGCCCCACGACGCGAGGAGCTGCTTGGTGTCCTCGATGATGATGTCCATCGCGTTCATGTTCTTCTGGCAGAAGCCAAAGGTGTCGACGTAGTCCCGGAGCGACTGGCTGAGCGTGTTCTCCATGTAGTACTGGTTGCGCACCTGGTTCGCGTACGACGGCGCGAGGATGAGCGCCATGTGCACGTCGAGGTCGTTGGTGTTTTGGATCGAGCCGACAATTTGGAGGATTTGGTTCTGGAAATTCTCACGACCCTTCTCCGTCTGCATAAAGTTGTGCTCCCTGTTTTTTGTTATTGCAGAGCAATGTTAGTGAGACTCTTAGGCAATGCAAAAAGAAAAAAAATCACGCAAAAAACTTACATAGTAATGGCCAAACCTTGACGCACGGTGTAGCCCTATGTTGTTTTACACGCGTTAGTTTGTCCCGTAAAATACCATAATATACATTTACACAATTACGTACCGAAAAGGTCTGTTTGCGCTGCGTGAGGGTGCGCGCCGCGGACTCGTACGGAACGCGGCTCGCCAGCCCTTCGTCAAAGGTATAAACGTTCCTGCACAGCACAGAGACATGGAATTAAAACAAACGCGACGATAGCAGCAACAACCCCAACAATCATTATCAGATCAGCGCACCACTCGATCTTCTGGTCGGGCGTGTCCATGTGGTGGTACGGCAAGATCACCGTCGTAAACGGCGAGTAGGTCGTGTCGGTGATGAGCCCTGTATATGCATGCGAGTCCAAATCAACATGAACCAAAACCACAAAAAAACGAGATACAACAAGAAACCACATCACGTACCGTCCACGCGCTCCTGCATAAAGTCATTCTTGCCGAGGTACTTGTCCGGCAGGCGGTCCGGGATGTGCAGGCGGCTGTGCCGGAACTTGGCCTTCTTGTCCGGGTGCTGCTCGTAGCCCGACGGGCCCAAAACGTTCAAAAAGCTCTCCTCGAGCTTGCTCAGGTCGTTCCTTTCGTTGTTGTTGCCAGACTGCCCCGCTCCAAAGGGGGTGGTGCTGGATGCTGCCATGGTGCCTTGGGGGTGGCATTGAGGGCGTGCTTATATACGTTTTCGGCATTTGCGCTGGTTTTCTTACCAGGCGGCACGGCCGGCAACGGCGGGTTTGGGGCAGAAAATGCAGGGAAATGCGCGGTATTTGCGCTTCGGCGTCGCAGGGAAAGGCGACAGGGACGGAGCACGTGACCACTACAGCGCAAAAACAAAAAAACATCACATCAAATAGACAAAGAACACGGGCCGGTGTGCCATCACGCGGAAAACACAGGCATGGTTACCTTGCTCGGATAGCTGTTGAGCTTGCGCGTGTCGTACTTGCTCTCGTTGCCCTGGATCTCGACCTCGTCCATCGTCTGCTTGAGAAACGGCATCGGCGGCGTCTGGAGCACATCGCCAATGATCTGGCGCACAGGATGGGTGCACGTGATCACGACAGCGTAAAAACAGAAACATCACTGGACATAACCCAAGAACACGGGCCGGTGTGCCGTGACACGACACTGGGCGTGGATGACCTGGATGTACTTGATGCAGTTGCGCAGGAGCTTGCAGCTGATGCGCTTGCACGTCGAGTAAATGCTGATCTCGATGCTCGGGCACGCGTAGATGAGCGCGGCGACAAAGAGGCACACGCTGATGGTCTTGCCGAAGCGGCGCGGCGTCGAGATGAGCACCTCCTGGCGGATCTCGGACCAGTTGTTGAGCTCGAGCAGCCGCGGGTAGCTGCGCTCAAACGAGCCCGGCGGGTCCGTCTTGAACAGGATCTTGATGACCGCGTTCAGGAACTGCTCGTGGAAGCAGCGCTGGTGGTAGCTGCGCTCCCAGCCGCCGCGGTCGAGCGCCGCGAGCGCGCTGCGCAGCGTCTTGATGCGCGAGAACCCGTCGCGCTTGGCGCTCGCGGTGTCGGTCGCGGCGGCCGAGTGCGCGTCGCTGTAAAACGCCGACACGCTCCCGAAGCGCTTGTTCAGGAACGACACGATGCTGTCCGAGTGCCCGTTGTCGAGGTCGTCGTGCTTGCCGGCCATCGAGTCGTACTTGGCCTTGCTGACGAGGTCCGCGAACACGGCGTCGTCGTCCTCCACCATCGCCATGCTGTGTGGGCGGTGGACGGTGGCGTGCGGGCAGGGGCGGGGTTTATATATTCACGGTGTCGACGGGGATGAATTTGTGTTTATTCCTTCACGACACTGAAAGTTCAGAGCCTCCCAATGTCGTCTCTGCGGGGACAGGTTCGGTGTCTTCCGTTACCACCGCCATGTTTTGTCGCAAGTGGGTGGTATCATGCGGACA
>PAUB01000021.1 GCA_002713695.1 Opitutaceae bacterium
CAGAAAACGAGGGAGCATAACTCGAGAGGCTTGTGACAAATGTAACTTTCCTTGTTACAAATGTAACTTCTCGCAAAAGCACTTGAATCGTTCACCGCCTCCAGGGGCTCACCTGAAGAGCGCGGTTAGAATGGTCGATGGCCGAGAGCGCTCGTGGTAATCCTCTGTATGAGATAGGATTTTCGGGGGTTTCGCAGGAAGTTACATTTGTAACAAGGAAAGTTACATTTGTCACAAGCCTCTCGAGTTATGCTCCCTCGTTTTCTGACGAATCCGGCCAACGAGCGCTGGTTGTGTCGTCAACGTTGAATAGTTGCGGTTTCAGGACGTGTCTGTGTGCCTCTGTCTGGCCCAACATCGGCTCAACTTTGAACTGTCCGGAGTGCCATGGTACTCCGGACAGTTCAAAGAACCGAGGGGGGGGGGGGGGCGGGGCTGGGATGGGGCGAGTGGGGCGTAACGTCTTTATAATCAGTTCATGATTGAGTTATGCGCTGATGACTGGAGGGTATGCTTTCCGAAACTGCGTAAATGGCCTGAAACCGTTGTTATTCAGAGTTGACGACACAAACAGCGCTCGTTGGCCGGATTCGTCAGAAAACGAGGGAGCATAACTCGAGTGGCTTGTGACAAATGCAACTTTCCTTGTTACAAATGTAACTTTTGGCAAAACCGTCGAAAATACACATCTCCTCTGAAAAAGCACTGCGCGCTCCCTGTCCGTTTGGCGTTCTAACCACCTAGGCCAGCAGCACCCCCCTACAAGAAGGAGATAGAGTGCTCCCCGCCGCAAGCCGGAGATTCCCCTGAGTTTCCAATCGATGGAACTCTCGACGCTCGCCGCTGTGTCACCCTACCCCAGCTACTCTTGAGTGGAAGGGTGTCGTTTCTGAGCACTAGTAATTTTGTAGTTTCCCGCTCCTCGTCGTCCGAGTCGTCCGAGAGGTGCTCTTTTCCGTAGCTCGAGGGAGATCCAGTCACGCTTAAGCCGGCCACAAACGTCTTTGCCAGCGCTTTGATGATGGGAGCGGAGAGCCCTGAGAGCACAAAAAGCACCAGAAGTGCCATCTTTGTAGGCGAACCGAAACATTCACAGAAGTCGGTGAACGCGGTATGAACCGCACGGAGAAGTGCCTTGAGGATTATTGGTGATGCCGATTCGGCACGGGCCGACAAACACGCCGATCGAAATTTGGCCGACGCGGAAGCAGCGGCGTCTTCGCGACGACAGAGGTCGATAAGGCTTCTGTCTGACGCACGCTCTGCGCGTACAAGGCTGTACGACTCTGAAAACAAAACAAGAACCCTCACTGCGGCAAGACTCAGACTCACCGCTCCGACAACCTGGATTGCGCGCTTGGTCTTACCCATTTTGCGTCGCATGCCACGTGCCATGCGACGGTGAAGATCAACTTGGCTTAGCGCACCACCTAATTAGCTCAAAGAGCTACGTTTGATCTTGGTCAGCTGGCCGGGCTCAACGGACGGTGGCCCAAGCATTTCAATCCGTTCTCTCGAGAAGGTGGTCTGACGTCTGGCCAGACGAGGTAGTTCTGCTCTGGACAGAACCGGTAAGTACCGCAAGGGAGACTTCTTTGCCGCTATCCCGGCACCAAATCAGTTGTGAGTGAGTTTTATTGAAGGATGCTCACTGCTTCATCCGCAAGAGCGTCCCGAGCGGCCAACCCTCCCACACCCAGTAATCTGACCGCTGCGCACTCCATCGCTCGTGAGCACGTTGCCGTTTTGGAGTCCAGCGGACTGGTTCAGCACCCTAATCCTACGGCTCGTTCTTCTCACCTCGAAAGGACGAGCGTGGGTGGGACTAAGCGCGTGAAACGTTCTCACGTCGAGAGTCACTTGTTGAGCCTGCACGCAAGAGACATTTCAAACTATGGTGGAGAGCCGTCTTGGTCCAGTTTTTACGCAGCGCTTCCAATAGCCCCGCATGGTGTACTCCTTTCCGCATCCATACGCTCCTCGAGCGTGCGCGTGTCGTCCGTCGTGGAGAAGGCTCAGAATCTCTTAGGTGGGAAGATGGGCGCTTCCAACCAGACGACGAGAGTCAATACGCAGAATGTCACGTCAGCGTGGGCTGTACAGGCTTCGGCTTGTCTGGTTTCGCTGGGGACAGCAAACAGCGGGTTTGCAGACCCGAGAAGTACAGGCGCGCTGTCTCCCGGCGCTCTGTTGGGATCCGATTTGCCCAAGGCATTTGTAATCGGATCGACAGCGACTTCGCTTTCCTTGGCGTTGCCAACTAGACTCTCTCCTGCCTCTCTTTTGGACACGATGAAGACCATCGCTGGTAACGAACTGTCGTGCAAGATGATCTCCCTCCGAATTCGCCAAGAGACGACACACCTCTGGGAGATTTGCAAGCGCATCGTTCAGAATACACACGGCGACTTGGTGTGGTCTTCCTTTGCGTTGCTATCCTACATGAGCAACGAGGCGCGCGGTAGAGAGATTCTGCGAGATTACCCTGTGAGTGATCTTGACATTGCAGTCTGCGAAGCGCTCCTCAATTACGGGCGCACGGAGATCACCCGGCGCGCGAGGTTGTCTGAGGCACAGCTACTGGCAGAGGATGAGGCACGGAGGCAGGCGGGAGGGGAGGCTATTGCCCCTGTTCCTGACCCAGAGGGGGGGACACTCATCGGTGAGATTGTCAGGATTCAGAACGAGGATGTGGAATCACAAGCCTGCGAGGACGACGACGACCCTTCGTCTGACGAGGAGATTGGATATCTCAATGGTTGTTCGAAAGGCTGTAAGGTTGTCAGTCAGTCGAAAAGAAGCTCGATGGACGTTACCGGGGCAGTACGTCCGTCGGCGGCGCTGCGGGCCGCTTCGCGTATGGAGGCGATATCCGGGGTCAACACACAGGTCCTCTCTGCGAAGCGAAAGCGCAATTCGAGCTCCTCCCCGGGCGGCTCGGGGCTCATACTGTCTTATTGGATTGCCGCGCTGAACTCACAGCACTCCTATGTACTTCTCATGCTCATTAGCTCGTCCAGACAGGCAGCAAACGACGCCGCCGAGTTGACCGTTGAGAGGCAGCTAGAGGAGTCTGTCGTCGCAAACGCTTCTGTGACAAGGGTCAGTCAGGTGAGCGCTGTCAAGTCAGCGCAGGCGCTTCGAGTCTTAGTAAAGACGGTCGACACTCCCCGAATCGTCACGTGGAAGGCCCCGCACATCGATGGCGGGGTGCACACGGGCATCGCGCGGTCGGATGACGACTTGGCCAAGACGGCATTGCTCTGCTGCTCCGCAGCACCAGAGGTCACAAGCGTTGCTGGTTCACACACGCGCTGCGCCTGGGTGAAAGCAACTCACCTCCCGTCGGGAGACGGTAAGTCGGCGCCGCTGCCCGGTGTGACCGAAACCTATCACAGACTTTGCAGCCGCGTCTCGCCCGAGGGCATGTCCAAGGCAAAGATTGCCGACTTTCGCCAGCGGCTCAAAGGGATGATGGACGGAACGAGCAGCGGATTGGCCTATACGGGAATTGCGAGGGGAGTGATCACGTTTCGCGTCAGGTTGGTGGCGGCATCGGATCAGATCAAAAGAGGGCGTGAGCTCCGCCGCTTGCTCAACGCGCAACACGAGGATTGCAAACATCAAGGGTGTTCAACCCACTCCTATGAGGTAGCCACGTGTCTGAGGTCGAAAAACATCGGTACCGAGATCACAGACCCATTCTCCACACCGGGGAACAATCTCGCACTGGCTCTTCAGGCGTCAGAGACGCTCGGGGCGCTCTACAAGCTGCGTCCGCGCTCGGGCAACCCCTCTCGTGTCTTCCTCGGCATCCAAGCCTACCCCGGTGAAGAGTCTGACGCTTCTGTGGATTTCTACAACAAGCCAAATGCCGTTCTTCGTCTCGTCGACGCCTCATTCGAGCCACTTGAGCAAAACGAAGATTCCAATTACCCCCGGCTTCACAGCCGTCCCGATGCGCTTCACGTTCACGGAGCGCTCTCGTTGACCGTCGCGGGAGATTCTCCCGTGCGCGTGGTCGATGCCGCTCTGAAGGTCGGCGACTTCTGGAAGGCACGTGCGCTCCTCCTCACCGCGGCCTCTACCGCATCGTTCGTTGAGGAGCAGACAGTCCAGATGTGTTCCGGCGCACTCAACGTGGCCATCGCATGCGCAAAGCGGGTAACCGTGCCTGACAATCAAAAACATCTTCGTTTGACGCCTTGGCAAGTCTACCGCGTGGGGCATCGTTCGGTAAAGTCCTCGTTTGAGACGACCGCTTGGGCGGGAGCGTACCCCGTGGGCATCGAGTTGGGATCAGGCGGGGGACTCGGCCGGCAGTGCTCCGCCGAGACGGCCGATAGGCGCAACCACGGCAAGATGCTGATGCCTCAGGAAGTATCTGACGAGTACTGCGCCGCGCTGGCCGAGAGGACCTACGTCAAGGTGTCCAATACCCACTACGACCGCATCCCGGTGGCGACAAGGGGCATTCCGCACCACGCCATCCCTGGTGTGCACACCTTCCTGAGCGACGTGGCTGACGGGCTTGACGCCGTGCGGAAAGCGCTGGAGATTGACTCCCACACGGTCGACTCTCTTCAATGCCTCCCATTCGGTCCTTACGCTGAGTCGCTCGCCCCAAATTGTGGAGCTGACGACGCGACGGTCGGAGCTCAGTTTAGGAACCGTTTTGACAGGCTCGACTCTGACGCCCGAGCTTTTCTGGTCGACGCCACGGTTGAAGACGTTGCAATATTCCGCGAACCGCTTGTTAGGCGCTTGCAGGTAATCGATCTCAGCGACAATCCATTTGCAAGCAACTCGGAACAAATATCGACGTTATTGAATGCCTTGAGCACGATCGCGTTGCTCGCAAAGATTTGTGCTCCGGGGATGAGCCCAGAGGCGACCATCAAGCGACTCTGGAAGGTACTCGAACGTTTCCACGCCGGGTATGACGACGACCGAAAGCCGCAGTCGAGCCAAGATTTTGCGTTGGCCGCCGACACGATGGTTCTTCTGAGCGCAGCCGTTTATCCGTTGAGTCTCGCAGTTGGAGAACCAACCGTCCCCGAAGTGTATGTCGCCGCACACCGTCTTGTCAGGGGTAGCGAGCGTGAGATTGGACAGCCCATCGAGTCGCAACTATGGGCGAGCATGACACGGAACATCGAGGCCTCCTGGCCCGCGCTCGAGGCCGTTATGGTGCGCCTCCTCCGAGACGACGGCCGGTGCGACTCGACACTTGAGGAGCTGGGGGAGGTGAAGCGTCTCATGGACGACGTCCTTCGCGGAGCTTGGAAGGTTGCTTCGCCCGATGGAGTCTCCCCGCCTGCTGCTCCACATCCTATGAGCAGCGCAGGCCGCAGTGGGGATGTGACATCGGAGCAATTATTGCCGATCTTCGTAGACAAGTACAACGAGGACAGCAAGACCTGGACGCTGCAGAGGGGAGCTCCAATTGGGTGCAAACCAGGGGCCTTTCGTCAGCTTCTCGCTCTGTTGATCGGATCGGGGAGCATAGAGCTGCAGTCCCCCCTGGCGGTTCAAGTCTGGAGAAACGAGGGTGGTCTTGTCCTTCGGCCTAGCAGTGCTGCTGACATCTTGAATGCACAAGGAAAGCCGCGGTCCGACAAGGCGACGTCACCCGTGATGGTTGATGGCGATGCGCCCTCTTTCGGGACGCGTGAGGCAAAGCTCCGCTGCTGCGTCAGGCAACGGGAGGCGTGGAAGCAAAACCTAAGACTCATCATGCCTCTATGCGTTAACGTAAGCCCTCCAAAGCGTGACGTCTGCGAAGCTCACCGCGGCGAATTGACGACGAGCAAATATGTTCGGGATAAGATTAATGCCTACCGAGCTTCAGGAATCATCACGGTCGAAGATGTAGAGGCCGCGACTTGGTTTGAGGAAGCAGCCAGCATGCTTGTCTCGAGAAGCGGGGGTAGAGGAAGTGATTAGGACAGCTGCGACCGGTGAGTGTATCCATAGAGGGGTGTCCTGGTGTGTCTCAGCCAACAACTGCAGCGTCAACGTGAGTGGTAATGCCGTATGTATTTCTGTGCTGTGTGCGACCCAATGTCAGCACGGAACACAGCTCGCAAAGGCTGTGAGATAACACGAGTTTTGAAGCCGTCTATTAAGGGGGGGGGGGTGAGCGTGGGGAGTGGAGATGTCCCGTCGAGTGACCAGTGTGACATATGATGCGGGCCATGTGCCGCGGCGCGGGCTCAGTGAGGTTCTCGCAATAGGTATGCAGCACTATAAGAAAAAGCATGCCCCTCCTGACGCCCCTACAATAATTGAATATACTCTTGATCAGAAAGAAGCACACAGGCTCCTTAATTGGATGCACACTAAGCTCTCGTGGAATGTTGGGCAAACGACTTATTCCGACATTGTGTTCTACCTTTCCGGGAAGAACAGGCTTTGGGACAAGGAAGGGATTAAGCGTTTAGAGAAGAATGTGGAGCATGTTTTCAGGTTCCTAAAAGGCAGGTTCATCACCAATGATCAATACAATGATATAAAATACCGTGGTTTCAAGTACATATCGGAATATGCGTACTCCACAGTGATCAATTTGCTTCACCTCGCCTAGGAGGGAGGGGACTACAATTGGGTTTGACCAGCTGGCCAAAACCAAATTTAGCCCCTCTATCTGCCACTCCGGGCATCCCTTCAAACATGTCCGCACAAGCGTCGGCGTGGCTCGTAGGATTGGCTTCCCCCAGCCGACCGGACCTGACCCCACCCGTCGATGGGCAGCGCATGTTCTTCACGTCTTGAGCCAACCAGTTGCCACGAGAGGCGTTTCACCATGCCGCAGTGCCTGAGCTGGAGGAGTGCGCTTTACCAGTGGAATTCTACGATATGCGTGATTTTGGCACACTTTGCTCCTGCGGGCCAGTCGACCCCTGTTTCATTCGAGTCGCTTGAGGCGACTGTCCATTCTTTTGTGTGCGTTCGCTTCTGAGAGACACCAGTTTCTGGGACGACTGGAAGTGACGTGGAAGCGATTGGCGATGGGGTTGTGACCGGGACCAGCGAAGCTGTCGTATTCATGGTAATTCCAGTTGTGTTAGCAAACTCTGTGTACACACCATTGCTGACAGGGTGACTCTCCGGGCACGGGGCGTGGGGCGGAGTCGGAGTCGGAGTCGAGGTTGGGAGAGGAGTCCCGGTGCACGCATCTGACACTTCCGCGGCGGTGTTGGTCTTGGCCTTGCGGCTGCTCGCCTTGGACTCCTTGTGATCCTTTGACGACTTGGCCGACGCGGGGTTCACGATGGCCCACCCGCCATTATCCTTTGTTGATTCGTCAATGTTATCACGGATAGTAACGGTAACGTAGCTTTTGGCATCTGTGAGGCTGTTTGGAAGTCCGATTGTTGGGCCTGTCTTCTTAATCAGAGACAACGTGGCTTTGGAGTCGATTTGGTAACACGGAGTTATGTTCTCGTAAAACTCCTTGTATGGTGTCGAGTTTGCGTCCCAATCGACTATATTACACGGGAGAAGCATACTCAGCTTTCGAACCGCTGTCTCGTTATTACGAGACGAGATCCATATGAGACGCTGGTATATCTCGTAGAGTGTGTGCTTCTGAATCAACTCCTTGGTGTTCTGGGACCTCTGAACCGCAGAGAGCCCAAAGAAGACCGACGCCGGTACGTCGATCGGCTTGAGAATGTCGCCATAGTCGTCGCGAAATCGCGCGTTGACGACGCACGAATTCGGAATCGTTAAGATCGACTTTTTCGATGAGCTACAGTTGGTCCGCAGTTCTAACTGGCTGAGCCCGTCGTTGTCAACGTAGAGCGCGGTGTATTGAGCTGGATCACTTCTGTCGTCGTTTACGGGATCGACGTCGTTCAAAAGCTCGTTGCGGCCGCTGCGACGAGCATCCGACTCCTCTTCTGTGGCGCGCACGACAAAAGTTGTGTTCTTCCCAACGGAAGACTGTACGTCTTCATCCGACTCGCTGTCGTTTGAGCCAGTGAGTTGTGTCTTTGCCACGGCTGGGGCCCTGATCTTTTTGAAGTCGTCTTCGACTTCACTGTCTGAGTCTACGTTGGGAGTGGGGCTGCACTTCATCTTCGAAGAGTTCCCGTTGTATTGCACGTTTGGGTTTTCCACGAGTTCGCCATCTGAATCGGCATCGGTCAACACCATCTCGAAAGGCGGCTCTTTATAGATATATACGACCCGGCCGACGTTGAGCACCGCTTCTTAGCGAGTCGGTGCCGGTCTCAGCAGCAACGTCCTTTTGCACAAGGCGCGCGCGTGTTATATTGGGTTCGTGCTTACTGCACAGACCAAAAAAACCGGGCTTCCAATAATAGCACAGCCGGGCACGAGTCTAAGAAGGACTACTGTACGCTGTGATAGCTACCACTTCGAACTAACTCGCTAATCGTAGCACTGTTTAAAGACGGACTGTCACAGCATCCATCTGGTGACTGTTGTTGTCGTCGAGGTCGTAAAACACTCTGCTTGTCACGAGGCCGATTGACAAAGTGGTGTAGGCCGCCGCGCACTCGTCGCGGAACCGACTCGCCACAGCTAGAAACGATGAGCGCTGGCCGTCAGACCAGTCAACCTTCTGACGACGCGAAGGCGGAACGGGGTCTGCCAAGCGGGGTGCGGAGTTCGTGGCGCAGGTCGAAGAGGTGCCGGCAAACAACGTTCGAATGCTGCGTTTGCTTGGAAAGCGGGCTCACCGAAGACGACATCGGGTATCCATTCGACTGCACTCATTACGTATGTGACGAATGTGACCGATCGCTTAAATCTCGCGGAGATATACGGTGTCCAATGTGCCGTTCGTTTCGTTATGGATATAGCGAAGAAGATAGTAGACGTGAGTATGAGACTGCGGACCCCGGGCTTCTATTCCTGGCAGATGTACTGCAGGGTCGGACACACAGGAACCAGCTTGCCTCCCAGGCGTCGCCTTTTATTGTTCTAAACTTCACACCGCCACAAATACCTATTCCCGTCGATGTCGATACTACTCCTGGGGCGGAGTTCCAGCAGCAACTGGACAGCGTGGCGCAGGCGCTGACTGAGGCCTTCAATCGCGTCGATTCAATCGCCCCCGCGTCATTTAGGGCTATAGCTACCGATGCGGTAAACCGGATTAGAGCATCCACAATCCCACCAAGAAGAGAACATGAGTAGAGGTAGGTATCACGGATAATACCAGGCTGTGATTTGTAAGAGAGAGAGAGAGATCGTATTCAGCCATGCTTCCTAACCTCTCGCGGCTTCCGACTTGTCCGACCGACGGATTAAAACGCGGTATTTCGTTTACACATCCAAAAAAACAGGAGGTGGACTCCGGCCCTCTCAGCTACGGAAAAGAAGCAAGATGCGGTACCAGTCGGCCAAGTCACAGCTTCACTGTTCTTAGCTTACAAACTCTTTCCGAGTATTACAAACCTGTACATGGCGACGGTTGCCCAATTCAATGAATTGCTATTGCCCCCGGTGTAACAACGCTTGGACACATCCAAAATGAATGTACCCCCCGGGGGGTGGGTGAAACCGTTTCTGTTACTAGGAGCATTGTAACAACGGCGCTTCCGTCCGCGCGGCTACCTTTGCGAAGCTCCAGGGGGTGGGGGGGGCTTGTAGAGTCCGGGGCTCCAGTGGCCTTGAAACTCAGCCATGTACGGTGATTGCGAGCGCTGCGCAACCTCTATGAGGTTGAGCAACATGCGATGGGCCTGCTTTGACGCATCTGCGACCGTGTCTGGCAAAGATGGTGCACTTTTGGGGTCGAACGCCGGGTCTAGTAGGGCTGCTTTTCCCCATTTTCCCAATGCGAGCTTAAGGTCGTTGTAGTGCGTTTGTGTGGCAGCAACCGAGTGAGTTGTTGTTGACATGTTTACGGTCGCTGTTGCAACAGCTCGTTGAGGAGGTTCTATATTGCAAGACGCACTCTTGTGGGTCTCTTCTAGATTCGCATTGGCCTGCTCAAGACCGTTCATCACCTCGGCGAGGCGGGTCGCCATGATAGACATGTCCTGGTCCTTCTTGAGTGTGAGTTTCGCTTGACACTCGCGGCGTCTCTCAGCATTGTTCATCTCTTCTGTGATAGAAGCAACCTGGCTTCTGAGATCTTTGACGCTCCCCTTGAGAGCGTCTCGGTCGTGCGAAACCAAAGAGATCTCATTTTCGCGAGATTCAACAGCCGATGTCAGTTTCTCAATTACTCGCCTGCTTTCAAGGTTCCTGTCGTTGGCCTCACGAAGCTGGGTCATCACTTTCTGAACTCGCTCGTCGGTTTCCTTTACATGTCTGTTCTTCTCCATCTGAAGCTCCTTTTTGGTTTTGTCAAGTGTCGATTCCAGATCTTTTATTCTCCCGTTGAGAGATGAAATCGCCGCATTACCGGCCTTCTGCTGCTTTGCCGCGGTAGATCTCTCCGTTCTCATCTTGGATTCATTCTCATTCAGTACCCACTTGATCTGGGTCAGCTCTAAGGCTTGTTTGGCCGCTTTGTCGATGACAACCCTTGCTGACTCCTCAGCAAGCCGGGCCTTTTCTTTGTAGGCATCCAGTGTGTTCATGGTGGCCTTGACGGTGCTCGCGGTTGCAACGGATGTCTCATGTCTGAGCTCCTCGAGCTCTCGGTTAAGCCTCTGTCTGGTATGTGTAAGCTCTTCCTGGACCGTCCGACGCTGCGCAAGAGCAGAGCTGAGCGCTTCCCGCAGTATACGGATCTCGTCTGCCGCCTTCTTCCTGGCAGCCTCATTTAAAGTGACCCCGACGGTCATGCTGCTCCCTACGTCTGTTGGTTCTCTACCCGTTGTTGTGCCGCACACATTGTATCCGACGCTACTCAGCAGCGTCGCATCGTTCTCTAGCTCCTCTATACTGACTGCAAACACGTCCTTCTGAAGTGCCACGACCTCCGCATCTCCCACGGGAAACTCTCCAGACTCGTTTGTACAAGCGCAGTCCTTGACCTTCTGGGACATACTCGATAGTATCCACCGCGAGTCGTCAAACGACTGGGGGTGCAGTGTCGAGGCTCGCCAAAAGGCCGAGCCGATCCCCTCTTGCCACGGCAGCACATAGACCATAAAGACGCTCAAGGAATCTATGTCCGCAGCCGCAATGAGCTCGTCAAAGCTCGTAAGGAAGCCCTGGCGGTCTTGAGGGTGCCCCGTGTTGGCAATCAAAACGCGCAAAAGCTCGGGCGATTGCGAATAGAGCAAGACCCGCTCCCCAGAGAGTGATGCCAGTAAAAGAAACCGTGGAAGCATCGTCGGTAATCCAAACACGGGCCGCGAGTCGCGCCCCCGGAGCCCCTGAATTATAGTCCTAAATAAGGTGATTGTTTGTAACTGCGCCGAGTGGGTTTCACCATTGGCCTTTGCCGCGTACGCAGCGAGGTGGTCGAGCAACACACGCCCCGCGCGCGTGTGCCGGAGAACATTGGCAAACGAATTCGTTTCCATTTTGCTAGTAGAATCAGTGCCGAATAGATTTCCTAGATAGAGCGTGCTTGGGCTTCCGATTAACAGAGGTGAAGATGCAAGCCGGTCATCTCACATTCAACTTAGCGATTCCACTCCCGCACAGGCCACAACCCGTGAATGAGAAGCAGCAACAAGCACATTTGCCCTTTGCACCGACCGCCTGCGAGCCGTTCTCAAAGGTAATCGACCGGGCTCGGTCAGTCCGTCCGTCAGGGGCATCGGGTCCGACTCGAGTGCATGCGGCTTTTACGTTTACTCTCGGTCCAAACTGCTACGCGGAGTGCGGCCGAAACCATACCCTCCAATCGCACCAAAGTCAGCCCATCTTTCGGCGCCCAATAGTCGTGGGCACTGGAGCGATACCTCAGGTCGGAAACAGCGCTCCACACGACCAATGGACCGTGCCTGGAGGTGAAAATACCGACGGTTGCTCCCGCCTCTACCAGCTCGCATATCGTGTAATGTGTAAAGGTTGCTGTCAGTTGCCCACTGACGAGCATCCTAGATCCTTCATCGGGGACTTTGGCCACCTTGAGCGCTTTTCGTCGTGGTCCCATCTCGTTTTAGGGGTCGCGTTCCTGTCCTACGCTTTTGTTTGCATAGGGAGATTCACAGACTCCCGAACCGCGGAGAATTGGGCCATAGGTGGGGCCTTTGCGACCAGTATCACATTCTTTTCGTCAACTATATACCACTTTACATCCCCGGACCCTGTCATCTCAGTCTGGACGCGCCAGCTCGATTTTTTGGCCATCTATGCCTCGCTCGCGATCAACTCCGTTGCCGATCTCGCGGCGGTCACTCGGGGATTTGTAAACGTCCCCGTAAGCTCGATCGTCGACGTGCCTCTGGCCGCATCCGTACTGGCCATCTTTTTTCTCTACAGGAGGAGTTGGTTGACTCGAGAGGAGACGCAGACGACTGAATTCGACGCATGCACGCTTGAAACAGGCCTGCTACAAAGATGGAACGGGGACGGGGAGCATGGCCCTATGCGTCAGGCTGGTAGCCTGACAATTGCTATCTTTGTTTTTAGTGCGACACCGGCGATCCTCTCACAACTCGGAGGGGAACATGCATGGATCATTCTGGCGCTTCAAGTCTCCGCGTTTGGCATTGTCTTGTTCGGCATGACCTTGGACAACGTTATCAAGTGGCCCGACCGATCTCTTGCACAGGGAGCCAAGATTCCGTGCGTGTCTTTTAAAAGCTGCGGCTGCGGCATTGCCAGCCATGGAATTTGGCACATTCTGGCGGGAGTGGCGGCAATCATAGCGGCCGCCGCGAGGGAGTATGCGCTTGCTGTAGTCTAGAGGATGTATTTTTCTGTTTAGACGGCCACTGGCTCGGGTGGTCACACCCAGGACATCGCATGCCTACACCGGCTAAACGTGCTAGAACTAGCAGTCTTCCGCCAAACGTCTCGGTTCTGTTAGTTTCGTAGAAACGGTGTGTGTGTCGACTTCGGGTCACGCGAGGCACAGGACCCACGCGCGAGTTATTGCAGTAAATGTCTTAGAGTCTCGAAACTTCGGTTATCTCCCGGGTCATGCGGGAGACGGAGCGACGTTCGTTCTTCAGTTGCTCTTCTTTGCCTTCTTACGCGTAGTCTCTGCAACATCCTGGTTAAGATCCTCATCCTTCTTAACGTCGTCTTCGCTGGCCTCCGGGGTGGTGTTGACCAAGGGCTTCACGGCGAAGAGCAGCGTGTTCGCAATGAGGCTCTTCTCAGTCTCCGTCGGCGAGGAGCCCCCCAATTTAGCCTTGAGCCAGCCCTCGGCCTTGGAGTGGTCCGTCAGCAGCTCCGGAGCTTTCTTGATTGCCTCGGCGGCGCCATCGACGACGGCGAAGAAGATGAGCCCCGGGTACTCGTCGACCAGCTTGGAGAGCTTCCGAGTCTTTTCAGAGATCGCCAACACACCGGTCGTGTCCAGAGTTGGGGGCTTCAGTGCGTTTGAACCAGGCGGGGCAATCCTGTCGGTGTCGTCTGGCTCGTACTCGGAGATTGTGGCCTCCCCGGCACAGTACTCTTCCTGAACAAACTTTATGCGAACGGGGAGCGCCGCGTGATTCAGTGCCCCGCGGAGATCCATATCGAAGATGTTGGCCCAGTTCGAGCCACCCGATTTGTCTCCGAAGATGGCATCTTCGCCAGACCGCGGATACAAATTGGTGGAGACAGTCAGCGGGGCGTACGAGACGAGCTCGCGAGCCGCCATTGTGGTCTTCTTGAGCGAGCAGGTGCCGAGCATCGGCGCGAAGTTCTTGAGCGAGTACTTGATGGCGCAAGTCGGTACGGCGTCCGCGTTGTAGTTGAAGTACGCCGGTTGCTCCGCGCCGTTGGCCAAAAGAGCGCGGTCGCCAGACAATGAGAGGGTGATGGTAGGATAGATGGTGAGAACCCCCGTGCCTTTGCCGTCCTGGACGTCGACGGACGTCGACGAGATGCGAGCGCGTGCGTAGACGGGCGCCTTGGAGAGCTTCGTAGGAGTATCCATGATGGGCGTAAGGGATGACGGGTCGTGACCGGGGAAAATCAGCGGCAGCTCAACAGGGGAGCCGAGTATCATTGAGAGCGGTGCGGTGATCGATGCGGATTCGAGCTTGTCTGCCATGGCGAGCAGAGCAGACCGACTTTCTGGCTTGCAGGCCGGGGAGGCGTAAGATTCGCCATCGCCGGCCACAACACTCTCCAACCGCGTGGCCATGGAGCGGAGCCCTGCGGCAGTCTGATGGCGGAGATCGCGTTGGGCCCTTGCAAGATCGCTTGCCAGCAGCGGTGCGATTTCGCCAATCTTTTCGATGCCACCGAGCGAGGCCACTACGGACATCGCAGTGTAGGACTCAACGACGGTGCTCTCGAGCGCATCCTTAAGCGCCTTGGCGGCTTTGGTCGGACTGTCTGGCTTGGAAATCACGTCAATGCGCTTTATACGCGCCCGGGGAGCCGGCTCGACGTTTGTGGCCTTGTTCGGCCGAGGGTGCTCAAAGCTGACCCCGGACAGCTTCACACGGGTGCCGGGGATGATGTTGACGGCGTTCAATTCGGCTCCATCCTTGGAGCTGTTCTTGAAGTAGCAAACACTGAGGATTGGCGTGGCGAGCAGCGGCGACGCGCCAAAGTCGACGCCAGGCTCAGCAATTACACGGGGCATGGAGATGATGTTGCCTGTGTTGTTGGCCAATTGGCGCGTCGGCGTGATTAGAGGCCCGATCGAAGTATCCCCGATCGAGTCAAACGAATAGCAGTCCGCGCCGCCACCGTTTTTGTCTACACGCACCGTGGCGACAAGAAGGCGCAAGACCGGGCTGCCTGTGACGTTTCCATCCTGCGCGGCAATCACAACGGCATCGACGCCGAGTCCTGGCTGGGAGGTGGTTGAAAGGTTGATCGTGGTCGCCTTGGGAGCAGAGACCAGTGAAGCGGCGGACTTTAGTTTGCTTGTCTGAGCGTCGATGGATTCCTGCGTTCCTTTTTTTGCGTCGATGCCGGGTTCGAAGAGGGTAAAGGTCATATTCGTCTGAAGAGGGCCTGGTGCCGGATGCGAGCGAAGAGCGATACAAAGCCGACCGACCTTGCTGCTACTAGGGGTTGGTGGTAGGCTATCCACCAAGACCCTTTAGCACTGACGGCTACATCTGCTACATTAGCACCCCCCCCCAGACTAGAAGCCGGCGGCCTGATGACTAGGGGCATGCCTTCCGAAACCGTGTAAATATTATGAAACCGTTTTATTCAATGGTTGCCCCCAGGTGCAGAGGTATTCATTGAACCGTCCAGAGGGTTCGTTGGTTTGTAGCTCGAGTGGTTCAAACAGCTGTCGTGCTGATCTTCACACCAGCCAACCGGTCAGCACCACCATCTCCTCACCTTCGACCTCCTCTTCGCACACCTCCACCCCGACCACCACGGGCGGGAAGCGAGCGTCCCGTAGCACCACCTCTTCCTCCTCTTCCTCTGCCTTTGCTCGTCTAGCCGCCCGCTGGCGCCTCTTCTTCTCTGCGCGCTTCCTCGCTTTGCGCTCCTCCTTTACAGACTCTACCCGCACGATGCGCTCCTCGCCCTGTGGGCCCTCGGAGAATACCACTTCACTCCCTGAAGAATCGACCCGCACGACGCGCTCTTCGCGCCGGGGGCCCTCGAAGAAGTTCACTTGACCCCCTGGACACTCGACCCGCACCGTGCGCTCCTTGCCTTGGGGGCCCTCCAAGAAGTTCACTTGACCATCTGTAAACTCGACCCGCACCATGCGCTCCTCGCCTTGGGAGCCTTCGAAGAAGTTCACTTGACCCCCTGGAAACTCGACCCGCACGACGCGCTCCTCGCCCCGGGGGCCCTCGCAGAATGCCACGTGACCATCTGGAAACTCGACCCGCACGACGCGCTCCTCGCCCCGGGGGCCCTCGCAGAATGCCACTTGACCATCTGGAAACTCTTCCCGCACCATGCGCCCCTCGCCCTTGGGCCCTTGGTAGAATTGCACGTGACCATCTGGAGACTCTTCCCGCACCATGCGCTCCTCGCCCCGGGGCCCCTCGTAGAATTGCACCTCTCCACTTAGAGGCTCCATCCGCACGACGCACTTGCTTTTGGGGGCCGAACGTTTTGTTCCCATCACTGTTGGTGCCGGGTGCTTGCTTAGGATTGTGTGTGGGTTGGCAGGCTGTCTGCCCCTGTGTTGTGGCCTCCTTCTTACCAACCGGCCTGGTACCGGCCCCGACCACCCGTCCATCGCTGCAGCGTCCCGGGGTCCCCTCGAGCCGAAACCACTCGATTGGTGTGAAACCGCACTGTGGTCCGGTCGGATGTGGTGCGGGGAGGCGCGGATCGAGCTTAGACGGAACACCTGTCCGGGGCGCACACCGTGATCTCGTGTGCGAGGTGTGTATTTCAGGCGGTTTCGCTGGACACCTCAACGTCGGGCCTATGTCGCGCCACCGTTTGTGATGTTTCGCGCGTCCAACATGGGCTCGTAACAGTGAAACCGGTCTTGTTCAGAGTTGACGACGCAACCAGCGCTCGTTGGCGAAACAACTCGTCGCGACGCGCCCCGGACAGGGAAGAACTTGGGTGTGCACAGAGAGTGTGCCGTGGGTGGGCAGCCCACACCGCGCCAACAGGGTTCTCATAACCGGCACCGATATGAAGCCAACAAGCAGTGATGGTTTCGCATCTCGCAAACGAGATAGACAGCGTCTCGCTCTGGAACAGAATCAAACGTATAGAAATGAGAGAATGAACTCTATCGATTTCGTTATTGAAAACCCTCTCGATGGCAAACTCAAAGAAGCCAACTTTATCACAGCTCTTCTTAGAGACTTTCCACATTCAGTCTTTTTGAAACCCACGTCCTATTGTCACTACAACAATTGCAACTATCGGAAACGAACCGTCTTCGTAACAACACTGCCATCATTTAATCCACATCCTCCTTGTCCACACAACCCATGCAAACGATGGGTAAGTGGAAGGCCGCACAAGACGAGTGTTTTGAGCCTCTCTAAAGCAGACCGAAATTGTATTCCAAACGGTCTGATCGATGAGGAGATAGACGCTTGGATGAGCGCGACCCCGGAGGCAAAGGTCAGAGTGTTTCTTGACGTCTTTGGTGGTTACGGGAGCGTCACAAAGCGGGTCCAACAGATGTACCCTGAAATTTTCACCTATACCAACGACATTGCAAGGCGCGACACCAACGATGTTGAGCTCGACATTAGAACCTTCGGCCTCTCCGGAATGGTCGAATTTGCCGCTCAGAAGCTTCTCACGCAAGACGACTTGCAAGAAGCGAGGAATGATTATAAAGGCGGGCTTTTAAGGTGGATGAAGCTAGAAAGGGGTGTTGCCTTTCTGTTTCACCTCAGCACGCCCTGCGAGACCTACAGTACTGCAGCAGGAGGAACGCATCGGAAGAGTGGAGACGCGACACCGGTCTCCGCCAAGGCAAAGAATCACGATCATATGAACTCTGTCATTATTAAATGGTTGCGGCGGCATGCGCTTTCCTCCGGGGCACAATGAGGGTTCATTTGGTTTTGTGCCAGCTGGCACAATCCTCCGTCGCCTCTCTAAGGTAAGACGTGCCCCTCGGCCGAAGCGCCGAGGTGTCCCAGAACCGCGTGACTTGCCGTGTCGGGGGTGACGGTGAAAACCGCTCTGGTAGACGCTTGGGTGAGCGCGACCCCGGAGGCAAACCAACGATGTTGAGCTCGACATTAGAACCTTCGGCCTCGAATGTGTGGGGGGTTGTGCTTGAGAGATCCCAAGCGAAGTGAACGAAGTACCCCCGCTTTCGCCACTCACGGCATCGCGTCTTCGCCCATGCTCGCGCCCGCTCCGCCAGCAAGGACCGTCACCGTCGCTTTGAGCTGGATCGATTGAAGCCCATGCTTGATGGGTTCAAGTGTCACTTGCTGGTTGGCGGCACCTCCGACAGCAATTCCGCTACTATTCATCAGTAAGATAACAAAAGCCCGCATGCGCGGCGCGACGCGGCCGTCGGCTACGCGGACGGCACCCGCCAAGACTTCGTCGCGCAGCGCCGACCTGTGAAAGGCCAGCGCGTTGACATTCGACCACTTCAGCATCGGGGCGGTCTTGGACACGATGCCCATCTGATGTAACTCATCTTCAGTCCTCATCTTCAAAGCAAAGCTGGTTGCCCTCGCCAGCTGCTGGCCCATATTCGAGATAATATCGTATTCGGTGAGTAGTCCCATATTAGGCTTTTTTTGAATCGCCCGAGACGCTTCTGCAAGCAGTTCGGGTCTTACGACGGGTATTCCGTCGAAGTACACGGTGCCGCATCCACTGAGCGCAACTTGTTGGTCGACTTGTTGGTCCGGCGCAGCAGACAGGTCGGCGCAGAAGGACGCGACGAGCGACGAGACGTCTTGCTCGGACGCCGGCCGACCGTACCGATGGCCGGATTCTCTAAACATGTCTACCTCGCCGTCCATGTGAATAAAGTCCGCAATCGGATTGTATACCGACGCGTTGACCCCTTGCAAGACGAGCTGAACAGATGCGCTTAGTACTGCCTGTGAAGCGGAGCTCGGAAGCGACAGAAAGGATTTCACGGCGCCGTGGGCGAGCTGGCGCACCAATTCGCCGTTATTTGATGCAAAGTACTTTACAATCGACTCGAGCTGTGATTTTTGTTCCCGCGTCGACAACTTCCTCGCCTCCTGTGGCGCGTTGTCGCTGGATTTGAAAAACGCGAGCGCAATCTTCTTGGCGAGCTGTATGTCGATGCCTTTTGAGGGGCTTGCGGCGTTGTGAGATTCGTATGAGGGCACAAAGGCCGATGCGACCGACTTCTCATCTTTGAAAAGCGACTGCAGCTGCTCCAAGACGTAATCGTAGAGGTTGAAGATTCTTCCGTAGCCTTTTTTTGAATCCCGAATCATAATCATACGTGCAATGTCCTCCACAAGTCTTTGGTACTCTCTGGAGTACATACCGACGAGCTTGAGAGACAGCGAGTTGACGACCGATTTCAGCTCTTCGCGGAGGCGTTTTGTGCCTGCGTCCGTGTTCACCGTCAGCGCAGAAAGGTTCGGAAGCGCCTCAAAAGTGATCTTCGGCATAGAAACACGCTAGCAATCTATGTGGATATTGGTCCATCATACCGTTCAGCATCTGCTGTTTATCTCCGGAATGGTCAGAGGAATGATTATAAAAACGGGCTTGTAAGCTATTGACAATGCTAACCGGGGAAACATTAGGTCTGTAAGAAGCAACCGTCAAGGAGGGAAAGCTTTAAGAAAAATGTCGCTCCGCTCTATCGACCAGACCGCTTCTCCGGCCCCAGGCAACCGCCTGACGCAGCTTCTGTCGATGCCCCAGGCACAGACGGCAGTTCACCCGCCCAACCTGCTCGACCCCTCCGGCCAAAAGGAGTGCTCTCGAAAACACGTCTACGTGGTCGCGAGGGACATGGCAGCGAGAGAACGGGCGGTGAGGAAGGGGGAAGGAGAAACGGTGGAAGATCCCATTAGGCTTTATTGGAAGCACGTCATTCACTATGCCAAGAACCTTATGAAGGTTGAGATGCTTCACAATAAGAATGGCTGTAAGAGCGAGCTGAAAAAGATTGTTGAAGAAGCCGAGGAGGTGCTGAAAAACACTAAGAGTTGATCTGATCTCGGCCAGATGTGGGGACTCGGCTCTTTTCTAGAGCCTGGTTTCCCCAGAGTCCAAGCGAGTGTGCGCGTAGCGGGGTTAGAATGGTCGATGGCCAGGGACGCACGCGGTGATCTTCCGTACGAGATGGAGATTTAGGGGGGTTTCGCAGGAAGTTACATTTGTAACAAGAAAAGTTACATTTGTAACAAGCCTCTCGAGTTATGCTAGCCCCATTTCTGACGAATCC
>PAUB01000022.1 GCA_002713695.1 Opitutaceae bacterium
AGACGAGGAAGACGAGGAAGACGAGGAAGACGAGGACGACGAGGAAGACGAGGACGACGAGGACGACGAGGAAGACGAGGAAGACGAGGAAGTCGATGAGGATGACGAGGAAGTCGATGAGGAGGACGACGACTACGACGGGGGACGGGTGCGTCCATCCAAAACCACTCGTCCTCTTACCACCGCGAGGTATCGTGGCACCGCTCCTCCGGCTCCTCCGGCTCCTCCGGCTCCTCAGGCTCCTCAGGCTCCTCAGGCTCCTCAGGCTCCTCCGGCTCCTCAGGCTCCTCAGGCTCCTCAGGCTCCTCCGGCTCCTCAGGCTCACGTTCCTTCCTCTGGTGTCATCGACGGCGTGTTCCCGAACGACGAGGATATCGCCGACATCATGCGAGGTATCGATATCGACGGTCGAATGAACATGCAAAACGTACCCACGGCGGACGTCGTTCATCAGGATCAACGCCCCGCGGTCCCTCTGGCGCCCGTGACGATCGTCGTCACGCCTCAGGCCTCGTCCGAGAGAACGGCGGCGAAAGAAAACGACGCGCGCCGATCGCCGACGAGGAAGAGACGCAGATTGACCACACCGAACGACGGCGACGTGAAGTCGGGAAATCTTTTCGTGCCTCCCGTTCCTATTCGCGACCTCGAGATGTTCTACGTCGCACACTCGAATCCCGACGAGGCGACGGGTGTCGTGTCCGCGGAGACACGACGTCACGCGGCGCGCGCGACGGATCGGTACGCGTTCGCGGCGAAAGATCCACTCGAGATGGGAGACGTGTACAGGTTCGTCGTGTTCGGGGTCGCGGACGCGGGTGACGCGGACGCGGGTGACGACGACGCGGGTGACGACGACGCGGACGGACTCGTCGTTCAGGTTCGCTATTACATCTACGATCCTAACGCTCGTGTCTTCGTGCGGTTTCGTCGTTTTTCTGAGGATGGACACCTCGCGGCGACCACTTCGACGACGAACGGTGGTGGTGGTGGTGGTGACGACGAGGGCGTGGACTTTTTGATCGGCCGAAGCGCTCTCGACAGGTACCTGTCTTCGGCGAGGTGCATCGCGGAGTTCGTCGCGGCCGATCGCGAACGCGCCCGTCCTCGTCAGCGACGCGAATAAGTCGCCCTCCCGATCTTGAGCGACGTCGGTCTGTTCGCGCACACGATCCACGTGATCACCATCGACACGACGAACCACGCGACGCACGCGGCGATCGCGACGTTCTCGCGTCTCGTCTTAGGATCTCCGGTCTCGTACTCCACTCGCATGTGTTATTTTCGACGAGACGTAGCCGCGACGACGCGTTCCGTTAAATAAAACTGTTCATCTCTATTCGACGAATACGCTCGTTTCCGACTAAACTTTAGAATACCGTACCGTGCTCAAAACTGCGATGCTTACTGGTCGTCGACGTGGTCTCGAAGAACTTTTATTTTTTCAGCGTTCGATGTCAACCAATCAGTCAGCATTTTTTTTTCTTTACTCTTTAATTTGTTCAGGTTTTCGCAGTACGCCGTCCTGTCCTCGCTGAGCACGGTGATCATGTATTCGGTACCCGCGGAGTCTTGAGCAGCGACAAGCGCCACGTCTAACACCCGAGCACCCGGATTCATTAACCTGCGCGCCTTGACGCTGACGTTCTGGATCCAACGCTGAACGGCGCGCCGTTCATCTTTGGTGACGACCGAGTCGCCAGTGCACTGAAGAGGAAGAGGATCGTCGTAGCCCTTCAAAACATCTTCGACTTTTTTGTGCTGCTGCTCTGCCGCGCGAAGATTACTTTTCATCAGGGTTTCATACCGCTCGAAGTACGTTTCCTTGTCGTCGTTGTGTTTGTCGAAGAACAGGGTCTTTTCATACGCCATCGCCTGGTGGAAGCACTCGTTCTGCTCGTCCGTGAACTCGTCGATGAAATCTACGACTCGCGTAAAAAAGTTCGGGTCATCGACGCGGTCGGGAACAGAAACGTTTTTGAGAGCGCACGACAACCTCAGTAAAACCTTTCTGACGTTGTGCCGATGACCGTTCGTGACGGACCGGTCAGTCGGCTCGGCGGATTCGTCGTTCAGACTAGACTCCGTATCGACGTCGGCGACCGGAGGTCCAGCGTTGACGCCAGGCTCCGTCTTGACCCTCTTCGGCGGACTTTCGGGTGTCTGTGGCTGACTTTCCCTGAGCCTCTTCTTGAATTCGACCAACCGTTCGCGGACGTGGTTTGGAAGATTGGGGCGACTCCTCGGCACGTAGTCGCATCCCTTGGACCAGGCCCATTCCAGAAGTTCCAAGTGACCGTTACACTCGGCGAGCGCCGTCGTACGTTCGTCCCACGGACAGCCTTTTTCTCGCAGCCATTTCAGAACGTCCAGACGACCGTATTGACCCGCGGCCGCACACACGGTAGTGTCCCAAGGTGCGGGTGGCACGCTGAAACGCAAAATTTCCAGGCACTCCACGGATCCCGCCGACGCGGCGCCTCGGCAAGCGCGAGTGTCCGTCGGGGACCCGATGGCCCGCACGCAGAAACGCAGAGTCGCCGGTTCGCTGAACGTCGCCGCCCATCTCGTCGCTTCGTTTTCCTTCAGCGTGAAACCTTGGTGACTGCCAAATGCCAGTGCGAAGAGAGCACCGTGACGAGCCGCCAATCCGCAGAGATCCTGGCGGTATTTCGGCCCCGGTCGCACGTCGTTCAAAAACGCCTCCGCCAGTCTCTTCTTCGACTCGCACCGCGAAGGCTCGACAAACTCGGGAGTACACTCGTCCTCGCGCAGAGCATCCTCGATGTCGGCCAGTTTACCGCACCAGTCAGAGAGGAACTCCCTCGTGTATTTTCCCTCTGACGGTATCGGCTTGTCGAACGTAGGATCAAAAGTCACCACCGCCCCCAGACGCGTCGCCCAATCCCGTAGCGACTCGGACATAGGCACGCCTTCAAACCGGATCTTCGCCCACAGAAACTCCGTGTCTAAGACCAAGCACCCGTCCAGAACGTGATGCGAACCCAACGTGCAGCGGTCGACGAAGGTCAGTAAACTCGTCAGGTCATCCACCAAAACCGCGGGAACGACCGCGCGAGGCCGCTTGGTGGTGATCTTGACTCTGCCGGACCGCGCGGTGGAGCTGAAGAAGTACGAATGCGGAGCGGAGGGGTCCCGTTTTTTTCCGTCGTACTTCAGCGCGTCTCGCAATTGCATCGGAGGCAACCTGCGCGAGGTACCCGAACCGTCCGACGCGTACGTGAGTTCGGGCTCGATGCGCCCGTCGCGCACAGACAGCGACCACACTCGCGTGTCTTCGCCGGGCATGATATTAACAGCGCTCATCTGTGCGTGCGAAATTGCGTGCGAAATTGCGTGCGAAATTGCGTGCGCGTGGAATTATGTGGGTTCACGCGTGAATTGTCAAACCTTTTAAAAAGAAAAAAGCACGCACCTTTTTTTTTCTCACACGTGTCCAAAAAATTGCGCGGGAGTTTTTTTTTCTCGTGATACGTCACGTCATTGCGCCTTAAAAAAACATTCTCGCGCTCGCACGAGACGACTACCACGAAAAAAAAATGTCCAAGAAAAGAACTCGAGACGACGTCGTCGGCGACGACGATCGCGTCGCGACCGCGCGCGATCGACTCGCGGCCATCATCGACGAGAACGCGATATACGACGGGCACGACGAACTCGTAAGACTCGTCATGACGATCAAGAAGTCCGGAACGATCGACTCGTGTCGCGCGTCGTCCTTCGGATGCTCGCTCTTGCACGACGCCGTCAGATGTTCTAAACGAGACCTCGTCGAGCTCCTCTTGCGTTGCGGCGCGAATCCTAACGTCGCCGTCGAGGCTATCGACTACACAGATCTCGACGACAGGGAAAACGACGTCGGAACCGTCCCCCTTCACTTCGCCAGGGACGCGTCGATGGCCGAGCTTCTCCTCGGAGTCGACGACGGCGACGCCGAAAGATTTTGGGAGGCCGACGTCGACGCCGCGGACTCGTGGGGCGAGACGCCTTTCGACCGTTGCGTCGAGTACGAGAATCCGGAGATGGCGCGTTTTTTTCTCGAGCGGTCGAAGAACATCCTCGCCGGAGACGACCACCCGAAGAGATGGATGACCACCGGGTGCGCGCTCGCCGCGAAGATCGCGGACTTGGAGACCCGTTCCACCGACGAGGCGTCTCGCGTCGCGTCCGCGTTCAGGGATCTCCTTCCCGTCTTCGCGGATCGGTCGAACCCCGACGCGCTCTTCGGCGACATGGAGAGATACAGTTTTTATCCGCGCGAGATACAGAAAGTCGGCGCGTACGCCGTCCTCGTGGACCTTCTCGTCCGCGCGCGACGGAACGTCGATAGTTAAAAATTACATTTCATAATAATACTATTTACTGTCCCATCTGTTATGTTTTCCCGCCGGCCACAGCATCTCGCACGCTAAGTGTCCCGGGGTACCGGGTTTGGGTGGGTTCGGACCGTCGCACTTGTGTCTCGCGCGGAACGCCGCCTTCTTTTTCGGATCATCCTTAGGGTTGTTCGGCGCGCCGGCCTGTCCCGCGTGAATGATCTTCTGTTTGCCGTCGCCGTCGCACACCTTCTGCATGATTTTTTTATCTGATTTATAACTCTTCGCCACCTGTCCGCACCGCAGCTGACTCAAGGCCGCTCGAAGGCGCGCCGCCTGACGCGCGCGCTCCGTCGTACCGACCATCGTCGCGTCGGTCGTCTCGACCGATAGTCGCGTCGGTCGTTAAATATTGAAATGCGACTTTTTTTTACATGATAAAAAAAACAAAACTACGCGCCTAGCGTGTTCGCGTCGCGCGCTCAAACGCCTCTGACGGGGTTCGGATTTCCGAACGATCTGTGCGTGTCGACGAGAGTCTTGAGGTGGTCGCCGTCTCGCTCCTCCAAACTTCCGGGAAGCGGAAACAGGTCGTGGAGGGAATACGTTTTGGGAACTTCGAGGCATCCCGCCTGTGCGAGTCGAGCGTACTGGAGGTCGAGGTGGTACGCGGCGGCCTCGTCGACCTCGAACGCGGCGCAGATCTTCTTGTACGTCGAGAGAGGCACGCGACAGTGCTTGGCGAAGAGGACGGCTCTTTCGCCGAACCCTCTCAGGGGGCCGCCGGTCGACCTCGCATCGTCGAATGTCGGAGACGCGAGCGCGGCGAGCGCGTACTCGACGACTCGAAGAGCGTCATCGTCGCCCTTTTGGCTCCACCGTTCGAGAGCCATCAGGAGCGCGGCGCTCAGAAACCTGAACGAACCTCCCGTGACGTAGGTGAAATCACCTAGGTACCCATCGATTCTGTGCACCGAGTGCACGTTGTCGAAGAGCGCGTCGAGGTCGAGCTGACGCGACTGAATCTTGTCTGTGAAATCGTCGCACAGAACGCGAATCCTCTCGTGAGCCGTCGCCGCGGGCGCGGTGTCGTCGTGAGGAGCGACCGCGACCGTCTTCTGTCTCTTCATCGGAGGCGCCGCGGGAACATCCGTCTCGTCGGGGTCGTCCTTACTCCTGCGCCTGAACGCCGCGGCGACTCGCCTCAAATCTTCGCTCGCGTCGATTTGGCGCGAGTCGTCGGTCGATATGCGGCGAAACTTGAAAACGTCGAACGCTTCGATTCGGTCGTACGCCCACGACCCACCGCACAGCGTGAGCACCTCGTCGTCCTCGCGCGCGCTATCGGTTTCCGCGTCGGCGAAGGTGATTTCGTCGTGCGACGCGGACGACGTGTCGACGAGAAACCACACCAGAGCGGCGACGGTGAACTCGTCCACGTCCTTGGTGCCGACGGTGAAGAAGGTGTTCTTCGACAAATTGCAGAACTTGACGCGACTGGGAAGGATCGACCGATCGATCTGCTCGCCGCCGGAAAACGAGATCTTCGTGCCCCGTCCGTATAATGACAATCCCGTGATCGCTCGAAGATCGCGCGTCTCCAACGGTTCATAATCGGCGTCGATCTCGGCGTCAGAAGGGGCGGCGCCTCTCTTCAGGTCGTCTTCTTCGCCCATGGCATACGAGCCGACGAACGCGATTTTGTTCCCGAACGAGTGATCGTTGAGGAGTCTGTACAGTACCGCGAAAGTGTCGAACGATGACGCGAACTCGCAGAGTTTGTACCCGCGTCCCCACGCGTGGGGGGAGGCGTATTGTTCTTTGGTGATGTCGACGAGATAGAAATCTTGACCCATTTTTTTTTATTCAAGATGTTGTGCGCGGCGCGAAAGTGTGAAAAACCCGGCGACGCGTTCCAATTTTGACGCACAATTTTTTTTTAAAGTCCGCACTCTCAAAAAAAAAAGTCCGCACCCCCGATGACAGGGACTTCTGTTTTCTCTTAAAAGGCGAGCCGAGAACAAAAAAATTTTCATATTTTCAGACGCGCTCCCGAAAAAAAATTGAAAAAAAAAATGTCACCCACGACGACCACGACGACCACGACGACGACGACGACTTCGACTGTTCCGAACTCTCCTCCGCGTCGTGAAATCACCAAACGTTCGATCGAACAGTTGGGCCACGACGTCAAGATCGCGCACCGCGACGCGAAAAAACGTAAGATGGACCGAGAAGACCACGACGCCGTCGTGTGTCTCTTTCTCGAGATCTTCGATCTCTTTAACTACTCGCTCGAGGTCGGTTCACTTCATTGGCACGACGGCCAGTACGCCGAGTTCAAGTCCGAGATTCGCGCCAAGTGGGGCGGAGACGACCAGAAACCCGACGAGTCGTTCAACGTCATGTTTCATCGCGGTCGCGAACTCTTCGAGTCGCGATTCCCGGACGAGGTGGCGCGCCTTCGCGACGCCGGATTGGTCCTGAGCGACGTCGTGTACGACGATTTCGAGACATCGTATCCCACCGAAGACGACGAGAAGGACCGGCGCGACGGCACGTACGACGAGAAGGCGCTCCTCTGTTTTTTCATGGAGGTGTTCGACGCGCAACACCAGGACGACGCCGCGACGCACTGGACGGAGGGTGAGTACGAGGATCTCAAGGCGTCCATCGACCCGTCGTGGGTCGGAGAAGACGGTGACCCTAACGCCGCGTTCACGCGCATGACCGAGCGCGGTCTCGACATCGTCGAGAAGGCGTTTCCGGACGCGTTTCAGCGTCTGAGGGCGCACGACATGATGTACAGACCGGGAGTGTATTTTTAGGTTGTAATTCAAGATAAGAACGTCGTCGACAGTACGTGTCGTCCCACTCCCGTCTTCTCTATGAACGCGTGGAGATCGTTCGGAGATATCGCGCACGCGCGAAGCGGAAGCGTCGCGTCTATCATCGCCGCCTGCATCGCGCACACGACGAGCTCCGTGCAGAACCACTTGTTCTTCCCTCTCGTCTTCGCGTCTCTCACGTGGTTCGTCCCTATCTTGACCGGTAGGACGAAGTTCAGCAGGTACCCCCAAAAGTTAAACCCACTCTCCTTCGTCCTCTCGTTCTCCAAAAACACTCTGGCTCTTCTCGCGTTCCCCCGCGTCGTGTTTATTTTATAGAAGCGGTAGTTGTTCACGGCGTTCAGACTCGTCGATATGCCGTGAACCGAGGCGGGCATCCACCGGATCGTTCGCTTTCCGGTCACCGCGTCTCTTCCCACGACTCCTTTTCGTTTCAGTATGCTGTACCTGATCCACTCCCCCGACCCTCGCGCGTGGTGGTCGTCGTCGTCGCGCACGAGAATCTCGGCGTGCGAGATCTGTCCCGAGAACTCGATTCGGTCGTCGAAGACCGCGCGCCCCGTGCCCCACGTCGCCAGACGATTCATCCAGTGGTCGTTCTCGTCGAGACACACCTTGAACCCGACGACGAAAAACGCGGGATCGTCGTCGTCGTCGCGGTCGCCCGATCCGTCTTCGTCGTCGTCGTCGCTCGACGTCTCCGATGAAGACGGCGGCGCGTGAGGGCCGCTCTCGACATCTCCGCTCACATCTCCGCTGGTGAACCGTTCGAACGGTTCCGAACGACCCTTGAAAGTCGGCCGACGATGTTCGACGCTCATTCGAAAACTATCACCGCTCGTCGTCGGTTCGCGTCTCTCTACGACCCGCGTTATATATAAGATCGTGACGGTATCGAGTCGACCGAATCCGCGAACGCGTCACGATGGAGGGTCCCGACGTCGCGTTCGCTCTCCTCGTCGCGCTCGTCCCCGCGCTCCTGTGGCTGGCGTGGGGCGTCGTGGTGGGCGCGGGAAAGAAGACGCTGGTAAACGTTCGCTTGGGTCGTTTCAGAGATTTCTCTAAATCACCTGAACGAGAGGGAGCGAACGATGACGCGATCGTCGTTCGCGCGGGATTCGCCATGGGTCGTTTCGCGTCCGAACTCGTCTTCGACGCGTGTCTCATAATTTCCGACGCGGCACTCAACGTCGCGCGAGTGGTCATCGCTAATCTCTCGATACTGGTGATCTTTTGGGCGACGTTCGTCCTCTCGACCATCGTCCTCTCGAGAAACAGAGAGATCGTGTATTTCCTGGACACGACGTACGAAGCTCTTCGACCGACTTACGTCGAGACGCTCCTGCACGTGTTCAACTTCGCGCGCGTGCTGTACGCGCTCTTCGTGGGCGTGTGGAACGCCGCGATAGAGATTGTTCTGCTGCCGATAAGGGTCCTCTTCGACTCGGCGTTTCGGTGCGGCGGAACAGAATTCATCGGGAACGTCGCCCTCGCCGCGTCGAACGTCGCGCGCGCGCTCGCGCTCTCCGTCCGCGACCTCTTCGTCCGCCTGTACCGGGAAAAAACACTCGACGTCGACGTCACCGACGTCGCCCGTACGTCGCGACTGTTTCTCCAAGAGTTCGCGAAAGTCGTCGAGTGCGCGTGCGAATCGATCGCGGCGCCCACCATACGCGCGGCGGCGCACCCCGTGTACTCTTCCACGACGGACGTCTTCGTGAACAACGCGACGCGAGCGGTGGTGAAGTTGATCGAGATTCCGTACGTCGCCGCGACGACGGGAACGACGACCTTCGCGCCGCTCTTCGACGTGATGCTCTCGGAGAACGACGGCGTCCTCTCGTCCGGCGCGAGACTCGGAAACGAGTATCTCAGGGAGATCGTCGAGTTCGTTCAGGTTTCCGTGCCGCGAGAATTCAGATTCGATTCGCCACCCATCTTCTCCCTGTTTCACAGGAGCGCGGCCGTGTTCGGCGAGATGGCGCGAAGCGTCGTCGACACGATCGGCGAACTGCCCGTGATCACCCAGAGCGACGGTCCGACGGTCGCCGACGTTGTGCACGAGTCCGCGACGGCGAACCGCGTCAAATTCAACGCGAACCAGTTCGCTAAGGTCCTCTTCAACGACACCCTCGTCGCGCTTCATCCGTATTTCCAGGTTTACGGCGAAGCCTTGACTCTGGCCGTCGAGGCGACGACCGAGCTGATCGAACTGACGTACAACTCGACGCTCGACGCGATCGCGGGAACGCCGGCGAGCGAGTCGACGCCGAACGTCGCGAGAGACTACGCGAAGGGGACGAGCGAATGCGAGTTTCGCATCGCGTACTCCGACGACATCGTGGGGAGACCGCGCATGGCGATAAACCTGTGGACCAAAAAATACTCGACGCGCGTCGTTCCCATTCAGATCGCGTTCCTGGAGGAGGTCAGAGGCATCGTCGCGTTCAAGTTTTTCTCGGTGGCGATCGCGGACAG
This sequence comes from Opitutaceae bacterium, assembly GCA_002713695.1. Lineage (GTDB taxonomy): Bacteria > Verrucomicrobiota > Verrucomicrobiia > Opitutales > Opitutaceae > Cephaloticoccus. The sequence goes on from PAUB01000022.1 coordinate 9,665, forward strand.
TCTCCTCGCCCTATCACTCTCGAGCGTGCGAGCGGTCGAGGCCGTGCTCAGGCTCGCGTCGTATCTCACGGACAGTCTCCTGCGTTTCGATTACGTATCTCGCGTGTGCACCGACGCGTTCACGGCGGACGCGTGGGAGAAGACCGACGATTTTCTGACGTCCTTACCGAACGTCGTCACGTCGTTGGCGAGTTTCGACGACACGTACGAGTCCGGTTATTCGAACATCGCGTGCGCGAGGACAACGCACGTCGACCACGTGTACTCGGGAAGCCTCAAAGCGTACGCGTTCGCGTCCGGGGCGTGTCGCACGAAGTACAAGGACGGCGCGAGTACGCCGAAGTGCCCGTACCGCGACGACGATCCCGCGGTCGAGGCGGCGCTGTGCGGAAAACTGACAGCGTTCGCCGAGTACAACACGAATCCCCTGTGCAACGGAGGCGACACCCTCGCGGAGGTCGCCAAGAGCGTCGTGTTGATCTGGCGCACGTACGCGGACTACTTTCTGGGAACGCTGGTGGGCGTGTGGAACTGTATGATCGACGCGGGTGACCTCGATTTCGCGGGGTGCGCCGAGTCCCTCTCGGGAGAGATCGTGCCGTCTCGCGCCGTCTTCGACCTCGCGGAGTGTCAGACCGCCGAACTCGTGTACAGACTGAGCGCGACGATCGTGTCCGCGTTCACGCCTCTTTTCGATACCGTGTACGTCAAGTCCGAGTACCCGAAGAACGGTTTCTACGCGAAGGGCGCGGACGATTTAAAACACGCGCAGGCACGTCCCGTCGAGGTCGCGTTCGTCACTCTCCTCTCCAGCGCGGGAGGAGTCGTCTTCTACCCGATGCACGTCCTCGCCGATCTGGGGAGGGACGTGTCGACGATGCTCGACGGCGTCGCCAAAGGATCGTTCGACGTGGCGGAGATGTTCGCGTACAGGAGGACTTTTTTCGTGATACAACTGCGGTCCTTGATACTGTTCTTCAGGGATATCATCGTCGCGTTGACGCAACTCGCGCGCGCCGTCGACACGGTGACGAGTTACGAAGAGGCTCGAAATGCGGGAGAGGAATCTCCGGATCCGATGAACGTGTCGGCCGATTTCGTCGTGTTTCAGAAGACCATCGGCGACGTTCTCGACATCATACAGTCCACGGGTGACCTCTTGTCCGAGACTTTCGTCGAGGGCGTGGAGGCCTTCTTCGAGATGTTTTTTTATCTTCTGAAAGCGCTCGTCGAGACGGCGCTCGGCGACGGGTCCGCGGGGAACTCGCTCGCGGTCTTCTTCGAATCGTTCATCGACAAGCTCGGATCTCTGGCGTCGGACGTGATCGACGGAATCTTCAGAATCGTAGTGCGTAAACGGAGCGATGGCGCGACCAACCCTTTCAGGGTGCTCCTGTGCGACATACTCGGCGCTCTGAAGGACAGCGTATGTTCGGTGGTGACGGTACCCATCGTGCCGACCAGACTGACGGTGACCTGTCTGACCGATGAAGACTGCGCGTGGATGCCGAACGGAGGAATATCGTTGGTCCCCGGCGTCGGCGTCTCGAGCCAATCGTCTTTCGCGTCTCTGAACGACAGGATCAACCCGATAACTTCGCCTTTCGGTGGATTAACCGGAGGCATATGGGACAACGGTCTGACGAGCGTCCTGCAAAAGAGTCCTCTCCTCGACATACTGACGGGACAGTCGGGGGAGTCGGGGGGGTCGTCGGGGGGGTCGTCGGGGGGGAGCGATTCGGTCTTCGGGTTTCTTTCGGGAGGAGGTTTCGGCTCGTTGTTTCCGTTCGGAAGAAGACGACGACTCATGGGCGGGAGCGCGGTGGGCGCGATCGTCGGCGCGGTGACCGACCCCGTGGGTACCGCCACCGACATTGGTAACGCGGTCATCGACGGAGCGAACGACGCGGCGGGATGCGTCGAGGATCCCGAGCAATGCGCCGAGGACGCCGGTGAGGCGGTCATCGACGGAGCGAACGACGCGGCGGGATGCGTCGAGGATCCCGAGCAATGCGCCGAGGACGCCCGTGAGGCGGCGGAAGAAGCGTGGAGAGCGGCGGTGTCTTCCGTGAGCGGCAACGTCGACGCGCTGATCGGGGACGTCAGCAGAGCGGTGAACGACATGGGAGACATCGTCGGGGGCGTGAAAGACGTGGCGTCGGCTTCCCAGATCGCGTCGGGAGCCGCCTCCAGTCTGTGGAATTGGGTTCAGGACATCACGGACACGATTCAGGGCAGCATCCCTAAAAGATTCAGCGTGACCTCCAGTTCGATCGCGGACCTCATCGGCATGAGCACGAGGTCGATGCAGTGCAACGTGACCGGGTTCCGGCAGTGCGGCGAGACCGCTCACGACGTTCCGGCGAGACAAGAACCGACTGTGTGTTCCTCCGAGTTCGAGTGTCACGCGACGGACGCGTACTGTCAGACGCCGGACTCGTCCGCGTGTCTGTCGGAAGATTTCGTCGCGAACGGAGGAGAGAAGTGGGCGAAGTCGTGTCGCTGCGATCTGTTGGCGGGTGGAAAACATCACTGCAACTACGCCACGGGGTACTGCGAGATGGGAGTGACTCCGTTCGCGCCTCCGCTCGACGAGTGCGCGTCGTCCGGAGGCTTGATATCGGGATCGGACGGGTACGATCGCCTGTGTTTCGTGTCGCCGGTGTGGAAGTGCGCCGGGCACCCCGATCCCGAGCACTGTCGAACCCTCGTCGGTTCGGAGACTCTTCCCCTGCAGGGTCCGTCCTTGTGTCGAAGTTTTTGCGCGCCGACGTGGGAGAACCGGAACAACAGACTCGCTCAGTTAATCTTCGCCGACGGCACGCGCAAGTGCGCGTGCGAGGTCGGGTTCGATCGCGCGTTCCCGTCGGCCGCGTCGTCGACGACGGAGATCGCCGTCGTGAACGTTCTCGCGACGTACCAGATCGCGAGAGACGGCGCGTCGGGAGTCACGGGACGAAGAAAACTGACGGAGGCCGCGGACGGGAGACGGATCGTTCGTCCGTTCACGAAGTGCGCGTCGACGACGCAGTGCGCGCCGACGTTCGCGTCTCCCACGGTGTGTCGATCACTGTGGGGCGATCCGACGCCGTGTTACTCGTGTTCCGAGCGCGTTCACGGCGACGAGCGAGGATACTCGTGCGACGCGGAAGAGAAGGAGTGCGCGTGTACGGTGGAACGCGAGGCCGATCTCGGCGAGGAGCACGTCGTCGACGTCGGCGAGTGGAGAGGGAACGCGTGGTGCGACAAGATCATGCGAGGTTACAAGACGGGAGCGACGCGCTCCGTCCTCGAGAGAGCGTGGATTCACAGGTGCACGGTGTACAAGATCATCGGACAGAGAATCGTCGCGATACTGGGTGTTCCCACGATACCTCCCGATTTTCTGTACAATCCCGGTCGCCTTCTCTCTATCGCCGGCGACGCGGTCCAGGGAATTCACGTGTACTACTCGGAGGGGTTCAGCACGCGAGACGCCGATCTTCGGGTCGCGTTCTTCGATCGACTCGTGGAGAAACGCGTCGACCCTCTCGTCACTTTCGCGGTCCTCGGGGCGGTCGACACGGCGTTCAGCGTCGGGCGCGTCGTGTATTCTAAGATCGACATGTTCGCGGTCGTCAAGACCGTGCTGCGCGCGACCGACCAGAGGGCCGAACTGGCGTTCGAGCGAGGTACTTCGCGGACGACGAAAGAGATCATAAAAACGTACGACGCGGCGGTCAAGAGAAACGTCGATTACGCGACTCTCGCGGTCGGTTCGGCGACCGTCGCGGCAAAAGTCGCGCGACTCGTCACCGGCGCGACCGCCGCGACGACGAAGGTGGTCGACCGAAACGCGACCGCCGCGACGACGAAGGTGGTCGACCGAAACGCGACCGCCGCGACGACGAAGGTGGTCAGCGACTCGGCGTCGTCCGTCGTCTCGTCGACACGCGCGCTTCTCGAGGTCACCGAGTGCGAGGTGATCGTCAACGTGCGCGAACGCGCGTCTGTCATCGCGGACACGCTGTCGAGGTATTACGGTGAAGAAGACGGGTTCGTGGCCGCGTCTCTGTGCGCTTACGAGACGTTCCTCACGAAAGAGCGCACCTGTCCCTTTCCGAACGGGCAGGCGAACGACAACACCACCGCGATAGCGTTAGACAATCCGTTCTCGTTCGCGATGGGATCGTCGAAGACGTCCGTCACGGTCGGGTCCTTCGTGCGTTTCCTGTTCGACGCCTCCGACCGCGCGATACGCGAACTCGACGACGCGAACGACGTGATCGTCGATAAGATCGTCGACGCGTCGGAGGCCGCGTCGGGAACCGTCTCTCGATGTTCTCCGGAAATTCTTCTGTGCGAGAAACGAAACATGTCGCTCGCTAACGCCGCGTGGATCACGGAGAGCTGGGCCTTCGTGGTGTTCCTGGCGTTCAAGTTACTGGGAGTGACGTCGGTGGGATTGGGTACGTTTCTCGCCGCGCAGGTGACGGTGATTCCCGCGGCCGTTTTATCATTGGCGTACGATTATTCCGCGACGTGCCTGCCTCGTCTTCCGGTGTGCGTCGGAGATGACTTTTTCGCGATCTTACGCGCGTTTTTCCCCGCCCACGTCGAATGGTCGGGACTCGTGTCGGATCCGCGACGCACCCCACATCCGTCTTTTCCCTGGCTTCACGTTCTGGACGGGGGGGACGCTCGAGTCGTCGATTGTCGGATTCATGGTTTCTACGATCAACTCGACGCCTACTTTTGGTTGTCCGGGAAGATCGGTTCGGGACCCGTGACGGCGCTGATCGAGTGGCCTCTCGTCGTCGCGTGGGAGAGGGCGAGACGCAAGCGCGCGAGGTGGCGAGACGCGGAGCGAACATCCATCGTCGACGATTGTGGACGCTTAGTCGCCGTCGGGGCGGTCCCCGTCGTCATACTGTCTCTTTTATTTTACGTCACCGTGAGTTTCGCGACCATTCCGTGCGTTCGCGCGGGCGCGAAGACGGTGAGTCGGGCGAAAAAGACGGTCGTCACTTTTTTTATTTTCGCGTTAGAAGTATATAATCACTGAGTGAAAACGAAACTGACTCCTTTCGTCCGCGTCCGAGGCCTCGATATGGATTTCCTAGAAGGCGCGCTCGCCACCGTGGCGACGGTGACGGGGTTGGTCAGACAGTACGTGCCTCCCCCTCCTCCGACACCGCCCGAGTCTCCCGAGTCTCCCGAGTATCCTCCTCCCGCGCCTCCGACGCCTCCTCCTCCTCCGTACAACGTCCCCCCTCCCGGATCGATAGTCGACGACGTCTCGCCTCGACCACCCCCACCCCCACCCCCGTCGCCACCACCGAGGTCTTCGCCTCCGCCACCGATCGCGTCGCCTTCTCCTCCGCGACCCCCGCCGCCGACTCCGCTCCTGAGACTCGCTCAACCTCCTCCGTGGTGGACGAGGGGCAGGTGGTCCGCGCCCCCCTCACCGCCCCCGCATCCTCTGCCTCCGCCGTCGCCTCCTCCCTTTCCGAATCCTCCTCCCCGGCCTCCCAGTCCGCCGCCGACGCCGTACCACGCGGTCGGCGTCCTCGTCACCGAGACGATCGGACTCGACAAAAAGTTTACGTTACGCGCGCGCGCGTCCACGGGGGTCAACGCCAGACCCATATTCTACAACGTATCCATCGACGCCTTCCCGGAGCCGTTCTTCGTCCGAGACGATGAGTTCAGATTGCCGATCAGCGACTCCGCCGCGTACGCGATACGCGTCGAAGAAGTTCGCGAGGACGGTGGTGAACTGTACAACGCGGACGTGCAATGGTTCTTCGTCGAGGGGGGACAGTCGAAGGGATGGCGGTCCGATATCTCGCAGACAGAACCTCTTCGGCTGGCGGTGACCTTCGCGCTCGCCGACGGGGGCGACGACGGCGACGCTCTGGTCGGTTACGAGGCCGCTCGTTGTCCGGGAGCGACGCAGAGGTCAGAGGTTCTGGGGAGATGTTACGAGGCGTACCCCGAAGACGAAGGAGGTGTCTTGGCGTGGACGCGTTCAGACGATCTCGGCGCGTCCGTAGACCTGATATTTTCTGGCGTTTCCGAACGGAACGTCGCGGTACTCGTCAGAGGAATCCGTCCCGACGAGACGAGGACGGGTTTCGAGTATCACTTCGCGTACGTGTTCGCGACCGAGCAGACGGGCGTGTTGAACGCGACGGTCGTTCAGGATTTCGACGGTTCGATGTTCGGACAGTACTACGACGGAAGGAACGGCGCGTACATGGTCGATGATCCGAGGAACGTGTTCGTGGACGTGTACGCGGGCGTGCCCCTCGTGTCCGCGATTTTCGACGGAGGCGCGCGCGTCTCCGCTCACTTCGCGCGAAAAAACCTCGACGGGACCTACCGTCACGTCTTCGGTCACACGCCGGACGCGAGCGCGAACGAGACGATCGTCGACGTCGTCGCCGACCGTCTGGACGGAATCGAGGATTTCGGCGACGACTCGATCGCGGTCGCGATCGAGACGGCGTATCGGGAACCGTGGAAAAAAAAGAAATTCGACGAGTTCAGACTGACGATTCCTCTGAACGCGGCGCCTCCGCCTCCTTACGCGCCCGCGTCACCGACGAGTCCACCACCTTCGCCTCCCACGCCTCCTCCCACGCCACCGAGACCACCTCCTCTCGTCGGCGTCAACATCACGAACGCGACGTTCGACGGGGAGGCGTACACGAGACGCGTCAACGTCACATTCGTCGTCGACACCGAACACTGGGACGTCCGTCTCATGCGAGAGACGAGTCCAGGACGCGGTGACAGTCTGTATAACTACGTGGACTCGACCAGTTTTCCCGACTGGACGCGCGGATTGCCGTACACCGTGTCGTTTCCGTTAGATCTCGGAGATTTGACGATCGTCGGTACCGTGTCGGTCGTCGTGACATCGCGCGGTCTCGGTTTCACTTTCTATAACGAGAGGAGGTTCAGCGTCGCGTTACCGACGCGCCCCCCCGCACCTCCTCCGAGCCCTCCGTCGCCCCCTCCCTCGCCTCCGCCTCCGCCGTCTCCTCCGGCGCCGAGACCTCCCCCGAGGACGTTTCCTCCCGCGCCGGAATTTCCTCCCGCGCCCGCGGACGGGACGGACGCCGAACCCGATCCCATCGGCGCCGAGAACGAGGCGTGCGTCCTCGCGTCTCCCGTGTTCTCCCTCGATTCCATCGACGCCGCGTCGAACAACGGCGCCGTCGTGTCGCGTTGGAACGAGTTCGGGTGGACCCTTCCGCAGAGAAATTTTCCGCAGTGTTCGTTCCCGTTCGGCGCGCACAAGGCCATCGAACGGAGACCCAGAGACTCGCGCTTTCAGAACTGGTACGAGGTCAGCGGACTCGGGGACGGCGTGCGCGTTCCGGTGACGGTGAAAGAGTTCAAGACTCTCGCGCCCCTGCGTTCTTCGGAAGTGGTCGTGTGGGTGCGATACGCCGACCACGAGACGAGGGTGGGCGCGTCGGCCGCGTGCGCGGCCGCGTCTTTCTCGCTGGCGTTCGGTGAGACGTTGAGCGATCGGGGGTGCACGGCCGCGGACTACTACGCCAAGTGGCACTTCAGGGACGGAACCGTCGACGGAGGATTCCGCGAACCGATCGACCCGCCGACGGTGGGCAACGGGGACAAGATGGCCTTTTTGCTGATCAAGACCGACGCGAGCGAGACGTACGTGCACGCCGCGACGGTGATGGTCGGAAAGCGTCGCGCCGTCAACCTCGCGGGGTTCGAGACCGACGCGTTCCTCGAAGAGTCGACGGACAGGCTCGGTGTTCACGGGCAACCCGTTCCCGAGTACACGTACGTCCAACCCCCGAACTCGCCGCCTCCTCCGACGCCCTCGTACGTCGTCGCGCCCGCGATCAACGACGCGTTCGCGCAGCACGGCCTCGGTCAAGGGTACGCGTGTCGTCGCGTTCCGGGAGGCGTGCTCGACGAAGGCTTACCGGTGTGCGGCGATTGGTTCGACGATTTCCCGTACGATCCGAGAACCCTCGGTCTGCTCGACGGGTCGGTCTCCGCGGTGTCTTACGTGCCGAACGCGTACCAGACCGGTGACGTCTTCGAGACGCCGCAGGAGGTTATCGAGTTCTGCGACGGGGTCGCGTCGGTGCGCTTCGCGGAGAAGTGCGGGGGTCTCTGGTACGGTCATTTCGACACGGGTCCGCGCGCGTACCCCTGCAGGTCGAGGTTCGATTTCTTTCACACGTTCAACAACGCGCGAAAAGTTCCGTTCGTGGACGCCTCGGGAGAGCGCGTGGCGACGACGGACACCGTGATGTGTTTCAAGAAACTCGTCGACGGCGAGGCGTACACACCCCAACCTCCGCCCGCGCCTCCACCTCCTCCCAGTCCCCCCGTGCCATCGCCCTCGCCGCCTCCTCCGCCACCCCCGTCTCCCTCGCCTCCTCCGCCGCCCAGTTCGCCACCGAGTCCGCCACCGAGTCCTCCCTCGCCACCGAGTCCACCGCCGCCGCCTCCCGACGAGGATCTCATGGCGGAACTCGCGTCGCTCGGACTCGACGACGCGACCGTTCCGGACGTCACCGTCGAGGGGGTCACGACGGAGAACACGGCGTGCGATCTTTCCAGAACGTTCTCGTACGGATTCTCAGGACAGACGGACGAGGAGGTGTTGGGCTCGTGTTTCCTGCCCCCGCAAGGCACGTCGTTCGTCGTGAAGACGACGGAGACGCACGTGACGATGCGCATCGAGAAACACGACGCGTTTCTCTCGGGTTCGCCCGGTCTGTTCTTCGTCCAACCCTTCGTCGACGGTCAGGCGCAGAGTTACGGAGGAGTTCACACGGTGTACGACGGGACGCGCGTGTTTTTTCGAGCGGCGTTCACCGGAAGCGACACGATATCCTCGATGACGGAGAACGGATGGACCGCTCCCTTCGAGATCGACGTGTACTTCGGAGACTTCAAACGCATCGTCCTGACCCTGACGCCGTGGGCTGACAGTCCGTCTCCGCCTCCCGCCGCGCCGTCACCTCCCTCGCCGCCGCCGAGTCCCAGACCACCACCCTCGCCGTCGCCTCCGCCTCTCCCACCTCCTCCGCCGCACTCGCCGTTCCCCCCACCGACGTTCGTGCCTCCCGCGCCGTCGGACGTGAGCATCGCGTCGCTCCAGGTGGGACCGATCGTCTCGGGACAGTACTGCGGCGAGGGGTACGCGCCCCCCGTCGTGACGTACACGACCGACACGCCGTATCGTTCGTGGGAATGCGAGTATCGACTGACGATGGAGAGGTACGAGAGAGCTCCGAACGGAGGGTACAGACTCGCGGGGACCGCGGGAGAGTACTTCATATCCGACGCCGACGCCGGAGCGCCGACGTGCGATCTGGGGTACCGTCTTCAGTTGACCAACAAGTATTTTCTGGACATGAGACATCATTCCGACGCCTATCGAGACGAGTACGCCGTTCGTTTTCGCGCGAGAACGAGCGAGCGCGTGCCGTGGTCTGGCGACGACCCGTACTCGACCACGCACGTCTCGCATATCGCGTGGAGAGACGAGTGGAAGTACGCTCCTTCGAACGACGCGGAATGGCGATACGTCGATTTCTGCGACGCGGAGTTTCCGACGACGAGCGTTAATCAATACTTTTACTTCGAGTTCGTGGAGATCGACGGCGACGCGAGAGACGTGGCTAGGGTGGAGCTCGACGGGCGCGGTTTCTACGGAAGGTGGCAGCCCGCGTGGTCTCCTCCGCCTTCGCCCCCCCCGTCGCGGAGCCCGCCGCCGAGCCCTCCTCTACCTCCCGTGGGCGACAGAAGGTACGCGCCGCACGCGCGTTACTCGAGCGTCGTGGGCGCGTACGCCGGCATGACCTCGTCGAACTTCGACCTGACGGGCACGACTTTCGATCCTCCGTTCGCGTATTTCGTCACGACGGTCAGACAAGATCCGCCGTGCTCCGAGAGCGGGAGCGTCGCGTGCGCGTGGACCTTCGTCTCGAATCCGGAGACGAGCGATTACCCGATTCCGATGTTCGACGAAAACGTCGTCCCACAGTACGTGTGGGTCATGCCCTACGACACCGCCTCGAATCAGGTGGTCTACGAGTTTTTCGCCTCGTCGGGCGCGACCTACAACGAGTTCAGATGGGACGGAACGTCTCAGGGATTCACGGCCATGCGACAGCGTCTGGGATATTCTGACGCCAGCGCTCCTTTTTCGGATTTGACGTCTTCTCCCTCCCCTCCTCCTCCCCCGAATCCCCCGAGTTCCCCGAGTCCTCCGCCGTCGATCCCTTCTTCCGCGCCGCCTGACTCGGGGCTTCCGACGGGACCTCTGTCGTGCGTCGAAGAAGGATGCGGTTACGGTCGTAACGTTCAGTCTTTGCGTGGGTTCTGGGGTGATACGTTTTACCCGGAAGAAAAAAACGCGGGAACGTACGGTTTCATCGTGTTCATGAGCATAGTCGACCAGGGGGTACGGACGGGCGTTCCGTTTGCGTTCAGGTACAAGAGAGCGCAGGGTGACGCGACGTACACGGACTGGCAATCGGTGACGACGGCGCAGACGGGGTTCGCGGGGTACGAATACAGAACGCTCGTCGTCAAGACAGATATTATTCCATCGTGTGGTTCGTGCGCGGGAAACTACTATTTCGATTTCAGGGAATTAGACGCCGCGGGAAATCCCGTCGCCAGTTCCGGCGACCCCGCTGTGAAGGGCCTCCAAGCCGGTAGTGATTGGAACGGATTTTAAAAAACGTCGTTCGCTGCCTTGTTCACGTCCGCGCACGTTTCGATCTCTCGGACGATTATAGGGAAATCCACATGTCACGAGAGTTCAACGCCCTCATCGAGAACATCGTTTAGGAACGGTTTCTTTTGTTAAATCTCTGATACGCCGTTTCTTCTTGAGGCTGCGGCGTCGACATTCGGTTAATGGCAACGCGCACACTGTTCCCCATCAACCCACAGTTGACGACCGTGTTTTTACTCAGTCTTTCGCAGTACTGTTTCCACAGTTCATCGTCGGCGGCGATTTTTTTGAACGACGACATCGCGATCGGGGCCCCCTGAAATCTAGCGATCAGAGTCGCTCCTCCCGACACGGCGCCCTCGGCCACCGACCACGCGGTCATGTATCCAGTCCGTCAACCCCGCGATGGGAAGCGGCGTGTCGTCGGATTCCTCGACCGCGTAAGACATGACGACGACGTCTCGGATTTCCTCCTCTACCTACCTCGTATCCGCGTGCGCGTCGATTCTCGCGCGAGCGAGAGAACGAGCGTCTACTCGTTTATATATTATATTATATATATGAAACGCAGACCGACGCGTATCGACGACGGATGAACGACCGGTGACGATGAATAAGAAGAATGACTACGTCGTACACGACGCGACGCCTCGAATCGGTCTCGACGTTCCTCTCGATCTTTTCGGATGCGCGTGCGCGGTGGACGTGACTCTGCGGAGAATTCACATCGCGACGTGTCTGTTTCACTTCGGCGGCGTGATCTTGGCGATCGTGTTCCTGGCGATGGGCGACGATTGGTCGATACCCGTCGTGACGTCGTTCGGCGATTGGAGGAGACGAGATCCGACGATCGACGGGTGTCGCGACGATAACTGTTTCGTCACCCCCGCCCACGGAAGACTGGGCGGGGGAAGGATATCGCTCCAGGGACTCGTCGTCGCGTTCCACGGACTGAGTTTCGCGTGGCAGTTCGCCGTCCTCGTCGACGAGTGCGGAGCACGAGACGGGATCAGAGCGCGGTACCTTCGTCAGTTACAGAACGGAAGGAACGGGTTCAGATGGACCGAATACGCACTGTCCGCGCCTCTCATGACGATCGTCATCGCGGTCATTTTCGGGATCGTCGATTTCTACGCGCTCCTCGCGCTCGCGGCGTGCACGTCCGCGCTCCAGTTCTTCGGATACGCGCAGGAAGTGTTCTTAACGCTCGGTAGAAAGATAAACGACCCCTTCGTCGTTCGGTCGCCGATCATCGCGGGTTTCGTATTTTGGATCGCGTACTGGTCGGTGATCGCCACGGCGTTTCATCAGAGCATCTCTGCGAGTCGCGCGACACCTTCGCCTTTGTTGACCGGTCTCATAGGAGGCACCTTCGGCGTCATGACTTTCATGTACGCGAGTTTCGCCGGGGTCCTCGCGTACGACGTCTCGCGAAAAACGAGCGACCGGAATAAAAATTACGCGAACGTCGAGGGTTGGTACTGCGTGTTATCGTTACTGTCGAAGTGGTCGTTGGGAGCGTTTCTCGCGTCGATCGTGCGCGTGCGCGCGACGGTCATAGGACTCGGATTCGTCGTCGACGCTCCGTGCGCGGTCGCGACGACGAACGTCACGACCCTCGCGAACCTCACGGCGACGACGCTTTAAAGAATCGTACGATGTATAACCACAAACACCTGGTAACCGGGTTACAGAAATTATGGAGATACGGGGAACGCCGTAAAAAAAAGCTTGAGCTGTCCTCTGACGCAGTCATTCGTCCAAAAAAGCCTCGCGGAATTCGGGGACGAACACGCGATGGTGATACGTCAGGTCTCCGTCCTCGTGTACACGCACCACGACACGCTGTGCGCGAATTACGGAGTCGACCCGAAGACGCAGGACAAAGAGGAGTTAAACTTCGTAGCCGATGCTCTCGTGGCCGGGTTTGACTCTTTATCAGAGTCCGACGAAGACAAAATGCCGGTGACGGTGGCCAACTTTTCCAAACTGGCGAACCTAGTATCCAAAGAAGAATTCGAACGCGAACACGGTCGAGTCAGGGATTAGCGATGTTAGTTATACGAGAGGTCTTCGACCGCTGCGATCATAAAACAGTTCTAGTCTTCTGGTCGGAGATGACCAAAGGCGACGACGGGTCGACGAGTCGCGCGCGTTTTCTCGATTCCGCGCTCTTCTACGCGCGCGAGTTCGAGGACCACGCGCGCGAGCTTCGGGTCGTCGTTCCCGATCTCGCGCGAACCGAGCGACGAGCGGCGCGCGCGTGCGTGCGCGCGGCGAAGAAGTTCAGAAGAGCGCTCGCGAAGCGCGAGAGAGACGCCAGGCGAATCGTCGAGCGCGAGAGGCGTCAGAGACTTTTCGTCGACGCGGCTTCTCGCTTGGGTGACCTGAGCGTCGTGGGCGAGGTGTTCGCGACCGTCGTCGTCCCCTCCTTGGTCGACGACGGTCGGGCGTTGGCGAACCTGTGCGCGACGTCGAAGGCGTGCAAGAGACTCGTGGAGATGGCGAACGTACTCCCCCACGAAGACGTTCGAGCGTTCTGCGCGACACACGCGCCGACGGAACAACCCTCGACGGGACCCTCGACGGATCGGCGACTTTTCTCGAGGGAATCGGTGTTCGAACTGGCGGTCAGGGAGAAAGATTTCGCGGAGGGCAATCCGAACTTCGAGACTCTGAGGTTCGCGTGCGAGCGGTGGAATTTAGGTCCCATCTCGCAGGACGCGTTCGAGAGGTTCGTCAACAACGCATACGGGATTCACGCGAGATTGAACGAAATCGAGTGGTTACTCGCGAACACGTCGTTCGACGAATCGGGGGGGAAGGAAAGGGCGTGCGAGTTGGTCGTGAAACGTTTGGCGTACTTCATGACGAGACGCGAGACGAACGCCAAGACCGTCGCGCGCGTGTCCCGTTTTTTAAAAACTCGACTGGAACCCCTCGCGCCCGGTCACGACGTTCTCACTCCCGTGTTTTTGGCCTATTTGGAACGCGAAAAACACCTAGAACCCGTGCTCTCGTGGGCGCGTCGCGCCCACGAGAAATAGTATTTATACGCCGGGGAACGAAAGAACGAAGAGACGACGATGAGTTACGAATTCATCGACGTGGGAGAGAAACGTCGACGTTCGGACGATGATGATGCGCGAACGTCGACCGAGAAGCTGCCTGCGGACATGATGCGTGTAATTTTTGAAAAAGCGATGTGCAAAGAGAGAGAGAATTTGTGCGCGACGAATAAGAATTATTCCACGTATTGTGTCAACGACGATCACGAGAGAAAGTGTCGCACGCCCCGCCTCCTCATCGAACAGTTCAAAAGGACGGTCGAAGATGAAGAGAAAGCCAACTTCGAAGCGATGAGCGAGCTCGCCGCTCTCGAGGACGTCAACGACGAACACTTCGAAGCTCTGTTCACCATCGCGAAAACACTCCCCGTCTATCCACTACAGGATTTCACGAAAAATCTCGGCGTGTTCGGTGACAAACTTCCCGAACAATACTTCGAAGCGCACGTCGTGAACCCCGTGGAAAACGAAGCAGCCGAAACCTTCACGGAAGAAGGAAATCGCGCCGCCGCCATCGAGGCGCTCGGAACGTTCGGCGAGCGGGGAGCAGAGCACGTGAAGATCGCGATAGAAGCGATATACTCCAAGGGTTATAATGTACAGGACGCGGCCGTCGAGGCGCTCAAGATGATGGGACCACACGTCCATGAAAATATCAAGAAAGATTTACGCGAAAGACTGGACCGTGCGGAGCGGAAATTTAATGAAAGTAACACTCAAGAAGATTTCTCCGTCATGAAAGCCTTGGAGGGTGTGGTGACCGCGTGGGAACAAACATCGGAGGCACCTCGGTAGTCAGGACGCTCGACCACTCGCGACGGCTCACGTTCAACATGTCCGCGAGGTTCTTTTGGCTCGGCTCCCACACCAACGCGTTGAGCGTTCCTACGACGTCGGAACGCGAACGTAGCGTCATCAGACTACGAACGACGACGCGATACTCGTCGAAGAGTGTCACCGGATCCGCCACTCCGTGCGCGTCGCACAGACCAAAAATTTGTCGAGTGAAAACGAAGAGGGCTCCCTCGTCGTTCTTCAGACACGCGTCCACTAGGTTTTCGGCGCATCGCGTCATGGCTCTGTGATGATCTACACGAGTTAAACGCGCGCTTAAATGCGATGATAAAACTTTTCGACGCTAGGTGTCTTTTAGAATTATTGCAGATGATGCTGGACGACATGTCGCGGTACGACGAGTGGTCCCGCGAACGCGTCGTCGTCTTCGCGACCAAGTACGAAGGTGTCTTCTCCGCCATGAACACCCGAATAGACATCACGGGATCGTCTCTCGTCGCGCTGAGGAATTACGTGCGCGACGTCGAGGTCAGCCTGTTAAGATCGCGGGAACACGTCGCGTGGATCGTCGAACGGTTTCTTCCGAATCATCGCGGCGAGGACGGAGACGACGTCTTCTGGGCGTCGTTACTCGACTGACGTTCGTGAGTTAACGACCGTTCGCCGACGAGCGAGTCGATGAACCTGCGTCGCTCGCCACCGATCTCGGAGACCACGTCGAACGCCTCGGGTGTGCTCTTCGCGAGGCACCGAAGGTACTCTCTGGCGAAAACGTTCCGATTCTCGTGCGCCGATCGAACCAACTCGAAACCCTCGACGAATTCGTCCACGAACTTCGGTCCCCGGTCCAAGAGAGCGATGCCGAGGAGATACTGCTTCGTCGCCAGTTCGTCTCGATCTCTTCTCCTTCCGGAAAATAAAAACTGACGCATCTCTTCGCGTTGGTCGACGATTCTGAGTGCTCGCGCGTCTTCGAAGTGGAAGTGTGCCATTTTTTTTCCGCGCGCGTGTCTTCCGCGCGTCTTGATGTGATGAATAAATATGATAAATCTTAATTCCCACGTATCATCAGATCGGGAAGCTGATCTTTATTGTCGACATCGTGCGCGTGCCCGGTATTATTGCTCGTGCGTTGGACGGACAATTCGGGGGCGTGGCGTAAGACCGGCACCGTCGCGACGTTCCCGCTCGAGTCCGTCACCTCGTAAAATCTCAACAATCTTTGGGGTTCGTCACGTTTCTCGGCCGTCGCGAGGGTGAGAAGATAATACCAACCGGTCCAGTCGTTGTCTCGTTTGAGTCGCGCGTACCTCGAACGGATAGACGCCAGCGCGGCCGAACTCGTCGCTTCGTCGATATTCTCGGTCACGTCCTTCGCGTTCAGATCACCCGGTGGTCTCCAATGAAGCACCGAAGGGTTTTTGCCTCCCCGGCCGTACGCGACGCTCACGTTGCTCATCTGTTTCATCCTGAATAAATCCTCCGGCCTGTCGATCGATTCTTTCGGCTCCGCGACCGGCATGGGGTCGATATGATGGCATCGAAAGAGTTCGTTCTCGCACTCTCCGTCGAAAAGGTGATTATTATCCGAAGCGTTGTTCCACGCGTTCAGGGCGTCGAGAAACGCCTCGGCGGCGCTGTTCGGGGTACCGGTCGATGAAAAGTACACGTGCTCGAACGCGTACTCTTTCTTGGTCTGCGTCTTCGTTCGACCTTCGTGAACGATCGAATAAAAAACGAGGTTCGCGAGAAAATCGAGGTACTCCTCCATCGTCGGTGAACCCTCTCGTCGCACCGCGGCGTCGTTCAATTCTGCGTCTCCCGTGGATGACGCGAACTGACGATTCAATAATAACGGGACTCGACGCGCCGTCATTCCTATGAAACCTTGAATCGCCGGCTGTCCGAGTGCAAACAATCCGTTCATGATGTTCGCGCCTCTGTCGCCCGTCAATCTTTCCTTCAACAACCGATTGTTCTCAGTCGTCAACATGTTCTCTTCTTCTTTTAGCTCTTCCTCTCGTTTTTGTCTATTTTCTTCCAGTAATTTTTGCACCTGCGCCTCGCCGCAATCGACTTCTCTCCTGGTTTCTAAAATACCACGAATATGTGACGATATCTCGATCGCCCACGATGGGTACACGTCTGACCTCTCGTAGAAACGCAACATTCGATTGATCCTCGGAACGCGTGCCGTCACGCGCGGCTCGGACAAGCGAGGCGCGAGAGAACCTGAGGCGTTGTCCAAGAACAACGCAGTTCCTTCTTTGAGCGATTGACTTCCGAACGCCGAGAGGAACCCGAGAGAGATGATTCTCAACTGTTTCCTCGCGTCGACCCGACCACCCGATGCGTAGTTCACGAACGGAAATGCGACGAGCGTCGCGGTTCCGACGAAAAAAATTATTGACCACACCAGGTGATCGAACGAAGCCTCGATGTCCGCACCGTTCGACGCGACCTGTCCCGCGGCTTTACCGATCATTCTCAATATCTCCTCGGTCGGTTTCGGACACGTCGCCCCGAAAGCGGTGAACAACTCATCGGCGATCGCCGTACCGATCGCGATATTGTTCGCATCGCGAAAGGGTAACGACGCCGCGTAATGACGATAGACGATGACCGCCCCCATCGTGCCTCCACCGGCGTTGACGATGGCGAACCATAAACGTTCCAAGAAAATTGGCCATCTCGTGTCTTGAACGATCCCCTTCACCGCGTGATATTCGGCGAGGGTCGAGGGGTACGGTTCGTGGGGACGAAGTACGGATTCGCCCTCTCGGTCGTCTTCCGCGTCGTCTCTCGCCTCGGCGAGTACCGTCGAATCGTCGTCACCGTCCGAGTGTTCCTCGTCGGTGACTCGCACGCGGATTCCGAAACTCTCGAACACGCGTCGGAGCGCGCGCGCGTCGGTCGTCATCGTCGACGAGGTAGACGACGTGTCCTCGTCCTCGTCCATCGTCGCCCCGCAGCCCCTCGCGTCGGACGGTGTGTTTATATAGGTCGTTTTCGGGGATCGTTCGCGCGTCACGATGGTGCGTGTTTTGTTTTTTTATCGCGTCATGGATATTTTTTATTACAAAAAAACGTTTAGCGCGAGCGACTGACTCTGTTGTCCGCGGCGATAAAACCCGGATAGGCTGACCACCCGTTCACATCTTCGCACCCTTGTATCCCGTCGGCATCATGTCGGGGGTGAGACGACCCGCGTCGCCGAACGAACCGAGGTTGGAGAGGATGGCCTGTTGACCGGGAGTCAGACCGGTGTCGAAACGTCGCCTCTGCGCGGGACGTCCCGACTCGAGGGGATCGGCCGCGAGCTCGGTGAGACCCGCGGTTCTGACGGAGGCGTTGACGGCGACCGAGGGAACGACGGGAGGTGCGCCCCCCGCGATGTCATCTTTCCAGGGGGAGGGTCCTCTGAGGGCGTTCCTGATCTCCGTGGCGAGACCCGCGCGCATGGTCTCGAAGTTGTTTTCGGTGGCACGGTTTTTCTGGGCGTGAATGGCGGAGGCCAACACGGGAACCGCGGCGAAGACCGCCTCCTGGGCCTGGTTCTGCTCGAGACCGCAGTTGATCGACTGACCGCACGAGAACTCTTCGAGGAGGGCGTTCATCGTCGCCACCACGTTCGACGCCTCCTTCTTGTTTTTGATCTCAGTGTCCTTAATCTTCGCGACGAGCTTCTCCTTCTCGGAGGTGAGGTCGGCGTTGGTCTTCTCGCCCGCGCGCATCTTCTCGGCGAGGCCCGCGATCTGCTTGTACAACTCGGTGGCGAGGGTCTCGTCGGCGTTCGCGGTGACCTTCTCGAGGAGATCGGGAAGATCCATCGAAGGCGCGGCGTCGTCGACGGGGGCGGCGGATCCGTCGGCGACCTCGGCGCCGACCTGCGAAGGGGTCGCGCCGGCGCTCAGAGCCTGCGTGATCGGATCCGCGGGGACGTCCGCCGCAGGGTGTCGCTGCTGCTGCTGCTGCTGCTGCTGCGTCGCCGCGGGAACGACGGGAGTCGGGGCGGTGGCTCCGGTCGCGACGGAGGTGTCCATGACGACGGGGATCGGGGGCGAAGTGGTGGCTAACGAGGCGGCGATCGAGACGAGCGCGGCGCGACGTCCGGACGCGACGACTTTCTGTTTGAATCGATCGAAGTCGGAAGTCTCCTTAAATAGGCGCGTTCCCTCTCGCGCCCCGTTAAAGCATACCGAGACTTCCCTCGCGTCGACGTCTCCGGTCGAAGTGTCGTACTCGTGTCCGAGCGAGAGAGAGTTCAGAACACCACCCCTGATCAGACGCGCGATCGTGCGACCCGAGACGGTGTCGTGCAGCGCGAACTTACACGCCGTGTACCCCGTGACCGGATCCGTCGCCGCGTCGATCACCGTGCCGACCTCGTCCCCCTTGGCGAACGCCTTCCCCACCGCGTGTTCTATTTTGATGGGAACGCCCGACAGACGCATGCCGGCTATTTCAGAGCGGGTCAGGTCGTAGGGAAACCGCGAGCCCGTCGTCTCGTCCACGCGCCAATCGCGTGACCCCCCGTCCGGCGTCGGACGCTCGTACAGGCATCCCGCGAACTCGCCGATCGACGCCGCCATCGCGATCTTCGGCGTCGACGACATGGCGAAACTCGCCGATCTCGAGTTGGCGATGGTCCGCGTGACGGCGGGGTTCGTGCTCTTCTTCTTGTGCGTCAAGTACTTTATGCGCCGTCTGAACGGGTTCGACGTGCTCGCGTTCGTCGTCCTCGGGATCGCGTCCGCCAAGCCGTACACGGGTCAGACGGGTTTTATACTCGACACGGTCGCGTTCGTCGTTGTCGTGGCGGTGGTGGCGATGACGGCCGGCGCGAACAGACGAGGCACGCTCTTCCTGAGCGGACTTCTCCTCTTCTCGGACGCGATGGTTCGTCACAGACAGATCGTCGGTCAGATAGAGGACATGTCGCCGTGCACGCCGACGCAGATCGGCGCGGCGACCCAGGCCGTGCTCTTCCTCACCGTGGGGTACGCGCTCGCGGGGGACGACGACGCTGGGAGTGGTTTCGGTGGACGATCCTCGAGACCCGACGAGAAAGAGAGCGAGATGCGGGCTTGGCTCGCGCTCCTCGTCGGGGCGTCGGCCGTCGGATCGGTCCTCGCGGCGTACGGGTGCGAAGACTCGAACAGGGACGGCACGAGAAGTCTCGCGAACACGGCGAGGGTGTTGACGACCGCGATCGTGTGTTTCGCCAACGGGGAGGACGAGACCGAGCCGAACGAGTTGTGAGTCGTGACGCGAACGTATATAACGCGTTCACCGTATCACGCGTCACCCGTCGAGTCGTCGACATGAGTTACGATCCTGGGGACGCGCCCCTCCCCGTCGAAGCCGGCGCGAAGTTCGAGGACGAGGTCAGGGTTGCGGTCGCCGCCGCGATCGAGAACGACGCGCGTTACCTCAAGCCGATCGACTATTGATACAGTCGCGAGTATTATTAATTTTTTTTAGTGCAGAATTTGTTCGAGGCAATAGGAGCTGTTTCCGATATTCTCGAGAACGTCGCGGAAAAACTGAGACGCGAGCTGATGGACGCGCTCGTTCGCGAGACGGAACGGTGCGCCGCCTTGGCGCGATCGGAACTAGAGAGGGCGCGCGCGGAGAGGGATAACGTGAAACTCGTGCTGTCGCGTGATTAAATCGTTCAATAACGAATGTCTTTACTCATCCTGTCTCGGTGATAATACGCTCTCGTCAGCTCGTTGGCGCACGCGGCGTCGACGGTGAAGAGCACGCACGCCTTGACAGGGTTCCTGAAGCGATACCTCGTGGACGGGAAGATGGGGTGAAGCGCTCCCGCCAACACGACCCCGCTCTTCGAATTTTCGACCGCGACGTCGCACCATCCGTCTTTCGTCATGATCTGCAGACCCGGCTCCGAACACACGAGGACGGCGATCGGCTCGTACTCGGCGCGCACGACGTCGATCGCGGGTTCGAACGTGAACGTCGCGCTGTACGTGACGTCTCTCGGGACTTCGCCTATGACCGAGCGGTACACTTCCGCGACACAATCTCTGAGCGCGACGTTTTTCGAATCGTTCGACGACGTCGCCGCCGCGTTCGAGGTCGAGGCGTACGTGATGCGTCGCGTCCGGTTTGGCTCGAACCACGCGGTGTTCTCGGACACGCGTTCGTCGAGTTTCTTTCGAAACTCGTCGAAGATGGTGTTGAATCGACCATCGGCGAGGTTGTGGGGAAGATCGAGGGGCATTTTTTTTTTCGATGCCCCGCGGAATGAAATGAGGCGGACGGAATATTTTATTTTCGTTTTTTTGTCGCGGGTCAATTCCGTTCCATCTATCTATCGGCGTCGGGCGATGATAACAGTGGAGACCGTGACGTTCTCGATTCCGAAAGAGACTCCGAGCCAGATCGCCGAAAAGGTCGAGAACGCTCTCGACGCGTACGAGGGCAGAGACGACGTCGCGGTGAGATTCGTGTTCGACGTCTCGGCCTCCGCGTGCCTGATGCGTCCCTGGCGTCTCGTCCAACTCAAGAAGGCCGTCGAACCGTACAGGAGTCGCGTCAGGATGACGTGTTGCATGAACGAAGTGTTGGTGCCCAACTCCGGCGTGGAACTCGCGTCGAGAGCGGCCGTCGCGTTCTTCAAACCGGACGTTCCCACGCGCGTGCGCGTTCGAAAGCGAAGGGAAGACTGATCGATCTCTCGTCGCGTTTCTGTGTCGTTCGCTCACTCGTCGCGAGACCAGTACCCGAACTTGACGACCGCGCTCGCGAGCAGCGCGACCAGCGAAGTCGCCGAATAGAAGGTTCCTTTTTTTCGCACGTCGCCGTCGACCGTCGCGATCGCGTTCGCGATGAAGTACACGTGAAACGCGAGAAAGAATAAGTTTATCCCGACGAACCACTCCCTGGACAAGTCGAGCGCGAACGCGCACAGGAACGCGAAGGCGACGAGCAAAACGATCGTCGTCGTCTCGGCGACGACGATCGTTTTGCTCGTCGTCGACGACGACGCTCCTTTCTTCGTCGACATGCGACTAGACTACGATCGTGATGAATCGATCGATATTAAATATACCACGAACGAATCACCTGTGTCTCCTTTTCCTTTTACCCTCGACGCGTTCTTCCGCTAACTTTTTCAGTGCCTCGTCGTCCGCTTCGAACTCGGAGAAAAACGATCGGACGACCTTCCACGTGACGCTCAGTTCGTCTCTCGTCTTCGCACCGCATATCACCACGTTACCTTCCTGAAACGCGAGAACCTTCGTGTCCACTTTCCTGACGTCTCTCGCGTCGACGTTCGGGGCGACTCGCGCTGCGATCGAACGAATCTCGAAACGCATGCCCGGAAAGAGTTCGGGCGAGTACATGGTCTTGACGCACCCGTACCCCTTGAGCCACTCGTACGCCGCTCGGAGATCGAGAGCATGTCCGACGTATCCCGTGCCGACGATGTTCTCTATTCGCATGTCGAGCAGCACGGCTCTCGGGGCGACCTCGCTCACCATCTTGTAGTAGGTCATGACCGCGACGTGCGCGGCCGCCTCTGATCCCGATCCCGTGCACACGATCTTACCGCTCGCGAACACGAGGGCCGTCGACGAGGGAGATCGAAGACGAAGTTTCGCCGCGGCGAAACTTCGCGGATTGAACTCGCCCTGTTTTCTCCAACTTATCTCCTCCAGGTCCAATCGGGTTCCGAAGAAGGCGGTCGCGACGCAGTTCTTTATCACCACGGGACTCGGACGACGCGCTTTTCTGTATCGCGACAAGAAACGATTAGCATCTACGGTGCCGTTTCCCGCCGAATCGATTCCACCGAGACCCCCCCCATCGTCGTGTCCGGTGGTCTTCGACATGACGACGTACGAATATTTCGCGATGAACGCTGGTGATGCGATGCGTAGAGCGGCGTCGACTCACGCGGGCGTCGAATGGCGCGTCAGGTCGCGACGCGTGCTGGACGCGTTGATCGACGCGTGCGGAGGATCGTCGGAGGGGGGACACGTCGTCGCGACTCCCGGAAAAATCGTGAGAATCGATTACCTCCGTCGCGCGATAGACGAGCTGACGAGAGACGAGACGTCTTCGGGCTGTTTTTTCCACAGGGGCATTCCCGTGAACGTCGAGGCGTGGTTGCGCGCGCTCTGCGAACACGACATCGCCACGTACGTTCCGACGAGGTGGACGAGAAAAAAAACACGTCGTCGACGCGATCACGAAGAAGACATCGGTGACCTCGGTGACCTCCGTGACCTCCGTGACCTCGGTGGAATCGACCGTGACGATCGAGACGGGCGACGAGAGACATCTCGAGCCCGAGGGGTCGTCGTGAAAAAAATACGCAACGACGTGTTCGCGTGCGAGACCTTCGTCGAGACACTCGTCGAGGCGTCTCGCGAGCGAGGCGTGGTGTTGAGAAGAGTCCAAGACGGGGAACAATCCGACGTCGCGCTCGAGTCGACGGGACGCGTGATAGAGGGTCTCGCTTCGTCTCCGAGCGTCGCGGAGAGTTCGACGACGGTCCTGACGCGGCGAAAGCTCACGCTCCTCGACGTCGAGGAACTGTCCGGTCTCTTCTCGAGAGGAGGTCGCGTCGTCGTGGGAGGCGCGCGAGACGAATGGTGGGTCGGTTTCGCGATCGAGGAGAACGGAGATGTCGCGAGAACGTACGACGCGAAAGACGACACCGGAGATAAACTTCCATTCTGTCCCGGAGACGCGGTGTGTCGTCCGGGGGGGACTTCGTCCTCTCGCGACGACGCGTCGGGACAGGCGACGAACGACGAAGTCGTCACGCCGGAGGGCGCGTGGACCGTGATCGCGACCGGGTTCGTCGACGAGACGCGTTCGAGTATGAGCGCGCGCGCGATCGATGGTCTCTCCGTGGACCTCGTCGTTCACGTCGAGACGACTGCGAACGCGAAGAGATCCGCGACGCTGGCGAGACGCGTCGCGAGTCTCGTCGACATCGACGACGCTGGCGGTGACGGTAGGAGTCGCTGGGCTGACGACAGACTGCCCGTCGAGAGGGTGATATCGAGATCCAGAAGCGACATAGCGCGACTTCTCGCCATGGTCGTCAAGAGAGAACACGAATCGTGGGTGTCCGACGCGTTGCGCGAGACGACGACGGACGACGCGAGAGTACGTCGTCCCGCCGACGACGCTCCGATACGTTCGGACGTCGCCCCGCCGAAGACGTCACCGACGACGCCGACGCTGTGTCGTAACGCGTGGATTCTGTCGGGCGGGCGAACGGTGGAGGTGAGGGACAAGACGCTGACGCGCGCGATGATCGGACGTCGAAGGTGGAACGTCGGAAAGAGATGCTCGGGGTGCCAGAGTCGAAGACACCCGGACGCCTTCGTCGCAGGACGCACGTCGTGTTCTTCCACGTCGTGCGAGAGAGCGTTCAGACCGTATTCGACGACGACGCATTGGAATTTCGAGACGGGAAGAAGAAAGAGAATAGAATTAGACATGAACGCGCCTCTGTTCACGGACGAATCGCTCGCGTCGTTGCGAACGGAGGTCATGAAACGACGTCGCCTCGACGCGACTGTCGTGGCTTAATCTATCAAACGAGTCTCTTCAATATGACCTTGACGATCTCGCTCGCGCTCTTCGTCTCGACGTCCGTCACGATCATCACGGCGAGACCCTCGCGTTCGCGTTCGGTGATGTCGCGTTCTTGCTTCGCGTGAATTTTATCGAGTCGATCGATGTCGACGGCGTCGCGTTCCTCGGGTCTGTCCCTTCGTTTGCCTCGCTCCAGACACGCGCGAGGCGACGCGCGAAGGTACACGGTGAACTCCGGGGGGTCCATGAACGGGAAAGCCGCGTGAATCGACTCGTACAACCCCCTGGTCGCTTCGTCTTCGCCAGCGCCGAACACGTTCAGCGTCGTCCTCGGATGCCGTTCGAAGACGACGTAGTCGAAGTCGGACGCGTGCGCGTCGACGAATCTCTTCCTGTCGATGAAATCGCGCAGAGGACCCAGGGCTTCGAAGGCGCGTTTTCCGGAAGCGCCGCCGGCGTACAAGTCGCGAAGCAGTTTCTGATGCGTCCATCGTTCGGTCTGTTCCGGAAACGCGCACGCTCGCGATCCTCTCTGCTCGAGAGCCCTTCTGAGTTCCTCGACGATCGTCGTCTTTCCGGCGCCGACGTTGCCCTCCACGTATATTTTCGTCGGACCTCGACCTCCGCGCGAGAACGCGCGGACGATCGGTAGCACCGCGGCGTACGCGTTGTCCAGATTCATGAGACGTAGACGTTAAAACTTTTTCCTCCGATACAGGTCGACTATTTAAAGAGACGCGCGCGACGCGCGCGACGACAAAAAACACTAACACGCGTCATCGACTCGTCCGTATTCGTCCGCCATGAAGATCTCTGACTTTCTCGTCGCCGCCCTCGTGTTCTTCGCCGTGTTCGCCAACGTCGCGCTCGCCGCCGACATCAAGTACAAGGCCAATCTTCCGATCACCGCCTCTCAGCGTTCCAGCGTGCACGACGCCTTAAACGTAGGTATGACTTCGCAATAAGATAGAAAAGTACATTTTTGTCACTCGTCGCTCAGAAACGTAAGCTTCGTCATTTTCATCGGCGCGCCGAGTTATCTATCGATTTCGATGAAAAAAAATGACGGCGGTAAGAAGAATCGCGCCGACGCCGAACGGACGCCGCATCCGACGCTCCCGTTTTTTGTCGACGACGAACCGTCGCCTTTCGACTGCAAAGCTCGCGCGTCGCGCGTGTTCGACGCTCGTAGATACTGGCGCGACGCCGTCTCGCGTCGCGGTCTCGCCGACGTCGCGGTCGAACGATCGTTCGCGACGACGCGTTCCGAGAAGGCGCGCGCCGTCGGTTTCACGGGTCGCTTCGTCGGACGACCTGTGTTCGCGAAACTTTTCTGGAGAAACCGCACCGGTAAGCGCGCGTTCGAACGTCAGAACGTCGAGAAAAGTCTGTTGCAACGAGACCTCGAGGCCATCGTGTCGCGAGGCGCGACGCCGTGTCTTCCGTTCAGGATGATGAGCGTGAGCACCACCGTAGGTCGATTCAGGAAGACGCGCGCGAATCGTGCCATCGACACGCGTCTGAGAGGCATGAGAATCGTCGACGCGTCCGAGAAGAGCGCGTCGTTTCGAAACGCGTGTATGAGTTTGTTGCCGAAGGACGCGCGCGAGGACATCGAAGACGAATCGCATCGCGTACTCCTGACGGCCGCGCGCGATGGACGCCTCGTTCACGAGACGCTCGACGTGAAGAAGTCGACGTTGTGTCGCGGAGGACTGGTCGACGTCGTGTTCACCGAGAAGTGCGCCGACCGAACGCTCTTCGACTACCTCGCCGACACGTCGGCGGACGCGTCGGCGAGCCTTCCCGAGGTGTACCTCATGCTCGTGCACGCGCTCTCGGTGTTCGCGCGACGCGGCATATCACACAACGATCTTCACTCGAGAAACGTCGTGCTTCGTCGCGTGCCTCCGACGGTCGTCTCGTTCGGGAGCGCGCG
The DNA here is from genome assembly GCA_002713695.1 of Opitutaceae bacterium. Taxonomy (GTDB): domain Bacteria; phylum Verrucomicrobiota; class Verrucomicrobiia; order Opitutales; family Opitutaceae; genus Cephaloticoccus. The sequence goes on from PAUB01000022.1 coordinate 35,778, forward strand.
ACGGTTCGTCACGACCGTCGCTCCATTCGTCGTGGACTGGGACCTAGGAAGGAGCGAGACGGTGAGTAATCCGGAACTCGACGATTACGAGTTCGTCGGACTCTCCGACCAGGCGAATCCTCTCTTCGACCTCTACGGACTCGTCAAGACCTTTCTGTACCATCACGACGCCTTCTCGATGAGGTCGCCGTTCGTCGAGACGGTCGCGACGTCTCGACAGGCCGCGCGAGTCGCGGCCGTTTTCGAAGATTTGTTCGAGCCCGCGCGACGAAGACACGGGTGGCTTCTCGAGTTCGAGTACAGGTACCTCGACGAGAAGACGAAAAGGATGGAGACGCAGAAGTGCGTGCAACAGACGCCTTACATCCCCCGCAGAGGTTCCGGTAAGGTGGAGAAGAGATGGCCCACGAGCGTTCGCGAGCTGACACCTTCCTTCTCGACGATCGGCGATAGTCTTCACGCGCTCGTCGAGAGACCTCTGGGTCCGCGCGATCCCGCGCCAGACGACGCGGAGGGGCGCGAATTTGAATTTAGCGATTTTTTTGACTTACAGTAAAAGCGATTGTCTTATAATATAGGAGGTCTAGAAATCGGGTCAGAGCCAACGAGAGATCGCGGGATCGAGAAGCGCCGTCGCGTCGTCCGTCGTCACGCGACCAGCCTCCGCGCTCACGGCGCGAGCGAGTCCTCTGACGTGAGTCTTCCTGAACCGTTCGGGTGCGGGAAAAATCGCGCCGTGCCCCTTCCACTTTCTCGAGACGGAGTCGAAACGTCCCTGTGGAATCGCGTTTCGTTCGCCTCCGTAATTAAAGATCGACACGTCTCCCGTGTTGGCCCAGTGCGTCGTTCTCGTCAGACCGTACGGTCTTTCCTGTCGCGGAAGGACGCCGTGAAACAGAGTCTGTTTCTCTCCGCGCTCCAGTGCACGGAGTCGATAGACACGGCGATGTCGTCCACGCCGAGAAGCGCTCGAAACAGGTCGACGCGTTTCGGAAGGAGTCTCGCCTCCCACGCCGCTCTCCCATTCATCGGCGTCGGGCCACTCGTGAGAACCGGGACAGCACACGAAACCATCGTCCCCCACGTCGACAGAATCCGTCAGGTACAGCGACGACTGATAACATCGAGACATCGAGAAAGCGTTGGGGTGCGCGCGCACGTGCTCCGCGTCGCGAACGGGGTCGTACGCCAGTTTCTGGTCGCGGTGCATCCACCATCGCTGTTTCAGATCGGTAGAAGAGAACATTTTTTAAAAAAAAAACAGAGCGCGCGAGATTGTGAGGATTGAAGAAAAAAAAGCCAAAAAAAACTCGAGCGCCCCAGAGGAAAAATCACAACTTCTCCGCCGCGCTTTTTCTTTTCGTGAGTAAAAAAAAAAAATGTCTCCGTCGTCTCCGTCGTCTCCCGTTCGTCGTCCCGGTATCGTCGTCCCGACGATTTCCGAACTCGATCTCAAGAGGAAATTCGCGCGAGGCGACGACGACGCGTCGCGCGCTGAAAAAAAATCGAAGCTTCCCGTCGGCGACCGACTTCTCTTCGTCGACGATCGAGTCGGAGGTTGGACGAACGAGACCCTCGAGGCACGACACCTCCCGCATTTTCTGAACTGGTCGACGAGCGACGAGTCCGTCGGACGCGGCGAAGGATTCGCGGACTGCGTTCGCGAGCTGCTCGTCCCCGACCTCGCCGAGGCGTACCTCAAGAAGAACTACCCCGAACTGTGCCGCGACGACGACACATTCGAGGAACTCCTCGTCAAACTCGAGAGGAGGATCGAGGAGATCGAGGAGATGAACCTGTCGTGGTCCGAGACCGCGTCCGCGCTGTGCGACGCGTACCACGCGACGTTCGGTGCCGACGACTTCATGTACGCCGACGACGCGCAGGCTCGCCGCGTCACGCGTCTCATGCGCGATATCACTTCGTACGATAACTTGGACGACGACAAGAAAAAACTTCTCGACGAGGTGTACCCCGAGATTTTGTCCGACGACGAGGACGAGGACGAGGACGACGACCAGAACGACGACGAGGACGACGAGGACGACGAGGACGACGAGGACGACGAGGACGACGAGGACGACGAGGACGACGACGAGCGAGAGGACGGAGAGATCGCGGACCCCGCGGACCCCGAACCCGTTTCCGCGTTCGTCGCGCGCTACGTCGCGGAAGCGAGCGACAGTATCCTCAGGGTTCGCGACGTCATCAGAACGCGCGACGAAGACGACGACGACTACGCGATCGATTATCAGAAGAGTTTCGAAGAATTCTTAGACGATCCTTTCACCTTTCCCGCTTAAAATAGATATTCTAATCGAACATATCATCTAAACGACGCGCGATCCCGTTCAACGACACGCACAGATCCATCCCGAAATCGCGCAGAGCGCCGACGTCCCCCGCGTCCCCGTCTTCGTCGGCGTCGACGCGCGACGCACCCTTCCCCCCCGAAGACGTCGCCGCGCCGTCGAAGACGTGCGCCCTGAGATCTCCTCCCGGAGGATCCAGCGCGCACGCGTACTGTAACTTTCCGCCGCACTTGAAACAGTTCTGTCTGATCCAGTACCGTCCGTCGTCCCTGTCGCGATCGAGGTACGCGCGAAACATGATCTTGCGTTCCGACCCCACCGCACCGTGTCTCTTCGGTTTGGGACGCAGCGGCACGCCCTTCCTCGGGTTGTCCCTGTCGCCCTGACGCATGTCGAAACACCTGTACGCGCAGAAACGTTTACCGGTGCCGGCCGAAAACATCTCGACGTACTCTCCTCTTCCGTCCTGTCCCCTGACGACGTTCTCGCCTCTCCAGTGTTTCTCGAGTCCGGCGTCGCGCATGGCTCTCGCGAAGGCGTCCGACGCTCTCTTCGCCGCGTCTTCGGGGAGCTCGACGACTTCCCCGGAGCTCGACGCGCGAGGCACCTTCGATCGATCCCTCGACAACGACGGCGCGGCTCTTCGCTTTCCTCCTCCGTCGAGACTTCGCGCGTAATCGAGGAGAAGCGCGGTGGGTTCCTCGACGTTCCCGTTCGCGTCCAGCGTCCGAGGGTACATCCAGCCGAGGACCGAGAGCACGTACTCGTTCGGGCACGCGCTGAACGTGGACACGAGAGACGGGTCGCTGAACCTGTCCATCGGTTTCACCTCGAGAAAGCGCATGCTGCTCGGGTCGTCGCTGACGAGCTTCGCCATACCGAGACACCTGTCGAACCCGACGCCGTACGTGTTTCCCACGTCCATCACGCCGTCGACGAGGGCGGCGTGTTCGTCGTCGACCGGGGGGAATCGCCCGTGAATCAGGGGCGCGCACAGGGGAACGAGGACGTCGTGCACGAAGTGCTTGGCGTAGTCTATGTCCCTGAAGACGACGCCGACGACGTAGGCGCGCCAGCTCGGTTTCCACCCGATGGTCTTGTGCCAGGAGACGCGTATCGTCCTGTTCGTGACGGCGGCGAACCCCTCGCGAATCTTCTCGGTCAGTTCAGTCAGAAGCGGGAGCCGCTCGGACCCTCTCGGGTTCTCGAACTCGGCGATCACGTCGGCGCACCGCTCGCGATACCGATCGACCGTCTCGTCTTCCCGGGGAGAGACGGCGTTCGCCCCGTCGACGTCGAGCGTGAAGAAGTATTCCCGCGAGCCGACGTCGTTAAGCTCGTCGAAGCGCGAGTTGTAGAGGGAACACGCGGGCCAGTCCGTGAGGGGCTGCCCCAGTTCGTTCCACGCGGCGGAGCTCAGACTCGACGACGCCGAACGCACGCTCTTGAGTTTAGACACGTCCACGGAGACCCCGTCGTTCTGGCGCTTACGCGATATGCGATACAGCGCCTGCCAGGGCGAGGCGAGACAGAACATCTTCGGTCCGCCCTCCTTCATCTTCTTCGTCTTCTTCGTCTTCTTCTCGTCGACATCGTCGGCGCCGAGCGCGTCGTCGCCCCCGTCTCGGCGCACCACCATGTCGTGCGCCAAGACGAGCGACTGGTGAAACTGCGCGGCCCTCGCCCACGCGTCGGGGTCCTCGCGGAGACCGTCGAATATCTCCTTCCTGCGCGCGCGCTCGCGGATCTGCGCCCTCACCTTCGACGAGACCTTCCTGACGACGCCCGAGGTCGCGTCTCGCTCCTCGGTCTTACCCCGAAACCATCGCGTCGGGTCCTTCGTGATGTGGTCGTAAAACTCGGGGTCGGCGGCGCGCGCGTTGTTCGCCACGCCGTACCCCGCGTGACCGAAGATGCGGCGCGCGGACGACGCGTGAGAATAAAACAGTCTCGTGGTCCAAACTTTTCTCGGATCCAGACCGTCGGCGATAAGGTCGCGTATCGTCTCTTTCTCGACTCGTAGAAATTCTGGGTTCATGACTCGAGAACTTTTCTGTCGACCCCCCGTCCCGAGAGGGTTTTTTTAGTTTTCGGTTATATACCTCACCATAACGTCGTCTGACTTTTTAGACCCTCCGTCTACGATACCGTTCGAATGAGCGACGCCCTCGATGCCCTCGAACGACTCATCGTCGACGCGTGTCTCGAGGACGCGGCGTTCGCGGCCTCCGCGGTGGCGTACGCGATCGACCACTCGACCAACGCCATGAGACGAAGACGCCCAGAGGACGCGACGACCGAGGTGGTCGTCTTCGACTGGCTCGCGAGACTCGCGCGCGATCTCGAGGCCGTCCCCGCGGGTAAAGTACGCGTCGAGGGAGATGCCGTGTGGGTGTCGAGGCGCGTGGTGATCAGTCTCGACGCCCTCGTCAGACGCGTCGCCCCCGAGCGGGCGGGAGACGTCGCGAATATTCGCGAGTGGGCCTCTCGCGGCGGAGAGAGAGACCCGTCGCCGACTCTCGCGAGCGCTCTGCGCGAGATGAACTTCTCTGGAGGCCTTCTCGAGCGACTCGTCGTCGACCCCGATTTGGACTTCGGTCCGACGTTCGGCACGCGCCGAGGTCTCGTGTCCCGTCTTCTGCTTCACGCCAGGACCACCGGAGCTCCGCTCAAACTGTCGGAGCTCATGCACGAGAGCGCCTTCTCCGGGGGGCTCTCGATGCGTCCTCCGAAAGACGACGCGATCCGCGTTTCGCCTCCGTGGGAGAGAACGTGGACGACCCTCCCGAGCGACGTCGATATCGTGGAGAAGACCTTCTCTGTCGTCCTGGGGACGGATTCTCTCACGCACAGAGGACAGAGAAAAATCGCCTTGCGTTTACTTCGCGGCTCGCGTTCCGAGGGCGATCGCGGGTGGATGGGAGCCGCGTGGATCCTGAGCGCGGGCGGGAACGTCGCCGCGAGACGAAGGCTCGCCGCGCGTCTCGACGTCACGCGACGACACGAGACGACGTCGTGGGCGTCCCGCGTCATCCCGTGGGTCGACGCGCGTGTCCTCGTCGACTCGTCGTCCGACGCGACCGACGCGATCGAGGCGATCGAGGCGACGCGCGACGCGGTTCGCTCTTTTTTCGTCGTCGCGAAAATCCTGGACGCCGCCCCCCAGGGTCACGAGTGCGCGTTCCGCGCGTGGGAGGGTACGGAAGTCCACCTGAACACGGTGGAGAGAGACAGACCGCATCTCGCCCACGTGGTGGAGCGCGCGTCGCGTCACCGGAGACACCGCCTCGTACCCCCCGAGTCGCTCGTGTCGCGGGTCGTCGACGCGATGCGCGAACGCGTCGACGCCCACGTCGGCGATCGCGAGGTGTTCGCGATCGAACCCACGTTCATCGTCTCCCCGACGACGCCCGATGGACTGGAGGACGTCGTTCGCGCGCTCGAGAGGGACGGGTGTCACGCCGACGCCGAGAGAATCCTGACGTTCGCGAAAAAAAACGCAGAAAGAGAGATCGGCGTGTTCGTCTTTCACGACGACGACGACGACGACTACGAAACTCGCCCGCGAATCACGAGGGTCGACGTCGAGCACGCCGCGTGGCGACACCCGGGGAGCGTCGTCGCCGCGCTCGGGACGACGAGATTTTTTCTCGCGGGGGCGCGAGGATCATCGAAGGATCCGTGGCCGACCGTCGAGGCGCACCCTCTCTCCTCTCTCGTCGCGTCGTCGACGGACCATCGACCTTTCGAACACCCCTTATCGTCGTCTTGCGCCGAGCTGTTGACCAGAGGAGCGCGTCTAGGTTTGAATATTAAAAAATAAAGGGACCGCGAAAATCGTCCAAACTATATGACGCGTCTTCCTTCAGAAGTCATCGAACTCGTCGTGTCGAAACTCGACGACGAACGAGACGTCGCGGCTTTCGCGCGCGTCTCGTCGGAGTGTCGCGTCGCCGCGCTGCGCGTCGACGAATCGGCGGCGAGGTGTCGCTCCGAAAACGCGCGACTGTCCGTGAGAAGGTACGTGACCACGCGCGAGAACGCGACGTGGGCTCTGGACAACGGATGTCCTCTGACGGCGAGAACGTATCAGAGAGCCGCCGCGGCCGGGAACGTCGACGTTCTGCGCGCGCTCAGAGAACGAGGGTGCCCTCACGATTCGAGGGCGTGCGTCGCCGCGGCGGGGAGGGGACGACTCGACGCGCTCCGGTGGATGATGAAAAAGGGTTTCGGGACGAATTTTTTGACGTGCGCCGCGGCGGTGGACTCGCCGGATGAGGAGGCGGCGAAACGGGTGGTGGCGTGGTTAGACGAGTTGCCTCGATGCCCGTGCGGTGGCACGTATCATTAAAAACACTTCGACGCTTAAAGAATCACGAACAGACGAGATCGACCGCGTCTTGCGAATAAAACGTTCCCGCGGGTACGTAGAGCGGAACAGCGACCGACGCCGGCTTAACGTCATCTCGGATGAGTAAGCGCTGAGACCCGTAATCGAATTGTCCTTCGTCCCCTCGTCTTTCCACGAACCTCGCGTACCAGTGACACCTATTCTGAAAGGAGCCGTGAGCGTCGGCGTAAAAGCACCAAGCGTCGCCGCAGTTCAGTTTACCCACCCAAGACACTTCGCGTTCGTTCGGATCCTGCTCTGTCGAAAAGTACCACTCGTCGTTCCAAACAGCCTGGGAGACGTATCCGCTCTGATAGTAGTCGAACACGGATCCGGCTCCAGAGATACCCAGAGCAGCGCAGTTCAGGTAACCTTCGTTTATTCTGTTCTGATTGTCACTGCACTGTCTCACCGAGCTCGATATCTCGTACCTAAACTTTGGACGATGCTTATCGAGCGCGTCGTCCGTGAAGTACTGTTCGTATCCGTATCTCATGTTCTTCACGTGCATTTTTGTTCCGATGTTATCAGTCTTCCACGCGCACGGCCAAGTGGTTTCCGCGTTCGACTCGTAAACATCGTACGTGTTCGTCAGAGACACGCCGGAGCAATCCGGATCCCTTCCCGTAGCGTACTGTATCGCGGGAAGAGGCGGATACGGAGCGTACGGTGGATTCGGCGCCTGAGGACTCGTCGGCGGTGCCGGGGGATTCGGCGGCGGTGACGGCGTGAGAGGAGTGTACGGGGGAGACGGAGGGGACGGAGGCGGAGGTCTCAAGGGCGGCGGAGGCGAAGGCGGAGGAGAAACCTGGGTCGGATCGAAAGACAGGTGACACGTCGTGCCGGCCGCGTACGCGTTTCCGAAACCAGCTTCGTAAAAAAAAGGATTGTACACGCGGTGAAAAACGTCCGGCACGATCTCCGCGTCGTTTCCGTCATCATCCAAGACTACCGCGTAGTATCGAGCTTCTGCGTCGCTCCATCCGTTCCCGGAGGTGCGTATCTTATTACCCCCGCTTCCGAATCCATCGAGGTAATCCGCGTGAGAGATGGTAGCGTAGTCATGCCCGTTGTTCGTCGTCGAATAGAACCAGTGCGGGTCCGGGGGTCTGGTGGATCCGACGGCGGGGGCGTAACATTGTCGTATTCCCAGAGGTCCCGTCGAGAAGCAATCTCTGTAATGTCCCCATATCTTAAACATGACTTCCGCGTCGTCGTTCGTCGTGTCCAAGAGACGGAACACGTTGCCGTCTTGAACGGATAGTTGCCCGTTCGAATCGTCGAACTGACATCCCGCGATGTCTTGACCGTCTGCCGTCGACCACCTGTCCACGGCGAGGGAGTACTTTCCCGGCGATGCGGTCGGCGTGGGCGGAGGAGAACTGGGCAGCGGCGGAGGGCGCGGCGGTGGAGGGCGTGGATTCGGCGGCGGTGAAAACGGAAGGGGAGGTGGAGGTCGAGGGGGTGGGAACGGAAAGAACGGAGGTATGGGTGGAGGACGAGGAGGTCTGTGTGGTGGTGGAGCGGGACGCAGTGGGGGTGGTGATGGAGTGGGCGGTGACTCCGTCGTCGTCATCGTGACCGTCGAGGTGGTCGATCCGACGGTGAGTTCGACGACGATCGTCGTCGCGTGTTCGTCTCCCGCGCACGCCTCGACTCGAATCGTGTTTTCGTTTTCCACGGAATAATGCGTACCCGCGGAGACGTTATGTTCGTTCACCAGAAGGAATACCGTGGGACCGACGACGCCGCTCGCCGACGAGAGTCGGCGACGGCGCTTCGACGAAGATTCGCTCGATGATATCGAGACGAACGCGTCCACCGACAGTCCGCTTCCGATGCCGCCGACGACGATCGGCGGCTCGCTCGCCGGAGGAAACAGACGACACGTCAGAGGCGACACGACGAGCACAGAAGAAGACGCCAACTCGAACGAGTCGACGTCGAGGTCAGGAGGCGAGGGTGGAGGCGAGGGTGGAGGTGAAGGTGGAGGCGAGGGCGGAGGTGGGGGTGGAGGCGAGGGCGGAGGCGAGGGCGGAGGCGAGGGCGGAGGCAGGGGTGGAGGCGAGATTGGGGGTGGAGGCGAGGGTTGGGGCGGAGGCGGAAACGGAACCGGGGGTGGAGGCGGAAACGGAACCGGGGGTGGAGGCGGAAACGGAACCGGGGGTGGAGGCGAGGATTGAGGCGGAAACGGAACCGGAGGCGGAAGCGGAACCGGGGGTGGAGGTGATGAAAGCGGGGGTGAGAGTGAGAGTGGAGATGAAGATGGAGGCGGAGGTGAGGGTGGAGGTGGAGACGGAGGTGGATGACTCGGCAAAGGAGAAGGGAGAGATTGGGGGAGCGCGAGGCGCGTCACCGTCCTCCTTTTGTCCAACGACAGAACACGCGCGAGCGACACGCCGTCATCTTCATTGACGACGCCACCGAAAGTCGCGCGATACGTCACGTCGACGGACTCCGCGAACGAACTCGTCGAGACCACGAAGAAGCAGACGAAAAAAAACAAACGCAGAGTGAGAAGACGATAGCCCATGAACGACTGACTCTACCTTACGTCTGTCACCTATCCATCTTTCGATCCTCGATCGGACACGAACGGGGGGTGCGTTCGACGCGTTATATACGCGTCACAGAGTCCATGGAATTTGCACTCGGGGCGACGGGCGCGAAAACGTCCGAACGCGTTCCGTTCATGCTCACGGACGATGATCTCCTTCACGACCCCGGAGATATCCACGACCCCTTCGCCAGAGAGTGCGGAACTCTGGAGACGCTCTCTCGCGCGCTGGAGTGCTACGCCGACGCGCGTTCTGACGCCGTCTTCGAAGACGCGCTTTCCATAGAAGCCGACGTGAAGAGACCTTCGAAGATGCGTCAGAGACGTTTCTGGAACGTCGAACGTTCGTGCGTCGCCGCGGAGTGCGCGGAGACCACCGACCGGAAAACGAGGAACGACGCGAGGTACCCTCTGTGCGAGAGACACAAGCGAACGCCCGCGGTGACGTGCGCGAACGGAGACGTCGTGTGTTTTTGTTTTTACTGTTATCGCGCACACGGGACGGACGCGTTCACGACAAACACGCACACGTGCGACGTGCAATATTACAAGAGAAAACGTAGACTAGAAGAGCGAAGAAAATTTTGTTAAAACACCTCGACGCGTCACGTCGTGTTGAGGGGTGGGAGAGGCATGTTCACGCCTTTGCTCGCGAGAAACCTTCCCATCTGGCGAGCGCGCACGGTCTCGTAGTGCGCGGCGTGCCGCGCCCGCATCTCTTTTTCCGTCTCGCCTTCTCGAGCCAGTAAAAAGTAATTGTTATCACCGAAATGACGTTGGTTACACTGCCTCGTGTGGGCGTGACACGCCCATTTCTCGTCGAAAGAATCCTCCAGACAGAGGGCGCAGAAATACTTTCCACACGCCTCGATATCGCACTTGACCGCCAGACAATCCGTAAATTCCACAAAAAGCCGCTGACAACACGGCCTCTTGAAATGGACAGCGTCCTGTAGGTCGCCTATGGGAAGCGACGTCTCGGTCTCGCGTCTTTCGCGTTCGGTCGCGCGTGCGACTTCCGCCTCCCTCTCGAACTCGTCCCTGTGCAGCCTCTGCACGCACGACGTGACGAGGTCTCGGGGTATACCCGACCTCTCGAAACTCGCCTCGGTGTATCTCTCCTCGCACCCTTGCACGACGCACTCGGTCCCCACCAGGTTTCGAGAGATGCCACCGGAGTGGTCCTCGGAGCACCCCTCGCAGAGACCGTGTCCCGCAGAACAACGAAGTCCGAACACGCTGGGCTCGCGACACCCACCGTAGCGACACGTCGTGTACTCGGCGGTCTTGGCGGCGAGCTCGGCGGTCTTGGTGGCGAGCTCGGCGGTCTTGGCGGCGAGCTCGATGTTCTTGGTGGCGAGCTCGGTGTTCTTGGTGGCGATCTCGGTGGTCTTGGCGTGCAGCGCACGCTCTCCGGCGCCGAAGATGCTCAGCATAGCACGCCTCGCTTCCCGGGAGTCGTACACCGGCGATCGCGCTCGTCGATGAATCGGAGTGGCGTCGGCGTTCTCGTCCGCACTCTCGTCCGCACTCTCGTCCGCACTCTCGTCCGCACTCTCGTCCGCACTCTCGTCGAGCACGATCGGTACACTGTCATCGTCAGAATCGGGGAGCGGAACGTCCGCGCCGCCGCCGCCGGGGGCACCACCGACGGCACCGGCGCCCACGGCCGCGTCGGCGTCTCCGCGCAAGTTTAAACGACTGCGCGCGCGCCTGAAATTCTCGCGATCGATCTCGGTGCCCCGGTTCTCCGGAGGATGGGCCGCTTCCCATCGATTCATAGAACCGAAAGCACGACGCCAGTACAGACTCGCCTGTTCCCTCGCTCTCTTGAAGTGCTGCGGCGCGAAATACTGTCCGCTGTCGTGCACGATCTTCATGTACCGAATTCCATTGGGAGGCTCGTGCCACACCGTGTGCCAGTAGTGTCGGCCTGAATCGTCCCGCGGATACAGAAAAACTTCCGGAAGCTCGTGCAGTCCGTGCTGCAGGAAGAGTTTACGAAATAAGTCGAGAGACGACATTTTTTTTTTCTGCCGTGAAAAAAAAAAGGAGGCGCGCGAGTGATGTGACGAAAAGAAAAACGAAAACCAGACTTTTTTTTGCCTTTTTTTTATTTTCCCGCGCCGCAAAAAAAAAGCCAAAAAAACATGGTCCCGCCGAAAAAAAAATCACTCATCACTCGCGCTCGTCTCTGAAAAAAAAATAGAGTAAAAAAAAAATGGTATCTCGTGAAGACATCGAACGCGGAGGTCGTCTCGCCGATCGCCTCGACGACGCGATCGTTTTCATCCGGAGAGAAACTCCGACGTTTCACACGGTGACCGGGAGGATCGACGCCGCGCGTCGTCTCCTCGAAGAGTCCCTCGCCGGTAATTACGAGGAACACGTGTACGAACAGGAACGCCCCGAAGACCGCTGGACAATCGCCGGATGGGCGGAGAGTTTCGTGAACGACATGCGTCTTCAGAACCAGGCCGTGGTGGTTGTCGACGTTTTGAACGAAAACAACCTTGCCCTTCTGGTGAAGTTTTCGAACTTCTGCTCCGCGGTGGACGCGCAGAAGAAGCGATCGAGCGATGAGGCGGTCCCTTCGCCTCCCGCGAAAAAGACGAAGGCAGAGACGAAGCAATCCGTCGAGGACGTGCCCGCCGCGCTCCGAGACGGCATCGCGAGCGTTCTCGGGTGGGCGACGGGCGTGGACGAGTACGAACGCAACGACCTGGTCGAGTGCAAGATACACGCGGCGTGGCACCTCACGCGTCACCTAGACGCGACGGAGCGTCTCGAGGTGCTCGGGGGGCTCAGAGACGACTACGAGAGCGCGTGCAAGGACGCGGACGGGAAATGGAAGAAGAAGAAGAGACTCGCGTGGGCGGTCGACTGGGTCGACGAGATGATTCAGAACGTGAAGACGGGGGAACCCTTCGACGACGTCTTACGCAGCTACTCGTCTCAGAGATACTGAGCGCACGCACACGCCGTATTACCCCCTCTCTCCTCCCTCCGACCGGCGTGGCTAAATTTTTAACTCGTGCAGAGGCACGGCGTACTGCGCCTTGTCTATCGCCTCCATGAGCGTCCTGTAGGCTCGCGTGTATTTGCTCTTTTGAAATCCAAACTTCGTCACGGCGTTGAGCGACGGTATGTTCGCCGCTACCGTCTCGTCCACCTCGCACACGCGCGTTCCCTTTATCACGAGCCCCTCGCGAAACAGGTAAAGAGACGCCAGACACGCGTAATCGCTCTTCATCTTAGACGCGGCGGCGGTTCCCAACGCCGACACGCACAAGACGTGACAATCACGACACCTGAGCGCCAGCGCGTCTTTCCACGCCGACGAGGCGCCTTCGCACTCTCCGAAGAGGGTCTCCACGACCCTGTAACACTCGCCGTACAGTTTTTCGTTCTTCGTGTCGGCGAGGTCCGCGCCCGAACGGGTCGTCGTCGGGAACGACGACGCGGGCTCGCGTCGGACGACTTCCCCCCCTCGACGCGAGTCCGCGTCGTCGTCGGAGACGACGACGCCCGTCGACGTCTCTCCGTCGTCGTGCACCTCATCGTCGAAGGTCGAGACGCGTCGCTCGGTCAGGGCACCCGATCCGCGCGACGCGTCGTCGGTTTTATTCTTCTTCTCTCTGCACAGAGAGGTCGTGGATACGAAATCGTACGACGCCATGACGACGTCGCCGACGCACACGCCCGTCAGGGCGCACACGAGAGCTTCGCCGGTGTTCACGACGTGAGGACACGCGACGCCGCGACATCGGTGTCGCGATCGATCGTCGTTCGCGTCGACGCGACGCATCTGTGACCGAGACGTAGATGCGCGTGACCTCCGCGGGGGTTGTTTCTATCGTTCCTCGCGGTCAGACCTCGACGGAAACGTAGACCGCGGAGAAGAGAGACACGAATCGTTCCGTCGCGCGCGCCATCTCGTGAGACGATTCCAACGCCTCGACGAGAACCGACGCGGCTTTCCTCACCGCGTTCATCTCTGCCTCTATCTTAGTCCGTAAGTCGACGAGCGCGTCTCTCGCGACGCCGACTGACGAGGATTCTTCCTCCACCAACACCGCGGCGTTCGCGACGTCCAGCAAGTTTTCGCGTGCCCGATTCGAAGCATCCTGGACCCATTCCGCGAGGTTTTGTAATTCGTGCGGCTTGTCTTCGAGTTTTTCGATGACTTGCATCGCCCGTTTCGTTTCTGCGCACGCCTCGTTCGCCTTTCGCATCTTATCGTCGATTCGCGTCTGTATCGGTTTGACGTCATCGGTCGCGCGAGGACTCCTCGGCGTGTCGGGAACGATCCCCTCGCAGATACGTCGCACGATGTCAGCGTGCGACGGTTTGTGAGGATACGCGGTCCACGCCGCGACGTCGGGCCACCACGCGGCCAAACACTCGTCGGGTCTGGGCGGAAGATTCTCCTGACACTCCGGGTCCGTTTTCCATCGATACTCGTCGACGAGAAGCTTCCCCTCCTCTTCGAAACCCACGAGACATGGGTTCGGATGGTGTTCGTGATTGACCGCGAGCGACGGGAACGCGTCGAAGGTCGCCTCGAAATAAGGGTGCAGGACGAGACGCCAAAAACTTTGTTCCGTCGGCCCGTACTTTTGCGTGAGGTTCTTGTAAAACCCGATGAGGTCGTAGTGACGATCGTGCCTGTCCCCGACGACGGCTCGATCCCAATCGAAGACGACGGGACGATGTCTCGTTAAAAAACCAGAAACACCTCCTAACGCGATTTCGACGGGTGGATCGAGCGTCTCGACCATGACGTTTGCCCAGTGCATATCGGCGTGCGTGATTTTCGCGTCGGCGAGCGCCTCGAGCACCGACACCATCTGCGCTGCCATCAGCGCCCTGTCCCGGAACTCGTGACCACTTTTTCTCGTCCACCACGCGTACAGAGGTTGAGCGTTCGCGAGGTTTCGCATGAAGAGGAACGCGTATTCCCTTTTCGAGTTCACATCGAACGACGCGTGGGTCTCGTACTCGGCGATCCACGGTCGCGCCCACTCGGGAACTTTGTCGCCGACACGAACGATCGTCGCCGCGAGAAAACAGTCCGCTCGGCGATCGTCCGCGCGTCTCAAATTCTCGATCATCGTCCGAACGGCCGCGTTCGCGTCGACCTCCCTCAATCTGTTTTTGTTCGTGGACTTATTTCTGTTCACGGTCATAGGCGTCAGACACACCAGTTTGACGAACTTAGGCTCGTCGTCGTACGACCCGAGACCCGTCACGGCGTGCTCTCCCCTCGTTTTCCAACTCGGGGTCGATAACTCGATCTTGACGTTTAACGGATCCGTCATGAACGCGTTCGTCCTCGGGAAACGCGAGAGGCGCCGCGACGGTCGACCACCCTACGTGATCGTCGAGACTAACGTTCGCGTCCGTGTCCGTTACCGACGACGGTGTCGAGGTCCCGCGGTTTATATAGTCTCCGTTTCTTCGGAACGCGTCGGAATCGCGGACAGGGAGGAGTCGTAAAAATTCTTAAAAGTGAATGTATTTTCGTGAATAATATCATTTCTGACTTCCAGGGAATTCGTGAAAATGTCTAGTTTTTCGAAAAACGCCGTCGAGGTGACTCGCCTGGCGATTCAGCCTCACATCGCCGACGCGATGAGCGAGGACAAGAGGTACGTTCCGCTGCGCAACCTCGTCGGACCCTTCGAGTTCCCGACCAAACACCTCCGCAGACGACTTCAGATCGGCAATCAGCTCCTCGGCGAGTTCAACCCGTACGTCACCGACAGGGAGAAGATGGCGCAGGCGTTCTGCTGCAAGAAGCTTCAGGACCTCATGCTCAACGTCTTCTCGAAACTGTACAGGTCGGACGTCGTCGGGTCCGGCGACGACGGCAACAAGGCCGGCGCCGCGAAGAGCAGACAGGTCGAGGCGAAGGGCGCGTTCTGTCTGGTTCGCGTGCGTCGTTCGGCGATGGACGACGATCCGGACGGCGACCTTCGCGCTGACTGGATGCGCACGCGCGTCGACCTCGCGGAGTCGTACTCGATCGTCGAGAAACTCACGTTCTTCATCGAGGTGGTTCGTCGCGAGGGCGCGGAGGAGAACGACGACGGTCCCGGTCTCAAAGACATCGACGACGTCGTCCAGGGCATATTCCGCGACCTCCAGAGAGACGCGCCGACGAGCGACGAGAACGAACAGAGAAAACGAAAGCGATCCAAGGACATCTTCGACGCGAACCAGAACAACCAGAACGCCCTGTTTCACTGCGGCGCCGACAGCAACGACCTCGCGTACACGCTCACGAATCCGACGGACTTCGCGGCCGTCATGCACTCTGTGGTGGAGCCCGTGTCGGTGAACTTCAGCACGGACCCCAAGATGTCGCTGGGCGACCTCGCGTACGCGCCCTCGAAGCTGTTCGACGCGCAGCGCGTCTACGAGCTCACGAGCGAGGAGGGGCATCCGAACGCCGAGCGCATGCCCCACGAGTTCATCGTCGACGTCGACGGACTCGGGACGTGCGTCGACCTGTGCGCGGGTCTGAGTTTTCGGGTTCTGCCGACGCAGTTTCAGCCGTGCCACTTCCCTCAGATCGCCCTTCCTGACATACGGCGCACGAGAGGATCGGATCTCGTTCCCGTTCCCGACGACTGTTCGATGAGCCGGACGTCCGGGATACCCCTCGACACGAGCGTGCCCGTGAGGGGCACGTCGGCGTTCGACTCTACGCGTCAGCGTCTGGCGCGCGATCTCGCGCGACTCGACCTGGAGATCGCGACTCTTCCTCGAGAACGGGCGTTCGCGCGACGCACCGAGTGGCAGACGCGCGCGCTCATCGTGTTCAAGTCGATCTTTCATCGCCAGTCGAACATCTCCCAGTCGACGCGTCGCGTCATCGAGCTGTGGGAGACGGACACGGAGTCCGAGCGCGCGGACGGGTCGTTCGGGATCACCGTGACCAACGTCCCGTTCGAGTCGTTCTCGAACCTCGACCTTCAGCAGAACTACCTCGCGAACCTGTACCAGTTCAGCGAGGAGGTGGGCTTCTACTGTCACCACTCGATGTTCATCCAGATGCTGATCGACTCGCGCTTCGCCGCGCGCAAGGGACCTGGAAAACGACCGCACACGGTCTTGTACGGCGCTCCGGGAAGCGGGAAATCGCACTGTCTGACGATGACGTCTCGGTGCACGCAGGACTCTCTCAAGAAGACGTTCTGCAACGACCTCGACGCGCGTTCCAACCTGAACTGGGCGGTTCCCGACCAGACCACGGGAGGCGACCCGACCAACCCCGACACGATCCAGGCGCAGATCGCGATCGTGTGGGACGAGGTTCCCGCGTCGTACCTCGGCGCGGGCGACAAGACCGGGGCCAAGGGCGAGGGCCAGGACGCCGTCGGACAGATGAAGTCCATGCTCACCAAGGACACCCTGTCGTACTCGCGGAACGTCGAGGTGCTCAACGCCGACGGGACCAAGGGACGGGGACTTCAGGAACAGGCCATCACGAACGAGTGCGTGTTCCTCGGTGGGATGAACCGTCCTCCCATCGATCTCAACCCGGCGTTCAAGCGACGCATCATGTTTCGCGCGTGTTTCCAGTTTCAGCGCGCGGACGGCGTGACCTTCGCGGACGCCAAGCTCACGCAGGAGAGGAACGAGACCCGCAACCCTCGGACCATCGGCTGGATCCGCGCGCTCCGCGACAACGCCAGCCTCCACCTGGTCGTGGCGACGGCGGAGCACTGCGGGATCATCCGCGAGCCGTGCACGCGCGCGTGGAACCTCGTCGTCGACGACTTCGTCCGCGAGGTCGAGCGCGTCACCTCCATCACCGACAAGAACGATCTCATCGAACACGCCGAGCAGAGACTTCGCATGCTCACGCGCATGATCGCCGTGTTCGAGACGTATCAGCGCGACAAACCTTCCGGGGTGAACGTCCTGACGTTCGATAACGTGATATCGAGGATTCCAGAGGTGGAACGACGGAGCGTCGCGGGCGAACGCCTTTGTCTCGCGGTCCTCAGTTCGCTCGAGGATTCCATCTTCCCCCTCACGCACAGGATCGTCGTCAACGCGGTTCGGTCCAGGTGGGCGAACCTCGAAGAGTGCGACGAGGTGGTCCACGAGACGAGAGGTCGCCCGACGGGTCGGTACGCGAAACTGCCCGTCGAACCGAAGGCGACGAACCGCCCGAACGTCAGACACAACGAGTCCATCGTCAAGTGCGGCGCGCGAATTCTCCAGGAGAACCTCGCGTCGATCATCGCGGGAGACTCGGTCAAGTATAATCTGGAGGGCGCTGACGCGCTCGCTCGCGCCGCCGTCGAAGAGTTGTCGACGGTCACGTGTCCCGACCACCCCGTCGTCGTGTGCAGAGAGGACCCCGAAGCTGCCGACGGGTCCGTCGCCGTCTATTTCTCGCTCACGCGTCTCGATAACGCGTCCGCGTCCGTCGCGGACGTCGTGCGAAAGTTGGCGAAGCGGGGGAGGACGCAGCTCATGATGAACGCGCACCGGGTAGACGAAGACAGGCTGCTCCCGCAGTACCCCGCGCACATGGACGACGGTCTGAACGACGCGCCGCCGATCGACGACGACCTGTACGCGAGACGGTGCGAGAGTCTGTTCATCGATCCGAACGACGAGGAAGTTCGCGTCAAGTATCACCACGCGACGACGACGACGAACGCGAGGGCGACGATCGAACGCGCGTACCCCCGAGATTTCGTGCGAGCGACGATGTCGGGATCGTCTCGAGCGACGTGAGGGAGGGGCGATTACTTAAAACAAAAACGAACGAACGACGTCTGAATGATCGGAGTGTTCGGGGTGTTCGTCGGGGACGCGACGCCGCCACCGTCGGGACTCGTTCTCGCGATCGCGGCGGTCGCTGCGATCGCTGCGATCGCTGCGATCGCTGCGATCGCGGCGGTCGTGTTCGCGTCTTTCTTACCGTTCACGTCGACGTCCACCGTGTCGGACTTTAGGTTTCGGACTCGAAAAAGACGCGAGAGGATATTTTTCGAGAATTCTACGCTACATCTTTGACGCGGTCGACAAAAAAAAACACTTCGACCCGCGCGCGCACGCGATAAGATTAAAAAAAAAATGTCGACGGCGGCTATTCACGACGACGCGCGCGCGCGAAGAATTAACTCGCTTCGCGAAAAAATGCACAGAACGCCGAGATCGGGGTGGAAAGACGATCCGACGCGAACGCAGTTCGACCTCGGCGTCGTCCTGATGGCCTCGGGACGAGACGTGACGGACGACTACGTCGAAGGGTTCGAACTCGTTCGTGCGGCGCACGATATGAAGAACACCAACGCCACCGCGTACCTCCGTTTCATGGCGGACGTCGCCCCCGACGCGTTCGACGTGGTCTCGGAGATCGGAGACGAGAGGCGCCGTCTTCTGCGATCGCTCGCGTCCCGCCCCGCGCAGGAGCAGGAGGAACGAGAGCGACGACGATCGTCGCGGCGCGCGCCCGATGTCGGTTCGACCGACGAAGAATAGTAGTCGTGCACGGCGCGTTTCGGCGCGTTTCAGCGCACGACGAATTCCGAGTGTATTTTTTTCTCGGTGCCGTTTAGTTTTTGAAAATAATAGAGACACTCTCTCTTGATCCTCGCGCGTTCCGACACGCGCGCTCTCCTGTCCGACGCGAACTGTTGTCTCGAGATGATGTTGAGTTCGTGGTTCGCGCGACACAGGAGCATGAACCTTCTCCTCTGATCGGGATCCGTGATCAGGGTCGCCTCGTGTCCGCCGTGCGTCGCCGTGTCCATGAGACGACCCGTCAGTTCCCTCAGTATCTTCTCCTTACCTTTGCGAAAAGCAGCCGCAGCTCGCGCCAGTTGCGCGTCGTCGTTTTCCAAATGAATTCCCCTCTTGACCACCAGGCGTCTGTGATTCTGGAACAACATCTCCTGGAGGGCGTTATCCCCCGAGGTCGCCGCGCCGCAGAACAACGCCTTCGCCACCAATCGATCCGCGACCTCGCGAACCTCGACCTCGCGATTACCGACCCCGTCCGCATACTTGCCCAGAACCAACACGTCGATAACGTCCGTCGGAAGAACGCCCCTGCGCTCACTCCCGTCGCCTTCCATCCATTTTTTAAACGCCGCGACTTTGCTCGATGTTGTATTTCCATCATTGTCTCTCAGAACATCGTGTATCTGTTGCTCCAGCGTACCCGTTCCGCTCAAGTGTAAAATACTGGAGAGGGGTTGGGTCATGTCGTCGCCTTCCTCGCCGTCGCCTTCCTCGCCGTCGCCTTCCCCGTCGTCGCCTTCCTCGCCGTCGCCTTCCCCGTCGTCGCCTTCCTCGCCGTCGCCTTCCTCTTTCGTCATCCACGTTTCGAATTTCATCGCGACGTCTCGCGGATCGTCGAGCGATTCGTCGCCCCTCGAGTCAAGGGGGGGGTAAAGGGGGGGTCCTCCCCCCCTTCGGGTGATCCACGTTTTTCCTGGGAGTTTGTTCGCGGAACCTCCGCACGCGCTCCACACGTCCATCTCGGATTCTAAGATGAGCGTGACGACGTGTCTCTCTGTGTGTTTTTTGAGGAGGGCGCCGATGCGACTCACGCGGAACGCCCGCGCGAAGTCGTCGAACACGCGATCGCTCACCGAAAGGTCCAACGCCGTCTCGACCGCGTTCTCTTCGATGGTCCACGCGAGAACACCACCATCCCACGGCGCGTGTCGAGGCATGGACGCGAGTCGACGATCGAGGGTCTCGAAACTATCGGCCGCGCGACGGTCTCGTCGACGACGACGGTATCGTCCGTCCGAACGGTCCGAACGGTCTGAATCACCCGAACCGCTCGAATCGCTCGAATGGTCCGAATCGTCGTACCTCGCCGCGACGGGTCTCGGGGGTCTCGGGGGTCTCGGGAACGATGACTTGCCTCCTTGTTCTTCGAGGGTCGCGTCGAGTTCGTCCATGAAATCCGCGAGAGTCGTCCCGAGAGGGTTCTTGGGAGTGGGGACGACGCTTCCGATGGGAACGCGGACGTCGCCGACGACGGGAACGTGCACTATCCTCTCGGTCGAACCCGTCCCGTCGAAGACGTTCCCCGTGACACCGGACGATGCCACGATCTTGAACATTTGTTGTCGTCGTCCCGTGCTGGATAATTCACCTTCCCCAACGGGCCCATCGGCCTCAGCGACCTCAGACTCAACGGGTTTCGTGAGATCGTCGTGCCATCTTAATTTGACGTAGTAATACGCCCCATTCAGGCGGCCTCGGTACTCGTCCTTTTGGACATAACGTTCGACTCCCGCGTTACCGATATTAAAGATGTCCTCGCAGTAATTCTCGAAGCTCTGATCGTCCCTTTTCTTCCCTTCTCGACGAGGGCGCTTTTTGTTGTTTTGCCGTCGGCTCGAACCTTTTCGTTCACCGCCGCGACCACCGCGACCACCGCGACCACCGCGACCACCGCGGGCTCGTGGTTTTCGGCCTCTCGCGTTCACGTCCTCGAACTCGTCGTCCTCGTCGTCCTCGTCGTAGTACGAATTATTCTCGTCCTCATCGTCCTCATCGTCCTCGTCGCGCTCGTCGCGCTCGTCCTCGGCCCCGTCGACGGTCTCTCCGTTTATCGTGAAGAACATGCCTTACTTTCGCGTGTCGAATCCGTGGACGTGCCTGGTGACGTCGTGCACGTCGAGCGAGGTGCGTTCTCCCGTTAAATACGTCCCGGTCGTCTCGACGCTCGATGTCGTCGGTCGACGATTCGATTCGATGAACGAACTGACTCTCTGGACTCGATTCCCTCTCCCCGTCGCCCTCCTCGCAGATTCGCGAGGCGAAGGTGGCGGCGAAGTTGAAGCAGGAGGTGGTGGTCCTCGACCAGCGTCTGGCGGAGATCGACGTCAACATCGCGGCGCTCAAGAAGAAGGTGCGCGAGACCCCCGACAAGGTGGGCAAGAAGATGGCGTTCGTGCAGATGAAGAACCTTCAGAAACAGGCCGTGCGGTTCACGCGGCTGTACCAGATATGCAGTTCCATGGAGGACGACGTCCGCGAACAGGCCATCATGAAAAACACGTCGTCGGTCCTCCAGGAGTTCGTGAACCATCACGAAGAACTCATAAAAGACTCGAGCATGCAGAAACTCGTCGAGCAGTACGAGGAACTGCAGATGAACGTCGAGGACATCACGAACAACGCGGGTTACATAGGGGACGTCCTCCGGGCGACGACCGACCAGGAAAACGGAGACGTCGACTGGGACGAAGAGCTCGAGGCGTTCTTGGCGGAGGACGAGTCGACGGACGTCGTCCCGACGGTGTCGGCGGCGAAACGCGCGCCCCTTCCACCAGAGACTCAGACCATAGATTCTGTCGTCTCGCCGGCGAACGCGTCGGCGAACGCGTCGGCGAACGCGTCGGCGAACGCGTCGGCGAACGCGTCGGATCTTCCGTCTGTTCCCGTTTCGGCGGTGTCGGGCGTCACCGACGAAAAAGAGATGAAAGACGACGAAGAGGAGACGAGCAGACGAGCGTTCGCGGCGGCGTTTCAGACCGCGACGTGATGAAAAAAAAGTACGTATTAAAATGAATAATCAATCACTCCGCGTCGAATAAATGATCGCCCCGACCTTCTCTCCCGCCTTCTCCGCGATCTGTTTGCTCTTTCTCTTAATCTCCCTCACAGCGGTGCGTTTTGCCAGTTCCCTGAGCCCTTTACTGTTCAACCCCGTGTCTTTAGGGAACGGAGTACCGTGAATCGTCAACGCGGGATTCCCGCCGATAGTCGGTCGAGGTTCGGACGAACGTTCGCACATTTCCTCGTACCTTTTCGCCCGCCTCGCGTTCTTATCATCGCCGTCCATCGACGACGCCGCCGGTGTCTCTCCGCCTTTTCCCTTCACCATCTCACCGAGCGTCTCGCAGAGTTGATCCGGCGTGACGAAGTGTTTGTCGTTTTGCGCCAGCCGGTTCGAATCGCCCCAGATCTTATCATCGTTCCCCACGTAGTGCACGTCGATCCCGTGTTCGACGCCGCCGTCTCCGGGATCGACGTTCGTCTTCCATTTGATGAGTTTCGCAGAGTGCCCTTCGAAATCGACGTCTTCCTCGCCTAAGTCATCGAATCGATACGTCTTCTTTAAACGACCGAGCGCGGCGTCGAACTTCTCTTTATTATCGAGCGTGTCGTGAAGATACAGGTCGACGTCGTGCGTCCTACACGGGGAATCGACGACGTTCGTCGCGCTCTTGTCCTCGCACGCGTGGTGCACGTACGCCGCTCCCCCGAACACTTTGAATTCGACGCCATCTTTCGCGAGCGTCTGGATGAGTCCGGTTAAGCACTCGTTATACCCACACTGCGGCAGTATCGTCTCGTTCAAAATCTCTTCGCGTCTTTTGACGAATAGTTTCGCCGTGTTTTCGTCATCTCGTTCCCAGTCCGACTCGTCGGACTCGTCGGACTCGTCGGACTCGTCGACTCCGGCGGCTATCTCCCACGACATGGCGGCGATGACGCGCCCCTTCCCCCCGCGTCTCGAGCGTCGGACGTCGGATTCGCTTATTTTTTTTTTGTTTTTTTTTATACTCAAATCATAAAGCGGACACTAGGAAAAATCTATGTTTTTCTCATCCGTCCACGCTCGAGCGGAACACTTTTCATCCGCCCAACGCGCGCTGCTGACAAAAAAAAATGTCAGAAACGCGTCGCGACGACGTCTGCATGTTCTGCCTCGACGAGATAACGAACGACGTCGAACGCCTGAGCACGATCTGCTGTGAGAAAACAGCGTGCACGCCGTGCGTCGAGAGATGGATGGATCGATTGGAGCTTCGGAGCAGAGGGTGTCCGCTCTGTCGTTCGACGTTCGGTCACGTGTGGGTGGAGTTCCAGTACACGTCGTTCGCGTTCGCCGAGTTACGTTGCGACGGAGAGTATCGCGTCATCGATATCCCCGAACGAGTTCGTCGGCGTTACTTCAGGAACATCGCGCGACGCGGCATCGACATCTCGCGAAACGTGAATGACATCCCCGCCGAGGAACTCGATGGCATCGCCGTGAAACTCTTCGCCGAAGCCGTGGACGCGCTCAGACCGTTCATGGAGACGATCTTCGTGAATTTTCCCTTATCGTTCGTTGGTAAATAGTATCATTCGTATTGTAAAAAATAACTCGCCGCTATCTCCTCGCGCGCTCACTGCGCTCACTGCGCTCACTACTTTCCGAACGCGCTGAGATCACCACCCCCGCCGTACACGTTCGAATAGTACACCGACTCCAAGAGTTTCGCCATCCCCGTGCGCACCTTTCCGCAGCCCGGGTAGACCCGGTCACCCCAATGACCCGTATTCTTAATTACCAAGTCATACATGCCGTTGGACGGATTGTACATCGATTGATGACCCTGCGAAGATGGAAGAGAGACGCGCGGAGTGTTTTGTCAGACCCCGACTCGAGACTGGATGAACATGAAAAATCAAACTTTAAAAGACGCGCGGGGGGTTTTAAAGGGGGTCTCCCCCCCTTTACCTGGAAGACGAGCGTGTTCGGGGTACACTCTCCGTTGTCGAAGTGGACGCGTCCGGGGGCGTCGGGCATGGGGGTTCTCCACTTCCAGTGAGCCTGGTAAAACGGCGCCGTGGCGTAGTGGTATTCGCTGGTCTCCTGGAGAGCGGCGATGTTTCCCCCGTATTTGCCGGTGAGGTCCATGGGGTTGGCGTACTCGCGGGAGGAGTAGGGAGCCAGGAGGGCGAAGATGGACTTGGCGTCGGACCTCGCGGTCCCGGAGCAGTACGCCTCGTAGTCTTCGGCGCACGTGAAGAACGCGGTGCCCGCGCCCGAGACGTACGAGGTGGAAAACATATCTTCCGCCAAGAAAACGTTTTGCTGTCTATAGACGAGTGACTTCGAATAGAAAGTGAAGTTGCCCACGTGCAACTTCTGGATGACGTTGTCTCCGATCTGGAAATCGGCGTGCCCCTTCGCGTGAGGTCGCGACGAACACGCGCGCGTCAAACCACGCGTTCGAGTAAAACACACGCGCGCACACACGCGCCACGAAGAGACGAAGAGACGAAGATGGATTTTTAAGGGGCGCAGCGCCTCACCACGAGGGTTTCGCCGGTCTCGGCGCCCGTCTTCATGCACAAGCCCGTGCTCATGTCGTAGGTCATGTAGGGCCTGCCGTAGATCACCTCGTCGCAGAGTCTCCGACGATCCCACGCCACATCCCACACCCGCGCGCGTCGACGCGCGCGACACACTCACGAGCCATAAGAAAAAAAAACACAGAAAACGAAAGAGAGAAAGAGGGGGGCGAGCGAGGGGAGGGGGGGGGTTAGGAGGGCGCAGCCCCCCTACGTTGAAAGGGAACACGCAGTCGGCGTCGATGAAGGTTTGGAGAGCGTGGTGGTTGATGGGGGTGCCGAGGAAGGTCTTCGCGAGGGCGCGCTGGAGCGGGGACGCGAAGGTTCGGTCGCACTTGTCCAGACGACGCTTCATGACGTGATCGTCGACCACGTCCGTCTTGAAGAACTTAGGATCGGACGAACCGGAGGAACCGGCAGCCTTGGCGGCCTCGTCGGCCTCGCGGTCGCGCTTCCTGGACTGACGCATGCCGAAACTGATGGACGCCTCGCCGTAGTCGAACGCGCCGGCTCCGATGGCCATGGCGGCACCCTCGTACGTCATTTTGTAAGGGACGCAGTTTTGGATTCCGTCGTCGCCCATGAGTGCCGCGAGAGCGTCGGAACAGGTGAGCTGGGTGACGACGTTGGTCGGGGTCGTAGTACTCACTTCTTCTTTCGGTTCGTGCGTCTTCTGAAGCGCGGCGACGAAACCCGACACGGTCGGATATTTTCCCGCGGCGATCAACGCCGTGCAAAGCTCGTACTGACTGTGTTCGAGAAGTTTGTCGCTGAGGATGAGTTCCCACAACTCCTCGATATCGTCCTTCTGCACGCGTTCGATGAACGCTAAGAAATATTTCTGGTCGTCGTCACGTATTTTCGCGAGGATATCGTTCGTCTTATCGATGATCGCGTTCGCCATCTTCCCCGCGTTACCCCTCGACGCATCGTCGAGGCCCGAGTTCCTGATGCCGTCGCCGATGATTGTTTTGATATTCGTTTTCGCACCGGAGGTATCAATGGCTTCAGTCCAAACGTAAGGTTTCCTTCTGGAATTGACGACGATGGGCGGAAGACGTTCGTGGACGACGTTGAAGAAGACGGCGGCGCGGGAGGCGTGACGTTCGACGAAGAAAGGCGGAGCGGAGACGAAGACGTTCTCGGCGCACACGCTCTCGATGCGTTCGAAGAGAGCGTCGAACGCCTTGATCGCGACCTTCGCCTCGTCGTGGTAATCCCTCGGAACGGCGGACGCGACGGAGTCGGCGTACTTGTCCTTCGCGAGCTCCTTGAGACCCGCGTACGTGCCGTACCCGTAAGGAATCACCTTAACGCCGTCCATTTCCTTAACTCCGAAACTCTCGTACGTCAGGATGGGCACGCGCGTGTCGGTGTCGAGCGCGATTCCATCGGTCGCGACGGTCCCGTACGCCTTGGCGACGTGTGTGAAATATTTGACGACCGCCGGGTCGTCCTTGCTGGCGGGCGCGGCGTCGAGTTTCTTGACGAGAGACCTGAGGACGTTGAGCCCGGACGCCACCTCGGAGGCGTCGTCGATTTTGGCGACGACGGACGAGATCCAATCGCGAATCGCGTCCTCGGGAAGGTCGGAGGTCGTCATCTGACCGAGATACTTGAGGGTCTCGTCGTCGCGCTTGAACATGTCCGGTCCATCGAATCCGGAGGGGAACGTGGGCGCGCCGGACTCGTGGTCGAAACGACAACAGTTAAGAAGACCCTCGCGGATCGAGAGTTTCCTGAACCCGTCGCGATCCTCGTCGTACGCGAGGACGTCGCGCTGCGCGGACGTGTACTTCTCCCTGACGTCGACGTGAGGAAACGACACCATCACCTCGCCGATCGTCTTACGACGACTGGTGATGTTGACGGGATCGTCGTACCCCGGGATGTTGAACGACTTGCACTCGAAGATGAGACAGTTCGCCGCCACGTCCAGAGACTTGGGATCTCCGACGCCCTGGTTCTCGGCGTACAGCTTAGGACCGGAAGGACCTTTCAGGTAATAGTCGAAATTCTCGCGTCGAACGCCCGCGATGTACTTCTTGACGCCGTCGTCCAACACCCACGCGTCCGGAGTGACGCCCGAGATGGCCTTGAGGGTGCGCTGAGCTCTGGAGTTTAACATGTCCCATCCGTGTTCGGACTTTTGAATCTCGGCGAAGGACTCGACCTCGAGCTTGAGACGTTTGCGCGCGGTGGCGACCGTGAGCGCCTTGCCGTAACACTGGGCGAAGAGTTGGCTCGAGGTCTTGCACCTCAGGAGACCCTCGATGACACCGATGTACAGCGACTGGAGGATCGCGTCGCGGATCTGTTCGAGATTCGCCTTGTACGTCATGCGACCCGTCGTTCAGGGTCCGATCGATCCGAATGCCCGCGCGGGGACGCGTCTTCGAAACTTCGTCTCGCACGCGCGGTCTACGCGCCGCCTCCGAACAGACGTGAGAAAAGACGTGAGAAAAGACGACGTGAAAAACACAGCGGAATTTCGCTCGTGCGCGCGCCTTACCTTGGGCGTCTTCATGAATCCGTGTTCGATCATGAATGCTAAGCCGTATCGCACGAAGTGGTCTCTGTGCTCACTCACTTGCTGAGTGACCAATCGAGACACGCCCTCTTCGGGAACGGGACCGAGCAACGTGTTGTTGAAGTGAAACTCGTCCCAGGCGCGAGGGTCGCGTCGAGGTCGCGTCGAGGTCGCGTCGAGGTCGCGTCGAGGTCGCGTCGAGGTCACGTCGAAACACGCGGGCGGTGCAAAAAAAAGTAAGCGCAGCCCCCCGTTCCCTACCATGTGATGCTCGTGTCGTCGCCGGCTTGACGCAGTGGCAACAAGATTTTGGTCGGGACGAGCTGCTCGTCGTCGATGATGCGGAGCATCACGTTGGTGAGGTACGGGTTGTTCCCCTCCTCATCAGGGTCACGTCGAAAGTCACGTCGAAAGTCACGTCGAAAGTCACGTCGAAGGTCACGTCGAAGGTCACGTGAGCAGAACAATAAAAGAACGAGGGGGGGGGTTAAGGGGGGCGCCCAGCCCCCCTTACCTTGTACACCTCCGGGAGGTGGAGGGTCTCGCGGGGGAACGCGGAGTACGCGTTCTGCGCGATGGGGCCTCGGGGTTCGCCGAAGAAGTCCTGCCAGTTGCAGTCGTTAGACACGGACCCGGAGGCCCCGGGGTGGATGAAGGTCGTCATGTCGTCGACGATACGAACGGAGGCGATCGGACGAAGAGGTGGGACGATCGGACGACGCTCGGTTTTTTATGGTAAAGGACGTTCAAACCCCGTATAAATAGTGTCTCGCGTCAGAACGACAAGGTTACGTTCGAGTTTTTTTTTCGCGACGACGTCCGAGAAGGGTCGACACCGTCCGTCGTCGGTGATGCACCGCCTCGTCGCGGAGTTTTGATGGTCGCGACTCTGGCGTCACTCTCGGGCGTGGCTTTTTTGACGTACGCGGCTGTGGTCAGCGTCTTCGTCGTGGGAACCGTCGCCGTGCGCGTCGCGTCGAGCGTCGCGACGAGCGTCGCGACGAGCGTCGCGACGCGAAAACAACATCGGACCGCACAGGGAACGGGAACGAACGTTCTCGACGACGCGCGACGGGGGCGGTCGACGACGACGAGCCTTCCGACTTCTTCGCAGAAGAGTTCGTCTCGGGGCACGACGCGGTCCGCCCAGATTCCATCGTCGTCGTGCGTCGGAGGTGTTAGTAGTGGTAGTGGCGACGACGACGGGGACGAGATCGTCGTGTACGTGGAACCGTGGCGATAGGTGTGGTGGTAAGATCATGGATCCGACGTTCGACGAGACGCGAGAATCCGCCCCCACCGGTGAGAGCGAAGTTCGTCGTCTGTTTCGAGACGTTCCGCTTTTCGGGGTTTTCGCGGGACTCCTCTCCGCGCTCTTCTTCTACGGCGTCGCGCTGTCGGACGCGGAGTACTTCACGACGTGGGCTCTCTGGATACACGGCGCGTACTTCGCGATCGTCGCGATCGACGAGTTTTGGTTTCACGTCTCGCGGTGGTGTTGTCTTGGAAAAAATAGACGACGTCGCTTATTCTCCAGGGTCGATTGGCAGTTCAGATGGGTGTTCGTTCCGTGTCTGACGATCGCGGTGTCCGTCGCCGTGTCGGTGACGTATCTCGTGTTCGCCCTTTGGTCCGACGACGCGACGGAGGAACACTGCGCGGACGAGATGACGTGTCGCGACCTCCTGATCGAATTCGTCGTCGCGCACTACGGACCCCTCGTCGGGTACCTGGTGACGTACGCGATCGAGGACGCGTTGTTGGGACGCGCGAGACGCGCGTTCGGAAGGCGCGCGAGGCGCGCGCACGCGACTTCGGTCGTCGTCGTGTCGGAGAGCGTACCATCCGACACGATCGACGACGCGAGTAGCGTATCGACGCCGACGAACGATGAATTTTTCGATGAGCGCGCGAGATACTGCGTCGCGGTGTTTCAGTTGAGCCTATTACCGACGTTAACGTACGCTTCCGTGATGATTCCCGATTCTGTCTACGGATCCGGAGCTAACACGGGTGGTGTCGGGTGGTACGTCGCCACCGCTTTTTTTTTCACGCTCGTCGCGTCGTACCCTCTTTCTTCTTAGACACGTAGGTCGCGTACATCCTGTTCACGAATTCGGAAGATAGACCACCTTTAGAATCGACCACGAGTGGTACTTCGTCATCCACCAAGACGGAGGTGAGGCCGCCTTCGTCGGTCGACGGTCCCGCGTCGATCTCCTTCTTCGGTCCGAGGTCTTCTTCGTCGAGTGGACATTCGTCATCTGCTTCGTTTGTATTCACTCCGTCGCGTTCTACTCCTTCGTCGGTGACGACCTCCTCTCGTACCTTCGTCGGATCATCGTCGGCGACGACCTCCTCTCGTACCTTCGTCGGATCATCGTCGGCGACGACCTCCTCTCGTACCTTCGTCGGATCATCGTCGGTGGTCTTCGACTTCTTCTTTCTCTCGCCCCCCTCGCGGTGGTCGTCCTTCCGTTTCGCCACGGTGGTTTTTTTGGACACCCTGGGAACTATTTTTTTAGGCTTATTATCGTCGACGCCCATTCTTTCCTTCCTCTCTTCGATAAACGAGTGATGTCGTGGTCGAGCGCACCGAGACGGGCGCTGGGATTCTTCGTCTGCGGAACCGGGTGGATCGTGAGGAAGAGCGCGCAGACGACGTTCTCGGCGACGCGTTTTTTGGTGATAGAGTTCGTCAGGGGACTAGTCTCGTACGCGGTCTTGATTCGCGTGTTACAGACGTATCATCCCGAGATCAAGCCCGCGGTGTCTTAAATAAAACATCACGCGACGGTCTCTAATATGACTATTTCACCGTCCATGATCTCGTTCGTCTCGCGATCGACGTGACGAAGGAGTGACTGTTCCGAACACCTTTTTCGAACAGTCCATCCGTCGTCTCGCCCGTGCGACACGCAATCGTACGCGTCGCCGCGTTTCAGGAACGCTTCACCGAAAGTCGAACCCACGCGAACACCGACCGTCCCGTCGCCCATGGCGATCAGTTCGCGCGTCGCCTCGTCGATCGTGACGAGCGAACTCGCGACAACCGTCGCCGATCCTTCGTCGTCGTCGTCGTCGTCGGGCGACTGTTCGGTGCGATACGTTTTCGCGCGTTCGTCCGTGAAAGCTTCCGAGATGTCCATGATGGCCCTGACGCGCGAGAACTTCGAGAGTTCCTCGTTCCCCTTCACGAGACCGGACACGTCCGCCAAAACTTCGGGAGACGTCTCGAGCGTATCGGCGAGAGCTCGGCTTCTTTTAAAAGCTCTCGGTCCAGGAAGTTTTCCCTTGACGACCATGTACGTCGCGACGACGCACAACGTTCGCAGGGCGTGTTTATCGACCCTGTCTGAAACTTTCGAAACGTCGCATGTGCGCCTCGCATAGGACGCACACTTTCCAGAAGAACGTTTCGTCTGTCTCCTTCTCATCTTCTGTGACGACTTCGTCTGGGTCGATAAAAACGTCGAGGGTCGCAGCCGCCGGCACCACCTCCTCGTCTCCTGTCTCCGCGTTTCGTTCAGGAGGCATGCGCGAGATGACTAGATCACGTCGCGGACGACGTGATTAAATACTCGCGTAAAAAATATATATACCCTCACTTTTTGACGCGCGTTTCCTGGTTTTTTTGTTTAAAAAAAATGGCGACCAGTTTCGGCGCGTACGCGCGTTGTCTCGAGACATACGACCCCGTGAACGACCCTCGAGCACCTTGGGATAGGTTCGTCTACGTGTGCGGCCTGCGCGCCGCCCGAACGAAGGCCGCGCGCCTCTTGTGTCCCGATCATGGACACGAACACGCGAAGGATTGCGACTCGTGCGACCGCCACGCGACCGCCGTCCGCGCCGAACTGAGGTGCGGCGCCCGATGGATCGGTGGCGACACGTGCTACTACTGCCAGCCCCCGCACGTCATGGAGGTGATCCTTCCCACCAAGGCGTACCTCGAGTACAACGACTTCGACATGAGACGCGTGCCGAACGCGGTGTGGGACGCGTGGAGGACGCTCGACGAAAAACGCCGCGCGGAATGACTTTTTTTTTAATACACATTAAACTCGCTTACGCTTATTAACGACACCGTTCGCGTTCGCGTTCGTGTTCTCCGCGTCCGCGTCGTCGAGAGTCCTCTCGAGGGTGGTGAGATCCTCTCGCCAGAGTTCGCGCGCGGTGGTTCGTCGGATCCTCTCGAGTTCGTCGACCGTGCGATCCCTCTCGGTGAGGAGCGCGTCGACCCTCTCGCGAGTCAGACTCCACACGGGCATGCCGAGGAGGTACTCGTACGAGTCGGAGAAGACGGCGTACCCCGCTCCCCGGAGTTCTCTCACCAGATCGTCTTTCTTTTTCTTGGCGACGACGAGTTCGCCCTCCGACACGGCGAGCACGAACCTCGCGCGGTTAGAGAGGCGTTCGACTTCGATCTCGGCGGCTCTCGCGAGCGCGAGCCTCCGCCTCTCGTACGCCTCGAGGCGAAGAGACACGAACGCCTCGACGATCTCGATGGCGGACGCGTATTTCGTCATGACTCCATTCGCGTCGAAGCAGTGCATGTTCGTCGTCGAGACGCGCGACGTCAGACGAAACACCCTCTCGACGCCCTCCCTCCTCACGCGATCCATCGACTCCGGGGCGATGGTGATCTCGAACCTAACGCTCGCGTCCGTGTGGTGCTCCCTGAAATCCGCCACCAGAGGCACCGCCCTCGCCGACTTCCTCTTTTCAACGCCTTCTCCTTTCGAAGACGAGCGGGGGTTAGAGGGGGCGGCAGCCCCCTCCCCTTCGAGAAAAGTTTTGTAGTCGGCGGTCCAGGTTCGGACGGGGAGTTCCGTGATCACGAGTCTGTCGCCGTCGAGTTCGTGGCGCCCCGTGACGACGTATCTCGTCGCGTTCTCGTCCTCGGGTTCGATCGTCCCCCGAAATCCTCTGTACCACGGACGCATGGGCACGAGAGGTTCGTCGTCGAGCGCGCGACGGACGTTGCGAATCACGTCGCGCGGATCGTGGTTCGGAATCGAGGTCGACCATCCCGTGCCTATGCCGTCGGCGCCGTTGACCAGGACGAAGGGGATCACGGGGAGGTAGTGGTCGGGCTCGATGCTCTGTCCGTCGTCGTCGAGGTACTTCAGGAGCGCGTCGTCGGGCTCGGGGAACATCGCGCGACACGTCGGCGCCAATCTCGTGAACACGTAACGAGGCGACGCGTGATCTTTCCCACCCTGGAGGCGCGTGCCGAACTGCCCCGACGGGACGAGGATGTTGACGTTGTTCGACCCGACGTAATCCTGCGCGAGTCCCACGATCGTCGACGCGAGCGACTGTTCTCCGTGGTGGTACGCCGCGTGCTCCGAGACGTATCCGCTCAGCTGCGCCACCTTGACGTCCTGACGAAGTTTGCGCTTGAGACACGCGAACAGGACCTTGCGCTGCGACGTCTTGAGTCCGTCCACCACCGACGGGATCGAACGCTGAAGATCGGCTCTGCTGAAGAGGACGAGCTCCTTGTTGACGAAATCGTCGTACCGAACCACGCCGCCGGTCGTGTCGAGGTAGGTCCCGACTCGGTACGCGTTCATCCACCTCTTGCGATCCTCCGCGCGTTTCTTCGAGAAGGCCATGTCGATGAGATCTCCGTCGCCGTCCCCGCTCCATCGGAACGTCTTCCGGTGGTCGTCGAGCGCAGAAAAGTATTCCTTCGCCTCTTTCGTGGTGGACGTTCCCAGACCCTTGTAGTACTTGACGGTCCATCCCGAGATCGCGTCGCCCAGCTCATCCCTGAACCGATCGTACTCGGGCATCGCGTAGAACGCGCGCGTCTCGCGCCCTCTCGTCGCCTTGACGATGGGCGTGATGAACTCCACGAGGAAACCCGGAATCTTGAGAAGGGACGGAAAGTGGTGGTGCAAAAAATTGATCAACAACCCCTTGATGTGACTCCCGTCGTGATCCTGGTCCGTCATGATCATCAGGTGTCCGTACCTGAGCGACTTGACGTCGGCGTACTCGACGCCGTGTCTGAGCCCGAGGATCTGCTTGACGTGCGCGATCTCGGCGTTCTTCGCCACCTGGTCGTGGGACGCGTCGCGAACGTTGAGCAGCTTACCTCGAAGAGGAAACACGCCGTACCTGTCGCGACCCACCACGGACAGGCCGCTCACCGCGAGCGCCTTCGCCGAGTCACCCTCGGTCAGGATCAGCGTGCACTTGTCCGATTTGCGCCCGCCCGCGTCGTTCGCGTCGTCGAGTTTGGGAATCCCCGTCAGACGACCGCGTTTTTTTCCGTCCTGCTTCTGCAGCTCCTTGTTCTGACGGAGAGACGCGTGCGCCAACACGCGAGCGACGATGTCCGTGTCGTCGAGAACGCTCTTGACGAGTCTCTCGGAGGGCGACCAGGTGGACCCGAAACTCGCGGGACGCGTCGTCAGCGTCTCCTTGGTCTGCGAGTCGAACGCGGGGTTGACGATGAGCGCGTTCGCGAACACCCACAGGTGATTCTTGACGTGGGACGGCTTGAGGTCCTTGCACGACTTCTCGCGTCTTCTGATCTTCTCGGCGAGGGCGCTCGCCAGGGCGTCGGCGACGAGGGACACGTGCGTTCCACCTCGCGTCGTGCACACGCCGTTGACGAACGAACACTGGCGAAACTGTCCCGAGTCGGTCGTCGAGACGCACACCTCCCACCTGTCGTTTTTGGGGGAGGTATCCCGAACGACGGGACGGTCGCCCGTGTACATGGCGACGTACTCGTGGAAACGCGACACGGGGATCGTTCGACCGTCGAGAACGACGCGGGCCGCGGGTCCGACGTTCCCCGCGACGTCGTACGCGCGACGACGCACGAGATCGAGCGTGTCCCCCTCGTCGAGTCGCGACAGGCCGAACTTCGCCAGATCGGGGACGAAACTCACGGACGTGAACGTTTTTTTGGTAGCACAGTCCGCGACGATCGGAGAGTCGACGACTGACATGTTGTCGCGGAAGGTCTGCGAGTAAGAACGCCGCCCGTCGCACGTCATCACGACGAACTCGCGCGAGAAGATGTTGGCGAGTTTCGCGCCGTACCCGTTGCGCCCTCCCGTGACTTTCTCGTCGGCGTCGTCGTAGTTGGAGGACGTCAGGAGGTGTCCGAAGACGAGCTCGGGAACGTACACGCCGTGTTCGCGGTGCATCTCGATGGGAATTCCCGATCCGTCGTTACGAATCGTGATTCGACCCTCGACGGGATCGAGCGACACGCGAATCTCACGGAGCGACGGGTCGCGAACCTTGTGGTCGTTCGCGTTCACGAGAATCTCGTCGACGATCTTGTACAGACCGGGAACGTGTCGAACGTCCCGGAGTCGCATCGTCTCGGTCTCCGAGTCGACGACCCATCCGGGCGCGTCCGTCGTCACGCACGACCCCACGTACGTGTCGGGGCGAAGGAGGACGTGTTCGAGTTGCGTGACTTTTTTGTAGGTCTTCTCGACGGTCGTCATTCTTTTTTTTTGCAAGAGGAGAGGGTGACGTGAAATTATGAAATCTTCACCCGAGCGCTATCGCGATTAAAACAAAACTAAATATCCCATCTGGAGGGAGTGCTGTCAGAGCCTTCTTAGGTTACAATCTTTTTTAACCAGAGATGTAGTCTGGAAAGCTCACGTCTTCCTTCGCCTTCGCGCGCATGCCTCTCTCGTCGAACCCGAACGCCGGTCTCGGTCGCAGACTCTCGCGCAGCGGGCCGTCCCACCCGTAACTCCAGTACAGGAGAGTCCACCACGCGCGTCTGAACTCGACGTCGGCGTCTTCCCTGATCGTCGCGCGTTTTCTCTTCGCGGACGCGATCGCCGACCCGAACCGTATCGACATCTCCCTGGAATCACACGTCGCGCGCGACGCCGTCACGCGAACGATCGGCCGACGCGGATTCGACGTCGTTTCCCCTCGACGACCGAACATCGTTCGCACCGCCGACGCGGCCGTCGACACCGGAGGTCGCGCGGCGTCCTCCTCGAGCGCCGCGAGGGTCGACGCGACGCCCAGGTTCTGTACGATCTTGTCGACGAAATCCGTCTTCTGCGCGATGATCCAGAACACCCACTCCTCGACCGAAGCGCGCGTCGTTCGCTCCATCTCGTCGTTGAGTCCCAGGACGTCCACCAGCGTGTGTCCCTCGGGGGGAATGCACTCGTACCCGTGAGATCGCTCGTCGCTTCCACCGGTCTTCGGGGACACGAGCCACACGTGAAGAGGCGCGACGCGACGCGACAGTTTTGCCCTCAGCATGAGTATGGGTATCTGATCGGTGTCGAGGACCCTGGCGACGACCGACCGATCGGCGAAGTGATTGACCCAGTACGCCACCGCCAGGTCGCCCTCGCCCACCTCCGCGACCGCCGCGTGTTCCTTCCATACCCTCGATCCTTTCGCGTCCGCGCGAACGACCTCCCCCCCGACCCCCGACACTACGAGTTCTTTGTCCTTCAGTTCGTCGGCGTGGCTCTCGAATCGCGCGACGATTCCCCGCGCGATGTACGCGCACACGTCGCCCCTCGCTCGTCTGTCCGCGAGCGCGGCGTGCCACGGAAGCGGAAGCGACGAGGGAGAACACGTTCCCGTGGGTTTCTCGGGTCTCGGTCCACTCCCGTACCTCTTCTTGTGTTCCTCAGCCTTGGCCACGGGGACGCGTTCGGGAACGTCGAAGACGCACGCGTACGACGAGCCTCCGGCTCGAAAAAACCTCAACATCGGTCGCCAGATGAAATCGACGAGATCTTCTCCCGTCGCCGCTCCTTCGTCGGGATGGAATTTGAATAGCAACCACATGTGATCGCACACCAACACGTCGCACTGCGTCTCAGGAACGGCGTCGCCCACGCTCGAAGGAAATCGAACCCGCAAAAACTTCTTGACGTCCCCATGTAGACCCATGACGCGAACTCCAAGCGCGACTCGCGATGATGTGATCGACGTGATTTAAAAAATATTATTCTATCGTCACGGCGTAACGCACGTTCTCGTAATCACCGCTACCTTTCAATTCCTCTGCCGTCTTCACGAACACGTACGATTGTTCGGCGCGTTTCTCCGGTCCCCATTTTCCGTCTTCGTTCGCACTGGGAATCAGACCCATCATCATCGGAAACGCGCCGTTGTACGCGTTCGTCGATGGTTTTTTTTTCTTATTCAGTATCCTCGAGAACCCCCATCTCTCGTACCCGGCGATCGCACGTTCGACCGCGTCGAGAATAAATATGAGTCGTCGCGTCGAACTACGAGCGTATTTCTCGTAGTGCTCGCGCAGACGCTGAAACATGGAAAATCCCGTCGCGCGTTGGTCACTCTTGTCGCGGCACACCAGGTCGACGTACACCCTCACCTCCGACACGTCTGTCGACGATATCTCGCGCGCCAACAGAAATCCGACGATTTTTTTACGTTTTGTGGTCTTCGAGACGACGAGCGCGTACTGGTCTGTTTCTCCGTCTGCCTCACTGGCGTTGTCGGCGAATTCCTGGCGTTTTTCGGGGGTCATCGATTTATCTTGACTCACCTTATTAAAGAGTCCGTAATTCTTGTCGCGCACGTATTCCAGCAACGAACCTCCGCACACGCGCAGGAGATTGTCTTTGATTACTCTGTCATCACCGCCGTCGGCGGGCTCAGAGAGCACTTCATTGACGAATTTTGAGAACCGAGGGTCCGTCCGGCGATAGGGTCCCTCGACGACGAGTTCGTCGTCGTCCGGTCCCGCGCTCACGGTCTCACCGAGCGACGACGACTCGGCTAACGCGGGATGGAGCTTTCGCTTGATCGCTTCGAGACAGCGCGAGTCGTCGTCGGAGTCGTCTTCACCCGCGTTCACCGCGACGAGTTCGAACGACATCGTCGCGTCGTTATCGTATGCGTCTCGAGTCGTGTGAAACCACGGGTTTTATGTGTGTATATATAACTCTATCCTCGTCTCTAGGTCTCAATCGGAGTCGTCGTCGTCGTCGTCGTCGTCGTACGCTGCTACGTATTCGGCGAACTCGCGCGTCTTGTCGTGCGTGTCGAGCTTGATGGCGTCGGCGACCGTGGGGTCATGGTCGTCGCGCAATAATTCACGGGCATAGTCGCTGACGTCGATCACGCGCTCGTCAGTTATGGCATCGCCGATCTCCTCCGCGAAGTCTTGTTCGAGGGTATCGGAGATCCAGTTCGCTCGGAAGTCGTGGAGCGCTTCACCGAGATTCTCGAACGCTTTATCGATCTGGTCGAGTCGTTCGCGCTCGTCCGTCAGGCCACCACTTTCCCTCAGACGGCGAATATCACGAAGACCCTCGCCCTCGACGTCGAGATAGCGTGCCGCGCACGTCTCCTCGAATTTCGCGTTAAGAAAAGCGAGCGCCGCGCGACCCTCGCGCGACAGTTTCTCGAATTCGCCGACGAAAAACGGCGCGTCACGAATCGCGTCGTCTCGCGCGCGTTCGTCCGCGATGACACTCGATACGAGCGACTCGACCTTCGACGTGAGCGCCTCGACGCGTGCCCCGAACGCCTTCTTCTCCTCCTCGAGCTCGTCGAGAATCGCGCGAACGTTCTTGATCTTAAGACTGATTTTCTTCTTGTTCTCGCGAGCGACGGATCGCAGATCCTCGACGATCGAGAGCGCCGTGAGTGTCGAAGGCGCGAAATCGGAATCGGAAGAGGAATTTTTGACCATTTTTTTTTTGCGTGACGTGATTTTTTTGAGGTGCGCGACGTGTGAATGTCAAAAAATCGCCCCTCACCCCCCCCCTGATATTTCGTGCTACGTTAAAAAATTCAAAAAAAAATAAAAAATCGAGGATGTCGTCGGACGACGACGAGTGGTGTCCGAACTTCCTGTGTCTGTTCGGATTGACGCCTTTCGCGGCGTGGTACGCGGTGACTGGGTCGTTCGTGAGTTTTATCGTGACCATCAACGGCGTCCTGTTTCACCTTTTTTTTCCGCGATCGTCTCTCGTCAGACGATACGACGTCGCGTGTAACGCGTGCTTCGCGCTCTGGGTCAATCTGTCGGTAATGAACTCGTTGGTGGCGCTCTTCACGCTCGTCGGAGGCGCGTCTCACGTCCTCAACGCGACACTGGTGGCGAACGACAAAACGAAAGACGCTGTGCACGTCGTGGCGGTACAGATGCCCCTGTGGATCGTGCTGTGTGCGTCTGGGTTTTAATGTTTATTCTTTCATCATCGTATTTATCGAAGTTCGTCATACCTCCTTTCGAGTGAAGCGAGAAGGTGAGCGGGGGAAGATATATCGCGAAGCGATATGCCGTGCCTCCGCGGCGTCGCCGCCACCGCCGTCGTCGTTTTTTTTCTCGCGTTCTCGCCGTTCATCATCGTCGAGACGGCCGAAATCGATCACGTCGTGAATCTGAACGTCTCCGTGTCGTACGCGCTCGTGCGCGTCGGGACCGAGGTTCCGAGACTCGCCGTCAACGTGTCGGTGCCTCGCGCCGCGAGAAACGGAACGTGCCCCTCCGTCTACCTGATAGACACGATCGATCCCACGACCCCCGTGCACCCGGAGACGGACGTATCGTACGTCGCGTCGGTCGATCGACTCGGGAACGCGCGAACGCCGTGCGCCGTTCTCAATTTCACGCACGACCCCGCCACCTTCGATCACGAATCGGAACTCAACGCGACGACGTCGCGCTGGCGTCTCGCTCATCTCACGGAACACGTCGCGACGTACGAGACCATCGAACCCTTCGTCTTCGACGACCTCGTCGCGTCGTGCGGCGCGACCCACGACGCGATCGCCACGCCGCTTCTCGGAGCGTCGTACCCCACGCAGAAGTACGCGTGGTCCGTGTACGCGTGTCAGACGGGATACTACGGACCGCGATGCGAGTCGTTGTTCGGAGAGTACGCCGCGACGTGCGTCCGCGCGGACGCGAACGCGAGACTGGGACCCATGGTGTCGAGCCTCGCGTCTGGCGTCGAGACCCTCGCGAGACCCATGTCGGGCGAGATCGCGTTCGAAGGGTTCGACACGACGGACGCCGGTGGGTGTCGATTCGGGATGACGCGCGGAATCATCTCGTTCGCACTCGCCCTGAATGATTTCGACGAACTGGCGGACGTGCGGTACCTCAATCCACCGCCGACGTCGGGCCCCGCGATGCGTCTGATCGCCGAACCTCTGAACGCGTCGATACCTTTCGTCGCCGATCGGGAGGGCGTCTTCGTGCACGACTCGCGACCTCTCCCCGACGACAGAGTGGCGTGGAACGTCACGATAGTCACGGATTTTTTGGACTACGACGAAGACGACGTCTTCGCGCGCCACTTCGCGAACCTTCCGCTTCCCGTGGGACACGCGACGCGCTTCTCGTTCTCGGCGACGACGAGGAACGGGGCGTCGCTCTCGTTGGTGATCACGACAGACGGCGCCGTGCTCGTCGACGAGACTCCGACGATCGGGACGTGCGTCGCTCCCCCACCACCCAGAGATCCACCTCCGTCTCCCCCTTCACCGCCCACGTATCCACCCCCGTCTCCTCCTGCGCTTCCGCTTCCTCCCGCGACCTCGGATTCGCCTCCTCCGGTCGGGTTTCCGCGTCCCCCGAGTCCCCCGCGTCCCTCGAGTCCCCTCGGTTCGAACGTCACGGTCACGTCGCGGAGACGGTACTGGCCCTGGATCATTCCCGCGACCATGACGGTGATCATCGAGACCGCGGCGGCCGCGGCGTTCGCGACGGGTGTCGTATCGGCGTGAACGAGTCTCGCATCCTGGATCGGGGCGAAGTCGCGCTCGACCAGGATGCGAGACTTCGACTGACTCGTACGATCGGAATTCGCGTAGATGAAAAATAGAAAAAAACAAAAAGACGGAGCCCCCCCCTGTATTTTTTTGTCACATCACTCGCGCGCGCTCTTTTTTAAAAAAAACAAAAAAAATGGTCAAGAAGAACGAGAAAAACGAGAAGGAACGCGGCGCGACGTCGTTCTCGTCGATCATCGAGAATCTCCGCGCGGTGGTTCGTGAGAACGACGCGAAGATCGCTCGACGCATCGCGAGCATCGAGAAGACCGTCAAAACGCTTCGCGACGAGAAGACGTCGTTCGCGGAACGCGTCGAGTCGCTGGTCGCGAACGTCGAGACCCTCGCTTCCGCGACCATCGCCGAGGAACGCGCCGAACACGACGCGATCAGGAACGCGCCGATTTTCGTCGGCGGAGACGACAAGTCCGACGAGGGCGACGACGAGGGCGACGACGAGTCCGGTAAAAACGAATGCGGGTTGACTCGCGAGGGTCGCGCGGCCGTCTCTTTCTTGGTCTCGAAGTTCGAGGAGATCTGCGAGGGGCTCGCCCTCGACATCGAGTTCGAAGGACTCCGCGAGATTCGCGACCTCAGGAGTCGAGGCGCGCTGACGACTGATAAGGATCGTCTCCGAGGTATCACCGAGGCGTTCGGAAAACTGAAGGAGGCGTACGGCGAACTTCATACCACGTGGCTCTCCGAGACACTCGGAGAAGATTTTTACGACGAGATCGTGTCCGTCGAGGACGACGAGATCGTCACCGACGTCGAGACGTTCGTCCGCGATCAACTGTTGGACATCGAGTCCCCCACGGTCGCCGACGTCATTCGCTTCGACACCCACGACAAGACCGCGTGCGAATTCGCAGAATATCTTAAGAATACGAAATGATTCATCTGTATTTTCTAAACATCTTACTCTCGGGGGCACCGTTCGCGTTCGTCGCGTTGTCGTCTTTTCTCTTTCTCTCCGCCGCGTCCGACCTCATCTTTGTCGTCGCGTAGTTCAATGCTAACGTCGCGAGGACTCTCCCTCCGGCCGCGGCGATGAGATAGTACAGAGACGTCACGCTGAAGAAGAGGTTGACGACGGACGTGATGGATAAGAAAAAAGTTCCACAGAAAGAGACGACCCACAGGTGTTTTTCCTTATACTCGTTGACCTCCCGGTTCGGATTGGAGAAATTGACCATCTCCCACTCCCATATCGACATCGCGCGCGCTGTCATCGCCGACACGAACGATAAGACCATCATGATCGTCGCTACCAAGGAGAATAATCCTATGCTCTTCACCTCCAGTCCCATGACGTTGGTCACGGCCTCCCCTCCCCACGGCGCGGCGTAATACTGCTTCGGGATCGCGCCCTCCCCAAACTTTCCGTAGGCGAAAACCACGACGAGGATGACGAGCGCGCCAAACTGAACGAGCAGCGCCCATGGTAGAAGTTTATCGAAATCGTACGATCTGCGTTTTTTTTCATCAGCCATCCTCAGAGCACCAAACGAACTTCCTCGACGATCGGTTCCTTTTATTTTTTTAAATACGTTTTGTCCTCGTTCTATTCCGTTCGGAGAGGACGACGAATGTCATTACGATTTCGCACGCGACCCTCCGATGATCCGTACCCCGAGCCTTCCTTGTCGTCGGCGAAACTCGTGTCGTCTCTCGAGAGGGGCGAGGTCGGACTCGACGGACGCGAGTTGCCCCACGTCGCGTGGGGGCGCGCGTCGCGTCGCGCGTGGAAGATCGTCGCGTTCGTCTCGGTCGCGTTTTTTCTGACGTGCGGATGGTTCGCCCTCGGTAACGGCGCGCGACTCACCAGGGAACAGACGCGAGACGCCGTCGCGCGAGCACTCGACGCGGACGCGGCGAGAGGACCGTGCGTGCGAGTCGATTCGACTCGAGGCCCGAACGGAAGAGCGGGCGGAGCGGGCGGAGCGGGCGGAGCGGGCGTGGGGCGCGTCGTCGCGTTTCGGGGCGGTGAGACGATGGTCGCGCCTCGAATCGTCTCGAGAAGCACCGAGACCGTGCGAACGGTCGAGACGCTCGACGATCCCGCGTGCGCGGGAAAAAGAATACGAAGACGAAGACGCGCGGCCCTGAGCGTCACCTTCGTGTCCCTCGACGATTGGCCCTGGGGACGACGAAACACGGTGTCGGTCGTGCAGGACGCGGCGGTGTGCGTCCAACACTACGTCGACGTCATGGACGGGAAACTAGGATGCGACGCGAAAGACGACGACGACGACGTGTCCTGAACTCGTCGCCGCCGAGGGTGTGGAGGAACAAGAATGGGTCGAACGTCTCGAAACTGGTCAACGTGCGAGATAACAAGTTTAAAACGGCATTGGACTACTGTTCGACGCACGAAAGTGAAATGCGACGACTGTTGTTAGATTTCGGAGCGGAAGACGATTAAAAGTTAGTCTCACACCCCTAAGCACACCTCGACGCCTCCGGCGTAACACGCGAGTCGAGACGAACGCGCGGGATCGTCGAGCAAGTTGGCGCACCCGTCGGCGTGCGCGGTGGGAGCCGACATGATCGTCCCCACGAAGATCGCGTGTCCTACCTTCATCTTCGCGTTTTTGCCGGAACTTTCGACGTACGTGAGAGCGTCCACCGAGAGTGTCGTTCCCGCGTGCGGTGCGATGTACCACGCGTTCACCGAGGTACCGCCGTCCGTCTTCATCGTCTTCTTCTTTATCACCAGGTACGCGCGCATGCCCTCGGTGACGTCGTATCCCCACACGTTCACGACGCTCGCGCGTTGGCCGACGACGTTATTGACGACAGACGTGCCGAGTGAACGCTCGCGCGCGCTGTCGGTGACGCTCGTCTTGAGCACGCCGACGAAATTCAGTTCTCGAGCGAGTTTCTCCGCCGTGTCGATTCCGTTGTTCGCGAAGTCTTCGCTGTTCTCTCTCAGAGTTCTGTTGACGTCCATGATATCCATGACGCGACGCGCGCGCTCCGGGCATCCGACGGTGTCGAAATCGAAACGTCTCGGCGAACGCCACGACAAGAGAATCGCGCCGGGAGAGTACGGTACGGGGGCGTGACGTTCCGCGGCCACCGTTTTGTCGCCCAGCATCGCCGAACAGTGGTACACGATGCTCTTATTGGTCTGCATGCCGAACTCCGAGGGGGACGCGTTGCTGAAGGTCGCGTTCTGAATCAATCCCGGATTCGTCGCCACGGGTTCGATACCTCTGAGCTGTACCCCCGTCGACCCGAAAACGGAGGCCGACAGAGTCCCGAAAAGGGACGACGGAGCCGCACTCACCCCGAGGTCCATCGTCGTCGACGAGCGCACGGCGGAGGAACGAGGATGACGCGTGGTTTCGCGCTTTAAAAACGATGACGCACGAACATCCCCCGGTTTATATATACGACGGAACGCGCGGGAACGCGTTCTTGGACGAGACCCGACGAACGACGACGACGAGACCCGACGAACGACGACGACGAGACCCGATGTCGACGGACGTGGACTGGGAAACGCGCCTAGGACGATCGATCTTCGGAGCGTTCGTCCTCGATTTCGGGATGGGCGCGTACGCGTGCGTCACGGCGGCCGCGAGGAGAGACTATCACACGCCCCTCGTGTTTCACGTGTCCGACGCGCGAGGCGACGCGAAACTCGTGTCCCTCCCGAGCGAATGGAACCTCGGATTCGTCCTCGGAGGGGCGCACCTCGTCGGCGCGTCCTTAAAACTGGTGGTGTCGATATTTTTTTTACGCGGCGCGAATCCGACGAGAGTTAAAAAAAAAAAGACCGACAACGGTGGGTTCGACGATCTCGACGACCCCGACGACCTCATCGGAATATCGAAACCGTCGGCGACGCGATCGATTCGATCGAAACGAGCGATGAACCACCGTTCGTGGTCGGTGTTCGTCGCGTCCGTCGCGACCACGACGAATTTCTGGAGGTGGACGGAGTGGGCCGTGTGCGGCCCGATGTTCGCGCTCGCCGCGTCTCTGTGTTGTGGATCGAGAGACCTGCACTTCCTGCTCTCGCAGATGGTCGTCGCCGTGAGCGTCGTGGTCCTCGCGTTCGAACAGGAGAGAAAAGTCGACGGGGTGGGCGTGTCGTGGACCCCGGCGATCGTCGCCGCGGGACTCTTCGCGTGTCACTGGATCCTCGTCTTCTGGCAGGCCCACGCGTCGAGCGTCGGAACGGCCGTGTCGGCGATCCCCGCGATACTCATGACCGTCGGCGTCGCGCTCGGATTCGTCGCGCAGACGTACGCGTCGAGAGGTTACGGAGACGGAAAGGGAAATCTCGCGAGGGTGATCGATTGGTTCACTCAGAGGTCGACGCGAGGAAACGGACAAAAATATCGCGCGGCGTCGTCCGACGCCGTCTCCGTCGCGCGAGACGGGGCGAACGGGTCGAACGGGTCGAACGACACGATGATCACGAAAAAGAGAGAGAGAGATCGCGCGTTAGCCGTCGAGGTCGCGTGGACGTGGTTCGTCGCGTTAGGTAAAGTAGTGTTCACTCTCGTCGTATTAGAAGCGGTCGTTCCTGACCTACTAGCGTGACGACGAGACGATTTGAGAGTACGGTTCTTCAACGTCGAAATCAGTAGTCCGGAGCATTTTTGATAAGTTCTTCGGTCAGCCCGTCTTTGCCTACTTTCTGATTCCCGTAGTATTTGCGGCGTGCATCCTGTCTCTTACCGAGGCACACCATCACCACCACCAGGATGACGACGGCGGCAAGGGGACCGACGACGAAGGCGCCGACGCGGGCCGCGGTCGGTCCGTCGAAGTCCCTGGTGACGTACCCGAGGGTGGTGGTGGAGGCGTTCACGTCGACGGTGACGTTCTCGGACAGAGGACCCGGAAGAACGCTGATGCCGGTGGTGGCGGTGTCGGTAGTGGAGTCACCGGCGGCTCCGGACCTCTGGGTCACGGACGCGGACTCGAGGAGCATGCGCCTGTGCTTGGCGCCGAACTTCTTGGGTCCGGTGGACTGGTCCTCGGTCGCGACCGTCGCGACGGACACGTGGTGCACGAGCACCTGACGAGGACTCGATCCGAGAGGGTCGGTGAGGAGACCGTCGACCAGGTCGAAGCACACCAGGTTGCACGCGGAGCGCATGTTACCCCCGGTGTTCACGCAACCGGGAGCGTTCTG
This sequence comes from Opitutaceae bacterium, assembly GCA_002713695.1. Classification (GTDB taxonomy): domain Bacteria; phylum Verrucomicrobiota; class Verrucomicrobiia; order Opitutales; family Opitutaceae; genus Cephaloticoccus. Next base: position 80,622 of record PAUB01000022.1, read on the forward strand.
CGCGGGATCGGTGAGCGTGAGCTGCTTGGTGGACTTGTCGAGCTGCATCTGATCGCTCTTGGTCACCACGTACCCACCGGAGGTGGAGTTGTAGTAGAAGAGACCGGTGCCGAAACGAGAGTCGAGAGTCTCGCCGATGCGCGGAAGGGACGCGGTCGAGAGCTCCTCCTTCTGTACGAACCAGAAGATGGAGTCGTGCGTGTCGGCGATGCGAGTGAGCTGATTGGGAATCACGTACACGCCGTCGGTGGGAGACACGCCGCTCACGTCGATCCAATCTTGGAAACAGCCGAAGGTGTAGTCCGCGGGTTCGACCATGTTGCCAGCCTTGTACTTGATGGTCCTGCCCATCACGAGCGTTCCCGCGCCGTCGACGGCCGCGGCGCCGGAGGCCGTGAGCATGCACGCGCCGACGGCGTTGGGAATCAGGTTGGACACCTGCGCGTCGTACTCCTGAATCTGATGCTTGGAGCAGATCTGATCGCCACCGGACATCTCGGCGTTGACGGGAAGAGCGTTGAGGAGGTCGATTCCGACGTCCATCTTCGCGATCTCGTACGAGCCGTACAGCTTCTGGTACGCCGTCACGTCCTTCTGCGTGAGCTTGTCCTCGGACTGCAGCACGAGAGACTCCTTCGTCGCGAGGACGCGAAGGTTGAGAGTGTTCTTGACGTCGTCGGTCTGGGACCCGACGGTCTTCTTGACGATGACCTCGACGTCGACGAGGACGTTGTCGGCGCCGTTCGCGACCGCCTCGGAGAAGACGGCGGGAGTCGCGCGCGTGCCCTCGACGGCGTCGTACCCCGTGTCGTAGCACTTGGTCACCACCACGATCTTGCGGTACCTGACGTTGGTCGCGACGCTGTTCAGGTCCATCACGTTGAGCCTGTACACGCCGGACGCGATGTTGGCGTTGGAAGGATCCGCGAGGAACGCGTCGGTGGACGCGAAGTTCTTCTCGGTGATGACGAGATCCTCCTCCTCGTCGGCGGAGCCGGAAGCACCGCCGACGTCCTCGAGGATGCCCGAGGGGGAGATGATGTCGTGACCGGCGTCGTCGGAGATGGCGTAGTCGGCAGAGATGAGCACGAGGTTGAGCGTGAGCACGATCCTCTCGGAACCGACGGCGCAGTCGTCGGACGTCACGGACTTGACGGACTGGAGGAAGGTCTTGGACACGATCGTCTCGGACACGGGGCTCACGGCGACGTGGGACACCTGCTGGGGAGAGACGGAGAAGGACGCGGGAACCTTCGCGCACGTCTTGGCGTACATCTGCTGACGGTTCGCGTCGGCGCATCCGAGTCCGAAGAAACCCACCTGGCACACCGACAAGGTCCACTCGTACGTCTCGACGGGGTACGCGACGCCGTTGATGTACGATGGCTCGGGCTCCGCCACCTTGGTCACGAGCTTGTTGTTCGTGTTGTAATCTTTGCACATGTAGTGGGTCTTGACGAGGTCGAAGAAACCGTTGTCGACCGAACCGGACGTGTAGTTCACGCGACCGCCGACGTCGCTTCCAATCTTCCAGAACGTGTCGGCGCCGTTGGGAATGCCCACGACGCTGACGGAGGGATCCCATACGCTGGCGTCGACCGCGGGAACGCCGCCGTACGCGAATGTGTTGGATCCGTCATCCGCGTACTTGAAACCAGCCTTGAACGACGCCTCGTCGGCGTAGGTCATGTCGTAGTTACCGCAGCTCGAGCGGGGACGGCCGACGAGATCCGAGTGGGGAAAGTGGTAGAGAGGCAACCAGTTCGAGCGAAGCGTCTCCCCGGCCAGAGCTTGGGGACGCGACTCGATCGGAGCTTCGAAATCGATCATGTACGTCGAGGGGCACATGTCGTACACTTTCTCGTCGCCGTCCTCCGTGTACGTGACGGTGCTCCCGGAGGTGACGTAGGGAACCTCCACCTCGATCTTGAGCTGCGCGGGAGCCTCGACGGTGTACTTGATGTCGAAGTTCATGTCGACGACGTGGTCGACGCGGCGAAGGAAATCTTCCGTTCCGCTGGGAAGGTTCGACGCTCCGACGGACTCGCCGCCGGGGAAGTACCCGGTGTCACGGGCGACCGCGTCGCCGCAGCAGTACTCGCCGGTCGCGGAGGGACAGAACTCACCGAACTGTTCGTACGAGGTCCCGTTGGTCTGAAGGCAGTACGCGCTCTCGAAACAGGTACCGGTGAAACCCGGGGGATCTACGACCGCGTCGCCGCACGAGATGCCCCCGAGCGCGCTCGAGAGCGCGGTGTCGGTGGTGACGGAGGGACATCCGGTGACCTCGTCGCACGTGAACGTGACGTCGGCGGTGTCGATCTGCACGCCGTTGACCGTGCACATGAATTTTCCGCCGACGGTGGAGCACACCGCGGACGTGGAGATGAGGCCGTGCACGCACTGCGCCTTGAGTTCGGTGGAGGTGACGGGATCCGCGAAATCGGCGTCTTTACATTTTTCCACGAGCGCGGCGAATTCGCCCAGCGCGAACGTCTCGGACGAACCGAAAGACGCGGTGATCACGAAATCCTCCGCCGCGAGGGCTGAGGACGCGGTCGCCACCAGCAGAAGGCCGGCGACGAGAAAACCTCTTCCGTCCGACGAGAAAAGACCCATGACGGACGCTCTGTTATGTGAGACCGTCGAACGTTTTCGCGCCGGGTTTAAATACTCGCGCGCGAGAGATGACCCTCTCGGACTCACCGATCCGTTCGACTGTTCGTCCCCTCGTGCGGTCGCTCGGTCGTGCGGTCGCGGCGTTTATTATTCGTCGTTTTGTTTTTTTTTTAAATACGATCGTCGCCATCTCTCTCGACGCGCCTAAGATACCGTCTTCTTTTTCATCTCCGTCGTCGTCGTCGCCGCCTCCTCCTCCGCGACGACCCCGTCTCGAAACACGGTGACGACGCTGGCGACGCCTCGGGTCGCGTAGTCGAAGGTCGACAACGCCCTGTCTATCTGTCTCCTGATCACGCTCTGGGTCTCGGGTTCGCGCGCCTGTTCGAAAAGCGAGGTCACGACCGAAAAATTGAGGTTAGAGACGCTTCCCATGACCAACGACCCGTTCCCGAGCACGGAGTTCCAGTCGGCGTGTCCGACCCCGATTAACGCCGCCGTCGCCGCCTCGGCGAACGAGACGTTACTCGGCGCACCCGTCGCGTTCACCACGGCTTTCGCCGTCACCTCCGACACGGGGACCATGTTGTCCGATATGCTTCGAACGTTGCTCACGATGTTCTGCGCGTTGGTCGACATCTCGCCCACCTTCGCCGGCGTCAGGTCCGCTGCGTCCATGTACACCTTCAACTTTCCATGACCTTCGACCATCGCCATCATCACGCCTATCGACGCGACGGCCGTGAACGCGAAGTTAAGGAGGGTCAGCCACATCATGAATCCCAATCGCCATTGTATCGTGGCGGCGATGTCGTTCGTGTTCTTCGTCGTCGGTCCGAACCATGATCCGACGTTCCACGTGGATTTATTCTTTTTTTGGTCGTCTTGATTCGCGAAACCGTTCATCGCGCGTGTTCGCGCGAAACGCGTTCCGCGCGACTCGACCCTACCTCGCGGTGCGTTGGACGAGGTGTTATATATACGGACGACGGGCCCGCGAGGCGAAGAACCATGGATCTGTTCGGCGGAGCGAAAGACACCGACGACTCCCGCGCGCGGCGCACGCCCGTGTCGGCGTCCGTGATCAGACGCCTGTGGGAGCAGAGACGCACCGATCCGACCATAGGCGCGTGTTGCGCGCACATCGTATCGCGCGTCGTCGGAGGGGGGTTCTCGTTCGTGTCTCTGAGCGGGCGCGAGCCGAGTCGCGAGTTCACGCGACACGTCGAGTCCCACTTCGTACCCTTCGCGAAGTCGGCGCTGGAGGCGATCATCGTGCAGGGGTACGTCGTCTTCGACGCGAGAAGACGAATCAGGCGAGCGCCGTACCCCGTGCCGTTCGTGTGTCCAGAACGCGCCTACGACGCGCACGTCGTGCTCGATGACGACGAGACACGTATCGAAATCGCGACCGACGAGAACAAAAGGAGGAGACGACGCGTTTTCGTCCAGGACGCGCCGACCCTCGAGGGCGAACCGACGTCGCGCGTCGCCCTCGTGTCTCGGTGCGTGTCGTACCTGGAGGAGATCGAGAGACACGACGTTCGTGCCTTCGCGATCCGAGCGTGTCCCCCGGTCCTGACCCGCTCGCAGACCGACACGGCGTTCGACTCGCGAGACGTTCTGGGCGCCGCCGACGCCGTTCCGGGACTTCGCGCTCAGGACGAACACGATAACATGGGCGTCAGAAACAAGATTAACGTCGCGCAGTTCAAACAGCAACAAGACCTCATACGCACGCTCAACGATAGACGCATAGACTCGTCGGCTGGTTTCTGGAATCAACACGTCGACCCCACGAACGAGACGTACCTCTCGGAGACCCTCCGCGCGCACACCGAGGGATACGTCCCCCGTTTCATCCCGTTACCCAACGACGCGAACGTCGCACCGTTCGTCCTCCCGAACGAACGTCACGACCTCGTCTCCCTCCAGAGACACGTCAAGAAACAGGTGTGCACGGGCATGGGCGTCCCCGAGGCGCTCATAGACGGCACGAACGGTGGAGGAAGGCAGGGGGAACACGCCATGCGTCTTCTGAATGAGTTCTCGGAGGTCACGCTCGCTCCTCTGCGAGACACGATGCGTCGTCTCATGCTGGAGGTGTACGCGCTCTGTTTCGACGAGGAGGAGTCGCGGGACGTCGCGTGCACGTTCCCGGTCAAACGGGACGCGTCGAAGATCATCGAGTATCATCAGAAAGGGTACGTCACCTTCGACGCCGTCGTGCGCGCCCTGATCCAGACAGAAAACCTCGGACCCGCCGATTTCATGGATGGGGAGGAACCCCCCCTCAGACTTTCCCCGGTCTCGAAGGACGACGATCGTCGACGAAAGGGGAGTGGTGGCGGGGAGAGGAATCCTCCGAGATTCGAGGAGAAGAGAAAAACGACGAAGCGGACGTCGTCGCGCTCCGAAGATCACGGAGGAGGCGACCAGAACGAGATCAGAGAGGAAGGCGAAGGAGACGACGACGGTCCGACGACGAGGAAGAGAAAGGAAAAGGAGACGTCTTCGTCGTCTTCGTCGTCTTCGTCCGAGGGAGACTCCGACGGATCGAGAGAATCGAAGGGCACCGCGAGCAAAGACTCGGAGGTTTCGAGAGATGACGACGCGAAGAGTGGTGATGATAAGAAGAAAAGAAAGAGAAAGAGGCGTAAAAAGAATAAAGAGAGTAAAAAACAATAAATATCATCGGGGCGTTTCCGTGGGCGTACATTTTTCCAGAGCGCTGACGGGAAGAAAAAATAAAAAAAAATGACGGAATGGATCGAAGACGCGCGACGACTCGTCGACGATATTCTCGAAGCGGTCTTGACGTTCATGTCGACGACGAAGTTGGAACTCAAGGTGGAACCGTTCGATCCGCGCGATCCGGGAGAACGCGTCGACCGTCGCGACCCGTACGGCGCGTGGAGACGCGTTCTCGCGAAGAGTCTTCCCGTCGAGAACGTTCAGAGGTACGTCGACGATAACGGACTGACGCACGCGACGCGCGTGGTGACTCGCACTCGACCCTCGACGCGTCTCACGGACACGAATCGAAGGTTCGTCATGGCGGACGCGTGCGTGCTGGTGACGCAGATCGTCGCGCGCGCGCTCACGAAGCGCGGCGTGCCGGGTGTGTCGGTCGGAGAGTGTCTCTTTCGCGTCAACGACTCCGTGGACGTGCCCGCGCTCTTCGCCCCCAAGCCGAACCCGGGGTACCGTCTGCTCCACGTCGTCAGGGATCGGACGAACGAGGGGCTCGGGACGGTCCTGGCGCACAGCGTCCTTCGTGTCGACGGTTTAGTCGTCGACTTTCTCGCTCCCGCGCTGGGGAACGGGCGAACGTTCGCTCCGTTCGTATGGCCCGACGACGCGAAGGAGAGGGAGCACCCGGAGCGCACCGGCACGTACGCCAACTGGAGAAAGGTCGCCTCCGAGAACCAGAACTACATGCTCGGCGAAAGTCTCGAGAGTTTATTCGAAGAGTTGATGTTCGGGGAGTTGTTTCCCGTGTACGATCATCAGGAGAAGGTGTTATTAGAGAACGTGAGTCGCGCTATCGATAGGTTCGTGTTCGTCTCCGCGGCGAAGACTACGTAGTCGACGTTTCGGTAAATAATATGATCACTTTCTCTTCAACACGCGCACGGTTCCGTTGAAACGTCTGGAATTCTCGTACTCCTTGGAGGAGGTTTTCTTGACGCCGTGTACGAAGTCCTTCTGTACGGCTCCCGCCATGACGACGAGACTCCCGTCGGGGAGGGGGACGTCGTGGAGGAGCGCGCCGACGTTGCTCTTCGCGGCGGGGTCCTTGGCGTAGATCTGAAACTCGCGAGGCACGTGATCTCGGTCTCGGTGCCGTTCGAGTCCTGAGCGGTAGAGCGTGAACCCGAAGATGGGCGCGTCGGGTTCGAACAGGTCGCGACGATAGCGAGTAAAATATCTAAAGTTACCTCAAACCGATCGACTATTGATACAGTCGCGAGTATATATTAATTTTATTTAAAAACAGTCACTCGTTTGCCATCGTTCGCCATGTCCTTCGAATGTGCCGTCCGCGAGTCGGTAAGTGAAACATCCGAGGAATGTAAGAGAAGAGTCGAAAACAAAGGATGGCTGAGCGTCGCTTTGTTTTGTATTAAAGAAAGCGCGGAGCTAGCGAACGCCGGATTGTGTTTTCGAGATGGAATAGCACAAACGTTACTGGAAAAATTCGTGCTCTGCGATGTTCCTCTCACCGAGGATCACATGCAGACATTTCCTCTGGATAGCGCTGACAGCGTTCAAGGGGCATACGTCGCTAATTACAAAATATTATTTAAAGTTTTTAAGGAGCATTGGAAAACTGAAATTCGTGACGGTAAAACGATCATGAATCTTTTTGAAACGCTGGCGAGTCGAACCAAGACTTTACGCGTCGGGGAAGTTTTGCTACACCAGATGGGGTTTGCGCACTGGACCTCTGAATACGAAACTTTCGACTCAAAATGGGAAGGAGAGCATTCCATGTGGTGCACGCCCTTGTACGATTGCGAGGACCTCGTAAAATTCGTAAAAACCGACGAGGCAGCCGTCGTACATCCCAGGGGTACTACGCATAAAATTTTTGTCACCAACTACATCGCTGGAATGCTAAACCTCGACGCGTATGAACTCGATGGGGCCGAAGGGGGCGATGACGACGAGGAAGATTTGGTGAACGATGGCCGGTCCGGTTTTTTTAACTTCACAGAGACTCTTAAGGCGTTGTGTGAGTTAGGCGATGAAACACGAAATGATGCACGCTGGTTTACAAAAAAAAACTGCAAAGACTTGTATCAAAGTATGACGAAGAGTGAAGGTTTCGGTCGCGACCGTTTTTTACCACCGTTCATTCAGCGGGCCTTCTCGGGTTGGATTCTGAAATATGACAGAAATTTGGAGCGTGCCGTCGGGTTGACACCGTATGCTAGAAAGCGATGTTTAGCTTTGCCTATTTCTGACCCTTTTCGTTCGGCACCCATGGATGCTATCATAAGACAGGCGATACGCATACACCTCATCGAAGTCTGTCTTTCCGCCATGGCCTTGAACAACCCGGCACCAGGCTACCTCGTGGTTCTGTCGCCAAAAGTGACAGATTTTTTTCGAATTCTCGTTACTTGGCCAGTATCGGGATACGAGCGAAAAAAAAGCATGATGTTCGCGATATTTCCTCCCGACGCGATTCTTTCCAGTCTCGATGTAAAATTCTCGCGCGATGATTTTCTGAAAGGGATGTGTAAATTACTCGACGCGCCGCCTGAAAGTCGTATTGTACAAGCCATCGAAAAAAAGTTTACGGTAAGTGAGTGATAGTCTCGCGACAAGTAAAAGGACAGAACTGCGTGGGACGGTAACGACGCAGTCGTGCGAGCACTGTTTGATATTAGCGGCCGCATTATTGATAGTGTTAAGTCCTATCTCGATTATTTCCTCTTGGGATTTGGCTCCCCTAAAAACTCCACTACTTATTGGGGGAAATGCGACAGACTTGATATCTGAGGTGTTGCGACGTTATCGCGCGCGAAGTCGAAGCTCAGTGTCGTGCGTATAAATCCCCGCGACGATCATATGGAGTTCGATGCAAAAACTCATTGGAGGTCGAAATCGCGGGCTTTTTTATCGTCGTGGGGTTTGATGAAAAAAAAGTATTTCTTCTGCTCGCGCGGTCGTCGTGAGTCACTTTTTTCGAGAGCTCTTTTTTTTTAACAAAATAAAATGATCATCTTCGGCGCTCGTATGTTTCGCGATAAAAACGAAAAAATCCCACGAACCGAGTGGACGTACGTCGCGATGACTCCCGAGATGTTTCTGAAAGACCCGATGGCGAGAGCCCTGTGCGAGATGGTCTTCATGCGGTTCGACGAATCCGCTCACGAGGCGTCGTGGTCGCTAGCGTCGGCGACCTCTTGGGGACTCGAGAACGCGCGAGACGAGGTGGTCGTCGTCGCGTTCGACGGAGGCGCGATCGACGTCGAGAGACGCGTCCGCGCGACGTTCGTGTTCGAGACGCCCGAGGCGAACGACCGAAGGATAGTCATGAGAGTCGCGTGTTTAGATGTCGTATAGTTTTGTTGATAAAAAATCGACGTCTGTCTGTATGTCTTCATAATTTTCTCGCGCGTGTCGTTTATTTTCATTTAAAAAAAAAATGTCCGAAGTCACGGTTCCTCCTCGTCGCGACGGTGGCATCACGAGAACGCGCGATCCGCCGCTATTCGCAGAACTCAGACGCGTGACGACGTGGGCTCCGTCGACCGACACGTTACCGTCGACCATCCCGTTGCAGGCGACGGACGAGGCGCGCGTCGTGACCATCGGTCGCGAAGGGAGCGACGTGATCCTCGACGCCCGCGAAAGCATCGAGCGCATTTTATCGCGGAAGCACGCCGAGATCGCGTTCGACCCAGAGACTGGCGCGCACACCGTGAACGATCTGGACACGCTCAACGGAACGTATCACAACGGTAACCTTCTTTCGCGGGGACCTCTCGTTCTGCAACACGGGGACATCATCGGCTTCGGTGGGCCGGCAAACGTGAGTTCGCGATTCCCCACCCCGTCGCGCTCTGAATCCATCCACCACACTCGCCCTCGCCGGCCGAAAACCCTCGTCCGATGCGAAATCACGAGTTCCGCGTCCCGAGTCTTCTCGATTCTCACCGAGTCGCCCGTCCCCCCGATCGTTTCCAACAGGTCGTGCCGCCAGACAACACCACACTCAAGAACCCTTTTCGTTACCAGTACTGGCGAACTCGTCCGTTCGCCGAATGGAAGATCCTGGAGGCGGAGACGCGAAGTTCTCCGAGCAAGCGGGCGAAGATCGCCTCGAGTGTCTCGGGAGACGCGGAGGCGCGCCGCGTGCACGTTCACGATGACGACGACGACGTCATCGAGCAGGCCGCGGTCCGAGCTGCGAATGCCAGGCAGACCGTCGTCGCTCAGACGCGGATCGACGCCGCGAGGGGTTCGACGAGGCGCTCGCGCGCCGCTTCGTCGTCTAGGCCTCGCGTTCGAGCCGTGAGTCGCGGCGTGAAGACGAGCACCGCGTGTCACAGATGCGGCGTCGTCATTCCTCCTCTGTTCCTTCGGATCGAACGAACCACGTCAACCTCTGGAGTTTCGACGGTCGAGTATTTTCACGCGAACACAACGTGCCTTCGCTCCCTTCGTCGCGAGATCGCCGACACCATCCTCTCGCGCGAACTTACCGAACAGGAGAAGAGAGTGACGTCGGGTGTGATCGTCCGACTGAGTTCTCCAGCGTAGTGGGAGGATATATAAATAAAAAGTTTTGATTCGACGATCGGCGATGAGGAGCGATGAAAACTCGTCCGTCGACCACCGGAGACACGCAGCGAGCGGTGGAGGCGGATACAAAGCGACGAGAACAAGCGGCAGACAAAATTAAGTGGGACCCGGGGTGTTTTCACGACGAGAAAAACTGGCGATTAGTCGCAGACAAGGTGAGTTTCTACTGTAACGACGCTTGGAGACCGTGGACAGAAATAAAAATATCCGGCATCAAGAACGCGGGTAAAGGTCTCTTCGCCGCCAGAAAGTTTAAACCGACAAACATCGTAGGACTTTATAGTGGGATCGACGTGACGAATATCGTTGATTCGTATAACGTCGAGGACACCTCTTATCAGATGACTCTCGGTAATAAGATCGTCGACGCGCATCCAGCTTTGTGCGGTGATGCGTTCAAACACAAGGGATGGGTGCACATGATGAACGACGCGCGAGCGTCTTCGAGATATAACGTTTACGTCACTGAGTGTGGATTCATAAGAGCGAGTCGTGATATCGAAACGGGCGACGAGCTGTTCCTTAATTACGGAATGGAGTATTGGCTGTGGGAGCCCGTAAATTTGCTAGAAAACCTTTACATATCGTTCAATGCGTCTTCTTTCACCACCATGAAGACCGATTACCCGACCGAACGACTGTGCGAGAACGGCGAGGTCGAGTGAACACGCGAGACCCGCGTGAAGAATGCATCGTCGCTTATTTAATACATCCTCTTCCGAATCCAACACGGCGATTTCGAGTCGCGCGAGAACATGAGCGTCGAATTCGTGAGCGCGAACGAGATCGATCCCGAACGACATCCGTCTCTTCTGATCGTCGGCGCGGGTGTCGGGGGACTCGCCGTCGCTCGTCTGTGCGCGTCTCGGTATCGCGTGACCGTCGTCGAACGAGCGAATCGCGTCGGAGGCTTGGCGAAGACGGTCGCGTGCGGCGACGTCGTCGTCGAACTCGGTCCTTCTCATCATCTCTCCTCTCACGAGAATCTTCGCGCGCTCCTGGCGTACGGCGTTCCATCGTCGCCCGAAAAATCGTTCGGCGAGTCGAGAGAGATTCTTCACTGCGAGGAGCGCGGAGGAACCCCTCTGGACCTCTCGTCGATCGCCGAGGAGGAGCGCGACGCCTTGTCGCGCGGCGATCGACCGTCGAGAGAGTGCGTGCCGTGGGCCGACGAGACCGCGGCGTTCTCGGTCGGAGACGCCGCCGAGGCCGCGAGCGTTTCGGACGGTGGTGAAAAACTCACGGCGCGTCTGGGGTACCAGAGGACATTTTCTCGCGTCCGGGAACGTCTAGAAAAAGAAGAGAACGTGCGTTTCGCGCTCGACACGACCGTCGCGTCGCTCCGTAGACAAGGCGAACAGTTCGCGATCGATCCTCTGCCGGGCGAGTTTTTCGATGCCGTCGTCTTGGCGTGTCCTCCCGAGGCCCTCTCGAAGATGTCCCTACCCGAAGACGTGATGGCGCGCGTGCCCACCCCCGAACAGACGGTTCCGGTGGCGTCCAGCCGAACCGTCCTGTGTTTTCGCACCGTTCCCGACGCTTTGCGTCGTCTCATGAACCCGGGAACGCACTTCACGAGCGACGAGGACGACGCGCGCGGGTACAGGTGGGCGGTCGTGATATCTCCCACCGTCCTCATGCTGTCCTACGTGGACGGTGAACGCGCCGAGAGACAACTTCGCGGAGAGGTGCCTCCCGGCGAACTCGCGCGATCATTCCTCGCGAGTCTGAGACGACAGCGTCTGCTGAGCGGGTGTCTGACCGCCGAACAGCTCGTCGAGAACGCCGACGTTCACGTCGGAGGATCCCTCCACGCGTTCCATAAGGGGGCTGCGCCCCCTTTAACCCCCCTTTTTCTTTCGAGGCCGAGGGGGGTTAAAGGGGGCGCAGCCCCCTTAGTTGGAGAGGCGTACGGGCCGACGGTTCTTCGGGCGTGGATGGAGGGGGCGTGCGCGTCGGCCGCGGAGGCGGCGCGGACGTTGAACGCGCGTTCGTGAACGATATATGACAGTGGAATAGTTGGTCCACCCCCAACCCCCCAGCTGGACGAATTGATGAAAAATTCCGGGTTTCATCAGATCGCGCATGGCGTCGGGAACGGAGTCACGAAAACAGAGGACGGCTCGACGCGACGCCAACGCGCGCACGATTTCGAAGCTCATGTTCGCGACCGACGTTTGATCGTTTCATTAAATATTTTCGCGGTCTCTCTTCGCAGGGAAAGGAGTCGCGGCTCCTTCTTCGAGTAATCTGACTTTCCATTCGTCCTGTTTATCGTACGATGCGAATTTCAGACGAAGCTTGACTTCTCTATTCACGAACGGGTGTCCCATCATTCGTTTACAGTTCATCCTGGCGTCCTCGTGTCCGCACTCGATCTTCTCGCCCATGACGACCTCATTCATTTTTTCGTCGACAACAGCTCGACGACAGTTTTCTTTCTCGGGGTCGGTCGCGTCGAGGAACCCTTTCCATCGATGACTTCGCGCGAGTTTTTGTAACTCGTTCGCCACGACGTCCGAGAGGACGAAGGGGCTCGTCCTGTCGGTAGGCGAATCGGGCCCGTGCGCGTATTTCTTTTTAACGAGCGCCTCGTGAATTTCCAGCGAATGCGCGAGTCTGGTCAGTCGGCGTCTGTATTTCCCCTTTATGCCGTTCGCGTATTGGTCGGCGCATCGCGCGTAATCAGAAAGAGTGTCGATGATCTGACCGACCTGAATCGTCGGCGTCTCGACGAACCCGAAAACCTTTACGCGCATCAGGTACGGCACGTCGTCGCCCAGACCGTAACGAGCGGGTAACGCCGCGAGGTTTCCTCTCTCGTGCCTGTCGTCCGAATAATCCATCCCATAATGTTTATAGATGCGGTCCGCGGAAATCTTCTCGATCTCGTCTTCTGTCAGTTTATTATCGTTCAGCGTCAACCTGTTCCCAAAGAACGACGCGAGTCTCTTCCAATACAGTCGTGGTGTTCGCCACCCCGCGAAGCTTTCTTCGTGATTCGTCACATCTCGCGCGTCGTGGGGGTCGAACACGATTTTAGTTCCTCTTCCCCGTGATTGCGTGTACGTTCCGGGCCACGCCTCGGGGACATTCTTGTTCGGTCTCGCGCCGGTCTCGTCTTGATACCATAAAAAATCGTCGACGTCGTCCTTCTCGTGATCGGATATGTCCGGAAAATTCGGAGTATCGCTTGTCTTAAGCGTGTTCAGGGTACACCCCACGGTGTCGAAATCCGAGGTGTCGAAGACGATGTCGGGTGGTTCACGGCCCATTTCCCTCGCGACATGGAGGTACGCCGCGCACCAGGCGATTCCACCGCGAGCGTACGCGTTGTTCGTGTACCTGCGCAACCCGTCCGGGAGAAAAAATCTTCCTCGAAGAAGAGACTCTTTCGAGGTTCCGGTCGTCCGATCGTCGATTAACTTCTTTCGCCATTCCCGGTATTCGGGTTTCACCTCGATGTCTTGACGGTACACGAGAGGGCACGCGTCTTCTTCGGTCCACCTATCCCACAGACGCCTCGTCGCGTCCGCGTCGCCGCCGACGTACACCTGTCCTTCGGGCCACGGATCGCGGGAGCGAGTCGTCGGTTCCCGATCCTCCGCGGCGACGATCTCGTACGACATGGTATTTATTCATTCGTGTGAATGTTCTGTGTTATATAGTACGCGACGATGTCTGTCTGCCTCGAAGCGCAGCGCGACGTCACGTGCGACGACGTCGCGCGGAAAGACGCGTCTTACGTCGAGGTCATGGTCGCTCTCGCGCGCGCGTTTCAGTCTAAATTTCGAGAGGGAACGCTCGACGTGACCGTCGATGCGTTTTTGAGCGACGAGGAGAAAAACAGCGCGAGCGATACCCTCGTGGCGTTCGCGAGAGTCCGCAACTGTCTTCCCGAAGGCGCGCGAGTCGTCATGAAGTGGTACTTCGGGACAGATGCGAACGTGAAAGACGAGTCCGTGATATACTCGTGTGCGGTGTACCAACTCGTGCAGAGTCTCGGACATCCTTGTTTCGCGCATCCGCTCTGCGTGTCACCTCCGGGAACAGCGAATAACGCGAGTTTGGTCCGCGAAGTCAGAAAAAGAATGAGAAACGACGCCGAAACCGACGTGGGGTTCATCATGACGGAGTATTGCGGAAAGCGCACCTTCGACGACCACGTCTCCCGGATCATTCGGTTGGACTTCGATTTTTATTCCGGCGTGATACAGATGATACGCGCGCTCGAGGCGATGGCGAAGGAAGATCTCGTTCACGGAGATCTGCACTTCGGGAACGTCATGTTCCCGACATACGGAGAGGTGCGTCAGAACGGACCCCCCACGGTGACGATCAGAGCCGAGAAGAGAAAAGACGTGGTTCTGAGCGCGAAAGACAGACTCGTCAAGATTTTCGACTGGGACCACTCGCTGGACGAACGAGAAAAGTTAAAGAGACCGAATTCGTGGAAGTACATTTTATTGCTCGATAAGATAGGGTTTCTGCGTCAGTTGAACCGCACGCTCGATTTCAAGGCGAACGGCGTGTTGATGGAGGACTGGTTACCGGGCTTCGTCACGGTCGTCGAAGACACCGGCGCGGTTCAGGTCACGGATCTGGCCAAGTTGATGAAAATATATTTTAAACACCTCGAAAGGTGGGTCGCGGGAGCTCTGTTCCAACTGGAGGCCTTCGCTTTTCGGGAGATGGAAAACCTCGTGGACGCGACCGGACGCGACCGATAGATCGGCCACTCGAAGTCGCGGAACATGCGAACCCGTTCTAGGACGCGCGAGGAGGAAACGTGGAGCGAGGACGTTCGGTCCGTGATTCGACGATGCGAGAGCGACCTTCGCGAGGTTCGGTCGGAACTGGAGCGGGAGAAGCGCGTCGTGGTGGAACTGACCGTCCAGGTCACGAACGAACGGATCTCGCGGGAAGATCACGAGAGGTCGAACCGCGTCGCGACCGAACTCCGAGAGACGTGTCGCGCGCTCTCTGTGGAGAAGAAGAATCTCGAGGGCGTCGTCGCGGCTCGAGACGCCCAACTCGAGACGGAGCGCGTGAAATGGACCAAGACGCGCGACGATCTCGCCGCGAACGCGAAGAATCTGTGCGTCGCGCTCGAGAAAAACGCCGCCGAGAGGCGTCGAGTCGAGGCTACGCTGGCGACGACGAACGAGAGTTTGCGCGCGAAGAACGAAGAATTAGTGGCGAGTCACGAGATGTGCGCGAAACTCGAGACCGCGCGCGCGGCGCTCGAGATTCGAGCGCGAGACCTCATGCAAAATAACGCCGACCTGACGGCCATACTGTTTCAACCTAGAGCGTAGTGGGCGTAGTCTCTTCTAAAACGCGCGCGACGAGTCTCTCGTAAGCTTTCGAACGTCTCCCCGAATCGTCCAGCGCGTACGTCGGATCGGTCACGCGAACGACCTTGACCTTCTTGAAGAATCCGCGCGCGACGGCGACGGTGTCCTCGAACCACTCGGGGCCGAGCGCGGACGGCACGAACACCGTCGCCTCGCCCTGCGCCCACGGGTACCGCTCGCGATAATACACCAGACTCGACACGGGAAGTATCACGCCTCCCGCGCGCGTCTTCGGGCACCGTCGCGCGTTCGTCCCGTTCGTCGTGGGCGACACGGCGCGAACGATCGCGTTCCACTCCTTCGTCTTCTTGTGGGGGTACCGAACGGTCAGCGCGGTCCCTCTCTTCCCCTTGGTCGACGTCGCCTCGGCGCGTCCGAACAGCGGAGGTTCGACCGCGTACACCCACTCGTCGTGCGCGTCCCCGACGTCGGTCGCGCGATCGCGTCCGTCGTCGGGGTGAAGCGACTCGACGTCTCGGACCGTCGGGACGACGCAGAACCCGCGAACGCCGGCTAAAACGTCGCGATCGATGCGTTCGACGGTCTCGATCGTGGACGACGAGAGAACGTCGGGCGGGGCGGCGTCGCTCGGTTCGACCCGCGTCGCGAAGTGCGAGATCAGATCCCACGCCCTCCCCCTGTAGGCGAGGTCCCCCTCGAACCTGTGCGTCAGGACGACGCGACCGAACGTCACGCGGTTTCGAAGTCTCCACACGAGGTGCGCGAGGACGTCGACGGACAAGAGGTGCGCGTCTCTGAAGTACACGTCGACGACTCGAGACTTTCTGTCCCCCATCTTCTGAAGAAAGCGACGCTTGAGGTCGTTCCTCGAACACGCGTCGCCCGTCGTGAATCCGATGAGAATCTTTCGAGTGGCGCAGGCGACGTGTACCTCTGCGATGGCGTCCGCGTCTCCCGGGACGTCGTAGTTCGCGCCGACGAGGGGACCCCCGACGCGATCCGAGCGCGAACGACTCGCGGCGGCGACCTTCGTCTCGGAGATCACCTCCAGGGCACCGATCGCCCGAAGACGCGCGAAATCACGAAGCACGCTGGCCGCGTTCCTGCGGAGAGTGACGCCGTGAACTCGTGCGACGGCGGCGTCGACGACGGGCGACCCCGACGCGACGCCGTTCGCCACGACGTCGTTTCCGTTCGCGCCGTCGCCGTGCCCCCCCGCGGCTCGCGAGAGAGAGGTCGCGTCGACGTCCACGCCGAGAACGCGCGAGCAATAGCTCCCGAAGAGCGTGGGGTCGATCCCTCCCAACTCGCGGAACGGTACCGCGCGCGTGGTCGCGTGAAAAAAGGTCACCGGATTCGCCGCGACGGCGTCCTCGATGTGGCGACGAATCTCGTTGGCATCGTTCGACAGACGTTCGACGATGTGCGCGAAACTCTCGGCGAACTCGTCCGGCGTCCCGTGTCCGAGAGGCGCGAACCACGCGGACGGACTCGACGACGGCGTCGCCGCGGCCATCGTCGTCGACGAGAGCGCGTCGCGAATCGCGCGTCTGTCCGTGAACCCGACGGAAAAGAGCGTCGACGCGAGTCCTCTGAGATCGACCGCGTCGCGAAACCAACCGAGGGAAGACGACAGTTCGTCGCGCACATCAGCCTCGACCTCGTGGTCGTCACGAAAGTTGGCACGAATCAGTCCGCACAGCGCGTCGACGCGTTTCTGCGTCGTCGCCAGACGCGCGAGTCCTGCGTTGACGTTGGCGAGCTTCTTCTCGTACGACGGAACGTCTTTCTTCGGCAGGCGAAGTGTCAGATTCGAGGTTCGTCTCGTGACGGCTCTCCTCGCTATCGCCGCGGGGTCGAAGGCTTCCGATGAACACGATATTCCCGCGCATCCGACGACGTCGACGACGTCGTTATTTAAGTTCTCGGTTCGGCGCAACACCAGGGCGAACCTGCACGATTCCGACAGGAAAGGCGGCGCGCACGGCGAGCGAACGCGCACGGGCGCGGCCTCCGGGTCGGGAACGAGTCGTCCCGCGCTCGACACGGTCGACCTCGTCGCGAGGAACACGATCGGATCGTCGGTTCGACGCAGGTGGTACTCGACGGGCGCGTCGTCTCTCGTTCCCATGACGACGTCGCGAAGGAGGATCGTGCTTCACGTCGACGCAGACGACGGGAGGCTTCTGGACGCGACGGACGAGATGACGGGAGAACCCGTGCCCTACGGGACGCGAAAGGTGAACGGTCGCGAGCGGAAACAGCGTTCGGACGCGAAAAAAATGACCTTCGAACGCGAGACGGATAGAGACGCGTATCCGCTTCTGGCGAGATTTTTTGGAAATTTTTTATGTCTCGCCGAAGAAATACGGGTGCACGCCGTGGGATCGAGCGGTAGGTTACCGACCGCCTGTTCGTATCGATTCCCACCGAAGGATCGACGCACGCGACTTCCCGCGAGGTTCGATTACGCGACGTGCAGACTGGTCGTTCCCGTTCATATCGTTTCGGAGAGACTCTCGGACGCCGCGCGCGTCGTCAGGCGCGTCGCCGCGGACAGTCGAAACCAAGACGGTCACGGACACCCCGGTCTGACGAGAGACGACGCCGAGCTGCGGGCACTCAGGGCGAGGGCGTGGAACGACGTCGACGACGACGTCGTGGCGACCCCGTATCGCGAAAAATACTCGGACGACTGGTTTCCGGTGCTCAGGGAAGACGGAGACCTCGGTCTGTACGCGTCGGACGACGGCGCGAAGACTTACGTCGTGGTCGAAAACGCGCTCCCTCACTTCGCGTGCGATCAGTTGCGCGTCCTCTTCGCCGATAATCCCAGTGGTCGTACGTGGGAGGAATGGACTAGAGGTTCTTCTGAGATTCTCGACAGGGCGATCGAGTTATCGGGGAGAGTCGCCGAGGCGGTCGCCTCGCGCGCGGTAGAGGAACTCGCCCGGAAAGGTCTGTCGTCGATCAAGAGCGTCGCGGTCGAGAAGACGCGCGTGTTCGTCAATCGTCTTTTTCGTCAAGAGGCGACGGGGGATATACGTTACGACGCCGGCGTGTTGAGGGGCAGTTTTTTCCACTCGGATAGAAACAAAAAACCAAAGGCTCTCTTTCGCGTCGGAGAGCGGGGGTACGCCCTCGTCGAAAAACGTGGATTCGAACCGCGCGACTCGGACGTGTTTCCCGCGAACCTCGCGAACGAAGACGAGATGCGCGCCATGATCGATAGCGTAAACAACGTGTACTCGGTGCCGATATTTTTGAGAGAGGTGTCCTGTTCGTGATCTACGTCGTCTCACAAAAAAAATGCTTCACGCGTACATCGGGAACGTCGACCCCGCGTGGAGCGGTCACTACTACGCCGCGCTCGTGTTTTTTATTGGTTTTTTCACGCAGACCGCGATGTTGTGCGCGGCGAACGACGAGAGGACCGCGGGGGTGACCATATGCGCGGTGGCGATTTTCGCGTACCTCGTCCGCGCGCACCCCACCGCGTCTCCCATCGTGAACGCGGGGCTTCTCTTCGCGTGGGGACTCAGAATAGCCGCGAGAGGCGTGCCGAGACCGAGATTCGCGCCTTTCGTCGAAAATCACGCGTGCGACGCGGCCCTCGGAAAAACACTGTGGTCTTGGTTTCTCGTCGCGCCCACCACGTACGCCGTCGTTCTCGATTCGCGCGAGGTGTCGATCGCGTTTCCGAGCGTCGGAGTGACCCTCTGCGCGATCGGGTTTCTCGTCGATATCACCGAGACCGATCAGCGCGAAGGAAGGTTCACGAGGAACCCGTACGTCTTCTCGTCGGCGTGCGTGTCCTGGGGACTGTACGCCATCCACCCTTCGTGGTGGACGCTTCCGTTTCCTCTCGCGTTCTGCGCCCTGTTGATTTTTGGCCCGGAAGGGTACGTCGCCCAGGAGACGACCAGGCGCGTCCGATCTCTCAGAGAACCGTCTGAGGCGGAATACGCGCGAGTCGTGAGTCCGCTCGTTCCGCTTCCGCGCGCGGTCTACGCTCGAACCCCGAGATGGACGAAGACGATGCTGTTAGGAGACTTTTTCGTGTCACATACTAAATAATTCGTCCGGTCTGAAAGAATAATCAGGAGACGGCGCGCCCCACGCGTCGTTCGGAGTCGCGGGCACTATGCGTTCGTCGTGCGCCTCGAGTATCGTCGTTCTGGCGAACTGTCGCAGAGTCGACAGTTCGATCTCCTCTCTCGGGCTATCGATCCGTTCCAGTCGTCTTCGCTTCCACGCGGCGACGTGACACCACGCGACGCACGGTTTACGCAGAGTCTTCAGTTGAAACGCAGCGCGAACGATCTTTTCGGCGACGCTCGCTACGATCGCGTCGCGCGTCGCGCTCGCCATGTCGTGGACGCGGCGCGGCGCGTCCACGCTCGCGCGTTCGACCATTTCGTTCGCTCGCGATGCGATGTCGAGAGCGACCTGCGTGAACGACTTGTGGCACACCAGACTCGGTTCTGTTATGGTGTCGACGCACGCGAGGTCGTGTAAAATCTCCCCCAGGAGTCGCGTCGTCTGAAAATACACGACGTTCGCCTCGAGCGGTACGTCAACGCCGCTCTCGAGCCAGCGTCTCCCGTTACCCGTCTTCCACCATCTCTCCAGAGTGTCGATCGCCTCGCGCGAACACGCCACGATTCTTCGGGCGCGTCTCTTGCGCTCTTCGCTCGGCGTGTCCGCCGTCATCGCGCGTCTCAGGTCCACGACGATCACGCGCGCGAGAACGCACGTCGTTTCCCACACGGCGCACGAGACTCTGACCACGGGTCTCTCGTCAGCGTCGTCAGCGTCGTCAGCGTCGTCGTCTCCGGCGTCGTCTTCGGCGTCGACGGACGTCGCGCGCCACGTCGTCTCGAAGGGGCCCGAGAGTAAGAGGTCGTGAAACCGATCGGCGAGCGCCGGGTCGAACCACGACGCGCACGTCATGAGGAGAATCGACTCGTTTTTCGGATCGTCGCCCAATCGGAATCGATTATTTTTCCACTTCGTCCATGGGTTTTTTTCCTTTTCGTCGTTCGAACTTGAGCCTCGAAAAACGCCGTCCGGAATCACTTCTTTGGGGGCGGGGTCGGGACCGGCGCGCGAAAAAAAAAACGCGGCGCGGGCCCACGTCGGATCGACGAAGACGGAGGCGACCGAAGAAGGCATCGCGTCGTCGCGCGGGGTCGTCATGGCGCCGTCGAGGGTCGACGGTGCGAGGAAAAGACGACGGAAAAATGCACGGGACGTGGACAGCACCACCGGCGTCGTCGTGCTCGCGCGGGTGGGCACTCCGGACGCTCACGAGACGAGGATCAGAGAAGGCAAGAGGTACACCGAACTTCGTCTCGAGGGCAGGAGGGTCAGGCGATCGCGGTCCGATCCCGACGTCGCGACGGCGGAGGGGAAACGCGTCCGCGATATCTTCGCCAAGGACGATCTGGGGCGGTTTCTGAGACGCGCCGAGAGCACGCCGTCTTTGGATAAATATCTCGAGGACTTTTACGGTTCGGACTTGGCGAAAAACTATTCTCGCGCGGGACGCCCGAGCGGTCTGACGATCGATCATCATCATCTCGTCGCGCCAGCGTCGGAACCGACTCCGACTCCGACTCCGACTCCGACGCGCCGCGACATCGGACGAACTTTTTCGGGCGGAATCGGTGGTGCGCCACCACCGAGGACGCCGTCACCGTCGTACGAGCGCGGCGTCAAGGCATGGAGGGGTAGATCGAAAGACGTCGCGGAGATCGAGTGCGCGATCGTCGTGGACTACGTGACGAGGGTCAAGAGACTGCCTCCGTGCGTGCCTCGCGTGACGAGACACGTCGCGCGACGAACGGTCGACGGGCGCGACGTCGAGTACTCTCTCGAGGTGGAGCACGTCGACAACGCGTCGGTGGTCGATCCGAACGGAAGACACGCCGATCCGACGTTGGCGGCGTACCTCGAGGGGGACGATTTTTCGCGCGATCCCGAGGGGTTCAGGAGAAGACTCGACGGCGTGTTCGCGCAGATACTCCTCGCGCTGAGTGGCCTACAGAGACACTGTGGTTTCGTGCACAACGACCTTCACACCAAGAACGTGCTCTTGCGAGCGCGCGAGGGAACGGGTCCCATGATCGTGCACGACGCGGCGTCGGGTCGCGCGTACGTCTTCGACGACGACGTTCCCCTCGTCAAGCTCATCGATTTTGGCGACGCGATGGTTCGCCATCCGGAGACGGGACGCGTCGTCTCGTCGCGCTGGACGAGTCACCTGCAGGGATTCACCAACGGCGCGGACCTCAGGAGACTCGCGATAGTCCTGGCGAGACACGCGAACGGGCGCCCGTCGTCGTTCTTCTCGGACGAGATGACCGCCGACCTCGTGTCGATCATCGATCCGACGGAGGGCGACGTCTCGGCCCTCGACGACATCGTCGCGGCCGCGAACGCGAACCCGAACGTCGAGCGGTTCGGGTTTCCTCTCGTCGGGTTCGCGACACCGTCGTCTTTGCTCGCGACCGGTCGCGTCGCCGACCGTCTCGTCGACGGGGGGAGTCGCGAAGGCGGCGGCGTCGCGACGCACGCCGCTCCCGAGAACATCTTTCACGAACTCCCGGACGACGGCTGGTCGTCGGGGGAACCGTTCGCGCGATTCGCGAGGCGGGAGGGCGGATCTCGCCACCGAGACTACGCGCCGTGTCACCCTCTGTTTCCCGTCGCGCCTCCAGAACTCGTGCAACTCAGAGACCACGCCGCGCACGCTCTCGTCAGACGTCTCGACGACGATCCCGATTTCGAGACGCGACCCGACAGACTCGATTTCGAGGCTGTCGTCGCGTACGGACCGAGCGCCGACACGAGAACCAGAAGACGCGTCGCCTGGACCGGGCTCGTGTTGTTCCAGAGGGCGGTCGCGTTCTACCTCAGGACGTTCGCGTCGGTGGAGGTCAGAGGGTGCGTCGACCTCTCGCGCGTCGGCTCCTCGAGAGATGTCGACGACGCCGCTCACGCGAGACTCTCGAGACTCGTCTCGAGAAACGTCAACGAGGTCCTGGGGATCGTCGACGACATCGTGGGAGCGTCGAGGGTATCGAGCGACGAGGAGAGACGGAATAAGAAATCCGAGACGACGCGTCTCGTGCTTCGTCTGTGTCTGGTGGCCGCGTGCGGTGGTCACGGTCAGTTCTTCGCCGTCAAGTCTCCCGGAGGACCGTGGGAAGGACGGTGGTTCGGCGCGGTCGCGAGAGTCGCGGAGGCGTACGACGCGGTGCACGACGCGGGAGGGGTGATCGCACCGGCGGAGACGCTGATTCGTGACGCGGAAGACGCGGAGAGACGCGCGTACGCCGGCGAAGAAAAACGAGACGGACGGGGACCGACGATCGCGAGACTGTTCGAATGGAGTGGAGACTGCGCGAGCGCGTACTCGTTCGATGTAAAGACCTTAGAAGACCTAGTCACGATGAGTTAGGAAAATGTTATACGGACGAAGGCGTCGTCTTAAAGGACGGAGTACGAGTTCGAATCTTCGTTCTTCAGGCAGACTTCATCGATAGTGCGCATGATTCCTTTGTGGGAGAAACGAGCGCCCGCGTACAACATGACGTGAAACATGATGGAAAAGATTCCCAACGTGGCCAACCAGCCGCGATGCATCTCGAGTTCGGTCGCGTCGTGCGCGAGGCTCTTGAAACCGATGCTCTTCAACGCGCACCCGTTTTTCTCGATGTGGTGTCCATCGGGTCCCGGGAAAGAACACACGTGTCCCTGCGCCATGACGAGGACGAAGAGACCGACGAGGACGAGGATGACGTTGAAACCGGTGGCCTTGCCACTCACCGAAGCACTCCTACTACCACCGCAGCCAGCGTAAAGAACAGTGATAAAGTAGTAAATTGGGATGACGTAGAGGAAGTAGAAGGGAATCGCGTAGAAGTCGGTGGCGGCGTACGCGACGAACATCGATTCACAGAACACGAACATGGTGACCGTCGCGCCGACGACCACGGTGGACAGGCCGGTGAGGTAGAAGGCGAACTCGCCGTTGTACAGAGCCTCGGCCTTGATCGCGGTGTCAACTTCTCCGAGTTTACCCATGTCGGACACCGAAAAAGCAGTCTTGACGCCAGCCGCGACTAGAAACAAGACTCCGGCAAAGACGTAAATCCAGTTCTGGCCGTGTTCGACGGACATCTTGTCGTCCTCGCGCTGGTCGAAGGCGTCCGTGTAGGCCCAGAGGGTTAAAAACATGGACAGGAGAAACAGCACGACGGGGAATTGTTTCTTAGGCTGATCCTTGATGCCGAGACGCATGTGACGCGCGATGACACCGACGATGACGACGAGGATGATGTACCCGGCGTTGACGTTCGCGGATCCGCTGATGATTTTCAGGGCGATGATCGTGCTGATGAAAGAGACGGAGAGCCAGTTGGTGAACTCCTCCATGGTGAAAAAGTTGACGTACTTGAAGAGACCGGAATTTCGATTGCCGTTGAAGTTACCCTTCATGCAGTAAGCGGTGATAGCGCGCCTTTGTTCATCGGACATTACACTTTTCGCCGGTCTCGATAGTACATCGGGCGTGCCACCCACAGCCACGGCATACAACCAGAGAAGGACGAACGCGACGACGAAGAAGATATCGAAGACCACGGAGAGGTTCACGTCGCCGGCCTTGGTCTCGGGATAAGTCCACTCGCCGGTTCTGAGTTTCTCGAGGAGGGCGTCCCTGTTGGTGGCGGTGGACGCGGAGAGGGCGACCGCGGCGGCGCCGCCGCCGTGATAAGCGCTCGGAACGAGGGGGTCCATGGTCGACGTTCTCTCGACCGATCGACCGAGTCCGACGTTTCGACGTGGTTCCTGACAAAAACCCGTCGTCGACGTACCCCGATCCGGTCTCAATATATATGTCTCGAGCGCGGCGCGCTCGCGAAAGATCATGGGAAACGTGCTCGGCATAGAGAGCAGGGTTTTTCCGGGCCGACCCGTCCCGTCCGCTCGGCGCGATATCGTCGAGAGGTTCGGCGAAGACGCCGTCGAGATACGACGCGCGTACGTCTCGTGGACGACGTCTCGAGTCGACGACGGTCGTCCGCCGCTTCACGTCGTGTGTTTTCACGGGAACATGGAAGATGTCGCGTCGACCATGAGCGGGTGGATCGAACGGACGGGCGCGACGCGTCTGACCGCCGTCGAGTACCCGGGGTACGGATGGCGCGTCGACGAGACCCCCACGGAGGCGAAGATAGTGGAAGAGGTCGAGAACGAGATCGCCTCGACCATCGTCGAGGGCGAACGAACGATCGTGTGTGGGCGATCCATAGGAACGTACCCCGCGCTCGTCCTGGCCGACACTAAAAAGTGCGACGGCGTGGTCCTCGTGTCGCCTCCTCTGTCGGCGGTGTCGACGGCGATACCCCCCGGAATGTTACAACGCGCGCTCGCCCTCGTCGACGTCGCTAATAACGGCGTTCGCGCGGCGAGGCTCGACCCGTCGATTCCGGTGTTCGTCGCGCACGGCGAAGACGACCGAGTCGTGCCGGTGAGTAACGCGCGCGCGCTCGTCGAGATCCTGTCGCGCGCGAAGGGGAGAGACGTGCGTTTTCTGAAGGTGAAGGGCGCGGGGCACAACGACGTGACGGCCGACGATATGTTCAGGAGACGACTGAGAGATTTTGTGATAACATCATGATAAGACACATCTACCGCCACCACCGCCGGTCGTCTTTCGTCGCGCGTTTCGTTCGTCGTCGTCGTCGTCGTCGTCGCCCGGAAATAACGAATCGTGTTTCGCGACGACCGTCGCCTGAAACGTTCTCAGCGCGTCGAGCTTGTCCCCCCCTGTCATATTCGAGTCCCTGAGATACCACGCGTGCCTCTCGAAGGCATCGACGTCGAAGTGCGAGGATCCGACGATGCCGTCGAGACGATCGCAGAAGCGCGCGCACAGAACGTTCCCCGACGCCTCGGCGGTACCGTCGCCACCGTGGGTACCGCCGCCGGCGTTCTCGTCGCCGAACTTCCCTGAGAAAGCCCAACTCTGAAGTTCGGCGTGCAGGCGCGCTTGTTCGGTCGTCAGATCTCTGGCGTAGGACATCGCGGCGTCGTCGTCGACCCGACCGCGCGAGTAATATATAGAAAATGTTTCATCGGGGTATTAATTGTTTGTCGATCGTTTAATCGTTTACCCACGACGACTCTATGTCGTCTTCGTCATTCTTTCTCGTCGATTACCTTCCCCTGGCGCGCGAACTGAGAGACGCCGCGTCGGCGTCTCGGAGCGGCGCGCCCACGCGAATAACATCACGACTCGACGCCTTCGTCGACTCGTCCAAGAGCGAAGCGCTCAGAGGTGACGCCGTCCTGGCTCGTCTGTACGCCGCGCTCGACTCGTGCGGACTCGAGCGAACGTCCACCCAACGTTTTTTTCATAAGAAATTCGTCGAGTCCATACTGCCCTGGATATACGGTAAGAAAGATTTCTCCAGGTTCAAAGAACGCGTGCTCCACGAAGCGGGAATTCACCCCGACAAATACAACCAGTACACGCTCATATCGACGCCGCGCCGATGGGGAAAGACGACGTCCGTCGGCATATTCGTCGCGGCGACGTTGTACGCCGTCCCGGACGCGTGGATATCGGTGTACTCGACGGGGAGACGCGCGTCGAAAGCCCTGTCGGATCTCGTGCACAAGTTTCTCAAACGTCTCGAGGAGGGCGCGGGACTCAAACGTTCGAACGTTCTCGTCAAGAACACCGAGGAACTCTTCTACGCCGGCGACGTCGGATCGGACGTCAGACGACTCTTCAGTTACCCTGCGAGCGTTCAGGTGAGGCGGGTTTTTTCGGACCCCCCCCCCTTCGTTCGACCCCTCCCCTCCCCCTCGTCTCGACCTCGACCCCTCGTCTCTCGTCTCTCGTCATTCGTCATTCGTCTCTCGTGCACGGAGAAACAACGCGACGTCTCGCGTTGTCTCGCGATGCTTTATAAATAAATCGTTCGTATTCGTCGACGCGCTCGCCGAACCTCGCCGAGATGAACGCGGAAGTGGACGGCGCGCTCGTGCGCTGGGACCTGGAGAATCAGAGCGTCCCCAAGAGGTGCACCGTCCAGCAGGTGTGGAACGCGATTCGCGACGCGTTGCGGTGCGAGGGCATGAAACGAATCGAGAGGGTGAAGGTGTACGCGACGCCGAACACTCCCAAAGATCTCGCGGTGCAGTTCGTGAACTGCGGTTTCGACGTCGTGCAATGCGCGCCCTCCTCTCTGAACAAGGCCGTGCAGGTGGACCATCACATCATCACCGATCTGCTCCAGGACGTGTTGGACCTGAAAGAGAGGAAACGAAAAGACACGGCGGTCGTCCTGATCGCCGGCGACGGCGATTTCTCGCGTCCCGTGTCGATCCTGCGCAATCACTCGTTCCCCACGTGCGTCGTGTTCAACACCTGGTGCGACGGAGTGAATCCGATGCTTCTCGACGCCGCCGACCACCACGTCGCCGTCAATTTCAAGCAGAACATGCGACGAGAGACGAACGGAGAGGGTGTCGAGGAAACCCGCGCGACGAGGACCGTCCAGAACGACGACGATCCGTTGAACGCGTTCCTAAAGTGCGTCGACGAGTGTCCTCTTCCGGCGTCGAAGGCGAAAATACCCGATGGATTCAAGATAAACACGCAGGTCGGGTGTATGTTTCACGACGCGTTCGCGAACGACGTCCCCGACAAGAAAAAACGAAAGACGCTGTTCAAGACGGTCGCGCGACGCGCCGTGAGCGAGAGTCTCGTCGAACACAGAGTCATAGGATCGATGACTTTTTTAAAAAGGTTATTTAACGACGCGTCAGACTGTTTAAAAAAACAGAAAGGATGAGTTCAGGGGCTTTCGTCGAGCGATACTTTCTGTGCGTCTCGTGTGGACCGGAGGCTAAAAGGTGCACGAGGAGGAACGTCGCGTGTGGAAATCCGAGAGTCGAGGTGAGCAAAGAGGCGTACGACAAGACGGCGAGAGCGTGGTTGTTAGCGCGAAGACGGACGAAGACGACGGAGCGCGCTTTCGTGTTTAATTATTACGATTATTACGATTGATCATTTTATTACCTCATCAAAGTCAGAGAGGTCAGATTCGACACGACGCGTTCTTCCTGACGCACTTCTTTGCGTCCGGCCCACACGAGACGCAGAACGCGTGACGTCCGACCATCGCTTCCGGATCCATCGTCGTTCGGTCGAGACCACGAACGCGTCGTCTTAAATAAGTCGTACGGAGACGTAGAGCGCGTCGAACGGGTCCTTCCACTTCGTCGTCGTCGTCGAAGGCGAGACGAAAGGACCGACCGCGATTTTGTGTCCGAACACTCGACGACACAGGAGAGAGTACAACGTACCCACGGAGTTCCATATCTGGCGCGTCTCTTCCTCTCCCCACGTTTTCCCTTCGGGGACCTCCGTGTACTGTAAACCCCACGGGGGGTCGTGTCGTACACCGGGAGCGCACGACTCTTTAAAGTCTTCGAGATACGCTCCCGCGGCGAAGAGCCACTTCAGAGGTTGGTGCCGTCGAAGCCTGATGGTCGACATGTGAAACGATTCGACCACCGATTTCCACAGCGTTGCTCCTCCGTCTACTTTTCCTAACCCGCACTCGAACCACCACGTCAGGAGTTTGAGAAGCGCGACGGCGTCGTACCCCTCGTCTCGAGGATCGCCGCGACCCTCGAACCTCTTCGACCTGTCCCAGTCGATGACGCGAATCATCGTGTCCATCTTCACGCGATTCCGTCCGGAGACATCGGAGACGGTCCCGTCTTCGAGATCGAAATAGAACGCGCGATCGACGAGGAGAACGTTATCGAGATGGAGATCCCCGTGAACGATTCCGGCCCCTCGCGTGGCGTTCACGGCGACGATGAGCTGCATCGCGATGGCGACCAGACCCTCGACGTCGTTTTTCGACCAATCGCCCGACCGAGTCTCGGTGGCGTTTTCCATAAAAATCGAACGTTGAATATTTTCTAGTTTATCTCTCAGACTCGATGAAGCCCGTTCCCCCTCCATGACCACGAGGACGACGGCGGACTCTACGTCCAGTCCTTTCGTTCTCAACTGCGTCGCCAGGTCGTTCGCGCGAGTCGACTTCTTTCCGACGACGACCTCGGACACACCCGGAACTCGCGTCGTGTGAACGACGTAGGGATACGCGAAAAAAGGTTTGTCGATCCTGTTCGCCACGACGCAATCGTACGCGTGTTTCTCGACTTCGATGGCCTCGCGCTCGATGGTCCAGGCGCTCTTTTCGCTCTTTTCGTTCGCGAACATGCACTTGACGACGACGGGAACTCTGACATCGTCGACGACCAGATGACCGTACGAGATGTACCTTCGCGCGGGTCCGCGATAAACGTGAGGAGATTCTTTCTCGTCCAACTCACCGGTCGCCTCGTAGAGATCGAAAAAACTCTCGCGCTCGCGCGCGAGCCGGCGTCGAAGGATCGCCGCGAATCGTCTTTTCTCGTCGAGCCTCAGTGGGTTCGGGGGCGCGCTCACCGCGGCGTCGATCGTCGGTTCGTCCGACGCGCACGTCGTCTCCGATGGTTTCATCTCGTCTTTTTTTTCTACTTCTTCGATACGTTAAATAAAAAAAAAGTCAGACGACGTCTAAACAAATACCGAGCGCGACACGAGGAACGCGACACAAAAAAAAAATGGAAAAAATTGTACGCGACCTCGACGCGTTGGACGACTACGATCCGACCGTCGTCGAGGCGAGTTTGACGCGAT
>PAUB01000023.1 GCA_002713695.1 Opitutaceae bacterium
CGACGACCCCCCCCCAAACGACGACTCCCCGACGACCACTAGACAAAAAAACAACAACACAGACGACTCGCTCACTCACTCGCTCACTCACTGGTTAAAAAAAAACGAAACAAACTGTTGGTTTTTTAATATAAAGGCGACTCCCGCTCACGAGCACGGTATATACATACATACTACATGTAAAAAAACGCGCTCTGTCCGCCGGCAAATGTCACCGCCGGCCGAGCGGTCGCTCGGCCCCCCGTCGAGCGAGTCGGTGTTTCGGACGGCCACCGAGCTGTGGTGCCGCCGGCGCAGTTTGAGCGCGAGCGCGTACGAGGCGGAGTACGAGCGGGTGCGGCGCACGGTGGACTCGCACTTGGCCGAGGAGGTGAGCGGGTGGGGGATAGGCTTCTTCGTGGACTTGCTCACGGAAGGCATGCGCCTGGCCTACTTTGCCAGCTGGTACAAGGCCGCGTGCTTCGGCGCCGTGAGGAGCGGCGCTGTGGACGCGGCCTACGTGCGGGCGCACGGCCGCATCCGCGACTCGGAGCAGATGGTGCGCAACGTGGCGGCGGTGGTGGACGCCGACGCCGAAGCCGCGTTCCGGCTCCTCGCCTTGAGCATGGTCGTCCGGCTCTGACCGGGACTCGGTCTCGAACCCGGCCCCGGGGCACCTGGCTGTCCGACCGTCCGGCTGTCCGGCTGTCCTACATGTTGTCCGGATCGCCCCCCAACCTTCGATTGAGGGCACGAGCAAGTGTAGGATTCAGATGGAAGACCATGGTGTCAACGTCCTCGAGGACGGACCTCACTCTAACTCCGAGGGGCCTGAGTTTCTGTCTGTATTCGCGGATCTCCTCGTGTGTCTGAGCGTCGGCCTTGATGCCACTCCAGTCTTGCTGCAAAGGGGGCAGTATCTCCTCCTTTATGCGCTGGATGGTCCAACCCATAGCGGCAATTTTGCCTTCTATAACTGGTACACCGTACGAGTTCTTGTAGTTTTCGTCCTCGAGGTTGGTGTCGGAGACAGCCTCCATCGCAGCGTTGACCACCTGCACCGTCGCTCGTTCCAGTCGAGCCAGGGCATCCTCCAGGTTCACAACTGCCTGTTCGAGTGTTGGTGCGAGTGGCTTCTTATTATCGGGGTCCACGAACGGTGCGTACGAGGTTGTCCCAACACCGTCTGTTGGCTCGTAGTGCTCCTCCAAGCGGCCTCGCATTGCATCCCGCAGCTTTGCCATAGTTTCGTATACCGTTGTGGCAAAAGGCGTAGCTTCGTCCACCAACGCCCGTAGGTCTGCCATTGTTGGTGTTGGACCATCCGAAAACATCGCAGCACGACGCAGCTCGTCGCGCGTGTCGGCGACGTGCGTGGACGCCATCTGTGTCGAGGCTCTCGCTCCCGAGCTACGCGGCAAGCCGTGTTTTTGTAAACACACGTACACACGTACACACGTACACACGTACACACGCACACGCATATATATACTGCCGGAGGCTACATCAGCGAAGCTCGCATGTGATGTATGCGCAGCGTGGCGGCGGTGGTGGACGCCGAAGCCGAAGCTGCGTTCCGGCTCCTCGCCTTGAGCATGGTCGTCCGGCTCTGACCGGGACACGGTCGTCGCGTCTCGACGCCCGTTTGTAATTGCAGACGGTATAAACAGTTTTTGTGTCCGAACCGAGATTGGCAGCGCACACACGCACACGCACACACACACACCGATGTCGTGGACGGAGGCGCGCGCGGAGCTGAGTCGGCTGGCTGCTGGCGCCAGCGGGCGGCCGCTCAGGGCGGGCGGCGGCTGGCCCGACTGGCGCGACGACCAGAGCCAGTGGCTCATAAACATGGTGAGCAAGAAGCCGGAGGGAACTGGGGAGGGGAGCAGGTTGTGGTCCGACCAACGCGGGGGCATAAAGTTGGACGGTGATGTGGTGAGTGAGCATGTGAAGCCTTTCATGCACACCGAAGGGGCGATCACCGCGAAATCGCAGCTGCGAGACGGAGTGAGAGGCGCCAAGGACGAGATGGCCGCGTATGTCTTTGCGAGCGAAATGTACGACCGGAACGAAGAGACGATGGACGCGGTGTTCGCGCACGCCATGCGTACGCTGTGCAGAAAGATTCAGACCATGCCGCTCAAGGAGCGACTGGAGTGGCATCATGGGCAGTACGTGCGGAGTTGGTGGAAGAAGCTCGATCGCACCGTTCAAATGACTGTGCAAAGTCGCCCGATTACGCCACCAGCCAGTATGCACGTGGACGTGACTTACCAACCAGCAGAGTTTCCTTACTATCTGCAGACAGCACCCCCAGTGCAGCAGACCGCCGCAGTCGAGTTCTTGCCGCGGGTTCGTCTCGAAAAGCAGGGTGCATCGAACGCTGCGGAGGGTGAGTGGGAGGAGTTGCCGCTGTTGTGGAGGAAGCAGTTCCAGATCAAATTGTCCGGATTAGACAGAGCCCAGAGGGATGTCGTGTGGTTGGAAATAGGAGAATCTTACAACGGCGGATTGCGGGTGGCGATTCCGTTCCAAACCGGAGCCAAAATCGTCACGAGGATTTTGGAAGCGCACAGCTTGGTGACGCCTCAAGCTCCAACAGTGGAGCACGACACCATTGAAAAGTGGCTCGAGCACTATCGTACGCACTGGAAGCACTACTTCGACTCTTGGTGGTCCAACGTGGGTTATGAGCTCTCTGGGACAGTGCGACGCAGACACGACAAGAGACACATGCAACGCGTCAAGCGCATCCAGCGCTACGTGTTGCGTTCGCGCGACCCTCGCGCGTTCTTCTTGTCCGACTACGACAAGTGGGTAACTACTGTAGTGAACACCTTGTCCTCGCAAGAAGACTTGCCACCCGAGGTGACCAAGATCGTCAATCGTGGCTGGTTGCCGATACCTTTCCGAAAAAAGTGGTGGGCGGTGGACGGGTGCCAGTTCATGTGGAAGAGCGAGGCCGAGCGGGTGGAGGACGGGGCGACCGAGAAGGACGGGACGGTGCGGACCTTTATGAATAACACGCACGGCAACGTGAGGATGCAGGGTACGGAGTTCTCGTTGGTGGACGTGACGCAGTCGCTACGGCTCGAGCCGCCCGCGGCGCTCCCGTTCGCGCGCATACAACACCTAATCTACACCGACGCTGGGAGCAACGAGCCCCTGTACGGGAATGTCCTGGACGTCGACTGGCGCCCGGAGGAACACGGGCCAGTCGACTTAGACCTTCTGACATACGTGTGCGGCGTGCTTTTTGGTGCTGTGCCCAACGTAGACTGCCTTTGCATCCGCGGCAGGAAGGGTTTAGATCGTGTCAGTGGATGGATTTTGGGCAATGAGGTCCCGGCGGTACGTTACGACCCGTCGCCCACGGAGGTGAGCGCGGGCATGACCTTTGTGAAGGGGTGGGCTGAGGGGGAGGAGGGATTCGACAAGCAGAGTTGGCTGCGTAGCTTGCAAAGTTTGGAGGCCGGTCAGGCGACCCACGGCCGAAAGAAGGTGCTGTTCGTCGCCGCTGCTTGGGACGAAGGACAACCTGGGGTCTCGGTGCAAGACGGCGACCCCGTGTGGCTCTGGCAGCTAAAAGAAACGCGGTGATCGAACTCGTACGACAGACGTACTGCAATTGGTTTAACAGCATCAATCACACACACACGCACGCACGCACACATACGATCTTCAGCGGAGACGACGAGGGGTGGGGGGATGGGAAGTGAGGAAAGGGGGAAGGCGTGCGCTGCAGTGCTGGCGCAGCAGGAAGGAAAAGAGAGAAAGCACATGTTTTTGTCGAACGTGTTTCTGACGGCGCTCAAGAACTTGGAAGGCAGGGAAGAGAGGTTTCTCTTCGCGTACGGCATGGACCAGGAGACACTGGACAAATGCTTGGACCTGTACCTGCTGTGCCCGGAGACGGGCGACACGGCGAGGGAGCGGCTGCTCGCCGACACCTACCGCAGCGGGGTGCACTGCCCTTACGAGCTGCTGCGCAAGACGCTGCCGTCCAAAGATCTGTGCGAGGTGATGCTGCTGCTGAACCGAGAGTGACCGTCAACGTGTAGTGCGAGTGTGCGAGTGTGCGAGTGAGACAAAACAATATACGATCGTGTGCGAGTAAGTCAGTGACACTGTGTGTGAGTAAGGGTGTAAACCGACCGACCGAGTCGAAAAAATAAAAAAACAACATGACGTCGAAAGCGGCTTTCCCGGTGGCTTTCTTCTCGCGTGCGCGATTCGCGGTGAAGTCCTTGACCGACTTCCCAAGGGGCCGCCGCGGCGGCCGCAAATTTCCCGTGCGCGTGCAGTGGCAGGTGCTGTGCGACGAGGCGGCCAAGCTCGGCTACAACGAGCAGGAGCTGCTGCTCGTGATGATTCTCCTGGACCACGCGGTCGTCCGCAAGCTGCCGCGTTCGGGAGAGCGCAGCGTGTCCGAGCGCGGGGATCCGCGTCTGTCGTGGTCCGCCGCCGACGAGGCGGCAACGGAAGAAGTGACCGCGATGCCCGAAGCCGGAGACGAGTGGATCGTCTGCAACACCGCGCCGTGGCTGCGCGAGGTGCTCGGCGCGACACGCAGCCACGGCCTGCGCGTGCTGTGGCGCGACCCCGTCCACGTCGGCGGCGGCCGGACGCTCGTCGGCATCGACGAGCGTCCGGCGCATACGATCAGCGACCCTTCACAAAAACACGGCGACTGATTACGACAGACGAAAAACAGTGCCATCTTAAAAAAAAACTGACAACTAGCAACCAACACAATGACGTCGAAAGCGACCGACGCCCGCACTGGCGACAAAGCGTGTGCGGCCGCCGACGACGACGACAAGGCGGTGACACACACGCTGATCGTGACACCGAAAAGGTCAGTCCTGACCGTCGAACGGGCGGTGGCGGCCGGCGTGCTGCTGCCGTGGCCGGCGGCAGCGGCGTGGTTCGAGTCGACGCCTGTCGTTCGTGGCTCGAGCCACCGCACATTGTTCGTCACTCGTTCGAAGGATTCGTGATTTGTTAATTAATAAAACAGTGTCGACAGTCCGTGACATGCGACTGGCCGTTCTCGCGCGCTCGCGGGCGCGTCTTTAGACACCCAGCGCCCGCAGCTGCCCAATCGAGAGCTCGGTCTCTGGTGTCGGGAGTGCGTCGTGGATCGTGGAAAAGTTCTCAATATGTGTATCCAATGCACTCTTGATTTGCTGCTTGTCGTTCTCGTTGGCGTCGCTCCTCCATTTTTGCAGCCAAGTATTGACGAGAGTATGTACCTTGACGACGTGCGCATGTACAACGTCCAGGACCTCGTGTGGGAGTCGCACGCCCACCAGAGCGAGCTCGAGTTTGTAAAGGGCCCCCTGTAGATCAGCGAATGCGCCAAGTACGTTTCCCCTTGGGTGGCGCGACACGTGTTTTTTCACCAAATCTAGGCTAACCTGCACGTCACTAACGCATTGTGTGAGGTTGGTCATTTTCTTTTGCTCCTCCGTTCGCACTGGGGCCACCACGGGTGCGGTGGGCGGGTTCAGGTGCTTCGAGTACAGTGATGCAATGTCGTCTACTTGCGCCCAGTACATCTCTTCGAAACTCGCGAAGTCCGATTCGTCGCTCCATTTTTCCAGCACGGGGTACAGCGACGTCCGTAGCTTCTCGATGCATGCTGCTGCATGTCGACAGGCCGCCGTGTTCCCAACAAACATCATCGCGGCTTCGAGGGCGTCCACTGCCGTCTTGAGAGTAGCGAAGAGGGGGGTTGGGTCTTTTTTTTCAACTACGTAATCCCAATACATCGGTTCCAGAACGTCGGTCCACAGCTCCCCTGCGAGCTCTCGAGCATTTGACATCGGGGACCGTGCGCCGCAAAGTATCTGGGCACGCAGCTTGGTGGCCGCGCTCGTCGGGAAGATGGCGAGCGCGCTCACGACGGCGTGTTTGCACACACACACGCGCGACTTGTGTATGTATAGTTACATATATGCGTACGATCGTATGTGACGGGCCGAGACGGGGCCGGTGGAGAGACAGAGAGAGAGAGAGGACAATTCTTGTGCTCCCCACGACGGCGTGTGTCGGTCGTTTGTTCGTTCACGCCCGCGCCCCGAACCCCCCTTCACTCGCTCGCTCGCTCACTGCTGCTTGCGCTTCTTTTTGACTCTCTCTACGATGGTCACGTGGGTGACCGACTTGTGCTCCTCCGTCTTGCTCACTTCCGCGACAAACACGTTGACGGGCGGGGTCGAGGCGCCGCCTCCCGCTCCCGCTCCTCCTCCCTCCTCGATCTTCTCCACCCACACGTTGCGCACTCGGCCCAAGTCGACGTTGAGCACGGTGTTCATGTCGAAGTAGTCGATGCGGACGCCCGGCTTGAGCACGACCACCACCGTGTAGGCGTCGCCCACGTCGTTGACTCGCCAGCCGGACTCCTGGTCGGCGACGAACTCCTCCTCTCCGTGCACCGAGAGCATGGTGAGGCACACCCGCTGCACCAAGTCGCGGTCCAGCTTCGCCACCTCCGGCAGATCGGGCGGCTTGGCGAACTCGATGACTTTGCGCTCGAAGTGCGTCATGGCGGCACCAGCAGCGCCCGCCAGCAGCCGTGAAACAGCGCGAACCCTGTTAATAGAGCAGCCGACTCCACAATTTTGGAGCGGCGACTGCGCGGCGAGGAGCATGGCTCGAGCTCGCTCGGAGGCGCCGGCTGCTGCGCGACGCGCAGGGTGCACTGCATCGCGGAGCCGTCGTACGCGCTGCGCCCAATGCTGAAATGGACTCTGCCGCCCGTCGAGAGCCAGGCTCGCTGCATCTTCAGCGAGTCCAGCTCGGTCAGCCCGAGCACCGTCGCGGTGGTCTCCCCCTTCGGGTTGATGTTGACGTTGGTCAGCCGGATGTCCGAGTTCTTGTAGCTCATCAAACACTCGATCGCCGTCTGTGCCCATCGCAGCCCGTCTTCGCAGCTCTCAACGCTCGACATGCACCGCCCGGAAGTCGAGCGAGACGCAACAACAACAACAACAACAGCAGCAGCAGCAGCAGCAGCAACTGCCACCGAAACAGAAGAGCAACAAAAAGAAACGCCTACCGAACTGTGCCGCGCTCGGCTCTCAAATACTCAGAAGAGTGTATGAATTTTTGTTTAACGAGTGTTCACGAGTTGCGGTTTTGGCTTAGCGGTTTTGGCTTAGCGGTTTTGGGTTTAGCGGTTTTGGCTTAGCGGTTTTGGCTTGGCGGTTTTGTTGGGTGGGGTCGATGGATTTTTCAAGGCTCGTCCTCTTCGGGGCTCCGGCTCCGGCTCCGGCTCCGGCTCCTGTCGCCGCCGGGGCTCAGGCTCCTGCTCCGGCTCCGGCTCCGGTTGAGCAAGTTTTGCATGTAGGTCTGGTGCGCGGAGCAGTCGGCGCTGGCGTCCTCGTGCGCCACCGTGATGGTCTTGGCTTGCCAGCCGCACCCGTAAGTGGACGGCGCACGAGCGTACATCGGGCGCGGCACCAGCTCCATGGTGATCATGGCTCCCCGCTTGAGGACGTCGGCGGCGTTGATCTCCCGAGGCCCCATGGTGTAGTCGTCGGCCACGCCGCCTTCTCCCCAGATGAAGCCGTGCTTGATGCCCTTCTGCACGAACTCGCCGGTGGTGGGGTCCTGCTTCGCGTAGAAGACTTGCGTGCAGCGCTTGCGGTCCTTGTCGGTCATTCCGGGGAAGGCGCAGTCCACCTTGACCGACATGGTGGGCGCGTAGGACTCGCCGGGGATGGGTTCGCCGGTTTCCGGGTTCTTCTTCGAAGTGGGCAGGTTGCAGTACGTGCCTTCCAGCGGGAACTGCGGGTCGTCCTGCGTCTTGCGCTGCATCAGCTGCTCGGTGCTCATGCCCTTCATCTTCTTCATGATCTTCTTCAGCGTGCCGTCTTGGTTTTGCGGATCGGGCTCCCAGCTGGACTGGATCTGCTCCGCGATGCTGCGCTGCAGCCGGTCGCACGTCTCGGAGACGCTCGGGTCCAGCACTTCCGCCACGAGCTTCGCCTTCTGCGGGTTCTGGAAGGTGACGTCGAAGGGCATCCGCTGCAGCCGGAACTGCACGGTCGGGTTCTTGAAGTTGGTGCTGTGCACCGAACGCGACGGGCCGGTCAGGTTCACCCACGACAGCGCGCCGATCTCCTTGCTCGGCCCCTTGCGCCCTTTGGTCAGTTCCACGCCGCCGGTGAACTCGCTGAGTGAAGTCATGTTTGGTTCGCTCGTGTCGTTTTTGCCAGAAAAGGGTTTGAAAGTGGTATATATACATGTGTGCACACACCCTAATTGTGCGCCACAAATAATATTCACCCATGCGCTGAAAACACCGCCCGGGCATGAGTTTCGACAACAAATCGAGCTGTCTGACCATGGGTTTCTACAGCATGGGCGAGGACGAGCCCTTTTTGAACCGGCTCACTTCGTGGTTCACGCAGGGCAATCTGATCCACGTGGAGCTGGGGTTCGAGGACGGCCGCGCGTGCAGCGTGTGGAGCGGCGAGGACGTGTACTTGAAGAACAGGCAGTTCAGGAACCAGGCCTACAAGTTCGTCACTCTCAAACTGAGCCCGCAGCAGGTGTTTGCCGTGCAAAAGTTTGCCAAGCGGCAGGTGGGCAAACCGTTCAACAAGAGCGGGTTCTACCGCGCGCTGCTGCCGTGGCCGCTGTATCGCAAAACCGACGAGAAGCAGTGGTTCTGCTCGGAGCTGGTGGTGGCTTGCTTGCAGGAGGCGGGCGTACTGCAGCACCTGAACCCGGCACGCACGTCGCCGGAGCTGGTGTACAAGCAGATCCGGAACCACCCGCTCGCGTTCGTGGACAACAACAACTTCAAGGAGTCGACGCGCATCAGCACGTTCTCGGCGCTGCACTCGACCGGCGAACAACCAAAGTATCAGCAGCTGTCGACTTTCGACGAATTCGACTGACACAGAAACCGGTTGTAGGCGAGCGCCGTACGCGTGTTCTTGGTGCACTCGCTCCGCTTGTTGTGCAGGAACTCGGTGCCCCTGTCGCACTCCTCTCTGCACTTTTGTCCGACGACGCGCTCGGCCGCGTCGTCGAGCGGCTGCTTGGTGAGCTCGGGTCGTTTGCTGATCAGATTGGGCAATTTTTCCTTGTCAGTGACGCCGAGCGCGAGCAGCAGTTGGTACTCCAACAGCAGGATGCTGTGGAAGGTGAAGTCGCACTGTGCGGCGAGCGCGCTCTCCTCGTCCAGCGTCGCCGCGTGGTTTTGTCTGAATTCGTCAAACAGCCGCTTCTCCATGGCACGGTACTCGTTCTCCTCTTCGCTCCTCTCGTAGCCTTCGGTGTTGTGCAGCACGGACAGGCTCGCCCAGTACAGCTTGAGGAGGTGCACAGACGGCACGAACGGGTGCCAGGCGCACCCGCTCATGCCCATCAGCAGCACCGGGGTGGCACACGGGAAGGACGCCACCGGCAGAATGGACATTCGGTCGCTTATGGTCTTGTCGTGCTTGGTGAGCTGGCTCCGCAGGTCGTCATGCGGCACGATCGGACACACGTCCTTCTCCAGCTTCAGCAGACTGTCGGGTGGGAACGAGTCTTTCTTGTACGGACCGTGCTCGTCTCGCAGCTTCCAGGCGTCTTTCGGCATAGTGTCGGGCAAGAGAGAGAGAGAGCACGACGGACAGCCGGGGCGGTCTGTGGGCTTTTTTTCGGTTAAACGAACCGCACGTGTTCTGATATCTCGTAGCAATCGAGTGATAATGTAATGTTTTATATGCAGTCACGCAGTGTAATTTTGAAGCACGTCATGGTCGGTGCGTCCACGCCGATGCTTTCGCAGCAACTTTCTAGCACGGCGTGCTTGTCGGCGAAGCTCTCCCTGACGTTCCGCAGAACGAGCTCGCCGCGGTCGCGCGCGTCGCCTCGCACCCACACTCGATGTGTGGACGCGTCCTCGCTGATCCTCTGTGTGTGAGGAGGGGCAGCGCTCAGCGTCACGGTGTCTGTTTTGTTCCCTGCGGCGCTCATGGCCTCGCTCTTGGGCATGTCCCGCATGGTCTCTCGACACAGCTCCTTTGCGGTCCGGCCGCACACGGGCACCGGTCGGAGCTTGCAGTTGCCTCTCTTCTGCAGGATGTCGCCGAGCGGCAGCGAGTACAGCGTGTCGTGCTCGCTCTCCTCGCAAAACACGTACTGGATCCAGTTCTCGTAGCCCGGGTGCGTCTGCAGGCTCGGGGTGAAGACGTGCACCACTCGCTTGTAGAACGGGTGGCCGCCGCTGTCTGGGTGCAGCTCGGTGTGCGCTGTGCGCTGCACGTGCCGCACGCCGCTCTTGCGTAGCGCGCCCAGCACCATGCTCGTCTCGTAGGCGTCGCTGCGCGCGTGCTGGGCGCGCAGCGACCGGATGGACGGCTGGGTCGCTCGAGTGCATGAGATGTTCGGCGACATCCGGGAGGTGCCCTCACACACCCGCAGACGCAGCTGCTTCTGCCACCGGTCGTAGCCCGAAGTGTCCTCGCCGAGCATGTGCATGACGTCGGCGTGCGGCACGAGCATCGTCCACATGTGCGCCGCGTTGCCGTCCTTGTACATGTCTTTGGTGTGCTTGTACTCGCTGTCGGCGAGCTTCGCGCCACCCGAGCCCTCGTAGGTGACGCTGCCCAGCACGGCCAGCGGCAGGTACTCTCGCATCAGCTGGTGCGCGGCGACCGCCAGCGGGTGGGTGAAAGTCTCCGTCTCGCGCAGCGTGTGCAGGTGCTGCGTCATGTACGCGGCCATGTCCTCACAGTCGCCGTAGGAGCGACGCACCCAGCCGTTCAGGCGCTCTATCTTGTCCATCATGACCAGCTTGCCCGCCTCGTCTCGGGTCGCGTCGGTGCGGTACTCGAAGGCGTTGGGCAGCACCGTGGCGCTCTCCGCGCACACCGTCACCGCCTTGTTGAAGGCACGCAGCACCCCGCCGCCGCCACGGTCCGCTCCGCTCTCTTCCCGCTGCTTGGCCACCGCCTCGACAAACTCGTCGGCCGTCATGTCGTTGCGCCGCAGCGCGATCTCGAGCGTCGCCAGCAGGTGCGGCTCCCGCAGCTCGGCCGCGTCCTCGAACTGCGAGAAGAACAGGGCGGCGGGCAGGCTCCGGTTGAGCGGCGTCCACTCGGTCAGGTGCACACGCGAGGCGATGGGCACGCCGGGCTCGAACACCACCGGGTGCTTGTACAGCCCGAGCTGCTTGTTCAGTTTTTGGTTCCACTCCTCCAGCGTGCGCGCACCGTCATGCCCGACGACGCTGAACACGGTGCTCGGCATGCCCTCGTCGTCGATCGTTTCGTGCATGTGGTCCACCGTCCCGACTGGCTCGCAGGAGGTCTGGTCGACCACGCACATCAGAGGCACGTCGTACTTGCAGTAAGGCTGCAGCCCGAAGCAGCACAGCTCCTTGCTCACGAACTCGTTGAAGCAGTCGAGGCGCTGGCCGCTGGCGTTTCGAGCGCCGACCGCCTGCGCTCGGCTCGCTCCGTCGTCCCGTTCGAACTCGCTGCCGTGCATCTTGATCACTCCTTGCAGAAACTGAGTGGTGGTCGTCTTGCAGGTCACGTCGCAGCACAGCGGCGGCGCACTCACCCGGGCGAGCGCGCCGCCGCGCGGCGCGTGCACCAGGTTCACCAGCGACGATCCGACCTGGCAGCCGCTTATTGCGACGTCGTCGTCGCCTTTTTCGTAGTCGGTGCACACGTACCACACCAGTCGCGTGGTGTCCTGCGGGATGCGGAGTTTGCCTCTGCGGCTCGTGCGCCGGCCCGTGCCCGAGGCCCAGCCGTCTTCGTCTAAAGAGACCCGCTGCAGCAGCCCGAACGGTGTTTTCGCGCTGGCCGTCGCGAAAAACACATTCACGTCCTGATGAAAGACGTGCGTGGGGCACCACTCCGCGTACACAGTGCGTGCGTTTGCCATCTCGGCACGAAAACACGCTCTGGTGCAAAAAGACCATTTATCTATATGTCCGCTTTTTTGTTCAGCGCGCGACGAACGGCCGCTGCTGCCAGCAGCGTGGCCACCAGGGAAGCACAGCCAACCAGCCACACTGCCGTCCGGTTCAGTTTGTAAAACGTGTCGATGTTGGGGTTCAGCGTGGCGAACAGTGCCGTGATGGCCAGCGGCCCCAGCAAGTCGACATACTGCCACCGCGGCGCGACGGCGGCCCGGACGGCCTCACCGTCGGTCATGTACACGAGGGCGTACGTCGCCACCGGCAGCGTGTGCACGATCTCGTTGTAGACCACCCCTACCCCCAGCGGCACCGACTCTTTCATGGTGAGCAGAGCGTAGGTCGCCTCGTTGGTCTGCAGCAGCAGCATGCACTGCACGCCGACCCACACCCCGACGCTCGTCGCGACGACGACGGGGAAGTACGCCAGCACCGAGGTCGGCACTCGGCCGACCTCCGACAGCAGCACCACCGTGACGAAAGGCAGGTGCACGAAGTAAATGATCGAGTTGGTGAGGTACCCAAAAAAGTCGGAGTAGGCCTTTTTCAGAAAAGGCTGCAGCAGCACGCACGAGGCTGTCGCGCAAAAACACACCAGCAAAAACCCCCGCATCGTCTCCCCGCCGACCGCGGCTCAAGCCAGGTCGGCTGCTTATTTACTTTTTTTAATTTACTTTGTCGAGACCAGCTACGTCCGACCGTCACGCACCGGACGCGGGGCGTCTACATATATGCCACCCCCACCATTCACTGTCTCTGTCAGCTACGGTCTCGGTTGGCTGCCGTCCTCCTACTGCACGGAGGACGACAGCCTGCGGTGTTTCGCGGCCTTTTGCATGTTGGTCCACATCGTGGCCGCGGCAGGCTCGCCGTCGCTGCTGTCGCTGACAGTGGGCGTGAGGCTCGAGGCTCCCTTGTTGACGTTTTCCTCTTCTTCCTCTTCTTCCTCTTCTTCCTCTTCTTCCTCTTCTTCCTCTTCTTCCTCTTCTTGCTCATGTTCTTCTCCCTGTTCGACCGAGACACCGGCCCCGGGTGCAGGATCCGACTTCTTGCCACGGCTGCTGCGATTGATGTGCTTGGCCTCGTCGGCCAGTTTCTGCAGCTGGGCTGCCGCACCTCGCTTCAAACCCGGGTCGCACTTTGCTGCGCTGGCATAAAACAGCATCTGCAGCGTCTCTCTGGTGGGCATACCTTTCTCGTCCACAAACCGACTCATGTCGCCGTGCGATCGCTTCTTTGACACCATCGCGAGTGTCCGCTGGTCTGTTTTTTTTCCCTTTGGTCTACTTGTCGCCCGGTCGTGTTTTGAGCGACACCAGCAGGTACTCGGTGGGGTTTATGTGTTACTGCAGCGATCGTATTGTTGCTACGCCGTCACGTGCAGCGCGCACGAGTATTTACACATGTCTCGTCCTTTTTCGGGTGACAACACGTTCCACATCACGTGTTTCAGGTTTGCCCATCGGCACAGCAGCCACACCTCTTTGCTGCCCGTGGGTGCCGAGTCGGCCGTCGTGCCGGGGAGTTCGCCCGCGAACAGCGCGCAGCCCGACTCGGGCGTCTCCGTCGCTCGCGTGTCCACGAAGCCGTGCACGAACTGCACGAACACGACCCGCTCTCGTGCACAATCCACGCCGCTCGCCGCGCAGCAGCGGCTCATCGTCGACTCCCCCGCTTCACCGTCCGTGGCCGCCTCGTCGGCC
This sequence comes from Opitutaceae bacterium, assembly GCA_002713695.1. Lineage (GTDB taxonomy): Bacteria > Verrucomicrobiota > Verrucomicrobiia > Opitutales > Opitutaceae > Cephaloticoccus. The sequence goes on from PAUB01000023.1 coordinate 13,621, forward strand.
ACCGAGCTCGAGTGGCACACGAACAGGTGCAGCAGTTGCTGCTGCTGCTGCTGCTGCTGCTCCATCCCTCCCTGTGCGGGCGACTGTGGTGGTGGTGGCAGCGGTGTTTTCGCGTCGTCGGCCGCCAGAGTCAGGACGACGTGCTGCACGCACGGGTCGCACCTTGCCTCCTGCACGGGCACTCTCGGCTCGTACTTGGGCAGGAGACGGCGGCCGGTGGTGTCGGTGCAGCTCGCGTCTTTGGCGTCGAGCAGGTTGCCTCTCGGGTCGAGCGACACCCGGGCGTGTTCCGACAGCACGAACCGGGTCAGCGTGTCCTGTTGCCACCACCAGCTCTCGGTGGTGGTGCGCACCTCGCTGCCCGGGTGCGACCAAGGCACCAACGACCCCTGCCGCTTGTCGGCGGTCGCCGCCGCGTCTAGCACCACCACCACTCCGTCACAGGGCGAGCGGCACTCGTGGTCGGCGCACGAGTGGGCGTACCGCACGAACTGCGGCTCGGAGCGACACTTGCAGTGGCGGCTGTCGGTGCCGGGTCGGCCGCCGCTCTCGTGGTCGGGCGCTGACGGCGGCCTGAACACTTTCACGAAGCACAGGCGGAACATATCCGACGCCGGCACCACGAGGCGAACGACCCACGCGCGCGCGAAGTTCTTTTATCCGCGGCGGTGCGGCAAAATTGGAGTTGCCGCGCATATACAGTTTGTACACTCGCGCGCACAACCCACTCACCAACCAACCAACTCGCACGAAAAGGGGGGGGGGAAACACCATATGCTGCCGCCGTCGAGGTGTGAGATGTGCGGGTGGAGGCCCAAAGACACCGATGCGAGCCCTTTCGCCTGCCTGCGCTTGGTGTACACCGCGCGAGACGCGGAGCGGCGCCCGCGGCCGCCCGGCTGGTGCGGCCACCCGCACAACGCGCACTGGGTGTGCGAGTCCAGGCACGCCAAGAAGAAGACCACGCACTCGCTGTCGTCGCCGCCGCCGCCGCCGCCCGACTTTTCCGGCGCCACGACACGATGCCGAGCGCGGGACGACGAGGACTACGGCGACGACGCGGCTTTCACCGAGCGGACGACGCTGCCTTCGCCGGCTTGAGGCGGGCGGAGGGCACGGGAGGGCACCCAGGCCGGCGTCGGTGGCGCGCGCAGTGAGTGACACCCGGTGGGCCACTTTCGGGCACCGCCCGGGCGCCGGGCTCGGCCGCACCTCGTAGTGTACAAAAGTTACGGGACGAGGTGGGAAAAAAAAACGAGAAAAAAAAAGGAAGAGAAGAGAGGAGAAAAAACGAGAAGAAAGAGAGAAAGGACGTGGTAAAGAGGGGTTCGAACCCTCTAGGCGCGCCGAACAACCGTGAGTTTAGGAGAAGGGCAGTATATGCATGTTGGTACAGCAGTTACAAAAACAGTCGGTCCCACAATCCACCGCAGCATATGATCGCATGTACTCGGCGAGCGCTGCGCGAATTGGCGTCGGGCACAATCTCGGACACGGCGTTCCGACACATGCCGTTGCATACCGGGCTCCCCGTCGCGAACGATGTCTCCAGATTGCGTTTCCAGGGATTGACTCAGAAGCAGCTCGTCGATGCGTTGGAGAAGGACGGTGTGGCGGTCGTGACCGACGTGTTTCCGAAACCCGCATGCGATGCGTTTCGGAAGGGAATGGTCGACGACTTCTACTCGTGCCACAAGAACTGGCCAGACCACAAGTTACCAGGCATCGACGGCAACGGTCTCTTCAAGTTCTTTGGCATCCCCTTGAGCGAGCATTGTCAAGCGGTTCGCGCGCACCCAAACGTGACGAAGCTCGGTCAGCTGCTTTACGGCGTCGAGAACCCGAACGACTTGGTGGTCAGTCTGGACGCGCCCGCGGTCGGTTCGGAGGCTCGGTCTGGAAAACCTCCCGCGCGCGGCGACCCCTACTTTGGCGGCTCCACGCTCAAGCCGCACGTGGACATGGCAATTTCGCTGAACCCGAAGAAACGGTACGCTTCGGAGACACTCACGTCGTATCTGCAGAAGAGGAAGAGGGAGAACAACGACGACACGTCGTACGGCTTCCCTGTGCAGATGCAGGTGCTGGCCATGGACCAGACTCCCTTCGTGATGAAAAACGGACAACAAGGTGCGGCGCCGAGCTTGGTGGCGGCGCTCGGGTGGCACACCAAATTGCCGCTACGGGAGGGAGGGAGGAAGGAGGATTTCCGAATTTTGGAAGACCACAGCGAGCTGATGAGCGTGTGGCCGCACCTGAGATTCATTCCGGCGGAACAAGGATGTGTTGTCTTGTGGGACAGTCGTCTGCCGCACTGCAGCTACCGCGGAGATCCTGGCCACCCGGCGTACGAAGACGGTCTGTGCAGACTTGCCCAAATGGTCTGCTACGCGCCCAAAGAAGCTCGCGAGGATGACGAACTGGTGAGGAAGCTGGTCTGCTTCGGCGAGAAGTTCGAAGAGGCTGTCCTCAAGCGAGTGAAGAGGGACGGCGATGACAGAGAAATACCAAAGGAGGGCGCGAGCACCACCCACTGGCCTCACATGGTGAAGCAGGAGGGGCCGGGACACATGTCAAACTCTGTGAACGAGTGGACGATCGACAAGAAGACGAAGGAACCGAAGAGGGTGAAGCAGCGTCCGGGTATGTGGAAGATGCTGGAGGCAAAAAGGAGGCGGTTGACCGAGCCACAAAGGAATCTGCTTTGAAACTGCTGTCTCTCGCTGTGTTTGTGTCTCTCTGTCTCTCTCTGTCTCCGTGTCGGTCTCGGACCCCCGAGCGACTCCCGTAACTTTTGTACACTGTGCACGGCCCGGCGACCGGCCGATGGAGGTGTCGCGGAAACTGCCGACGGACCGACCACTCACTGCGCGACTTTAAAAAAAAAAAAAAAAGAAAAATGAGTCTCGAGCCACCTTTGTTTTTTTTAATGCTCGAGAGCAAAGAAGTGTGTGTAGCTAGAGTATATATATACGTACACGCATACGTGGACACGTGTCGTGCGCGCGTGGGAAGATAATGGGTGCGGCACCGTCCACAGACACCGGAAGTGCCGCTGCTGCCGTCGACCGTGGCGCGGTGCAGACTCGGCAGAGGGTGCAGACTCTGCAGAATCTGCCGTCGCTGCAAGGTTCGGCGCCCGTCACCGTCGCCGTGCGCGACCCCAAACCCCAGCTCGACATGTGCAGAGTGGTGCAGGAGTTCTTGGGAGAGTGCTTGATAGACATGCGACGAAAGCAGCGCAGGCCGACCGAAAGGCCGGTGGGGGTGAAGGACATCGACATGCAGAACGGCCTCGTGTGCCGGTTGTTGTTCGAGCACAAGGTCGCTACCAACGCGCACACTCGCAACACCAAAACTTACAGCACCAGGGCGGTCTTTACGCGGGAGAATCGTGGTTGGGAAGGCCATTTGTTTTTGGATCTCTACACCACCTACGGCGACGAAGACGAAGACCAGAACGAGACGATATTGGAATTGCTACTGGGGAAGCTCCCCGTGGGTTCTCCAGTCACGCTGCAGCCGTTCAAGGACGAACAGTCCCCCTTCGAGGACGAGACCTTCGATTTGCGGACGTTCGACGCGAAGTGGGGTGAGTTCTCGAACTGGAGCAACGACGGGGCGAATTCTTTCGCCCGCGCGATGCTGGTGCCAGGCTCGTCGCCGCTTTACAAGGAAAATTTTAGTGGTGTCACACATGACTACCTCGTCGACATCGAGTGGATGGCGCAGCAGTTCGTACAGTTCTGCCTGAGTCAGATCGGACGGGAACAGCAGCTGCTGCGGGAGCAAGGCGGTGGCGGCAACGGCACCGCCACATTGACCTCCAAGTTGCGGTACCGACTGAAGGAGCCCGAAAAGATAATGCTCAGCTACGACGACAGGGACGGTCGATACTACTACGCATACCAGACCAACTTCGTCAAGAGAGCAGATCTGGACGGATGGCGAGGCACAGTGAGTTGCCAGCTGAGCAGCGACGGCAAGGGCAACCTCTCGTTTGGTATCAGTTTGGCAGACACGAACGACGATTTCTCCATGAGGCTGGACGAGGAAACTTTTGGACGCACTCGAATCGAATTCGAGGGAGCACCGTTTGAAGTTACGCGCGAGGAGTACCATAAGAAGAGGGTGGGTTTCACCGCGTACGCGTGCGACATGCGTCTGAAGACAACGACTCCTTCCGCCGCCGCCGCCGCCACCAAATAGTCGGTGCGCTTCGAAGAGCACGTCGGCCGCGGGGCGGTCGGCCGACGTACGCGGGTGCATGGAGAGTATTCGTAACTCGGCTGCTATAAATATATCGGTCGCGGCCCCTCTCTCGTGCAGTCACCACCGACAGAGAAGGAGAGAGAGAGAGAGAGAGAGAGAGAGAAGGAGGGCGCGCGCGACCAACATGCCGACGCGAGAGGACGGAGCTTTGGCCGAGGCGCGCCTCGGCCTGCGCGCGCTGTGCGTCGGACCACCCGGCGGAGGCAAGTTCCCAGCCAACGCTGAGCGGCTGCAGAAGATTGTCGAGCCGTGGATGCAAGTGCCACCCGATCTGATGACAGCTCTCGTGCAGCCGATCAGCTGGGAAAAAACCACCGTGTACAAACAACGCCAAAAGCTGCTGGACTTGGTGCGAGAGTTTTCCACCACGAGGGGGCCACAGGGGACGGCGAACACGGCCGAGCGACGCATGTTCGCTGTGATGCTGGAGAAGTACATAATGGACCGGTTTCGGGATTTTGCGAAGACGGCCCTCTACACCGCCATTCGGGCGCTTCACGGCAGAGAAACTCTGCACGACTTCGCGTGGGACGCACAGCCCAAGCCCGCCGCCGCCGTTTTTTTTGAATTCGAAGGCGAGTCGAACGAGCTTATCATCCGGACGCACCAGATTGCTGACCTGTCTGGAAACGACGAAGAACAGTACGCCAATAACACACTGTTCTTAGACCTCGAAATGGACGGGTGGTATTTGAACACCGACGACGACAGCGAGAGTGGTTTCCAAAACCTTTGGAAATTGCTGGTTGAACCAGGAATGGACATAATAAGGCGTCCCGCCACGTACGAACGGTTCCCCACCTTGCAGTTGCATTTGCACGAGGAGAGCAACGCCCAAGACACGCTGGTGATGCGCGGAGTGGCGAGAAAGCGAACAGGCGGGCAGGAGTACCGTGGCATACACAAGGTCAGCCTCACTGAGGAACTGATGGCCACGCGAGAAGCGTTCTGGGAGTCGGTCTTGCCAAAGTACAAGCGCTTGGTGGCACACGACGACGACCACCCCCCGTACAGCGACTACAGGACTGCCGTCGATGTCGATTTCGAAGAGACGCACGCCGCCGAGGTGGCCAAAAGTGACAACGATTTTCTCGACATTTACTTCCACGCCCGGACGCGCCTCTCTCGGGAAAACAGAGAGCGGACACCGGAGCAGCTGCACGAAGCCGCCCTTGCTGAGACCAACGCGATCCTCGCCTCCGACCCTGCCGCCGCCACCGCCCTCCAAGCCGAAGCCGCCGCCGCTCGCCAAGCCCAAGCCGACGCTGCCGACGCATCCGATGAGGAATGGGCAGGCCTCGATGACGAGGCGAGTCATTCGGACGACCCGTTAAAAAACAAGGAGTGGTACGACGCGAGACGAATACGAACAGAGGCTAAGCAACAAAATACACGCCCGTAGCGAGTGAAAACCACCCGATTTCGGGTGGTTTCTGTCCCATGCGGAGGGTTGAACCCGCGACCTTTGGCTCATAAGACCAACGCTCTGACCACTGAGCTAATAGGACATGCAGTTTTGTTGGAGAGGGTCTGTAGTTGTCAATATATGATCAGAAACATCCCAAAACAGCCCCAAGCCCGTTCAAAAAGAGCGGGCCCGTACGGGGTTCGAACCCGTGACCTTTGGGACTGAACCTCCCCAATACTCTGGACCACTGAGCTAACAGGCCACGTAGACGTTAGAGAGGTACCGTGATCGTCGGTACATATGTGTATCGAAGCAGGCAGGTAGACACCAAACAACACCAACAGCGACACCACCAACCAACAACACACAAAGAGAGAACTGAACCAAATACGATTTGTATGTACAAATCCGTCGGGCCTCTGTGGCTATAAATGTCGGTGCACGTGACCGAAACAACGAGACACGCTATGGGCAAGCAGAAAGCAAAGTTGTGTAGTCGAGCTGGCTCGGTGCCTTCGACGGCGATCGCCGTCGAAGCGCAACCCCCTTTGCGAGAGGGGCGTATCGTGGCCTCTTACGATGACAGTGCGTCGTCCGATATCCTCGAGGGCGAGGAGGAACCAGAGCAAGCAGACACGCCGAATGTGAACGAGGTGCGGGTGGACAACTTCGGTCGGTGTTTCGTGCTCGCGCGCGGTGGTGTCGAGCAGCACGACGAGCGTACTACCGTGAAAACAACAGAAGGGCATCGTGTGGGGCATCGTGTGGCAGGACCGACGGTAACGTTCATAAGCAACAGGTTTCCCGCGACGGCGGATTTCATGCACATGCGTGCGAACATCAACGAGCCTGGCAATTCTTACGTGTATCCGTCCTCGGACTGGTCCTTCGAAGGAAGCTCGCACCGTTTTGGTGTGCACCGCGACCAGACCGAGGAGGTCATGCAGCTCTTCCTGCGTGCGGGGTTCGAGGTGGATGTTGTAAATCGGCGATGGAACACTTGAGTCGACGACCGGACAACACCACCAAGCAACTCTTTGCTCGTAGAAACACACGACCTACTAAGAGATTAAACTAAGAATTTTATATTTCAGTCGCGGTCGGTCGCGAATTGCAAGGCGTGTGGGTATATACGCCGTGCCTCGTCGTCAGAACACGAGAATCGGTGCAGAATTTTCGCGCCCACCCACCCACCCATGCCACACGTTGTATTGAAATACGTGGAGAGGGGCCGGGTCGTCAACGCCGAATTGACCAAGATACACACGACGCTGGCTCCGCTGCTGCACGCGCACGCGTGCAGACTGATCGTCGTCCCGGCCAGGAGAAGCGGCCAGGAGCAGCACGCCGTGTGCGTGCAGCACTCCACGGGACTGGACAAGGGGCTGGTGACGGAAATGCAAATGCTGTTGCATTTGCGACACCGAGCGGACGTCGGTCGACACAAGGCGCGTGCGATGGCGTGCAGCCAGCACAGCGACGAATCCAGATACAAGAAGCAGCACCGCGACACGTACCACAAACAAACCAAGCGCGCGGGGAAATGACAAAACAAATCCCCGGAGCTCGCTCGGCCGCGAATTCCGAGGCGTGTGGGTATATATTGTTGCGGTCGATTCACGGGTCGTGCGCGGTCGTGCGGGGTCGTGCGGAGTGCGCGTGTGCTTGGAGCGCTCGCGACTGGCGACGGACCGAGCGACCGAGCGGGGGGAAAGGGCGAACGATGGACGAGTTCGGACTGTACTACGACGAGGCGGCGATGACCATCAAAGCGTTTGTCGACAACGACGACTTGGTGCTGAAGCGGTTCAAGCTCAAGTGTTTCGCCGGCTCGCTGTCGGCCAGAGACCGGCAGCTGCTGGCCGTGCTGCCCTTTCTCGTGATTCTCATGAGACAGGAGCAGACGCTGGCGACGGCCGCCGGCGGCAACCGCCGTGCCGTCGCCAGACCGAGCGAACCGAGCGAACCGACGGACCGCACCGACCGCAAGCGACTGCGCACCATTTAACGTCAAGAACAACTGAAAATTTATTTGAAGCGTGACCTATATTGTTTTTTGTTTTTTGTTTATGTGTGTTTTCAGATGTTTTCAGTTGTTTTCTGTGGTTTACTTGCGGCGCGCCTGGCGGCTGCGCAGGTCGTACTGGCTGCGGGCCTGGGCCGGCATGACGGTCAGCGGGTAGCTGGGCGCGCGGGCGGAGACGGCCCGCAGGCGGTCGGCGTACTGGCCGCCGAGGGTGAGCGGGATCAGCAGCAGGACGAAGAGGGCGACCACGACCGCCAAGCCGAGCACGATCACCGCGGCGACGGTGAAGGTGTCGTCGCGCACGCCGCTCAGCCCGATGCCGACGGCCAAGTGGCCGACCACCAGCCACGCGGCCAGCACCAGCCACCACTCGAACACGTCGCCCGAGTTCTTCATGATCGAGGGCGCGAGCACTCCGGCCAGGCAGCCGATCATCATGGAGACGATGTCCGCGACCCAGAACGAAGGCTCCACTCGCATGCCCGCTTTGGCGATCTCGAGCGCGGCGCTGCCGAGCACGACGCCCATGACGTCGGAGAAGGTGTTGCCGAAGCCGCTCATCATGTTGTTGGCGAACTCGTGCACGAGCACGACGTCTTTCGGAGTGAGCGGCTCGGTGTAGGAGGGGCCTCGGAGGGCGAAGGCCGAGAAGGTGAAGCCCATCGGGTACAGCAGGTTGTCCAGGTTCTCGCTGCCGAAGAAGAGGCCGAAGTTGTCCAGGAAGCCGAAGGTGAGGCCGAGCATGAGCCCGGCCGAGAGGTTTTTGAAGCGCCACCAGCCGACGTCGGCGCCGTCCGGCGCGTCGGCCGCCAGCGGCCAGCCCAAGTACTTGGCCCACTCGTCGTCCACTTCGGACTGCAGGCTGAAGTACAGGAAGCCGCCCACGAACACGACCGCGCAGGCGAAGAGCCACACGATCCAGAACGGCGCGCCGCTGCACAGCCACGTCACGCACGAAGCTTCTTCCTCCTCGTCGGCGATCGCGTCCAGCAGCGTGTTGTTGCCGACCAGCGCGTCGAGCATCGCTCGGTGGACGTCGGGGGAAGATTTGGCGTCGCCCAGCTGGCGCTCGATCTCGTTTTTCAGGTCCTTGGCTTTGGCTTCGACGAGGGTCAGGTCCAGCGGCTGGGCTTCGGCGTCCGCTTTGGAGGGCGCGCCGACCTTCTGGTAGCGGTGCACGAACGACGAGTCGAGCGCGGAGCGGCCGCGCATTTTTTTTTTTTTTGTGAGGCGGTCGTCGGCGGTGCCACCGCCAACACAGCTACCAATGTGTATATATGTATGTAATGTTGTGTTACCAGGGGGGTGTGCCACCAACGCAACGAACGACATGGTGCGTGCTCACTTGCGTCGACTTGCTTCGGGAGCTGGGTTTGACGTTCTGCACGTACGCCCTCGTGTACGGCACACAATCGAGGATGTGCTTCGTCGTGGCCCCCAGAAGGGCGGTACGAGCACGGAAGCGCAAGAGAAAGCTTTGGGCGAAGAAGATATTCGGGAACACATGAGCTCCTTGGTTTATCCGCCCGACTTGTTTGAGAAGGACAGCTGGGACACTGCAAAGGATCAAAGAGACGCTATCACGCGTGCGGTTGGTAAAGTCATACCATACATCTGGGAAGCGTTCGCCTTCTCCGCAGAGAAGGCGGTATGGGAGATGGTGGAATACGCACGCCTATACAAGCATTATTTGTATTACGTGGTCAACAGTCCTGCAGCAGCAGTTCTCCCTGCAATTCCACACGGATGCGACAGCACAACAACACGGGTGACAGAAGACGAGCTTCGATCGAAGTTTTCTGAGGGTTGTGGTCGCTACACGTCTCCGATTCTCGGAGACGAGTTGGTGTCGTGGGATTTGACGCGCGTCAAGTTCCACAACACGGGACGAGAAGAAAATCCGTTTGAGCTGCTCCTTGCAGACTTGTCGAACGTGGCGACTGCCGAGAAGTTGAAGAATTGTGTTCTGTCTGATCCAACTGTCTTGGCGGCAGACGACGGTGGTTGGAGGTGGCAACAGCTGCCCAACGACGCGTTGAAGAGGTGTGCGTGCGAGCTTGTTGTGAACAAGACAGCGGCAGAAGATGCCGGAAGAGACGGTCCTGTGTGGATGTTCATAACGCTCAACGAAGAAGATGGTGGTGGTGGTGAGGACATCATTCGAGTTGCATTCGGAATGCCAAATCGTTCGTTTCGCGGTCCGAAAGATGTTGCGGTTCGCATTGAGTCTTACAAGCGGGAGACGTGGGCTGACGTGTCCTGGCGTGTGTCGTCGGCGCAACGACGACACGAGGATTCCTTTTGTGAGCGGATGTGGGACTCAATATATGCCCATTTAGCGCGATCCACTTGACACCGAAGTTACCAGAAAAAAAAACGTGTTCGTGTCTGAACCGATCTTGTGTGTATATACAGTATATATACCGTGTAAGTACATAAACTGCAGTGCGGCCTTTCCTTTTTCTTCGGAGCGGAACTGCTGCTGGTGCGTACCATGTCGGCACCGACGGCACCGTCTGCTGCGTCTGCTGCGTCTGCGCGGCGCGTGCGCTTTTTGGCTTGGGCCGCGTGGGCGACGGGGGCCGCGCGCGCGCACGTGCCCACCTACACCGGGTGCACCGAGAACTGCTGCGCTCCGCCCGAAGTGCACACCACTTCCCAAGTGATTTACCTGAAAGGGTCGGGCGGCCTGGAGATCCACCTGGAAGACGACACCTCGCCGATCGACATCGCGGGCGGCGAAGTGCTGGACGTGGACGTGGTGTTCCGCGACCGAGTGCCCTTGAGCTGCTTCGAGCTCTACCTCGGGTGCGGCGGGTGCGTGGCCAGCGAGGACCCGCTGGTGCCTTCCAGCCGAGTGTACTTGCGGGAGTCCGACTGGCAGCCGGCGGTGGTGGAGCCGTTCACGCAGACGTGGTACCGCTCCGTGCTGCCGCCGGAAGGCGACCGCCGCAAGTTCGACAGCCGCGAGCTGGCCGGGTGCGACCAAGCCCACTTCACCATCCGGCTGGTGGACCACCTGAACTGCACGGCCGTGGAAGGCGAGCCGGTGGTGTGGGCGCCGGTGATCGGGCTGGCGGAGGAGTTCACGCTGCTGCAGATCTTGGAGTTTCCTCTGTACGTGCTGCGCAACCACGGCGACACTTGGACCGGGCTCGGCTGGACCTACTGGGTGATCCTGCTCGTGGTCACGCCCTTCCTGCTCAACGCCTTCAGAGAGCTGGCTCGCCGCACGCACGAGCGGTTCGCAGTCAACTACTGGGTGCTGGACCCGTACCAAGGCAGTTCATTTTATGTGCCAGTCAGGGTACAAGCGAAGGGGATGGAGACCTGGGAGCTCGAGACGTGGAACAAGATCGACCCGCGGGAGGTGTGCTACGAGGTGGCGCTGTACGGCTTCATCGCCGCGATGCTGGAGAGTTTGCTGCACCTGACCATCGCGCAGATGCACGCGGACGGGTACGACTGGGCTTTCTGGGTCGGGCTGTTCGCGGTGACGCTGTTCGCGCACGGCGCGGGGATCGCCTTCGTGTGCGTGGCGTGGGTCGCGCTGCGCAACCGCGAGAGCGACTGGGTGATCAGCCGCGGCTGGTGGGCGCCGCTGGAGGTGCTCACCGGCGTCAGCTTCCTCTTTTTGTTCGGCTCCGGCTTCTACTTGGGTCCGGCGGCCGTGATCGTGAGCGGCTGCATCCGGTTCCGCGAGATCGACTGCTCCTCCCCGGCCGCCGCCACCGTCACCGAGGTGACAAAATCGGACAAGGAGGCGGAGGAGGAGGAGGCGCTGCTGCAAGCGCGCTCCACGGAACAGTTGAAGGCGAAGCGCGAACAGTTTGAAATGCTGCAGAAGATAAAATCGACGCTGAAGAATGGAGCGGGGGGTGCGGCGGTGCTCCAAGGCCGGAGCAAGCAGCGGCTGCCGCCGATCTGATCGGGACAAAAAAAAAGGTGGTAGCTGCCTGGTTTTAATAAACAAAATGAGAAGAAGAGGAAGAAGAAGAAGAAGAAGCCAATGTTGACAGATACGCAGTGTCCGGAACACGAGCAGCAGCCGTCGCAGCGCAGCAGTGTCGTGAAGCGGGCGATGGACGAGGCACTCTTCCCGCTTCTGGAGCACTTTCCCACTCGCGACAGGCGAGTTCGCGTCTACGCGAGTCGCTCGCTGGACGTCTGGGAAATCCAAGTGCACGAGACGAGCGGGGACGCCCGTCTCGTGACCTCGATCGTGGGCGAAACCGTGCACGGTCTGCGGAAGACGACGTGCGCGGTGGTCGAGGAGTGCCGTTCGGGCCAGTCGAACGAGGGCCAGTCCGACGACGCGCGTCGTGCCACGCTTTGACGGGGTTTGAGACTCGAACCGCACGCACGACACTGCGTGTTACAGCATTTGCGACGGAAACAGTTCAGAAACGCACAAAGTGGCGAAACTGCCCTTTTCGGTCGCCGTAACTTTTGTACACTATGGGGTGCGCCGGGGCCGGCCCGGTGGCGCGGCGGCCGGGTGCCCCGTTTCAGTGCGACTCACTGCGCGCGCTCTCCCTCGGCTGGACCGGCGGGTAACGAGCGAGGGAGAGCACGAAAGGAGTGAAAAAGGGGGTGGGATCGAGTGATCCCCAGGCTGCTTTGTGGTTTGATGTGTGTCGAGCGCGGAGTTCGGAATCGAACCCGTGAACGACAGAAGCTTTGCGTGCGTTTGTAATCAAGAGGGTAATCGCTGCGAGCAACCTGAAGCACACTCTGGAGCGAGTCGGGTTAAGTGCGGTCGCTGCCGACCCCAAAGAGGCGAGTCGGCGTGCGTGTGTGCGGGCGCTCGCGCGTGCCCACGGAGACATATACGATCGTGCCGTTTGGCGGACGGAGGGCGTCGTTGCCTTTTTTCCCCACACACACACACATACCACATTCGGTCGCTTCGAGCGTATCGGCGGGCGGGCAGGCGGGTGTGCGAATGGCGGCAGCCGAGGCGACGTCCAAACTGGACCACGTGGTGTGTTGCAACTTCGTCGGCGGTGACGGCACGAGCACGGCGGTCGCCGGCACCAAACCCGCGGACCCACCAGGACTGGACTTTCATTGCACGTACACGAGAGGCCCGGAGGGCACCGGGCTTTCTGCGGCGGAGACACGGGTGTGTGTTTCGAAGGGCACACCTGACGGTTGGTTGCGGATGTGCTACTACATCACCAACCGGAATTGGAAGACGGTGATCGAACGGAGTCACGGGTCCGGGGCGGAGTCTTTCAGCATGGACGCGTCTGTCCTCTGGATGTCGTTTCTGAGCTTGTACGGAGAAGACCCGAAAAAGCACTGTACCTGCGGCGGACTGCGGAGTTGCGGCGACGAAGCGACGAAGCAGACGGTGCGTACGGAGAAAGGGATCGAAGTGACGTGGCTGCGACCCAAGCAGCGTCCGGCGGGAGTGCAGTGCTGCAACGCCATGCTCCGAGTGCTGCGGGCCGACGAAGGGAGGCTGGTGAGCAGAGGCACCGGTGGTGCCGGTTTCGGCGGCAGTCTGTTCGCTCCGAGCCGTCGTGCGGGTGACACGAGGGACGCCGGCACCACACTTCGCGACGGACTGCTGCCGTTCAAGTTCTCGGGTCTCTTCGAGGGCAGGCAATTCTACAAGCCGTTCTTGGTGGTCGACACGAACTCGTCCGCGCTGTTGGAGGCGTTCGCCGCCAACGCGAGCTCAAAGTACACTGCGCTGCACTACACGTGGGGCGGCGAGCATCTGCCGCAGGCTGGCTTGGTGATCGACGAGGACGGCAAAGACGAGACGGGTGAAGTGTCCGTGTCTCCGGAGACCACGCAGGCTTGGTTGGAAGTCCTGTCCGAGCTGTGTTTCGCTCCGGCCCTGATGGACTGCCTCAACACCAATCGACAGAGCGGACACGAGGTGACCAATTTGTGTGGGAAGATCGTGTCCGAGGAGTCGAATCGACCGCTGTCGCGAGACCCTGTCTCGCTCGATCAAGGCGCCGCAGCAACGCGTGGGAAGAAGCGGCAGAAGGTGTGTGGTCAGAAGGTGTCGGGCCATCATTTTTTCAAAATCCAGTCCAGGAACAAACTGTACGCGGAGAGCGGCTCGGTCGAGTTCGCGCTGCGTTCGTCGAGGGAGACGAAGACGCTGTTCGGGGCGCTGCTTGGGAAGATGCGTGGTGTGGTCGAGAGCCTGGATGCCGACTCCCCCTTGCTGTGGAGAGCGAAGAACGCGGGCGTCAACTTCGACACTCACATGTACGACGAGATTACCAGCATAAGAGCGACGCCCGTGCGAGCTACGGCAGACGCAGCGGAGAAGCCGCTGCGACCGGTCGGGGCGGAAAGCCACAGCCCGCTCGAGAAGCACCCGGCGCACACCACTCCGGACGCCCGTGTGGTAGTGATGGGACTGGACGACGGGTCGTCGCCGCGTGGGTACGCTCAGCGTGCCTCCGGCGGCAACAGCGGCGGCAACCGCGTCGCGAGCACGAAGATGGGGAAGCTCGCCGTCGCGGTGCTCGTCGCGCTGCTCGGGGAGACGGAGGAGAGCGCCGCTCGGTACTTGCGCGCGTCGTCTCGTAGCCGCCGCTACGACGTGTGGATGGCTGACAGCGGCAGGTTTTGCACCGTCCGCACTTCCGCTTTACCTGTTCGGTGCGCGGACTGCCAGCTGACGAACCTCCCGGCGCACCGCAACGTGGACTACGTGATTCGGCTGTTTCGCCAGCCCGACGGGACGTCCTACTCTTGGGAAGTCGCGTGCTGGCACCCACGCTGCCTCGCATCGCAGTCTCGCAGCGCCGAGAGCAGGAAATCGATGCCAGCCGACAAATGGGCGGAGCTGAGCGCGTGCGTGCCGTGCGGCACCGTCGACGGCTCGACGCGCGCTGTGAGAGTGCATCACACCACCAACTGAGCGGCCGCTCGGCCGGCCGGCTGTCGGGCGAGTCAGTTGGGCGAGTTTGTCGTGAGTCGGTGTTGCCTGATACAGAACATGCTGGTCGGGTGGTGGCTGTTGATAAGAATACGATTCGGTTTATTAGAAAAAAAAAACAGAGCGTCGTGTGACGCCAAAAAACATCTCGCACGCTCTTTGGAGCGATGGCAGCGAGCGCGCGCTCGGTTTTCGAGGCGCTCTTCGAGCTGTGCTGGCAGGTGCTGCGGCTGGTGCTGGAGGCGCGCGGCGTGTTCGAGGCGCTGTTCGAGCTGTGCTGGCAGCTGGGGGAGCTGCTGGTGCAGGGCGTGTGGTGCGTGGCGCTGTGGCAGCACCACATGTCGCTGCTCTCCCTGCTTCGGCAGTGGTGCTCGGCGGTGTGCTCGGCACTGGCGGCGGTGCTGGCGGACGTCGCGCCAGTGCTGGCGGACGTCGCGTGGGCGACCGCGCTGTGCGCGCTGCTCTACCAAGCGTGCGCCACACCGTGCGTGGCTGACGGGCTGCGGTGGTGCGGCCGCCGCCTCTTTTCCGAGCTGCTGGCTGGAGCGAGAGTCTCGGACGACTGACGGCCAATATGATTCTGTTTTTTTAATAGAGATCACCACTTTTTGACGTTGCTCGATTGAAACAAACAGAGAGCAGCGGCAAGCGATCGGACTGTTGGTGTACCATGTCGCATCGGGAACACGAGATCAGAGAGCTTTCGAAACTGTTTGTGGGTCCCGTGGCCCGCACGCTAAACGATTTCACGATACTGTGCTACAACGAAGCCCGTGAGGCAGAGCAAGGCGAGCGCATGGTGGTTCCCGAGAAAGATCGTGACGCACCAGCCTCGTGTGCCTTGAAACTGTGGCATCCTCCCCGGCTGCCGAGTCAGGAGGCGCACAGGAAGATACACGACATTTTCGAGCTCGAATTGCGTGCTCGCTTCACGATCAAGAACGTCCTCGAGAGTGTGTGCTTTGTGGACATGGGGATGCACTGCTTCGCCGAGTGGCTGCTGAACGAATTTCCGGCCGACCTACGCCAGCTTCTGAACTGCCCCAGTGAGCACGCGGCTGTCGACAATCTTTGCGGCCTGGTAGCGATGCGCTGGTCGGACAGCACACGCGTGTGGCTGCGGGACACGGATCTGCACAACTACGAACAGAGGTACGAGCCGTACCTGGCGGTGACGAGCGAGGATCTGTGTCGATGGTTCGACGAGGCGATCGCCATGGACGAGCGCGGTCGAGTGACGACCGCGCTCGCCAACGAGCTGCGCAGGTCCGCTTGAAGGACCGCAACGACCGCACGCGATGAGCGAGTGTGTGTGTGTGTGTGTCGGACACGTGTAACTACAAAACTGTTTAGTTAAGAATACGATTCAGTGTTTTTTTACAAAAACCGCCTCTCCCCGAACCTGTCGTCAGCCTGCTCGGTGACAGAGAGCAAAGAGATCCGAGTGGGAGAGAGAGCGAGAGCGAGAGAGACACACGTGCGAGAAACAAATGGCACCTATGAATGCTGCGAGATTCAAGAAGCTGGCGTTTGCCGAGTCAGTCAGCAGACGCGAGTGGGCTGACTTTAAGGAGCGGTGCATGGAGAGCATGCAGAAGAGGCCCACTGTTGGTCAGCTGAACGAGATGGAGTTTGCCGTGCTGAAGGCGAAAAAGGGCGACCGTGCGAAGGAGATGGCGAAGCTGATGGACCTGCACTTCACTCACCTGCTGCCGCAGCAGGTGAGTGAGGCGGTACGGGATTCCACTGACGACCCCGAAAGGATGGTGGACATGTTGCAGTTCGTGAGCGAACGTGGTGGGTCGCTCGGTGGCGTCGTGGACTCGGATTGGGTGAGCAATGTGATGGCGATGAGGTGGGCCTTGAACAGGGACAGCTACACCTTCGAGTTCCAGCTGCTCAAGTGCTGCGTGCTGCACGGCCACCACTTAAACCCCAACAAGAAGAAGCACCGCGAGGTGTACAGGGAGCTGTTTCTGTACCACTTGCACAAGATGAAGATGGACAGTATCAACAAGAGCCTCGTCGGCTATTTCTTACAACGAAATGGGCGGACGATGTGCGAGTTCTTCCGGGAGCGGCTGCGGAAGATGGAGGAAAGCAGCAATACGACGGCAGAAGAGGACGTGGAGAAGTTGGACTTGCACGACCCTGCGATCGTGGTGCGTGTTATGGAAGGCTGCATGGGCACGGAGATCAAGGATTGGAGCAAGTTGCATGTGGATGTAGGCGGGGAGCCGATAGACTGTGGCTGGGTGGATGATGTACACGCAGAGAAAGTGGGAATGCGGGAGTACGCGCCGGGCGGGTCTAAAGCCAAGAAGCTGCAGGAAGAGTTTGCGGAATGGTGGCGGGCAGAAATGATGAGGCGTCGATGAGAACTGCGCGTGCAGAGAGTGGCCATAGTTTGCGAGTCAACAAACAAAGCTCTAGATAGTGACAAAAAACTTGCGCGATCTCTCTCTACTGATGTAAGGGTTTTAACATTGCACGGGCAGACATTGCAGGGTATATTCGCCGGCGGGTGACGCTGCGTGCGCCGACTGGCACGGCGTTGCGTGTCCCGTCCGAAGCGGGTGTCGGCCCCGCCAGCCCCGTCGGCCCCGTCGGCCGGGCGATCAGCGTCTTGCCGAGTTCGGCGTCTCGAGCGTGCGTCTGGGAGGCGCGTTTCATGGACAGCAGTGTGTGCTTGGCCACCACGTGGCTGTTGGTTCGCAGCTGCAGGCGGCCGGTGGTCTCGTCCTTGGCGAGCGCGACGCTCGTGCACAGCTCGGACGCCGCCAGCAGCAGCGTGAGCATGCTGGTGTGCGCGTCGAAGGGCGTGTCCTGGTCGAGGAGGTACGAGTGCACGTCCGCCGCGACGTCGACCCAGCGGGCGTACAGGTGCACACCGAGCGAAGCGCACGCCGCGAACGCGACCCAGTAGGCAAGGTCTCGGAAGTCGGCGGTGTACACCAGGTCGGCCAGCGCTCTCGAGAGCAGGAACACCAGGTCGTAGCATCCGAAGCACACCAGAATCGTGCGCGCCAAGCACACCGTGACGTCGCTGCTGACGCCGCTCAGCAGGAAGGGCAGCGCCACGACGCAGTGCGTGTCGCGCACGATCTGGTGAGCGAGCTTCTGGAAGTTGCTTTTGTGGTCGCTGCCGCCGCCCCAGTGGAAGGTGAGCAGCGTGCTGGTCGCGAGCGCGCTCGACACCGCCGCCGAGGTGCGCAGCCAGTCCCACTCCCAAGACAGTTCGGAGAGCAGCAGGTCGCTCGCCACCACGCTCGCGCACACGCCGTGGTAGACGCACTCCAGCGCGATCGTGCTCAGCTTCTGTCTTCCGTCCGCGGCGAAGACGGTGCCACGGTTCAGGAAGAAGAGCGAGAGCAGCACGACCACGACGAACACGCAGGTGCGGCTGTCGACTTCCGTGTTCACCTCGACGGCCACCAAGCTCGCCCGCCGCTCTCCTGTGTCGCCGTCGCCGTGCCCGTGCGAGACGCACAGCGAGTGCGTGCGGAGCAGCGAGTGGCCGAAGCCGAAGCCTGTCGCCGCCGACCGCATGTCGAAGCCCAGCGTGTGCTGGTTTTTGAAGTAGGAGGAGTGCACCTTCCGCCCCCACACCGAGATCCACTTGTCGTGGTCGTTCCAGTAGCTGTCCCTGGACAGGCTGGTGTACGTCTCCTCGTCGAAGACGGCCACTTTGCTCTCGTCGAAGACTTGCGCCCGCTCGTACTCGCGCTCGGTGCCGTCCATGCGGCGCACCGTGGCGTTGGTCGAGCACACTCCGCCCGCTCTGGAGGCGTCGGAGACTGCGCACGGGAACTCGAAGAAGTCGCTCGTCGCGGGGGCGGCGTCGTCGGCCGCTTCGGTCGTGTGGCGGGCGCCGCACTCCCCAAGGCGCAGCCGCAGCCACTCCAGTCGCATGCTCGGGTAGAGCAGCGCCAGCGAGCCGCGAGCGCCGATCGGCAGCGAGCCGTGCACTCCGTACCGCCTGGCCGCCCCTCCGCCGCACACGAACAGGTCTCTCTTCAGGGTGGTGGAGTACATGAGGTACGCCCGCTCGTTGGGCCGCGGGCACCGCGGGTGCGCCGCCTGGTCCAGCAGCCGCAGGTCGCCGCTCTGGTGCCACGTGCGCGGGCTGCCCCACAGCTCGATCTCGGTGGTGTCCACCGAGTCGAGCGCCAGCTTCGTCTCCACTCTGGTCCTCTTGCCGAACCGCAGCAGCACGTAGTACGGCACGTACGGCTCGTCGTACACCCGCAGCTCCACCGGGGCCGCTGGCCCCGGCGCCGACAGCGAAGCTGTTGCCGTGGCCGACACGGAAGAAGCCGACAGCGACAGTAGCAGCACCGACGTCGCCATCGCACCGTCTCTCTCTCTCTGTCTCTCTGTCTCTCTCTCTCTGTGTCTCTCTCTCTCTTTCTCCCTCGACTCGTGCGCGCGTGCATATATACACGCGCGTGCCCGTCTGTTCGGAGCGACGAGACTCGCGATGAGGAGACACCAGCCGCTCCAGCCGCTGTGCGCCGCCGCTCCTGGAAACAAATTGCCGGATTTGCCAACCGAAATAGTGCAGAACGTGTTGGTGTCTAATTGTGAAACCGTGTGCAGTGTAAACCAATGCGACGAGAGCACGCTGGAGGCGGCATACGTTGCGCACTTCCCATCACTGGAGCGCCCAGTCGACTTTCAAGACCGCAGAACGAAGTTCAAAATCGCGTGCGCTCTGAAGAACGACGCGAACAACAACAGCAGTTCTACGAAAGAGAAGTCGCGCAAACTGTTGGACGTGCTGCACCACGGCAAAACTTACGTCATGCAGAAGACGGGCAACCTCAGGCCTGACCCACTGTGGAAGCTGGTTCCTTGCTACGTCAAGTCGTTCGACAATAAACGTGTAGATTACTACGACCTGCACACCCACAAACCGTCCCATGTGCTCAGCGAAACGGAAGCACCGCCCGGCAGGCCACTGCAGCTTGCGTGTCAGGTTTTTTTCACCGAAGCGGCCGTGCTGGAAGGCATACGTCCGACAGTGTCGACATGGACTGCCACAAGATTGCCCATGTTTGCTCGTGGCCCTCAGCTGTGCACGTGGCCGGATGGGTTCGGACCGTACAACGACTACAACTACAGAACCATAAGCGACAGGTTGCGACACTTGTTCGAGTGGACCCCCGAGGCGAAGATCTGCAGCAGTTTGAACATACAGCCCGTGGGACTCACAGCCGGCTAAAAAAAAAAGAAAGGCGCCAGGGACGGTGAGATGATTGGTCGGCCGTTCCTAAATGCCCGACACGACCGACGACCCCCCGACCCTTCGTTCGGATTCGAAGGCGGCGGGTCGAACACGCTGATCATGTATCTGGCCAACACGCAACCCAGATACGTATGTGACGGTCCGTCTTAGAGACGGGGTGCTCCGTGAGTTCCAGATACGCAACTCCCATGAGCGCTCACGGGAAGTACGTATCTGGATGAGCGCTCATGGGAACCCAGATACGTGGTCGGGTCACGGGTTGGGTCATGGGTCTACGACGACGGTGGCGACGGCTGCGTCTCGGGCTTCTCGGTACTCGGCGCAGGCGAGGGCGTACTCGGCCGAGAGCAGGTGGATGGTGGTCTTGATTTCGTTGAAGCGGGCGCGCTCGTCCCGCGAGTGCCGAGACTGCTTCCACAGCGGCGAAGCGCACCGCAGCTCGGTGTAGGCCTCGGCCATCGCAGACAGCAGCTCGGCATACCCTTCCGGCACCTCCTCCAGCGAGGAGTAGTACATGTGCCTCGCCGTTGCCGTCGCTCGGGCCGCGTCGGCCAGCGCCCCCTCGCACACGAAGCGTTTGACGAGTCTGCGGCGGCGGTCACGGTCGTCCGAGGTCTCCGTCGTGTCGTCGGTCGCGACCGCCGCCGCCGCCGCCGCTCCTCCGTACAGCCGCGACACGCGGTCGTCCGCGCGCACGTACGGGCCCAAAAAGGGCACCAAGTGGTACAGTATCGGGTGCGGCTTGCTGGTGCACCACAGCTCGTACTTGAACGCGCTCAGGCTCTGAGCCTCGAGCTCCTTGTGAGCGTACAGCGACCGCAGCAGGCCGACCGCTTCCACGGCGGCCGCAGCAGCAGACTCTCTTTCGCCGCTCGCGACCAGCAGCGAAGGCACGTGCGCTCTCGCGACCAGCAGGGTGGAGCGCTCGTGTCGAGAGTAGTGCAGCGCTCGCAGCAGCAGCAGCGCGATCTCCGCGTGCGGCGCGGCGTGTTTCACGGCGAGCGAATCGGGTATTGAGCCCGCTTGCTCGCAGTCGGGTGGCGGTTTTGGTGCCAAATCCAGCGCCAGTTCCCGGACTTTCGGATGCGGCGCGCTGCCCGACTCGGCCCAGCTCCGTCGCTCCGACTCCAGCGTCGGCCACTCCTCGTGGGTCAGCGCATCCGGGCAAAACACAAACACTCGAGGCATGCGCCACCGCGAGTAGCTCAAAAACAGTATATTGTATATATTTAGTAGACCATCACATTGAACGTCACTGCCCGAACGCACACGAGTCCCGTCGAAACACCCCGCGCCCTCACCAACACCCCGCGTGCTTCGAAGGACGATGGCGCAGACACCCGTCGAGCTGAACGCGGAACAGTTGGCGAAGCAGGCCGAGAAGAAAAAGAACCAGGAG
Source organism: Opitutaceae bacterium (assembly GCA_002713695.1). GTDB lineage: Bacteria > Verrucomicrobiota > Verrucomicrobiia > Opitutales > Opitutaceae > Cephaloticoccus. Next base: position 34,887 of record PAUB01000023.1, read on the forward strand.
GCGCTAACGAGGTCGGCCGCCGCGGGCTTGGGGGACGAGGACATCAACACCGGCGCCGACTCGCCTTTCGGGCGGTGGTTCGCCGCCAAGCAGCGCACGTGGAGTTCGATCGCCGGAGTGCTGATCAACATATTCACAAACGTTTACGTGTTCGTGGTGCTGCTCAGCACGTGCGACGACAAGGACAACGACGGCGACGCCGACTCCTGCTGTCCGGACATGTTCGCGTGGAGAAGCGGGACACCGAGCGAGACTTTCATGCTCATCGTGGGGCTCATTTTTGTCTGGGTCGGCATGGTCGGTTTGGTGCTGCTGGTGTGGTTCGGGACCAACGCTTTCACCAAAGGCCTCGGCGGCTTGGCGGTCGTGTGCGGCTACATCATGGTGATGGGCGACCTGTTCTTGTTCATGGCTTACCTGAGCCCTTCCGCCGTCGACAGCTGCGTCGCCCAAGCCCCCTTCAACTTCGACGTTATCGGCAGCTTCTTGCCGTTTGTGCTGGTGATCGTGCACGCGTGGTGGTCCATCAGCTACACTTCCCTGAAGGATATCTTGTCGGAGTTCCGAGACGCCACCTTGCTGTTCAAGGCGGAGCGGGACGCCAAGAAAGCAAGAGACAATAAGGTCAAGGAGATTGCGCAGAAGCGTAAGGAGACTATGAAGTCCATGTCGACAATTGTAAACACTGGAGTGATATTCAAACCATTTTCGGCGCTTCGTGCGGTGATGCGGGCGGCACCCGAGCAGCACCAGCACCCGCTGTGAACACACACACACACGCACGAGAGCCACACACGCAATGCTGCGCCGGCGGACGACCGTACGACGGGCCAACATTTTTACGGTGGACGTCGAGAGCGGCCGAGTGGGAGTGGACCGTGCGGTGCAGCGAGGGTTGGTGTTCGCAGCCCTCGTCGTGCTCGCGTCGTGCGCCTTGTGGCGAGTTTCGCTGAGCTTGTTTGTGGGCGTCGCGGCGGAGGAGGGGGCAGGACGGGAGCACGCCGAGGCCGAGTGCTGCGAAGAGGCGTTGCGCAACGTGTACTCCTTCATCGGCAACACCGACGGCGGCGACCTGTTTTACGTGCGCGACAAACCCTGCCTGTGCCGAGAGCCGCTGGACCAGCGCGTCGCCAGCCAGTTCTACCAAAAGCTGCAGGAGCTGCACTCACAGTCTCAGTGCGTGGTCGCGCTGGAGCTGGGCATCTCCTACTGTGTCGCTTCGTTCTCGCCCTCGGCGACGGCGGTCTCGACGACCGCCGTCGATCCGGTGGTGAACGAGGTCGGATCGAGCTTTTACGACGTCACCGAGGAGTACACGACGGTGTCGGATGCCGGCGAGCCGACGACCGTGTCCGTGCACACGCGACGGCCGAATTCGGCCGTCGTCAGTTACGTTTCCGAGGACGGTCAGCCGGTTCGGAGGCGGCGGGTGTTTGGTTCAGAGTGCCAGTGTCTCTTGTTTCTACAGGAGAGTTGCGCGAACGCGACTCGTTACTAAAAAATCATTTGACAAACTTTGATTTACACGTTCTATAACGAACATGTCTTGTTATTAAGTACCAGCGACATGCAAGCGATACTGGACACGGTCGAGTCGTCGTCCTCTTCGGACGAAGACTCGACCGAAGTCGACGACGGACACCAAGTCTTCAGCAGCGAGGCACAGATTGCGCAGACCCGAATTCCGACTTGGAAAGCGCTGCTTTTTCGTGTTTCGGACCGCATGAGCGTGGACGGTTTGTCCATCGTGCCGGATTCTGCAGCGGCGCCGGCGGCACAGTGCCTGTGAGTCAAAAGTCGTCGTCCATCGTGAACTGTCGCTCGCTGTGGTCGCACACGTTCGCCTTTTGGTACTCACCGACGCGTTTTTCAAAGAAGTTTGTTTTACCCTGCAGGGAGATCATCTCCATCCAGTCGAACGGGTTCTGTGCATTATACTTTTTTTCCGCACCGAGCGCAACCAGCAGCCGGTCGGCGCAGAATTCGATGTACTGGCACATGAGCTTGTCGTTCATGCCGATCACACTGACGGGTAGCGAGTCCTGCACGAACTCCTTCTCGATGTCTACCGCGCCGCCGATGATGGCTTTTAGCCTCTCTTGGGAGAGGCGGGTGTGCTCCAGCATGGAGTAGAGCAGGCACGCGAAGTCGCAGTGCATACCCTCGTCGCGGCTGATGAGCTCGTTGGAGAAGGTGAGGCCGGGCATGAGGCCTCGCTTCTTCAGCCAAAAGATGGCACAGAACGAACCGCTGAAGAAGATGCCCTCCACCGCCGCGAACGCGACCAGGCGCTCCGCGAACGACGCCGTGTCCGACTCGATCCATCGCATAGCCCAGTTCGCCTTGCGTGTGACGCACGGCATCGTGTCGATAGCGTTGAACAGCGTGCGTCGCTCCTCTGGGTCTTGGATGTACCTGTTGATCAGCTCGCTGTACGTCTCGGAGTGGATGTTCTCCATCGCGATCTGGAAGCCGTAGAAGCAGCGGGCCTCGGGGATCTGCACCTCGTTGCTGAAGCGCTGTACCAAATTTTCGTTGACTATGCCGTCCGCTCCTGCGAAGAAGGCCAGCACGTGCTTGACGTAGCGTCGCTCTTCCGGGGAGAGCTTCTTCCAGTCCCTCAGGTCGTGCGCAAGGTCGATCTCTTCCGTCGTCCAGAAGCTCGCTTCGGCCTTCTTGTACATTTCCCACACTCCGTCGTACTGGATCGGGAAGAGGACGAACCGGGCGTTGCCTTGTTTCTGCAGCAGCGGCTCCTTTGCCTCTTTCGCCTTCGTCGAGTCTCTGTCTTCGTCGGCGGTGGACGCGTCGCTTTTTGTTGATTCCGTGTCTCCCAGCAAGTGTTCTAGCTCGACGATTCTCGCTGCCAGGTCCCTTGCTTCGGCTTCGGCGGAGGCCGCGCGTGCCTCCGCTGCGTTTATTAAGTATTCGGTTCGTGCGTTTGTCGTGCCCGTGGCGTCGAAAGGAGGGCTCAGTTTGGCGCTGTTCGCTCGCTGCTGCGTCATTTTGAAAAGGTCGACGTGCGAAAGCGCGTGTGTGCTGTTCGTGTGGTTTTGGACGTGGATGGGTGTTTTGGACGCGCACAGCATAGTATTCGTTTGCAAATTACGTCACAGAGTCCGACACCGACGTGTAGTTATGTAATGTTCGAGTACCGAATTTGAATTGGCGTTTTGTGTTCTGGGCGTACGCGCATTTTCTTACACCCACTGTTGGTATTTTTGGTCGGAATGCTGCCAAAAAACTGATCTGGCGAGAAAACACAGCTGCAGCGAGATGATCAGGTCGTCCTGCGATCCGCCGCTTTTGCCGGAGTAGGTGCGCCGCGCTTTGGCGAAACTCGTGCTGCCGGGCTCCACGATGATCGCGTATGATCCCATCTGGGTCTCCAGCTCTTTTAGGTGCGTCTCCGCCTTGCCGTCCGACGCGACGAGGTCTCGCGAAGTTCGCAGGCCGTCGTTCGCCAAGCAGTCGCGCAGCAGGCCGTGCATGATCTCTTTGGTGTCGTGCGTCGTCCGTATGCCTGGCCGGTTGTGGACGTCCTCGTGCATGACGACGACGTCGTTCAGTGCGCACTCGCGCACGAAGCGCTCGATGTGGCACGCTTCGAACCCCAGGTTGCTCTCCGGGCACACCACGATGATCGCGTTGGCGGTGACCGGGTGTTTTCGCAGCATCATCATGTGCTCCACCAGGTGTTCGCATTGTACTTCTGGCCCTGGTATTTGTGCACACACGTGCGCACGTCAGGAGCCGAGAAGGACGGACGACGATCAACGAGCGCGGGTGGCCTACTCACTCGTGGCTTTGGACTCCTCGGTGCCGATTATCTGAAGCGGCGAGCGACGGGCACACGTCGCGGCATGCACACGGACATTCTGGTCAGCATGCTGTGCGAACACACGGGTGACCAACTCAACGAGTTGGTCACGAAGGCGGCACAGGACGTGAGCACGACGGCCGTGCAGTTCGAGGATCAAGTGCTGGTTCGGATGTTGCCGATCGTGGACATGCTCAGGGAGTCGGACGACCTCGTGCTGAAGCGGGCGTTTTTGCTGGTGGCACTGACACTCTCTGCCACGCTGCAGCAGTGGGTGTACGGCGACGCTCCGAACAGCGTGTTGCCGAGCAACGTGTACACGGCCACACGCGTCGTATCCAGGTACGCGCATCTCTACTTGGACTTCAAGATCACCGAAAGCGAGCTCGTGGCAAAAGTGCTGCGCAAGCACTGCGTCGCGTGACTCACCAGGGTGGAGCCTTCGTTGGACACGATCGAGACGATGGAGAACGCGGACAGCCCGCCCGCATTCGGGTCGATCGCCAGAAACACGTGCTTCGCTCGCAGACTCTCGCTTGACACACGGGTGCTGGTCATCCACTTCTTCACCAAATTCATCGGGAACGCCTGTTGCAGGTCGTCGCACTGCACTCCCATCGTTTCTCGCATTTGGAGCGCTTCTTGGCCTATATATATGGAAAGCAAAGTGGAGCGGGTGTGTGTGTGTGTGTGTAGTCGCAGCAGGCGTATGATCGTGCTGTTCGAGCGACGGGTCGACAGGCCGAGCGAGACGAGCGCACGGCTGGAGCAACTCCGGCAGCGCGTGGTGCGCGAGCGCATATGCCAGCGCCACAAAGGGGTGACGGGCGGCAGCGCGTTCGGCTCGAGCGTGCTGTCGGAGGTGTCTCCGCTCCTTTGCACGGACGAGACACATTTCTGGGCCGACGTGCCCATTGCAGCAGCCGGAGTCGCTTGCGACGCTCCGCACCCTGACATCGCATCGCAGTTACGGGAGTGCGTGAGGAGGTACGGACATCCGGATCGCACCAAGAGGCATGCGTTTGCCGAAACGGACACAGCGGGCACGGCACAGGCGACGGACGAGCGCCGAGCGCTCGAGCCGATCGACGCGAGCATCGTTGGCTGGCAGGAGGCGCAGGAGGTCAAGCACGTGCGCGCGTGCGTGGCAAACGTGAACTTGTGTGCGCTCGACGACGACGACGACAGTGGCGACGACGACGACGACGACAACACCGAGCGGTCGCCCCCTCCACTGTTTCTCTACGAGCACCTGCCTACGGCGTACCTGCACGACTTCGCAGCGTGCTACGTGTCCCCCGATTCCGCCTTTGCCGACCCCGTGCGCCGCGGCTACCTCTTGTACTTGTGCGAGCACGCCACGAAGGACGGCTTCTTGGCGAACGCTTCGCAAGCACACACGACAACAACAACAACAAGAACAACCACCACCACCGCAGCAGCAGAGACTCACCGGCCATGACCATCTTCAGGCGCTTGTGGCGGTCTGCGCTCTGCCATCTCGGCACCAGGTGCAGCATGTGCGTGCATTTTTCCGGGTGGTCGGACGCTTTGCAGGCCTCGCAGATGAGCTCGAACCGCAGCGTCTCGAACAGCGAATTGCCTTCCGTGTCCTTCAGGTCCAGCAGCCGGCTGTAGAAGTTGAACGACTCGAGGATGGTGGAGATGCATATCAGCGATGTCTGCTCCATCTCCAGCAGCGGCACGATCACCTCGAAAAACACTCGGAGGTCCATGTAGGCCGCCTCCTCCGCGACGATGATGTCGCCACCCGTTCCCTTCAGCGTCTGTGGTGCGCGCGCACGGGCGAAAAACACAACGATAACCAACAACAACCAACGACGACCAGCGACACGCAGATTGTGATGCGAATGAATAAATTGGGTTATGAGCGAATGTTTATAGCGTATGCGACTCGTCGGGCCGATCGTGTTGCTGGTCGTTCATACATTGGTGGCTGGCCAGTATTTAGTTTTTAGTTCGTAGTTTTTTTTATCGACACGTGGACGCGGTTCGGCCGCATTCTTTGTCAAACGCAGGGTCACGAGTCATCGTCGTGGTGTTTTGCGCACACGAAAAACGCGACGGCGTAGCACGCTCCGCCGAGCGCGCAGCCGCACCCTTGCAGCCGCAGCGCGAGAGCGAGCAGACGTTCGGGAGCGCTGGTCCAGTCGGACGGGTCCGGCCGGTCGGCGCGCCACAGCGCGCACCAGAAGCCGAGCGCGGCAAACGATGCGTACCACGCCACGATCGCCACGTGCTCGAACAGCGCCCACGACCGTGGTGCGGCGAAGGGCAGCGCCGCGTACACGTCTTCGAAAAAGGCGGCGTCGGGCGAGCGCCTTTCCGCCCACCGTGCTCGGTTTGCCACCAGCGGCACTCGGCGAGCGTACACGTACTTGCCCCACAGCATGAGCAGGCCGTACCCGACGTAGACGAAGAAGGGGATCGGCTTTTCGTGCCACGTGGCGTCGCCTTCCGCTACGGAAAGCAGCAGCACGAGCGCGAGCAGTGCCGAGAGCGACTTCACGTCGCCGACCACGTCGACGGCGTAGTGCGCGAAATTGTGGTGCTGGTGGCGGTGGTGGTGATCGGGGTTCGTCGAGTGCGCTTCCGCGACGACGCTTTGCTTCGCCGCGGCTACGGCGGCCGACGACGCCGCCGCGACGCTCTTGATGCTGCGCAGCGGACGCATTCGAACCGACGGTGCTTCTTGGTCGACGGGCGGGTGTGTTGGTTTTGTACCGTGTCTTTTCAGTCTCTGAGCACGACCCACACCACCACGTTCACCACGAAGAGCACGACGAGCGGCACGCGTGTGGATTGCGATCTACCAGATCTGCACAAACTGGATATATATTAACTGCCAATGGTGTGTTTGTTTGGTACGCGAGTCCGCGTTTTTTGTACACGGATACTTCTGTGATGGGCGAGTCGGACGCGCTGGCGCTGCGGTCGTCGCGGTTCTTCTCGGCCGTGCGCGGCTTCGCCAACAGCAAGAGCGCGCTCTCCCGCGTGCTCTGGAACTGGAGCGACCCGACCAGGATCGCGGTGAGCGTCGTCGTCGGTGCGGCGTACGTGGTGGTGCTGAGTTTGCTCGAGACGGAGGAGTACGCGCTCTGGAGCTCCTGTGCGGTGTGGCTGGTGCTGCTGCTGCACATGCCGTCGCTGCTGCACTGCCTTTCGATGCTGAGCGTGGACGAGGAGGCGCTGCAGGAGAAGCGGTACGGCAGGCAGCGGCCGATGGTCGCGGTGCTGAGCACGATCGTGCTGTACGCCGGGGTGTACGCGGTGCTCAACACCAACGGCGTGCACGAGCACGACTGGGGGGTTCCGCTGAAGCACGAGAGGGGTACGGGCGCGGCGATGGTGGAGGCGTTTTATTTGAGCGTGACCGTGCTCACCACGACCGGGTTCGGCGACGTGACTCCGACCGGCGTGCAGGGCTACATCGTGGTGATGCTGCACCAGATGGTGAGTTGGGTGCACGTCTTGGTGCTGCTCGGCAACGTCATGGCCGCGCTCGTGCCCGTCGTGGACTCGGCGGTGCCCGCGGACGGCTCGAAACTTCGGCGGCACGACGAGCACCAAGACTATCGTCTGGAGGAGGCGGTAGTGCGTGCGATGCGACAGAGAAACACTCGGATGGCGCAGACGCCGCAGCGCGCGGCGGTGGCCGACAGCACGCTGCGGACGGCGTTCGTGCACGGCGCGGGTGTCAAAACGTAGCGGTGGCGGTGGTGGTGGTGGTGGTTTCCTTCGCCTTCGACAGCGACTTCAAGTGGGACACGAGCGACGTTCGCTGGGCGTGCGAGTGCAGGTGCTCCGACGGAGCCGCGAACAGCGTGACGTGCGAGCCACCGCCGCCGCTGCTGCCTGGTGTGTCTGTGTGGTGCCGGTTGCTGCCGTGGTTGTTGTGGCCTTGGTTGTTGTTGGAGAGCGAGAGCGCCTCTTGGAGTTTGCTGAGCACTTCTTTGCTCGGTGCCGCGCGCGGCGGTGTCGTCGTCGTTGGTGGTACCGTGTGCGGCGCGGGCTGTGCCATGTGCGGCGGTATCTGCGGCAGCATCGAGCGATGCAGTGGCTGTGCCGTGCTCATCGAGACAGCGTACGACGGGTTCGCTTGGTTCGATTGGTTGTTTTCTGGCGAGTTGCCGACGACGTCGACGGCCGTCAGTTCCGTGCACGCGTCACCGACAGCGGGGCTGGGGTTGGGGTGTTGAGTTTCGACCGGTCGGTGTTGCGTCCAGCCGTCGCCCGTCTTGAGCCACTTGATTTTGTTCAGCTGAAACAGGACGTACGGCATGGCGAGCGCGGTGATGCGGATGTCACCCACCAGGACCCACACCGACTGCATGAGCTTGCAGTCGACGTAGAGCGGCGCTTTCTGGTCGATGTCGGTCGACATGCTCGCGATGGCGAAGTTCACGAAGAACAGCAGGCTGACACCTGCCGTGTAAGGTGCACCCAAGCTGAACAGCGTGCTTCGGTGCGGGATGAACAGCAGGCCGACGAACAAGCCTCGGGACGTCTGCAGCACGATCCAGTCCGTTCTACGCAGCCCGTCCTTCTTCGAATGTCGTTCGTTCTCTACACGGATGCTGACCACGACGCACCCGACCGACACGATCGATACGACGATACCGAGGCTGTCGGGAAACGCGTCGGGCGTGAGCTCCACTACGCTGCTGTACACCAGCCAGGCCGCCCATGTCATGAGCGCGTTGGCATGATCGTGGTTGATGCTGTGCATGTAGTGAGTGTCGCTGCTCGAAGACTGGTAGTTGCGCGTGAAACTCGAATACGCCCATATCAGCACCAGCAGAATGCTCCTGGACAGCAACCACGTGTGGGTTTCTTTCACCCACAACGCGAAGCTCAGCATTATCACGCACACGCTCGTGATCGCGAATGGCACGTAGGTCCATATCTGTGCATGCGACAGACAGAATCGTAAACTATCGACGCGTGCAAAGCCGGCCGTGTTACCGATTCCCAGTCTGTTTTTATAGTGTTGCACCGCGCGTGTGTGCTCATGGCTCGACGAAACCAAAAAAAGATGAATGTGCTAATTAGCACTCATGTGTTGCTTTTATGCGTGTGCTCTTTTGGATTTTTGTGTCGTAGACAATGAAGCGCAGTTCGTACCGCAACGAAGGGGTCGCGTGTTCCGTGTACGACCTCAGCTCCGACGAGGACGACGGAGAACACGACAACCCCGTCGTCGACAACGACAACCCGGACGCCACCACCGAGCCGCACCCGGAGCGGTCCAGCAGTGAGTGTCGGGACGACGACGACGACGACCAGCAGAGCCGGCCAGGCACTGTCGCTAAAAATGTCCCCAAACAAAAGATTTTCTACGCCAACTTCAGACCCTCGTGTGTCGCAATGGACGCGGTGCGCGAACACGTGCGATGCGTGCTGGACGAGGACAACCCGGCTGTCGTGGACACGTTGTGCGCCAACATCCTGACCGAGAGCGCACATCGGTTGCGGAATCGCATGTGCTGCGCGAAGAACCCAATTTTGCGCGCGTTGTGCTTGGAGAAAGTGGTATCGTACACCACACACAGACACAAAACAACACCCCAAGACGGAGCAATCGATACCATAACGTCGCAGCCGATCAAAGGTCCCGCTTTTGTTGCGGAGATCGTGTACACGGACTGTGTCGCACCCAGGCGCTTTTTTTTCCAGAAAGAGCGAGCGATGCACACGGTGCTGTCTTGGGTGCGGGTGTTCCGGTTCGACGCGGAAATCCTGAAGCTCGGCAAGTCGTTTTCCGAAATCGACGAGGAGGCGATGCACAACATCTGCTTCGACTTTCTGCAGTGCGTTCGCCAAGCGCTGTTTACTCTGAACATATCGGTCGGGTCGACCAAGCGAGAGCAGCTGTACGTGACGGGCGTGACCAACATGGACACGCTGGTGTACTACGTGTCGTTGACCGACTATCGCATACACCACGGAGCGCTAGGGAAGCTGTCTTTGATAGTGTATCCTGACCGACCGAAGGCCAAACGCAAATACTCTTAGATCGGCGCGCCCCGCCGCGGCGGGGCGCGCACGTTTAACAAGGGCATGGCACTATAAACATTTACAGTATAAACATGTAGTGGCTCAGTGAGTGAGTGTGCGTACGACGACGAACAGACAGTACCTGTGAGAATCGTCCACTGTACGAAAGATGCGAGCGCGTCCCTTCGTGACGTGCCTGCTGCTTTCGTGGCAAGTTTTGTGTGCCGCCGAGTTCGGCACGCGCATCGTGGCTCCGTCCCAAGGAGACACCATCAAACCGACCAGCTTCCCTCAAGGCGCCGCGAGCACCGTCTACGCGGACAACAAGCGCGCGGTGCGCCTCAGCGCCATCTTCGACAACGACTTCGTCCTCGGCGACGTCGGTGTCGCCAGGATCTCGCTGTGTTTCGAGAAGTTCCACGTGGACACGCAGTCGACCACGTGCGACTGGGCGCCCGCTCAGGACGGCGACGGGTCGCAGTCCAAGACTCTCGATTCCGACGGCTTCTACCGGCACGAAGGCTCCACCACCCGGCATCTGCTGCGAGCGCAGCTGACCGGCAACACGCTGGAGTCGTTCGGAACTTCCTCCAGCCGAGTGCGAGTCCTCGTCAGCCTGTTCCACGTCGACGACAAGTCGCAGTCGCTGGACGACCCTAGCGGGCCCAACATCGTGGACGGCATCACGTACGCCGACAGCTCCGCCACACTCGTCGGCACCCTCAAAGGCACCATCGTCAGTTTCGACGTGTCCGGCGAGTCCGAGACCGACTTCGGCTCGAGCCTCGTCGAGTACGGCGTCAAGGACGACCACGAGAGCATCGACCACGAGTTCCGCTCCTCGTTCTCCCTGGACCGGGTGGCCAACGGCGGCTCGATCCGGTTCACCGGCAACGTGCCCGCCGAATCCTATCTTTGGCGGGACGGCGAGGCCTACCTGCCCCTCAACCCCGAATCCGCGGTGGGCACGGAAATGACGACGGTCAGCATGAACCGGTGGGCGCACGACCCGTTCTCCGCGACCGCCGACGAGTACTCGCCCAACTGCGACATGACCGTCGAGTTCTGGGTGCGCCCGATCAGCGCGAGCGGCGGGTGCGGTGCCTTCCTGTTCCACCTCGACAAGACGCTCACCGTCAGCATCTGCGGCGATCCTTCGGGCATCGACAACCTTTATGGAGCCGCGCTGGAGCGCGACACGTGTGGGTATGGACCTGGGCGCGCGGGCGACTGCGACGATGGTTTCACCGGTCCGGGTGGTCTGTCGGTGCACACGACCGTGTACTCCGGTGGAGACGACACCGCGGGCGAAGTGTTTCGGCACGTCCTCGGTGGCAGCAGCGAGGAGCTGAAGACTAACGCGTGGACGCACCTGGCGTTCGTGCGAAGCAACCCCGGGTGCGGGCCCGGAATCACGTTCGACCTCGGCAATACCGAGTGGAGCGACAAGGGCGAGTTTGTCGTGTACGTGAACGGCCAGGAGACTTTCCGCGAGGCTGATCCCGCACGCGGGTTCGGCAAGCTGGCGAACATGCCCGGCGACTTCTCAATCGGTAACCTCGACACCCACCCGCACTTGCGTCTGGGTCGCGGGTTCAACGGCTACATGGACGAGCTGCGGATCTGGTCGTCGGCGCGCACCGAATCTCAGATTCAGCAGAATCTGCTCAAGACGGTCGCCGCCCGAGCGCTGGCGCACGAGCACTTGGCGGCCTCGTGGACCTTCGACGCCGCCTTCTCCAATTCCGAAAACGCCACCACCAGCAACTACTACCGCGGAAGCAGCAGCAGCTTTTCCACCACACTTCCAGACGCGCAGGACTACGTGCCCGATTTCATCGCGCTGCCACCCGAGAAGACCGGCAAGTACGTGCCGGACCAGACCACGATCTACTCGGAGGAGTGCAAGTACGACGAGGCGCCCAACATCCCGAGGCACTGCACCGGAGTGGGCGGCCCGACGAAGGGCACGCAGGCGCACACGCTGCGCGACATCGTGATGCACGAGGTGAGCGGCGAGTCGCCGAGCATCAGCTACGGCACCAAGAAGCGGCTGTCGGAAGGCACTTGGCGCTTCACCGTGGGCACTTCGTACGTGCCCGACAAGGCGCTTCTGGTGGACTTCCACTCCTTCAAGAACCAGCTCACCCACGCGGTCGACAAGACCATCAACCACCCTTCCAAGATCCGCTACCCGGGCAGCTGCTCCAACCGAGCCAGGATGGAGCAGGCCGACGTCGCCTGGTCCACGCTGTGGAACAACCCGTGCAACGCCTCGCGCTTCACCTTCGCCCGCAAGTGCAAGCAGCGCTTCTCGGAGCTGGACTACCTGTACACGGGCAGCGCCAGCACGGACGACGACGCCGCGACCCGGGCGGAAGGCTGGACGGGCAGCATCGGCACCATCAACAAGCAGCTCTCTGACCTCAACCGCAACGAGTACCACGACCCCAACGCGCACTGGGCGACCACCTACTTCACGAAGGACATGTCGCTGTCCGAGCTCTCCTCCTGCCGGGTGTGCGACACCGACGAGTGCCGGGCGACGGGCGGCTCGCCGGACAACGACGACCTGGCCGTCGTGCTTACCGAGAACGGCAACGTAGTCGACAACCTGCTGCTGCACTACACCTTCGAGAACATGGCGCAGAGCGGAGACGCGGTGGCCATGTCGACGGTGGTGAACGAGGCACCGAACCCGGCGGCCGGCTCGCACGCCCGTCTCTGCAACCACGATAACGGTGGTGAGCTGTGTGAGGACGATGACGTGTCCACCCAGCACGTGTACGGCACGGCGTTCAAAGGCCACGTCAGCGCGCGGGTGCCGACCACCGTCGGCGCGTCCAACTCGCTGTACTACCGGATTCCGCACAACATCTATTCGGGCTTCGTGTTCCCTGGCTCCAACTGCGGCACCGACCCGACCACCTGCGACGGCGGCTTCTCGCTCTGGCTCCGCTGGAAGCCCAACACCGACGTCGTGCCCGACGGCTACTTCATGACTTCGAACGACGAGGGTGTTGGCCACGTCAAGCACGGGTGGCAAGGCGCCTTCGTCACCAGCAACGACAAGCGGTACGTCGTCTTCATCTCGCCGCACTCGAGCGGCTTGCTCGTACCGGGGGGCACAATCGCCAGCATACCAGAAAACGTCGTCGCGGCGCGCGACAACGCCGACGGGCGCTTGGGCGGAGCGGTGTGTGCCGAAGTCACCGCCCAGACTTCGCAGAACGGGTGGATGCACGTGGCCGTGTCGTGGCTCGTCGGCGGCTACATGGCGCTCTACGTGAACGGAGAGCAGACCACCGACAACATCGTGGCTTCCAATTCGGCGATGAGCACGGAGCTGCAAGGAGCGACCGTCAACAACTTCTTCTGCATCGGCGGCTGCGCGACCTACACCGCGTCGCAGTCCTACACGATGATGCCGGACGTGTACTTCGACGACTTCCGCCTCTTCGAGCGCGCGCTGCGAGCGGACGAGGCGATGGACCTGTACCTCTCCAGCTCCTTCTACCGAGGCAAGCTCTCCTCCCGCTTGGTGAGCAAGGTGAGCAACGACGAGGCCGCGAGCCCGGCCAGCGAGGAGCTGTACTCCTTCGCCAGCTACCAGTTCGGCATCTCCATGCTCGGCAGCTACGGCAGCGTGAGCCTGTTCCAGGCGAGGACGTTCGACTTCCAGGCGGCGTTCCGCTCGGCCACCTTCTCGGACGACAACCACTTGGTGCTGACCGTGGACACCTACGTCCGCCACATCGACTCCACCTACAACAACAAGCAAACCACCAAGCTCGGGTCCGCGATGGTGGTGAGCTTCCCCGACACCACCAAAGACGGCGAGTACGAGACGTGGGGGCACGGCGGGCAGCCCACCCAGCAGTTCTGGTTCAACGCCGACGTCGACACGAGCGGCCGCAACGAGAACTTCTACTGCAAGGCGCAGAGAGACGGCAGCTCGCCGGGGCCGGTGAACTGCCCCTTCGACTTCGACATCGTGAGCCCGGAGACGGTGACTTGCCAGAGCTCGCTGCCTCTGGACCGGCCGACGGCGCTCGCGAGCAAGACGGCCGACGACTACTGCTACCAGCGCTGGACGCTGCGTACCGGCATGAACGGCGACACCGGCTCGAAAGCGCCTATCCCCTCGCTGGTCACCGACTTTGTCGGCAAGATCCCGCTGCGTTTCAGCCAGATGTGGAAGCCGACCGCCGCCGGCGCGTACGAGAAGCGCGGCGGCGACGAGCACTTGGAAGTCACGCTCACCGTCGACGTGCGCCGCTCGGCGCTCGACGAGGAGCTCTCCGGCAACCAGATGTCCACCTTCGACACCAAGCGCACGCGCACCTACGCCGACATCGCCATGCAGAACGAGCGCTCCACCTTCGTCCGCGGAGAGAGCGTGTACGCGGATCTGCGCCTCGACATCCCCGGAGTGGACTCCGCGGACGGCGACAGCGACGACTTCTGGAACGACGAGCGCAACTGGTGGGCGCTGGACGTCGCCGAGGCCTCGGTGTGCGCGTCCGTCGACCCGTCGGCCGTGCCTCTGCCTTACGACTCCTTCAACAGCGGCTCCACCGGCTGCAACACGCCCGGGTTCGTGGAGAACAAGCTCCTCGTGTTCGCGAGGACCGACGACCAGATCCCGACCAGCGCGGACTTGGCCACCGACTCCACCCTCCCCAACCACGCCATGCAGGCGTCGGCCGGCTTCGACGCGCTGCCGCGCGGGGACGGTGACGTCGTGCAGATAACGTCCTCTACCAGCAGCATCTTCGAGATCGACGCCGACCGTATCGGCTTGGTGCTCGACGACTCGGCGGCGCTCGCGTATCGGCTGAACAGGAACAATCCCGTTTCCACTTTCGGAGACGCCCGCGCGAAGATCGGCGTGGCGAGCGTCGTCGTCGGGTCGCAGCTCCGCACCGAGCACTCGGCGCTGCGCATCAAGGGCACCGTCGACCTGCACAGTGACGCGCACAACCTCGATAGCAAGAATAACGCGTGGAGCACGTATCTTGGTTGGTCCGGCACGGGCAGCGTCGCCATGTGGTTCAAAGTGCTCGGCAAAAACGACCCGACTGCCACTCCGACCACCCCTAGTCTGCCGGCCGGCATCATGTCGGACGGATCGGGCAACACTTTCGCGCTGTTGCTCGACAGCGACAGCGCGAGCTGCGACGACGCCAAGCTGACTTTCAGGCCGTGGAGCGAGACGGACGACAACCACTGGGATTCGCCGAGCGTCGACTTGGGCAGTTTGGGAGTGAAGTGCGACGACTGGGTGCACGTGGTCGCCACTTGGGACTGGGGCGCGGGCTGCTCGCACAAAAACGCTCGCGACGGCCAGTGCGCAGTCACGGCCGCGTTGCACGTGAACGGCGGCGACGAGGCGCGCACCACCACGGAGATCGCGGACGGCACATTGCGCTCGAGCACCAAGGAGACGTCGCTCGCTGCCGGCGACCCTAGTGCCGTTCCACCCGTGCCCGCTCGCCACCCGATGTTTTATTGGCCCACCAACGCTGCTGCCCCCTTTACAGCTGCGGTCGGAGCGGGCGCGCTGTACGTCCCCTCTTTCGCCGCGAACAGCTTCTCGAGTGCTGCCTCCACGTGGATCGCGGTGGAGGACGTGCGTCTCTTCCTCGGGACCGCGCTGAGCTCGCAGCACGCGCACATGCTGCACGCCGAGAGCAGCTTGGCGGCTTCGGGCCTGCCTTCCAAGTTCTACGGCCTCTCCGGCACCTTCAACTCGAAGATCATCGACCGACGCTACTTCGACTGGAGCTCGGAGACGGGCATCTCGTTCCCGGTGGCGCCGCTCGTGACCGACGGCGCCAACCTGTTCCTGGAGATGAAGTACGAGGTGAGCGTGAACGACGACATCTTCTACAAGCCTTCCATGCACGAGTTCGAGCTCTCGACCGAGATGCTGGCCTTCGACGGTGCCGGGCTGGTGAACGTGCGCCGGGTCGGCAACGCGCACTTCAGCTTCGAGCACGACCTGCTGGACATCCACCCTCCCGGCGCCTCGGTCGGCAGCGTGGTGCACACCAAGTGGGACGGCAAAGTGGGCAACCACTGGATCCCCAAGTACACCCGCAGCCACCATCTGCAGGGCCTCGCCCTGCGTGTGGACAGCTACGCCGGCAGATACGGCTGCACAGACACCGCGGGCTGCTCCGTCATCGAGACTTCCGGCGACTCGATGTGGCGGGGCTTCTACGCCGTGCCGATCGAGACGACCACCGACGTCGCGGACCCGCCCGTGAGCTGGGACGAGGCCAACGGCGCCGTCTGCCTGTGGACGCAGGTGCACAACGACGCGTGCACGATCGGCGGCTGCGGCGGCGCCGAGGCGGCCGCCCGAGCCGCCGCCC
This sequence comes from Opitutaceae bacterium, assembly GCA_002713695.1. GTDB lineage: Bacteria > Verrucomicrobiota > Verrucomicrobiia > Opitutales > Opitutaceae > Cephaloticoccus. Next base: position 51,105 of record PAUB01000023.1, read on the forward strand.
GGCAGCGGTTGAGACAGAGGGTCTTCACCGTGTTCGACAAGGCCGACCCCGTCGACGCGGCGGTCGAGATCTTCCTCGAGCCCGCCGACGACAGTGGGGCGGAGTACCAGGCGCACGCGGCCGTCGCGGGCAACACCGTCACCGCGGCTCTGCACCGCTTTACGAAGAACGAGTGGGTGCACGTGTGCGTCGCCTGGTCCAACAGCTCGGACGTGACGCTGTTCCTCAACGGCAACGAACGCGACAGCGCTACCGGCGGCACGATCACGTTCGCGGCCGGCGGGCTCGGCACCGATTTGCTCAACGAACGCTCCGGTGTCGAGTGCCTCAAGAGCGGCTCGCCCGAGCCGTGCGACTACGACGGCGCCTTCTTCGTCGGCCTGCCGCGCGTGCAAGACACCAACTCCGACGTCCCCAACGCGCAGGTGTTTGACGTCGACGACATCCGCATCTTCTCGGAAGCGCTGACGGAGGACGACGTGAAAGCGGTGATGCTGAACACGGCGGGCGACCACGTGGTCTTCTTCTCGGACTACGAGGAGGACGAGCCGGTGCTCGGCGCCAACTTGGTCGCGCACACCGCCACCAACTACCAGCAGCAATTCGCCGGTACCGACGCGTGCGGCAACGACGCGCTGGTCGCGAATCAAAAGTGCGGGTTCCGTATCGTGGCGGACGTCGTGCTGGACGAGCACGACAAAGGCGGCGTGCTCGTCAGCCGCTTGGCGCAAGGCTCCTCGGACGTGGACACCAAAGCGGCCTACCACATGACCATCGGCTCGAGTAAACTCGTCGGCAGCACGCCCACGCGCACGCTCAAAGCGTGCGTCGGCAGCTGGCTGTCGGAGCGCTTCGACCCTTACGACTCGACACCTGGTGCGAACCAGGCCGGGCAGGTGCTTTGTGCGGAAGTGTCTATCGACCACAACAAGTTCGGAGGCAAGATGCACTCCGAAGACGGCGACGCGTCGAGCGGCGTGATTCTGCGGTTCGAGATGGCGTACACTCGCGAGTTCACGGACGTTTCGTCGTCGCCGGGCGGAACGGACACTCTCACGGTGAAGGCGCGTAACGCCGCCGACACACACGGCGCCGACGGCACGGCTTCGCTGCCGTTCGGGTTCGAGACCGCGCCGGCTTCCAACGCGCACGCGCTGGCCGGTTTGGCCTCGAACGGCGACCTCGTGCCGACTCTGACCGGCGAGCGTGTGCCTTACGCGGCCGGGCCGGGCGAGCGCACGCACATCGGCACGCACTACAGCGACAGCGTGGGCACCGGCTCGGTGCTCGACGCGGACGAGTCGATCGGCACTTTCCAAGGCCGCATCGCGCACATGTCCTTCTACAGCACGCCCAAGGATCCGTCCGGTGGTTCATCCATGGTCATTCCTATCTACAACGACCACGCGAGGGGCACGCAGGCTTACTTCGACTTTGACGGGCGCAGGGAGTCGGCGCTGCTCGCGGACAAGTCCAGCAACGCGCTGGTCGGCAACTTGGTGAACTTCAACCAGCGAGGGCAGCTGCAGCTGCCGGGCGCGCCTTCCGGGTACTTCACCGGCGAGACCCGCTTCAAAATGACCGACATCGAAGGTGGTGCGTTGAGCACTTCAACGACCGAGTTCTGGGTGCGCCTGTCCGTCGGCGTGTGCCCGGAGACGGCGGACGACGGTGCGGACTGCGAGGCGGAGGAGTTCGCGCCCGTCGGCTCGATGTGGGGCACCGGCGGCGGCAGCTCGCCGGCAGGCAGGTACGCCGCTCAGATCGACACCGTGTCCTCGTCGTGGAAGTACGACACCGTGATTCTGTACCGAGCGCACGGCTCCTCCGGTAGCCCTTCCGCGCCGATCACGAGCGCGAGCGAGAAGAAAGCTTGGATCAAGCTCGAGGTGCGCCTCGACACCGACCAGTGCCTGTACGCCGCCGGCTGGTGCAGCAACGTGTTCATCCACGGCACCAACACCAGGGTGCGCATCGTCGGCAAGTCGCACATCGGCGTCGTCGACAGCCGAGCGATGCAGGCCAAGTACCTGCCGAACCTCGGCTCTCAAGGCGAGCCTTTGCAGGCTTACCCTCTGACGTACGGCACGCCGTACGAGTTCGACGACAGCGTGATGGTGCCCGCACACACCCAGAGCTACCAAAACTTCAAGGTGGCGGACGGTAGCACTTTCGGCACATGGAGCGCCATCGGCGCACCATCTTTGTCCTTCAGCGGCGGCGTGCACGTGCAGAACGGCGTGTCGGCCTACTCGATCGAGAGCGTCTCCAGCATCCCGGTGGCTTCGCTGGAAGCGGCCGACGCGACGGAGGTGACCGCCGCGCACAAGCTGCCTTCGACGTTCGCCATGCCCATGCGCGCCGCCGCGTCGGTCGGCGGCGACTTCGGCAAAGGGGCAGGGTTCACCGTATGCGGCCTGTTCCGCTTCAGCGGCGCGCGGTGCACCGCCGCCTGCCGCGGCGGCCAGCGCCTGATCTCGATCTTCGGTGCCAAGACGACCAGCGCCCCGTCGGAGAAGGACGGCACCTTCGCCTACGCAGCAGACGACAACCACCGGTTCGGTGACGCGACGAAGGACGCGTTCTCCAACCTCTTCTTGCGCTGCGAAGACGACGGGGCGCGATTCGTGGAGATCCAGCACGACCCCAACCACGACGCTACCCACCCGACCAACGTGATCGTGCACAAGCACACGGACGACCAGGCGTTCGGCCGATTGGGCGGCGACTACGACGCCTACCACCAAATCTGCTGGGAGCGCAGCAAGACCGCCGAGGGCAGGGGCCGCTCGGCGGTCAGCGTGGACGGCAATCGGTACTTTTCGGAGGTCGTGGGCACCGACGAGGACCCTCTGCACTACGGCCTGAGCGACCACAACCTCCTGAACTCGGAGGAGAGCAGCGAAGCCACGGAAGCCTACCTCGGCCAGTCGGTCGGGCTGGTGGCCGCCGCCGACGTGCTGTATTCGCACATCAGCGTGCTTATGCTCGGCGGGTACGGCTCGAGCGCCGCGTCCGTTTTCACCGGCGCCGGCAGCAACGGCGGCTTGTCTCCCAACCAGATCAAGGAGGAGGTGGCGTCCGCCCACATCGTGCTGCCCGGCAAGGTGAAAGACGTCGTCGCCTGGACGTGGGGCGGCAACGTACCGGCGTGCAAAATCGTCGGCGACGGCGCAGCCAGCATGTACCCGAGCAGCCCGTGCGCGACGGACATCAGCACCAAACTTATGTTCTGGATGGGGCCTTCCCGCATGGACCAGTTCGCCTACACCAACAAGATGCAGGACGTGGGCTACCAGTGCGCGACCGACGCGATCGCTCGCACCACTTCGGACGGCACGCACTACGCCACCAGCCCGACCGAGTCCGGGTGCGTGGGCTCCGATCGAGTGCTGAGCTCCGCGGTGCCGGGGCACGAAAACACCAACGACGGGTTCAAGCACCCGGGCTACTCGACGGCCTACTACATCAAAAACGCGCAGTCCGAGCAGTCGCTGTACCCGACGGTGGCCGGGCACTACTCGGCCGCTTCCGCGCTGTGCTCGGCGAGCAGCGCGATCGGCAACGTCTCCGCGGTGGGCGGCGGCGGCTCGGTCGCAGCGGGCGGCTCGGGCGGCGGCGCCGCGACCGGGCGCTCGCCCAACCTGAAGGTCTTCCTCTACCCGTCGGCCAACGCGGCCGACGGAGGCGCTTTCACCCCCGACGGCACCAACCCGAGCTCCTACACCACGCGCGCGAACGGCGCGGTGGACTACGACTTCCTGCAGGATTCGGGCATGTTCCAGCTTGCCAACAACGGCGCCGGCAACACGCCCGTCTCGTTCGGCTGGAACAAGCCCGTGTGGGAGGACGCTACTTTCCCCAACAACGCGCTGCTCGACGGCAGTTCGCCCGGCGTGCACCTCAAGCTCTACGACGAGTGCCTGCTGCCGACGAAGGCCGGTGGGGTGACGGTTTCGTCGTTTGAAGACATTTGGGCGAGCGGAACCCGCTATGTGATGAGTTACAGTGACGCTAGCTTGGTCACCGCGTGGATAGCCGAGTTCAGTGGCGCTGGCGCCCCTCAAAGTTTTGTGAACGCGGACGGAACAGTCAATCGGTGGAACGGAGACGGGCTGCGGGACACAAGAGATGCAGGTGCATGGCGCAGAACCAAATGGGACGTCGATGCCGGATGGTCGAAGACGGTGTGTGCCGACATGCACGGCACGACTCTCGATCGGGACAATACTATAGTGCGTTTGGAAAACTTGGAATTCGTGAACAGTGGACTTGCCGGTGACGTCGGCTTCAGTACTCACGTGTATCAGCTCATTGCGCGTGGAGACTGTTTCATGAGCACAAACGAGTTGGGTGGAGACGTGTTTTGCTGCGAAGTTACTGCACCGGAGACTGGTGACGTGGCGTTCTTTCTAAAGGGCTGGGACGGTGCTCTGTTTTCGCTCAGGCACGCGGTGTATTTTGCGACTCCGAGTACCACAGCACCGGTGCTCGGCACCTTCTCGCGCGTGCGGGAGCTGGCCTGCCACGCGTCGGGCGGCAACGTGACGACCGGCGTCGCCAAGTGCCCACCGGGTGGGCAGTTCGCTACCAGCACACAGCACAACCCGTACACGTGGTCCATGCAGGCGTGCGTGAACTACGACAAGTCTTCGCTGACGCCGGTCGCGCCCTTCACCCACCTGAACGACAACGTCCGCGGCAGCAACGAGGACGCGCTGCACTTCCTCTACACCGACTCCCTGGTGACCAAGTTCGCCTTGGACGCGGACGCCGTCGCGAGCGAGCTGGACATCTGGAAGCCGGCCACAAAGGACGACCTCACCCTCCAACAAACGCAAGCGCCCGGTGCCGGCATGAAGGACTTTTTGCAAGGCGGCGTGTATTTCGAGTGCTACAAGGAGGGCGAGCACATGCCGCCGATGTCGACTTACACTGGTGGTTCGCTGACGGACGCGCAGTGCGCGGCCGGCACGGCGGGGCGCTTCCCCAAGGCGACCACCCCCGGCCCCGGCGAAGGCGCTACCGCCGACACCGCGTGCATTGCGGCCGACGCACTGAGCCTCTCCGACCCTAGCAGTACGACGACCGACTGTACGGACACCGACGCCGACAACTGCTGCGCCATAGCTGACTGGAACCCCAGTATCGGCAATCTGCCGGCCCACACGTCGTACCACTGCAGCTCGTGCTCGGCGAGCGGGCCTTCCGCCCGCCAGAAGCTGGCTCACCCGATGGGGCAGAGCGTGCGCTTCGGCTTCGAGGAGCCGGAGCCAAAAACCGCCGAGCCGTGGTACGCGCCGGATCCTGACGACCCGGGCACGGCAGGATCCTTCAACGGCGCGGACGGCTCGTTCACCTACTGCGCCTCCTTCCGCATGCTGCCCGCGGCCAACAAAGCGGACTGCAAGGACGACACCTGCAGAGCGGCGTGGCCTTTCGTCGACTGGAAACGGTACGGCACGGAGGATCAGGACGACTCCGAGGAGGACAGCGGCAGCGCTCAAGGCCAGTACTACAAGACGAGCAGCGAGGTGCTGCGAGTCAAGAACGTGTTCAGGGACGACAACGACCAGTGGCAGGACGCAATCCTCGGAGTGAGCTACGACGCCGCCACTAGCACCCAAGCCGCGAACGGCTACAGCATGACCGTGGCGTACATGGACGCCGCCGCTGATTCTCTCTATGCCGCGACCGACGACGCGCGCGGGGCATCAATGACTTCCGATCGCTACGTCATGCACGAGCTGCCGTTCGTCGGCGCAGCGGACCACGCAGGCACCATGGATTTCGACCCAAATGACTACACCGAGGGCGGCTCGAATTACTGGCGCATGTTCGAGGGTCAGCTACTCGGCAGTGGCTGGGCAGCGGACAGGTGGCCGATGTGCGCGTACGACACCGATCTCAGCTGCTCTCCCAGAGTCACTCCGTGGGTGGCCGGCACGCTGTCGGGTGGGCAACACACCGACGGCAGCAGCCCGTTCCACGACCACGTCGGCGACAACGCGGCGGGCAACACCCGCCTGCTCGGCTGCATTCGCCTGGACTGCGCCAACCACGGCGCTTTCAGCTACCACCTCTACGGACACGACGGCACCAGCATAGGCCACACCCGCTGGGGACCGGAGAGCAACGACTTCGTTGCCGACAGCGCCTCCAACACGGACACCTCGCCTCGCTTCGCCGACTACTGCGCGCGCAACAGTTTCGGCGGCGGCGGCGGGAGCCGCCTGCAGTCGAGCCCCACGGATCCGCCGAGAGAGTACCTGTTCGGAGACTCGCAAGGCGCCGGCGGACCGGACGAGCAGCTGCACTTTACGCACACAGAAAACAACCACGTCGGCGCACGAATCGGTGTCGGCGGCTTGGCTATGCTCTGGGATCCCTCGGACCCCGCAGCAAGCACGCAAACTCACGCCCAGTGGGACTTCGTTGGCAATAGCCCTAGTGTTCGTGGAGGTGGCGCAATGGGCGGACACGCCACGTCTGGCATCTTCGTGCCGCACGGCGGGTCGACGGTGGAGTCGCTGGTGACGCAGTTCAGGCACGTGCAGCTGTACGACCGAGCGCTCAGCGAGTCCGAGATGGCCGGCCTCGCCGAGCCGGACAACGAGTTCAACGTGGTCTCTTCGGCCTCGGAAGGGCCCACTCAGGTCACGGACGCGAACAACTACCCGTCCAACCAGAACACCGCCGCCGACTACGCCGCGCTGCGGTCCGGGCGAGGCCGCCCTGGGCGGGTGGGCGCGCACGGCATCTCCCACCTGCGCGAGCGTGCCGAGAGCAAGCAGGAGAGGAGGAACAAGCTGCAGAAGCTGCGCCACGCCGCGCCTCGCAGCGGCGTGCAGGTGGTGGCAGTGAAGCGCGCGGTGTCGTCCGTGGCCGACTTTGTGGAAGACAACTCCGAGTTCGCGGCTTCGGCTCCCGGTGACGGGTTCGGGTACACCGCCTTCTCGGTGTCGTGCCCCTCCGAGACGCCGCACTTCCACTCCGAGAACCGCACGTGCCAGTCCTCGGTCGCGCACGTGGTGACGCACCAGGCGCCCACCACTCCACCCTCCTCGCCCGGAGGCGCTCCTTCCGCTCCTCCCTCCTCGCCGGCCGTCACTCCCACCGAAGCGGTGGAGGCGATGGAGGACGCGGCTCGCTCCGGGAGCGCGGAAGGCCAGGACGTCGCGTCGGCTTCTTCTTCTTCCGATTCTTCGGACGAGGCCGCCACCGAGGACGTCGCGCACACCAGCGACGACCACTCCACCGTGTTGGCCGAGGAAAACATCATGTGGATCGTGATCGCGTGCGTGGCGGCCCTGGTTTTGGTCGGTTTGTGCTGGTTCAGGAACCGCAACGGCGGCTACGAGATGCACGAAAACGTGCACCCAAAACCACACCACGGAGCCGTATACAAGCGCGTGCGCTGCCGCGAGACCCTGCCCGAGTGGTGAGCGTGGTGGACCGCGAACCGCACATACACACACTCTCTCCCCCACCCCCTCCCCCACAACACCAAAAAAACGAACAAAGGGCTCGCGTGAGACGATGTCGAAGCTGTACACGCTGGGCGAATTTCACAAGCTGGCCAAGTCCACGAGAGACAAGGAGTGCAGGAAGAGGCTGCTGTTTATGCACAAGCAGTTCCAGTGCCAGCACGTGTGCGGTGTCGCGAGCACGCCTTTGCTCCCGATGAACGTGCGTCACATGTTTGCGAGGAACACCAAGATGGTGCTCGACGGTGTGCGTGACGTCCGAACGATCGCGTCGCTCTTCGCGTTCGTGAAGTGGTACGGGCGCAACCGTGTCGTGCGGAAGCTGTCGAAGAAGGAGCTCGGACACTGGCTCGTGCTGTGCGTGAACACGCTCGTGCACATCCAAGGGTTCTCCCGCGACGGCGACGACGGCTCGGAGCGGCGAGCGGCCACGTGTGCATGGTTCCTGGCCCACGTCCGAGGAGATACGTCGCGGTGCTCGCACCGGACTCAGCTGAGTTTGCACTACACGGTGTCGAGAGGCAGAGCGGCCACCGCCGCCACCACCACGACATCGCAAGGAACGTTCGACGAGGTCGTGGAGTTTTTGGACAGCGTAGTCGGCACTCGCGAGCACAGCGCACCTTTTTGGTTCGACACGAGCCTCTCTTTTCGAGAGGCTCCCAGAGTACGCGCGCTGTGCGAGTGGTCGCGCGCGCTCGTCCGGTCTCTGCTCGGGGACACGACGAACCTCCTGCTGGTCGTGTTGTTCAGTCGACACGTGCAGGTGTTCCGCGACCCCGAAGCCGAGAAGCGGACCACGACTGTGGCGGTCGTAGTGCGCTCGAAAACGGACGACACCCCCAACGACGCGATCGTAGAAATGTTGCATTCACATGAATTGATGAGCACGGACAAGGAACTTTTTTTCTTCAACGTGACGTTACGTAAAGACCGTGGCCTCTACGTCGCGTAGAGGCGGTCGGCAAGAGAGAGAGAGAGAGAGAGAGAGAAAGTAGCAAACTTCTGAGCACGACAATTTAGGACTGGAATTGCTTTAAAAAAAACAATACGATTGTTCGATACTTTCTAGCGACCCGTCAGACGTGTCGGGTTCGTGTGTGCTGTCGTCCGGCACGCACACACACGACAGCCCGTGGCTGCTTGTTCGCTCTTCTTTTGTTGATGATGTTCGGCAGCCCACAATGCGTGTCGCCTGGCGCGCCCCTGTTCATGGTCATCAAGTACGATAAACAGGTGTCGCTGTTTGTGCCTGAAAAGGGGGCCACAGTCGTGATCCTCGTTTTGGAGTCGATAGACGGATTTGCGGCGGCTGCTGGACAGGAACTCACACCGTTGGGCAATCTCCTGCCGAGGCTGGCGACGTTTGTGGGCGCAAACTACACAAGCGGCCAGCTGTCGTCCGTGGAGGTCACGGTGGCGGCTTGCACCATCGACGAAGGCAGCCATCGCAACGGCACGCACCAGCGTGCCGTGGCCTTCAGGTTCCCTTTTGTGCACGGGGCAGATCTGGAACCGGAGAGATTCAACAATGGCCAGGAAAACCTCTGGGTCTTTTCTGGCATTTACTCCGGTAAGTTCTTGAGCATGCCCTTCGACCCAGTGGACACTGAGATCATCAACCACCTGGTGTCCACACGTGGCGGACTCGTTCCGCCGCCGCCTCCGCCGCTGCGTCAGCAGACGTATGCTGTTCCACACCAACAGCCCGCTTCTTACCGACAACAGCAGTCGACACCACGGCAGGTGGTGCTGCCGACTCGGCAGCTGTCGTCGCTGAGTGGTGTGCAAAGAAACGGTGACGGCGCGCACAACCACAGCCAGCAAAGTAAGAAGACGCTGTTGGTAAGACCAGCGGTGTCGGTGGCACCCGTGGAGCGTTCGAATGGTGGCAACAGCTGTGGCGACACGGAGGACACGGACGACAAGTTGCTGGTTGCCTTTACGAAAGACATGGAGACGTCGTGTCACACCAGGCTGCAGCAGTATTACGCAGAGCAGTACGGCCACGAACACTGCGAGCCGGGGCGTCTGCGGGAGTTGATGCAGCTTATGCCAGCCGACCAGAAGAAGCAGGTGGGGGTGGCAAGGGAGATTGTTAAAACGCTACACCACGAGGTGCAGAAGCGGTTTGCAGAGGAAGGCAAGCGCAACGGCAAGGGGGTGCTGTGGCCTGGAGTGGAGAAATGTGGCGAGAAGACAAAGACAAAGTACGAGAAGAAGGTGTACATGCTCGGACGTTCCTTTGACGAGAACGGTGAGGTGGTTTGGGACGAAGATGTGCTTGAAAAGATCACCACACTGATGAAGACGGATCGGCTGTTCGGAGCTGTGCACCAGTTTGTGCGAATGACCATGGCGAACAAGCTCGCGAAGAGCACCAACGGCACGAGCTTGGGTGGAGCCGCCCATCCGACTCGGTGGATGCGATGGGAGAATCTCAACGCCGCCTTTGTGACGGTGTGCGGGTGGCAAGTGGCGTGAAAAGAAGAAGAAGGAAGAAGAAGGAAGTGAGTCGCTGTGCTTGTTGCTTCAGGAGGTCTTGTGGTGGTTGCTGCTGTGGCTGTTGTTTCCGTGAGGGTGCGTGGCCTGTGCAAGCGACGGAGCGGGCGGGCGCAGCAACGCCTGAGCGCTGCTGGCAAAGCTGCGTGTGACGCCCGCGACGTCGTACTCGGTCTTGGCCAACTCGGTCTTGTTCACAACCGCAACTCCCGCCTCCAGCACCTCCAAACTCCACGCGTAGAACCACCACAGTCGCTTTTCCCTGCCCACGAACATGACCCACTGCGTCACGACCAGTCCGACCAGTCCGATGCCACACACGCACAGCATCCAGTTGTGTGCGGTGAGCGCCGAGGCGCTTTTTTCATCGCACGCGGTGCCTTCGCCGAACGTCCGCTCAACGTAGTCGCCGCGCACCGCGATCACCAGCGCGACCATCGCACTCCACAGAATCTGCAGACCGAACACGACACGTACTTGCCAGAGATTGAACTTGACTTTCGGCCGTTTGTTGGCCGGCACGCCTCGGACGGCGGCCACGAGAGCGTCGGTGTAAGTAACGGTCTGTTCGTACATGTTGGTCACGCGGCTGCGGTAGATCGTGCCGAACGACATGATCATGTAGCCGGTCGTGTCCAGCAGCCACACGAACCAAGTCCGTGCCGACTCGCTGTTCCGGCACTGGCTCATCGTCGTCGCCAGCAGGAGGCCGGCGAACACGTACAGCAGCACCTTTATCGTGCTGATGGTGGTGCTGAGCGCGTTCCGAGGCTTGGACTGGATCAGCAGCTTGGCCTGCACGATCTCCTCCTGCTGCTTGCTCAGGTCGAACCCTCGCAGCTCTTTGAGTCCGTCCAGTTCGAGGTACTTGCCAGGGTCGCCTATTCGCTCGCCCGCGCCCGGGCGCTGCGCGGTGATTTGGCGCCGCCACACGCTCAGCGCGACCCGCCTCAGCTCGGTCGGCACGCCGTCCTCGTCCATCTGCACCGGGGAAAACCGCGGCGCGCGCTTTCGGACGGAAGGACGGACGGACGGACACTGTCCCGTGTGCGTGTGCGTACGTATACTTTTATATGCACAGAGAGTAGTTGCACAGCGTGCCACGAGCTGACGGTATTCTACACGACCGGCTCAGTTTCGCGGAGCGAGTCAGTGCGGCTGCTGCGATCGCAACAGCCGCACTCGGTGCATCAGGCTCTCGACATACACGTGCTGGGAGGCACCTTCCTTGCCCAGTGCAAGGAAGTAATCCCGCAGCGCACACGACCCGTCCGCCCATGTCCGCATGTCGTGGTGTATCATGTAGAGCAGAAACTCCACAAGTCGGTCGTGCTTTGCTCCGTGAGCGAGTCGTTCGTGCTCGTGCTCGGCCGTCTGAGCGAGTCGTTCGTGCCAAGCCGCTGTGGGCACAAGGCGTTCGTACCACCACACCTGTTCCGTCTTGCCAAGGCACTTGCGATCGAGCAACGGTAGGTTTACACAGTGATCCTTGGGCAACAGTGCCAGCACAATCGCTTTCGGAAGAGCTACTGAGGGCAGCCGTGGCTGTGTGAGCGGTGATGGCTGTGTGAGCGGCGTGTCCAACAACGACCCGCTTTGCAGCAACTCGTCCAGCAACTCCTCGTCCAGCAACTCCTCGTCCAGCAACTCCTCGTCCAGCAGTACCGTGCTGCTGTGGTCGCCGTGTGCTTGCATCTGGGAGGCTCGCGTGGATGTCATGGGGAGCACACACACGCACACAGGTCCCCACAATGCGAAAAAATACGATATCGTATGTGACATGACGTTTTAACTGCGGATTTGGGTTACACACGCACTCAGCCCGTGCTCACGAGCTGCGTGTGTGTCGTTAGAAAATTGTACAGGTGTATGCTATACATACGATCGTTGGTGATTAAGTCGCGTGGCGATGCGCGAGTGCGCTCTGTTCAGAATTTGAATCGATCGGGCTCGTGGTGTGTGTGTTATCGCACGACGACGCATTCAGATGCAGCACATTCATCCGCAGCCGATCGTGATGCACGTCGCCCAGCAGCCCTCCGTCGGTGTTCCCTGTCGAAAGGTGGGTTGCGCGGAGGGGCCGCGGTGCTCCGAGGAATTCCTGGTGTCGCTCGAGGACAGCCACCGCATCTTTGACACACCGGGGGGCGAGTCTGTCTTGGTTGCACAACCCGACGGGTTGTTGGTTCCACTTCGGTGCATGCGATGCACCAAGGCACTGAGGATCCGCGGCACGACTCGCGCTACCGCCGCCGATGCCGCAAAACCGGACACCCTGGCAGCGACCGCGGCCCGTGCTCCTCCTCCGCCTCAGGCGACGCCCCAGCGACGGGACCAGGCGATCTGATTGCGCTGCTTGGCGACCGGGTTGCGGGCTGGGTTGCGCAGCACCAGCGCGTGGTGGCTGGTGCCCGGCGACACGCCGTTGGGCGTCAGCGTGCGGGTGCCCGATTTGCATATGGCGCCTCGCTGCGCCGCGTTCGGTCGGGCGTTGCCTTTGCTCGCGGCGTTGTGTGTTCTGAGCGCGGCTTTGGTCATGTGTCGTGGTGGGTGCTTGGGTGTTGGGTGAAATAGAGGGGTGCTTGCCTCGTGGCGAGCAGACAGAGTCGAGACGAGCGACGCGACTCTCGGCTTAATAAAAGACACACGTGTTGTTTATATATTTGCCGCGCGGTAAACGGTGTGCCCGTGTGCGCACTCGATGCCCGTCGCACGCACGACCGTCGACGGGCTGCGGACGCTGCTCGACGAGTACGCTCGCGGCTCCGCCAGCCGCAGCGACGAGCGCCTCGAGCGACTGCTGCGTGTCGTGTTTCCCAGGTCGACGGCCGCCGAACTGGAGCTGGTCGCGCAGCGGCTGCCGGATATTGTCGCCGGGTGGACCGTGCCGAGCAAGGTGGGAGAGGGCGAGTACGTGTTTGGCGACGTGCGAGTGCACGCGAGCGAGCGGCTGCCGATACGTGACGGGCTGCCGCCGCCGATGTGCAGGTACAGTGAGCGTACGCCCGACGGCCCAATTCGGGAGGGCGGCCGGCACCCGGTGTCTGCATCGATGACAGTGTACAGAAGTTAGTCGCTCTGTTGATTTTGCAATGCATGACTATTTACTGTAACACGTGTGGCCCGACACACGGACACAGACAACGCCCGATCGATATCTGCACTCGGTTGACCGCCATGCGTCGAGGCTCGGGGCCGTCGCTACTCATGGCGCTGTTGCTCGCTCCGGCCACTTCGGCCGAGCGGCAGTGCTCCGCTCATTTGGACTGTGCCTCGCGTGGTGCGGTGTGCCTGGGAGGCAAATGTGCGTGTCCGACCGTGCGCACGGTGGACTTGGCCGCCGAGTTAGCCAACGTCGACGCTTCGGTGTTTTACGGCTGGACGGACGACGGCGCGGACGGGGCGAGCGGCTGCGGTTGTGCGCACTCCTCGAGCTGCGTGCACGGCGCAGTGCAGAGCGTCGACCGAGTTTCGCCGTCGGAGCCTCCCGAGGAGGCGGTGCTGTGGAACTGGGTGCCGCCGGTCACGGACAGCGCGGGCGAGCCCTTCGGGCTGGACGGGTACTACCCGCTGTCCCTCGCCGACCCGGCGCCGATTATCCAGAGCGCGCCGGTGCAGCTGCGCGGCAACACCTACTACCTGCACACCGGGTCTCTCAGCTGGAGCAACGGCACGGGCACCGACGAGCGGGTGTCGGCGGCGGCCGGGCGGGCGCACACCGACTTCGAGATCACCTTCGAGAACACTACCGGCATCCGCGAGCTGCTGCTCGAAGCCACGGACGACGAGATCTACCCCAAAGCGCCGTGGAGAGTGGACGCCTCCAACGCCTCGAGGGAGTTTGCGGACGGAGAGGACGCGTTCGCGTGCGTCGAGGCCGGCTGGGAGTGCGAGGTGAGCGAAGGCGGCGCCGGGGAGTCCTGCTGCCCGCTGTTCGACAAGGACTGGGCGGTGCCCAAGACGCCGTACTCGGTACGGACGAGCGGCAAGCCGCTCGCGAGGCTCGCCGACGTGGCTTGGTGCGAGGCCCTCGCGCACGCGAGGGGCGAAACGTTCGCCGTCACCGAGCTCGGGAATTTGCCCGCGTGGTGCAGCTCGAGCGGTGGAACGCAGGTGCAGTGGAACACGGGGGCGGCGTGCACGCCGGAGCGCCGCTGCGTCGTTTTCGTCGAAGACGGCAGTGGCGGCGACGGCGGCGACGACGACGCTCTCACGGTGGTCCTGTGGGACAGTGGCTACGCCGACGTGCACGACCTCGAGACGGAGAAGGCGCTGTGCGACGCGTACGCCACCCAACTGGCATGGAGCACGTGCGACGGCGGAGCGGTGATACCCCTCTCGAACGGGTTTGGCTCGTGCGGAACGACCGCTACGGCTACAGATTGCCTGTGCATACCAGAGTACCAGGCAAGCGAAGACGGATACAGCTGCGACCCTTGCACGTACGACCGCGACTGTGGCCCTACGATATCAAACGCTGTCCAGGCCGGATGGACCGGGTGCCCTTACGACTCGGACGACTACTGCGTGTGTCCAGAGGACAAGCAGCCCAGCGCCGACGGCACGTGCGAGCCGTGCTCCAAAGGCGACGACGGCCAGGACACGGAAGCCGAGACCGACCGGGCGGACGCGCCGATCGGCTGCTACCAGATGGGAGACGGGAAAGTGTACTGGAACGGAGGCGCCGCGTGCTCCGAAGCGGACAAGTGCCTGCGGCCGAGCGCGACCACCGACGCCGTGTCTCAGTGCCGCTCCAAGTACGACAGCGAGTGCAAGACGTACGCCGAAAACATGTGGCTGCCGGTGTCGACGTGCCACTCGCACTCGTTGCGCACGCCGGACGACGCCTTCGAAGACGTCGTGGTGCGAGTCTCGGCGCCGGACGCAATCCACCTGCGGGCGCTGCATTACGAGTGCGGCGCGGGCACCAACTCCTGCCCGAATCGCGTCACGGTGCGCGCCCTTGGCCAGGACGCCGGCGCCGAGGACGGCGACGACTTGCTCGTGCAACAGCAGGTGCCTCGCTGCAAGGACTTGACGCTGATAGAAGGCTCGAAGGGGTGGTGGGACGGTTGTGATTCGGCGAACGCGGTCGACAAGTTGGACGACGCCGACGGCGACTGGGGCTGCGAGTGTCGCGAGCACGAAGAGTACAACCCTGACAAAAACGACGGCGAGTGCGTGCCGTGCGAGTCGCAGCACGACTCGCAGTACCAGTGCAAGGACGGCGCGCCGGGGGACGACCCTTACACGGTGGACTTCTCCACCGGCTTCGACGGCGGCCGAGTGCTGCAGTGGCCGGTGAACCGCCACCTGGGCGAAGTGGCCGTGCCGGCCGAGTGGCGAGCGCCAGACGCTTCGGTGGCGGCGAGCGGTGTCGGGAGGATGTGGCTGTTCTTCTGGGGCACGGTCGCCACGGTGGACGCGTGGCACGACCAAGCCGGTCCTGATTTGACCTGGTACGTGCTCGACCGCGTCCGGATGCTCGACTCGGAGGGCGAGAGCGTAGTCGGCGACTTGGCGTCGCTGCGCTGCAGCGACGACTATGCTCCGATCGGGCAGCACACCCGCCCGTGCTCGAAGGCGTTCCAGGCGACCCTGTACTCGCCTCCGAGCGCCGTCTCATTCGAAGACCTGCTGCGGAGCACCATCGACGTCGACCCGAGCGACGACAGCTACATGACCGCCTACGTCGCGGGCGGCGTCGCGAGCAGGGCGGCGTTCGTGTCCGTGCCCGTGGCAGAGCTGCCCGCGGCGGTCGAAGTGCAGTGCGACGTCTCGCAGGCGACGCTCGCCGGCGGGGCGATGCGCAACTGCCCGACCAACGTGGCGGTGTACGCGGAGTCGGACCAAGGGGGCACTTTCCTGCAGCTCGCGCACGAGTCCGAGCTGACTTTCAGGGACTGGGGCGTGCGCACGAACCAGGACGCGCGCAGGTACACCCTTTCCGCGCCCGAGGAGGCGGGCGGCGTGTACAGCAGCGCTCTGGTCAGCGACCCTCGCCTCTTCGACGCCGACAGGTGCACCGCCTTCTGCTTCGGAAGCTACGAAGGCGAGAAGCCTGGGCAGTGCGCCGACGACGCCTCGATATGCGAAGAGTGGCCGTCGATCGAAGGATCGGATGAGTGGCAGTCCTGCAATTGGCGCAACCTCGATATCGAACTAAACCCGGACGACACTACACGGTGCCGCTGCATAGACAGACGGGACCGGTACGACTCGACCCACTACGACGAGGTCGAAGACCAGACCGGGCGTTGCGTGCGCATGACCGAGGAGCAGCAGCTGCAGCTGGACTGCTGCTGCCACTACCGCCGAGTGGGCAGCGACGAGCAGTGCGGAGGCGAACTCACTCGCCTCCCGACCGGGTGGCCGCCGTGCGAGACCTCGCCGCCGCCCGTGCCGTTCGCGTCCAACGGGCACTACCCGCTGTACCACAACCCGAACTGCGCGGATTTTGCTTCGCCTTCCGGCTCTCACCACGAGCACCGATTCGGCGACAACACCACCCACTTCATGCCCGACAACGCCGACGCCTCCCTGCCGCCGCGACTGTTCCACGGAAACTACTGGGAGACGTGTCAGTGCACACACGGCGTCGCGGCGACGGGTGCAGACTGCCCGCAAGACGGGTTGGCCAAGTGCACGTCGTGCGAAGCCTCCCATGCGTTGCTCGACGGTCTGTGTGAACCGACCACAACGACCACCACCACCACCACCACCACCACCACCGAGGCTCCCACCGAGGCTCCCACCGAAGCACCCACCGAGGCTCCGTCGTCCGAGGCTCCCACCGAGGCTCCGTCGTCCGAGGCTCCCACTGAGGCTCCGTCGTCCGAGGCTCCCACCGAGGCTCCCACCGAGGCACCCACCGAGGCACCCACCGAGGCACCCACCGAGGCACCCACCGAGGCACCCACCGAGGCACCCACCTCATCTTCCCCGGAGACCTCTTCCACGACGACCGTGACCACCACCACCATCGACGAAGGCAGGGTGTGCTGCGAAGCGATGATCCTGAGCTGCTTCGCGTGCAAGATGGGGCTGAGCGAGTTCGACTACTGTGACTGGCTGGGTGTGGATGCGGCGAGAGAGATGGCCGGGTGCGAAGCGTACACCGAGACGACCACCACAACCACCACCACACCGACCACCACCACCACCACCACCACTACAACTACAACTACGACCACCGTCACGTGCACACAAGACGCGCGGCTGTGCGCCGACACCGAGTGGTGTCGGGAGGACGAGTGCGTGCCGTACAGCGAGCGGGGCGAAGCGTGCGGCGGGTACACGCTGCCGGCGGAGGAGCGCAGGTGTTCCCCTGCGCTCGAGTGCGTGGACGTGCACCACCCGTCGCTCGTGGACGAGCCGGGCGAGTGCATGGCGCCTTGCTCGACGGCGAGGGACATGTGGGGCAACTGCGTGCCCGCCGAGTGCACTTCCTGGTTCGACGGATGCAACACCTGCATGAAGCTGAAGAGCGGCAGCAGCGACGGAAACACCGACACCTTGGCGTGCACCAAGCGTTTCTGTGACAGGGCGGACGCGACGGGTGCAGAGTGCCTCGCGTGCTGCGAAGACGACGGCGACGGCCGTGGTGGCCAGGGCGAGTGCTCCGTGCGCTGCGGCCGAGGTGAGGAGTTGGAGGCAGGCGACGCGCTCACTTTCACCGAGCGAGGTTCCGACTGCGATCGGATGCGGGAGGACGAGGTGTGCGCGTCGTCGGAGTGGTGCGTGGACAGCACGTGCAGACGCTTCGGAGCGGACGGTGCAGTCTGCGGCACCAACTGGACTCGGTGCGACGAAGGTCTGGAATGCGTGCACGGTGCCTGCAGGCCGCGCTGCGCCAACGAGACCAGCGTGCGCGACGCGGACGGCGAGTGCGTGCACCCAGGATGCGACGTGTGGTCCGACTCGTGCATGGGCAAGTGCGACGTCGAGCGAGGGTCCGGCGAGTGGTGCGAGCGGAGGCTCAGCCGAGCCGAGTGCGTGACCACCCAAGTACCCTTCTGCTACCGCTGCTGCAGAGACGCCGACGACGAGCACTGCCGAACTTGCAACGAGAAGTGGCCGCCTTCGGAGGTGTTCTTTCTGCTCCGCGCGCCGGAGTTCGACGCCACCGTGCGCACGGTCGTGGTGTTCCTCGCGGTGGCGCTGCTGGTCGTGTGCTGTCTGCAGGCGGGCGCGCGAGCCCGCCTGGACGACGCAAAGAAGCAGCCGGTGCTAAGCGGCGTCTCCGCGAAAGTGTACTACAAGCGCCTGCAGCAGCGGCGCTCCACCGAGTTGGTGTGACACCCAAAATAGAATACAGTGTGTATTTCAACTGGCCTTTGCGGCAGCATCTGTTTGGTAGCGAACACGCGGCCCCATGAAAGTGGACGACCTCGGTTTGGACTGCGGGCAGGTGCTCCTGGTGGTGGCGATCGACGTGGCGATCGCCACGTCGCTGAGCGTGATCGTGAACTTGCTGCTGGTGGAGTACATGCACAGCAGCTTGGTCGCGCTGATCGTCAATTCCGCGTGCGCGGTGGCGTTCGCCGGCATGGCGATCGGGCTCAGTTTTTGGATCCGCCACATGTACAGCGACAGCCTGCGGCAGGCCTACCTGGACGCCACCTACGTGTCGGAAGCGAAGACGTCCGGCCTGCTCGTGTCCACGGTGTTCACTTCGCTGGCTCTCTCCGCCTTTTCGCACTTCGTGTCGGGCAACGTCTTCGGCTGGAGCGCGGTCTCGAACCTGCAGCTGCTCCCCGTCCTCGTCGCGCAGCTGGCGATCGTCGTCGCGCTGATGGTCACCTACTTCACCTTCTTCTCCTCCAACGCGCTCGTCACCTACGCGAGGAAACTCAACGAAGTCCCGGAGCAGCAGCTGGCGGCGACGGAAGCGGAGGAGGCGCAGCCGCTGCGGGAAGAGAGCGACGACGACGGCGACGACGACGACAACACGGTACCTGAACCGACCGCCACGGCGTCTCGGCTCTCGGCGCCCGTTTCCTGGTTCCGAAACAACGACCGCATATGATTTCGGTGATTTTTTGTGCGGGGGGGGTCCAATGCAGGCATCTGTGGCTCTGCACGCAGCAACGAAGTCGACGATGCCGTGTGTTTCCAGTCCTGCCGCCGCCGTGTCAGCTTTCGCACCACAGTCGCCGAACGAAGAAGACGCACTTGAGCGGTGTTACCACGAGATAGCGGAGTGTGTGTCCTGCGATAAATTGAAAGAGGGTCTCAGTGCCGACGACGTGCAGGATTCGATAGTGCAGCTTAGGCGAAAGCAGGGACCGTTGTCATGGTCGGGAGCGCACCACGTGCTGCATGGCGTGGTGGCGGAGCAGGGTGGACACATGTGTGCCGACTGCTTTCACGGTATAGCGGATACGCTGGAACCGGGGGAAGTGGACGACTTTCTGAGCGGCAAAAGAGGCTAGACGAAGCAGAGAGATCCCGTGTCTCGTGTGTTGACTTTTCTCTCCCCGTCTGTCTCTCCGTCTGTGTCTCTGTCTCGTTCTCGGTCCCTGATACTGTCCACCGAGCGCACGCGGCGGCCCGACATAAAAAAAAAATTGAAACTCAAATACTTACATGAAAGCTCTGCTCCGTCAACAAAAAACTCAGCGTGCGACTGTGACGGATCGACTCGACCCGCACTCCACTGCGTCGTCCTTTAAACAAAAAACTAAGACCCAACACGACACCGTGAGCGGCATACATGCGTCGTCGCGCGCCCAAGCAGAATTACCAGAAGAAGCGCCCGCTGCAGGCGATATCGAAGGAGGCGTGCGCGGACGACCCGGACCCGCTCGACCCGAAAGCCGCGTACCAGGACCCGTACACGCTGGACAGCAAGGAGGACGACACCGAAGACTGGGACAGCGGCAAGCACGGCAGAGAGCAGCGGGCGCTCTTTGACGACCTGATGCGCGGCTTCAGCGACCGAGTGCAGGCGTCCTCTCGTCGGCGGACACCGAGCGGACGCGGCAGACGCGGCGGCGACGACGATGGCGGCGACCAAACCACGGTGATCGAGCGAGAAGTGTGCGACAAGATCGAGTGCGTGCTGCGGCCCTTCTTCATGAAGCACGCTGCTGCCAGCGGTGGCGACGGCGACGGCGGCGTCGACGTGCGGACCGCACAGACGCTGGCCGAGTTTTGCAGACTGCTGGTGCGGTGCGGCGCCAAGCGGCCGGGCGAGCTGCCCGAGCTGCTGCGATCTTGCGCGGCGCACCCGAGCGCGCTGGTGTACTTGCCGTGCGTGTCGACGTCGTACGTCCGCGTGACGGTCGTTTTGCAAGTCGGTGCCGGCGTCGTGCGGCAGTTCGTGATAGAAAACGGGTGGCGCAAGGAGGTCGCTTTTATCCAACATTAATTTTTTGGTTTGCACACTATATAGATGTTCTTGGTAAACTTAGCAACGAGTCAGAGACGGCCGGAGGCGTTTGGCAGTTCGCAGAGAACGACGACGACGACGAAGACATGGCGACCGATCCCTCCTCCATCGGCGGCAACATGGAAGGCCACGCCGGCGCTTCCATGCTCAACAACACCGCCCCGAACCCGATCGACGGCGGCAACCAGTGGTTCCCTTATTTCGGGGAACCGAACGGCGAGATGAAGCTCAACGTCTACGACCGGTACAAGCACGAGACCTACGACCTGCCCGAAGCGTACAAGGGGCAATGCCTGTACCTCCGGGACACCATGGACGGCCTCATCGTCGAGGGCAACGACTGGTACACCACCGTCGCGCTGCCTTGGGTGCAGACGGAGCACATGCACATCGCCTGGAACGAGTTCCACTTCAACCAGACGCTGGCCGGCCGAGTGCCGCACGAGGGCGTCTCCCGCCTCATCTCGAGCAGCAAGCGCGGGCACAAGGAGTCGGTGGTGCGCAGAGGTATCGCCATGGTGCTGGAGCACGGCTTCATGAACACGCCCGAAGGCCAGGAGCAGTACCGCCGCAACCTGGTCGGCATCCGCACCTGCGTGCAGGAGACCGCCAACCACGACGTGATGCAGGCCTACCTCACCTGCAAGCGGTTCGACAGGGAGTGGCAGGCCAAGCACGGCTACCAGCAGCTCGACTTGCGCCGGGTGTTCGAGCACGAGGTCAACTCCTACATGCTGGTGCAGAAGAGCCCGGACGGCCTGGACATCATGGTGGAGCAGATGAGGCAGGCCATGAGCAGGCACGGGGTGACCCCGAACATGATCATCTTCCCTCCGGGCATGTCCTTGCACCTCACGATGGTCAACCCGGAGCAGACCGAGTACTGGGTGGCCGGGCCGGAGGGCACCAAAGTCAAGAAGCAAGGTCCGAGGAGCCTCACCAACTTCCGAGGCATGAACGTGTTCGAGACGCGCACCTTCGACGTGGCCGAGGACGTGCCTCCCATCGACCTGCTGAGGCAGAACCGATGCGTGGGCGAGTACTACCTCATGCGAGACGAGTACAAGGCGCAAGGCGTGGCCGGCTACCACTCCTGCCACCGAGACATCGTCGTCTACAACGAGTCCACCGACAACTGGCACAAGCTCAGCCTGAAGGACGCCATCGACAGCAGCGGCGTGTTCACCAACGACGGCCTCAGCAACGACCTGGGCGGGGCCAACGACGACAACAACCACACGCCCGGCCTGTTCCGCTTGGACGGACATCAGTCGGAAGACAAGCCAGGGGCGCCACACATCTCACCGAACATCGGCGGACACAAGATCAAGCTCTTCGGCGACATCCACCCTCGGTACATGAGCAGGCAGGCGGTGAAGCGGGTGGCGGCGAGCGCGGCCAACGCGTTCGCTGGCCGCTCGGACTTGACCCACGTGCCGCAGGAGCTCACCGCCCTCTGGAACCAGATCAACGAGGCCATCCCGGTGGACGCTTCCTACGCCCGCTACCTCTCCAGGAGCTTCGCTTCCGTGGTGAAAGCGCCCGTCCCCCAAGGCTCGGACGGCCAGGCCAGGGTTATCAGAGGCAGTGCCTTCCTGGCGTCCGACCGGAGCGCGGGGCCGAGGCTCGGCATCGAGAGCTTCCCCGCTCCCGGCGGCGCTCAGGGAGGCGTCGGCAACGACGCCGGCAGGTACAACTTCACGATCCCCATCGGGTTCGGGTCGTTCGCCGGCTTCAAGCAGCTGGCCACCCACGCCGGGCTGCACAACTCGCCCTTCCTGCAGATGGCGCAGAAGACCAACGACCTCATGTCCAAGTTTGCCCACGTCCACAACCACGTGCGCCGCGCTTTCCCGGAGTCGCGCATCTTCGACGACAAAAAGGCGGACGTCGGCTCGGGCTTCTTCCACCTACCGAAGGAGGACGGGGCGACCCTCTTCGACAACTGCGTGGCCACCGTCGGCGACCCGCTGTGGCTCGACGGCAAGATCTACGGCTTGGCCGTGTACCCGACCAGCGGCCAGGAGCACGAGCTGCACTACGACCCTAACACTATGACCTTCAACGGCACGCCGTTCGCCATGCACATCGAGCGTGCAAAGGCGCCCTCTGCTTCCGACATGGAGAAGATCGCGGCGCTCGACGCGATCGCCGCACTGAGGCTGGCACAGAACGCTGGGTACACAATCAAGATGCCAGATGCGTTCCGATGGCCGGATTTACCCGCCATAACAAACATGAGGGCAGTCCTCTCCACGATCAAGCCCGTGCAGCGGCTGCTGTACTCCAACCACTACCACAGGATTGACGGAGCGCTCAACTCGACCGACCCACCTTACGACGAGGCCAACGACCGAACCAGACCACCGCTCCGTGAGTCGGCGAAGTGGCCGGAGCCGCACTACCCGTACCTGCCAAAGGAGATGCTGGAGGTGAACCCCAGAGAGGCGGACAGCACCAGCTGGCACGAGCAAGACGCGTACCGCAACGAGCGCGACATGGGCTTGAGTGGGCTGGAGCTGGCGATGCCGCTGTGCTCGACCAACGGGATGAGGACGAGCATGCTGCAGGGCAGGGCGCACCTGATGCACCCCTTCCGCTTCGGCACGCCGGTGCAGTCGGTGGGCATGGAGCCCCAGCTGGAAAGCGACAGCAACGCCGTCGCCGCCGCCGAGATGGGCAGCCGCGCGCAGCACGAGCGCGAGATGGACACGGACATGGCGATCCAAGGCGACGAGTTCGTGCTGACCGGCACGAGGCTGACGCACCCGGACACTTTCGGCGGAGAGCAGCTGCCCGCGAGCACCGGCGGCCACAACCGGCTCGGCAACACCTCCTTCGCGCTCACCGCCACCGAGTGGTCGGTGCCCGACACTTCGCCCGACCAGGAGGCGCTCCGCGCCCGAAAGCGCCAAGCCAGGTCACACCGAGACTTTGACCACGAGCAGGCGGCCGACGGCTTCTTCGGCGCACCGATGGCGGCCGGCGCGCCAGGCCGCGGAGGAGACGAACAAGGAGAGAACGCCGACGGCTTCGGCGGCGACAATACTCGCACGCGTGCCGATGTCTTGGAAGGCTCGACGAACAACTTCCACCGCAACGCGTGGGCCAGCGAGCTCGGCATCGCCACCGAAGAGTCGAGGCCTGACCCCAATATCAGATTCTACGCGGAGCCGAACCCTGGTGGTAGGAATAGGGAAACAAGCTACCGGGGCGAAACGTACACCCGCACAAAGCACATGACGCTGCACAAGCGGTGGGTGCAGGCGTCCGCGGACCCCAACGACATCGACGCGCTGTACCAGAAGGCCTTCCTGCTCACTCCGGTGAGCAAGCGGAGCCTGTACGCGATGGTCAACGAGAACGTGGTGGTGCCCTTCAACTTCGTGCTCGCCAGGCCCTTCATCCAGCACGAGATGAGCTCGGTGATCATGACCGTCGCCGGCCAGGACACCGGCGCGACCTTCTTCGGGCACAGCGACTTCCAACTGGCCGACGACGTCACTTCCAAGGTGCACTACGGCAACTTCACCTTCTACTCCAAAGCGCTGGTCACCAACCCGAAGAACGTGCACATGATCGACGGCGTGTTCGCGCAAAACTACGTGAAGGGCAACGACTGCACCTTCTTCCATCCGGACGCCAAGGACGACGCGGACGCCGGCGGTTTCGATTCGAAGGTTCCGGACGCCTACCACAAGTCCATCTTCTCGATGGTGCTGCCGTACGAGGAAGGCGAGAACATGCCCAACCCGATCGACCTGACCGGCACCTACCACTCCAGAGTGGCCTCGCCGGAAGGCGAAGAGCTCGGCAACGACTGGCAGCTGTCCGGCGAGATGCAGAAGGCCGAACACGACAGCATGTTCAGCACGCTGCCTTACTACGCCCGACGCTGGAAGTGGGGGCACGCCTCTGGCCAGCCGGGCTACTCGCTGCCGGGCACTTTCCAGCCCGGCATGCGCGCTCGGGCGAACACCGTGTGCTTCCAAGGCCACCAGTTCTCGTGGTGCAAGACGGGCTCCGGCATGGACGGCTCCGGCGGCTACACCAACGTCGTCTCCAACACGGGCCATTTCGGCCCGGACGTCTACCCGGGGTGCGGCATGGTCCGCCGCGGCCAAGCCAAAGTGCTGGAGAAGCAGGGCTGGAACCGCTGCTCGGTGCCCGTGTGAATAATTACGCGAGACGCCCGCGCACAAGAAAGGGTCTCTCTCCCCAGAGGGCCTCCCGTGTGTCGCGTGTGGGCGTGCGCGACTCCGCCTCCTTCGCTCCCCAAAACAAACAAAAAAAAAACAACAACAAAAAAACAACAACGACGAGGGAGGCCGCGGCGGGGATGAAGAGGCAGGTGCACCGGATCGTCGGGGTCGTGCTGAGCGTGTACGTGTCGTGCTTCCTGACGGGCAGGGTGGTGCTGCTGGCGGAGGAGTACCAGAAAGCGACGCTGCAGCTGCAGGAGGACGTCAGCCACCAGAACCTGTGCAGCGACCAGGTTATCGTGGCGCAGCTCGGCCAGCGCGGCGCCGAAGGCTGCAAGGACAGCAAGCTCGGAGCCAAGGTGGTGCCTCTCCTGTCCGCGCTGCGCGCGGTCGCGGAGAACACTTACCTGTGCGGCAGCACGCCGTGCGCCAGCCTGTGGCACGACATGACCGCCACGACCACCAGCACGGTGGCGTTGGTGTGCTGCGTGGTGCTGTCGCCTTCCGGGCTGTACCAAGCCGCCAAGTGGCTGCTCGACCGCCGCCGGCGCAGCCGCCGCTGCCACGTGCCGCTACGCGGCAGCAGCAGCAACAGCCACCACGCGCCGTACGTGGAATACGAAGCAACCGAAGAAGAAGACGACGACGACGACGACGACGGGGGAGCGCTGATCGTGCCGCTGTTTTCAAAATCGGCCAAGACGAAAACGGCTTGACGGGACCGAGGGACCGAGGGACCGAGGGACCGAGGGAGCATGCGTGCGTGCGCGCGCGCACAGTGAGCGTCACGGCCGGAGGGGTGTTTGCTGGGCGGGAGGCGGGTGGGTGCTCGGCAGTCGCACAGTGTACAGAAATTAACTCTGAGCATGTCGGGCCGTGACGCCACTGGAAAAAAAAAATTAAAAAAGCAATTAGGTGTTTTTTTTTTTAAAAAAAAAAGTGTACGTGTGCTTCTCGTTTGTTTCGGGTCGCGGGGCTAGGCCCCCACTCGACAGACACGGACGGCGAGGGCGGCGACGACCGCCCAGTAGACCAGCTCGTGCGCGAACCGTACGCCGGAAGAGTCGACGACCGCAGCAGTGGTGCCGACGAACCCTTCGGCCGTCTCGAACAGCACACCCAGGAGCCGCCTCGCGGCGGCGGCCGTCGAGTCGTCCGTCTCCTGGTCGCCGCCGCCGGCGGTGTGCGCGTGTCCGTCCGCGTGCACGTACGACCTCATGTTGTCGGTGGCACGCACGCGCGCGCGAGAGTCACTGGCGTTTTCGCAGCGCAGCTATATATATATAGGAGCTGGCACGCCCAAAAAAAACAAAAAGTTCCCAGGGGGAGAGAGAGAGAGAGAGCGAGCGAGAGAGAGAGAGAGAGAGAACCGTGTCCGTCGTTTTTCTTTCCCCTCGAACGGGAAAACAAACACAAAAAAAAGGAACGAGCCATGGCTCGTCGACGGCAGGAGCTGCCTCGCTACTTCTTCTTCCCCGTTGGTCCGGGCATTCCGAGCATAAGCAATGAAGAAAGCGACTACCAGCGCCAAATGCGCAAGCAAGGGCGTCGCATCACCGTAAGGCCCTGTTACGGCGTAGATTTCGAAGACGAGATAAAACAACCCACCAACACCAACGTCCTGTTCATATACAACGAGAACGTGGAGCAGTGGGCTTCTGGTGACAAAGAAGCGGGAGGTGGGAACGCCAAGATTCGACCGCACCGACACGACGAAGCCATCGGCGTGCCGACCAGCTTTTCGTCTGACGAGAAGCCAGCATGGCGTGATTTGGGCGACCCTGTCACGTACGAGTATCCGAGTGGAAACGCTGTCGAAACGGACGTGCAGGGGATCATCGACCACGCGTTCCGCGACATCGAGGCACGTTTGATAGCGAATCGAAAGTTCGAGAAAGTGTGGTACTCGGCCAAATCCCTCGAAGACGATTTGCTCGGGGTAAACCTGTTCAATCCGAGTGATCAGGTTCGAGAGTACATCACGAAGCACATACGTGCGCTGGCAGTGGGCGGCGGAGATGCAGCGAGACGCGTGACGTTTGAAGACCAGGTAGAAAGCCGCGGAGACGACGCTACTTCGTCGTCTGATACCAAGAGGGGAGCTGGTGCAGCACACCAGAACTCCGCCTCGTCGGAGGAGGAGGAGGCCACAGCAAGAAGAGCGAAGCTGCTCTGCGAGGTGCAAATCAACACACACGGCCAAATAGTTGATGCCAAGTGTACGAAGGTGACAGAAGGAGAAGGAGACGACGCACCCCCTTTCGGTCGAGATGACGTGGACGAGCTGTTCGAGCGGCGATTCGGGAACTTGGAGCAGAAGGTGACGGGGGCCATACGCGAGGTGCACGAGGAAAGGCAGCAGGAGGAGAGCGAGAAGCTGCACGAGCTGCGTGAAGTGCTTCATTTGCAACTCGACGCGCTCAGGGAGGAGCTGATTGGGGCCGTACGTGATTTGGAAGAGGGAAGGAAGAAGGAGAAGGAGGAGAGCAGAAAGGAGAAGGAGGGACGGAGAAGGGAGAAGGAGGAGATTAGGGACGCGGAAAGGACGATGGAGGCGGATAAGAAGAGGGAGGCAGAGAGGAACAGGGAGAAGGAGGATGCGGAGAAGAGGGCGGCAGATAAGCTGGAGAACGCAGCCGAGGTGCAAAGGCTGGAGTTGGAAGTCGCAAAGACTCGTGCAACGATAGAACGTGTGGAAGAACGCATGGACGCCTCAGAACAGAAGGCGGAGAAGAGGGCTGCGGAGGCCCCGTCGCTGATAACTCCTCGTATGCAAGCCTGGGTCGACTCGTCGCTTCCTACGACGCCTCGGTTTTTGCCGCCTCCGACTTTAGCGTGACAATGGTTTGCTTGCTATATAAAAACGCGCACACATGCTCTCGTGTGTGTGTGTCTTCTTGGAAAAATACACACGAGAAACAACAGCAAGAAGAAGAAAAAGGACAACTCCCCCTTCTCTCTTCTTCTTCTTCTCTCTTCTTCTCTCTTCTTCTTCTCCTTCTTCTTCTTCTTCTTCCGGTGCGCCCTCCTTCGCGCTCTCCCGGTATCGCGATGCTGCTGGAGGTCGGGTTGCCGCGCGGGCTGCTGGCGAGGGTGAGCGTGCTGAGTTTGGGGCTGGTGCACCGGCCGGGCAACGAGGAGAGCTGGGCGGCGGTGGAGCGGGACGGGCTGGTGTGCGCCGGCCCAGCCAGCGGCGCGGAGGAGATGCGGCGGCTGCAGCGAGGCCTGCGTGCCCGCTCCGGCTCCGTCGCTCCGATCCTCGACTCCGCCGAGGCGGTGGACGAGGCCGTGCTGCGGCGGTTCGTCGGCGCCGGCGGCGGTGACGGTGGTGGCAGCAGCAGCGGAGAGTGCGAGCTGCTGCTGCTGAGCGACGCCGGTCGGGCGAGGAACGGAGCGCTGCTGAGCGCGGGCTGCTACGCTTCGGCCGAGGAGAAGCGGCTCTCGGCGTGGGCGCTGGACTCTTGCAAGATGAGCGTGTCTCAGGTGGTGCGGTCCACTTGGCCCGTGTTCCCGACGTGGTCCACCGCCCGGCCGTCCGATGCGGCTGACACGGCCGCAGCGGACTCGAACGTCGGACTGCGCAAGCGCGGCTCCTCCTCCCCCGAGCGCTGGGAAGCGCGGGCGCTGCTGCAGCAGCAGCACAACGCCAGCAACGACGACGACGACGGTGCCGTGGCAAGCGTGGCGAGCGTGGCGAGCGTGGCCGTGCACCACCGAGCGTACACCAGCGGGTGGTGGTGGACGCTGTTCGTGGTCGCGTGCCCGATGCTCGTCGGCGGCGGCGTGTGGCTCGTGTCGACGTCGTCGTCGACGACGACCACCACGGGCCTCGGCCGTTGACGGTCTTTGTCGCACCGAGAGACGTTCCCCCTCTGTGATCTTTTGAAAACCAACAGCAGACCAGTCACAGAGTCTACCGAAACCTTTTACTCGCAGAAAGTGCAGTCACTGTGTGTGGCTTTTACTGTTGTTATTATGGTAAAACCATTACGACTGACTTAGTTTCGTACTACTTAGGCACGGACACCGACCTCGAAGCCCGATTCGCGCAGCCAATCAAGGTACGCCTCCACGTGGCCTGGTTTGTAGACGAGCTTGCATTCGAACTTGGTCAGATAGAGCACCGGGCCTTCTCCATTCTTCGTGACAATGACCACGTCCGCGAACAGCAAACGCCGTATGTAGTCCATGCTGAAGAACGGCATGTCAGGAGGGGTCTCGATGCGCAGCTGACTGAACCCTCCGCTGCCGGGCGTGCGCTTTTTGAGAGTACAGACGAGTGTGGTTTTCGGGTTCGGGTCTTTGTTCGTCTGGTAGCCGTTGGCCACGTTCTTCAGCGTGGCCGTGTACACCCCCGCCCACTCCTGTCCTTCGTCGACGGACATTGTGATGTCGAAGACACCGTGAAGGCTGGCGAAGACGTGTTCGGTGCCGTCTCTTTTCACTGTCTGCTCGAGCCGGCTCGCGTTTTCCCCTGTGCAACTGTTGACAAACTCTTCGATCTGGTCCATCGCCGCGTTGAAGTCGTCTTTTGGTACGAAGGACGGCAAGTGCATGCATTTGCGGCTGCCCAGACGCGTTTTGAGGTCTTCGCGCGTGGA
Source organism: Opitutaceae bacterium (assembly GCA_002713695.1). Classification (GTDB taxonomy): domain Bacteria; phylum Verrucomicrobiota; class Verrucomicrobiia; order Opitutales; family Opitutaceae; genus Cephaloticoccus. The sequence goes on from PAUB01000023.1 coordinate 80,290, forward strand.
CGGTTCGGGCGACTTTGACGGCGCCGCCCCCATCGTGCGTACTCTCCGTGAAACAAATGCGCACACTCAGTGTTTATAGTTACAGTACGATGTTTCTGTTGTCGCTACATCGATTATTTGTACGAGAGAGAAGAGAAGAGAGAGAGAGGAAAGTATGTGTTTAGGAATGTTCAGCTGAACGCCCGTAACTTTTGTACACTGCGTGTTGGGTGGAGCGGTGGTCTGGCCCTCGGGTCGAAAAGGGGCTCTGAGTGTGACGCTCACTGTCGCGCCCACGCCGGGTCCGTGTCGGTCTCGACGACGAGTGCGATGGTCTCGCCGCCGCTGCCGCCGCCGCCACCTTCCTCGTCGCCTTCGCCCGTAGTTCGGATTTCCGCGAACGGCGCTCCGAGACGATCGCTTTCGGCGCGCGCGTCGAGCTCTTCGGGGTTCTCCTGCGGACCTTGACGACGGGAAGCCAGCGCCGCCTCGCACACGAGCTCCTCTTCGGTGAGCGAGTGCCAGCGGTCCGCCGACGGCGCAAGCGGCGGTTGGTGGTCGGTGGAGGTGTCCCGAGCGAAGCACCGCACGAAGCAGCGGGCGGGGATGCTCACGAAGAAGGGGTTCGCCCGCACGTCCTCCAGGGTGCGCTTGCGACAGAGCCGCACCGGCATGGTTTCCGGGCACTCTCCTTCGAAAGCGAGCATGGAAGGCACGAAGCTCACCCAGTCGCCTCGCTCGCTGCGCACGTGGGCGGTGAGCGCGTCGTCCACGAGCCGCTCGTCGAAGCGGAGGTCGCCGGGAGCGAGCTCCTGTTCCTGGCCTTGCTCCTGGTCTCGTCGCGGCGTCGTCGTCAGGCACTCGACGACCGCTCGCTTCAGGCGAGCGTGCTCCGCGAGCGGGTTTTCACCGAGCTGCGGCGCCTGCTGCAGCTTCAGCAGCAGCACGTTTCGCTGCTCGTGCGTCTCCTCGCACACCCGAGCTCGCTCCGCGTACTCTTCGGAGGAGAGCGTGACGTCGAGCAGCAGCTCGGCGTTGATGCTGCTGAGCAGCCGGTCGTGGCGCAGTCGGTTGGCGTCGTTTTCGGCGGCGACGGCCGCGCACAGCTCTCGCGCGCCAGGAGGCAGCCGCAGTGCAGCGACGGGCGTCGGCACTCGTCTGTCCCGCAGCATACGCTGCAGCCGGCCCTCGAGCTCCGATCGCCGCGCTCGTTGGTCGTGGTCCACGTAGTGCGCGAGCGCGCGCGCCGCCGCTTTCGGGTGCGTCCACTCGGTGTCCGTGCTCGGGTTCCAGAGCACGTACCGGCGGTCCGTGTCGAGGTACGCGACGTACAGGTCGGCCTCGAGCGGAGTCTCGACTTGGAAGTCCGCGCTCAGGACGGCCGCTCTGTCCAGCACGGCGCCGCTGGACAGGAGGGCTCCGCACACGTACTCGTCTGGCCTGTCGGCGAGCTCGCACGTGGCCCGGTCTCGCATCCACTTGCTCGGCGGCCGGCCTCCGTTGGCGTCCGCTGCGCGGCGGACGTCCGGTCTCTGCAGCAGCGGTCGTGCCTCCTCCGCGTCGGGGTCGGCCAGCCACGCGCCGTACTCGTGCACTCGTCGCGCGCTTCTCGCGACGAGCAGCGCGCGCGAGCCGTCGGCAGCGTGCAGCACGGGCGGTGGCGCGCTGAGCAGCAGGCAGCCGCGCTTGGCGCCGCTGTTGTCGCCGAGCGGGCGGTTCAGCACGGCTTCTCGGTACGACAGCTCGGCTTCCGGCGTGCGCTCGTACAGAAGGTGCAGCAGGTGCAGGTGCGTGGCGACGTCCGCGGCCGAGCCCGTGTGGTCTTTCAGCGTGCAGACGCGCCGCACGTTTTCGCGCGCTTCGAGGCCGTGCAGCATGGTGTCGGTACACCCAGGCTCCCGCAGACCGAGGTAAGGGGCGCCTCGCACGTACGCCCGCACCTCCGTCGGAAACGGCTGCTCCGTGCGTGTCGTCTGCTGCGGCTCGGTGCCGAGCTCTGCCTGTGACGATGTCTGGACTGGCGGCGCGTGCACGACGCTGCTCGTGCCGCTCTCGTGGGTGAACCGCACCCGCACACCGTCACCGCCGTCGATTCGCGTGAAGGACGTGGACTTCCACTCCGGCTTCAGGGTCCACGTGGGTGGCCGCGACATTGCGTGCGGCTCTTCGGGCTCGCTCGCTCGCTCGCTCACGGGGAGCTCGGGTGAATGTGTATATGATTGTGTGTTTTTTTGTTTAAGCAGCGTGTGCGGTGGTAATGGTTCACATGTCACCGCACACGCGCGTTCCCGAGAGCGCCATGTTGCGGTGGGCGCTCGCCGTGGGTCCTGTGCCGGTAGCACGTGTGAGGGAGTTTCCCGATCAAGCGTCGGCACCGGACGAGGTGAAGATGCTGGGTCGCATGTACGGCACCCACACGAAGCTGGTGTGGGTAAAGTGTGCGTACAACAACTCGTTTGTGCCGATCGTTTGTGTGCTGTCCAAGGACGACGAGCACACGTGGCTGCCGTTTCCTTCGCTCGAAACGCTGCAGCGTCATCAACAGACCGACACGCAGCTCGTGCGCGTGCTTCGGGCGTTGCCGTTGGTCGGTGGCACCTCCCGAGTCGTTGCTCACCCCGACGATTTCAAAAAGGACGACGCGTCGTCGAGCAACACGGCGAACGAGGCTGCTGTGCACGGGCGTTTCCACACGGACAAGGAGCGGATGCGAAACAGGTTCACTCTGCAGCACACACCACATGGTCTGGTCAGTGCAGACCACCACGGCGGCGTAGCCGAAACGCAGCTGGGGTGCGTGGTGATGAGCGACGTCCACGGCGTCCACGGCGACAAACACACTGAGGTGCTGATGGCCAAGGGCACGGTGTGGTTCCAACAACCCCGAGAGCACGAGCGTCTGTGTGTGCTCAACCGCGACAATGTCCTCGTTGAGCACGTGATCGTCGCGTCGGACGCGACGAAGGAGAGGCACGTGGGTGTCTGCCGGCAGACGTTTGTGGTCGAGGAGATGCACGGGGAGACACGCACGCTCCGTGTGCGTACCGGACGCGACATGTTTTCGGCGACGGGGCCAAGCCACAACGAGGATGCCGGCTTGGCGGAAGAGGCGATCCGGAAAGTCTACCGACTGACGCGCGACGAGCCTTTGGCCGACGAGAAGGTGTGTCCTGCGCACGAGCAGCGCTTGCTCGACTTGACCGCCTCACTCGGGTGCAACGTCGCCGAGATCGTGTGGAGGTGGCGGCGAAGCAGGTGCCGGGACCGGGACGTGCTGCTGAAGACGATATGCGACGCCGCTCACCTGCACGCTCTGCGGACGGTGAATCTCGCCGCGTGCGTGTGGTGGCCGCGGGAGGACTTGGTTGTGATGACGAAGGACGAGGACGTCTCCGACGAGCTGCGGTGCACCGAAATCAACACCGTGGTCAGGTACGAGCTGCTGAAGTGGGACGACATGGCTGCCGCCGCCGTCGTACACGTCGACAGCTCCGAGCAGCCGTACGCTCAGTACATGGTCTTCGATGACCGTGTGTGGCTGTGGTGCGTGCCACTGGGCAAGTACTTTTCGTTGCACGTCGTGCCGCGGGAGGAGTACGACCAGATGACGGAGTCCGAACCGCTGCCGATGGACACGACACACGCGAGTGCCGTCCCGGGCGGCGTTTTTAGCTGCACGGTGTCGCTGAAGTCGCTTCTTCCGAAGATGCTACCTTTCACGGCGAGCGTGACGGGCACGGACGGCACGACGCACTGCCTGATGCGTCACAGGGCGACGGTGTCCAGTGCGCCGCTGCACTGTGTACGAGAGGGTCAATGGTCGTGGGGGCTGACCTGCCAAGGAGAAGTGCCGGAGGCGCTGTTCACTGACGAGTACAAGGTGCCCAAACACAAGGTGGCCGCGCTCGTCAACCGTGCGTCTTTTTTCAGGGCCGTCTGTTTGCTGACAGCGGGCGACGTGCAGCGGCTCGCTCACGTCCTGCACGACAACGCGCCGCATCTGAGTACCGGCGTTCGTTTCCCAAACACCCATGACGATGTCAAAATCAGCAACCAGACGACATTTTGGGCATGGTCAAACAGCCGCGTCGTGTCGTCGAGCCGGCGGTTCTGTGTGGTGTGCGCTCACGTGTTGGGTGTGGGGAACCACTCGAGCGACATGATAGGAACTCGCCTCATTGACGCGGTGGTGGCGAAGAGGCCGACGTTTCTGCACCACCAAGAGATACACACGATAACGACACGCAACGGGCATGTGTGTGCGGTGAAAAAGCACAGCAACGGGCAAGAGGTGGAGGTGTGGCGGGACCCGGTGTCGCAGAGCTCCGGGTGCCAGCTTTGTGCGGCGAGGCGGGAGAAGGACAGCCAGCTTCACTTGACACCGCCCTATTTTGAGCACGACGCCCCGGGCGGGAGCATCGCCGAGACCATCATGTCCTTGATTCTGAAGCTGTGTTTGCATTCGCAGCATGCCGAGGTGTCCCCGACGTGTGTTGTGGCGAGCAGCGTGCTGCTGAGTGTGCTGACGACCTTTTTGACGACGGACGCGCCGTGGATCACGGACGAGTTCTTGGAACACCTCGTCAACAACGTGCTTTTCCCGGAGGACGTCATGCGCGCCGTGTACACGGCGCGGGTGGGCACCGCTCCGCGAAAACAGGATGTGGGCCGCGGCTTCCACTTGGAGCAACGGCAGATCATGTGCTTGCCCGCCATGCTGCTGCTGACACAGGCGTGCGTCGCGGCCACGTTGCACGCGTACGTCGGCCGGGACGGGCATCGAATCGTCGGTCGGGACGGATGTGTCGCGCACAACATGGCACGGGCGGCGATGCAGAGCGCGTTCAACACTGTGGTAGTAGGCCCCAACTTGCTCACGGCACTGTACAAAACGAGCAACTTCCTTGGCCAATATCTGCAAGACGTTACACCCACTCACACGTTGCTGCGAGTGGCACAAATCACAAAGCGGCACGTGTGGTCGATCCTGTGTGACGACGAGGTGCTGCGCGCCCGTCTGCTGTACCACATGCTGTACCTGAACTGCATGGGTTCCTGTGTGCTGTTCAATTCACTGGCACCGACGGTGACTTCGTGCGAGGGCGGTCTTCGTGTCTGCGGCATGACTTACGCCTATCTGCACGAGAACGTGTTCGGGCCACTGGTCGTGTACGCCGCAAACCACGACATCACGGAGGCCACCACGGGCAACGACGACGGGCCGCTGCTCCATCGGCGCGTCGAGAACCAGCCGGTCGTGTCGGTGAGCAAGACTCCTTGTCGATTTTTGACAAAGCCGAACGACGGGAGCGAGACGAAGGGCGAGTCCGCTCACTACTGCGACGTGCCGAAGCCGCACGCGACTTCTCGGGTGTGGGTGGGTTCTGGCTGCGCGTGCGTCGTGACGGACGGCAGAGTGTCTCACGACGAGTGGTGCCCACTGTGCAACGAGCCACTGCTCAGCTGCGAGCACCACGTTTGTTTTTCGGACGAAGTCGGGTGTGCGAAGTGCGGAAGGGTCGTACGCAGGGTGGGGTCTCCGGTCTTCGCACACACCAGGGAGGAGCGGCTGATGCGTGTGGAGTGCGCGCCTTCGCGTCGCCCCGCTGAGTCGCATGTGGAACTGGACGACGTGAGTCACTACGTAGTGACAGGGAAGTTGTCTTGCGATCTCGATGCCTCGAGCAACGCCCAGTTTGGGTTACCCGCTGCCCTGACGACCCCTCCGACGGAGCACGACGTCCCGGATCTGTTATCACGTGTCGCGTGCAACGCGATGGAAGCCGCGACCTACCGATGCCGTGACATGCCTTACGTGCGCAAAAACCACACGATGCTGCTTGTTCACCAGATAATGTCAAAGGCAGTGGTGCTCGGAAACACCACTGTGTTTGGCTTGCTGTGCTGGGTGCGGTGGTGCGCGGCCTTTTGTTCCGGCAGCGAGGTACCCTACGAGCACATGCGAGGCGGGTGCGACAGGCTGTATCCGGAAGACGAGAACTCGTGTGAACGAGCGAGGTGTATGCTCGAGCGCGTGCGCGCTGACGACGACGAGGGGTGGGTGAACCTCTTCCTGTGTGCGTTCGGTGACCCTGACGAAATAAGGGTCGCGACAGACGTCATGCTCGCGGCCCAGCGCGCGTGCGTCTTGCACCCGGAGCTCGCCGCACGGGACGCGGCGATGCTGCGTGCCAACGTGTTGCAGGTGTCGCGCTGGGTGACGACCGTCGTCGAGGGATGCGTGTTCGAGAGCATGTTTTGCGAACGAGCGTTGGTGGTGCAAGACACTGTCGGTGCGAGGACGAATCGGTGGGCGATACACGCCAACACGTACCACGTCCGTGTGTTGGCGGAGTTGCAGGATTTTGCTGAGCGCAACAGCGTGCTGAACACGACGGGCGTCGTGGGCACAGCGAGTTTGGAATTCGTACGCTTCGCCACTTGGCTGATCTGCTGCATGATCGATAAGCGGTACTGTGCAGGTGGGCAACCGGACACGTCGCCGTTGCTGTCGCTGGCGATGGAGCATCTGCAGTTCGCCATCACTCCGTGTGTGTTGTGTGGCACCGGAAGAGTGTGTTTGACGACAGGAAGTTGCTTAAAGTGTAAGTGTGTGGCGCACACGTTTGTCGTTCCGTTCGGTGCGTCGGACACCGTCATAAAACTGCTTCCGGGCCAACCAGTGGAGATGGCGACGATGGACGTGCTCCCCGGCCGTGTCACGTGCAGCGGCGGTCACTGCCAATTCGTCGACGGTGTGCTGCGAGCACTGATTACCGAGCGGTGGCAGGACGACGACGTGCTTCTGCGAGACGTGCTAGCTTGCCAGGCGGCGAACGCAGCCAACTTGTCTCGTGTGCAAATGGATGAGTGTGCGGTGGTGCAGCACGAGTGCTCGTCTTGGAGAACAGGCTCCGTGTGCGACAACAGGCTGCGAGAGCGGCTCATGTGCACCAACAGCTCTTCGCTGTGGCACGTCGCGCACGACTGTCGGGGCTTTCTGGTGCCGCAGCACCAGCTCGCCGTCTCGAAATCGCACGACCCACGGGGTGCCACGTCGTCCTCCGTACAATACAGCGAGAATATCTGTTCCGTGCCTCTCCTGCGGGAGATGGTGGGTGTTCTGTTGTTTTTCAACAGGGACGTCGTGTTCCGTCTGGACGGAGCTCCGGAGCAGTGGCGAGCGACTCTGGTGCGGGACGGTGGTGTTTTCTACGAACGACTTTCGGCGGCTGCCGACCGCGTCACCAAAAGCCTACACGACACCATTCGTGCTCGTCTGGAGCAGAGCACTGCCACGGTGGACACGAGCGTGCTGCACCTGACGAGAGACTGTGTCGGCATGTGCCTGCGCGAAGAGGCGAGAGCGATGTACGAACAGTACGTGGATTTTGTAGAGAAGGTGATCGTCGAGTACCAGCAGCATGGCGACACCGACACGAAGTACGTGTTTTTCCACTGCGACACGTTTGAGCTGAAGTTGGGCACGCGGCGGTCGTTTCTGATGAACGTGGTTCGCTTGGGGCACGTCTGTGTTTCGGCGACGAACAGCACGGTCGCGGTGCGCACCGGGTGGCTGAGGCGAGTGCAGCGAGTCTCGCTCGCCTCGTTGCGAGCCGATTTGTACTCGACCGCAGCGCACGGCACGAGAGAGGATATGTATTTTGTGCGCATTGCGCTAAAGGATGCATATTTGACAGCACCAAACATAGAAGCGAGTGTGCGGTCGGGCAGGTTTCTGTTTACGGGCGTGCCCGATCATTTATTGAATCGGGCGTTTGTTTTGCTGGACAGCGCTAAGATCACACCCGTGTCTGAGTTGTTTGCACTATGTGGGAATAGCAAGAGACTGAAAACACTGTAAAAATCAGTCATCTACTTCTTGGCTGCCGTGCTTGCCTTCTTTGCACCCTTTTGCTCGTTTGCAGAGCCAGCAGCAGGTCGCTTCTTGGCTGCTGCCTTCGAAGTCTCTCCCGCATCGTCGTCGGCGGTGGCGTTCTTCTTGTCTTCGGCCAGCTTGGCGCTCAAGTAGGCGACCCATTTCTTCAAGTCGCCAATGGCAGCACCTCGCATCTTGTGGTTGTCGCTGTTCATGGCGATATCGATGTGCGACTTGCCCATGAAGGTCAGTCCGATATCATTTTCGGCTGGCTTCGTGAAGAGCTGCTCAGCGAGTTCCTTTCCTGTGAGTCCGGTGGTTGCCATTTTGCTGCTGTTTGTCGAGAGCGTGTTGGGGTTTTTTGTTGTGTTCCAGTTATACATTGGGTCGTACTTAAGTGTGGACTCGCTTACGTATTTATTGTGCTCGTATTGCGACATTGAACATTGTTTCGATGGAGTTTTTGGACACAAAGCACACTATCGACTTGGAGTTTGTGATAAGAGAAACCCTGAAAGGGGGCTCTTCTTGGAGTTTGTGTGACCAAAAGTCATCACCAGAGTCCGCAATCGAGCGACTACACGCGCACGGCATGTCGTGCGTCGAGCGGCCTAGACTCCCGCTGACCCAGAACGATCGTTATTGGCTTCACCGTGCCTTTGATTCAGCACACTGTACACAGAAGCTGCCCAAATCTGCTTGTACGCCTGCAGTTTGACGGTCTTGTCCTCCTTGAAGAGCCAGTCCATGGCGCTGGCGACCGTGTTCTTGTAGGGCAGCGTGGCCTCCACCACGTCGGGGTGCAGGTAGCAGCATCGAATGTAAGTCCAGAGCTCCTCTCTGGACCACTTGTCGACCTTTGTCTTCGAGATGCTCTTGAGGAAAAACAGTGCCAAGTCTCGTTGCAGGTCGCCGTGCGTGGTTTCCTCGGACAGCGCGCACAGCGCCTCGTGCAGGTCGCCGCCCGTCTGCTTGCAGGAAAATCCGGTCAGCAGAAGAGCGAACAGTTGTTGTTGGTTCAGTGACGAGGGTGGGAAGGTCCGAAACACCAAGCGGTCCACGCTGTTCGTGAACTCCTCGGTGCCGTACCGCAGGTTCAGTTTCGCACCGAGGTAGGCCAGGCTGCGGTGCGTCGCCGGCTTGACCAGGTTGGCCAGGTTTGGTATCAGGTGCTCGGGCGGCCTGGTCGCCGGCGCCGTGTTGGTCGTCTCTGGGGGTGTGGTCGACACGTCTACTGCCGCGAACCCAGGGTCGAACCCGTGGCGAGAGTTGTGCAGCAGCGCGTTCGTCGTGGGTGTCTTGTCTGGCACGCTGCACACTTCGGCCGACTCGGCTTGCGGATGATCGTCCACCGCCTGCGCCGCCTCTTCGTCGTCTTCCATCACAACCACCTCCTCCTCCTCCTCCTCCTCCTCGTCATCATCGTCTTCCGCCGGCGGCGCCTCGGTCTTCTTCCTTTTTTTCGCGTGGCTCGCTTCTGCAGGCGACGTCGTCTTCCACACGTGTGTTGATTCGCAGTACTGACAGTCGGTGTTGGCGCACGCGATTTCCTCCGCGACCGTCAAGAGAGTGCTTTTGGTGTGGCCGTACGTGTTCAGGAACTCGGTGGTGAACACGGCACCTTGCTTGAACAGGGCTTTCGTGGTGCTCTCCCGCAGTTCGTGTATTTTTCCACCCGACAGGAACCCGAGCCGGTTGTTGCTGAGCAAGCGCACGTACGCGTGCAAGTTGTCACACTTCCTCACGGCGCTCGAGGCGACACGCAGAGCGGGTGTCGGCTCGGAGTCCGGCTTGCGCTGCTTCATGTCCAACATGTTCGCGGGTGTGTCCGCGGGTGGCTTGTCTACAAACACGACTTCCTCTTCCATGTTCGGATCGGTGGGTTGTTTTCGTCTCGGCATGGAGACGCGTGTCGTGTCGACGACGTCACCCCTTGCTCTATTAAAATAGTTTTTTGAATAAAATATTTCAGATTCAGTAAAGTTTAAAAAACAGGCGGTATGTTTTTGTCGGTGCGTGAAAAAAAAACAATGTGGGGGGGTTGTGCTGTTTCCGTGCGTGCGAATCGAGCGGTTACGACCGACATCGGCACAGCCGGCGGCGAGTCGTCGCTGGCCGACGAGGAGTTGGTCCGGCTGTGTCGTCGTCGCCTCGGAGTGTGGTACGAAGACCCGAAGCACACGTGCGTGCACGGTGTTTGCTCGCATGTGAAGGTGTGTCAAGACGCCAGCAACAAATGTCACGGGTGCGCCCACGATGTCTCGGGACATCTCTTCATGTGCCTGAAGAGCGGCACCGTGCACCGATGCGACTCGAAGTGTCCGTACGGTGTGATGGGCGAAGACGGAATACCGACCTGTTTCGTGTCGTGCAGGGTGCTGAGCGAGCAACGCACGCAGATGTGCACGCTGGAGCACGGCCACGGAGACGGAGCGTACAAGACGTTTGCAGTCGTGCCGCCGGACATACTGAGCGGCTCGGTGCACGCGTTCAAGCGGCCCGTGGTGAGTCCCGAGCAGTGCTACAAGCTCGCCAGCAAGGTCGTGTTTGACTTGCTGATGGGAGACATGAAGCGGGGCATCGTCAGCCGCCGAAAGGGTGTGATCGGCACGGACATAAAAAAGGCGTTCAAGAAGTACAACAAGACGTGCATGTCGACGCAGATGGTGCCGAACGCCCTCCACCGACTGAACATCTGGTACTCCCTGAACAAGTCGGAATACGCCGTGTCGACGCTGACCAAGCGCCACCACGAGTGCTACACGAGCCTGTGCACGTTTTGGATCCTGAAGTGCAACGCGTCGACGTACGGAATGACGAAGCCTTTCCCCGTCATCAAGAACGTCGTGTTGGCGATTCTCTACATGTCTCGGTCCGGTCTGACGGTGCGTGGGCAGGTGCTGATTAAGCGGGACGAGACGCTCGAGTCGCAGCTGCCGTCGGTGGCGGACTTGCGGCTGCAGTCCATGTTTCGAAAGGGAGCCGCCCTCACGGAAGGCAGACGCTACGTCATAGACTGCATCGTGCACAGCGACGACGTCAAACACTTTCAGCTAAACGGCTAAGACGGACGGCCAAGGCAGCTAGTCGACAATCTTTATTAATTGACACGCCAACTGCTTCCACATTTTAATATTGTTCCCGGATCGAAGTTACGTGAAGCAGAGAGTTTTTCATGCGTTCCAGGGTGTCTTTTTGCGCGTCGCAGAGTGTCGCGCTAAAAATATGGATGGCCCAGAGCCGGGATCTTCCCGCAGAAGCGACGACGACGACCAAGAGCCGGGATCATCTAGTCGTAAGTCCAAGAGTTGCCGACTATCCACTCTATTGCATGGTCGAGGTCCTGATCCAGATTGAGAAAGTACTTCCTCACCTCTTCTCGCAGTGGTCGACGGGGTGGGTTTAGGGTTTTGATAACCAGACCAAACTCCTCTGCACGATTTTCCATGTCGTTGATTCCCCAGTAGACTGGCAAAAATCCTGGATTGTGTTCCTGAAAAAGTTCACGCAATCTGTCCCACAGCGCCGCGGAGCCTTCTCCGTGTTCTTCGTAGTGAGAGAACACTAGCTTCGACTGTGGCCCATCACGCCGCACGCCCACTTTTCCGAGGATTTTCCAGTGTGTCAGCTCGTAACTCGCGTGTATGTAAATACGGTGCATTGGGCCATTAAGCTCAAAATCGGTCAGTTCATCGTACGTTACGGCGTGCGACTGCGAATCACCAGACACGCCGTCTCCCGCCCCGGCCGCGAGCAAACGGAGCGCTCGACGTGACATGCTGATGCTTGCCCTACGGGGGTGTTTGTATGCTTATATAGCTACACAATGCATTAGAGACAAAACTCGTATTCTTTTTGTTGGTTACAAGTCGGAATTACATGGCGACAGCATCATCCCTGTTTCCTGCTCAATCTCATGTTCAACGTCTTCTAATATCGACAACAGCTTCGCCTCCGATGCTTCCGTCTGCATCTGACACGTCGTGGCGCCCGCCACTACTCGATCGGGAGGCATTCTGTCGATCATGCCCTTCAGAAACTTTTTCGCCTCGCCGTAACTCATTGTGTTTTTGAGTTTGGGTCGTTTGCGCGACGTGTTCTCGGGGTTGAAGACGACACGGGTGGGGGTGAAGGGGCGCGGCTTCTCGGTGGCTGCGTACGTGGAGTCGAGCGGCTCGTTGTGATGCAGCTCCTGCAGTTTGAGGGACATGTCGCCGACCGTGAGCGTCCTCTTCTTTCTCGTGTGAAATCGTTCGACGTTGAGTCGCATGGTAAAGTGGTGGTCTGAGTTGTGTTTCGTGATGTATGTCACATGGAATGGCATCGAAACCAGTCAAAGGGTGTGTGTGTGTGTGTGTGTGCGGACGGACTGCGGTGGTTTTCCAAGCTAGGTCCGGGCGGGGGCGGCCGCGGCAAAGGGAGGAATCGTATCCATTCCCTTCTGGTCGTTGGCCGATGCCATGATCGAGTTGAACAGGTCGGGGAACTTCTCCTTCATGCCGTTCCCGGGCAGCTGCGCGGTGACTCGCCCGTACTCTCCCATCTTGGGCAGCTGCGAGCCGAACTTTTGGAAACGCTGCTCGTGCGACGCGAACACCCCGCCGGCGCCGGCCGTTGCCGGGGCCTTGGCGGCGGCACCGGGAGCGATGGCGATCGGTGCCGACCTTGTGTTTTGTACGGTGCGCAGTGCTTGGATGGTGCCGTCCTTTTGCAGGTTCTGCTCGTTCATCTGCTTCATGTTGGTGCGCTCCGTCTCGAGCTGCAGTCGGAGCTCCTCCAACTCCTTGCCCGTGCTCTTTTGGTACTTGGTGACGCTGCACATGACCTCCACGAAGGGCTGGTGCTGCGTCTCGCTGAGCGAGTTGATCGAGTTCTCAAACTCGTTGGGCACCTTGTCGCCGTTCTTCTTGAACATCTCCTTGAGCGTGTCGATCCAGTCGTTCTTCATGTCGGTCATGCGCTGCTCCTCGTAGTCGCGGAAGCGTTTGTTCTCGTTTTTGGTCTTGGCCAGCTCGTCGATCAGCGCCTGCTTCTCCTCCGCGGCGATGCGCTCCTTCTCCTCCTTTTCGGCCAGGCGCTTGGTGAGGACGTCCATTTGGTCTTGGGCGTTGCTGATGCCGGCCGCTTCGTTGGCCGGAGTCGGTGCTGTCACGTTCGCTGCTTCGGTCGACATGCTGTTGGTGACGATGGGGTTCGCTCCCGACGCCGCGCTCGACTGTATCGTCGCCGTCGCTCCAGCACATTTATGTAAAGCAGGATTGTTGATATTCATGACACCTTTTGTGTACGGCACCACGTGCATGATGTCGCAGCCTTCCTTGGCACCCTTTTTCACGATCGACAGCTCCAGTGCTCGCTTGTCGCTCGCTCTCAGCGTGTCCTTGTCGATCGCCGCTCGGTGCCCCAAGCTCAGCTCTCGCAGCTCGCCGGTGCGCAGCAGCTTGTCGCATCGCTTGCCGGCAAACGTGTCGTCGGTTCTCGCGAGCACGTACAGCTTGCGTTTCTTGTCTCTCGGGCAGGTGGCTGGCCAGCAGTCGAGCACTTTGCCGTAGTAGGCCTTCTGGTGCTCCAGTTTCAGGCTCTTGCCCTTCAGCCCGAGCGTCGACACGTCCGCCTCGTTGACAAACACGCTGCCGCTGCCCGCCTCCTCCAGCGGGCACGCCACCCCAAAAAACAGACTCATCGGTGTCGCGACGAGTTCGTGCCGTGCGTGACGATGTTATATAAGTGTATATATATCTACATAACCACACTATATCACACGACACACCGTGCTCGTGCGGCGAACACCATGCACGGTGCGGCGACACGTCGCCGCGTGGGGTGGTGTTTGCTCGCGTCGGTGGTGCGTGCGCAGCCGCCGGGCGAGCCGACCTGCTACGGCACTCAGTCCGACGGCGAGTTTTGGGAGACGTGCTGCGACTACGACTGCGGCATCTTCGCCTTCAGCTCGTGCTCCTCGTACTGGAGCGAGATCGGATGCGAGTACACTAACAAGGCGACCTCCTACCAGTGCGCCGGCGAGGACACGACGACCGCGCTGACCTTCGAGGACAAGGAGCCCGAGCCAGACGCCGCCGAGTACGGTCGAGGCCTCCGTGCTCGGGTGGTGCCGGACACCGACTGGTGCCTGCGCTCCAGCGACTGCGATCCGTTCCTGGACGACTCCGAACGCGGCTGCTGCTTGGTGTCGGTGGACTACGAGCGACACCCGTACAAGAACAACTACGAGCCGATCCAGAAGCGTACGACGCTCGGGTGCGTGTGCCAGCAGGACGCCTCTTGGTTCGAGTACTCTCGGCCGTACAGCGGCAGCTTCGGCTGCCAGACGACGTCCGAAGCCAACCAGGTCAACATGCCCATGTGCGACTGTGAAGCGGACAGCGTCTCGAACCCGTTCGGCGCGTGCGTCATGGAGAACGGCGCCCCGCGGTTCTTCGCGACCTGCGAGCTGTCGGACGACGAGGAGTGCTTCTCGCGGTTCGCCAACAGCTGCCTGAAGTGCGGCATGGACCGGCTCACCGTGAGGCTGTACGCCGGCGGCGGCGCCGGCTCTTCGAAGTGGTGCTGGCAGGAGCCGGACGTGCTCCGGGTCACCGCGCACGGCGGCGGCGGCTGCAGCGGCCGCTACGACGAGGTGGTGCGCGCGAGCAGAGGGCTGGCCACGCACGTGAACGTGTACGGCGGCTGCTCGTGGCAGTGGGACGGCTGCTCGGCCAGCTCCTGCTGGCGCTACTACGACCCCAACGACCAGATACCGGGCGGCTGCAGCTGCTTCTCCAACGGGTGCAGCGAAGGAGTCCCGGACGTCTCCTTGGGGTTCTGCGCCTTGGACACGTGCGACTGGAAAGACCCTGCTCGATGCGGCGGCTTCGGTTTCGGGTCGCCTCCGAGGTGCGAGTGCATGTGCAGAGCGCCGCTGGACGGGCCGGGGTGCACGCTCTCCGACCCGGAGTGGTGCTCCGAGGAGGGCACCGTGCCCGCGCTGCGCTCGTTCCCTTCGCGCGACACGGAAGCGGACATCGTCTTCTGCCACTGCGAGCCGGGGTACGCGGGCCAGCGGTGCGAGCGCCGCGGCTGCTCCGGCGACGCCGACTGCGCCAACGGCGGCACCTGCCTGCAGAGCGCCGTGTGCCGCAACAACGGCACCGAGTGCTGGGACGCGCAGGACCGCACGTGCCTGTGCACGGAGCGGTTCTACGGCGCCGCCTGCGAGCGCAGCGTCGAGTGCACGAGGGAAGCCTACTGCAACGGCAACGGCGAGTGCTCGGTCGACGAGGACGACGGAGGCCGCCTGCGGTGCGTGTGCGACTACTCCTTCGGCGGCGACCGGTGCGAGATCTACGGCTCCTACCTGTGCGACCCGTCTGTAGGCCCGACCGCGAGCGCAGGGTGCCAAGGCCAAGCCTACTGCATGGACTCGGAGAACTGCGAAGGCACCGAGTTCGACCCGGTGTCCGGGCGGTACGTGTCGGCGCTGCAGGAGTTTGAGACGTGCGCCGACCGGTGCGCCTGCGGCTGGCGGAGCGAGCGGGAAGGGTGCGTCGCGGCGGACGAGTGCGAGTGGGTGCAGCAGGCGCAGGAGCAGCAGCAGGGAGCGGAGGAGACGGGCACCTGCCGGAACCGGGCCTGCCGGGAAATCGATCAGATCTCCACGACGCACGTGCGCCGCCGCCGCTGTGAGCTGGAGCCGCAGTGCGTGTACTCGGAAGAGGAGGACGACACGTGCGCCGAGCGCCTCTTTGAGGAGCGCAATCCGGACACGCACGTGTGCCGGGTGACGCCGCACGGCACCTGCAAGGACAGCCGCACGCAGGAGGAGCACTCCTGTCCGCCGGCGCCAGTGGCGAGCGACGCCAGCGGCGGCCGCAGCTACGACACCTGCTTCGAGACGCCCGACCGTTTCGTGCGGGGCAACACCGGCTGGACCGATTTCCGGCTCGTGTTCCGAGGCGCGACCGCTCCGTCGGACGGAGGCACGGTCGCGAGCCTGAGCGTGCGCGAGATCATGCTGCTGGACGAACAAGACAACCAGATCGGGCCTTGGTTCGGCGCGGACGGTGTGGCGGTCAACAACTGGACCGTGTACTGCAACACGCCGCACGACCCGAGTCTCCCCGAATCGGAGTGCTGGCGCATGTTCGACCGTGACTACGCCGCCGACACCCAGCTCGGTGCCGACCGCTTCGAGCCGAGCGCCAACCGGACCGCTCCGAGCAACGTCTACGACACGCAGTACATCAAGCGCTGCTTGGACCACTGGAGCGGCTTGACGCGCGAGGACGAGTGCTACTACGGTGGCGACATCAACGTGTGCAACGATAGCGTCGCGTGCGTGCCCGTCCCGCGGGGGGACGGTGACGTCGGCGACTACGCTTTCACGGGCACACCGTTCGGGTACGGCGCGTGCGGCGCCAGCGCGCTCGGGCACGTGCGGCCAGACTACGACAGCTACGACGACTTGACTGGCCCGGGCTTCGTGTCGTGTCTGGTGGACGAGGAGGGATACACGGAAGACTACTCGCCACCGTACTACTACGGCTGCTGGAGCGGTCCGCTTGGCCTTTCCGACTACTACTACACCTGGCGCCTGGACCCGGACCTGCGCGAGTCGTGGTCCGTCGGGCAGTGCAGCGCGGGCGCCTTCCGGACCGCCGCCCGCGCGCACAGCGAGGAGCAGTTCGGCGACGGCGCGGTCGTGGTCACTCTTCGCACTTCCGACGACACCTCGGTGATCCCCGAGCGCCTGCGGATCCTGTGCGACACCGAGCACTCGCACGACCGCGCCGCCAGGGACTGCCCCAACCGGGTGGAGCTGCAGGTGCGCAAAGGGGCCGGGTCGGCGTGGACGACGGTGTTCGACTCCAAGAGCGACCCTGGGCGCGTGCTCAGCACTCACAGGGCCGCCGGGCTCGGGCGAGCGCTCACCGAGGCCGACTTCCCGATGCTCGTGCCTTCCGAGACGGCGCCCTTCGAGCCGCTGCGGCAAGGGTTCGAGATCTCGCTCGACGTGTCGGACGCCGAGGCGGTGTTCGTGCCGAGCAGGACTTACAAGTACGACACGGTCGAGGTGCTGCACTACGACTCGGCCGACGTGCTCGTGCCGAGCACCGAGGCTTGGGCGTACAGGGTGTGGGAAGGCTGCATCGACCGAGCCGCGATCCTGGACAGACGGTCCTCCGGCTCGAGCTGCGTGTCGGAACTGTCCTTCGAAGGCCAGTGCGCCGACCCTCCCTGCTGCAGGCACGGCCGCTGCTGCGCCCAGTTCGCTTTCCCGCCGACGACGTGCGAAACGTGGGAGAACTGGTGCCGACACCGCACCGAGCTGCAGAAGCAGCTGGACGTCCTCAGCGGCGTCGACCCGTCGATCGGCAACACCAGCAGCGAGTGCGCCGTCGCGACTTTCCAGGCTCGCGCCGACTGCGTGCCGCGGCCGACGTGCGAGTGCATGCTCGGCTGGCGCGAGTCGGAGAGCGGCGAGGACTGCGCCGAGTGCGACATCTCGGGCGAGGCGTGCGTGAACGGACGGTGCGGCGTCGACACGAACGGGGTCTGCGTCTGCTACTTGGGCTGGGGCGGCCCGGCGTGCACGTGGTGCGCGATGAGCGCGGTGTGCTTCGGAGACAAGGTGTGCGACACGAAGACGGGCCAGTGCGTCGCGCAGCCGAACGACGAGAGCACCTACTTTGGGTGGTACGTGCTCATCGTGTTTCTCGCGGTCGCCAACTGCGGCTTGCTCCTGAAATGCCTCAGGGACGAGGGCGAGAGATCCAACCTCATAAACAGCAAGAAAGAAACGAGCGAACTGCTCAAAAACCAGTGAACTGCATACGATCGCGTCGAATAAACGGCGACGCCGCTCTTTACTAAATTCTAATATTTCAATCCACGTGTGGTACTTGAACCGCCTCGGGCAAAACATGCACAAGACGGTAGAACCGTGCACCCCTCCCCCCGCGCATCGGCTCGTGCTTGTTTGGTGTGTGTGCGTCGGCTCACTCGCTCGCTCGCTCGCTCGTACACGCGGCGACGGAATGGCGGCGGCTGTCGCTCGGTCACCTTTCCAGCCGCTGCTGCGCGTAGCCACGCGTGCGACGCACCTGTCGACGTTTCCCGAAAACGCCACCCACGAAGAACGGACCAGCTTCGCGCGAGACGTCGAGTGCATGCTCTGCTGCATTTTGGGTACCGGCGGCGACGACGCGTGCGAAGCGGATATGTTTGCGGAGACGCGCAAGCGGATGCTCGCGTTTTGCGAACGCTACCGAATCGCGCACTCGCAGCACGACGCCTCGATCGTGCTGGTGCGCGAGTTCCTGAAGATCGTGCCGGTTCTGCGCAAGATCTTCGTGGGCACGGGCATGCAGCGCGTCACAGGCCGCACACACTTGGAGCCCGTGCGCAGCGTGAGGCTGTGGTGCGCCGAGCTGCTGCAGAAAATCGGGCAGTTCTTTGCTCTCGAATGGGACGACGGTTACTGCAGCAGCAGTCCTGTTGATGGTCAGCCTGTGCAGACGGAAGAGCCCGTGTTTTTCGTGTACGACGTCACTTTCCAAGCACACAGGCTGTCGCAGGACAAGGCAAGCGAGAAGAGCGACAGTTCTCTGTCGTCCTTTGTACAAGATTGGTTCGTGACCAAGCAGCGCAAAGGGAGCAGCTTGTCCGGGGAGCTGGTCGTCGGCGCCGGCGACCAGTATGCGGCACGGATCGCCGACACGCACCGCAACCAAATCGACTTCGTGCTTCGGCAGGTGACGGGGCTGCGTGCACTGAGGGCGATGGAAGTTGATCTGCGGGAGATAAGTCGAAGGATGCAGCGGTACACGGACTGCAACCATCCGTACGAACGCTTCATGCGAGACGAAGCGGCCGCGCTGATGTGGAAGTGGCCGGCCGCTCAGGCGGAGGAGGTGCTGCTGACCCTGGAGGCGTACGTCGCGGCGCACGCGCTGCGAGGAGTGTGCAGGCGCACCATGCAAGCGGTGCGTTTGGACGTCGCCGGTCCGTTTCAGCGTGACATCAGCGTCCTTGACCACACGACGGAGCTGGTGAACGCGGCCGTGTGCGAGCTGGCGTGGGCGTTCGTGGAGAACAACACCGGCGGTCGCACTGGAGGAGACAGCACACGGTCTCCGTCGGGGAAGCGGGCTCGGCCGGAAGCAGGAGGAGAAGACGCAGTGCAGCGAGCCGAGCTCGTCGAGCTCGTCGAGCCGCTGTATTGCGCGCGATGCCCTCGGCGCGTAGCCGAGCACACGTGTCTGGCCTGCGAGCACTTCTTTTGCGAGTGGCACTGGCAGCGGCACGGGCAGAGGGTGGAAGACGAGCTATGCCCGTGGTGCGCAGCGGACGGCGCACGGGCGATCGATCCGGTCGGACACGGCCGACACATGTAGAGAGAGAAAGAGAAAGAGACAGAAAGAGAGACAGACGGACAGAGAGAGGGTATGGTGTGTGGCCGGCGTACGGACCGAGGCCTCGCGACTCGGTAGTTTAAAAGTCTGTCAGTCGTTTTAGTAACACGAGTGATTTTTTTTCCCTAGAACCAGGTCGCTCCTTGGTGGAATACAACGTCTGAGAAGAACGCCGGAACGAGGGTTTCTTTAATGGCGTTTTTAGTGGCCTCATCCAATTTATCTCCCGAGCCCTTTACGTAGAGCGTCAGGTAGCGTGCAGCCGAGGAGGACGCCTCGCGCGGGTGGAAGAGGGGGCGGATCGTGTCGTCTGTCCACTTCTGCACATCCAACTCCCCGTACAAGCTCGACAGCCCAATGTGCAATACTTGCAGCTTCTTCAGGTTCGTGAAGAGTTGCTGGTTGTCAAATACGTAGGGAGTGCGGCCTCCCAACTCGAGCTCGCGCAAATTAACGAGGTTCTTCAACAGGTCCGAGGGCAGCGTCATCGGTGATGTGTCGTTCGTGCCCAAGTGCAGCTCGTTCAAATTAACGAGGTTCTCGAACAGGCCCGCGGGCAGCGTCGTCAAGTTGTTGTTGCTCAACATCAGCTTGTCCAAATTCTCGAGGGTCTCGAACAGGCCCGAGGGCAGCTCCGTCAAGTTGTTCTGGTACAAGATCAGCGTCTTCAACTCAACGAGTGTCTCGAACAGGCCCGAGGGCAGCGTCGTCAAGTTGTTCTGGTACAAGATCAGCGTCTTCAACTCAACGAGTGTCTCGAACAGGCCCGAGGGCAGCGTCGTCAACTCGTTGTTGCTCAAGGTCAGCCTGTCCAAATTAACGAGTGTCTCGAACAGGCCCGAGGGCAGCTCCGTCAAGTTGTTGTCGCTCAAGTCCAGCTCGCACAAATTAACGAGGTTCTCGAACAGGCCCGAGCGCAGCTTCGTCAAGTTGTTGTTGCTCAAGTTCAGCTCGCGCAAATTAACGAGGTTCTTGAACAGGCCCGAGGGCAGCGTCGTCGGGAGGTTTTGGATGCGCAGCTTCCGCATCCAGCGGAGTTCGGGCAGGATTTGCTTCCAGCCCAGCCAATTCACATTGAGTCCTTTTTTCACGATTTTATGAAAGTCCCTAGGGTCCGAGCCGTCGGCGCCACTCGCCAGCCAGTACTGGCCGGCGAGTGCCGGCGACATCGGGAAGCAGCGGACGTACTTGTGGCCTAACATGTTCTCGCTCGCCTTCGCTTGTTCCACGATCCACTTCCAGTCGTCCCACTCTGTGTTCCGTGCGCCTCCCACCGTCGGTGCGTGGAACCGGTACAGAACCATTTTTTTGGACGGGCCCTCCCTGCCATACTCGCTGTAGGTATACCCTCCTTTGATCTCGTACTCGCACTGGAACGTGTGCTGCAGCGGCGGTTGGCCCGACATCTTCTCCTCCTGCTGCATTCTCCACATTTCGTAAGCCTCCGAATCCTCACTTTCGTCAGCTTCCGAATCCTCACTTTCGTCAGCTTCCGAATCCTCACTTTCGTCAGCTTCCGAATCCTCACTTTCGTCA